>CAVSAH010000002.1:0-874039 GCA_963725885.1 uncultured Chloroflexia bacterium | reverse complement strand
TCGGCACTGCTCTCCTTTTCGGCGTGGCGTCGGCCTCGGCGCAGACGCCCGACGCCGGCCGCTTCTTCGTCAACGTCAACCTGGCGATTCAGACCGGCGAATACGGCGCCGCAACGAACTTCACGAGCGACACCTTTCAGGAGACGTCGACGATTTCGGTCAGTCGCACTATCAAGAGTGGCCCGATCTTCGACGTCACCGGCGGCCTGGTGAGTCTCAAGGGCGCGTTCGGGATTGCCGGGAACGTGTTGACCTGGAAGCGCTCGGACGACGGCGAGGCGCTGGCGACCGTCCCGCACCCGATTTTCTACGACCAGCCCCGGGAGGTGAGCGGCACCGTCACCGCCATGCGGCACGAGGAAACGTGGGTGTCGATGCTCGCCACCTGGCGGCGGCCGCTGACGCCGAAGATGGACCTGATGATCATGGGCGGGCCCGCCCTCGCGTTCGTGCAGCACGAGGTGCCGACCGAAGCGTCAGTGTCCGAGAGCTCCTCGGGCCCGACGTCCATCTGACCCTGGTGACCGAAGAGAAGCAGCTCTGGGGCTATCAGGTCGGCGGTGACATCCGCTACGCGCTCACGAAGATGATCGGCGTCGGCGGCTTCGCCCGCGTCACTGGAGCCAGTGGCCACATTCGCGACGTCGCCACGCTCGAACTGGGCGGCTTCTCCGCCGGCGGCGGCGTCCGCCTCCGCTTCTAAGATCTCAAAGAGTCACACGAAGCGCACGAAGGCTCCACGAAGAATTGCGCCGTTGAAGAGGATCTTCATATGAAGATCTTCATTGAAAGTCTTCGTGCGTCTTCGTGTCCTTCGTGAACTTCGTGTGACTCTTTGAAGCTCACATCACCAGCTTGCGCACCGTATTCGCCCAGGTGAGGTGGGCGATGTCCTCTGGCCTTGCGTGCCGAGCCGTTCGGCCAGGGCGGCATCGGCGACAGTTCGATACAGGCGCGCGCCACGGCCGCGGGGTCGGGTGCGACGATCAGGCCGTTCTCGCGATCGCGAACGAACTCGAGCGGCCCGCCGCTGTCGTGACAGGTGATGACGGCCTTCGCCGCGGCGTACGCCTCGACGGTCACGAAGCCGTAGTCCTCCTGGTGTGGCGGGAAGACCACGGCGCGACAGGCGCGCGAGATGCGCGACGAGCTGGTCGTCGCTGAGGAAGCCCTCGAAGCGGACGCGACCGGCAACGCCCAGTTCGCGTGCGAGCGTCTCCAGCCGTGGCCGATCTTCCCCATCGCCACCGATCACGGCGCGAAGCCCCGCGGCTTCCGGCACCGCGAGCGCGCGAATCAGGAGATCGGCGCGCTTGAGCGGCGACAGGCGCGAGGTGAAGAAGAAGTAGTCGCCGTAGCCGTCGCAGCGATAGCTCCGCTGCGGCGGCGGCGGGTGCAGCACTTCACCGGCGACGCCATTCCAGTTCGTCAGCCGCTGGCTCACCGCGCGCGAGATCGTGAACAGCTTCTTCACGTGACGCTTGAAGAAATAGGTGTCGGCCGAGCGGATGAGCGTCCGGCGCACGCGCTCCTTCACGCGGCCCTGCGCCGAGATCCCCGCCGAAAACCGATCCCAGAGGTCGTAGGTACTCGCGCATCGTGTGCACGAGCCAGCACACGTGATTGGGATGCCGCACGGCGTAACTGGGGAATCGCAGCGAGATCACCTGATCGACGCGCTCGCCCGTCCCCGTCATGCCGACGTCGGTGAGCCAGTTCGCGAGATACGCCGGCCCCTGCCGGCCGAACCGGTTCGACGGCGTCGTGACGATGCTGGCGCGATGCCCGGCCTCGACGAGCGCGCGCTCGAGCGACCGCGCCAGCACGAGATGCCCGCCTTCGGTCATCGGCGGCGCCGAAGTCACGATCAAGATCACCATGACAAGTTCAAAGTTAGAAGTTAGAAGTTAGAAGTTAGAAGTACGAAGCACACGGTTGCGGGCCCTCTCTCTTTTAACTTCTAACTTTGACTTCTAACTTGTCACCCGCGCCGGGATGCCGACCGCGGTCTTGCCGGGAGGCACGTCCGTCGCGTACCACTGCGCTGGCGCCGACGATGGCGCGGTCGCCAATAGACACGCCGTCGAGGATCGTCGCGCGCGCGCCCAGCCACGCGCCTTCGCCGATCGCGATGCCGGCTGACTTGCGTTCCTGACTGAGCACCGGCGCGGATCGATCGCCGATATCGTGATCGCCGCCGACGAGATACGCATAGGCGGCGATGAGCGTGTCGCGACCGACCGTCACGAGGCTCGCCGAGAAGATCTCGCAGTTGAAGCCGATGTTGGCGCCGTCGGCGAGCTGGATGTCGCCGTTCTTGCACGACAGAATCGTGTTCCGGCCGACGAAGACGCCGCTCCCGATGCGAATGCCCTGATTCGACTCGCCCTTGGCGTCGAGCAGGCAGTTGTCGTCGACGACCACGTCGTCGCCGATGTGGATCTTGTGCGGATGCCGGAGCGTGACGTGCTGGCCGAAGACGACGTTGCGGCCGCACGATCCGAGGAGCCACGGGTAGCAGAGTTTGCGAAGCGCGAGGCCAAGCGCGCCGGGCACGTGCTGGGCCAGCAGCGTGACGAACTCGTACTTGAGCAGCGCCCCCCAGCCGGGGCGGCCGACGACGAGGGCGCTGTACTTGGCGCGCGCGCCGCCGGGACTTCTGAACAGTTGGTCCTGCGCGCGCGGGATCTCGCGTCGCGGGCCGTCGTTAGATCCAGCCGTGCTCACGGTACCACTCCAGCGTTCGCCGGATGCCGGCGTCGAGACCGATGCGCGGCTCGAACCCCAGCTCGCGGCGGGCGCGGCTGATGTCGAACGCGCGGCTCTTGCGGAAGAAGTCTACACGGCGCCGGTAGAGCGGCGGCGAAACGCCGAACGGCGTGAACACGGCCTCGCACACCGCGCCAGCCAGCCACACGGGCCACACCGGGCAGCCGCACCCGCGGTGGCGGCACGTCGGCGACCTTCGCGGTCCGCGCACCAGCTCGGCCAGTGTCGTGCATTTCCCCGCCGCCGAGGATGTAGGTGCGGCCAGCGGCGCGCAGGTACCGTCGCGCACAGGCGGAACCCTTCGCAGAGATCCTCGACGTGGGTCACGTGGTAGTAGTTGCGGCCCGGTCCGAGCATCACGAAGCGCCGCTGCGCGATGTGCCCGAACACCTTGAAGAGGCGGCGATCGCCCTCGCCGTAGATGCCGGTCGGACGCGCGATGACGAGCTCCATGCCGGTGCGCGCCGCGGCGTCGCGGCCGATGCGCTCGCCTTCGAGCTTCGTCTCCTGGTAGATGTCGCCGGGCCGGAGCGGCGCGTCTTCGTCCGCGGGCGGATGTTCGACGTCGCCGTGCACGCCGACGGTGCTGCACTGCACCACGCGCCGAGCCCCGGCGTCGCGCGCAAGCTCGACGAGCGAGGCCGACGGCCGTCGCGTTGACGGCGCGGTATTCCGACGTCGGCCGGCCGGCCTCGCGATAGAGCGCGCCGATGTTGTAGACGACCTCGACGCCAGCGACCGCGCGGCGAAGGCTGTCGCGATCCTTCAGATCGCCCTGCACGATCTCGATGCCGGCGTCGCCCGCGAACATCGTCGACGCGCGCGCCGGATCGCGCACGAGCGCGCGGACGGCGTCGCCGCGTCGCGCGAGGAATCTGGCGAGATAGCCGCCCGTGAACCCGGTCGCGCCGGTGACGAGGACCTTCAAGTCCTCGCCCCGCTCCGTTGCCGCTCGGCGACCACCGTGACCGGCGATCCGAAGAGACGCAGGAGCCCGACGCCGCCGAGGCCGCCCTCGATCGACGCGCGTGAAGCCGATCCGGCCGACCGCCTTGTGGAGCGCGATCGGCAGCACGAACTGTTTGTGTGTCGAACGACGCGGAATCCGGCGCCGGCGAACGTGCGCGCGAGATCGCCGCCGCCGATGACGCGATACGCTTCGACCCGCGCGCCGAGCGACTGGCGCAGCCGCCGGGCCGCGCTCTCGAGCGCCGCCAGGCTCGCGCGCGACGGATAGTCGACGACCACCCGCCAGCGCGCCACGCGGCACAGCTCACGACGCACTGCCGCCAGTCGATCGCGTGCATCAGCACGCGCAGGCTGACGGCGGCGTCGACGCTGCCGTCCGCGAGCGGCAGGCTGTGCGCGTCGGCGAGCCCGAGCTCCAGCGTGACGTGGTCGCGATCCGCGCGCGCGTGGGCGACGCGAAGCATTTCCGCCGAGGCATCGAGGCCGACGACGCGCGCGCCGGCCTTCGCGAGACCGATCGCGGCGCGGCCGGTGCCGGTGCCGACGTCGGCGACGGACCTGCCCTTCTACCGGCGCCAGCGCGTCGACGAGCAGGCGCTCCTGCGATTCGAGGAGATAGCGTCCGACGGGCCCGCCGAACCGCAGCGCATCGAACTCGTCGGCCACCGCGGGGTCGGCGTAGTGCTGCGTAGCGAAGTAGTGATCGCGCGAGAGAATCGCGGCCCGCGCACGCGACGTCCCGGGCAGTGCCGTTGGCGAACAGCAGATCGCACGCGTGGCTGGTCTTGGCGATGAACGCCTCGTCGCTGTACTTCGTGTTCGCGAGCGACTCGGCTTCGCGGCCGACGGCGGCGGCGCGGGCCGGGTTGTCGATCGCGGCGAGCAACGCCGCGCCGAGTCCGTCCGGCGTCGGCTTCGCCCAGGAAGGCGACGTCGGTCGTTCAGCACCTGCGTGTGCGTGCGCAGCCGCGTCGCGACGATCGGCCGGCCCGATCGCAGGTACTGATAAATCTTGAGCGGCGTGTTCGTGCCGGACGCGCGCGGCGACACCAGCACGGTCGCGGCGTCGAGATAGCGCGGAATCTCCTCGGCGGGCCGCTGGCCGGTGAAGATGACCGCGTCGGCCAGGCCACGCCGCGCCACCGCCTCCGGCGCCGCTCCACCTGCGCCGGCTCGCCGCCCACCATCACCAGCTTCACATCCGGTCGCGCGGCGATGACCACGGTCATCGCGTCGTAGAGGAGGTCGAGCCCCTGATAGTGCTCGAAGGTGCCCGTGTACAACGCCGACTGGCGTGGTCCGATCCAGCCCGAGCGCCTGCCGGATGGCGCGGCCGGTGCCGGCCGCCGGCTGTCACCCGAGCCCGGTGCGTTCTCGATGAGCACGGTCGGCACGTCCGGGTCGATGTCGCGCACCGTCGTGACGAGATCCTGGCAGATCACGATGACGACCCGGAGCGTCGCACCATCAGGCGCTCGACGCGCGCGAGCACGCGCGTCAGCCACGACGTCGACTTCGCGTAGCCGAAATTCGACACCTGCTGCGGCAGGCTCGAGTGCATGTCGTACAGGTGCGGGACGCGCTTCAGCGCACGCGAGGCACGACGCCGATCGCGCCGCCTTCCTCGTGCGAGTGAATGGCGTCGTACGTCGTGAACAGCGCGAGCCGCGCGGCCGTCAGTGCGAGCGCGGCATCGAGCGGCACCTTCGCCCACGACGGTCCGATCTTGACGCGACGGAGGAACGGCGGCCGGAGGCATCGATAGATGCGCAGTCCCGGCAGCGTGACGTCGCGGCCGAACGGATAGGTCACGAGATCGACGGTGTGACCGAGCGACGTCAGCGCGCGAATGCGATGGAACTCGGAGAACGGCGTGCCCCGCGGCTCGAAGAACGGCTCGGGCGCGATCATCAGGATGTGCATCGTCTGGCGCCCGACGCGCGGGCGCGTCACGAGCGGCTACATGGTACACTACGCGGCTCTTGGGACCGAGACGTCCGCCCACCGCCCCTCGGCCCTCATCTGGACCGTCAAGATCGTCGTCAGCAGCGGCCTGCTCTACGTGCTGCTGTCGCGCGTCGACATCGGCCGGCTGTGGACGATGGCGCGGACGGCGTCGATTGCCGTGGCTGGCGGCGGCGCTGCTGCTCTACTTCGCGATGATTCTCGTCAGCGCGTGGCGCTGGGATCTGCTGCTCGCGCGCGCAGCACCTCACGATCGGCTTCGGCAAGCTCGTCGAACTCGTTCCTCGTCGCCACGTTCTTCAACAACTTCCTGCCGTCGAACATCGGCGGCGACGTCGTCCGCATCCGCGACACCTCACGCGCGGCCGGCTCGAAGACGCTGGCGACGACGATCGTGCTCGCTGATCGTGGCATCGGCCTGCTCGGGCTGGTCTTTGTCGCCGCGCTCGGCGCGACGATTGCGGCGCGGATGAGCGACGCGATCGGGCCGCTCGGTCCCGGGCGTGCTGTGGTTGCTGTTCGCCGGGGCGATCGTCGGTCGCCATCCCGGTGTTTCTCTTTCCGCATCGCTTCGGGCAGATGCTCCGGCCGCTGCGTGCGTTGCACCAGGAATGGGTGGAAGAGCGCATCACGCGTCTGACGACCGCGCTGTCACGCTTTCGCGAGACGCCACGCGCGCTCGTGGCGTGCTTCGCCGGCGCGATTCTCGTCCAGGCGGTCCTGGTCTGCTTCTACGCCGCCATCGCCCGGTCGATTCGGCCTCAACATCCACATCGCGCACCTCGCGATCGTCGTCCCCGTGACGTTCATCGTGCAGATGGCGCCGGTGTCGATGGGCGGCTTCGGTGTCCGCGAAGCGACGTGGGGCTTCTACTTCGGACAACTCGGCCTGCCGCTCGAACCGCGCTCGCGCTGTCGTTCATCGGCGCGGCGCTGATCATGCTGTTCTCGACGACCGGCGCCGTCGCCTACCTGCAGGTCGCAGGCCGAAGCGCCCAGGCCCGAGGCGGACTCGGCAGTCGGCGCGAGACCGGCTCGGACTCGGCGCGCGGCACACGCGTGCCGGGCCATGGCCTATACCGCATACGGGTACTTCACGATTTCATACAGCCAACGGTCGCCGTCTGACCAGCGGTGCATGTACTCCGCGTACGGCGGAAAGCGATCGAGCATGCGCTGGCGGATCTCGCGGCGTGTAGTCGCCGAGGTGATGACGACGTAGCGCACGTCGCGCTCCTTCATGATGCGGAACGACTCCGGATCGGGAAAGCCGTTGATCGGCATCGCGATCTCGTGGAAGTCCGGCGGGATGAAGTCGCTGTAGCCGTTCACGAGCGGCTGCCAGTGCCACATCGACCAGAACATGGACCGCGCGTGGTTGTGCAGGATCGCTCGCGCTGTACGGGAAGTGGAACTCGACGACGGCGCCGCGCGGGAGATGCGCGAGCGCGCGGTAAACCTCGGGCACCGGCGGCACGGTCTGAGCGGCCACTCCGCCTTGACCTCGACGGCGTGATCACCACGAGGATCGCACGCGAGCGAGCGGCAGCGGCGGCGCGGGCAGCCAGCGCGCAGGCCGACGCCCGCCAGCACGGCCAGCCCGAGCAGCACCACGATCCGAAGCGCGCCGGCGCGCGCAGGAACGACATGAACGGCACGACCTTCGTGCAGGACGCGTGTAGAGTCCGGCCGTCGGGTCCGAACGACGCCCACATCGCGAGCAGCGTGAGGCCGCGTAGAAGCCGACGAGGCGCGCCGCGATGCGCGCGGGCGCCGCCGGATCGGCGAGCGCGCGGCGCCGCCGCGCGACGGCGACACCGGCGGCGGCGAAGACCAGCAGGACGAGCCGGGAAAGAGCACTTCGCCCGCGTTTCGAGCGCCCTTCGGCGCGTAGAGCATCGACGGCGAGCGCAGATACGCGCCGGCATCCGCGGAGATACATTCGCGCTTCGTCGAGGTTCACCTCGGCCTCGAACTCGCCGCGTCCGCCGCAGCTCGAGATACGGCAGGAACATCGGCCGACGACCGCGGTGGTCACGAGCGACGGCGACGACGAGCCCGACCCAGTAGCGGCGCCAGCGGCCTGCCCCGCCGCAAACCAGAGAGCCCGAGCCGCGAGCCAGGCCCGCGGCGATCCCGTAGTACCCGCACGAGAGTCCCGCGAGCGCGAGCGACAACCCGAGCACCGCCGCGCCGCCACCGTCGGGCGCTTCGACGAAACGGTGCAGCGCGAGCAGCGCCACCGGCAGCACGAACACCATCAGCAACTGGACGTGCGCGGTGTGCGACGACACGAACGAGGAAAACGCGAATCCCGTGGCGGCCACGAGCGCCCGCCGCGGAGCGCCGGTCAACCGTCGCACCAGTTGCCACGTCGCCAGAAACGCCAGCACGAGCGCGACGAAGACGACGACGTTGTGCGCGGCGACCGGATCCCGGTAAGCGCGTAGACCGGCAGCGCGAGCACGCCCGCGACGAGGTTCGCGCTCCGAGTACGCGAGCGTGCCCGTGTGCGGCGCGAAGATGTTCGCGTTGAAGAGATTCGTCGGGATCGTCGAGGAGCGCGTGCGCGACCCAGGCGACGTTCCAGACGCTGAACTGCCCGTCGTTCGGAGTCGAAGCGCGCCACCGTCGCCGGCCGGAGCATCAGCGGCGCACGTCATCACGACGGCGAGGACGACGCCGGTGGCGAGCAGCGACGCCGAAGGGGCGCTTCACCGGATCAGATCCGGGGTGACCTGCACGCCGAGATAGCGCGTCGTCCGGCGACGCGGGTCGAGCATGCGCGGCGAGAACCCGTCGCTCGTGGTGACGATGAACGACCAGATCAATGCCGGCATCGGCCGCTTCTGCCCCTGGACGAGGTTGAACAGAAACGGCGACGGCAGCGGCAGCGACAGCTTCACTTCCTGGCCGGCGCCGAGCGCACGCCTCGCAGCGACTCCGACCCGACTTCCACGCGCACCGCGTCGGCTGGTTCCACGCGCGCAGCACCACCTGCAGCCGCTGCGGCGGCTTGACGACGAACGGGTCGAGCGACACGAACTGAGTCAGCCTTGATGTACATCTCCGCGCGCGAGTTGCCACGCACCGAAAAACTCACGTGATCGGCTTCAGGGAGAAAGGCGTTGTCGTCGAGGTGGTAGATCTGAAACTCTCGGGTCACCGCTTCCGTACCTCACCAACACCCGGTGAGCCTCGTTCATGATCGGCAGATCGTTCGCGTTGGTCAGCTCAACGGGAAACCAGCGCAGCGGGCCGGACTTCGCCGCCTCGAACGGGCGGATCGACGTGTAGAACGGATTCAGCACCAGCTTCGCCATGAAGAGCGCGCCGACGAACCACGGCACGAGCGCGCGACGCACATCGACTGGATCGGCGGGAAGAGAAACAGCGCGCAGACCGTAGACGCCGGTGAAGTAGCGATTGCCCACCGACCCGCCGCCGCCGAGCTACGTGTATGGCAGCGAGACGATGAACAGCCCGGCTTGCAGCGAAGAGCCGCCGAGCACGAACCACTGCCAGTCGGCGCGACGGCCGCGCGCGGCGAGGAGCGCGACGATGGCGAAGACCGCCGGAAAGAAATACGCGAACAGGCCGCCGTAGCGGCCGACGAAGAAATACCAGAGGTTGGCGCGCAGATTCGACCAGAACAGCTGGATCGAAGATTTCGTCCGACAAGCTCTCGGTGCGGCCGCGCTCCTGGCAGACGTTCCGGCGTCGCGTCTGTCTGGAACGGTACCCTTGAGAGGCGGCTCCGTGGAACGGCGTCGTCGGCCGTCCGCGTAACAGGTCCTGCGCCGATGCGCCGCCCTGATAGTTCCAGTCGCCGCTCGACCGCCACGTTCGCGGCGAAGAACGCGCCGGCCACCAGACGCACGCGCCGCACGTCATTCAGCGCACGCCGCCACTCGCGCTGCCACGAGCATCCAGCCGACCGGCGCGACATCAGCAGCACGTTCGTGATCTTCGAGAACGTCAGCAGGCCGATGACGGCGCCGGCCAGCCATCCGTCCACGGCCGTCGCAACCAGGCCGTGCGCGGCGACGCCGCGACGGCGCGACGCGCTTGTAGAGCCACAGGAAAAACGCCAGCACGCCCAGCGAGAAGTTGAACAGCTCCGGCGTCGTCCACGTCGAAGTACACCGGGATCACGCTCGCGAAGATGAACGCCGACGCGAGGAGCAGCGCGACGACGAATGCCCGAGCGCGCCGCGAGGAACGTGTAGGCCGCGAAGAAACGCCGCCGCGAGCAGCAGCGCGTTCAGCACCAGAAAGCCGTTGGTGCCGAACACCTTCACGAACGGCGCAGCGAACAGCGGATACGCGAACGACTTGCCGTAGTACAGCCGCGTCGTGATCCGGATCGGGCCGTCCGTCGATCGCGAAGAACGGCGAACTTCGCCGGCGAGCGTGAACCGCGTGCACGTCGACGCCGCGCTTGAGGAACACGCCGCCCGGTCCGTTCGGCCACTCCTGGAACGCGCGCTCGAGGTCGCCCTTCCGGTACTCGAGGTCGCCAGTCGTAGGCGAGGCTGTATCCCATCAAGAGATACGTCGCTTCGTCGCTCTGGATGTCGACGGCCGTCTTCGGAAAATCGACCGTCAGCGCGAGGCTGCCGTAGAGCGCGAGGATCACGCCGGCCGCGAGCCACCCGGCGCGAGACGCCGCTCGCGGGGATTGGCGGCGTTCACGCGCCGGCCCGCCGCGTCAGAAACGCCAGGTCCTGCGTCTCGGCGACGTGACGATGCCGCGCGCGCGATTCGAGGTGCAACACGTCGTAGAGCTGTTCCATCTTCCGCACGAACGCCGCGATGTCGTACTGACGTGCCGTCTCGCGTCCGGCCGCCGCCAGCCGCGCGCGCTCTTCAGGGTGATCGATGAGGTGCACGATCGCCTCCGCGAGGGCCCGCGTGTTCCGCTTGGGCACGATGCGGCGCGTCGCGCCCGTCGGTGAGGACATCGACGAGTCCGTCGGCGTCGGTCGCCACGATCGGCCGGCCTGCGGCCATCGCCTCGAACACGGTGAGCGGCGTCCCTTCCCAGAGCGACGGGAAGACGCGACAGATCGAAGGCCCACAGCACCTCCGCGACGTCCTTGACGAATCCGCCGAACATGAAGCGGTCGCCGAGGCCGAGGGCCGTCGCCTGCGCCTCGAGCGACTCGCGGAGCGGTCCCTCGCCGAACAGGATGAACCGCGCCTGCGGCCGCTGCTCGGTGACGAGCTTGCGCCGCTTCGACCAGGATACTCATTGCCCTTCGAATCGTGCAAGCCGCGTCACGGTGCCGACGAGAAAGTCCCCCGGCCGCGATGCCGAGCGCCGCGCGCGTGCGCGGCGACCTCTTCGCCGCTCCGCTCCCGGCCGAATTCGTCGAGCGGCGCGCCGAGGTACACGACCTTCACGCGCTCGGGCCGGATCGAGCCGGGCCTTCCGCACGAAATCCGCGGTGCTCTCCGAGACCGCAATGGCCACGTCCGTATAAGGCTCGAGCAGCCGGTCCGCGATCTTCTGGAACCAGGGTGTGGACGTGAGGTTCGCATGCTCATGCAGCACCACCGGCAGCCTGCGCGCGGCCGCGGCGAGCCTGCCAAATGTCGTGGCGCCGTAGCCGTGGAGGTGCAGGATGTCGATCTGCTTCCCGTCGATGACCTTGAGGAGCGCCGGCAGCGTCGTCGGGTCGAACTTGCTCTTTTCGAGGTAGGTGATGTCGACGCCCAGCGATTCGAGGGTTTCCTCCGAGAGGTCCCGCTTACGAAGACTGACGAGCGACACACGAAATCGTGACGGGTCGAACCGCGGAATCATCCAGGCGAACAGCCGCTTGACGCCGTGCATGCGCGACCCCTCCCAGCCGAGGTGGTCGCAAACTTGCAGCACATGGAGCTGGCCGTCTTTCCGAAGGCATGACTGACCGCGGATTCTAACAAGGCCAGCGGCGCCTACAGCGATTGGTGCACGACGCCGATACAGGGGGCATCGTATTGGGAGTTCCGCACATGTCGCGCACGAAACTCGTCCGCCGGACTGCAGTGCTGTCTGTCGTCGCAGCCTCCCTTGCGGCGTGTGAGCAAGCCAAGAGCTCCAACCCCTTGAGTCCGCAAGTCGCAGGTCCGATGGCCGGCGTGGTCATCACCGTGCCGTTGCCGGTGGAGCCCAACCCTGGCCAAAAGGTCCGAGACACGGATCAACCGCTGGCGCTGGTCATCGAGGAGGCGCACACGAACGGGCCGCGGGCCCTGACGATGGCCTTCCAGATTGCGGCCGACGTGGGTTTCACCAACGTCGTCTTTTCCCAGTCGGGCATCGTCCCGAGCGGTGAAGGCCTGACGCGCCTGCGGCTGCCCGATCGGCTGCCGTCGGGGCGGAACTATTTCTGGCGCATCAAGGGTGAAGACGGCGCGAACACCAGCGGTTGGTCGAACGCCGCCAGTTTCGAGATTCTGCAGCCGATTGTGATCGGCGTGCCCGACCCGCAGTCCCCGGTCGGCAACGTGCGAGTCGCGAACGGCACGCCCGAGTTCAAGGTGCGCAACGGGCAATCGTCAGGCCCGTTTCCGTCCCTCTGGTACAACTTCCAGATTGCCGACAACCAGGCTTTCGCGTCGGTCTTCACCAACGGGATCGTCGACGAAGGCGGCGGCGGCGAGACGCGCTTCACGATGCCGCACTGCCGGCCCCCGACAAGACTTTCTTCTGGCGCGTCCGCATCTCGGACGGATAGAACTTTGGAGCGTGGTCGCGCACGGAATCGTTCCGTTCTCCCGGTGGCGGCGCCGGTGCCCAGCCCTGGCCCGTCCCCGAGCCCAGGCGGCGGGTCTGCCCGGCAACTGCAAGTCGAACAACGGCCAGTTCATCGTGGTCTGTATTGCCGCCAAGATCCCGAGCGGTTGGCGCCGGTCGGCTCGCTTGGCGAGCGTCAGGCGAACATGGCGTTCATCCGCGACCGGATCATCGAAGCCGGCAAGTGCGGCGGCCTCGATCTGGGCTGGAACCTGAAGCGCGGCGGCTCCGGAGCGGAGCATCGACTTCCTCGCCGAGCGCCGCGGCAACGACGCGATGGGCATGACATCGGCGCCGACTACGACAACATCGGGACGACGCTTCGACTGCAGTGGTCCGAAGCCGGCCTCGGCGCGTCGTTCGATCCTTACCCCGCTCCCAACTGCGGATAGGCTCCACGCCGGCAATGGAGGGCCCGCGGGTCTAAAGACCCGCGGCTCCATTGCAGGGTCAGTACCTCACCCTGAGTCCGACGCCGAACTGCGGGCCGCCCACTTTGATGTCGGTGCTGTTGGGGTCGTCGAAGGTGCCACTCGCGCCCGCGACCCGGACGAAGCCGCCCGCCCCGAAGTTCTTCGTGAACATGTAGCGGACGTCCACGCCGAAGATGTAGCCGACGAGCGACTTCGATTGACGCTGGGTCTGCAGCGTGACGGTGGGCCCCGAGGGCGTCTCCGCGACGGTCGACGAGATGGGCACGTCGTGCTCGACCTTTGCGATCGCGGGCCCGCCCAGGATCATCACGTCGACCTTCGGGGTGAGTCCGAAGCCATACAGGCCCTGAATGCCGATCCAGGTCTCCCGGTGGGTCATGCCGCCCTGTGTCGTATCGACGGTGCGGTTGTGGTCGAACTGGATGGGGTCCGGGATGCTGGCGTGGATGGTCGCCTCACCGGCATCCGAGCGCGTCCAGATGCTCAGGGCCGCCCCGATGTTGTCGAGCACCGCCGCGCCGACCGTGAAGTCGAAGAAGCTGGAGCCCTTGACCTCCCGGGAGGTGTCGACCGTGGCTTGCTCTTCGTAGAGCTCGAAGCTGAAGTTGGTCGTGGTTGTCTGGCTTCCGCTCTGGCCGGCTCCCGAGATGTTGAGAAACACCAGGTCGCGCCAGGGAAGCATCTTCACCTGCGCCGTCGCCGGGGTGGCCCACATGAGGAGCGCGGCGCCGCAGATCGCGGCTTTTCCAATCATTCGAATTCCTGCCTTTTTGGTGAAAAGTCTTTTGCCATTCCGGCCGATAGAGAGGTATCGGCGGAGTTCACGATGCCACGTTCGCGCAGAAGGGCTGCAAAACCCGCACGCAGTGCGGTATTATACGCTCCCGATACGCGCGTGGCAGACTTAAGTCGGTGCGCCGCCCGCCAATCCTCTCGAATCGCAAGGAGTAACGACGTGAGAAAGCAGTTACTACTGATCTGCAGCATCACCGCAGTGAGCTTGTCGCTCGCCTGTGGGCAGACCACCCCAACCTCTCCGGCGGTCGTCGCCCCTGAATCCACCAACGCGGGTCCTGACGGTTCGACCCTGAAGGTCCTGGCACCGACGCTCGATGGCGCCGGCCAATGGCGCCCAGATTCAGGGCAACCCGTCCTTGCAGTACACAGCAGTGACGGGCAAGTACAGCACCTTCCCGGTCGAGTGCCAATCGAGCTCGAGACCGAACGGCCGGCACTCGCATCAATCTGGTGAACACGCCGAACACGACGTTCCTCATCACGACCGGCCCGCGCTCGCATTCGACATGGCACACGTGGAAAGTTCGCGCCGTGCAGGGGACGGCCTTCGGACCGTGGTCCTCGACGTTCAGCTTCCGCACACAGCCGGCCGCGTATCTCCGCACGTCGCCGTTCGCGGAGATCTTCGATCCGCTCACCAATGGCCAGACGGTCGGCCAGTTGATGGGCGGCGCGGTCATGATTCCCGGCGTCGGCGTGAGGATGCCGACCCAGAGCGCCTGGGTCAATTACGCCATCAACAATAGCCAGGACGGCGTGTGCGTCACCACCAATTGCGCCGGTGAATTCTCGGTCCTGGCGAGTGGCGTCGATGACGGATCGCCGGGCGACAAGTCGAAGGTCATGAGCATGGAGGAAGGGCCGGATCCCGTCGACGTCACCGACGACGACTACCGGATGACAGCCGAGCTCCGCGGCAAGAGCTACGGAGGCGGGCGGTGGATTGCCTGCCGCATCATCTACGGTGACGGTGTCTCTCGCGACTGCGAGCGCGAGCAGGAAGACTTTCCACGATGAAATCTGGTACTTCTGGAAGTTCACCTGGCAGACCGGGCAGGCGCGTCTCCAGGTTCGCGAGGGCAGCGAAACCGGCAAGCTGATGTACGACGCCTTTGCCGGCCCGGGTGGGGGGTCGCATCCCTATCGCCCGGTGCCGCTGCTCGTGCATCTGGGAGCGCCCGTGGGTCGCAATGGCCCGGCCGACGCGACGATCGGCGGTTTGATCGTCAAGAACGTGTGGTTCGGCTCGGGCCCGCGTCCGCAGTTCCCGACGGCTCCGGCCGACCCGCTGCCGTCGCTTCTCAGCCGCCCCGGCGGCCGCTGAACGAGCGCCAGACAACTCAGCTCCGGCAACGGGCGGCTTCGGGCCGCCCGTTGTTTTTCGGGGCTATCATGGAGAGACGTGTCCACGAAGTCCTTCCGGCTCAAGTACCTGGGTAAATCGCTGGCCGGAGTTCCCCGCGACCTGGCGCAGACGGCCGTGTCGAAAGTCACGGCCATCAAGCCCACCGTCCTCATCTTCAACTGCACCTGGGTGTGCGACGCCAAGTGCACCATGTGCAACAACTGGAAATGGGGGAACCGGAAGGAAGACCTGACGCTCGACCAGATCGACCGCATCATGGCCAACGACGTCTGGCGCGCGGTCGAGAACCTGAACATCTCGGGCGGCGAGCCCACCACCCGCCTGGACCTGCCGGAGATGGTGGAGCTCTTCCAGCGCCGTCTGCCGCGGATGCGGAAGATCGGCATCAACACCACGGGACTCACGCCGGCGCGCGCGATCCCGATGCTCACGAAGATCGTCGAGTTCTGCGGGTCCAAGAACCTGCTGCTCAGCATCCGCGTGTCGCTCGACGGCATCGGCGAGGTGCACGATCAGGTGCGCAGCGTGAAGCGCGGCTTCGAGCAAGCGCCTCGCAGACCATCGACGCCATGCAGGCGCTCGCCGAGCGCTCGCCGCACTTCCAGTTCGGGCTCGCCTCCACGATCTTCGCGAAGAACCTCGACGACGCGAAGAACATCCGCGAGTGGGCGCGCATCGAAGAACCTCGACATCGTCTTCAACATGCTGCGGTTCACCGACAACATGCTCCACAACCGCGATCTCGAGGAGAAGATCGGCTTCAGGCACGCCGCGAGGAGGAGTTCATGCGCGACTTCTTCCTCGACCGCGTCGCCGAGGAGTCGATCCTGAGCGGCCAGTCGTTCATGTACCTGCACTACGCGGACATGATCGCCAACGGCTATCACCGCACCATGCCGTGCCCGTTCCAGCGGCAGGGGCTGCTGCTCAACCCGAACGGCGATCTTGTTCTACTGCGAGAACTCGAAGAAGCTCGGCAACGCGCTCGACACGCCGGCCGGCGAGCTCTACTTCGGCAAGGCGAACCTCGAGGGCCGCGAAGCGCTGAAGCGCGACACCTGCCCGACCTGCCTCAGCCCCTGCCAGGTGAACGTCGGCGCCATGAAGCAGGTCGTGCCGTACGTGAAGTTCCTGCGGCGCGCCTACAAGGTGAAGCACGACCCGTCTCGCCACCTCGAGACGATGCCCGATCCGGTTCGTTGAGCCGCCCCCGCGTTTCCACGCTTCTCCGTGTTGCGTTCGCCGTCATCGTCACGGCGTATCTCGTCTGGAAAGCCGACCCGGGCCGTGTCGCCGCGGAACTTGCGCGGCGGTGTCATGGACGTGGATTGCGGGCGCTTGTGCGCTTGTCCTGGTCGATCGCACGCTCATGGCGTACCGGCTGGATTGCGCTCCTGGCGCCACTCGACGCGGGACGCCGGCCTCCGCTTGCGAATCTGATGCGGATCTTCTTCGTGAGCACGTTTCTCGGGACTTTCATGTTACAGAGCATCGGCGCCGACGCGGTGCGCACGTGGAGCCTCGCCCGTGACGGTGTGCCGGCGGCACAGTCGTTCGCCTCGGTCCTGATGGATCGGCTGCTGGGAGTGCTGGCGATTGTCATCGCGGCGTCGGTCGGGATCCTGATGGCCGCGCAGGTCTTCGGCGACACCTGGATCGCGACTCGCGTTCGCCGTGGCCGTTGCTGGCTGCGCCGTCGGCGCCGCCGTGGTGTTCTCGCCGCGCCTCGACGAGTGGCTACGGCGCGCGCATCGTCGCGAGGTTGCCGGGACGGCTCAAGCCGCATCGCCGACCGCGTTCTCAGCGCGATTCGCGCCTACGATACGCATCGGGGCCGCTGGCGACCGTGCTCCTGGCGTCGGTCGCCGTGCAGGTGCTGCGGATCCTGCAGGCGTGGATGCTCGGCCGGGCGCTCGGTCTGCTGCTGCCCGTCGGGCCCTATTTCATCTACGTGCCGATCATCCTGCTCCTGATGCTGTTGCCGATAACCATCAGCGGGCTCGGCGTGGCGCAGTACGGGTTCGTGACCCTCTTCGACCGCGTCGCCGTGCCTGCACCGGAAGCGATCGCCTTGTCGATTCTCTTCATCGCCCTCGGCGTCATCGGCAACCTGCCCGGCGCGGTGCTGTACCCTGTTCCTCCCGAAGGCGGCACGCGGATGACCAGCCGTAGCCTTGGCGGAGGCTGGTCGGCGAGCCAGGGCTCGCGGCGGCGGCGATCGGCGGCGCCGTGATGATCGCCCTCGCGCTCTGGCTCGGCGGCGTCCCGGGCGTCGCCTACCTCGCGCTCCTCGCGCTGACGATGGCGCCGGGCTTGCCGATCGGATGGCGTCTGTTCGGGACACATCCCGCGGGTTGGGTATCGGGCGCGCTCGTCGGCTACATCCTCTCGACGCTGGCGTTCTGGCTCGCTATTCGTCTCGGCGCTGCCACCCCGGTCGGCTTCGCACTCGCGTGGCTCGCCGTGACCGCCTCGATGTTCGGGCTCGCTCGCCGATTTGGAGATCTGAGGATCTGGAGAGCTGGAGATTCTAGATCTTCCAACTCTCCAAATCGCCACATCTCCAGATCTGCCCACCCTGACGCCGCGATCCGCGGCGGCACTGGGCGGCCATTGCACTCGTCGCCGCGACGATCTTCATGGTCGCGGTTCGGAACGTCGGCGCGCGCGACGCGTCGGGTGCGGAGCATTACCGCGCCTATTTCACCGCGGACTTCTTCTGGCACCTGACGGTCGCCAACGAGGTCGCGCACTTCGACATGCCGCCGCGCAACCCGTTCCTCGCGAGCGAGCAGATTTACTACTACTGGACGTACCTGATCGTGCCGGCCGTGCTGCACGGGCCGGACGCCGGCCCATCGTCCCGATGGCGGTGGCGCTGAAGGTCAACGCGCTCCTGATCGGATTGCTGCTGGCGTCGATGATGTTCCTGCTCGCGTGGCGCGTCAGCGGCCGGCCCTGGGTCGCGGCGGCGGCGACCGCCGTCGCCATCCTCGCGCCGAGCCTCGAAGGACTGTATACGCTCGTGCAATACACGCGCGCTGGCACGCCGCTGGACGCCTTACGCGACGTGAACATCGACGCCGTTACGGCGTGGGAGTTCTCCGGACTACGCATCGACAACGTCCCGCGTCTGCTCTGGTACACGCCGCATCACGCCGCGTCGATCGCGCTCGGCCTTGTCGCGCTGCTGGCGTCGATCGGACGAGTTCCCGCGACGGCGACGGGCACGCTCCTCACCGGCGTCGCGCTCGCCGGATCGGTCGCGATCAACCCGTTCCTCGGCGCGATGTTCTGTCTCATCTACGGCGTCACCGCGGCGACGGACGTCCTGCTGCGACGCCTCCCGTGGTCCGCCTTGATCCGGCAAGCGCTCGCGGTCGTGCCGGTCGTAGCCGCGCTCGCCTTCTGTCTGATGAACGGCATGAACGATCCGACCGGATCGCCCGTGACGTTCGGGCTGTCGCCGGACGGCCGGCACGCCCCCGTCGTGACCTTCCTCCTCTCGTTCGGCGGCATCCTGCCGCTCGTCATCCTCGGAATGTGGCCGTGGCGCGGGTTTGACGGCCGCCTCGCGATCCCCGCGATCGCCGCGTTCGTGCTGGGCATCGGGCTGATGTACGGGCTGACGCTCACGATCGGTCGTGGATCGGATTCCGGGCCGGCAACCTGATCCTCGTGACGGCGCCGATGCTGGCGGCGCGCGGGCTCGCGGGCCTGGCGTCGGCCGGGCGTCCGGCGCTCGGGACGGCGCTCGTCGTCATCTGCCTCGTCGCCGGGCTGCCCACCACCGCCATCGACGCCTACAACGCGCAGGACGTCGGAACCGCCGCCTGGGCCCGGGTAATTTCCTCTGGACGATCACGATGACCCCGGCGCAGCAGAGCGGCTTCGACTGGCTCCGCCAGTCGACGCCGGCCGAACGATCGTGCAGGTCGATCCGGTCGTCCGCGGCCGGCAGAACTGGTGTGTGATCCCCGCGTTTGCGGGTCGCCGAATGGCGGGGGGCCTGCCGATTTCCCTGCTCCGGAACCCCGATACGAACGGCGTTCGACGAGGTTCGCCTGGCCTGCTCCTCGAAATGCCCCCGGAGGAGGCGCACGCGGCTGCCAGGCGCCTGGCCATCGATTACCTCTGGCTCGACCAGGACGACGGGCCGTCGGGGCGCGACGCGGTTCTGCGGCTGACGGCCCGGCCGGACCTGTTCTCGGTGGTCTTCCGGCGGGCGGACGTCGCTATCCTGCAAGTACGTGAGGGTTCCGGGCTTGAACCCGCCCGGCGCCTGTGTTACAATTCTGAGCCTATATGCAGAGCAAACGCGCGCTCCTCGTGAACGCGCCTTCCGCATTCAACATTTACGGCCGGTCGAAAGTCCGGACCGCCGTCCCCGTCCTGCCCGTCATGTCGCTGGCCGTGCTGGCCGGCGAACTGCGGCGCGCCGGACACGAACCCCGCATCGTCGACCTCGCCATCTCGGCGGAAGAGCCGATGGCGCGCATCGCGCGGATCATCCGCGAATGGCAGCCGGACCTGCTGGGCGTCACCGCGACCACGCCGATTTTCTCCGAGGCGTCGGAAATCGCGCGGATCGCCCGCGACATCCTGGGTGACAAGGTGCTGTGCGTCACGGGGGGCCCGCATCCGCAGGCCATGCCCGAGGAATGCCTTCGCAAATCCGAGTTCGACGTCGTCGTCATGCACGACGGCGAGCAGACGATCGTCGAGCTCATCGACATCGCGCGGTCCGAGAAGAACGCGGCGTTCAAGAACGTCCTCGGCATCTGCTACCTCGACGGCGAGGAATTCAAGAAGACCGGCAGCCGTCCGATGCCGAAGGATCTCGACAGCTACGCCATGCCGGCGTTCGATCTGTTCGAGATCGAGAACTACCGGTGCTCGCGCGTGATCAGCCGCCAGAACCCGGTCGGCCCGATCGAGATGACCCGCGGCTGCCCGTTCGGCTGCACCTTCTGCAACCGCGCCCGCACGAAGTTCCGGATCAAGAGCGTCGACCGCACGCTCGCCGAGCTGCAGGAAATGAAGCGCCTCGGCTTCCAGGAATTCCACATCGTCGACGACCAGTTCACCTCGAACCCGAAGCATGCCAAGGCGGTGCTCGAGGCAATCATCAAGGCCGATCTCAGGCGCGTGATGCACACCGGCAGCCCGTAGGTCGTGAAGTAGGCGCCGGCGACGAGGTCCCCGCCGGCCTTGCTCGCCGCGTACGGGCTGCGCGGCCGCAGCGTCGCGTCCTCGTCGGTGTGCCCGGTCGGGACATGGCCGTAGACCTCGTCGGTGCTGACCTGGACGTAGCGGCGGTGCTCGTGGCGTCGCGCCGCCTCGAGGAGGACGAACGTGCCGATGACATCGGTCTGCAGGAAGGCCCCCGGTTCGGTGATGCTGCGGTCGACGTGCGATTCCGCCGCGAAGTTGACGATCGCGTCGGCGCGGGAGGCGAGGTCGTCGACGACGACCGGGTCGGCGATGTCGCCGCGCACGAACGTGTAGCTCGGGTGCGACGCCACCTCAGCCAGGTTGGCGAGGTTGCCCGCGTAGGTGAGCTTGTCGAGCACGATCACCTCGGGCGGATCGAGTCGCGAGAGCAGCCGGCGGACGAACGCGGACCCGATGAACCCGGCGCCGCCGGTCACCAGGAGCCTCACGGGCGCACCGTCGCCGGATCGACCGTCTCGGCGTCGACCTCCGCGATGCGGCCGCTGGCGTCGACCGGCCGCTCGGCGGCGAATGTCGCGGCGAACGCGTTGGCCTCCTGGAGCGCCTCGATCGTCCCGGCGTCCATCCAGTCCCCGGTGAAGTCGTGCGCGATGAGGCTTCCACGCGCGACGTAGGCGTTGAGGACATCGGTGATCTCGAACTCGCCGCGTGCCGAGGGACGGAGCTCGTGGAGGACCTCGAAGACATCGGGTCGGAAGAGGTACACCCCGATCGGGATCCGGTCGCTCTTCGGGTGCTCGGGCTTCTCCTCGAAGCCGATGACGCGCCCATCCGGCCCGAACTCGGCGACGCCGAACCGATGCGGGTCAGGCACCGCCTTGAGGACCGCGCCCGCGCCGGCGTCGCTGGCGACGAACTCGTCGGCGAAGGCGCGCAGCGAGCCGCGCAGCACGTTGTCGCCGAGCACGACCGCGAGGGGCTCATCCGCAGCGAAGCCCGCCGCGAGGCCGAGGGCGTGGGCGATGCCGAGCGCGCCGCGCTGGTAGCGGTAGGTGAGCTCGAGGCCGACGTCGGAGCCGTCGTGGAGCAGCTCCAGCACGTCACCGACCGATCGGCCGCCGACCACGACCATCACCTCGCGAGCAGCCCATCTCACGGAGCGTTTCGAGGGGGTAGTAGATCATCGGCCGGTCGTACACCGGCAGGAGATGCTTGTTCGTGACGAGCGTCAGCGGGAAGAGGCGCGACCCGCTGCCGCCGGCGAGGAGGAGTCCCTTCATCGGCCGCGATGGTATCAGCCGTCGCGGGGTCCGCCCGTGTACGCTTCGGCGCGATGCGCCTGACGCAGCCGGACAGCGGGTTCGCCGGCGTTCCGATCGAGACCGATCCGGAACGCGTGGAGGCCGACGTCGCCATCGTCGGCGTTCCGTACGGCTGGCCGTACCCGCGTCCCGGCGCCACGGCCGGATGCGCGATGGCGCCGAACGCGGTGCGGCGCCGGTCGCTGCGGCTCGCGCGCTTCCGCGATCACTGGGACTTCGACGTCGACGGACCGATGCTGCCGGCCGGGCGCAGCCCGAGCATGGTCGACGTCGGTGACGTGCCCGGTGACGCGACCGACGGTCAGGGCAACGCCGCGCGCACCGACGTCGGTGATCGCGGCGATCCTCGAGCGCGGTGCGGTCCCGATCTGCATCGGCGGCGACGACTCCGTCCCGATTCCGATCCTGCGGGCCTACGCCGGACGCGGACCGCTGACGGTCCTCCACATCGACGCGCACCTCGACTTCCGCGACGAGGTCGACGGCGTGCGCGACGGCTATTCGTCGGCGATGCGTCGCGCGTCCGAGATGGAGCATGTAACCCACATCGTGCAGGTCGGGCTGCGCGGGGTGGGGAGCGCACGAGCCGCGGATGTCGAGGCTGCCCGTGCCGCGGGCAACCTCCTCGTCACCGCGCGGGAGCTCCGGCACGAAGGTGTCCCGCGCGTCGTGGGGCAGCTCCCGTCGGATGGTGCGGTCTTCGTCTCGTTCGACCTCGACGGGCTCGACCCGTCGGTGTGCCCCGGCGTGTCGGCGCCCGCGCCCGGTGGCCTGAGCTGGGACGAGGCCTCGGATCTCCTCGGGGCGATCGGGCCGCGCCTGGCCGGCGCAGCGTTCACCGAGCTCGTCCCGGCGCTGGACGTCAACGAGCTGGGTGCCCTGGCGACCGCGCGGCTGGCCCTCAGGCTGGCCGGCGGCGTGCCTCCGAAGTTGGGGTAGGGGCGGGTCAGGGTCGGTGCTGATCGGTCCGGCCGGGGTCCGGATCGTCATATCCCACGCTTATCGAAGAGGTCATTGCCCCCTCACGGGCACGTCATATGCTGGAAGCGCAGCAGCATCGGAACCGTCACACAAGAGCACCCGGGGGTCCGAGCCGTCCGGGGGGAATCAGCGTGGAGGCTCAGACGTGTCCACCTCGACCGACCCTTCCGTTCCAACGGGGCCTGACCCTTCTCGCGGCGCTGGCCCTTCTCCTCGGCGCGCTGGTGCCCCTGGTGGCGCCGCGCGCGGCACGGGCCGTCTCCGACGGCATCGTCATCAGCGAGTTCCGCGTCCGCGGGCCCGGCGGTGCCGGTGACGAGTTCGTCGAGCTTCACAACCGATCGGCCGCGGCCGTCGACATCGGCGGATGGAGCCTCCGGCGTTCCAACAACAGCGCGACGTTCTTCGGAACCCAGGTGACGTTCCCGCCCGGGACCCTCATCGGCCCCGGGTGCTTCTTCCTCGTCACGAACGAGAGCGGCTACTCGGGCACCGTCCCGGCGGATGCGACCTATGCCATCGGGCATCGTCGACGACGGAGGGATCGCCGTCGGCGCCACGTCGTCGCAGGTCGATGCGGTGGGGCTCAACCCGATCACCTTCTTTCGCGAGCCTCCGACCCTGGCGCCGCTGACCGGCGACCTCGACCAGAGCTATGAGCGGCTGCCCGGTGGGTCCGCCGGGCATGTCGACACCGACAACAACGCAGCCGACTTCGCCCTGCGCGCGCCGAGCGCTCCCCAGAACAGCGACTCGCCGTGCATCACGAGCGGTGAGCCGACCCCACCGTCGGGGACCGGCACTGCTGATCCTGCCAGCGTCCTCCCGGGCGAGACGACCGACCTGTCGGTGACGGTCGTCGCGGGAGAGAATCCGACGAGCACCGGGCTCAGCGTCGTGGCCGATCTCAGCGCGATAGGTGGCTCGGCGACCCAACCACTCGATGACACCGACGGCGATGGAACGTTCACGTTCAGCGCCACCGTTGCCGACGGGACGGCCCCAGGGCTGAAGAGCATGCTCGCGACGATCACCGATGCCGAGGGTCGCAGCGGCTACGGCGACGATCGCCCTGACCGTGACCGCGCCGCCGACCGAGATCTGGCAGATCCAGGGGGCAGGCCACCTGTCCACCTACGACGGCCAGCTTGTCTTCGGTGTCGAAGGGATCGTCACCGCCGTTGCCAGCAACGGGTTCTGGATGACCGACCCGACCCCCGACGACGACTCCGCCACCTCCGACGGCATCTTCGTCTTTCGAGGCCTCGCGGGCGTCGGCGATCACGTCCTCGTGAACGGCACGGTCGACGAGTTCCGGTCCGGTGGCTCGGGTGGCTTCCGAAATCTCACGCTCACCGAGATCGTCTCGCCCACGGTGACCGTGCTGAGCGGCGGCAACCCGCTGCCCACGGTCGTCATCGGGGAGGACCGGCGTCCGCCGACGAGGGTGATCGACGACGACTCGACGACGAGCGTCGAGGCTGCGGATGCTGTCTTCGACCCAGGCAATGACGGGATCGACTTCTGGGAGAGCCTTGAGGGTCAGCGACTCAGCGTCGCGCGCGCGGTGGCCGTTGGGCCCACGAACTCCTTCGGCGAGGTCGCAGTCGTCAGCGAGTCGTGGCGTGTCGGGCTCCGCACGGCCCGCGGCGGGATCCTGGTGCGGCAGCTCGGCTACGCCGGCGATTACCGTGACGGTGACTTCAACCCCGAGCGGCTCATCCTCGACGACGTCCTCGCGCCGACGCCGGACCTCAATACCGGCGACGCGTTCGCGACCGACCCTGTCGGCGTGCTCGACTACAGCTTCGGGAACTTCAAGCTCCTCGTCACCGCCGACCCCGGCCGCGTCGACAACGGCCTGGCGCGCGAGGTCACGGCACCCGAGTCCCGCCACGACCTCAGCGTCGCCACCTTCAACGTGGAGAACCTGTCCCCGCTCGACTCGGATTCCAAGGTGGCCGCCCTGGCGGCGCAGATCGTGACGAACCTGCGGTCACCCGACATCCTCGCGATCGAGGAGATCCAGGACAACACCGGCCCGACCAACGATGGGACGGTCGCCGCCAATCTGTCGTGGCAGCGCCTGATCGACGCCATCGTCGCCGCGGGCGGCCCCGTCTACGACTATCGCCAGATCGACCCGGAAAACAACGCCGACGGCGGAGCGCCGGGCGGCAACATCCGCGTCGGCTTCCTCTTCCGCGCCGGTGGTGACCTTCAGTTCGTTGATCGGGCAGGTGGAGATGCCGTGACCGACACCGACGTGGTGCGGAACGGTCACGACGCGCGGCTGACGATCAGCCCGGGACGCATCACCGACGCGCGCATCGGCGGCGACGCAGCATTCGCGGACACCCGCAAGTCGCTGGTCGGCGAGTTCCGCCACCGCGGTGAGACGGTCTTCGTCGTCGTGAACCACCTCAGCTCCAAGGGCGACGACCGACCGCTGTTCGGCCACTTCCAGCCTCCGTTCAGGCTGACCGAGTTCGAGTCGACCGACACGGACGGCAACGAGGACGGCTGGCGGCACGCCCAGGCCCAGGCGATCAACGACTTCGTGGACGAGGTCCTCACCGCCGACCGCGACGCCAACGTCATCGTGCTCGGCGACATCAACGACTTCGACTTTTCCGAGACGGTCGAGATCATCACCGGTGAGCGGATTGCGCTCGACCCGGGCCCGTTCGCGCCCGATGCCGATGGCTCGGGTCAGACGCAGAGGACGCATCGGTCACCGATCATGCGCACCCTGTTCGATCGGCTGCCCGATCGTGAGCGCTACTCCTACGTGTTCGATGGCAACAGCCAGGTGCTCGACCAGATCCTGGTCAGCAACTCGCTGTGGGAGCAGCGGCCCACGTACGACGTGGTCCACGTCAACGCCGAGTTCTTCGACCAGGCCAGCGACCACGACCCGTCGGTGATGCGCGTCAGGCTCAAGGGCGGTGGCTCGGGCCATGGCCACGGTGGGCCGCCCGGCCATCCCTGCGGCCGGTGGTGGATCTAGGAGTCGGTCAGCGCGCGACGGCCACCAGGGCCGCGATCCGATCGCGCTCCCGGGTGTTGGCGAACAGGAAGGTTGCGTCGACCTCTTCGGAACGGATCGCCAGCGCCGGCACCGACTCGGAGATGGTGTAGCGCGTACCCGGTCCGGCCGCTCGTCCAGCCACCGCCGATCGGCACCGCTGGCGGGGGCGGACCCTCGTCGGCGAGCGGCTGCACGGTCAGGACGTTGCCCTTCGGTCCCCGGCGGACGATCAGCAGGGCCGCCCCCGGATCGTCGAGCGGGAATTCGTAGGTTCCTACGCGCCCGCCGAACGCCGCGGGGAGTCGCTCCCCGGCGCCAAGCGGCTGGACCAGCACGTCGACCTCGTAGGTCTCGCGGAAGATCGGGTAGCCCAGGCGCGCGCCGAGCAGCATGATCCCGCCGAGGAGGAGGGGGATCAGGGAGAACGGCCAGAGCGAGGCCCGGACCGGTCGCATCGCATCGTCGAGCTCGACGACCCGGTCGTTGACGACCTCGGGTGGCGTTCCGGCGACGGTCGCCTCGATCGGGAGCTCTTCCACGTCGACGGTGACGACCGCCTCGGCGAGGTGCCCGGTGACGTTCGTGGGGCTGTCGATCGCGACGTCGACGTCACCCTCAACGACGATGGAGCGCAGCGGGTTGAAGGCATCGGCAAGGATGCCGTAGCGACCTGGATCCTCGGTCGGCGCCTGGTCGAGCTCGACGGTGGTCCCCTGCAGGCGGATCCAGGTCCCAGGTTCGATCGTGCCGTCCATGACCTGCTGCACCGTCACGTCCTTCGGTTGGGCGTCGAAGAGCGGGATGAGCAGGGGTACGACGGACAGGGCGAGCAGCACGATGCCGACCGCTGTCGCGGCATGGGTCGCGGTAACGCTCGCCGGGAGCGGCAGCCTGCGCAGGGCGCGGCCGGTCTGCCAGGCCAGCCAGCCGCAGACGGCGAGGAATCTGCCCATCACTTCGGCGCATGATGCCGCGCGGCCCGGTCCCCGTGACCCCACCCATTTGCCACCGCTCCACAGCGGAACGTACTGGCACGGCGTTTGTTGGCCTATCCTCACGAGCGTGGACCGCTACAGGACGATCATCGAGCCGTTCCGGATCAAGAGCGTCGAGCCGGTCCGGATGACGACCGTCGAGGAGCGCACGGCCAGGCTCGTCGAGGGTGGTTACAACCTCTTCAACCTCCACGCCGCCGATGTCCTCGTCGACCTCCTGACCGACTCGGGCACCGGCGCGATGAGCGCCGAGCAGTGGGCCGGCATGCAGCGTGGCGACGAGTCGTACGCCGGCTCGCCGTCGTGGTACCGCTTCCTCGAGGCGGTCACGGAGCTGTGGCCGTTTCGACACGTCATCCCGACGCACCAGGGACGGGCCGCGGAGAAGATCCTGTTCAGCGTCATCGGCGGTCCCGGCAAGGTCATCCCGTCGAACACCCACTTCGACACCACGCGTGCCAACGTCGAGTTCACCGGGGCCGAGGCGGTCGACCTCGTCATCGAGGAAGGGCGCCACCCTTCGGCCCTGCATCCGTTCAAGGGCAACATGGACACCGATGCGCTCGACGCCCTCATCCGTGAGCGCGGTCGCGACGCGATCCCGGTGGTGTTCATGACGATCACGAACAATTCCGGTGGCGGGCAGCCCGTATCCATGGCCAACCTTCGTGCCGCCCGCGAGGTGTGCGACCGATACGGACTGCCGCTCTTCCTCGACGCGTGCCGCTTTGCCGAGAACGCGTGGTTCATCAAGCAGCGCGAGGACGGCTACGCGAATGCGGCCATCCCCGACATCGTGCGCGAGATGGCGTCGCTCGCCGATGGCATGACCATGTCGGGCAAGAAGGACGCGCTGGCGAACATCGGCGGCTGGCTGGCCATGAACGACGACGCCTGGGCCGAGCAGTGCCGCAACATGCTCATCCTGACCGAGGGGTTCCCGACGTACGGCGGGCTGGCCGGACGCGACCTCGAGGCGATGGCCGTCGGCCTGCGCGAGGTGGTGCAGGACGACTACCTGCGCTACCGCATCCGGTCGACGGCCTATCTCGGCGAGGCGCTCCTGGAGAGCGGGATTCCCTGCGTTCGGCCGATCGGCGGCCACGCGGTCTACATCGACGCGGCGGGCCTGCTGCCGCACATCCCCCCGCTGGAGTACCCGGGCCAGTCGCTCGCGGTGGCGCTGTACCGAGAGGGCGGGATCCGCGGCTGCGAGATCGGCAGCGTCATGTTCGGCCAGCATCCCGACGGGGTGGAGACGCCCGCGGCGATGGAGCTGGTGCGCCTGGCCATCCCGCGCCGCGTGTACACCCAGAGCCACATCGACTACGTCATCGAGGTCATCCGCTGGGTTGCCGAGCGCGCCGGCGAGCTGCGCGGCATGCGGATCGTGGATCAGCCGAACACGCTCCGCCACTTCACCGCTCGATTCGAGCCGATCGCCGCCGGCTGATCGGCCGCTTCAGCCTGCGGCCGGCGGCTCGGCTGCGGGTGGCGTCAACGAGGGGGGAGGTGCCTCCGGCGGGGGAGGTGATTGCGGTGGGGAGCCGGCCGGCGGTTCGTCGGGCTTGTGGAAGAAGCGGAAGAAGGCCCAGAACGCCACGGACCCGAGCCCGAAGACGACGAGGAGTCCCACGACGGTCGCCATTGAGCTGCGCTCCGCGTCCGCCAGGTAGCCGGCGCTCGGGTTCAGGAGGATGTGGAAGAACGCGAAGGCCGCGATCCCGACGAGGGCCATCCAGAAGCGCGAGTTCCAGGCCCGTACCCTCTCGCCTGGCAGGAAGCGGAGCGGCATCATCCCGAACAGCGCCGCCTCGAGGCCGGCGACGACCACCGTGGCGAGCGCGGTCTCGGCCACGATTCCGGGGAACCCGGCAGAGCCGCCGCGAACGACCGGGAGCAGCAACCAGGCGACGACCGACGCGGCGAGCGCGATTGCCGTGACGATCCCCTCCAGCCGTCCTTCGTCGAGCTTCGCGATCTCGCGCGTGAACGCGAAGCCCACGATGAGCCCGTACAGGTAGCCCGGCTGGAAGTTCGCCAGGCGACTCACGATCACGCAGAGGAGCGCGATCAGCAGCGTGCCGGGAAGGGCGCGTGCGCTCAGCCCGGCGCCCTTGCCCCGCGTCAGGAGGTACAGCGGAACTGCATACACGGCGAGCAGGATCGCGAGGCCCAGCACCATGCCCGCGAGCGTTGCGAGCGAGTCGACGGTCAAGCCGAACGTCGGGTCGAGGAAGCAGTACAGCACGGCGCTCAGGCCGATGAACGCGGCGATGCCGGCCGGCGTGCGCCAGAAGTCACGACCCTCGGCATCCGGTGCCTCAGTCGGAGTCGTCGCGGCCAGGTCGGCCCCCTGCGGCGCGATGGCGCCGGTCGGAGCAACGGTTCCGCGATCGCCGCGTCGGACCGCCGACCGTGCGCGGCCGCCCGCCCAGCGGGCTCCCCGGTTCACGTCGCGGTTCACCCGACCGGTGATGCGCTGCCACCACCCGCTGACCACGCCGTAGTTCTGCTCGAGCGTCGAGTTGAACAGCGCGGCCGGGAAGGGGATGACCACCACGACCCCGGCTGCGAGGGCCACGCTCGAGGCAACGACCACCGGGTCCAGGTTGATCTGGTCCGGCCCGGGGACCGAGCTGCGCATCGGAACCTCGGCCTGCCGCCCCTGCGGTGAGAAGAAGGAGAGGTGCGAGACAGTGGTGGAGGCGCCCGGGCCGACCGTGACTTCCCAGCTGAGACCGGCGCCGTTGTCGACCGCTTCGCCGCACAGGCACGTGTCCGTGAACGACTGCTGAGCGCCGACCAGGGCCCACACGTCCGAGAAGCCGCCCTCGACGTAGTGGCTCCCGGGCGTGATCGGGACCCACTGCTCGATGCGGGCGTCGGACGCCTGCGAAATGACGCAGGCCGGGGCGCCGTTGTCGACGCGTCCGAAGCCTACGTCTGAGTCCTGGAGGTAGCAGTCCGCCGCTCGATAGACGATGACCCGCTGCTCGGCGCCGCCGTCGTTGACGATGCGGATGTCTGTCCGATACGACTCCTCGCCGATGACGTAGGAATCGGTCTGTTCGACGCGCAGGCCTGAGTCGCCGGCGCCGACGGCAGTCACGAGCTGGAACGGATCACCGCCGCTTCCAGACCCGGTTACCGCCGCCTGCGACCCGGGCGTGAATGCCGTCTGCCCGGGGCTGCCGGCAGGGACATCGGCGGGACCGTAGAGCGTGCCTTCCGTCGAGATGAAGGTCCCGCAGGCTCCGATGTCGCCCCCGAAGAACTCGGGGCTGAGGTCGGCCTCGTGGTGAACCTGGCAGTTGAGATCCGCGGTGACGATAATCCGGGTCAGCGGGCCGTCTGACGTGATCTCACCGGCGGTTCCCTGGGCAGAGGCGCGAGGCGCGAACGCGGCGAGCGCCAAGAGCGCACCCAGCGAGGCCAGGTGCAGCGCGAGCGCGGCACGTGCGAGCGCTGAGGACCGCCGTTGCCGAGGAGCTAGAGTCCGTGGCACGGCCCGGAGAATACACCCGCCCTGACGCCGCCTAGAAGACCCGCGGGCACCACGGTGCGATGTCCGTTCGGAACAGGGCGTCAGCGCGCTGCACCCCGCCGGGCAGGAGCTCACGGACGCGGCCGGCGGCTGCCAGCTGGGCGAAGCTGAACGCACCGAGGTACGCGGCACCGAGGTCCGTTACGTCACACGCGATGTCCGGCGCTTCGGTGGCAGTTGCCACGGACCCGATACCTCCCTCAACCCGCAGCGCCCAGCGCGCGGCGTTCCACGAGCAGAACTCGTCGCCCAGCTCGATGACGAGGTCGCCATCGGACCGATACCGTCTCCCGGCCAGCGCCGCCGCCACGTCCACGATCCGCAGCCAGAGCGCATCGGCTACGGTCATCCGCAGGCGCCGTGGCTCGGCCATATTGAGCAGGATCGGATCGTCGACCGCCAGGTTCCATGCCTCGATCTGGCCGACGAGGTCGATGCCGAGCACGTAGCTCCACACCTGGAGGGTGGCGGCCGGCGATGTGCCCAGCACCTCGTTGACGATGACCTTGGACTTCGGCCCGCTGCTGCTCCACTCGTCCTTGATCCGGTAGCGCGCGTACCCGTCGACCGTGCCGTCGGTCTCGTGGATGACGTGGAAGGCGGCCGATGCGCCCTGTCGCCAGTGCTCCGGGTCGGTGAAGTAGTCGTGCTCCCAGTACGCCGCATCGCGGGCGAAGAAGCCGGGACGCTGCGGCAGGATCGCGTCGTGGACCGGCGGGAAGAGGCGCCTGCCCTCGTCGGGATCCACCAGGGAGAGCCGTCCCGTCGGCTCGATCGGCACCCGGAAGGCGCTCCGATCGCGATCGAGGAGGACCGAGGCCTTCTGCGATGCGAGCCCGTAGCCGAAGCGCTGATAGATGTTGCCCTCGCTGGCCCATAGGATGGCGAGAGGCTCCCCGCGCGCGTGGACGTCGTCGAGCTGCATGCGCATCATCCGCCGCAGGATCCCGCGACGCCGATGCGTCGGATGGACCCCGACGATCGTGACCCCCGCTGCGGGCAGGGTCGCACCGGGCACGACCAGCTGGAAGCTGAATGCGCCCGCGGTCCCCACGATCCTGTCGCCGTCGTGGGCCGCCAGCGATCGATCGGCCTCGAAGCGCGCGGCGAAGTGCGGGACATCGGCGTCGTGGGCGCGGTCGCCGAAGGGCAGTTCGCCGGCCTCGAGAAATGCTCTCGGGTCGCCCTCGAAGGGTCGAATGTCGATCTCCACGAGCCGATTATCGCGGTCAGCTCATCTACGATGCCGGCGATGTTGCCGCTCTACGACCAGGACGGGCGCGGGGGCGTCCGGTATGACGCTGCCGGGCTGTTCGGTCCCGGCAGCGTGTCGTGGCTCGTCGATCGCGAGCTCGTCGTGCTGGCCGGCGGGTCGTGCGCGCTCCTCCTTCAGGCCGCTCACCCGGTCGTCGCCGCCGGCGTTGTCGAGCACTCCACCTATGCGACCGACCCGTTCGGCCGCCTGCTCCGCACCCTGACGAGCAGCTTTGACGTCGTCTTCGGCACGCGGACCGCCGCCGAAGCGACGATCCGGCGCGTCAATGCCATCCACGCCTCGGTCCGCGGCCGCCTGCCCGACGACGGCACGCCCTACTCGGCCCTCGACCCCGAGGCGCTGCTGTGGGTCCACGCGACGCTCGTCGACACCGCGCTGCGGGTGTACGGCCGGTTCGTGCGTCGGCTCACCCCGGCCGAGGAGCAGGGCTACCACGAGGAGGCCGGTGAGGTGGCCGTGCGCCTCGGCGTCGTGCCGGACTCGCTGCCGCCGGACATCGCCGCGCTGCGCGAGTGGATGGACGGGATGATCGCGAGCGGCCAGGTGCATGTCACGCCGGAGGCGCTCCGCATCGCGAGGACGGTGCTTTACCCGCTGCGATGGGTCCCACGGCTGGCATGGGATGCGGCGCATCTCGTCTCGCTCGCCACGCTGCGGCCGGAGATTCGCAGGCAGTACGGCATCGGCTGGTCGGGCGACCGCGAGCGGGGCATCGAGCGGATCGCGGCTGCCAGCCGCCTTGCACTGCCGCTGGTGCCGTCGCCCCTGCGCCACGCGCCGCAGGCTCGGGCCGCGCAGCGTCGGATGGCTCAGCTCGCCGGAACGACGCGGTAGCGGCCGCGAGTCGCCACGACCCGTCCCCCGACGCGTTCCAGGTTGCGCGCGGAGCTGCCTCCCGCGGTGGCAGATCCACCGGCGAGGTCGCAGCCGATGCGGACGGCGTGGCCGACGCGCGCCTCGATCATCGCTCGCTGCACTCCGCGTCCGCGGAACGCCGGCAGCACCGAACCGGCGCGGAGCCACCCGACGTGGTGATGCACGTGGAGGCTCGCCGCCCCCACCACGGTCCCGTCCAGCTCGGCCACGAAACGGTGGTGGTGAGCCGCCAATGCGAGGTGCGGCTCCAGCGCGCGGAACGCCGATGCCTGCGCCGGGTCGAGCTCCGCAGCCGCGGCAATGACCGCCGACCAGGCGCCGACCTCGCGCCGACCGATCTCGCGAACGACGAGGCGGTCCGGAGGCGTCCAGTCCCCGGCATCAGGCCCCTCGACCGGCACTGCTGCGTAGATGCCGGTCGCGTCGAGGGTGGCATCGGGCCATGGCTCCTCGTCGGCCCAGACCCAGCCGGTCACGTCGTGCGCGGCGAAGTGGGCAGTGGCACGCTCCAGCAGGTTCGGCAGGTGGGCGAAGCCGAGGGCCAGGTTGAAGATCGAGCCGGGCAGGGTGGGGGTTGCGGCCATCGCGAGGTCGCCGTCGTCGACGATCGCGACATCGATCCCGGCGTCGGCCGCCGCGTGCCAGACAGCGAGAGCCGAGGCCGCCTCGGCACGGTCGAGGCGGTTGGCCAGGAAGGGGAGCTCCGCGGCGTCGTCGCCGGGAGGCACGACATGGATCGGATCTCCGGGCCGCACCGTGCCGGTGCTCACGACGCGTGCGTACATCCGCGAGTCGGCCGGGTGGGCCGCGACCCCGAGGCGCCCGAAGCGGAGATCGCTGAACGAGTGGCGGATGGTGCGGCACGGGTTGGCCGGCCATGCGAGCTCCAGCACCACCTCGTCCCCGATGGCGAGCCGCGTGCCGACCGGCAGTGACGAGACGTCGAAGCCCGAGACCGTCAGGTTCTCGCCGGCCGTCCCCGGCGCGATCGGGTGTCCCTCATCGGCGACGCGGCGGATCGCCTCGATCCCCAGGATCGAGACCGCCCGATGTGGACCCCCGTGGACCGTCGCATCGGCCTGCCGATCACCGACGACGCCGAAGCGCGTGATCTCGCCCTCGGGAATCGGCAGCTTGGGCACGCCGCCTGGGGAGACGTTGACGTGGAGCAGCTCGCCGTCGGCCATGGGCCGCATCCTCTCACGCCGGAACGGTGCGGGCTATCATGGCCCGGCCCCGCTCGCCCCTGAAGCCCGACGAGCGGCGAGAGGAACCCGTCGTGACCCGTTTCGCCAAGCTTGCGGTCGCTGCTGCCGTCGCCACCTTCGTGCTCATCGCCGCGGGTGGGCTCGTGCGCGCCACCGACTCCGGGCTGGGCTGCCCCGACTGGCCGCTGTGCTTCGGTGACTGGGTGCCGCCGGCCGAGCTCCACGCCTGGATCGAGCATACGCATCGGCTGATCGCGGCGGTCTTCGTCGGTCCGCTGGTCGGCGCCGTGGCGCTGATCACCGTCTTCACCGACCGCCGGCACGACACCCCGCTGCTGATCGCCGCCGTGGTGGCCGGCGTGCTCGTCATCGTCCAGTCGCTGCTCGGGGCGGCGGTCGTGCTGCAGGGCCTCGCCGCGGAGCTCGTGACGGCGCACCTGGCGATGGCACTCACGGTGTTCGCGTGCACGATCTTCATCGCGGAGCGCGCGACGCTGGGCCCGATGCCGGCCGCGCACCTTCGGCCGACCCTGACGAGGCTCGCCGCGTTCACCGGGATCGCCATCTTCGCCCAGATGCTGCTTGGCTCGTGGGTGACCGGGCATCACGCCGGCCTGGCGTACACCGACTTCCCGCTCACGAATGGATCGCTCCTGCCCGAGGTGGCGACGACCGAGCAGGCGATCCACCTGGCGCATCGGTTCATGAGCCTGGTCGTCGGTGGGCTGGTGCTGGCATCCTGGCTCGCCGTTCGCCGCACGACCGATGCGCCGCTTCCACGGCGGCTCGCGACCCTGATGCTCGTCCTGATCGTGGTGCAGATTGCGCTCGGCGGGCTGAACGTCGTGTCGAGCCTCTCCGCGCTGTTCGTGGTGCCGCATCTCGCGGTCGGGACGGCGCTGTGGGGGCTGTCGGTGTGGCTGACGCTCAGGACGCGCCGTCTCCGCGCCGCGGAGCTGCATCACACCGCCGATCCGGCGCGCGTGCCGGGTCGATCCGACACGCTGCGCGCGTACATCGCCCTCACCAAGCCGCGGATCATCGAGCTGCTGCTGGTCACGACCGTGCCGACCATGGTCCTGGCGGCGGGCGGCGTCCCGTCGCTGTGGCTCATGGCCGCGGTGGTCTTCGGCGGCACCCTGGCGGCCGGCGGGGCCAACGCGATCAACATGTATGTCGATCGCGACATCGACGACGTCATGCGGCGCACGCGCCACCGGCCGCTGCCGCGTCACGCGGTCGAGCCTCGCGCGGCATTGATCTTTGGCATCGGCCTGAGCGTCGTGGCCTTCGCGTGGCTCACGCTCACCGTCAACCTGCTGTCGGCCCTGCTCGCGCATGAGCGCGACCGCGTTCTACGTCTTCGTCTACACCATGTGGCTGAAGCGCAGCACGCCGCACAACATCGTGATCGGCGGCGCCGCCGGATGCGTCCCCGTGCTCGTGGCCTGGGCGGCCGTGACCGGCGAGGTCGGGCTGCCGGCGCTCGTGCTGTTCGCCGTCGTCTTCTACTGGACGCCGCCGCACTTCTGGGCGCTGGCCCTGCGCTACCGCGGCGACTACGCGGCCGCGAACGTGCCGATGCTCCCGTCGTCCGCGGGGAGGCCGAGACGGCGCGCCAGATCGTGCTCTACACGATCGCCCTGATCGGCGTGAGCCTGCTCCTGCTACCCGCGGCGGGCATGGGCTGGATCTACCTGGTTGCGGCCGTCGTACTCGGCGGACTCTTCCTGTGGGGCGCGCTGCGGCTCCGAGCCGATGCCGGCGACGGCCGCGCCGCGATCCGCCTGTTCCGCTACTCGATCAGCTACCTGACCCTGCTCTTCGCCGCGGTTGCGGTCGACGCACTCCTCCGCCTCCCCATCGGCTAATCGAGCCGCTGGGTGCCCCGGCTGCGCGCTTGCGCGCCAGGCCTCCGTGGCCGCCGCGGTCTCGGCCGCCATGCGCCGGTCCTGCCGCGCCGTCCGCCGATCCTCGTGACGCACCCACAGGGCAACGACCACCCCCATCCCGATCAGGAAGGCGAGGTCGCCGACGGTCCACATGATCACGCCGCCGAGCTGCTGGTCCTCGAGCGGCGAGAGGCCCCAGTCCCGCAGGTTGGTGAGGTAGTGCGGGTAGAGGACCCGCGGCGCCTGCATGATCGCGATCCCGAGGAACGAGCTCTGCGGCATCGCCAGGAACAGGTACAGCAGCCGGACCGGGAACGGGAGCCGCCATGGTGAGGGATCCACGCCGATGGCGGGCCACCAGAAGAGCAGCGCGGTCGCCAGCAGCGTGGCGTGCTGGAGGTAGTGCAGCGCGGTGATCTCCAGCGCCTCGTCGTACAGCGTGCTGAAGTGCCAGCCCCAGTTCGCCGCCGCGAAGAGGAGCCAGGCGACCAGCGGGAACGAGATGACGTGGACGATCCGGCTCTGGAGGATCGACAGGAGGCGGCGCCGCACTGGAGGGGTCGAGGCACGCAGCGCCAGGGTGATCGGGCCTCCGGCGAGCAGCAGGGGCGCCGCGACGAGCTGAAGCAGCATGTGCTGCGTCATGTGGACGCTGAACAGCGCCCCCTCGTAGGCCTCGATCGGCGACAGCAGCGCCAGGCCGATGGCCACCAGCCCGCCGAACCAGCACCACGTGCGCACCCGCTGATGCGGGTTAGCCGGATGAGCGGCATTTACCCGGCGCACCGCCCACAGGTAGGCCCCACCGGCCAACGCGATCGACCCGACCGCGAGGAGGTCGAACCTCCAGGCCCACAGCACGTCCGGGAACGTCGGCGCGGGGGCCGTCGAGCCGTGCGCCAGCACCGTAAAGGGCAGAGCCAGCCAGAACGCGAGGCAGAAGAGCGGAACCATGCGTCGCATCGGGCTCATTGTGCCCCGTCCAACCCGGGAACTGATGATGCCGCTTCGGCGTCAGAGGCGCATGAGACGAAGCCCACGCGGCGCCTTCGCCGCGCTTTTCCTGCTGCTCGCCGCATGCTCTTCCGCGGGCGGATCCCCGTCCGGGAGCCCTCCAGCGTCTGTTGGCCCGACAACGGACCGCCCTTCTTCGTCGCCCACTGTCGGCGACGGAATCGAACATCCCGAGGGCGATGCGGCGGTTCTCGTCGTCAGCAGCCAGGGCGGCGATGCTGATCGACGCCAACCTGCGCACCGTACCGAGCTTCGTCCTCCTTGGCGATGGCCGCGTCATCGTAGGCGGAGCTGTGCCCGCGATCTTCCCCGGGCCGGCCCTCATGCCGCTCAACGAGAGGACGGTCACCGAGGACGGAGTGCAAACCGTTCTCGAGGCCGTCGAGGACACGGGCCTCTTTACCGGCGATCTTGAGCTGCGCGGCGCAATGACGATCGTCGCCGACGTGCTCGACACCGTCTTCGAGTTCCACGCCGGCGGAGACGACGCACCGTCACGATCTACGGACTCGGGCTCGGTACGACCGGACATGGAGCCGCCGCCAGGCATGACCTCGGCAGAGGTCGAGGCGCACCGAGTGCTGACCACGCTCAACGATGCGCTTCTGACGATCGACACCTCCGTCCCGGCCGATCAATGGGAGGCTGAGGGCTGGCAGCCGTACGAGCCGGAGGCGCTCCGCCTCTTCGTGCGCGACGTGACGCGGCGAGCCGGTCGATCCTGAGATTCCGCCGGATGTCCGCGACTGGCCCGATCGATGGGGACCCGTCGGCCTTCGGCGCGGAGTTTCCGCTCCTCGGCGAGGGCGCGCGCTGCGGCGTCGTCGAGGGCGAGGAGGCCGCCGCGTGGCTGGAGGACCTGGCCACCGCAACCGAGATCTCGCAGTGGACCACCGACGGCGACGACCGGTACACGGTGATCGTGCGGCCGCTCCTCCCGCACGAGGAGGTCGCCTGCCCGGAGCCCGCCGGCTGACCTGACCGAGGCGCGCGGGGGTCGCGTCGCGCGCCGACCCTTCGCTACAATGCGGCTCGTGTCGCGCTCAGCCCGCCGATTCGGCGCGCGCGGGGCGCCTTCGCCACGCCGGTCGTGAGGAGCCGCGAAACGAGTTGATGCAACCACGGACGATGGTCCGCCTCGGCGGCGCGCTGCTGGTCATCGTGCTGCTCGCGTCCGGCTGCATGCTCCCGCCCGAGCCGCGGACGGAGGAAGCCGAGCAGGTCTTCAACCTCTACCTGCTCGTCCTGGCGCTGGCCGTGATCGTCTTCGTGGGCGTCGAGGGGTTCATCATCTATGCCGCCATCCGCTATCGAAGGAAGCCGGGCGACGACGTCCTGCCCGAGCAGATCCACGGCAACACCACGATCGAGATCATCTGGACCATCATCCCGACCGTCATCGTCTTCATCCTCTTCACGTTCAGCATGCTCACGCTCGGGTCGGTGGATGCGCGCAGCGATTCGCCCGGCGCCACGATCGAGGTCGAGGGCTTCCAGTGGCAGTGGACGTTCCGCTACGAAAACGGAGCCTCGACCACCGGCACGGCCGAGGAGCCACCGGTCCTCGCGGTGCCCGTGGGTGAGCCGGTGCACCTGACTCTCACGACCGCGGACGTGAACCACTCGTTCTACGTCCCGCAATTCCTCGTCAAGCGCGACCTCATCAACTTCGGCAACGAGACCCCGCCGAACGAGCTCGAGTTCACGGTGACCGAGGCCGGCAGCTACTCCGGCCACTGCGCCGAGTTCTGCGGCACGGCGCATGCGGACATGATCTTCACGGTGGAGGCCATGCCCAGGGCGGATTACGACGCCTACGTGGCGGCGCTGCTCGCCGGCGAGCCGCCTCCGGGCAGCGGCGGCGGCGACTGCGCCACCACGATCCAGATCTCCGCGGCCGATCTCCAGTTCGACACGGACTCGATCTCGGCGCCAGCCGGTGAGGACTTCTGCATCGAGCTCACCAACAACGACGACGTGCCCCACGACATCGGCATCGTCGAGACCGACTTCAACGGCGAGGACGTCGACCCCGGAGAGACCTTCACCTTCGTCATTCCCGCCATGGAGGCGGGGGACTACACCTTCTTCTGCACCATTCACCCGACGATGGAGGGTGAGCTGGTGGTCGGCGGATAGCGGGGAGCGGAGCGAGCATGGCAACCACCACCCTCGAGCCAACTGCGGGAGCGTCGCGTCGCTCCTGGGTGCTCGAGTGGCTGACGACCGTCGATCACAAGAAGATCGGGATCCTGTACATCGTCAACAGCTTCCTGTTCTTCTTCGCGGCCGGGATCCTGGCGCTCGTCATCCGCACCGAGCTGGCGGTGCCGGGGATGCAGTTCCTCGACCAGTCCACGTTCAACCAGGCCTTCACGATGCACGGGACGATCATGCTGTTCCTGTTCATCATCCCGGCCCTCTCCGGCTTCGCGAACTACATCGTTCCGCTCATGCTCGGCGCTCCCGACATGGCTTTCCCGCGCATCAACGCGCTGAGCTTCTGGCTCCTGCCGCTCGGCGGCATCCTCATCTTCAGCGGGTACCTGTTCGGCGGGGCGGCGGCCGAGGGCTGGACGTCGTACACGCCGCTCGCCAACCGAGCCGAGGGCGTGGGCACCGACCTGTGGCTCATCGGCCTGGCGCTGGTCGGCACCGCTTCGATCCTCGGAGCGGTGAACTTCATCACCACCATCTTCAAGATGCGCGCGCCCGGCATGACGCTGTTCCGGATGCCGATCTTCGCGTGGACCGTCCTCGTCACCGCGGTCCTGATCCTGCTCGCCACGCCCGTCCTGACCGCGGGGCTCATCGCGCTGTTCATCGATCGCAACTACGGCGGATCGTTCTTCGACCCGAGCGTCGGCGGCAACCCGATCCTGTGGCAGCACATCTTCTGGTTCTTCGGCCACCCCGAGGTCTACATCGTCATCCTCCCGGCCATGGGCGTGGTGAGCGAGGTGCTGCCGGTCTTCAGCCGCAAGCCGCTCTTCGGCTATCGGGCCTTCGTGTACGCCACGATCGCCATCGGCCTGTTGAGCTTCAGCGTGTGGGCGCACCACATGTTCACGACGGGCGCGGTGTTCCTGCCGTTCTTCAGCTTCATGACCGCCCTCATCGCCATCCCGACCGGGATCAAGATGTTCAACTGGCTCGCCACGATGTGGCGCGGCAAGCTCACGTTCACGACGGCCATGCTGTTCGCGGTCGGCTTCATCAGCATGTTCCTCATCGGCGGCATCAGTGGCGTGATGCTCGCGTCGCCGCCGATCGACTTCCACGTCCAGGACACCTACTTCGTCGTGGCGCACCTGCACTACGTCTTCTTCGGCGGATCGGTGTTCGGCGTCTTCGCGGCGACCTACTACTGGTACCCGAAGATGTTCGGGCGCAAGCTCAACGAGCCCCTCGGCAAGACCCACTTCTGGATGCACTTCATCGGGTTCAACCTCGCCTTCTTCCCGATGCATCAGCTGGGCCTCTCGGGCATGCCGCGCCGCATCGCCGACTACGATCCGAACGCCGGCTGGACGGTGCTCAACTCGATCTCAACGATCGGCGCGTTCCTGATCGCGGCGAGCATCATTCCGTTCCTCATCAACGTGATCGCCACGTTCATCAACGGCGAGCCGGCCGGCGACGATCCGTGGGAGGGCAACACGCTCGAGTGGGCGACGACCTCGCCCCCACCGCCCTACAACTTCGATCGACTGCCGCCGATCCACTCCGAGCGGCCGCTCTTCTTCCTCACCCATGGTCACGGTCATGCGGTGGCGCGTGAAGAGGACCTCGACGAAGAGCACGAGGCGCGGGCATGACCGCCGGGACGGTGCCCGCACAGCCTGCCGGCGAGGGCCACGAGCCGATCGTCACGCACGCGACCGGCATGCCAACGCCGCTCGTCGGCATGCTCCTGTTCATCGCCAGCGAGGTGATGTTCTTCGGCGGGCTGTTCGCGACGTACTTCAACGCTCGTGCCGGCGTCGCGCCGGAGCCGTGGGAGCCGCCCCCGGGCGGCGAGCTCGACCTGCAGCTGGCGGTCGTGCTGACCGCGATCCTCATCTCATCGAGCTTCGCGATGCAGTTCGGCGTATGGGCCATTCGCCGCGGCGACATCGGCAAGCTGCGCATGTGGACCGCCATCACGCTCGGGCTCGGCATCCTGTTCCTCGCCGGCCAGCTGTACGACTACAGCCAGCTCGGGTTCGGCATCAGCGACGGCGTCTACGGAACCGTTTTCTACACGCTCACCGGCTTCCACGGCGCACATGTCTTCGGCGGCGCCGTCGGGCTGACGATCATCCTGGCCCGCGCCGCCCGAAGCGAGTTCAGCGCGCGGAACCACGTAGCCGTCGAGGCCGTCAGCCTGTACTGGCACTTCGTCGACATCGTCTGGATCGCGGTCTTCTCCACGATCTACCTGCTCGGCTAGGAGGACGTCGTGAGCGATACCGCCATCGGGCTCGCCATCGTCGGCATCGGCATGCTGACGGTCCTCGGCGTCGTGTACGCCATCTTCTCGCGCAGCGGCCCGGCCGAGCCGCGGCCCCATCCACCCCAGGGCGTGCACCTGCCGAACCCCAGCTACCTGCCGGTGGTGCTCTCGGTTGGCGCCGCGCTGCTCGGGGCGGGCTTCGTCTTCCATCCCGAGGGCCAGGTCGCGAACCTCTTCCTCGTCATCCCGGGCCTGATCGTCTTCGTGGCCGGCTGCGCATGGTGGGTTCGTGCCGCGGGCCGCGAGTGGCATGACGTCGAGAGCGGCGGCTCGCACGGCGAGTCGCACGCCGACGAGGCCCATTGACCGATGGAGCGCACGAGGTGACCGCGCGCGCTCAGCCCCGGGCCGGGTTCGACCTGCGCCGGCTGCCCCTCCGGCACCTCGTCGTCGCGGCCGTGGTGCCGCTCGTGCTCCTCGGCGTGATGGGCGTCTGGCTCGTGGCACGGGGCTCGGTCTCGTCGCCGACCGCCATCGGGGCGATGGCGCCGGACTTCGCGCTGGTCGACCTCGAGGGCAACCCGGTCAGCCTCGCCGACCTTCGCGGGCGCCCGGTCGTCGTCAACTTCTGGGCCAGCTGGTGCGAGCCGTGCATCGAGGAGTTCCCGCTGCTCGTTGCCGCCGCGGAGCAGCATGCCGGTGACGACCTCGCCATCGTCGGGATCGTGTACCAGGACCGCACCGAGGCCGCTCGTGCGTTCATGGAGAACAGCGGCGCGGCGTGGCCGTCGGCGATGGATCCGGACGGCACCGCAGCCACGGCGTATGCCGTGGTGGGTCCACCCGAGACGTACTTCATCGGTCGCGACGGCCGCATCGTGGCGCGCCAGCTCGGCCAGTTCACCGAGAGCTCGCTGACCGCCAAGCTGGCTGCCATCGTGGACGAGGAATGAGCATGGAAACGAGCCCGCCGGCCGCCCAAGCCGCCGATTCGAACGTCCCAGCTGTGACGCCTGCCAAACCGAGTGTCTTCGCGGTGGCCGAGTCCACCGCACCGGCGATGGGCTTCGACGAGCCGGCGCCGGCCGCGCCCGGTCAGCCGGTGACCGTGGCGTTCCTGCCGCTGGCGCTCGCCGCGTTCGTGATCATCGCCTTCGTCCTCGCTGCCTGGACCTTCCTCGCCGCCGCAGGCGGCTGAGCGGGGTCAGCTGAGACCAATCCCGTAGCGGCGCTCCACGTAGGCGTCGAGAATGGCGAGGAACCGGGGCACGATGTCGTCCCCGCGCAGCGTCTCGGTCTTCTCCCCGTCGACGAACACCGGCGCCACCGGCTCCTCGAACGTGCCCGGCAGGGAGATCCCGATGTCCGCGTGCTTCGACTCGCCGGGCCCGTTCACGACGCAGCCCATGACCGCGACGCGCATCTCCTCGACGCCCGGATGGGTCTCGCGCCACTTCGGCATCTGCTCCACGAGATAGGCCTGGATGTCGCGTGCCATCTCCTGGAAGAAGGTGGAGGTCGTCCGGCCGCACCCCGGGCAGGCCGACACCTGGGGCAGGAACGAGCGCAGCCCGAGAGACTGGAGCACCTGCTGTGCGACCTGCACCTCCTGCGTTCGATCGCCACCCGGCTCAGGGGTGAGCGAGACGCGAATGGTGTCGCCGATGCCACGCTGGAGGAGGATTGCCAGTCCGGCGGTCGAGGTGATGATGCCCTTGGCGCCCATGCCCGCCTCGGTCAGGCCGAGGTGAAGCGGGTAGTCGCACCGATCCGCCAGCCGCGCGTACACCTCGACGAGGTCCTGCACGCCGGAGACCTTGGCGGACAGGATGATCCGGTCGTGACCGAGCCCGACCTCCTCGGCGAGCCGCGCCGATCGCAGCGCGGACTCGATCATCGCCTCGATCATGACCTCGCGCGAGTCCGCCGGCTCGGCGAGCGTGGCGTTGGCATCCATCATCTCGGTGAGCAGCTGCTGATCCAGGGACCCCCAGTTGACGCCGATGCGGACCGGCTTCTCGTTCGCGACCGCGACCTCCACGATCGTCGCGAACTGCTCGTCGCGGCGCTTGGTGCCCACGTTTCCCGGATTGATGCGGTACTTGGCGAGGGCCGCCGCCATCTCGGGGTACTTCGTCAGCAGGAGGTGCCCGTTGTAGTGGAAGTCGCCGATGAGCGGGACGCCAACGCCGAGCGCGTCGAGCTTGGCGCGGATCGAGGGCACCGCGAGCGCGGCCTCGTCGTTGTTGACGGTGATCCGCACGAGCTCGGAACCGGCGTGGGCGAGAGCGGCAACCTGCAGCGCGGTGGCGTCGGGATCGGCGGTATCGGTGTTCGTCATCGACTGCACGACCACCGGGTAGGTCGATCCGACGGGCACGTCGCCGACGACAACCGTCGTGCTCTGGCGCCGGATTGGGAGGCTCATCTCGGGCCATGGTGCCGGATCGGCACGCGCCATGCACGGGCGCGACCCATGGCGAGCGATGTCGGAGTGGATGGCGGGCCGCGAAGGCCGATCTGGATCGTCGAGGACGAGCCTGCCGTCGCCGCGCTGGCCGCCGACCTGTGCGAGGCCAGCGGTGCCGATGCATCGGTCTTTCATGCCGCCTCGCCGTACCTCGACGCGCTCCGTGAGACCGACGCGCCGGTGGCCGTCGTGCTCGATTGGCGCCTCCAGAACGAGATGAGCGCCGCCATCTACCTCGCGACGCGCTACCGCTATCCGAACCTGCCCGTTATCTTCTGGACCGGGTCCGCCACGTCACGCCTCCCGGCCATGGTTCGCGGTGACGAGATGACGGTAGTCATCGACAAGGCCCAGGGGGCGGAGCCGCTGGAGCGGGCGCTGGCCTGGGCGCTGCGCGAGCCGGGAGAGCCGGGCCCCTAGGCGCGTGCCAGCACCAGGCTGGCGTTCATCCCGCCGAACCCGAACGAGTTCGTCAGCGCGACCTCGACCTGCTGCTCCCGTGCCGCGGCGAGGACGGTCAGGCCGATCGCGGGATCGAGGTTCACGAGGTTGCAGGTGCCCGGGAGGGTGCCTCGCTCGATGGCGAGGGCGGTGATCGCCGCCTCGAATGCTCCCGAGGCGCCCAGAGCGTGCCCGTACAGCCCCTTCGTCCCGGACACCGGCACGACTGAGCCGTGGGGTCCGAGCGCGCGAAGGATCGCCGCCGCCTCCGCCGGCTCGTTGAGCGGCGTCGCCGATCCGTGGGCATTGACGTAGCCAACGGCATCGGCCGGCAGCTCCGCGTCGGCGAGGGCGACGGTGATGGCGCGAGCCGCATCGCGGCCGTCGGGTCGCGGCTGCGTCATGTGATAGGCGTCGTTCGAGGCCCCGAAGCCGCGCACCTCGGCGACCGCGCGTGCGCCGCGGCGCAGCGCGGCCTCGCGCTCCTCCAGGACGAGCATCGCCGCCCCCTCGCCCATCACGAACCCGTCGCGACCGACATCGAAGGGCCGCGACGCGGCCGCCGGATCGTCGTTGCGCGTAGAGAGCACGTTGATGAGGGCGAACGCGCCGAACGTGAGCGGCGCCAGCGGCGCCTCGGACCCGCCGGCAAGGGCGGCGTCCACCGTACCGTCGCGGATGGAGTGAAATGCCTGCCCGATGGCCATGGCGCCGGAGGCGCACGAGTTGGAGTTGCCCACCGTCGGCCCGGTGAGCCCGAGGTCGATGGCCACGTTGCTGGCCCCCGCGCCGCCGAAAACGGCGAGCGCCAGCGTCGGCGCCACGCCTCGCACGCCCCGCGCCACGTAACCGGCGTGCTGCTCCTCGCCGAAGGCCACTCCACCCAGCGCGGAGCCGATCCAGGCACCGGTACGCGACCCGCTCGCCTCGTCCAGCTCAAGGCCGGAGTCCTCGAGTGCCATCCGCGCCGCGACCACCGACATCGCGCTGAAGCGGTCCAGACGCCGGGCGCGGCGGGCATCGAGGTACGCGGCCGGGTCGAAGTCGTCCACCTGCGCCGCAATGCGCGACGGGAACGGGGAAGGATCGAATCGGTCGATGGTCCGGACGGCGGATTTGTCGGCGAGCACGCCGGCCCACAGGCCCTCGGCGCCGGTTCCGATCGGTGTGACGGCGCCGATCCCGGTGATGACCACGCGCCGGGTCACGCCTGCGCCTCCGCCAGCTCGCGGATGCGGCGCAGGGTTCGCCCGGCGATGGCATCGATGAACTGGGGGCCCACGACGTGCTCGGCCGCCCAGCCGCCGATGACGGGCCATCCCAGGTCGAGCCGGTGCTCGATGCTCACGTCGAGCGTTCCGTCGGGCGCATCGGCGAAGTGCCACGCCACCCACATTCCCTTCGTCACGCCTCCGGTGTGCACGAACTCGATACGGCGGTCGTCACGCATCGGCCGCTGGATCGCTTCCCAGCGGACAGGCATCGGTCCTCGCCGGGCCCCCATCGCGAAGCGCCGCTCCCCTTTGGGATCGGCGACGGGCCGCACGTAGCGGTAGTGGGGCAGGATCTCGGGCCAGCGCTCGACCCCGGCGGCCAGGTCGAACACGACGTCGTACGGCGCGCGCATCGGCTCGTGCAGCTCGCTCTTCACGGGGCGATGACCTCGAGCACGGCTCGAGGGGACAGCGCGTCGGTGGCGGGTCGGCAGTCCCCGAGGGCGGAGCCGAGCCGGAGCGCGGCCGATGGGCGGCGCTCGAGGCGCGCGACGGCGTGCTCGAGGAGTGGCGGCGCGGCCAGGAAGCCCTGCACCAGCCAGCTCAGGGCCGCCTTTGCGGCGAACGCGCGCCGGCGCTCCGAGCGGTACGCGCCGGCCACGTCGCCGTCGCCGAGGATCGCGCCCGCAGCGGCCCGTGCGGAGCGGAGCGCGCGATGGATGCCCTCGCCGGTGAACGGGTCGACGAACCCGGCGGCGTCGCCGACGAGCAGCCACCCGGGACCGGCGACGTCGGATACCCGATGGCCGATGGGCGCCGCGCCACGAATCGGCGAGAGACGCGCGCTTGCTGCCAGGCGCCGCGCCACCTCCGGAAGTCCCGCGATGGCGGCCTCGAACCGCGCACCCGCCGAGCCGGATCCGTCGAGGGGGAGCGCCATGCCGACGTTGAGCTCGCCGTTCGGGGTCGGCGCCAGCCCGACGTAGTACCCGTCGCCCACGTGCATCTCGCCATGATCGGCGAGGCCATCGACGCCCGCGTGATGCGCAACCAGCCCAAGCCGCCGGGGAAATCGAACCGGTCGCTCGACGCCGAGCAGGCGAGCCAGCGTGGAGCGAGCTCCGTCCGCGCCCACGACGTGCGTGGCCGCCGATGACCTCGGTCCGGTCGCCACTGCGCACGCGGACCCCGGTCAGCGCGATGCCCTTCCCGCACGATGTCGGTGACGCGCGTTCCCTCGCGCAGCTCAGCGCCGCACTCGACCGCGTGGCGGGCGAGGGTCGCGTCGAAGGTGCGGCGGTCGAGGCCCCACGCGTGCCGGCTTCCCCGCCGTATCGGCGTAGCGGATCCGCACCGCGCTCCCGCCGGCGTGAATCTCCATGCCCTCGAGCGGGACGGCAAGGCTCCGCCACGCCGCAGGCGCCAGGCCGATGCGCAGCAGCTCCTCCACGATGCGCGGGCTGGCGTACTCGGCGCAGGCCTTGGGGCGAGGGTGACGGGCCGCCTCGACGAGCACGACGCGCGCTCCGGCCCGTGCCAGGCCCGCCGCCGTGGCCGATCCCGACGGACCGGCTCCCACCACGACGACGTCGGCGGCAGTCACCGGCGCACCGCGACCGTCACGACGCGCGGCATCACCGGCATCGATCGCCACGTGCGACGCAGCCCGGCCTCGCTCGACGAGGCGTCCAGCTCGGACAGGGTGTACGAACGTCGCGCCGACGCGATGCCGTCGGTGCGGGTCACGTGGGTGCGCCCGAGGACGATCACCGTCGCGGCCGTGACCACCAGGGGCAGCATGCCGCGCCGCAGGTCGTTGACGACCACGCCGAGACGCGCGACCCGTGCCATCTCGCGCAGCACGGCGACGGCCTCGCTCGCATCGAGGTGGTGGACGAGCAGCGAGCAATGGGCCACGTCGACGCCGTCGTCGGGCAGCGGGAGGTGGCCCGCATCGGCCTCGACGACCTCGATGGTCGGTGTCCCGCGCGTCACGGCTCGGGCGACGCGCAGCACCTCCGGGTTGCTGTCGACGGCGATCGAGCGCCACCCGCGTCGCGCGAAGGCGAGAGGCATGTCGGCGCGCCCGGTGCCGATATCGACCACGGTCGTGCGCAGACCGCTCCCGACGAGGCGCTCGATGGCCGCGATGCTCGCGGACGTCCCACCCGGCAGGCGATTGAGTCGGGCCAGGTCGGCGAGGTTGGCCCGCACCTCGGCGGGCGCGAGCTCGCCGGAGTCGAGGAGCTCGGCCGCGTCGGCGCGGTCGGCGAGCGGCATGCGCACGCGGGGGATGCTGACCATCCCGGCGATCATAGGCCCGGTCGGTCGCGAGGGCGCTCGCGCTACACTTGGCCCGCATGACGACCGCCGTCCCGCCCGGTGCGGGCGCCTCCCCCACGACCTCGACCGACGCGCGTCACCGGCGCGTCGTGATCATCGGCTCCGGGCCGGCGGGCCTCACCGCGGCCATCTACGCCGCGCGCGCCAACCTCGAGCCGCTCGTCATCGCCGGCAACGTGCCGATGGGCCAGCTCATGATCACCTCCGACGTCGAGAACTACCCCGGCTTCCCCGATGGCATCCAGGGTCCCGAGCTGATGGGCATGTTCCGCGCGCAGGCCGAGCGATTCGGCTCCGTCATCATCGACCGCGACGCCACCCGGGTCGACCTGTCCAGCCGGCCCTTCGGCGTCTGGGTCGGCGAGGACGAGTACCGCGCCGATGCGCTCATCGTGGCAACGGGGGCATCGGCCCTGTGGCTCGGGCTGCCGTCTGAAGAGGAGTTCCGTGGCCGCGGGGTCAGCGCCTGCGCCACGTGCGACGGATTCTTCTTCCGTGGCCGGGAGATCGCCGTCGTCGGCGGCGGCGACACCGCCCTCGAGGAGGCCACCTTCCTGACCCGCTTCGCGGAGAAGGTGACGATGCTCGTTCGTCGCGGCGAGTTCCGTGGAAGCAAGATCATGCAGGAGCGCGCCCTCAACGACCCGAAGATCGAGGTCATCTGGAACACCGAGGTCGCCGAGGTGAAGGGTGAGATGACCGTCAACGCCCTCACCCTGCGCGACACCGTGACCGCCGAGGAGCGCGAGCTCGCGGTCCAGGGGCTGTTCATCGCCATCGGCTACAAGCCGAACACCGACCTGTTCGCGGGCCAGCTCGACATCGGTCCCGGCGGCTACCTCGAGATCGTCGGCGAGACCGGCTCGAAGGTGGAGGGCGTCTTCATCGCGGGCGACGTCCACGACCACCACTACCGCCAGGCGGTCACCGCCGCCGGTGACGGCTGCAAGGCCGCCATCGACGCCGAGCGCTGGCTGGCCTCGGTGGGCGCCGTCGAGGCATCGACAGCCACTAACTGGTAGGTCCGCGCGGCGACCAAACGGCCGTGGTTGGCTAGACTGACCACCCACCCTTCCCAAGGAGTCCGATCCGACCGATGCCGACACGTTCGCCGCGTCCCGAGGACCTCTACCAACTCCGCGTCCCGACCGAGATCCAGCTGTCGCCCGACGGAAGGTTCGCGGCCTTCACCGTCAAGGCAGTCGCGCCGGGGAAGGACGGCTATCGGAACGCCATCTGGCTCGTGCCGGCCGACGGATCGGCTCCGCCACGCCAGCTGACGTCAGGATCCAAGAGCGACTCATCGCCTCGATGGTCCCCCGATGGGCGCGCGCTCGCCTTCATCTCTGACCGCGCTGCCGTTCTCCAGGCCGGTGGTGGTGGCGCGAAGCCGGGCAAGGCGGAGGCCCCCAAGGAAGGCGGCACCCAGGTGTGGCTGCTCCCCTACGCCGATGGCGGCGAGGCGCGCCAGCTGACCGACCTGCCCATGGACGTCGGCGGGCTGGAATGGTCGCCGGACGGGCGGCGGCTCGTCGTCGTCAGCCGGGCCGACTCCACCGAGCCCGAGCGGAAGCCGGAGCGCAAGCCCGATGATCCACCGGAGCCGGACACGCGCCTGATCGACACGTTGAGCTACCAGTTCAACGGCACCGGGTTCGTCTACGAGCGATTCACCCGGCTCTGGACCGTCGACGCGACGACCGGCGAGGCCGAGCTGCTCACCTCCGGGAGGCACCACGACCGCGATCCGCAGTGGTCGCCCGACGGCCGCCAGATCGCCTTCGCATCGGACCGCCACCCCAATCCCGACCTCGGCTGGCGCAGCGACATCTACCTCGTCGACGTGCGCACCAAGCGGGTCCGGCAGCTCTCCCCCGGGCGCGGGCGCCAGCAGTGGGGCGGGCCGAGCTGGTCGCCGGACGGCCGCTGGGTGGCCGCGATCGGCACGCGCGACTGGAAGCGCGGTGAATTGGCGCAGGACTCGATCTGGCGCCTGCGGGTCCGCGACGGCCATGCCGAGAACCTGATCGCCGATTCGGACCTCGATGCCGGCGCGCACATGAACAGCGACCTGGTCGGCGCGGGGCTGGGAGGGCCGGCCTGGATGGCCGATGGACGCTGGGTCGTGTTCTCTGCCGCCGTCGACGGGTCGCTCGAGCTGTGGCGCGTGGAGGTCGAGAGCGCCCGTGTCGAGCGCCTCACCCGCGATCGCCACTTCCTCGCCTCACAGCACGTGGTCCCGATGCCCCGCGGCGGCGCCCGCGTCGCCGCGCTGTGCAGCACTCCCACAGCCCCGTTCGACGTCGTCGTGGGAGACGTTCCCGCCGGCCGCCTCTCCGGGGACTCCGCCGTGGCGCTGACCCGAGTGAGCGACCTGATGGGTGACGCGTGGGGCTCGATCAGCCTCGTGCGGCCGATCGAGCGCTGGCACGAGGTCGACGGCCGCCGCATCCAGGGCTGGTTCTACGCGGCTCCCGGGTCGACGAAGCGGAACCCGGCACCGGTCGTCATCCAGATCCACGGCGGACCCGCGACCCTCTACGGCTCGGCGCTCATGTGGGAGTGGCAGGTGCTCCTCGCCAGCGGCATCAGCGTCTACGCCTGCAACCCGCGCGGCTCGCAGGGATACGGGCAGGCATTCCTCACTGCCAACGTCGCCGACTGGGGCGACGGGCCGATGGCCGACGTCATGGCGGGCCTCGACGCGCTCATCGCCGACGGGCTCGTCGACGGCGACCGCGCCGGCGTCACCGGTGGATCGTACGGCGGCTACCTGACCTCGTGGATCGTCGGCCACACCGATCGGTTCAAGGCGGCGGTCACCTGCCGCTCCGTCAACGACCTGACCAGCCAGATGCTCTCCGGCGACATCGGCGGACCGACGTTCGGCCTCCTCACGTACGGCATCCATCCCTGGGAGGACTGGGACCTCTACCGCCGTCACTCGCCGCTGACGTACGCCGCGAACGTCACGACGCCGCTCCTCATCCAGCACGCCGAGAAGGACCTGCGCTGCACCGTGACCCAGGCCGAGGAGCTGTTCGGCGTCCTGCGCTCGCTGCGCAAGACGGTGCGTCTCATGCGCGCGCCGGACGAGACGCACGAGCTGACCCGCTCGGGAACGCCGTTCCGGCGAGTCGACAACCAGCGGCTCATCGTCGAGTGGTTCCGCCACTTCCTCGTCGAGGGCAAGACCCGGCTGCCCCGCATCGACCCGAACCGGGGCTAGGCGCTGTGCCGCCCGACTTCGAGGCCACCCTGAACGCCGGATACGCCTTCGACGCCCCCGCAATCACCTTCGGCGCCGCCATGCTCGGTGAGGAGGCGCAGCCCTCGGTCCAGGTCCGCGTCCCGCTCGGGATGATGAACCGCCATGGCCTCGTGGCCGGCGCCACCGGAACCGGCAAGACGAAGACGCTCCAGGTTCTCGCCGAGCAGCTCAGCGCCGCGGGCGTGCCGGTCTTCATCAGCGACATCAAGGGCGACATCAGCGGCCTGGCCGCGCCGGCCGAGGTCAACGACAAGCTCACCGGTCGCGCGTCCGCCATCGGTTTCACCGACTACGCGCCGAAAGCGTTCCCGGTCGAGTTCCTCACGCTCGACCGCGGCGGGAAGGGCGTTCGGCTGCGGGCATCGGTTAGCAGCTTCGGGCCGATCCTGCTGGCCAAGGTCCTCGACCTCAACGAGACGCAGCAGTCGGTACTCTGGCGCTCGCGTTCAAGTACTCCGACGACCACAAGCTCCCGCTCGTCAACCTCGAGGATCTCCGCGCGCTGCTGAACCACCTGAACTCCGACGAGGGCAAGGCCGAGATGGCCGAGTACGGGGGCGTGGCGACCGCGACTGTGGGCGTCATCGTCCGCAAGATCGTCGAGCTCGAGCAGCAGGAGGCCGATGCGTTCTTCGGCTCACCGGAGTTCGAGCGTCGGCGATTTCCTGAGGACTGCGCCAGACGGGCGGGGGATCGTGAGCGTCCTCGAGCTGGCCGACATGCAGGACCGGCCGGCCCTGTTCAGCACGTTCATGATGTGGCTGCTTGCCTCGCTGTACGAGGCGCTTCCCGAGGTCGGCGACCCGGAGAAGCCGAAGCTCGTCTTCTTCTTCGACGAGGCGCACCTGCTGTTCCGCGACGCGAACAAGACGTTCATGCAGCAGATCGAGCTGGTGGCGCGCCTCATCCGCTCCAAGGGCGTCGGGGTCTACTTCGTCACGCACTCCCCGTCTGACGTTCCGGCCGAGGTGCTGGGCCAGCTCGGCAACCGCGTCCAGCACGCGCTCCGCGCGTTCACCCCGGACGACCTCGAGGTCGTGCGCGCCACGGCGGAGACGTTCCCGACGACCGAGCTCTACGACGTGGAGGAGGAGCTCACCGCCCTCGGGACCGGCGAGGCGCTCATCACCGCCCTCGACCTCAAGGGCCGGCCGATGCCGACCGCGCGCACGATGATGCGCCCGCCGCAGTCGCTCATGGCCCAGGTCGCTCCGGACGTGTTCGACGCGGTTGCCGCCGCCTCGGCCATCGCGGCGCAGTACGCCACGGACACCGATCCCGAATCGGCAAAGGAGCTCCTGGCTGCGCGTATGGCCAAGGCCGAGGCCGATGCGGCCCAGCCGATGGAGGACGTCGAGTCGCCACCCGAGACCAAGGGCAAGATGCGATCGACCAAGCCGCCGGAGAAGGGCGTCGACTGGGGCGACGTCGCGAACGAGGGCGCCCGATTCGCGCGCTCCGGCACGTTCAACACGATCCTGCGCTCGATCCTCGGGGTGCTGAAGGGCAAGTGAGCCTGACGCCAGTTTCGGGCCTATCCGAGTCGCGGTGCTATAGTCGGCGCCTGATCCGCGGAGGGCCCCTGGCGTGGCGCGCGTGACCGTTGTGAACGACAACCCGGACTTCCTCGACCTGGTGGGTGACCTTCTCGGGGAGCTCAACTACGAGACGACGCTCGTCGATGGCGACCAGCCCGATGCGATCGTCACGATCGCCGCATCGGACCCCGACGTCCTCATCGTCGACCTGCGCATGGGCAGCGATACCCTCCACGGGTGGGACGTCGCGCAGCAGGTTCGTGCCGAGCCGACGCTCGACGGCCTCCCGATCCTCGTGTGCAGCGCGGACCGCGAGGCTCTCGACGCCATCGCCGACGACCTCTCGCGCGTCCAGCGCGTCAGCGCTCTCGCCAAGCCGTTCAGTGTCGACGAGTTCATTGCGGCCGTGGAGCAGCTCCTCGAGGCTGCCCGGCTACCGTCGCCCGAGCCGGGTGCCGCCCGGGTCCGCTGATCGAACGGAGGAACGTCATGCGCGCGTTCATCGTGAAGCTCCCGAATCGGCCAGGCTCGCTCGCAGCGCTCGGTGAGGCCTTCGGTGAGCGCGGCATCAACCTGAGCGGGCTCGCGGGAGTGAGCTGGGAGGCTGATGGCTCAATCGCGATCATCACCAACGACGACGCCGGCGCGCGGGCACTGCTCGAGGAACGCGGCATCGAGTTCCGCGACGTGGAGGTCGTCTCCGCGAGCCTTCCCGGATCGTCCCGGTGCGCTCGGTAGCGCCGCCCGTGCCCTCGCCGATCGGGGCATCAACATCGACGTGATCATGCCGACCGGCGTCCAGGGCGGCACGGATCAGCGTGGCGATCGGCGTCGAGCGACCCGGCCGCGGCACGCGAGGCCCTCGGCGATGTCGTCGGCGAGCGGTCCGACGGCGATCTAGCTCGGCGACTCCCGCGGCTCGCGCGGGCCCATGGCTGCGCGCGCGACGTCGGGGACATCGGTCACGAAGCTCCAGAGCCCGAGCGCGGCGAGCTGCTGCATCCGATCGGGGTCGTTGATGACGTAGGCGCCCATCTCGCGCCCGTACATCGCGGCGTCGGCGAGGACCGAGTGCGCGTTGACCGCGAGGTCGCCCTCCCACGGATGCACCCCGATGTGGCCGTGCTCGGTGGCCCACTCGATCGCCTCGTGAATCGGCTGGGTAGGGCACGAGCAGGTACCCGGTCTTGATGATCGGGTCGAGCTCGCGCACCTGGTCGATGGTCGCCTCATCGAAGCTGATCACGGCCAGGCGCCCGCCCGACCGCGCCGGATGCCCGGCGACGGCCTCGACCACGGCATCGGCGGCGGCCCGCGCCTTTACCTCGATCACGAGGCCGATGTCAGCCGGCAGCCACTCGAGAATCTCGCCGAGGGTGGGGACCTTCTGCCCGTTGCCCGCATCGGCCTTGCGGATCTCTTCCATGGTCATGTCGGCGACGCGTCCGGTGCGATCGGTGGTGCGGTCGAGCGTCTCGTCGTGGATCACCGCCAGCTGGCCGTCGGAGGTGAGGTGGACGTCGAGCTCGACGGCATCGGCCCCCATCTCGACTCCCATGCGAAACGACTCGAGGGTGTTCTCCGGGGCGTATCGCGGAGGCGCCACGATGGGCGACGACGACGGTCATGCGTCCATCCTACCGGCGAGTGCCTCGGCAGCGGAAATCTCCTGCTCCGGCGTCCCCTCCGGCACCCCGCGCAGCAGCCAGATGCCGATCAGCAGGAGCACGAACAGGGACGCGATCGCGATCTGATAGGCGGTGCGGTCGAGGCTGTCGAGCAGCACTGCGACGATCGTCCCGTACAGGACCGGCCCGACCACGGCGCTCAGCTTTCCCACCAGCCCGTACAGGCCGAACATCTCGCCGATGCGCTCCGGCGGCGCGAGTCGCAGCAGCATCAGCCGATCCACCACGCCCACACCGCCCAGCCCGGCGCCGAGGAGCGCCCCGGCGATGAGGAACGGGACGGTCGCCAGGAAGAGGCTGATGATGGCGAGGCCGATGGCCCACGTGCCGAGGACCGCGAAGAGCGTGCGGCGAGGACCCCATCGGTCCGAGAGGACGCCCCACCCGAAGCTGGCGAGCACCGCGACGACGGTGAGGACCAGGAGCACCTGGAGCGCCTGCCCCTCGGTGAAGCCGACGGCGTGGACCGCGAACGCGCTCATCACCGCGATCGCGGTGTTCACCGGGTCGGAGTAGAAGAACCGCGCGACGATGAACCGGAGCAGCCCCGGCGCGGCGCGGGCGTTGCGAATCGTCGTGCCGAGCTGCGACCAAGAGTTGACGGCGTCGATGGCGCTGAACGGGGCACCGGCGCGCTTCTGCTCGTGGACCCACAGGAACAGCGGGCCGGCGAACACGGCGAAGAGCCCAGCGACGAGCACGAACGTCGCCGGCGTCGAGCGGTCGTCCTCGATGGTGATGCCGAGCAGCAGCAGCCCTCCCACGAGAAGCGTGCCGCAGTAGCCCAGCGCGACGCCGATGCCCGACAGCCGCCCGCGAGCGAGTGGCCGCGCGACGTCCGGTAGGAGGGCGTCGTAGTAGATGAGCGCGGCCTGGTATGCGAAGTTGGCGACGACGAAGGCGGCCAGGCCGAGCCGGATGTCGACGAGGCCGATGACCGCCGTCCCCGCGACGCACGCGATCGTGAAGAACGCCAGGAACGGCTTGCGCTTCCCGACGCGGTCGCTCATCGCGCCGAGGATCGGCGACACGATGGCGTTGATGAGCACCGAGACGCTTACCGCCGCCGTGAACCAGAACGTGCCGTCGGCCTCGCCGAGGTAGCGGATCGCCCACAGGCTCATTGCGAACGACACGATCGCGAAGCTGAAGATCGTGTTGGCGAAGTCGTAGAACGCCCACGCCAGTGCCTCGAGCGAGCTACCCGAGCGCGTGAGTCCGCCGAGGCCCTTCCACCAGGCCGTGGGCGCGAGGACCGTCATCGGCGCGCTCGGGGGGCGGTCACCCGCGGATCATAGCCAGCGCTGCGTCCGACGACGATGGCGCACAGCGGCGATGAACGGGATTGCCGCAAGGAGCAGCACCCCCAGCCCCAGAACCCCGGCGAAGGACTTCGCCGGCCCAGCCGTGTCTGGGAGCTCGCCATCAGGTGTCGGCATGGCCGAGGCGCTCGGACTGGGGACGGGGGTGGGCTCGGGCTCGGCCGGCCCAGATGCGACCAGGTCGAGGGTGGCGAGGTCATTTCGCGGAGTCGGGATCGACGGTGGCGGCGGTCACGGACGCTGTGGCGATCAGCCGATGGTCGCCCGTGGAGGAGAAGCTCACGACGAGATCGATCGTCACCGACGAGCCGAGGGCGACCGATCCGATGTCGCAGCTCACCGATGCCGGGGTCACCGCGCACGAGCCCTGGCTCGGCGCGGCGCTCAGCACGGTGGTCCCAGCATCCAGCTCGATCTCGACGCCCACCGACCCGGTGAAGGCACCAAGGTTCGACACGGTCACCTGCGACGTGAAGGGCGTGCCGGTGACGGCGGAGGCGGGCCCGTCGATGGCCACGGCGACATCCGACCCTGGCATGCCGAGCGCCAGCGTGCCGTTCGGCGCGGCGGGCAGGCTCACGGTGAGGCCGTTCGCCGAGCGCTGGACGACCGGAGGCAGTGACCACGATCCTGCGTCCGAGACCGCTGCCAGCAGCGAATGCGGGATCGGCCAGCGGATCGAGGTCGCCGGGGAGATACGTCACGCCGACCTCGATCGGATCGTTCGCGAGTCCGGCGGGTGCCAGGGTCCAGGTCCGGTTCACGCTCGCCGTCGGGACGAGGCCGACGGCCGCCAGCCCTGCGGCATCGTCGCCCGCAGCCGTGGTCGCCGCGAGCGTTCCGTCGAGGCTCACTGCGCCCCACGTTGCCACGAGCGGGGTGTAGCCGCTGGCGTCGCCGATCTCGAAGGTGACGGTGAGCGGACCTCCCGCGGAGATCGGCTTCTCGAGCGTGCCGATGACATGCCCGCTCGTGCGCGCGACGGTCGCTCCGGCGAGGATGCGCACGAGGTGGCCGTCCGCATCGAGGTTGCCGCCGTCGAGCCGCAGGCGAACGTGGAGGGCCAGCGGCCCATCGAGGCTGACCGCCTCGACGGTCTGGATCGAGAGCTCGGCCAGGTCGGTGACCGATGCGGGTACCTCGATTCCCGGCGTGGAGCCGGCGATCGTCAGCGACGAGGTCGCCCCCGCCACGAGATTGGTCGGCGTGCCCGCGATCGGGTGCTCGATCGTGAGTCGCCTCGTGCCGAGGGTCAGCGTCCCGGATACGAGGTCGAGGGTGCCACTTACCGCCACGTCGTCATCTAGGGTGGTGCCGACGGTGCCGTCGATGACGAGATCACCGAGCGTGGCTCCGTCGGTGTCGAGGTGCTGCAGGACGCCTCCATCCAGCGTGATGACGCTCCCGTCGGCGACGAGCAGGCCGGTCACCAGGAGGTTACCGGCGACCTGGAGGTCGGCGCCCGTGGCGTCCAGCGTGCCGCCCACAGTGACCGTGCCGGCGACGTCGACCGCGTTCGCGTCGAGGTCGAAGCTCCCGCTGGTGATGACGAGGTCACCTGCGAGGACGAGGCTGCCGCTCAGCATTGCTGTCGCGCTTCGCACCTGGAGGCGGTTCAGGCTCGCGCCCTCGGTCGCGAGGGTCTGGGTGCCGCTCAGCACCAGCGTGCTGCCCCCGGCGTTGAGCGCACCGGCGAGGTAGGTCCAGTCGTGCAGGGTGCGGATCGTGCCCGCCAGGCTCAGCGTGCCGCCCGGCTTGTCGATGACCACCGCCGGCAGCTGTCCGGTGGTCGAGCTGGCGCTGCCGGTGAAGAGCTGATTGCCGCTGCCGCCGATGAGCAGGAGGCCACTGCCGCCGTCGAAGCCCGAAGCCTGGGCGATGTCGCCGGCGGCGAGCAGCGTGCCACCGTCCCAGGTGCCGTCGGTCAGGGTCAGCAGCCCGCCCACGGTCAACGTCTCGCCGGCGGGCAGCGTCTTGGCACCGCTGCCGCGCAGCACCACGTTGGCCAGGGCGTGACTGCCGGCGATCAGGCTGCCCGAGTCGAACGACACGGTGCTGGTGCCCGGATCGAGCGCGCCGGCGAGGTAGGTCCAGCCACCGCTGGCGACCCGGATCGTGCCGGACAGGCTCAACGTGCCGCCCGGCTTGTCGATGACCACGTTGGGCAGCTCGCCGGCGCTGACCGTGGCCGTGCCGGTGACGAGCTGGTCGCCGCCGCCGTCGATGCGCAGCGTGCCGTCGCCACCGTCGAAGCCGGACGTGGCCGCGATCGGGCCGCGGGCGGCAACCGTGTCGCCGGTCAGGGTGCCATCGGTCAGGCTCAGGAGCTCGGCGACCACGAGCGTGGTGCCGACTGGCGATCGTCTTGGCGTTCGCGCCGCGGAACTCGACGCCGCCGAGCGCATGGCTGCCGCTGATGGTCAGCGCCCCACCGAACACCAGCGTGCTGCCCCCGGCGTTGAGCGCACCGGCGAGGTAGGTCCAGTCGTGCAGGGTGCGGATCGTGCCCGCCAGGCTCAGCGTGCCGCCCGGCTTGTCGATGACCACCGCCGGCAGCTGTCCGGTGGTCGAGCTGGCGCTGCCGGTGAAGAGCTGATTGCCGCTGCCGCCGATGAGCAGGAGGCCACTGCCGCCGTCGAAGCCCGAAGCCTGGGCGATGTCGCCGGCGGCGAGCAGCGTGCCACCGTCCCAGGTGCCGTCGGTCAGGGTCAGCAGCCCGCCCACGGTCAACGTCTCGCCGGCGGGCAGCGTCTTGGCACCGCTGCCGCGCAGCACCACGTTGGCCAGGGCGTGACTGCCGGCGATCAGGCTGCCCGAGTCGAACGACACGGTGCTGGTGCCGGGATCGAGCGCGCCGGCGAGGTAGGTCCAGCCACCGCTGGCGACCCGGATCGTGCCGGACAGGCTCAACGTGCCGCCCGGCTTGTCGATGACCACGTTGGGCAGCTCGCCGGCGCTGACCGTGGCCGTGCCGGTCACGAGCTGGTCGGTGCTGCCGTCGATGCGCAGCGTGCCGTCGCCACCGTCGAAGCCGGACGTGGCCGCGATCGGGCCGCGGGCTCGGATCTCCCCGCCCTCCCAGGTCCCGTTGGTCAGCGTGACGGTGCCGTCCACGACGAGCATGTCGGCCGGATCGAGGGTCTTCGCCATGCCATTGTTGTGGGCCAGGGCCAGGTTCCAGACGGCTGAGCGTTCCGGGCAGGTTCAGGGCCGCTGCGGCTCCGATGAGTCGAAGTGTCCCGCTGTTGTGCGCGAAGGTGCCGGCGCCATGGGTGAGATCCCCGGCCACGCTCAGGATCCCGCTCGTGCTCGTGAACGTTCCGCCACCCAGCGCGAAGGGCCCGTTCACGGTGATCGCCGCGGCACTGCCCGCGAAGCTCGAGCCTGCCTGGTCCCAGCCCGAGGTCCCGATGGTGATCGTCCGCCCGGCACCCTGCGTGATGCTCCCGCCGTAGGCGGCCGTCACCTGGATCCCGCCGACGTTGATGTTCGCGTTCACGAGAACGACCTTGGAGCTCGTCCCGTCGAACACCGCCACGTCTGTCGCGGTCGGAGGGGTGCCGGTGGACCAGTTCGCGCCGAGGTTCCAGTTGGTCGTGGCGCCCCCGCCGGTCCACGTGACGTTCGCGCCGCGCGTCGGCAGCGTGAGCACGGGCAGCATCACCAGCACCAGGGCCGCAGCGGCGGCGATGGCCGGGAGCGCGTACCGAATCCCCCTGCCAGCGGCGCTACGGTAGCCCAGTACCCATTCAACCCGACGTGAACCCGCGGGTTCGACGCCAGGGCCCTCACTCATCGGATCCGCGTCTGCCCAGGCACTGGTCCATCTCCTCGGACCAAGGCAGCGGGAGATCCGCGCTCCACCATACTGCGGGCGCGGCGGTGCGCAATGGGAAAATCTGCGAGGGTTCGCGCGCGAATCCGGGTCGTGCGCTACGCTCCGCAGGCACTCATCGCACTCACATCACGAACGAGCACGCTTCAGAACCGATGCGACCCAGGCTCCTTGTCGCCGGAATCGCCTTGACCGGCATCCTCACCGCGATCGTGGCGACGCTCGTCCTCCGTCAGCGAAACGGAGCCGGCGACGCCCCCGCTTCGATCGACCTGCGATAGCCGCCGACGCCTTCACCCGAGCTCGCGCAAGCGCGGAACGCACGCCGCCAGCACCGCCGGCGCCGCCGACCGCACCCCCGCCCCGCCCGCGCGAGCCGCATCCGACCGGCGCGTTCGCCGCACTCGGGCGCTTCGTGTATCGGTTCCGGAAGGTCATCCCCATCGTGGGTATTGCGATCGTCGTGGGCCTCGTCGCCTGGAGCGCCGTCGCCGGCGGCACGCTCATCCAGGGCGGATGGGTGATCGAGGGCTCCGAGGAGCAGCAGGCGGAGGCGCTCCTCGCGGACCGCTTCGGCGAGCCCTCGACGAGCATGATCGTCCTCTTCACCGATCCCGACGGCGACGCCGCCAGCCCGGAGTTCCAGGCCATCGTGGCCGACACGCTCGAGCCGATTGCCGACGACCCGCTGGTGGCCGAGATCACCACCTACGCCGACACCGGCGCCGAGCAGCTGCTGAGCCATGACGGCACGATGACGCTCGGCGTCGTGACCCTCACCGAGACCGACGAGGACGCGGTCGATGGCGCGGCGGACCTCGCGGCGCAGATCGAGGCGCCCCCGGGCGTCGAGATGACCGTGACCGGCATCCCGCAGCTCTACCACGAGTTCAACCAGGAGATCGAGCAGGACCTCGTCAAGGCCGAGCTGGTCAGCCTGCCGCTCGCGCTCATCATCCTGCTCGCGGTCTTCGGCACGCTCGTGGGAGCGTCCCTGCCGCTGCTGACGGCCATTCTTGCGCTGCCGGCGACGTTCGCGGTCGTCACGCTCCTCGCGAGCGTGACCGACATGAGCATCTTCGTCACGAACCTGGCGAGCATGATCGGCCTCGCGCTCGCCATCGACTACTCGCTGTTCATGGTCAGCCGCTTCCGCGAGGAGCTGCGCCACCACTCGGTCGAGATCGCTCTGGAGCGGATGATGGGCAGCGTCGGCAAGGCCGTGCTGGTCTCGGGCGTGGCGGTGGCCATCGGCCTCTCGTCGCTGGCGGTGTTCGAGGCAGCGGCGCTGCGGAGCATGGGCATCGGCGGCGTCGTCACCGTCGCGGCGACCCTCCTCTTCGCGATGACCGTCCTGCCGGCGGTGCTCGCCATGCTCGGGACGCGGGTGAACCGGCTCCGAGTCCCGCTGCCGAAGGCGTTCCGCATCGCGGAGGACGATCCCGACGTCGCCGAGGCGCGGCAGGGCCATGGGATGTGGGCCTGGATCGCCTCGAAGGTCATGAAGCGGCCGTTGCTCATCTCGCTGCCGGCGCTCGCGCTGCTGATCATCGCCGGGCTGCCGTTCCTCAACATCCAGCTCTCGACCGGGCAGAACCTCGAGGACCTGCCCCCGACGCCGGCGCGCGACGCGCTCGTCGTCATCTCCGAGGAGTTCCCGGGTGGCGAGTCCGACCCGACCCGCATCGCGCTGACCTGGACCGATGCGTTTCCCGGCGACGACGGCATGCCCCCCGAGATGCAGGCGGACCTCCAGGCCTACGTCGACGATCTCGCCGCGCTCGACGGCGTGACCGGCGTCGAGAGCGTGCTCGATCCGCCGCCGGGCATTCCGGCGGACCAGTACCTCGCCCTGCTGGCAATGCCCCCCGACGAGCGGCCGCCGGAAGTGGCCGATGCGCTCAACGAGTACCTGTCGGACTGGGTCGCCAGCGACACGACGCAGATCAACGTCCGAAGCCGAGCTGCTGCCCGACTCGGAAGAGGGCCGCGCCCAGGTCGACGAGATCCGTGCGGTCGAGACGCCTCCCGGCACCGAGGCGCTGACGGCCGGCCTGGCATCGCGGTCGCGCGACTTCATGGACAGCTTCTACGCATCGGTGCCGGTGGCGGTCGCCATCGTGGTGCTGGTGACCGGCGGCGTGCTGTTCCTGACGTTCGGATCGGTCTTCCTGCCGATCAAGGCCGTCCTCATGAGCCTCCTCTCGATCACCGCCTCGTTCGGCGCGCTGGTCTGGATCTTCCAGGAGGGCCACCTGTCCGAGCTGTTCGGGATCGAGCCCACCGGCACGACCGCGGCGTGGCTGCCGATCATCATGTTCGCGATCCTCTTCGGGCTCTCGATGGACTACGAGGTGTTCCTGCTGTCGCGGATCCGCGAGCGGTACCTCGCCCACGGGAGCAACACCCGGGCGGTCCAGGAGGGCATCGGGATCACCGGCGGGATCATCACCGGAGCGGCGCTCATCATGGTCGGCGTCTTCGGCGCCTTTGCCCTCTCGAGCATCATCTTCCTGAAGGCCCTGGGCTTCACCATGGCACTCGCCGTCTTCGTGGATGCCACGGTCGTGCGCGGGATCCTGGTCCCGGCCTTCATGAAGATCGCCGGCTGGCTGAACTGGTGGGCGCCCGCGTGGATCCAGCGACTCGTGGCGAGGGTGGGGCTCTACGAGGGCCGCGATCCGAACGCCGCCGCCGACTCGGCGGTCCCCGAGCCGGCCTGACCCGCGGGCAAATCCTCTAGGCTCCGCGGCGTGAGCCGCGACCGACTCGACGAGCTGACGGACCGATGGCGTGCTCGCCACGACGCACGCCGTCCCGACGCCGATGCGCGCCCGCCGGCCGACCCGGAGCGCGAGGCGCTCGCGCTGCGCGCCTTCCCGTATCGCGACATCGCGCCGGCGACGTACGTCGCCGAGCACGGCGACGACATGGTCGGCTTCACGTACGACGAGGAGCGCTACGCCGATCCGGACCTCGACGCCTGGCTCCTCGAGGTCGGCCGCCTCCTGCGGGAGCGACGATGAGGCCTCCGGCCTGGGCGGCAGACCTCGTGGCCGTCGTGTGCGCCGACGCCGGTGCGCCGCAGCCCGACGTGGCCTGGCGTCAGCGCCGTGGGCCGATGTCCACGGGAGTGGCGCGCCGCCGAGCGGGCACGATCAGCATTCGGGCAGGCACCGATCCGCTCGACCAGCGGCTCACGCTGCTCCACGAGCTGGCCCACTGGCTCTCACCGTCGACCGGCTCGCGGCCGGAGGGTGCGCCACCACGGCCGGGAGTTCTACCGGGTCGCGTTCGCCCTCTACGACCGGCATGGCGTTCCGGCCTCGGATGCCCTCCGCCTGGAGTCGGCGCGGTATCCGAGCTCGCTCGGCCACGCGGTGGCGCTCGGTGTCGCCGGTGCCACCGGAGCGCTGGCGGCGCATCGCGCTCGGCTGCGTGAGCGGCCGGCGAGACGATGGCGCGTGCTCGTGCCCGAGCACTCCGTGCGTCTCGGCCGGAACGGGCGGTGGCACGTGTGCCTCACCTGCCATCAGCGCATCGTCGGTCGCAACCTCGCGAGGGCGCGCCGCGGCCGTCCGCCACTCCGGCACCTGCTCATGGTGGCGGAGCCGGGCTGAGGCCCCACCTAACCAAGGCGCTCGCGCGCGAGGGCAGCGGCCTCGCCGAGCCGCGTGACCGCATCGGCCGTGCGCGGAAAGACGTGGGCGATGACGTGGCTGACCCCGAGCTCGGCGTAGCCGGCGAGGCCGTCGGCGATCTCGTCGAGAGAGCCTCGGATCGCGCGCTCGGGCAGTTCGTCGCCGGTGGCATCGTCGAAGACGACGAAGATCCCCGCCGTCAGCTCAAGGGTCGCAGGATCGCGGCCGGCCTCGTCGAGCGCGGAGCGGAGATCGGTCAGGCGGGTGCGGAGCACGTCCGCATCGGCCGGGAAGCCATACCACGCGGCGTTCCACTGGGCCGCGTGCTCGGCGACGAGGCCGAGCATCCGCGGCTGCTTGCCGGCGATGAGGATCGGCGGCCCACCCGGACGGATCGGCGGCGGGAGGAGCTGGACGTTGTCGGCGCGGTGCCATCGGCCCTCGAAGCGTAACCGTCTCGCCGCGAAGCAGCGGCGCGACGATCTGCATCCCCTCGTCGAAGCGGCCGACGCGGTGGTCGAACGGGTAGCCGAAGGCGTCGAACTCCGGCTCGTGCCAGCCGCAGCCGAGGCCCAGGATCAACCGCCCCTGGCTCACCTCGTCCAGCTCGGCGGCCATCTTCGCCACGAGTGTCGGATTGCGGAAGGGAAGGGCCAGCACGAGCGGCCCGATCTCGACCCGCGAGGTGATCGCGGCCACGGCCGTGAGCACGGTCCAGCACTCGTGGATGCCGTACGGTGCCCTCGTCATCGCGAAAGATGAGGTGGTCCGCGCCCCACACCGAGTCGAGCCCGGAGGCCTCGGCCGCGAGCGCCATCGCGCGCAGATCGGCGAAGCCGCTCGTCTCGTCGGCCCCGAGGGGCAGCATCAGTCCGATCTTCATCCTCGTCATGCTAGCGTCGCGGCTGCATGACCCGTTCCCTTCCGCTCTCCGGCATCCGGGTGATCGACGCGCAGCCGCGTCCTGGCCGGGCCCGTTCGCGACGATGCTCCTCGCCGACCTCGGGTGCCGACGTCATCAAGGTCGAGCCGCCGTCCGGCGACGAGACCCGCGCATGGGGACCGCCGTGGTGGGGCGACCCCGCAGATCGACGCAGCGCCTACTTCGCATCGGTCAACCGCAACAAGCGGTCGGTCGTCATCGACCTTCGCTCCGATGACGGCAGCGCGGACCTCCATCGGCTGCTGGCCGATGCCGATCTCCTCGTGCACAACTACCGTCCGCGGACGGCTGCCCGCCTTGGCTTGGAGGCCGGTGCGCTCCGCGCGCGCCATCCGAGCCTGGTGATCGCAACCGTCGGTGGCTTCCCCGGCTCCGATGCCGACCGCCCCGCATATGACCTGCTGGCGCAGGCGGTCAGCGGACTGATGTCGGTCACCGGCGACCCTGAAGGCCCTCCGACGAAGGTCGGCGTGGCGCTGCTGGACCTCATCGCCGGCCTGGAGTGCGCCGTCGGCGCGCTCGCGGCGCTCGTGGGACGCGGCAGTGTCGGCACAGTCGAGGTGAGCCTGGTCGAGACCGGTGTGACCTCGCTCATCAACGTGCTCGGCAACCACCTTGCCTCCGGCGACGAGCCGGCGCGGCACGGCAACGCCCACCCGAACATCGTGCCGTACCAGGCGTTCGCGGCTCGCGACGGGCACCTCGTCATTGCGATCGGCAACGACGCGCAGTTCGGGCGGCTCCTCGTCGTGCTCGGGATCGTCGACGCGGAGGGTCGCTTCGCGACGAACCCCGCGCGCCTGCGCCGTCGTGACGAGCTCGTCAGCCTGCTCGACGGGGCGATCTCGGTTCGATCGCGCACCGAGCTGCTCGAGGCGCTCGCCGCCGCCGACATCCCGGCCGGACCGGTGCGGACCGTCCCCGAGGCGCTGGCATCGATGGGCACCGGTTGGACAACGACGATCGACGGCATCCGGCTCGCACCGACCCCGATCCGCCTCGACGGAGCGCCGCCGCCGCCGCGGCGCCCGCCGCCACGCCTTGGCGAGCACACGACGGAAGTCATGTCCGAGGGCTAGTGGCCCGGGGCTCGGCTTTGGTTAGCCGGCGACGTACGGCACGTAGTCCGGCCACCACATGGCGCTGTCCACCGCCGCCTCGACCGTATCCGGTGAGCCAGCGCCGCCCGAGGCGAGCGCCTCGCGGGCAACGGCCACCGCGACGGCCCGCGCCACGGTCCGGAGGTCACCGATGTGCGGGTAGATCGAGCCGCTCCCGAACAGCCGGGGCGACACGAGGTCCGCGATGGCGTGGGCCGCGGCAAGGAACATCCCGTCGCTGATCGTCGCGGCCTCGGCGACGAGTGCCCCCAGCCCGATGCCCGGAAACACGAACACGTTGTTCGCCTGGCCGATGACGGTGCCGCCGACTGGCGGGAACGGGCTGCCCGTTGCCACCAGTGCCCGTCCATCGGTCCATGCCAGCAGATCGGCGGGTGTCGCCTCGCTCGAGGCGGTCGGGTTGGACAGCGGCATGATGATCGGGCGGTCGACGGCGTCGGCCATGGCCCGTACGGCATCTGCGGTGAACGTGCCGCCCCGCCCGGTGGTGCCGACCATCACCGTGGGCACGAAGCCCGCCACGACGTCGCGAAGGGACGGCGCGTGGTCAGGGGAGAGGCCCATCGCGCGAACCGCGTCGACCTCGACGGCGAACTCTGCCTTCTCGGCGAGGTCCGAGCGGCCGGTACGCACCGGCCCGGTTGAGTCGACCAGCATGAGGTTGCGGCGGACCGTGTCGGGCGGGACGCCGTCATCGAGCATCGCTCGGCGCAGGAGGCGCGCGATCCCGATCCCGGCGGCGCCGGCGCCGACCAGCAGGAACCGATGCGCCCCGAGCGGCCGGCCGAGGTGGCGTGACGCGGCCAACACGCCGGCGAGGACGACTGCCGCCGTGCCCTGGATGTCGTCGTTGAACGACGGGACGCGGTCGCGATAGCGGTCCAGGATTCGCAGCGCGTTGTGCTGCTTGAAGTCTTCCCACTGGATCATGCAGCCCGGCCACACCTCGGTCACGCCCTCCACGAACGCGCCCACCAGCTCGTCGTACGCGGCACCTCGCAGGCGCGGCTCGCGATGCCCGAGATAGAGCGGGTCGGCGAGCAGCTCGGGGTTGTCGGTTCCCACGTCGAGGCTGACCGGGAGGGTCAGCGCGGGATAGATCCCGCCGGCACCCGTGTACAACGCGGCCTTGCCGATGGAGATCGCCATCCCACCCGCGCCGACGTCGCCCAGCCCCAGGATCCGCTCGTTGTCGGTGACGACGATGAGGCGCACGTCCTCGTACGGGCCGTTTCGCAGGATCTGCGGGATGCGGTGCACATCCTCCGGCCGGATCCACGTCCCGCGGGTCTTGCGCAGGATGTGGCTGTATCCCAGGCACGCCCGCGCCACGGTCGGCGTGTAGACGATGGGGATCAGCTCCTCGAGGTTCTCGGCGAGAACCCGGTAGTAGAGCGTCGCGTTGCGATCCTGCAGCGCCATGAGTCCGATGTAACGCTCCAGCGGATCGGCCTTGCGACGGATGTGCTCCAGCTCGAGCGTGACCTGGTCGTCGATGCCGAGGACCGCATCTGGCAGGAGCCCATGGAGTCCGAATGCCTCGCGCTCGCCCTCGGAGAACGCGTTGTCCTTGGTGAAGAGGCGGTTGGCGAGGAGCGTCGCCCCACGAAGCGAAATCGACGCGGGGCGGTCGGCCACGATCGCGTCGTAGGGAGAGGCGAGCGGGCGCATCGCCCCCGAGGATACGCGGACCGTCAGCCGCCGATGGATCGGTTTGCCTCCGCCACCGCACCGACGATCAGGCCGACCACGACGCCCACGACCACCATGGCCGCGAGATCGCCGGCCAGGAGCAGGCCGGCGAGCAGGCCGATCGCCGCTCCGACGGCGATCCCTCCTCCGGCGAATGTGCCTGGTGGAACTCCAGCGCGCTGGGTCACCTCACACTCTCCATCGAGCGTCTACGTGCTCAGTCTGCGAGACGGCAGCGATGGAACCACGGGCCGGACGGCCCGATTCAGCGGGACCTTGCGCCCCGTCGCGGTGGCAACGGGAGGGAGATGGAGCGGGAGACGAGGTTCGAACTCGCGACATGCAGCTTGGAAGGCTGCCGCTCTACCAACTGAGCTACTCCCGCGCACCATGACGATACATGAGGCGCTCCGTCACGTCCCAGCCAGGCGCTCCACCACGGCATCCATCTCGCCCACGGCGCCGACCATGATCGAGGTGATCCCGAGCTCGTCGCGGAGCCGCGTGAACTTCGCGACGAAGTCGTCCTCGGTGCCGATGAAGATGTGCGGCGAGTCGAGCAGCTCCTCGGGGGGAACGGCGACGCCGATGCGTTCCTCGAGCCGAGCGGCGACCTCCGCAGCCTCGCGGAGGGGCGCATCGGTGATGCTGATGCCGGTCATCGAGGGGTAGACATTCAGCTCGATCGAGTCGAACCGGTCACCGGCGGCATCGCGGACCCAGCCGATCTTCTCCCGCGTCCCCTCGAACGTGATCGAGCTCGGATCCGGACCCCTCGGCGCGATCCGCGGCGCCACCCCCACGATCTGGGCCTCGCGCCCCGCCAGCTCGAGCGTGCGGCGCCCTCCGCCGCCGATCATGAACGGTGGGTGCGGCCGCTGGATCGGCTTGGGGTAGGCGTCGTAGTCGGAGATCGTGTAGTGCTCCCCGGCGAAGCTGAATGGCCCTTCTCCGAAGCAGCCCTTGAGGACGGCGATGGCCTCTGCCAGGCGCTTCTGCCGCATCGGCGTCGGGTCGAACGACAGGCCGATCGCGTCGTACTCGGCCTTGTTCCAGCCCGCCCCGATGGCCACGTCCAGCCGACCCTCGGACAGGACGTCCAGGCTGGCGAGCTCCTGGGCCAGGACCGCGGGATGGCGCAGGTCGTTGTTGAGCACGAAGGCGCTGATGCGAAGGCGGTCGGAAACAGCGGCAACGGCGGCCATTGCCGGAACCGGGGCGAGCTGCGGGATGAGGTGGTCGGGGATGACGAGCGTGTCGATCCCGATCGACTCGGCGCGCCGCGCCGTCTCGCGCAGCTGAGCGATGCTGGCGATCTCGCGGGCATCGGCCAGGAAGCGGAACGGTCGGGCGTTCACGCCGGCGCCGACTCCGTCACAGGTCCGCGTTCTGCGTGTCGCACTCGTTCGAGTCGCCGCTGTTGTAGCCGATGACGAACCACTCCTGCCGTTGCTCGGACGACCCGTGCGTCCACGTCTCGGGGTTCACCTGGCCGGTGGTCTGCTCCTGGATGCGGTCGTCGCCGATGACCGACGCGGCGTCCAGGGCCTGCGCCACCTGGTCGTCGGTGAGCGGCTCGAGGAAGCCGGTGTCGACCGCGTTGGCCGCCCAGACCCCCGCGAGGCAGTCGGCCTGGAGCTCGACCCGCACGGCGCCGCCCTCCGCGCCCGCGTCCCGACCAGCGTCGAGCAGGCCGAGGAGGTTCTGCACGTGGTGCCCGTACTCGTGCGCCAGCACGTACATCTCGGCGAAGGGCCCGCCCTGCGCCCCGAAACGGGACTCGAGCTCGCCATAGAACGCGAGGTCGATGTACACCGTCTGATCGAGCGGGCAGTAGAACGGTCCGACCGCGCTCGTTGCGCCTCCGCACGCGGTGTTGGCGGCGTCCGAGAAGACGACCGTCTCGGCCTGGGTGTACTCCTGTCCGGCGGCCTGGAACGCACCGGGCCAATAGGTCTGGAGGCTGTTGACCGTGGCGACGACGCGGCAGTCCTGCCGCTCGTTCGCGTCCGCGCCGGTTCGGCACTCGTTGGTGGCCTGGGAACCGATCGGCCCTTCCTCCAGCGGCCCGCCCGCTCCGAGGCCAAGCCCGCCGAGGTCGCCGAGGTTGCCGCCCAGCAGGAGCACCACGACCACGAGGATCACGGTGCCGATCCCGCCGCCCATGGCGACGCCGCCGCGGCTCACACGGCGGCCACGTCGATCCTCGACCTGGCCCGGGTCGAGCTGGACGTCACGCCGGAAGGTCATGGACGGGGCACCTCATCACGTGGTCATCAACGTCTGTCGTCGGTCGCCCGCCGGGCAACCGGTACCCGAGCATAGCGAGCGGCGTGCCAGATTCGCCTATGGCGCGAGACGCGCGGTGAGCCATCCGATCGCGTCGGGGTAGCGCCAGGTCAGCCCGGCGTGCGTGCCGTCGAACAGCTCGAACCGCAGCACCGGCTCGCCGATGCCGAGAGTCTCGAGCTCGGCACGGAACGCCTCGGCTCCGAGGTCGAGGAAGTACTCGTCCGATCGGCCGGCGTCGATCCAGACCGCGCGCAGGCCGCGCAGCGCATCGGCATGGGTGGGCGCCATCCGAACCGGGTCCCACGCCAGCCAGCGGTCCCAGACTTCGGGCAGCAGGCGCCCGGTGGACGTCTCGTACGGCAGGCGGACCGTCCCGTCGGCATCGGTCGAGTAGCAGGCCGCCATGCAGAACGAGTTCACCAGGACGGCGTCGGATCGCTTCGAGCGGCCCGGTCTGGAGCGAAGGTCCTCCCAGAACGCGTCGTACGAGCCGCCGTACTCGTCACGCAGCGCCCGCGCCACCTGCGCGAACTCCGCCTGGTAGCACGCCTCGAAGAGCGCGTCGCCGGCGTGGGTGGCGAGGCCGCCGAAGAGGTCCGGGCGGAGCATCGGGGTGACCATGGCTCCGTAGCCGCCACTGCTCTTGCCCGCGATGCCGCGGTGGGCGGCCTCCGGCAACGTCCGGTAGCGCTCGTCGACGAACGGCACGACCTCGTCGCACAGGTAGGTGTGATAGCGCCCCGTGCCCGGCGAGTCGAGGAACTGCGATCCGCCGTAGCTGGTCCACGCGTCGACGTAGACCACGATCGCCGGCGGAGCACCGGGAGTCGCGAACCAGGCGTCGACCGACTCGAGGACCGTGGGCGCGTTGAAGCTGCGATTGCCCCACATGTCGACCTGTCCGGTCATGCCCTGGATGAGATAGACCGATGGATAGCGGCGGTCGGCGTCATCGTCGTACCCGGGCGGCGTGTAGACGTACAGCGGGCGCTCGTGCGGATCACCGAGCGGGTTGCCGGTGAGCGACTCGGAGTCGATGACGAGGTGGTCGAGCCGTCCGGCCCAGTCGTGCCCCCAGGGTGGCTGAAGCTGCATCGGTCGAGCCTAGCGGCTACGACGTCTCACCGCGGAGCTCCACCCGCTCGAGCTGGCGTACCGCGATCACGGCGGCGCCGATGGTAACGACCGTGCCGACGAGGACCGCGGTGAGCAGGTCGATCTCCCCGACGGCCGAGGCCGCCCGCCCGCCAAGCTCCTCCGCGATGGCGAGCGTGTGCTGGCGAACGCTGAACGTCCGCGTGCCCGCGAAGAGCCCTGCGATGAACCCCTCCCACACCACGACGTAGGCAAGCCCGACGATCAGCGCCCGCGAGGTCACCACCGACAGCGCCACGAAGATGGCGGTGTACTCGAGGGCTCCGATCACCGAGGCCAGGGCGAACCCGAGCGCGAGCGGGACGTCGCCGTAGCCGATGATCCCGGCAACGAGGATCGCCGGCGCCACCAGGATGCAGGTGACCACCCACGCCACGAGCGAGCTTGACGATCGCGATCCGCCACCGCGGCACGGGTCGCGCGAGCAGGTACACGATCGTGCCGTCCTCGAGCTCGGCCCCGAGCGCCGAGGTGCCCACGATGACCGCGACGAGCGGCAGGAGCACCCCGATCCCGAACTGGGACAGGAGGCTGCGCGTCACCTCGAGCTGCGTGTCCGCGCTCGGGTCGCCGATCCGGAACAGGACGGCCACCGCGACCAGGAGCACCCCGAACAGCGCGAGCAGCAGGGTGCGCCGTCGGTTCAGCAGGGCGCGGAGCGTGAGCGCGACGAGGGCCGAGGTCATCGACGCACCAGGTAGCTGAACACCGACTCGAGCGACTCGTCGGCCGGCCGCAGCTCCAGGATCGAGGCCCCGGCGCGCTGGGCCGACGGGGCGAGCGCGCGCGTCAGCGCTCCGAAGTCGCCGGTGCGCACGGTCAGCGTGCCCTCGTGGAGCTCGACCGACTCGACCGCCGGGGTGCCGAGCAGCTCGCGCGCGAGGCCGCGGTCATCGGTCGAGCGGATGGTGAAGCTGTGCGGCCGATCGGTCATGAGGCGACGGATGCGGCGAAAGTCGCCGGAAGCCGCCAGCCGTCCCGCCACGACCACCAGCACGCGGTCGCTGAGGCGCTCGACCTCCTCGAGGATGTGGGAGGAGAACAGGATCGTTCGGCCCGCGGCGGCCATGCCGCGCAGGAGGTCCATCATGTGGAGCCGCTGTCGCGGGTCCATGCCGTTGAACGGCTCGTCGAGCACGAGGACCGGTGGGTCGTGGACGAGCGCTGCTGCCACCTTGGCCCGCTGGCGCATGCCTTTCGAGTAGCCGCCGATGGCGCGGTCCGCCGCATCGGCAAGGTCGACGATGGCGATGGCGCGTTGCGTGGCTGCCACCGGGTCGGGGACCTGCTGCAGGCGCGCCGCCGCCTCGACGAACTGGCGCGCGGTGAGGAACGAGTACACCGCCTCGCGCTCGGGGACGAAGCCGATCGTGCGGTAGATCTCCGGATGGCGCCACGTCGGCGTCCCGTCGAGCTGGACCGTGCCGGCGCTCGGGGCCAGGAAGCCCGCCATCATGTGAAGCAGCGTCGTCTTGCCCGCCCCGTTCGGCCCGAGCAGGCCGGTGATCCCCGGTCCCACGTCGAACGTCACGTCGTTGACCGCCACGACGTTGCCGTACCAGCGGGAGACCGCCTCGAGCGCGATCGAGGTCATGCCGTGATCCTCCGGTAGCGGAACCACAGGGTCGCCAGGCACGCCGCGGTGAGCACCAGCGTCGCGAGGCCGTAGAACGGCAGCGGCACGTCCGAGGTCTGCACCGGCGACTCGGCGACCGCGCCGCCGAACAGCCACTCCCGGGTGCCGTCGAGGATCGTCAGCGGGTTCACGAATGGCGCGATGTCGGCCAGGGTGCCGCCGGTCTCGGCGAAGATCGCGCTGACCACTCCGCCGACGAGGAACACGGCGAGGATGGCCCCGGCGGCATAGGCACGCCTCCCGGCGAGGCGAGCTGACGGCCAACCCGATGCACGCAAGCACGAAAGCGTGCAGGAGCCCGTTGCCGATGATCCCGGGCAGCTCGGCCGCCTCGTCGGCGAACGCATCCACGATGTCCTCCGCGGCGAGCACCCGGCCCAGGAACAGGAGCAGCACCGGTAGGAGGGTCACCGAGAGGAGACCGATCGTCAGCGCCGTGAGCTTCGCCCCGACGTAATCGCTGCGCTGGATCGGGCGGCTGAAGTAGAGCGGCAGCACACGGTGGCGAATGTCGTTGATCACCAGCTCCGGAGTCTGCGCAGCAAGGAAGATCGGCAGGACCGCGCTGACGTCCCACAGGTAGCGCTCGTAGGTCGTGATCTCCAGGACCTCGCCCGCGAGGACGCGGACCGCGACTGCCACGAACGCGGGCAGCGCCGCGAAGACGACCGCGCCCCACGGAATGATCTTCGACCGGCCGCTGCGTCCGAGTCCGAACACCGAGCGCAGCCCCGCCACGACCATCGCCCGGACCGCGCCGCCCCGTCCGAGCCGCGGCCCGTCGTAATGGCGGTAGCCGATGTCGTAGATCGTGCCGGAGTCAGCCGTCGCGGCCGCCGCCGGCTCAGGCGACGCTCCATCCGGCTCCCATCGGCTCGTCGCGGAAGAGGTCCTCCAGCTGGTGGCGTCGATGCTCAATCCTGACCAGTGCCAGGTCGAGCGCCACGGCCTCGTCGCGGACCGCGTCGTACGCAGCGAACTCGCCGCCGGTCCCGTCCGCCGAGGCCAGGTCGATGACCAGCGTGCGGCCGGATGCCGCGCCTCGAGCCCGCGCGCAGCCAGGCGCGCTCGGCGAGCGGGTCGGCCTCCTCCTCGGTCTCGACGACGAGCTGGCCGGTGCGCTCGGTGAAGCTCGCGAGCGGCGCGGTGCGCAGCAGCCGTCCCGGCGTCGATGGCGATCAGCCAGCCGGCGATCCGCTCGATCTCGCCGAGCAGGTGGCTGGCGACGATCGTCGTGATCCCGAAGTCACGCCCGATGCGCTCGATCAGCGCCAGCATCTCGTCGCGTCCCGGCGGGGTCCAGGCCGTTCGTCGGTTCGTCGAGGAACAGGAGGCGCGGGTCGTGCACCAGCGCCTGCGCGAGCTTCACGCGCTGCTTCATGCCGGTCGAATACCCGCCGATCTGGCGGTAGCGCTCCTCGTACAGGCCGACGTGGCGCAGGACGTCGGCCGTTCGCTCCCGCGCCGCGCCGGCCGGCAGGCCCGAGACGCGTGCCATGTGGCTCACGAACTCGGTTGCCGAGACGTCCGGCGGCAGGCAGTCGTGCTCGGGCATGTAGCCGACCAGCTCGCGGATCTTCGAGCCCTGGGTGGCGGTGTCGAGGTCGAGGACGGTGGCCCGCCCCGGTCTGCCGGCAGGAGGCCCAGCAGGATCTTGATCAGCGTGCTCTTGCCGGCCCCGTTCGCGCCGACCAGTCCGATGACGCCCTCGCCGACCTCGACGGTCAGGCCATCGAGCGCGGTGACGCCGCCGGGGTAGCTCTTCGTGAGGGCCTCGGTCGTGATCAGTGCGATCTGGCATGCGCGGCCCAGTCTACCGGTCAGCCTCATCGGTGACGCGAGGCCAGGCCTTCCCGGGCTCTCGGAGCGGGTGTAGCCTCCCTCGATCCGCGCCGTGCTTTGGCGCAGCGAAAGGGAGGACCCCGGACATGGTCCGCCGGTGGATCGTGACAGTTGTTGCCATTGCTGTCCTCGCGGGGTGCTCTGCCTCGTCGCCCACGCCAGGGCCGTCTGGGTCCGCGCCGTCATCTGGGGCAGGGCCTTCCGGGTCCGCGCCGCCATCACCCGCTGCGAGCTCCGGCGACGCGGGTGGGCTCTTCACGGATCCGCCAAACCCGCGCAACCTCCAACCCACGCTCGCGGCCTCGTCCGCCGTCTCCGCGGACATCGGCTGGGAGGGCGGCACGATCGAGGCCAGCGGACCCTCAGGTGCTTCCTACCGGCTCGACATTCCGCCGGAGGCCTTGGCCGTCCCGACGACGATCACGATGACGCCGCTCAGCCAGCTGACAGGATTTGGCAGCCTCGATGCTTCGCTCGAGCACATGCTCGGCGTCGAGTTGGAGCCAGACGGACTCGAGTTCGTGCGTCCGGCGCAGCTGACCATGCGCGCCGCCGAAGCGCTCCCCGACGCCGGTATCGCGACCGGTGACTACCTCGGGCACGGCGAAGACGCCGCGCTTCTGCTCGCCGATTTCACCGACGCGACGATCACCTTCGAGATCACTCACTTCAGTGGCTACTGGTCGGTCTGGCCGCTGCAGATGGAAGACTGGCGGGTCCTCGAAATCGACCGGCAGGTAGACATCGAGCGCCGGATCTGGGACGACTTTGTCGTGTACATCTATCTCCGGCGGGCCCAGGAGTTGTACGGCATGGAGGTCGATCCGCTCCTCGATTTCGTGCGACGCATCTTCAAGAACTACGATCTTGATGAGCAGCTCCTCCAGAACCGTCTGGCGCTTGCAGACAATGGTTGCCCTGAGGCCCAGATGGCCCTACAAGCGTTCCTGACCTACGACCGGCAGCTCCAGCTCCTGGGGATCGCCGACGACGAGGAGGTGTACGCCGAGTTCCGGCGCCCGATCCCGCCCGAGCTCTTCGAGGTCACCTGGAACCAGTGCCTCGACGAGGAATATCAGCGCTGTGCCGCGATCGGCGATTGGCCGCGCCTCGTGAACTTCGTGATGAGCCAGAACCGGCAGCGTGCCGTCTGGGAATTTCCGCTCACCGCCGAGCAGATAGCCGACGCCACGGATCGCCTCAAGCGCTGTGGCCAGTGGACGGTACGGTTCACCGTTTCGGAAGACTTCGGCTCTCCGGGCGGTGCGGGGCCGGGAGTGGCACAGGAATGGGAGGCCGAGATTGACGTCCGCTTCAGAGCGGATGGTGATGGGCTGTTCGGGCTGTCGAGTACGACCATCGCTTACGGCGAGACCTATGAGATCCAGGTCAACGAGCTCGACGCGACCCTGGACGGAGAAGAGGCCACGCTGAGGAACTTCCTGACCGCGTTACCGGCCCAGGCGCGGATCGTCGGGATGACCTTCGACTCACCGTCGGACGGGGCGGAGCCCAAACCGCTCAGCTTGAAGCTTGAGATACACCCGGGTACGGTGACCTTCGACGCACTCCACGTCGGCGGCTTCTACGCTGGCGAATGGATCCCCCAGGAGGCCACCTGGGCACCCAGCTCCCAGGTGATCCTCGGCGCGTATCCCCCAACGATCGGGGACGGCTGGGTGTTCGGGATGCGCCCCTATAGCGCGGAGTTCGTTCGCGACAGAAACAGTGGTGTACAGGGGTTGATCCTGAAGAGCCGCATCGAGCTCATCGTGGAGCACACGCCGGACTAGAGCCCGCGCGTTGGAGCCTGCCTCCTGAGTTACATCGAAGGGACGTGGCCCGGGTCGAGGTAGGTGCTCGGGTGCTCCTCGAAGTTCAGCTTGCAGCCGCGACCGCAGAAGTGGTAGGTCTCGCCGTCGTGATCGGCCCGAAGGCCCAGGGCCGTTGCGACATCGGGGTTGACGTCCATGCCGCACACCGGGTCCTTCACGGTTGTGGGCGTTCCGGGCTCGTTCATCGGTTGGATCTCCTCGTTCCTCATCGGTCACGGGCGTGAAATCCGCGCAGCCGCAGCGAGTTCCCGACGACGCTGACGCTGGAGAGCGCCATCGCGCCGGCGGCGAGGGCGGGGGACAGCAACCACCCGAACGCCGGCCACAGCAAGCCGGCTGCCACCGGGATCAGCAGGACGTTGTAGCCGAACGCCCAGCCGAGGTTCTGGCGGATCGTCCGCATCGTCGCGCGTGAGAGGCGGATCGGCGGTCGCCACGCCATCCGGGGAGCCGCCGACCAGAGTGACGTCCGAGGCCTCGATGGCAACGTCGGCACCGGTGCCGATCGCGATCCCCACGTCGGCCTGTGCCAGTGCCGGCGCGTCGTTGATACCGTCGCCGACCATCGCCACGATCGCGCCGCTCGCCTGGAGCTCCGCGACCGTGGCGGCCTTGTCGCCCGGCAGCACCTCGGCCAGGATTCGCTCCGCATCGATCCCGACCTCGGCGCGCGACCGCCTCGGCCACGGCCCGGCGGTCGCCGGTGATCATCCACACGTCGACGCCCGACCTCGCGCAGGCGTGCCACCGCGTCGAGCGGCATCCGGCTTCACCGTGTCCGCGAGGCCGATGACGCCGCAGCGCGCGCCGTCGACGCGCGACCCAGACCGGTGAGGTGGCGCCGAGGTCGGGCGCCACCGTCTCGATGCCCGGCCTCGCGCGAGGAATACGGCCGTTCCCGCGAGCACGGTCGAGCCATCGACGGTGGCTCTCACGCCGCGGCCGGCGACGGCCTCGAAGGCGCTCGCCTCCGGTGCGGTCACGCCGAGCGCCGTCGGCGTGACGCACGATCGCCTCGGCCAGGGGATGCTCGCTGCCGCGCTCCGCGGCCAACGCCGCCTCGAGGAGCTCGCGCTCGGTGACGCCCGGGGCAAGCTCGATGCGGACGACCGACGGCTCGCCCCTGGTGATCGTGCCGGTCTTGTCGAGCACGACGGCGGTGAGCGCCTGGGCGTGCTCGAGCGCGGCGCCGTCGCGGATGAGGATGCCGTTCTCGGCGCCCTTGCCCGGTGCCGACCATGATCGCGGTCGGCGTGGCCAGGCCCATGGCGCAGGGGCAGGCGATGATGAGGACCGCGATCGCCGTCGACAGGGCGAATGGCAGGCGCGGCTCGGGGCCGACGAGCATCCAGCACGACGAACGTCAATGCGCCGCGACGGCCAGCACGGCCGGGCACGAACCAGCCGGTCACGCGGTCGGCCACGCGCTGGATCGGGGCCTTCGAGCCCTGGGCACGCTCGACGAGGCGCGACGATCTGCGACAGCGCCGTGTCGCGCCCGACGCGCTCGGCGCGCATGACGAAGGAGCCCGAGCGCGTTCATCGTCGCGCCGATGACCCGGTCGCCGGCCGACTTCTCGACCGGCAGCGACTCGCCGGTGAGCATCGACTCGTCGACCGCGGACGCGCCGTCGATCAGCACGCCGTCGACCGGAACGCGATCGCCTGGGCGGACGCGCACGAGATCGCCGACCACGACCTGGTCGAGCGGGAACCTCGCGCTCGCCGCCGTCGCGCAGGACGCGGGCGGTCGAGGGTCGCAGCCGAAGCAGCGTCTTCACGGCACCGGCGGCCTGGCCCTTGGCCCGCGCCTCGAGCCATCGGCCGAGCAGGACGAGACCGATGATGACCGCGGCGGAGTCGAAGTACGTCTCGATGCCCCAGCCCCGCGGCCATTGCGACGTCGGGCATGAGGGTGATCGCGACCGAATAGGTGTAGGCCGCCATCGTCCCGATCGCGACGAGCGTGTTCATGTTCGCCTCGCCGTGGCGGGCACCGTTGACGGCGGCGACGAGGAACCGACGGCCGAACACGAACTGCACGACGGTCGCCGGGATGAGGAACCAGCGGTTCACGTCCATCATCGGCCAGGGCGTCCCGCCCGGCCAGAACATGACGGCCATCATCGCGAGACCGATGCCGAGCGAGGCCAGCGCCTGGAACAGCAGGGTGCGCCGCTCGGCGGCTCGGGCTGCCTCGTCCGCATCGGTCAGCTCCTCGACAGAGGCCGGCTCGGATGCCACCTCGTAGCCCGCTGCCTCGATGGCGCGAGACGATCCCGCCGCGGTCGATCACCGCCGGGTCGAAGCGGACGGTGGCGCGCTCGGTGGCGAGGTTGACGGTGGCCTCCGCTACGCCATCGGCCTTGTTCAGGAAGCGCTCGATGCGGTTCACGCAGCTCGCGCAGGTCATGCCCACAACGGGCACGGTGAGCTCGTCGGAAGGGGTCGGGGAGGCAGGCGCGGAGATCGTCATCGGCTGGTTCAAGGATACTACAGGGGAGTATCCGAAGCCAGCGCTCCGATGACTCAGGAACCGATGGGACCGAGCTCCTGGAAGAGCGTGAGCTGGAGGCCGGCGGGGCCGTCGAGGCGCGAGTTCAGCGCGCGCCACGGCGTCTCCGTGGGCGGCGGCGATGAGCTCGGCGCCGGCGGCCACGAGCTCGTGCGGTCACGGCCGGGCCGTCGGCGACCTCGAACGCGACGCGCATCTTCGGCGCGACGCCGCGTCCGGCCGACCTCGACCTCGTCGATGAAGCGGATCTGCGCCGGGTTCGCGAGCTCGAAGGTCGCGCGCCCGGCGTCGAGGATCGTGACGTGGGCGCCGTCGGGCCCCGAGACCGCCATGCGCTCGGGCATGCCGAGCACGTCGCGGTAGAAGCGGACTGCCTCGTCGTAGTCGTCGGCCTCGACGACGAGGCGCATCTGGAGGACGCGGGAGATCTGGGAATTCATGGGTCAACCATAGGGCGCTGCTAGGCTGCTCGCATGCGCGCGCTCATCCTGACCAACGAGTTCCCGCCTGAGATCTACGGCGGTGCCGGGGTCCACGTCGGCGAGCTGACGCGCCACCTGCGCGAGCTCATCGCGCTCGACATCCGCACCTTCGGGACACTCGCGGAGGAGGCCGATGGCTGGCGGGTCCGCGGCTACCCCGCGGCACATGCCGCTGGAGGCCTCCGACGCACGGCTGCGCCCGTTGCTCGGAGCCTTGTCCCGCGACGTCGCGATGGTCGCCGACCCCGTCGACGCCGACGTCGTCCACGTGCACACCTGGTACACCCATCTCGCCGGGCATCCTCGCCAAGCAGGCGTACGGCATCCCGCTCGTCCTGACCGTCCACTCGCTCGAGCCGCTGCGGCCGTGGAAGCGCGAGCAGCTCGGCGGCGGCTACGACGTGAGCGCCTGGATCGAGCGGACCGCCATCGAGATGGCCGATGCGGTCGTCGCCGTCTGCCACGGCACGCGCGAGGACGTGCTGCGCCTGTTCGCCGTGGACCCCGAGCGGGTGCACGTCATCTACAACGGCATCGATCCGGACTTCTACCGGCCCGAGCCCGCGACCGATGCCCTCGAGCGGCACGGCGTCGATCCGTCGGTGCCGTACGTCCTCTTCGTCGGGCGCATCACCCGCCAGAAGGGGATCGTCCACCTTGCGCGCGCCATCCGCCACCTCGACCCTGGGATCGGCGTGGTGCTGTGCGCGGGCCTGCCGGACACGCCGGAGATCGGCCGCGAGATGGCCGACGCGGTCGCGGCGGCGCAGGCGGAGCGGGCGAACGTGGTCTGGATCGGGGAGATGGTGTCTCGCGAGGACGTGCGGCAGCTGTACTCGCACGCCGCCGTCTTCTGCTGCCCATCGGTCTACGAGCCGTTCGGGATCATCAACCTCGAGGCGGCCGCCTGCGAGACGCCGGTCGTGGCGTCGGCGGTCGGGCGGGATCCCAGAGGTGATCGTCGACGGGGAGACCGGCGTGCTGGTCCCGGTCGAGCTGTCCGCGGACGACCCGATGGCTCCGGTGGATCCCGGATCGCTTCGAGCGAGACCTCGCGGCTGCGGTCAACGCGCTGATGGCCGACCCGGAGCTCCGGGAGCGCATGGGCCGCGCCGGGAGACGCCGCGCGGTCGAGTCGTTCGGCTGGGCGTTCGATCGCCCGCCAGACGGTGGACCTCTACGAGTCGCTGGTGCCCTGACGCTCGGTCCGAGCCGTCGAGGACATGAGGGCCAGCGTGTTGCCCTCGCCATCCTCGAAGAAGGTCATCCACTCCTCGGTGCCGTCGTCGTGGGTGTGGATAAGGTGCGGGGCGCCGGTGAACTGGACGCCACGACCGGCCAGCGTCTCCTGCGCGGCGTGGATGTCATCGACGGTGAAGTACAGGACCGACGAGGGCTTCCAGTCGGGATCGTCCTTGCGATGCAGGTACAGGCGCACGCCTCCGGCGTCGAAGAACGCAAGGTCGCCGAAGGTGAAGACGTGCGGCAGACCCAGGGTCTCTCCGTAGAAGTGCTCGGCGCGCGCGACATCCCGGATCGAGAGTGAGACCTGGCCGATGGAAGACAGCATTGCCTGCGTCGTTTCGGTCAACTCGAATCGGCTCCTTCCGTGCGCGAGCGCGCTGGTGGTGGGGATGCCCGGCCAGTGGCGAAGCCGCCGACCGGGAACCCCGAGCTTGGCGCTGATGTTGGCGAGGTGATACTTCACCGCGTCGACGCTCGTGCCACGGCGGCGCGCGATTTCGGCGCGGAGGACCCCGTGCCTCGCCCAATCGAGAACCTCCCACTCGGATGGGGTGAGGACATCGGGGTGGGGTGGTCGTCCGCGGCCGCGACGCGAGGTCACGCACGCAGCGTAGCTCGCCACCCCATGAATTTCCCTACCCGTTGGGATCGGCGGCGGATCGGGTAGCATCGGCTGCCCATGGTGCAACCGGCGGCCGGCAGCGGCTCCAACGGCTCGATCATCAGCGTCTGCGATCTGCGCAAGCGCTACGGCACCCTGACCGCGGTCGACGGCATCAGCTTCGATGTGGCCGAGGGCGAAGTGTTCGGGATCCTCGGACCGAACGGCGCGGGCAAGACGACAACGCTGGAGATGATCGAGGGCATGCGCCCCATCGACGAGGGCACCGCGGTGGTCGACGGCGTCGACGTGGGTTCCGACCCGCGCGAGGTGAAGCGCAGGATCGGCATCCAGCTCCAGGCATCGGCCTTCTTCGACGAGCTCAACCTCGTCGAGCTCCTCGAGCTGTTCGGCCGCATGTACGGCCGCGATACCGACGCGATGGGCCTGCTCGCCGACGTCGAGCTGACCGAGAAGGCGAAGAGCCAGGTGCGGACGCTCTCGGGCGGCCAGAAGCAGCGATTCAGCATCGCGTCGGCCCTCGTCAACGACCCGCGCGTCCTGTTCCTGGACGAGCCGACGACCGGCCTCGACCCACAGGCCCGCCGCCACCTGTGGGGCCTCGTGCGCACGCTCCGTGACCGCGGCCACACCGTCGTCCTGACGACCCATTACATGGAGGAAGCGGAGGAGCTCTGCGATCGCGTTGCGATCATGGACGGCGGGAAGATCATCGCCCTCGCCACGCCGCAGTCGCTCGTCGACGAGCTCGTCGGCCGTGGCTTCACCAAGGAGCGCGTCGAGCGGCTGGCGAACCTGGAGGACGTGTTCATCGACCTGACCGGCCACGACCTGCGGGAGGACGAGTGATGCGCACCCGCATCGGCCTGTGGTGGGCGCTGTTCGTGGCCAGCTTCAAGATGTTCGTCCGGAACCGCGCGGCGCTCTTCTTCAGCCTGTTCCTGCCGTTGGTGATCATGCTCATCTTCGGCGTCCTCAACTTCGAGGGCTCGGTCACCATCGCGCTCGGCGTGGTCGACGAGGACGAGACCGATGCGAGCGCCGCCTTCGTCGACGCGCTCGACGAGTACGACTACCTGGAGATCAGCACCGGCAGCCGTGACGAGGAGATGGCGGCGCTCGAGGATGGTGACCGCGGCTACGTGCTCGTCATCCCCGATGGCTTCTCGCCGACGCTCGGCAGCGAGACTGGCCTGGTCGCGTACGCCGCAACGGCCGATCCCGCGCAGGCGCAGGTGACCCAGGGGCTCCTCCAGCAGGCGGTGGCCGGAGCCCTTGCCGGATCCACGGGCGTGCCGCCGCCGGAGTTTGCGCCGCCGGTAGCCTTCGAGACGGTCGAGTCGCGCGATCTCGGCTACATCGACTTCCTGGTGCCGGGGATCATCGGCATGACCGTCATGCAGCTCGGCATCTTCGGCGTCGCCTTCGGCTTCGTGCAGCTCAAGCGGACCGGGGCGCTGAGGCGGCTGTTCGCAACGCCGACCTCGCCGGGCTACTTCCTCTCTGCGCAAGTGACGAGCCGCGTGGTGCTCGGATACCTCCAGGTCGCGATCCTGACCGCCATCGGCATCTGGTTCGGCCTCCAGATGTTCGGCTCGTGGCTGGTGCTGGCGATCGTCGTCGGGCTGGCGCTCGTGATCTTCCTCGCCATCGGCTTCGGCGTCGCGGGGTGGGCGAAGAACGAGGATCAGGCAGCTCCGGTGGCCAACCTCATCAGCCTGCCGATGATGTTCCTGTCCGGGGTCTTCTTCCCGCGCGAGGCGATGCCCGAGTTCCTCCAGGGCATCACCGGGTACCTGCCGCTGACCTACGTGACCGAGGCGCTGCGGGGGGTCATGAACCACGGCTCGGGGCTGGTGGACCTCGGCCCGCAGATGCTGGGCATGACGGTGTGGGCGGTGATCACCTTCGTCATCGCCGTGCGCCTCTTCCACTGGGAGTAGCCCCATCAGCACGACCGATCTCATCCTGCGCACCGAGTCGGTCGCGATCTTCTTCGCTGGGGTCGTCCTCTTCCTGGGCCTCGGCGGGCATCCGTTCTGGCTCATTCCGCTGCTGCTCGTCCCCGACCTCTCGATGGTCGGCTACCTGAGCGGCCCCCGCCTGGGCGCGATCACCTACAACGCGGCGCACAACCTCGTGACGGGCCTGGTCGTTCTCGCGATCGGCTGGATCGCCGCGATCGCCGCGGTGGCCCTGTTCGGCGCCGTGCTGATCGCGCACGTCGGCATGGACCGCGCCCTCGGGTATGGCCTGAAGCTGCCGACGGACTTCCGCGACACGCACCTGGGACGCATCGGCCGGGATTGAGCCGACCGCACCGGCCGATAATGGGCCGATGCACCCGCACCCCGCCGCCATCACGCGCCGGCGGCTGCTCCAGCTCGGGGCCGCCGCGAGCGCGGCCGGGCTGGCCGCCTGCGCCGCACCGCTGCCCTCGCTGAGCCCGCTCGCGTCGCGGTCCGAGCGCGCCGTCACCATCGCCGTCCGCACCGCCGTCTGCCCGAACCGACCGCCACGCCCACCGCCGCAGCCTTCGCCCACGCCGGCACCGGCCCAGGGGCGGGTGCTCTACCGCGACGGCGCCCTGGCCGACGGCCGGGCAGGAAGCCTCCAGCGCAACGTCAGCATCCTCGTGGAGGACGGGCGGGTCGCCTGGATTCGACCGACGGGCGGCGAGGAGGACTCCGCGGGGGCAACGGTCGTTGACTGCGCTGGAGCCACCTTCGTGCCGGGCATGGTCGACTGCCACAGCCACGTCACCGGGCCGGGTGGCGCGAACTGGATCGAGCGCTTCAACGACCCGCCGGCCGCGCTGGCCGCTGCCGCGGAGCACAACGGCCGCATCGGGATGGCGGCGGGGGTGCGCTGGATGCGCGACGTGGGCTCGCCCATCGGCGTCGACCCGGTCGACGGCCGGGAGCGTGCGCTCGCGCTCGGGGTGCGCGACCGATGGAGCGGCCGGCCGGACCGGCCCTACCTCCGGGCCGCCGGCGCATGGCTGTTCAAGACCGGGGTGGCGCCGATGAACGGCGCGATCGAGGCGGCCACCGGCGACGAGCTCCTCGGCGCGGCCATCGGGCAGCTCGATGCGGGTGCCGACCTCGTGAAGCTGTACATGGACGGGCCGGACGTCAACGTGTCTCCCTGGACGGCAACCGAGGTCGAACGGGTCACCGAGGCGGTGCACGCACGCGGTGCCCGCGTCGCCGCGCATTCGGGGCGGCTCAACGGGGCGCGCGAGGCGGTGCTCGGCGGCGTCGACTCGATCGAGCACGGGTTCGACCTCGACGGCGGGGTGGCGGCCGAGATGGCGAGCCGCGGCACCACGCTCGTCAGCACCCTCGCCGTCATGCGTTCGTGGCTGACCTTCGCGGCGACGACCAGCATGCCCCGCTTCGCCGGGGAGGGGTCGCCGGCGGTGTACCAGGCACGCCTGGAGCAGGGCGAGGCGTCGGTCCGGACCGCGTACGCCGCGGGCGTGGCGATCGCCACGGGCAGCGACTTCGGCGGCGGCTCGTTGCGCGCCAACCAGCTGGCCTGGGAAGTGACCTCGCTCGTCGCCGCCGGCCTCGAGCCGGTCGACGCCCTGGCGGCCGCGACGTGGCGCGGGGGCGAGCTGCTGGGAGAGACGGACGCGGGCGTGATCCGCGAGGGCGGCCCCGCTGACTTCTTCTGCGTCCACGGCGACCCCCTCAGCGAGCCGGAGGCGCTGTGGCGGGTGTGGCGAGCGGGCTGGGATCCTGGCTGATCCGCTGACGTCGCCACCGTTCGCTCTGCCCGGCGGGCTCGAGACGCCGGCGGTGGTGATCGACCTCGACGTCGTCGAACGCAACATCGCCGCCATGGCGTCGGCAATGGCCGAGCGAAGCGTTGCGCTGCGCCCGCACGTCAAGACGCACAAGAGCGTGCGCCTGGCCCGCCTGCAGCTCGAGGCCGGCGCGGCGGGGATCACCGTCGGCACGCTCGGCGAGGCCGAGGTGATGGCCGACGCCGGCATCGACGACACGTTCGTGGCGTACCCGGTCTGGGCGGGCGGCGCGCGGGGCTCGCGCGTGCGGGCGCTCCACGAGCGGACCAAGCTGCGGGTCGGCATCGACTCCGAGGCGGGCGCAGCGGCGCTCGGGGCGGCGGTGCGCGGCTCGCCCAGGCCGCTCGAGGTGCTCGTCGAGGTCGACAGCGGGCTGCATCGGACGGGCGTCGCCGACGCCGAAGCAGCGCTGCGCGTGGCGGCGGCTGCGCGGGGTGCCGGGCTCGACGTCATTGGCGCCTTCACCCACGGCGGCCATGGCTACGCATCCCCGGAGCGGGCGCGCGCCGCCGCCGCCGACGAGATCGAGGCGCTCGCCCGCGCCGGTGCGGCTCTCGAGTCGGCCGGCTTCGAGGTGCGCGTGCTCAGCGCCGGATCGACGCCGACCGCGCTCCACTCCGCAGCAGATGGAGTGACCGAGGAGCGGCCGGGAACCTACGTGTTCGGCGACCGGCTGCAGCTGGCGCTCGGCAGCGCCGGCCCGGAGTCGATCGGCCTGGCCGTGGCCGCCACGGTAATCAGCGCTTCACCGGGCTCGATCGTCATCGACGCCGGGGCCAAGGTGCTGGCGCGCGAGCCATCCCCCCTGCTCGACGGCCTGGCCGCCATCCCGGAGCTGGGCGGCGCGACCGTCCAACGAGCGTACGACTACCACGGCGTCGTGCCGTTGCCCGATGGGATCACGCCGCCGCAGGTCGGCTCCGTCGTCGCGGTGGTACCGAACCACGTCTGCCCGGTCGTCAACCTCGTCGACGAGCTCGTCGTGGTGCGTGGCGGTGTGGGGATCGCCAGCTGGCCGGTCGATGCGCGGGGCAGGAACGGCTGATCGTTCAGCGGGCGATCACGTCGGTCAGGGGAGCCCTTCGACGCCCGGCCTCCAGCCGTTGACCGCCACGACCCACAGCAGCGCGAGGTCGATGACCACGCCCAGCACGAGCCACGGATGGAAGAACAACAGGAGCGTGGCGAGCGAGCTGGCCGCGCCGGCCACCACGAGGTACGCCCACCACTCGAGGGGGAGCCAGCCGATGGTGGCCGCGGCCGCGGCGAGCAGCGAGCACACCGTGAGAGCCGTGAGCACGGCCGCTAGCGATCGCATGATCGCCGCGTCGAGCCCGAAACCGGTCACCAGCCACGAGCGGGTGACTTCGAACGGCCATGCTGGCCCGCCCGCTGTCTGCGGTGGTGCGGGCGTCAGGTAGGACGCGTGAATCAGACCGTGGGCCGCGAGGAAGGCGGCAAGGATGTACGTCATGGCTTCGAGCCTCCATTGCGTTCCATGCTGATCCCTCAGGCGCCGACCGCCTCGGCGGCCGGCCAGTTCAGCGCGAGCAGGCCGACGATGACGACGGCGTCGACGACGACCGCCCCGACCAGCGACCCGGTCGAGAGCTGCTGCGGGAAGAGCGCGATGGCCATCAGCGACACGACCGCCGAGGCGAGCGCCACCCAGCGCCAGGCCTCGTTGCTGCCCAGCAGCAGCCCGGCCGCGGCGATGAAGCCGACCGCCGGGACCAGCCACAGCACGCCCTCGATGATGCCCGTGGTGCGCCCGAGGACCGGGCTCAGGAGCCAGGAGTCGGAGGATCCGCCCCAGGCCGCGCCCGCCCAGCCGCCGACGATGCCGATGGTGTGCCCAATGCCGTGAGCGGCGAGCACGAGAATCACAAGAGTGCGGAGCACGAGGTGCCTCCTTTCTCGGTCGGTTACCCGGTGGTGGCCAGCTCGGCGGGGGAGCGAGCCGGCTCCTCGCGAGCGTCAGGGACCTGGGCGCTGGCGCTCATTCGCGCCAGGATCGCCAGTCCGGCCAGAGCGGCGGTTCCGAAGATGACGATCGGCGGCAGCTGGAGCGTGCCGGTCGCGAGCGAGGCCGAGACCATCATCGAGGCGATGGCGGCGGACATGGCGACGAGTGTCACCGCGAACGCGGCGGCCGCCACGCGCCCAACCGGCGAGCCGAGCCATGTCGCTGCCGCGATCAGCAGTGAGATCGGCACCATGAGCCCGAGGTCGAGCGCCTGCACGGTCATCGTCGTCTCGCCGTGGAGCTCCGGAGTGCCGGCGAGGCCCTGGCCGATGCGCCCCGCCCACATGATCACGAGCAGCAGGCTCATGCCCAGGCTGAGGACGACCCAGGCACGGCGCGGGAACCGTGCGTCGAATCGCTCCGCCAGCGGCTCGCCGGCGAGCAGCGTCGCGATCCCGACGAGGGCCATCACGCTCAGCGCGAGAATCGCCACGAACACGGGGAAGAGCGGGCCGAATGCCCACGTGACCGCGTACTCGAGGTACATGTAGGCGAAGTAGCCGAGGATGCCGGCCGCGAGCACGGTCCCTCGGAACGACCCGCGCCAGGCGAGCAGCGCGGCCACGAGCATGGCCGGAACGGCGATCACCAGGGTGAAGACGTCCCAGCCGACGCCCTCGGCGACGACCTGCAATGCGTTGTTGGCGTAGACGCCCGCTCGTCGCCATCTCGTAGACCTCGCCGCGGACGCTCTCGACGGTGACGTAGGTGCCGTCCCCGCGCGCGAACACGCCCAGCGCCGCGGCGCCGCGGCGAGGACCGCCACGGCGGCGCCCAGCGCCGCCGTGGCACGTCGGATCGATCGATCCGTCATGACGCCATAGTCATCCGCGGCGCCAGGCCCGTGACGATTTCATTGGCCCAGGCGCGGACGGCGTCGAGGTCGCGGAAGTCACCGTCCGGCGCGCGGACGACCGCGGTGATCGACCGTTCCACGACGCCGAGCCGATCCCGGTCGAGCCGCCCCGCGAACGTCCGGTGCTCCCGCGCCCCGATCCATTCCGCGATCTCGGTTGCCTCGTCCACGTCGCCGGCCGGCATCGGCGGGTCGCCGATCGGGCCGCTCGAGAAGAGCCACACCGGCCGGGTGACGAGCGCGGCCTCGTGCCGCTCCGCGAAGGAGCGAGCGGACCCCATCCAGCGACCGGCGTACACCGCGCTGCCGAGGATCACCGCGTCGTACCCGTCGATCGACCTGACGCGCTCAGGCGCCTCCGACACGATGTCCATCTGGGCATCGCGCAGGACGCCGCCGATGATCTCACCGATCTCTCCGGTGGCGCCGTGCTTCGACGCCACGCTCACGAGAACTCGCATGGCTCAGCCTCCGCGGGCTGCATCCCGACGGCGGTGCCCGCAGGCCGACCCGTCGGCCCCGATGGGATTCCACCGAAAGCGTCGGATTCGGCGCTCCGGAGTGCCAGTGCCGGGAGCCATGCGTCGGGCGGGCCGAATGGCCCTCAGGCGGTGGGCGTTCCCCCGGACGTGGGCTCAACCGGAGTCTCCAGCGGCCGAGTGGCCTCCGGCCCGGCCGTTGGCGCGACTTCCCGCTCGACGACGATCGTGCAGCGTGTCGCAAGTGCAGCCGCTGCCCCGATGGCGGCGAAGACCGGGAGCAGCGCGACGCCGACGAGCCCGATCGTCAGCGGCACTTCGAACATCGTGCGGCCATCCTCGTTCTTGATGATCAGCCGCCGGATGTTGCCCTCGTGGATGAGCTCACGAACCTTGTGGACGACCTCGTCGCCGTTCAGCGTGAACTCCTGGGTGTTCTGGGTGTCGGTCATGTGAATCACGTGTCTCCGTGCGTCGTCTCAGACGAGAGCCCGCGCCTCGGACTCGCTCACAGCCGCCGTGCCGGGGCCGACCGCGCACGAGGCTCCGGCGATCTCCCGCTCGTCGTGGTGCCATGCGAGAAGGTGGCAGTCGGCGCAAATCTCCATGAGCACCGTGCCACCGCCGCGCAGCGGGCAGGCGACGTTGCCGTCGACCACGAGGCGCGTCTCTCCGAGGCAGACCACCCAGTCATCATCGATCGGTGGCATCGGTCCATCCTCATGGGTGCTCTCGCCATGCTCCGGCCCCCAGGAGGGCGGTGTCAGTGCCGGGCGTCACGCGTCGAGCGGTCCGAACGGCCCGTATCGATCAAGTGATCGTCGCGCCCAGCAGGGTGCCGATGCCGAACGTGATGGCCGCTGCGGTGAGCCCGAAGGCGACCTGGCGCAGGCCGGCGCGCCTCGCGTCCTTGCCGGTGAGCAGCGTGATCGCGGCGCCGAGGCAGAACAGGCCGATCGCGGAGAGGACAGCGGCGCCCACGATCGCGGGCGGGCCTCCGGTGATCAGGAACGGGATGAGGGGGATGGTGGCGCCGGCACCGAACAGGACGAACGACGTGATCGCCGCGACCCACGCCGAGCCGCCGAGCTCGTCGGGGTCGACGCCGAGCTCCTCGCGGGCCATGACGTCCAGGGCGACCTCGCGGTCCCCGCTCATGATCCGTTCCGCGAGCATCCGCGCCTCGCGCTCAGGAAGGCCCTTCGCCTCGTATAGCAGGCGGAGCTCCTCCTCCTCCTCGGCGGGAAAGGCATCGAGCTCCTCGCGCTCGACCGCGATCTGGTTCGCGTACAGCTCGCGCGAGCTCTGGACGCTGAGCCACTCGCCCAGGGCCATCGACAGCGATCCTGCCAGGAGGCCGGCGATGCCGGCGATGACCACCGGCTCCGATGCGCCCGTGGCGCCGGCGACGCCCATCACGAGGCTGAAGTTCGAGACGAGGCCGTCGTTGGCACCGAGCACTCCCGCGCGCAGCGCGTTTCCGTCGATCGCCCGATGGCGACCCTCGAAGCGCGACAGCATCGCCCCGGACAGCCCGCCGGTGACCTGGTGCAGCGTTCGAGCGTGCGACCGCTCATCGGCGGCGAGGCTCGTGCCGGCCGCCTCGGGCTGCGCGTCGTACTTCGTCTGCGACTGGCGTTCGTCGCTGGCCATGGTCGGGGCGATGACGCTCGCGCCGAAGGTCCTGGCGATCCCACCCATCACCCGCGCGCGCCAGCTCGGCCCGACGGAGGTGCTGGCGTTGACGCTTCGGAGCCGGTCGCGCCAGAGCTCGGCGTGGCGCTCCTCGGTCTCGGCCAGCTCTCGATAGATCGTCGCCAGTCGTTCGTCGCCGGCCTTCGTAGCCATGGCGCGATAGACGTGCGCGCCATCGGTCTCGCCCTGGAGGTTGCGCCGCCACCGCGCGATGTCGCTCTCCGTCACTGCCGAGCCCGATCGACGTGGTAGAGCCGATGCGCCCCCCGCTCGAGGTCCTCGCGTTGGATCGGATCGGCGATCCCGATCAACGCGGGCACATGCTCGCGAATGCTGCGGCCGAAGAGCTCGGCCACACCATGCTCGGTCACGAACAGCTGCTGCCCCGAGTGGATCGTGGCCATGGCCTCGGCGGGTATGACAATGCGCATCGGTCCGATTGGTCTCCTGTCAGTCGGTCGATCCGCAGTCTAGGGTGCCTCGCGCAGCGCGATGCCACGATGTCCGGATGGCACGGTCCCGACCGGGCCTGATGGCCCTGCGCGCTCCACAGTGCCGTGGCTACCCTTGCCGGGACCAGTCAGCAGCACCTGTGGGAGAACCATGCAGCGCGCCCTCCTCTACGTCGCCGCCTTCGTCGGCATGGCGGTTGTCTTCGCCGGAACCCTGATCGTGACCGGGCTCCTGATCGGAATGCCGGGGCGGACCGGCGAGGCCTCAGAAGCCCCCGCGGCCTCTCGCCCGGTCGCCGGCGGCCCCGTGGGCGAGATCACGATCACCGCGTTCGACCTCGGCTTCGAGCCGGCCATGGTCCATCTCGAGGAGGCGGGCACCTATACCGTCACATTTGTCAACGACGGCGGCGTCCTGCACGACGTGACCTTCGCCGACGGGACGAAGATCTCGGCCGAGGGCCACGCGACCGCGACGGGTGAGGTCACCATCCCGGCCGAGGGCATGAGCTTCATCTGCTCGGTGCCGGGGCACTCCGACGCCGGAATGACCGGCGAGGTGATGGTGAGCGGCACCGCGGAGGCGTCGCACGGGGCCGAGCCGAGCGAGCGCACGGCGGAGGAGATGCGCGACATCGACGCGGCAGTCACCGCGCAGTTCCCGGCCGAGACCGAGGGCCGCGGCAACGTCGTCCTCGAGCCCGAGGTGCAGGCCGACGGCGTGCTCCAGTGGGAGCTGACCGCATCGGTCATCGAGTGGGAGACCGAGCCGGGCACGGTGGTCGAGGCGTACGCATACAACGGAATGGTCCCCGGACCGCAGCTGCGTGCCGAGGTGGGCGACCGGATCCGGATCATCCTCCACAACGATCTGCCGGTGCCGACGACCATCCACTCGCACGGGCTGTTCGTGCCGCCCGAGATGGACGGCGTCCCCGTGATCAGCCAGCCGGCGGTCATGCCGGGCGAGACCTTCACCTACGAGTACACCCTGCGCAACGCCGGCTCGCACATGTACCACAGCCACTTCATGGCCGAGGAGCAGGTGCCGATGGGGCTCCTGGGCGCCTTCATCGTGACCGATCCGGACGCCACCGACGAGCCGGAGGCCGATGTCGATTACGCGATGATCCTCAACGACGGGCCGCTCGGCTTCACCATCAACGGCAAGGGCTTCCCGGCCACTGAGCCGCTCGTGCTCCAGCAGGGGCAGACGATCCGGATCCGCTACATGAACGAAGGTCTCCAGATCCATCCGATGCACCTGCACGGGATCCCGCAGCTCGTCATCGCCAAGGACGGGTGGACGCTGCCGGCTCCGCACTTCGAGGACACCGTCCTCGTCGCGCCGGGGGAGCGGATCGACGTTGTGGTCGAGGCCACCGAGGTCGGTACCTGGGCCTTCCACTGCCACATCCTCACCCACGCCGAAGGGCCTGACGGGATGTTCGGGATGGTGACCGCGATGATCGTCCAGGAGTGAGGGTCGCGGCCACCGCGCTCGGCGCCGTATCGACGGCCTCGTCGCGCCACCGGGCGGAGTGATCGGCCGCGTCGCGAACGCAAGGTGCTCCACATCGCCGCCAACGGAATGGCCCGGTGGCTGCTTCGCGAGATCAACGTGGCCGCCCCGCGTTCGGTGGGTGGCTGACGAACCGGGCTCCGAGGACTCGAACCCGCAAAGTCAGCGGCCAGGCGGGGACTCGGAGGCGGGCGAGCTCCCTGCCGCCTCTGCGAGCGAGACGGTCGACAGAGTGGCGAAGACCCCTTGCTCGGCGCGAAAGAAGGCATCGTGGACGTCGCAGACGCCGTCCGCCTGGCCACTGCATGGTCCGCCTCGGAGTACGCAGCGGCGCGGCTGCGCGTCGCCCTTGGCGGCCTCGACGATCTCGAACAGGCTGACCTCGTCGGCGCCTCGAGCGAGCCGGTAGCCGCCTTTGCGCCCGCGGCGGTTGGCGACGAGGCCGGCGCGCACGAGGTCGCTCATGACCTGGGGGACGTAGCTGGCAGGAATGTCGGTCGCCTCGGCGATCGCAGCGCCGGTGAGCTGATCGGTGCCGGGCCGAGCCAGCGTCACCATGGCCCGGACCGCGTAGTCGCCCCGTCTCGTCAGCCGCACCTTCACCAGCCGCGCACTCCGCTTTTCAGTCCGAACGGCCCCTCGCGTAAGGTCGCATGGCCCCTCCTCGGTGCCCGAGAAATGTTTAGTACACAACTATACATTCAGCAACCCCCTCATTCACGCGGGAGAACTCGAGATGCAGCGCGCATTCTTCTACACCGGCCTGGCGGGAGGGGGCGTCGCCCTCTTCCTGAGCCTGGCGTTCGTCGGATCACTGTTCCTTGCCGGAGCGCGCGAGCCCGACGGGACCGAGGGCGTCGACGGCGCCCCGGCAGCGTCGGACCACGCCGCGCACAGTCAGGCGCCGGCAGGCGGCGCGGTCGAGCCCAACCCCGCGGCGCCCGCCTACGTGCTGCGCGATCCGGCGGCCCCAGAGCTGGCCACGGGAGAGATTCACGAGATCGAGCTCGTCATGAGCGAGATCCAGATGACCGTCGCCGAGGGCTTCGAGCAGCTCGTCTGGACTTTCGGCGACCAGGTGCCCGGCCCGGTCCTGCGGGTCCAGGTCGGCGACACGATTCGCGTGACCCTCAAGAACCCCGAGACCAACTCGATGCCGCACTCGATCGACTTCCACGCCAGCCTCGTGGCGTGGAACGACGAGATGCGCTCGATCAACCCGGGTGAGGAGCTCGTCTACGAGTTCGAGGCCAAGTACGCCGGTGTTTACATGTACCACTGCGGCACGGCTCCGGCGCTCATGCACATCGCGAACGGCATGTTCGGGATGATTATCGTCGAGCCGGAGGGCGGCCTTCCGCCGGTCGACCACGAGTTCGCGATCGTCCAGAGCGAGTGGTACCTCGGGGCGCAGAACGCGACGATCGACATCACCAAGGCATCGGCCGGCGCTCCCTCGCCAGACTTCGTCGTCTTCAACGGCATTGCCGCGCAGTACCTCGACAACCCGATCGAGGTCCCGGTGGGCGAGACGGTGCGGGTCTTCGTCCTCGACGCCGGACCGAGCATCGACTCGAGCTTCCACGTCGTGGGCACGATCTTCCACGAGGTGATCAAGGAGGGCATCCACCTCCAGGAGGGCAACGAGGGCAACTGGGGCAGCCAGGCGGTCGACCTCTCGCCGGCCCAGGGGGCGATCGTCGAGATGCGGTTCGACGAGGACGGCCTCTACCCGATCGTGACCCATGCCTTCAACTTCGTCGGACGCGGCGCGATCGGCCTGTTCCAGGCCGGGGATGGCGGCGAGGCCGTGGAGGGAGGACACTGATCGAGGTCCGACCGATGCCGCCCGGGGACCAGTCGGGCGCCTGTGTGCGTCGGCGCGTCCTGACACCGGTCGTTCGGTCGGCGTGCAGGCGCCGGCCATGGGCAACCCGCGCCTCGGTGTACCCTTACGCGCCTGCTGGCTGAGTTCCCGCGCTCACGAGGAGTCGATATGCGACCCATTCGCGCAGCCCGCCTCGGAGGCCTCGTCCTCCTCCTGCTGATCGCCACCGCAGCTCCGGCCGCTGCATTTGACCTCAACGGCGGGTGCACCCTCGAGCTTGCCTCGACCGATGCGTCCGGTGCCCCGCTCGACACGGCCTCCGGCAGCCCCGAGGGCGGCGACGGCGGCACCCAGGATGACCCGTTCCTCGTTGATTGGGACGGGCAGGTCGCCTGGACGGGGACCACCGGTGAGGTGGTCTTCATGAACCACACCTGGGGCGTCTCGGTCTTCAACATCCCGATTCCGCTCCAGGGCGGTGACCCCAACGCGGGCGGGGATACGGTCTTCACCGGCTCCACGGGAGTCAGCGCGAACGCCCCGTTCGAGTTCACGGGCCTCTACTTCGTGTCGGGGCAGGTGAACGGCGACGGTGGCGCGCACTGCGACGGCAGTGGCTGGTTCAAGCTCAACGGCAACCCGCTGACGACGCTGCCGTTCTGGATCGCGGTTGTCATCGCGCTCATCGGCCTGCTGCTGATGTGGTCCTCGCGACCTACCGAGACGGTGGCCGCGTCCACGAGCTACAGCGCGCCGCCTCCTCCGCAGGCGCCCTACGAACCTCCACCTGGCTCGCCGCCGCCTGGATCGGCTCCGCCGCCATCGGCTCCGGACTCGCCGACCGAGTCCTTCGAGACGCCACCTTCCACGGAGGATCGACCGTGACAAAGCGCCATCCGTTCAGGGGCCTCATCGGCGGTCTGATCTTCGGACTCGGCCTGGGCCTGATCCTCGTGTTCCTCAGCGTGGCGGTGATCGGCACCTGGTCGCTCGTCGCATCGGTCGTGGCCTTCGGGCTCATCGGCCTCCTCCTGGCCCTCATCTGGCCACCGAGGCAGGTGACCCCGCCGCAATAGGCCGCCAACGGGAGCAATCCGGACAGTCGTGGCCAGGATTCCCGCCTCGGCGCAAACAACAGCGACGTTGTGGCCGAAACGGCCACATCCTGCCCCAGGATTCCCGCCCGGGCGCACATCCCGGTCGATTTCAGCGCGAACCTCGCAGGTAGTCGCGCGGTGGCGGGATACACAACGCCGGCGGAGGCTGTCAAGTCTTCCGATCATGTGGGCTCGTGATAGAGTGCGGCGATGACGACCTCCGAGCTGGCATCACTGGCGCTTCTCGACGAGCCCGTGCGGCTGCGGCTGTACGAGTGGGCCGTCGCGCAGGCTCGACCGGTCGGACGCGAGGAGGCGGCCCGTGCGGTCGGGATCTCCCGCTCGCTCGCGACGTTCCACCTCGATCGCCTGGTCGACGGCGGATTGCTCGTCGCCGACTATCGGCGGCTGAACGGCCGGACCGGCCCCGGCGCCGGGCGCCCGGCCCGCATCTACTGGCGCTCGCCGCGCGAGATCAGCGTCTCCCTCCCCGAGCGCCGATACGAGCTGGCGGCCCGTGTCATGGTCAAGGCCCTCGAGAAGACGGCCCGCGCGGGAGGAAACGTGCGCGATGCCGCCCGCGGCGTGGGGCAGACCATCGGATCGGCGGCGCGAGGGAGGACGGCTCGTTCCTCGCTGCGATCGGCCCTCGTTGACAATGGCTATGAGCCGACCGAGCCCGATGACGAGGGCGTCATCCGGCTCCGCAACTGCCCCTTCCACGCCCTCGTGGCCGAGCATCGGCCGCTCGTGTGCGACATGAACCTGGCGCTGGCCGAGGGCATTGCCGACGCCCTCGGCGCCGACGAGTCACTGCGCCCGCGTCTCGATCCGCAGGCCGGCTACTGCTGCGTGACGTTCGGCCCGGCCGACGGAGGGCGCCGGACCGCCTGAATACGATTCGGCGGACACCGAAGCGCCGCCCGGGCTGGCCGGACGGCGCGTCGAGGTTGCGGGGTGATTGTCAGGCCGGCATCGGCTGCACGGTCCCCTCGTCATACGAGGCATCCCCCGGTGTGCCGGAGAAGAGCCAGCGACGGGCCCATCCGCCGACCGACTCGCCGACCGAGCGGTCGAGGCCGTAGTAGTTGCCGGCTCCGATCAGGCCCAGGAAGGCGGTCACCAGCGCATAGGTCAGGTGCTGGTTCACGATCCCGAACTCGAAGTCCCACGCGGCGACGAAGAAGAACAGCATCATCAGCGCTCCCATCGCCGCGCTGAAGCGTGTCAGCAGGCCGAGGATGAGGCCCACGCCGATGCCGATCTGACCCCACGGCACGAGCACGTTGATGATCGACATCGCCGACTCGTTGCCCGCGAGTGAGACCCAGAACGCCTGGGTCGGGTTGTAGATCGTCCCTTCGGCTACCTCGCCGGTCACGAAGGGCCACCCGAGGCTCCCGCCCGTTCCGAACTCGAGGAACCCGGCGGCCGAGAACGTCTCGGGGGCCATGACCTTCTCGAGGCCGGCCCAGAGGAAGATGATCCCGACGCCGATGCGCAGGATCGCGATCCCGATGCGATAGGAGTCCTTCACGATGATCATGTTTGCTCTCCGGTGCGAGTCCTGTAGCCACGTGCGTCGATGGTCGTAGCCTAGGCCGCACAGTCAAGGCCGTGTCGGTCCATCCGGCCTCATTTCGGCGGGCCGATGCGCACCCCGCGGCCTCCACGCTGCGATGCCATTCCTGACGCCGCTTGGCAGGAAACCGGAACATCCTGAGCGGACCGATAGACTGGATCACACCGTGAGCCCCGCCCCCACCACGCAAGCTGACCCACTGGCCGCGTTCAGCGAGCCGACCCAGACCTGGTTCGCCGAGACGTTCGCCGAGCCGACACCCGCTCAGGCACTGGGCTGGGGCGCGATCAGCGGCGGCCGTCACGCGCTGATCCACGCGCCGACGGGCAGTGGCAAGACACTCGCGGCGTTCCTGTGGTGTCTCGACCGGCTGATGGCGGAGGACGCACCGGCGCGCCCGACCGTTCGCGTTCTCTACGTCAGCCCGCTCAAGGCCCTCGCCTACGACGTCGAGCGCAACCTGCGGTCCCCGCTGGCAGGCATTCGTCGCACGGCGGAGCGCATCGGCTGTCGCCGTGCCGGACATCGTCGTGGGCAGCCGGACCGGCGACACGCCGGCCGACGCGCGCCGCCAGCTGGTCCGCAACCCGCCCGACATCCTCGTCACCACGCCGGAGTCGCTGTACCTGCTGCTCACCAGCCAGGCGCGCGAGATCCTGCGCGGCGTCGAGCACGTGATCGTCGACGAGGTCCACGCCATGGCCGCCACGAAGCGCGGCGCCCACCTCGCGCTGAGCCTCGAGCGACTGAGCCACCTGGCCGATGCCGACCCCCAGCGCATCGGCCTGTCGGCGACGCAGCGGCCGCTCTCCGCGATCGCGGCGTTCGTCGGCGGAGTCGGCCGAGAGGTCGAGATCGTGGACGCTGGGGCGCGGAAGGAGCTCGATCTCGAGGTCATCGTGCCGGTCGACGACATGACCCGCATCGACGACCGACATGGCGCCCGAAGTCGGCCCGGAAGAGCGGCGCTCCATCTGGCCGAGCATCCACCCACGACTGCTGGAGCTCATCCGGGCGCATCGGTCAACGCTGATCTTCGTGAACTCGAGGCGGCTGGCCGAGCGGCTTGCCGCGCGCCTCAACGAGCTGGCCGGCGAGGAGCTCGTCAAGGCGCATCACGGCAGCATCGCCCGTGAGCAGCGGCTCGAGATCGAGGAGGAGCTCAAGGCCGGGCGCCTCCCGGCGCTGGTGGCGACGAGCAGCCTCGAGCTCGGGATCGACATGGGCGCGATCGACCTCGTGGTGCAGGTGGAGGCGCCGCCGTCGGTCGCGTCGGGGATGCAGCGCATCGGCCGCGCCGGGCACACGGTCGGCGCTCCGAGCGTCGGCAAGATCTTTCCGAAGTACCGCGGCGACCTGGTGGAGGCCGCGGTGGTGGTCGAGCGCATGAAGTCGGCGCAGATCGAGGAGACGCGCATCCCGCGCAACCCGCTCGACGTGCTGGCTCAGCAGCTCGTGGCCATCTGCGCCGACGGCACCTGGACCGTCGACGACCTGCATCGGCTCGTGACCCGGGCGGAGCCCTTCCGCGAGCCTCTCTCGCGAGCAGCTCGTCGGCGTCCTCGACATGCTCTCGGGCCGATACCCCTCCGACGAGTTCGCCGACCTCAAGCCGCGCGTCGTCTGGGACCGCCTGACCGACGTGATCGCCAGCCGCAACGACGCACGGGTCGTCGCGATCACCAGCGGCGGGACCATTCCGGATCGTGGGCTGTTCGGCGTCTTCCTTCCCGGCGACGACTCGGCGCGCGGTGGACGGAGGGTCGGCGAGCTCGACGAGGAGATGGTCTACGAGTCGCGGGTGGGGGAGACGTTCCTGCTCGGCGCGTCGACGTGGCGGATCGAGGAGATCCGGCCGGACCGGGTGATCGTGACGCCCGCTCCGGGCGAGCCGGGGAAGATGCCGTTCTGGCACGGGGACGCGGTCGGACGGCCGATCGAGCTGGGGCGAGCCATCGGTGCCTTCCTGCGCGAGATGGAGCCGATGAAGCCCGCTGCGGGCGTCGCCCGCCTTCGGGAGGATCACGCGCTCGACGAGCGCGCGGCACGCAACCTCGTCGCCTATCTCGGCGAGCAGATCGCGGTGACCGGGACGCTGCCGACGGACCGGACGATCGTCATCGAGCGCTTCCGTGACGAGCTCGGCGACTGGCGCGTGGTGCTCCTGACGCCGTTCGGCGGCCGCGTCCACGCGCCGTGGTCGATGGTCATCGAGGCGACGCTGCGCGAGCGCCACGGCCTCGACGTCCAGGCCATCTGGTCCGACGACGGGATCGCTGTCCGGCTGCCCGAGGGTGCCGAGGGGGACCAGGCCGCGCTGGAGGGTGCCCTCCTGCCCGACCCCGATGCGGTCGAGGACGCGCTCATGGAAGGGCTCGGCGGCTCGGCGATCTTCGCGGCACGCTTCCGCGAGAACGCCGCACGAGCGCTTCTTCTGCCGCGACGACGACCGGGGCAGCGCACGCCGCTGTGGATGCAGCGCCAGCGCTCGGCCGACCTCCTCGCGGTCGCCAGCAACTACGGGTCGTTCCCGATCATCCTGGAGACCTATCGCGAGATCCTGCGCGACGTCTTCGACATGCCTGCCCTTCGGGAGCTCCTTGCCGACGTCCGGGCGCGCCGCATCCGCGTCTCGAGCGTCGAGACCCGATCCGCGTCGCCGTTCGCGAGCTCGCTCCTGTTCGACTACGTCGGCTCGTTCATGTACGAGGGCGACGCCCCCCTGGCCGAGCGCCGCGCCCAGGCGCTTGCGCTCGATCGCGAGCTGCTCGCCGAGCTGCTCGGGTCCGAGGAGCTGCGTGAGCTCATCGATCCGGAGTCGGTGGCCGACCTCGAGCTCGAGCTCCAGGCGCTGGCCCCGACGCGGCAGGCCCGGACGCTCGACGGGGTCGCGGACCTGCTGCGCCGGCTGGGAGACCTGCGTACCGACGAGGTCGTGTCCCGCTCCCATGCCATCGACGCGGACGCCGCGCTCGACGAGCTCGAACGGACCCGGCGCGCGGTTCGCCTGCGGATCGGTGGCGAGGAGCGCTGGATCGCGGTCGAGGACGTCGCGCGCTATCGCGACGCGGTCGGCGCCTCGCCTCCCGCAGGCGTGGCGCAGGCTCACCTGGAGCCGGTCGAGGCGTCCGCTCGACGGGTTACTGACCCGGTGGGCGCGCACCCATACCCCGTTCACCGCCGAGGAACCGGCCACGCGGTGGGGGATCGACCGCTCAACCGGTCGAGTCGAGGCTTCGGCGCTCTTGCGGCGAGCGGCGCTCTCCTGGAGGGTGCCTTCCGACCCGAAGGCACGGCCCACGAGTTCACCGATCCGGACGTGCTGCGCCAGCTTCGACGCCGCTCCCTGGCGCGCCTGCGTCGCGAGGTCGAGCCGGTGGATCGGGCGACCCTGGCGCGCTTCCTCCCGGCGTGGCACGGAGTCGGATCGACGGCAGGCGGGCTCGGCCGGCTCGTCGAGGTCGTGGCGCAGCTCGAGGGAACTGCCGATCCCGGCATCCGTCCTCGAGCGTGACGTGCTGCCGGCTCGCGTCGCCGGCTACACGCCCCGCCTGCTCGACGAGCTCGGCGCCGCCGGCGAGGTCGTGTGGATCGGTCGGGGCTCGCTCGGCCGCGACGACGGCCGGGTCGCCCTGTACCGGCGCGACCGCGTCGACCTGCTCGGCACGAGCGGCACCGCCGAGGAGCCGCCATCGACCCGGTCCACGACGCGGTCCGCGAGCACCTCCATCGGCGCGGCGCGTCGTTCTTCCCGCAGCTTCGCGCCGCGGTGGGGAGGCGCGCAGCGACGAGGAGCTGCTCGACGCGATCTGGGACCTCGTCTGGGCCGGCGAGGTCACGAACGACACCTTTGCCGCGCTGCGCGCCCTGCGCTCCCACGGTCACGCTCCAAGGCCGGCCCTCGACCGGGACGGGTCGCCTCGCTCGGACCGCCGCGGGCAGCGGGTCGCTGGTCGCTCGTCGCCGACCTCGTCGGCGAGGCGCGCACGCCCACCGAACGAGGCCATGCCCTGGCGGTGACGCTCCTCGATCGGCACGGCGTCGTGACGCGCGAGGCGGTTGCCGTCCGAGGGGATCAGCGGCGGCTACGCATCGGTCTATCCGGTGCTGCGAGCGATGGAGGAGTCCGGCCGAGCGCGGCGTGGCTATTTCGTCGCGGGCCTCGGAGCGGCGCAGTTCGCGCTGCCGGGGGCGGTGGACCGCCTCCGCGCCGTGCGCGAGCACGATCCAGAGGTCCTGGTCCTGGCCGCCACCGACCCAGCTCAGCCGTATGGCGCGGCGCTCGAGTGGCCGCGAGGCGCCGATGACGAGCGCCTGCCCCTCCAGCGGGCGGCCGGCGCGTACGTCGTCCTCGTCGACGGGCGAGGCCGCATCTACCTCGAGCGCGGCGGTCGGAGCCTGGTGAGCCTGCCCGTGGCTCGGGACGCGGAGGTCGCTCGACGCGCCGTCGCGGCGCTGGCCTCGCTGGTGGCGCCCGGCGGTCCGCTGCGCGAGCTCCGCCTCGAGCGGATCGACCGCGGGCCGGTCGCCGAGTCTCCGCTGGCGGAGAGCCTCGCCGAGGCCGGCTTCCGGCCGGGCTACCGTGGCTGGAGCGTGCGCCGGCCTGAGCCTGCGCTAGGGGCCGTCGACGGCAGTGACCGTCTCGACCACCATCTGGCCGCGGCAGAAGAGGACGATCTCCTCCGGCGTTCGGTCGCCGGCATCGGACTCGTCGGCGTCCTCGTCGCAGGATTGGGCGGCCGGATCGTCGAGATGGACGGTGAGCTCCACCCACGTTCCGCGCTCCGGCATCGTGACGCCGGACGCGGGGTCGATCGAGACCAGCAGTCCGATGCTCGCGGAGTCCCCGTCATCGATGCTGAGGAAGTTGTAGTTGATGTTCTGGCAGATGAGCCAGCCGCTCGGCGCGTCCTGTGAGAGGCAGACGCCGCCAACTCCGTTCTCGCCCAGCTCGCCCCAGTAGGCGCGGAACGTGAACGGATCGGATCCGAAGCAGCTGAGGCGCATCAAGTCGGTCACGCCGATGACGATCTCCTCGAACTCGACCGGCGTCGCCGGGCACTCGTCGGCGTCCCGGCGTCGTCGGTGAGCCACGGCACGCCGTCGAGGCTCGCCGCGGCGACCCATCCGATCCAGACCGGGCAGTTGAACGGATCAGTCTCGATCGGTCCGGCGCACCCGGTGCTCGGCGGCAGGCCGAGGCCGGAGAGCTGGTACCACTGGTAGCCGCTGGCGTTGGTCGGCCCGGCGACGACGAACGCGGGCGTGCCGAGGGCGAGGCTGCCGATCCGCGTGGCATCGGTGCCCGGCGCCTCGCGGACCGAGAGCTCACCCACGGCCGTGGCGACGATCGAGTCGATCTCCAGGGCCGTCGGCGTCCCCCGGCGCTGGCCGCCGCGGACGCCGACGGCGCGACCGATGCTGAGGCGCTGGGCTCGGCGGAAGCGGACGGGGCAGCCGACGCCGATGCCGAGGCGCTGGCCGTTGGTGACGGGTCGGCATCCCCGTCGCCGCCGAGCACGAGGAACGCCATCACGCCGGCCAGGATGGCCAGCAGCGTGACGCCGATGATCATCGGCCAGGGAGAGCGCTCGTTGCGCGCCGGCGGTCGCCGGGGCGGTGGGGGAGGCGGATAGGCGAAGTCGTCCGGCGTGTCGGCGAGGCTCGCATCGGTGTGCGGGACGTCTTCGATCGGCTGATGGCCGCTGTCATACGGCGCCGTGCGATCGTCAGGAGGACGGTAATCGCCGTCAGCCGGGGATAGCGCGGGTCGCTCATGCGACGGGCTCCCGGCGCCCGGTGTGCCGGGCATAGAAACGTCCCGAAGGAATCATAGGATCTCTTGATGCAATCTCCAGATCCACGGACTCCTCCGGGACAAGAACTACGATACGGTCGCCGCGGGGCCTCGCCAAGGGGGTTTCTCCACGTCTTTGTGGTTCCGTTGACAAGTTATCAACATGCCGTCCACAGCGTCGGGCTCAATCGCGCAGGTCAGGTCAGAGCCTCCCGGCCTCGATGATCCGCTGCAGGAACGCGCGAGTGCGCGGTTCTTCCGGGCTGCCGAAGATGCGCTCGGGCGGTCCCTCCTCGAGGACGCGGCCCTCGTCGAGGAACGCCACGCGGGTGGCGATGTCGCGCGCGAATCCCATCTCGTGCGTGGCAATCAGCATGGTCATGCCCTGGGATGCCAGCTGGCGGACGACGGTGAGCACCTCGCCGATCAGCTCCGGGTCGAGGGCGCTGGTGACCTCGTCGAGCAGCAGCAGCGTGGGATCCATTGCGAGGGCCCGAACGATGGCGACGCGCTGCTGCTGGCCGCCGGACAGCCGGTCGGGGAAGTCGTCTCGCTTGTCAGCCAGGCCGAATCGCTCGAGCAGCGTGGTCGCCCGGTCCGTCGCCTCTGCCGGCGACAGGTGCAGGACCCGCCGCGGTGCCAGCGTGACGTTGTCGATGACCGACATGTGCGGGAAGAGGTTGAAGGCCTGGAAGACGATGCCGATGTGGCGTCGGATGCGGTCCACATCGACGCCCTCGGCGCGTGATCTCCTCGCCGCCGACGAAGATGCGCCCCGCGTCGATCGGCTCGAGGAGGTTGATGCACCGCAGCAGGGTCGACTTCCCCGAGCCGGATGCACCGATGAGGCACACCACCTCGTGCTCGGCCAGCTCCAGGTCGATCCCGCGCAGGACCTCGAGCTCGCCGAACGACTTGTGCAGCCCTTCGGCGTGCAGCGCGCTGGCCGTGAGGGTCATCGGCCGAAGCCCCACAGTCGGCCCCGACGTGCCGCCGCCGAGCGCTGGGAGACCGCGGACGCGTACCGTCGGTCACGCTCGCGCGAGATCAGCCAGTCGGTGAAGCGGGCGAGAGGGATCGTGACCACGAGGAAGACGAGGGCCGTGACGAGGAAGGGGGTGTAGTTGAAGGTCGCCTGCTGACGGATCACGGTCTGGCGGAAGATCTCGACGACGCCGATGAACGAGACCAGCACCGTGTCCTTCTGGAGTCCGATGAAGTCGTTGAGCAGCGGCGGGATGACGCGCCGAACGGCCTGCGGCAGGACCACGTGGCGGAGCGCCTGGGCCTGGGACATGCCGAGCGAGCGTGCGGCCGCCGCCTGGCTGGGGTGGACCGAGTCGATGCCGGACCGGTAGACCTCCGACACGTAGGCCGAGTAGAGCAGCGTCAGCGCCACGATGCCCCAGAACAACGGGTCGTTCGGCACGCCCGGCAGCCGCAGCCCGGGGATGCCGAAGCCGAGGATGAAGATGACCAGCACGCCCGGGAGCGCGCGGAACAGGTCCACGTAGATGGTCGCCATCAACCGGAGCGGGAACAGCACCGGTCCGGGCAGGCCGCGCAGCACAGCCAGCAGCAGGCCGAAGAGCGAGGATCAGGGCCTCCGCGGTCAGGAAGATGACGACGTTCACCCAGAACTTGCCGATGATCCCCGGCGCCGACTCGGCGAAGTTGTCCCAGTCGAAGAACGCCGCCTGTACCCGCTCCCAGCCCGGAGCGTTGACGATGATCACGGCCAGGACGGTGAAGACGACCGTCGTCGAGACGGCGGCGACGAGCAGCGCGCCCCCGCGCGTGCGGATGCGGGGCCGCCGCGAACGAACCGGAGCCGCCGGCGGCGGCTCCGGTCCGAGCTGGTTGAGCGGCCCGCTCAAGGCGGCGGCCGCTACTCGGTGATCTGCGGCGCGTCGAGGAAGTCGGCCAGCCACTCCTCGGCGATCGAGTCGAGCTCGCCGTTCTCGCCCATCGTCAGGATCGCCTCATCCACGCAGTCGGTGAGCGGGCTGTCGAGGTCCAGCACGAAGCTGAAGTGCTCCTGGTCGTCGGGGTCGGAGGGGAACTGCCCCACGACGACGCCGTCCTCCATCTCGACGTTCACGATGTAGAACGCGGTGGCGAGATCGAAGACCGCGCCCTCGATCTGGCCGGCCTCGAGCGCCGACTTGACGCCGGTGTTGTCCTCGTAGACGCGCGCCTCCTGCGTCGGCTGGATGCGCTCGGTGATGTACGTCAGGCTGGTCGTGTTGCCCGCGGCACCCAGCTGGAACTCGGCGACCTCGGCCAGGGTGGTGGCTTCTGCCAGCGGCGACCCGGCGGTGGTGACCAGCGCCTGGTTGCTGAAGAAGTAGCCCTCGCTCAGGTCCACCGCCTCGGTGCGCTCCTCGGTGAATGAGACCTGCGCCAGGTAGACGTCGAAGTCCTTCGGGCCCGGTGCGATCGAGTTGTTGAACGGCACGGGGATCCACACGACCTGGTCCGCGGTGTACCCGAGCTGCTCGGCGAGCGCATAGGCGATCGCGCTCTCGAAGCCGCGCCCGTTGGTCGGATCGCCGAACTCCCACGGATCGGTGGCGGTCTCGCCCTCCCCCGGCTCGCTGAAGTAGGGCGGGAACGCGGGGTTATCGGTGCCGACGGTGAGGGTTCCGGCGGTCTTGGTCGCGAGGTCCTCCGGCGCGCACGCTGCTGCGGCGGCCGACGCGCTCGCGGCGACGCTCTCGGCAGGTGCCTCGCTGGCAGCCGTGCTTGCGGCGGCGCTCGCCGACGCTTCGGTGGATGGGCTCGGGGAGGCCGCCGTTCCGCCGTCATCTCGGAAGGTGAAGTAGATGACGGCGAATACCGCAGCCGCTATCGCGGCGATTGCCAGGGTGGCTCGGGTCATGTTGGACATCGAGTGGGCGCTCCGCTTCGTGGTGCCGAATCGAGCCAGAGTGTATCCGGTCGGGAGAAGCGGCGGCTCAGCGCCCGATTGAGACGGGCGTCCCGACCCTCGCGCCTGTGCGGGCGGCCAGGTTGCCCTGGCTCTCGGCCAGTGCCAGGTCGCCGCTCGAGTCGACGTACACCAGGGTGACGCCGTGGGCGACGTCCCCGAACGTGCGCGCGAAGCTGGCAGACAGGGTTTGCTCGCCGATGGTGACGGTCAGGGTCGCCTCTTCGGCAACGGAGCCAAATGCGTCGGCCAAGCAGGTCCCCCGGAGCCCGAGCCGCAGGTTGCCAAAGCTGTCGACGTACGCCACCTCTGTCTCGATCCGGCCATCGCGCACCACGGGCGCCGTGGCGTCGAGCCTGACGAGGCTGTCTCGGTCGATCAGCGGCCCGATCCGGCCAAAGGCGTCGGGATCGGCGGCGAGGTGCGCCGTAACCGGCGCGAAGAGGTCGCGACCATGGAATGTCGAGCTGATGTCCGGCAGCATGAACGAGCGATCGGTCGGCATTCGCGCCTCGGCGATACCGCCGAGAACATCGGCCGCCGGCAGCAACAGGCCGTTGTCGGGACCGACGAGCAGGTCACCGCGCCCGGTGCGGATGACGATCGGGCGGCGATGTGTGCCAACTCCCGGGTCGACGACGGCCAGATGCGCTCCAACCGGAAACCACGGCAGCGCGCCGCGGAGGATGTGGGCCCCATCGCGCACCGCGTACTTCGGCACCGTGTGGCAGATGTCGACGACGTTCGCCTCGGGGCAGATCGAGAGGATGACGGCGCGGCAGGTTGCCGCCGCGCCGTCGAACCCGAAGTCGGTCAGGAACCCGATGACGGGACGGGCCTCAGCCAAGCCCGACGACCTCGCGGTGGGCCGCGACGTGCGGCTCCAGGCCGAGCTCGGCGCGGATGCGCGTCGCAAAGGCCTCGGCCGCATCCGGATCGCCGTGGACGATGAACACGGTCTTTGGCCGGCCATTCGCCGCGGCCGCCCGCCCGAAGTGCCCGAGCCACCGCTCGAGCTCGTGCTGGTCGGCATGCGCCGAGAAGCCGCTGATCGTCCGCACCCGGCAGCGAACCTCGAACTCCTGCCTGTCGATCCGTGCCGTGGTCCCGCCGTCCTGCAGGTGCCGTCCGAGCGTCCCTTCTCCCTGGTAGCCGATGAAGAGGAGCGTGCAGGCCGGATCGGGGAGGAAGTCCTTGAGGTGGTGCATGATCCGCCCGCCGGTGAGCATTCCCGAGCTGGCCACGACCATGATCGGGCGGTTCGCGTGGCGGATGCCCTTCGACTCCTCCACGGTATCGGTGAACTGCTGGCCCGGGTAGCGCAGCGGGGACTCGCCGGCCCGGAGCAGATCGCCCGTCTCGGCGTCGTAGGTCTCCGGGTGGTCGTCGTAGACCTGTGTTGCGCGCGACGCCATCGGTGAGTCGAGGAACAGCGGGATGCGGGGGATGCGGCCGGACCTCGCAAGATCGTCGAGGACCCAGATCACCTCCTGGGTGCGGCCGATGGCAAACGCCGGGACCAGCAGCACGCCGCGATCGGTCGCGACCTCGTTGATCGTCGCCGCCAGCGCATCGATGGCCTCGTCGTGCGGACCATGCTCGCGGTTGCCGTAGGTCGACTCGACGACGACGTAGTCGGCATGGGTCAGCGGGGTCGGATCGCGCAGGATCGGCGTGCCGTCCCGGCCGAGGTCACCCGAGAAGGCGATCGTGAGGGACTCGCCGTTCACTGTCACGCGCAGCTCGATGATGGCCGAGCCGAGGATGTGCCCCGCGTCGTGGAAGACGGCGGTGACGCCATCAGTGATCGTCACCTCGACCTCGTACTCGGTGCCGCGCGCCAGCCGCATCACCTCCTCGACGTCGTGCTCGTCGTAGAGCGGCTCCCGCGTCTCGGTTCGGCCCTCGGGCCGGGCGTGCCGCAGACGCTCGGGGAGGCTGGCGTCGTCCGACTCGAGATCGGTGGCGGTGGCCTCCGAGTCCGTGTCGGCGGCCTTTGCCTCCGCGTCCTCGGCATGGTGTCGGTTCCAGCGGCGCGCCCATTCGACCTGGAGCTTCGCCGAGTCGCGCAGCACGATCTCGGCGAGGTCGACCGTGGCGCTCGTGGCGTGAATCGGACCGCGGAAGCCGGCGCGAACCAGGGCCGGCACGCGTCCGCAGTGGTCGAGGTGGGCGTGCGTGAGCAGCACGGCGTCCAGCGTGGACACCTCGAAGGCGAACGGCATGCGGTTGCGCTCGACCTCCTCCGGTGAGCCCTGGAACATGCCGCAGTCGACGAGGATGCGGCGCGAGCCGGCCGTCACGAGGAACTGCGAGCCGGTGACGCACCCGGCCGCCCCGAGGAACTGGATGCTGATGCTCATTTGCGCTTCTCCGCGTCCAACGAGAAGTGCAGCTCCTCGATCGCGCCGTCGTGGACGCGACCCAGGAAGTAGCCGTCGTAGCCGAGCGGATTGTCGGCGATCGTCGCCGGGTCGATACCCCTTACCACGGCGCCGGTGGCGCAGTCGCCGTCGTGACCGTCGCACAGGAGCGCCTGGCCACCTGCCGCAACGAGGCGGCCCTCGAGCCAGATCCAGCCCGGCGGCTCCTCATCGGCGGCGACCGACGGGTCGAAGACCTCGCCCGCGTCCGGCACGTGCATGACCGCGATGTCGACCCAGCACTCGTTGCTGCCAGTCTGCTCGCCCAACCGTGACGGGGCCGGTGCGCCGCCGGAGCCGACGGTGACCTCACGCCCGCCCGAGGTCACCGTAAGCGGGTAGACCGTCAGGCTCTCGTGCGCCACGCCGCCATCCAGGCCGCCGTCGGCCGCGAAGGTCGAGCCGCCGGAGAGGTCGGAGAAGAGGGGATCGCAGAACACGACGAGGTGCCCGGGGGCACCGGAGTCCACCGGGGCGCGTGCATCGACGACGTGGATCCCATCCGCGGCTCGCACCACGAATACGGGTCGCCCATCGGCGAGATAGGCGGCCCTCACCCCTTCGTCGGGCGCCGCGAGCGTCCCGAGATCGGCCTCGAGGGGCGCGGCGATGCCGGCGTAGACGAACGCGTAGCCGATGCCCACGAGGGCCGCGACGATGACGCCGAGGCCAATCGCGACCCGCCCGGCGAGAGTGTTCACGAAACCGATGATGCCATGCGAGCGCCGTATCATCGGTCCATGGCCTTCCCGATCGAGCCACCGATCGCGCCGATGCTCGCCAAGCCGACCCCGGAGATCCCCGTCGGGGAAGGTTGGGTCTACGAGCCGAAGTGGGACGGCTTCCGATCGCTCGTCTTCCGGGACGGCGATGAGCTCTTCATCCAGTCGCGTGACCTCAAGCCGCTGAACCGATACTTTCCCGAGCTCGAGGGCCCGCTGAGGGCGCTCGGCGGCACCGATGCGCGGTTCGTGCTCGACGGCGAGATCGTCATCGCTCAGCCCGATGGCGGCCTCGACTTCGATTCGCTCCTCATCCGGATCCACCCCGCCGCCTCGCGCGTGAAGATGCTGTCGGAGGCGGCTCCCGCGTCGTACGTCGCCTTCGACTGCCTCGCCGATGGCGACGACGACCTGCGCGAGACGCCGTTCGGCGAGCGGCGTGCCCGCCTCGAGCGGCTCGTGGCCGATCCGCCGGCATCGGTCCGGCTCACCCCGTCGTCGACCGATCCGGACGTGGCGCGCCACTGGTTCGACGTCTTCGAGGGCGCCGGACTCGACGGCGTCATCGCCAAGCGCGCGGCAGATGCCTACGCCCCCGGAAAGCGGACGATGGCGAAGATCAAGCACCAGCGGACCGCCGACTGCGTCGTCGCCGGCTTCCGCTGGCACAAGAACGGCCCGGGAACGCTCATCGGCTCGCTCCTGCTGGGCCTCTGGAACGACGCCGGCCAGCTCCAGCACGTCGGGGTCACCTCGTCGTTCACGATGGCGAAGCGGGCCGAGCTGGTCGAGTTCCTCGAGCCGTACCGCCGCGACGGGGTGGCCGACCACCCGTGGCGCGAATGGGCGCTCGCCGAGGCCGTCGCGGTCGAGGAGGGTCGTCGCATGCCGGGTGCGACGTCGCGCTGGAACCGGGGCAAGGACCTCTCCTGGATGCCGATTCGCCCCGAGCTGGTGTGCGAGGTCGCGTTCGATCACCTCCAGGGCGACCGCTTCCGCCACGCCGCGACGTTCCGGCGCTGGCGACCCGACCGCAGCTCGGCCGACTGCCGCTACGACCAGCTGGCAGAGACCCCGGCCGCGCTCCTGGCCGACCTGTTCGGCTGACCTGTCCGACTCAGCCGGTCGCGCTAGACTGCGACCACCCGAGTGCCACGCCCATCTTCCGGAGGCCATCGCCGTGCCCGTGCCCACCGCCGTCGATCCCAATGCCGCCGTGAACGACCTCGCCGACCGATTCTGGGAGGGAATTCTCGAGCGCGACCCGCTGACCGCCACGATCCTCGGCGATGAGCGCTACAACGACCGCTGGCCCGATCTCGGCCCGGACGGCCGTGCCGCCGACGAGGCAGCGTTCCGCGCCACGCTGGGCGAGGCGAAGGAGATCGGCTCAGAGGGCCTCGAGCCCGAGCAGATCATCACTCGCGATCTGCTGACGCTCGTCTGCGAGAACCACCTCGAGGCGCTGGCCACGAAGCAGTACCAGCTCGCCCTCGACCACATGTCAGGCCCGCAGATCTGGCCCGCCGACATCGCGCAGTACCAGCCGGGCGACACGCCGGAGCGCCTCGAGCAGCTGCTAGTGCGGCTGGCCGCGTACCCGACCCTGGTCGACCAGTACGTCTCGACCCTGACCGAGGGCATCGCCGACGGGCGAACCGCGGCCGTCGCGCCGGTGCGCCGGGCGATCGAGCAGATCGAGCGCCTCCTGGCCATGGCGCCGTCGGACCATCCGGCGACGTCGATGGCGCAGGTGGCGGACGCCGACCGCGCTCGCGTCGCCGAGACCGTCGAGTCGGCCATCTACCCGGGCCTGCGCCGCCTCCGCGACTTCCTCGTGACCGACTACGAGCCGAAGGCTCGCCGGCAGCCGGGCATCTCGGCCACGCCGGGTGGCGAGGCGGCCTACCGGCTCGCGATCCGGATGCAGACCACCCTCGACGAGACCGCCGAGGCGGTTCACGCCTTCGGCCTCGCCGATCTCGAGCACATCGAGGCCGAGATGGACGAGATCGCGGGACGCCTCGGCCACGCCGACCGCCATGCGCTGCGCGCCGCGCTGGCGGAGGACCCGGCGAACCACACCGATGACCCCGCCACCATCGTCCGCCTGACGGAGGAGCAGACGGATCGGGCCTACGCGGCGGCGCCGGCCTACTTCGGGCGGCTCCCGAGCTCGAACTGCATCGTCAAGGCCGTCGAGCCCTATCGCGAGGCGGAGTCGCCGCCCGCGTTCTACATGCCCCAGTCACTCGACGGCTCACGCCCGGGGCAGTACTACATCAACACGTTCCAGCCGACCGAGCGTCAGCTCCACCGGCTCGCCGCGATCACGTTCCACGAGGCGACGCCCGGGCATCACTTCCAGCTCACCATCGAGATGGAGCTGAAGGGAATGCCCGCGTTCCGCACGCTCGGCGGGCGGATGGCCGGCGTGGCGTACTCGGAGGGCTGGGGGCTCTACACCGAGCGCCTGGCCGACGAGATGGGACTGTACGCGTCCGATGCGGAGCGCCAGGGCATGCTCGAGGCGCAGTCGTTCCGGGCCGCGCGGCTCGTCGTCGACTCGGGCCTCCACGCGATGGGCTGGACGCGGGAGCAGGCCATCGCCTTCATGCACGAGCGCGGATCGCTGCCGATGGTCGACGCCGAGATCGAGGTGGACCGATACACGGTCTGGCCGGGGCAGGCGCTGTCCTACAAGCTCGGGCAGCGCGAGATCGAGATCTCGCGCGCCGAGGTGGCCGCAGCGATGGGCGACCGGTTCGACCTGCGCGTCTTCCACGACGAGGTGCTCGGCCACGGCTCGCTGCCGCTCACCACGCTGCGGCGCGAGATCCTTGGCTGGGTGGAGGCCGTCGTCGGCGGCTGATTCGCCCTTATGCCCGGGTCGTGGCGATCGTGCCGCGCGCCTGGCGAATCTGGTCGGCGTGCTCGTGGGGATGCTCGGCGTAGATCTCGAGCCAGCGATCGATGGAGTACGGACCCGACTCCGAATGGGTGCCGACGCGCTCCCACTCGTCCGGCGTGAGCGATTCGAGCAGCGCGAGGCTGGCCGCGCGGACGGCGCGCGTCACGGCCACGGCCTCGCCGATGGGACGGTCGTAGTGCAGCCGCTCGGCCCATTGCGGTTCGCTGTACCCGGCCAGCTGGGGGTCGTCATCGGCGACGACGCGGCGGACCCGGGTGTAAGCCATTGCCTCGGAGTCGGCGAGGTGATGGGCCACCTGGCGCGCCGTCCACCCGCCGTCGGACGGCGCGCGGTCAAGCTCCTCGTCGGTGATGCCGGCGAGAGCGGCGTCCACGGCGTCGCTCCCGGTGCGGTAGCGCTCGATGAGCGCGGCTCGATCGGTCATCGTTCCTCCGTCCACGGGTCGTAGTCTGGATCCGGCGGCTCGGCTGCCGGGCGGAGCTTCTCGGGCACGTTGCGCAGGTTGACCCTGACGCGGTACCACACCTTGTATCGGCCACGCATGCCGTCGACCAGGACGTCCTCCGGGTCTCGCACGTGGGCGGCGGCCTCGGGGTGTCGCCCGCGCCACCGGTCCAGGCCCCCCAACGCCTCCTCGCGGCCCGCGGCCTGGCTGATGACGAGCAGCGGCTGGGTCGATCGCCGGCGCCCGGTCGGCGGCACCGTTCCGTCGGCGTTGCGCGCCGGCGGCGAGGGCATCGCAGGCGCCACGGAGCCCGCTCGGCCACGTGGCGCGGTCGGGTCGGTCGGCGCGAGCTCCGCCGGGTCGGGCATGCGGCGGCGCGAGGGCTGCACGCGCGGCGGCTCGCCGGGCTGCTTGGCGTAGTTTGGGGGCCACGGGGCGTCGCCCTGGCCCTCGGCCTCGTGGCGCGCCACCAGCTCGAGGAGCGGCTCGAGCGAGTGCGCTCTCTCGTCGATCCCCGCACCCACGTCTCCGAGTCGCGCGTATCGCTCGGGGACCGAGCGCAGCGTGAAGTCCTCGAGCTCGGCGTCGGGAACCTCGTCCCACGTCATCGGCGCGCTGACCGTGGCCGTGGGCCGCGGGCGCACCGAGTAGACCGAGGCAACGGTCCTGTCCTTCGCGTTCTGGTTGTAGTCGAGGAACACCCCGTGGCGCTCCTCCTTCCACCACTTGCTCGTGGCGATCGTCGGCGCACGTCGCTCCACCTCGCGGGCGAGCGCCAGGGCCGCGCGGCGCACCTCGGGGAAGCCCCAGCGCGGCTCCAGGCGAACGTAGACGTGGATGCCCCGCGAGCCGGAGGTCTTGGGCCAGGCCGTGTAGCCGAGCTCCTCGAGCACCTCGCGCACCACCAGGGCGACGCGCCGGACGTCGTCCCAGCCGACGCCCGGGCCGGGATCGAGATCGACGCGGAGCTCGTCGGGATGGTCGAGGTCGCCGCCGCGCACCGGGTGCGGATTGAGGTCGATGCAGCCGAGGTTCACGACCCATGCCAGGGCCGCCCGGTTGTCGACGACGACCTCGTCGGCCGTGCGGCCGGAGGGGAAGGAGAGCTCGACCGTGCGGATGAACTCGGGCACCGACTTGGGGGCTCGCTTCTGGAAGAAAGCCTCGCCGCCGGCGCCATCGACGAAGCGCTTGAGTGCCATCGGGCGATCCCGGACGCCGACGAGCGCGCCATCGGCCACCGCGAGGTAGTACTCCACCAGCTCGAGCTTGGTGATGCCCGCATCGGTGAAGTACAGCTTCGACGGGGTTGCTGACCTTGACGTCAAACCCGTCGAGGGTGAGGAGCTCCGCATCGGCACGCGCCACACATCCAGCCTAGCGCGGCCCTCAAGCGGCGCGCCACGCCGGGGCGCCGGATGGATCGAGGGCGTTGCCTAGTTCCAGTCCATTCGCACCGGCAGGTCGACGTCCAGCGTGATCTGCTGCGTCCCGGCGGGAGCCTCGACATCACCGACCACGAAGACGACGTCCACGCCCTCGACGTAGTCGGAGAGGAACTCGCCGGTCAGCGGGAGGTCGTAGAGGTGCGTGGGCGTCGAGCGGAACACGCCGTGGCGCGTGCCCTCGTCCATCCACGTCGGAAACGAGATCTGCAGGTCGCTGCCGGGTGGAGCCTCGGCCACGATCTCTCGCACCTCCCGGTCGATGATCCTGATCTGTTCCCAGTGGACTGCGATGCTCTCTGCGCGGGCAAAGGCTCCAAAGATCCCGATTCCGACCCACGCCGCAGCCAGGAGCAGGGCCATGACCCCCAGGGGCCGGCGCCAAGCCCGTGTCAGCAGCCACGCGGCGGACGCCCCGACCAGGCATGCCACGATCGCATTGGGGCCGAACAGGTAGTACTCGGAGACGTGGTGCGTCACGAGCGCCGGCCCGACGGCCGCGAACGCGAGGAGCACGGCGTAGAAGGGCGTTGACCAGTCCACCGACCGGCGGTGCCGAATCAGGTGGATGGCTCCCAGGCCGAGGCAGGTCGCGGTCAGGAGCGCACCGAGTGGAGCCGCGATTCGGACGAGGGGCGAGGCGTCAGGCGCTGTCGTGAGATGCGACGGCCCCACGGCGAGAAAGCCCGCGGTGGCGATGGCCACGTTCTCGACGACGTTGAGCCCGAGGCCCACGTCGTATCGGTACTCGCCGGTTCCCAGCTCCAGCGTCGTCAGGCGGAGCATCACGAACGTCCCGGCAACAACTGCTGGAGGAACCCACAGGCTCAGCCACTGGGCGGTGTGTGCTCGGCCCTCCGAATTGCTCGTCAGGTAGGCGATCGCGACCATGACCACGATCCCGGCCGACCAGCCCACGAAGAACTCCTTCGTGAAGACGCCCGCCACGCAGAGGGCGATGAACGCCGCGACGTGGCGTCCCGACAGCTGGCCCTCGCGCGCCCGATCGATGCCGATCCAGGCCAGAAGCGCGGTCCACGCCCCGGCGGCACCCGACCAGCTCTGGCTGATCGTGTCCGGCTGCCAGATGGCGATTGCGGTGGCGACGTTCAGGATCCACCACAGGACCGCGAGCGGGAACGCGAGGCGCCAGTTGGGCACCGCGCGTCGAAGAGCGACGAACATCGCGGCCAGCAGCGCGGCGATGGCGGGCAGATGCAGGAGGAGCGATGCACGTGCGTCACGATTCTCCGGGTTCGTGAGGTAGGCGCTGGCGATCTCGATGGGTCTGAAGAAGCCTGTCGGGCTGTCCCATCCGTGGAAGTACAGCGGCTCGGGGAGGTGGACGAAGAGGAGCTGTGCGTCATCGGAGAGGAGGACGGCCCCCGCAACCAGTGGCCAGGCGAGCGTCGCGAGCCCGAGCACTGCCACTGAGATCCACGCGACGCGGCCGGCGATCAAGCCGTTCCGGCTCGAAGTATCCAATTCCTCTCCCCCAGGCACCCGGCTGCGAACGGAGCGGACGGGTCCCTCACCGGGGACCGGCTCGCGTTGGCAACCGGGCGGAGCATACTCGATGCGGCTGAAGCGCCGACGGCATGTCCCCCTGGGATCGTGGGACAGGCGGTTACCCTCATCGCGGCACGCCCCGTGCCCACGAGGACGACGAATGATCAATCGGATTGTCAAACGGGTCGAGCGTCTGGTCGCTCGCGTTGATCGCTGGACGCTGAAGCGGCGGTGGACCCGCGTCGTGCGCCGATCCATCGAGGGCTTTCTCGAGCACGAGGGCCTGCAGTACGCCGGCAGCATGTCGTACTTTGCGGTGCTGTCCCTGTTCCAGCTCATCGTGCTCGCCGTGGTCGTCCTGTCCTTCTTCATGGGCGAGGGCCCGGCCCGCGAGTTCGTGATCGAGACCGTCGATAAGGGCACGCCGCTTGACGCGGAGACGACAGCCCAGATCATCGACGGCGCCATCGCAGCGCGGGGAACGATGACGCTGATCAGCTTCGCGTTCCTGGTCTGGGCGGCGCTGGGCATCTTCTCGGCCCTGTCGAACGGGATCGGCCGTGCCTTCGCGCAGGCACCCGTTCGCGGCTTCGTGCACCAGCAGGTCCTCGGAATCACGCTCATGGCGCTGACGGGCGTCCTCGTCATCGCCTCGTTCGCCATTGGCATCGTGACCGGGATCCTGCAGCGGCTGACCGATGAGGCCCTCGTCGGCCTGCCCATCGGCGCGCTGGGCATCCAGGTCATCGGCCTGGTGGTGCCGGTCCTGCTCATCTTCACCGCACTGTGGACCATCTATCGCATCGTCCCGAACCGCCCCGTGGGGTGGCGAGAGGTGCTGCCCGGCGCGATCGTCGGCGCGATCCTGTGGACGCTGCTGCGCTTCGGATTCACCTGGTACGCGACAAGCATCGCGCGGTACGACTCCTTCTATGGGCCTCTCGCGGCGGGCATCAGCCTGCTCGTGTTCCTCTACTTCGCGAGCTGCGTCATCCTCATCGGTGCCGAGGTGGCCCGTGCCAACGCGCTCTCGGGAGAGTCCCGGATCAGCGCGGCCGAGGCGCGACGGGCCGCCGCCGAGCCCGGGACGCGGCCGCCTCCTCCTGCTCCGCGTGGCGGCCCGCGAGCGGCCTGGGTGGCCGGTGCAGCGCTCGTGGGCGTGGTCATCGGGCGGATCACCAAGCGCGACGAGTACTAGTGCGGTCGGGAGAGGTACTGGACAGTCTGTAGTACTTTGGGCACCTTCCTGCGCCACTAGGCGCTCGACCAACATCGGCCCCTCTCTCGCACGGGCAGATAAGGGCATTGCACAGTGCGGATCACCGCTCGATGAGGCGGCGGTCCAGCTCCGCCGTCGGGTTCGTCGCCCTGCTGATGGTGGGCTGGAGCGTCCTCACAACCGTTCCCAGCGACCGTGCCCTGGCCGCTGACCCTCAGTCCGAGCTCGCCGAGACGCGCTCTCGGCTGGCCGACGCGCGTTCGACGCGCGCCGAGCTCGGCGCTGCCCTCGACCGCCAGCGCGCGGAGCTCGACCGCCTCCAGGATCGTTCCGCCGCGCTCGATGGCAAGCTTGACGTGGCTCGTGCCGAGCTCGCCGCCGTCACCGCCGAGTTCGAGCGGGTGACTGCCCTGCTTGCCGAGGTCGTCGACCAGGTCGCCGCGATCGAGGCAAAGATCGCCGAGCTCCAGGCCCAGATCGTCGAGCTCGACGCCGAGCTGGACGTCGTGGCCGCCGACATCGAGACCCGCAGCATCGAGCTGGCCGATCGCGAGGCGCTCCTGGAAGAGCACCTTCGGGCGGCATACGAGCGCAGCCAGACCTCGCTGCTCGAGGTCATCCTCGGCGCGGACTCGCTGGATGAGGTGACGAGCCAGGTTGGCTGGCTGATGAGCGTCTCCGAGCAGGACGCGGCCATTGCCGACGAGGTGCGCGCCATTCGGGAGGAGCTCGAGACCCGTCGCGCGACGCTTCGCGAGGGCCGAGCCGCCGTGGCCGAGGCGCGCGAGATGGCGAAGGAGGAGGAGGCCGCCCTCGAGGCGCGCCGTGACGAGCTCGCCGCACTCGAGGCCGAGCTTGCCCGGCTTCGCGTCGCGGCCGATGAGAAGCGCGCGGCCCAGGAGGCTGCGCTCAACGCGTCGCTGGCGGCCGAGGACGACGTCGAGGCGCAGATCGCGGCGAACGAGCGCGCCGCGCAGGCCGCCGACGACCTCGCGGCCCAGCTCCGCAGCCAGGTCGCGGCGCAGGAAGCCGCGATCGCCGAGGCGAAGCGCCGGGCTGAGGAGGAGGCGGCACGGCGCCGCGCGGCCGAGGAGGCCGCCCGGGCCACCTCCGGCTACGGCTTTAGCTGGCCGCAGCGCCCGCCCAACGTGACGCAGGAGTGGGGTCCAACCGGCTTCGTGCTGGAACCGCCGTACACCTACAAGGGCACGTACTACCCGCACTTCCACGCAGGGATCGACTTCACCGCCGGCTGCGGGACGCCGATCCGGGCAGCCGGAGCTGGAGTGGTCGTGGCCTCGGGTCAGCCGCTCCTGCCATGGGACTCGGGGTTCGGGGTCGTCGTCGACCACGGAGGCGGGATCATGACGTGGTACTGGCACATGCAGCCTCAGGTGGTGGTCTCACCCGGCACGATCGTCACCAGCGACTCGGTCATCGGCTACGAGGGCACCACCGGGCTGTCGACGGGCTGCCACGTCCACTTCGCCGTGGACGACAACGGTGTCTGGGAGAACCCGCGCAAGTACCTGCCGTAGGGGCTCAGGCGCGGACGGGAGCCTTCACGGCTGGGAGATACAGCCGGTCGACGTACTCGGTCAGCATGCGCGCAGTGCTGAACTGCCATAGCGCCGCTCCCATCGCGGCCCGCATGGTCTCGACCCATGCCAGCGGCACACCTTCCGCCGAGTGGTCGAAGAAGCGCGGGACGATCTCCTCCTCGAGGAGCCGATACAGGATCTCGGCATCGGCGGCATCCTGCGCCGCTTCGTCACCATCGGGCTCGCGGTCGCCGATGGCCCAGCCGTTCTCGCCGTTGTAGCCCTCGTCCCACCAGCCGTCCAGGATCGATACCGAGGGGATGCCGTTGATGGCGGCCTTCATGCCGGAGGTACCAGAGGCCTCCATCGGCCGCCGCGGGTTGTTGAGCCAGAGGTCTACCCCGCCGACGAGGAACCGCGCGATGCGCACGTCGTAATCCTCGACGATGAAGACCCGCCCTCGCAGGCCGTTGGCCCGTGAGCGCGCGAAAATGCCCTGGATGACCTGCTGTCCGGGTCGGTCCGCGGGGTGCGCCTTCCCGGCAATCACCAGCTGCACCGGCCGTTCGCGCGACGTCAGGATCCTGCCGAGCCGCTCCTCGTCGCGGAAGAGCAGGTCCGCGCGCTTGTAGGTCGCGAAGCGGCGGGCGAAGCCGATGGTGAGCGCGTCGGGATCGAGGATGCCGCGCAGCTCGCGCAGCGCGCGCGGCGACTCGCCGTGACGAGCGAACTGGCGCGCCAGCCGGGCCTCGAGGAAGGCGATCATCTCGCGCTTCTGCTGCCGATGGGCGCCCCACAGCTCACCGTCGTCGATCTCCGCCAGGTCGGCGAGCGGCTCCGGTCCGTCGAGATCGACGCCCATCGGCATCCCGGTGGCCGCCTTGACGAGCCGGCGCACCGGCCGGCCCAGCCAGGTCGGGACATGGACGCCGTTGGTGATAGCCTCGATCGGATGCCCGGCGAGGCTCTCCCAGGTCTCCGTCGCGGTGCGGGCGTGGAGCTTCGACACGGCGTTTGCGGCGCTCGCGTGGCGCAGAACGAACGCGGTCATGTCGAACGGCGCGTCCGGCGCGTCGGTGTGGCCGCGCCCGAGCTCCATGATCTCGGCGGCGTCGCCTCCGGTGTCCCGGAACCAGCTGCCCAGGGCCGGCTCGACCACGTCGCGCTCGAAGGTCTCGTTGCCGGCCGGAACGGGCGTGTGGATGGTGAAGACCGAGTCGGCCCCGACGCGGCGGAGCGCCTCGGCCCACGCCAGCCCTGGCTGCGCGGTGACGAGCTCCCGCGCCCGCTCGAGCAGAAGGAACGCGGAGTGGCCCTCGTTGAGGTGCCACACGGCCGGCGCGATGTCGAGCGCCCGCAGCGCCCGCACGCCACCGATCCCGAGCACGAGCTCCTGGTGGAGGCGCATCTCGCGCCCGCGGACGTAGAGGATGTGCGTGATCGGCCGGTCAGGACCGTCGTTGGCGGGGATATCGGTGTCGAGCAGCAGGACGGGCACCCGTCCGACCTGGGCCACCCACACGGCGGCGTGGATCTCCCGGTCGAGAATCTCGACGGTGACCTCCAGCGGAGCCCCGCCACGGCCCCGGGCGCGTCGCATCGGCAGCTGTGCCGGGTCGAGATCGGGCTGCGCGTGCTCCTGGTGGCCGTCGGCGTCGATCTGCTGTCGGAAGTACCCGCGGCGGTAGAGGAGGCCGACGCCGACGAACGGCAGCCCGGCGTCCGACGCGGACTTGCAGTGGTCGCCGGCGAGGACGCCGAGGCCGCCGGAGTAGAACTGCATCGACTCGTGGATGCCGTACTCGGCGCAGAAGTAGGCGATCGGGCCGGGCAGTGCCCGCTCCGGCGAGCTGCCGTACCACGAGCTCGCGCCGTTGACGAGGTAGCGCTGGAACTCGTCGAGGACGCGGCTCGCGTCGACCATGAAGTCCTCGTCGGCTGTCAGCTCGGCCCAGCGCGCGTGGTCGGTGTAGCGCATGACCGCGATCGCGTTGCGGTGCCTGGTCCAGGCGCTGCCATTGATACGGCTGAAGAGGGACTGCGCGCGCGGCGTCCAGCACCACCACAGGTTGTAGGCGAGCTCGCCGAGGCCCTCGAGCCCGGCCGGCAGGTTGAAGTCGTGGCCGGGAAGCGTCGGCACACGGAGAGTGGGGGTCACGGGCAGCGATGATAGCGGGGCGGATCGCGGCGTTGCGGGCCTTGGCGGACCCGCGTCCGTGCCGATGCTGAGCGCGGTTCGCGCTTGAGGCGAGGCGGTACCCTACGCCACGCATGGACGGCTATTCGGTCAACGAGGCGGCATCGGTCCTCGGCGTGCCCGTCGAGCGCGTCTGGGAGCTGCTGGCGCGCGGAGTCCTGTCCGGGACTCCGGAGGGCGAGACCGGTATGCGCGTCTTCCTTCAACCGCGGCCCGCACCACCGGAGGCGCAGCTGGACGCGCCGGCCCCGCGCGGAAACGGCGCGGCCGAGCCCGAGCGCGAGCTGTCGCCCTTCCGCGAGCTGCTGACCGAGTTCCGCAACCTCACCGAGCGATACGGGCAGGCTCTCCTGGCGCTTGGGGAGTCGCGTGGCGAGGTCGCGGCGCTGCGGTCGCGCGTCGACCTCCTCGAGGCCCGCATGGATCTCGGCCAACCGGCACCTGCCACCGCGGCTCGGCCGCGCGGATGGTGGCCGGGGTCGGGGCCGTATCCCGGTGACGAGACCGTCATCCCCACGCAGACGCCACCGGCCGCGGCTGCCGCACCCGACGAGCCGGCAGAGACGCAGGAGGCGAAGGAGTCGCCGGAGGGGGCCGAGCCGGACGAGGCGACGGAGTCGGACGAGCACCGCGCCAGGCCGCGCGGCCCGCGCCGAGCGACCGAGAGCTTCGCCGAGGCAATCGCCCGCGCCCAGGATCCGAGCCTTCCCGATCTGCCCGAGCCCGAGATCCCGGAGACGCGACCGCAGGTCGCGGGCGAGCGGGGCCTCGAGACGCCCGTGGACGCGGACCTCCCGCGTGAGCTGCCCGCCGCCGACACGGTCCCGGTGGCCGACGAGATGGCGGTCGAAGCCGGCGAGGCGGGGGCACCCGAGGCGGAGGACGTCGAGCCTGCCGAGGAAGTCATCGAGGCGACCGCCGAGCTCGCGCCCGATGGTGTGGCGTCCGAGCCCGAACCCTCCGTCGACGAGCCCCAGGCCGAGGCGGCAGGCGACGCGCCGCAGCCCTTCGAGACCGCGGAGCCGCTGGAGTGGGACGCCGAGCGCTACACGACGACCATCGAGGAGCCGGACTGGTTCGAGGCCGAGGCGGACATCGAGGCCGAGGCCGACACGGATACCGAGGCCAATGCCGCACCGGCGGCGAACGTCGAGGTGTCGGACGAGAGCGCGACCGAGCCCTCGGTCGCAGCGGAGGCTCCGACGCGCGAGGAGCCGGAAGAGGCGTTCCCCGGTGCTGGCGACCTGCAGTCCGCGCTCGAGGCGCTTGGCGTGCGGCCAACGGACGAGACGAAGGACGATCCCGCGCCCGCTCCCCAGGTCACCCCGCCACCCGAAACGATGCCGCAGCCGGCTCCGCGCCCCGAGCCGTCGGCCCTGGCCAGCTCTCCGGTGCCCGAGTCGGCACTGCGCTACCGTCCCGTCGCGCCGGCAGGCCCGACCGGCCGCGCGTACCGGCGCCTCCGGCGCATCTTCCCGGGCTGAGCCCGCGCGCTGTGGCCCGCTTCGACCCCGGCACGGCCCTCGTGGTCGTCGACCTTCAGAACGACTTCGCCGACCCCGGCGGGTCGCTGTCGGTTCGCGGCGGTGACGCGATCATCCCCACCGTCAACGACGCCGTGGACGCGGCACTGAGCGCCGGCGCGTTGGTGGCCGTGACCCAGGACTGGCATCCGTCCTCCACCCCGCACTTCGTCACCGATGGCGGCGTGTGGCCGGTGCACTGCGTCGGAGATACCTGGGGCGCCGAGCTCCATCCGCGGTTCGCCGTCCCGTCCGGCGCTGTCCGTGTTCGCAAGGGGACCGGAGGCGAGGACGGCTACTCGGCCTTCACCATGCGCGACCCGGTGACCGACGAGGAGGCCTCCACCGAGCTCGACGCGGTCCTTCGCGACGCGGGGATCGAGCGGGTCGTCGTCTGCGGCCTCGCCACCGACTACTGCGTCAAGGCCACGGCGCTCGACGCGGTGCGCCTCGGCTACGAAGTCGAGCTCATGGCCGATGCGGTCGCGGCCGTCGACCTCGAGCCCGGCGACGGGGACCGCGCGATCGACGAGATGCGCGAGGCTGGAGTCCGCATCGGCTGATCCGTCAGGCCCGGCGCCTGGCGAGCCCAGATTGCGATGGCGCCGACGAACGCGGTGGCCGCCCCGATGACGATCCAGGTCCGATCGCCGGTCATGACGCTCTGGGGCGCGAACGCAAGGTCGAGGCCCTGGGCAACCCACACCAATCCGGCGACGATGAGGAGGATCCCAATCACGATCCCTGCGATGCGCATGGGAGGGATGGTACCCGTGAAGAGGTACTTGCGGACGAGAGCGGCTCGGGTACACTTCCGCCCGTCGAAGCCGCGACGAGCGGCGCCAAACAGCCTCATCCCTTCCTCTCCCCAAGCACGTCCAACGTCAGCCTCGGGGCAGCGGCAAGATCCCAAGGCGGCGTCGAGCGACAGGCATCGCGTGGTACCAATCTCAGCTTGGGAGGGGTCTTCGTGACCTACACCGATCAGGTGATCACCTGCAGCGACTGTGGAATCGACTTCGTCTTTTCCGCGTCCGAGCAGGAATTCTTCGCGGAGAAGGGGTTCGCCTCGGCTCCGAAGCGCTGCTCCTCGTGTCGCGCCCAGCGACGCGCCTCCAGCGGCAATGGGGGCAACGGGTACGCCAGTGGCGGCGGCTACAGCTCCGGTGGCTACTCGTCCGGCCCGCGTGAGATGCACGACGCGGTCTGCGCCCGTTGCGGCAACGACACCCAGGTGCCGTTCAAGCCGACGGGTGCCCGTCCGGTCTACTGCTCCGACTGCTTCCGGATGATGCGCGGCTAGGCCACGTCTTCTCCCACGCAGCGCCGATGCGGGCGGCCCACGGGCCGCCCGTTTCGCTGTCGTGAGCGGCCAAGCCGTCGTATCGGTCCGATCGGCCCTATCATTGGGGCCGAATCGGCAGATATCTTGCGGAGCAGTCGACATGACCTCCCAGCACGACGAGTGGCGCGAGCTCGGTCAGCAGCTGCGCGTCGACTCGATCCGATCCAGCAGCGCGGCGGGGAGCGGCCATCCCACGAGCTCGATGTCGGCCGCCGATCTCATGGCCGTGCTGATGTCGAAGTACCTGCACTACGACTTCGGCACCCCCGACGACCCGCATAACGATCACCTCATCTTCAGCAAGGGGCACGCCTCGCCGCTGCTGTACGCGATGTACAAGGCGGCCGGTGCCATCGGCGACGACGAGATGCTCACCTTCCGTCGCTTTGGGTCGCGGATCGAGGGCCATCCGACGCCGGTGCTCCCCTGGGTCGACGTGGCGACCGGCTCGCTCGGCCAGGGCCTGCCGATCAGCGTCGGCGTGGCGCTGTCGGGCAAACGGCTCGATCGGCTCACCTACCGCGTGTGGTGCCTGTGCGGCGACTCGGAGATGGCCGAGGGCTCGATGTGGGAGGCCTTCGAGCACGCCGGGTTCCACGGGCTGGACAACCTGACCGCCATCATCGACGTGAACCGCCTCGGCCAGACCGGCGAGACGATGCACGGCTGGGACCTCGACGCCTACCGCCGCCGCGCGGAGGCGTTCGGCTGGAAGGCGATCGAGATCGACGGGCACGACGTGGTCGCCATCGACCGAGCGCTGGCGAAGGCCGTCGAGACGACCGGCCAGCCGACCGTGATCATCGCCAAGACCGAGAAGGGGCACGGTGTGAAGGCCGTCGCCGACCTCCCAGGCAAGCACGGCAAGCCGCTGGACGACCCGGTTGCAGCCATCGCGGAGCTCGGCGGCTATCGCGACCTCCACGTCGAGGTCGCCAAGCCCGAGATCAGCGGGACCCCGCACGAGTTCCCGACGGTCGCGTTGAAGCTGCCCGCGTACGAGCCGGGCACCAAGGAGGCGACTCGGAAGGCGTTCGGGGACGCGCTCCTGGCGCTCGGCAAGGCGCGCGGAGACGTCGTCGCGCTCGACGGCGAGGTCGGCAACAGCACGTACACCGAGGAGTTCGCCGAAGCGCTGCCGGACCGGTTCTTCCAGGTCTACATCGCCGAGCAGCAGATGGCGGCCACCGCCGTCGGCCTCCAGGTGCGCGGTTGGAAGCCGTTCGCCGCGACCTTCGCCGCATTTCTGTCGCGCGCGTACGACTTCGTGCGCATGGCGGCCATCAGCCGCGCCAACCTGTCACTGGCGGGGTCCCATGCCGGCGTCAGCATCGGCGAGGACGGGCCGTCCCAGATGGCGCTCGAGGACCTCGCCAGCCTGCGCGCGATCCACGGCTCAACGGTGCTGTATCCCAGCGACGCCAACCAGGCGGCTGCCCTCGTGCCCCAGATGGCCGACCGCGAGGGGATTATCTATATGCGCACGACGCGCGAGAAGACGCCGGTGATCTACGCGCCGGGGGAGGACTTCCACATCGGCGGATCGCGAGTCGTGCGCCAAGGCGATGACGACTCCGTCACGATCATCGGCGCCGGCATCACGCTGCACGAGGCGGTCAAGGCCGCCGAGACCCTGGCCGGCGAGGGCATCAAGGCGCGGGTCATCGACCTGTACAGCGTGAAGCCGGTCGACGCAGAGACGATCCGTGCGGCCGCGCGAGAGACCGGCGCCATCGTCACCGTCGAGGATCACTGGCCCGAGGGCGGCATCGGCGACGCGGTGCTCGACGCCCTGGCGACCGAGCAGCCCCACCCGGTCGTGGTCAAGCTCGCCGTCCGCGAGATGCCCGGCTCGGGCACCCCGGCGGAGCTCATGGCCGGAGCCGGAATCGACGCAACCCACATCGCCGATGCGGCCCGTGAGCTGGCCCGCGCCGGCATGACCGCAGGGAGGACCTCATGACGAACGCGCTGCATCGGCTCCATGCGGAGCAGGACCAGAGCCCGTGGATCGACTTCATCGACCGAGAGCTGATCGAGTCCGGCAAGCTGGCCGAGATGGTCGACGAAGGCATCCGCGGCCTGACCAGCAACCCCACGATCTTCGCGAAGGCCGTGGCGACCGGACAGTACGACGACCTGGTCCGCCGCGAGATCGAGGCCGGCGACGACGCCCGCCAGATCTACGAGCAGATCGCGGTGTCCGATGTCGGCGACGCCGCGGACGTCCTCCGTTCGGTCTACGACACCTCCGGCGGGGCCGATGGCTTCGCGAGCATCGAGGTCGAGCCCGACCTGGCCGATGACAGCGATGGCACGCTGCGCCGCGCGCGCGAGCTATGGGGCCTCTTGGAGCGTCCGAACGTGTTCGTCAAGATTCCTGCGACCGAAGCCGGCATCCCGGCCATCCAGGCCGCGATCGCCGAGGGCATCAACATCAACGTCACGCTCATGTTCAGCGTCGAGGTCTACAAGCGCGTGGCGCGCGCCTATGTCGCCGGCCTGCGCGAGCGTCTCGAGCGCGGCGAGGACATCTCGAACGTCGCGAGCGTGGCGAGCTTCTTCGTGAGCCGCGTCGACACCAAGGTCGACGCCTATCTCGACGAGCTTGGGACCGATGCGGCCCGCGCCGCACGCGGGCGCGCCGCCATCGCCAACGCGAAGCTCGCGTACGAGGCGTTCAACGAGATCTTCGGCGGCGACGAGTTCGCCGACCTGCTGCTCGCCGGCGCGCGGGTCCAGCGCTGCCTGTGGGCCAGCACGAGCACGAAGAACCCCGACTACCGCGACGTTCTGTACGTCGAGGAGCTGATCGGCCCCCAGACGGTCGACACGATGCCGCTGGACACGATCAAGGCCTTCAACGACCACGGCATGGTCGAGCGGACCCTCGATCGCGACCTCGACGGGGCAAAGCAGGCGATCCGGGAGGTCGAGGCGCTCGGGATCACGATGGAGCGCGTCACCGGCGAGCTCATCACCGAGGGCGTCGCGAGCTTCGCGAAGAGCTTCGACGAGCTGATCGATACGATCGAGTCGAAGCGGAAGGAGCTCGCTCCGGCATGAGCGGGCTGGACGCGGCGATCGCGTCCCGGCTCGACGCCTGGACCCGGGATCGGGTCGCCGAGCGGCTTTGGGCCAAGGACGGGTCGCTGTGGGCCGCCTCCGGCAAGGATCCGGACAAGGTGGCCGCGTGGCTCGGCTGGCTCGACCTGCCGGATGCGATGTCCCAGCGCGTCGCCGAGCTCGAGCACATCGCCCGGGACGTCCGCGAGGACGGCTACCGCCGCGCAGCGGTGCTGGGCATGGGCGGCTCGAGCCTCGCCCCGGAGCTGTTCAGCCGCGTCTTCGGCTGGGCCGGTGGGCCGACGGGCTCCGGCGCGTCGTCTGCCGACGGCCTGGAGCTGCGGATCCTTGACTCCACGCACCCCGATGTCGTTCGCGGCTTCCGCTCGTGGGCAGCGGCGCAGCGGACGCTCTTCTGCGTGAGCTCGAAATCGGGGACGACAACCGAGCCGAACGCCTACCAGGCGGCGATGGGGGAGGTCGCGCCGGCCCTGGACTTCGTGGCCATCACCGATCCGGGTACTGCGCTCGCTGACCTTGGTCGGGCGCAGGAGTTCCGCGCAATCGTCGAGGCGCCCCCGGACGTGGGCGGGCGCTACTCGGCGCTGACGGTGTTCGGCCTCGTGCCAGCGGCGCTCAGCGGCGTCGATGTCGGCGCGCTGCTGGAGCGCGCGCAGGCCATGGCGGACGCCTGCCGCGCCCCGGATGCGGCCGCGAACCCCGGCCTTGCGCTCGGAGCCGCCCTTGGCGAGGCGGCGCTGGCGGGTCGTGACAAGCTCACGATCCTCACTTCCCCTCGCCTCGCGGCCTTCGGCGACTGGGCCGAGCAGCTCGTCGCCGAGAGCACCGGAAAGGCGGGCACCGGAATCGTGCCAATCGTGGGCGAGGCCAGCGCGGATCCCGAGTGGTACGGCACCGACCGCGCCTTCGTCATGCTCACGCTGGCTGATGACGCCGCCACCGAGCTCGACGCCCTGGGCGCGCGGCTCGAGGAGCGCGGCCATCCGGTCGTGCGCCTGGAGCTGACGGACGCGCTCGACCTGGGCGCCGAGTTCGTGCGATGGGAGGTCGCGACCGCTGCCGCGGGGATCGTGCTCGGCATCGATCCCTTCGATCAGCCCAACGTGCAGGAGTCGAAGGACGCCACCAAGGCGCTGCTCGAGACGTTCCGTGCGACCGGTGCGCTCCCCGAGCCGATGCCCATCGTGAGCGAGCCCGGCCTCGGAGTGAGCGTAGATCCCGCGATCTTCGGCGACACACCGGTCAACGTCGACGGCGCGGTCGAGCAGCTGCTGTCACTCGTGCGGCCGGGCGTTGACTACCTCGCCATCCTCGCCTACCTGCCGATGGACCCGGAACTCGTGGCGCGGCTCCAGGAGCTCCGCACGCGGATGGGACTGGCGACCGGAGCAGCAACGACGCTGGGGTTCGGGCCTCGCTTCCTCCACTCGACGGGGCAGCTCCACAAGGGCGGCCCGGACACCGGGGTCTTTCTTCAGATCACCGCCGATCCATCCAGGGATCTGCCGATCCCGGGCTGGACAGAGTCGTTCGGGACGCTCATCGCCGCACAGGCGCTCGGCGACCTGACGTCGCTTCAGAAGCGAGGCCGCCGTGCCCTTCGCCTCCATCTCGCCGATGCGGACGCCGGCATGGCGCGGCTCGAAGCGATCGTCGAATCGCTATCGATCGGAGCAGCCAACCAATAGGCTTAGGATTGGCACGCGGATCGCATCGGTCCATCCGGCAGCGGCCGCCAGTCGATAGCAGGTGGAGGAGCCCGTGCAGGTCGCGATCTGTGGACTGGGGCGAATGGGAGCCGGTATGGCGCGCCGGGCGGCGCGCGGCGGCCACGACGTCGTCGCCTGGAACCGGACCGAGTCGGTCACCGCCGAGGTGGCGGCCGAGCCGGAGAACGAGGGCCGCATCGCGGTCGCCGAGCCGATCGAGCGCGTGCGGGAGCTCCTGACCGCGCCACGTCACGTGATCATCAGCGTGCCATCGGGCGACGCGACCGACGCGATGATCGCCCAGCTGGCCGGGATCCTCGCGCCGGGCGACGTGATCATCGACGCCGGCAACAGCCGCTTCCACGACTCAAAGCGCCACGCGACGGAGTTGGCGGAGCGCGGGATCGAGTGGCTCGACATGGGTGTCTCGGGCGGGGTCTGGGGCCTCCAGGTCGGCTTCTGCGCGATGCTCGGCGGCAAGCGCGAGATCTTCGATCGCTTCGAGCCGGTCGTGAAGACCCTCGCTCCCGAGAACGGCTACCTCTACTGCGGTGAGGCCGGCGCCGGGCACTACACCAAGATGGTCCACAACGGCATCGAGTACGGGATCATGCAGGCCTACGGCGAGGGCTTCGACATCCTCCATGCATCGGACTACGACCTCGACCTCGCCGCGATTGCGCGGATGTGGAACAACGGATCGGTCATCCGCTCGTGGCTCCTCGAGCTGGCCGGCAACGCCTTCGAGAAGGAGGGCAACGACCTCACCGCGATCAAGGGCTACGTCAGCGACTCCGGTGAGGGGCGCTGGACGGTGGCCGAGGCGATCGACCACGACGTCCCGGCTCCGATCATCACGCTGGCCCTGATCGAGCGCTTCCGCAGCCGCCGCGAGCCGGACTCGTACACCGATCGCGTCCTCGCCGCCCTGCGCAACGAGTTCGGCGGCCACGCGATCAAGGAGCGCACCTAGGCACCGATGGCGACCACGCTGGCCCCCTCTGCCCCGGACGCCCGCGGCGCCCCGAACCCGCTTCGCGAGGGGCTGCGCCTGGAGCGCATCGCCGAGCCGTGCACGATGATCATCTGCGGGGCCACCGGCGACCTCACCGAGCGCAAGCTCGGCCCTGCGCTGTACAACGCTCTGCTCGGCGGCTTCCTCCCGCCGGAGTTCACCGTCGTCGGGTTCGCGCGGCGCGACCTCAGCGACGAGGCGTTCCGCGACCACCTGCTCGAGGGCATCAACAAGCACAGCCGCAACCGTCCGGCGAAGCCGGCGATCTGGGAGTCGTTCGCGCGCGGCATCGAGTACCACCGCGGCACCTTCGACGACCCGGCGGCCTACGCGGAGCTGGCCAAGCGGCTCGATCGCATCGACCGTGACCGGGGAACGGCGGGGAATCGTCTCTTCTACCTCGCCGTGCCCCCGAACCTCTACCCCGACATCGTCAGGCACCTCGAGCAGGCGGGGCTCGCGGCCAGCGAGGAGCATCGGTCGGGCGGCTCGAAGCGCGGCTGGACGCGGGTCATCGTCGAGAAGCCGTTCGGCCACAACCTCGCCAGCGCGCAGGCGCTGAACCACGAGATCGCCGCGGTCTTCGACGAGGACCAGGTCTATCGGATCGACCACTACCTCGGCAAGGAGACGGTCCAGAACCTGTCGGTCTTCCGCTTCGGGAATGGCCTCTTCGAGCCGATCTGGAATCGGCGCTACATCGACTCCGTGCAGATCACCGTAGCCGAGACGGTGGGCATCGAGGGTCGCGGCGAGTTCTACGACGCCACAGGCGCGCTGCGCGACGTCATCCAGAACCACGGGCTCCAGCTCCTGGCCATCTTCGCGATGGAGCCGCCGGTCGAGTTCGCGCCCGAGGACCTGCGCGACGAGAAGCTCAAGGTCCTGCGTGCGGTGAAGCCGATGCCGACCGCCGAGGTGGCAGCCAACACCGTCCGCGGCCAGTACGTGAACGGCTGGGTGGAGGGCGAGCGCGTCCCGGCTTACCGCGACGAGCCGGAGGTCTCTCCCGATTCGGAGTCGGAGACCTACGTGGCGCTCAAGCTCGCGATCGACTCGTGGCGCTGGGCTGGCGTCCCGTTCTACATCCGAACGGGCAAGGCGCTGCCGTCGCGCGTGACGGAGATCGCGGTCCAGTTCCGCCGGGCGCCGCTCGCACTCTTCCAGCGAGCCGGCGTGCCGCAGGTGGACCCCAACGTGCTCGCCATCCGCGTCCAGCCCGACGAGGGCATCCTGCTGCGCTTCGGCGCCAAAGTGCCGGGCCAGGGGCTTCACATCCGGACCGTGAACATGGACTTCCGTTACGGCTCGTCGTTCGCGGTCGACTCGCCGGACGCGTACGAGACGCTCCTTCTCGACGCGATGATCGGCGACGCGAGCCTGTTCACCCGCGACGACGAGGTCGAGCGGGCATGGGCCATCCTCGACCCGATCCTGGCGGCGTGGGAGGCCGGCGAGGGCGGGCCGCTCCACTTCTACGGTGCCGGCACCTGGGGGCCGCCCGCCGCCGACGAGCTGCTCGAGCGCGACGGGCGCGCCTGGCGACGGCCATGACCTTCGGCGTCCCCGGCGAGGAGGAGCACGCGGCGCATCGGCGCCTGATGCGTTTCGGCGAGCACGCCGATCCGGCCACGCCGATGTGGGAGGAGCGCGACACCACCGTCCAGTCGGTGTCCGGCCATCTCGCGCGGCTCTGGGATGCCCAGGCCGTGGCGAGCGACGAGGCGGCACCCAAGATGACCGAGAAGGGAAGCTCGCACGCCCGGGCATCGGTCCTCAATCTCATCGTCATGGTTGTCGACGATGCCGCCGCGGATCGCGTGGTGGACACACTCGGCGACCTCGGCGTGCGCCACCCGTCCCGGGCTATCGTGCTCGTGCCGGATCCGGCAGCGGCGGAGCGCTCGATCGACGCGCGCATCAGCACGCACTGCCACTCGGGCGCCGACGGCAGCGAACGGGTCTGTTGTGAGGAGGTCGTGCTGGCGGTTCGGGGCGAGGCCGCGGGCCACATGGCCGGAATCGTCTCGCCGCTGCTGATCCACGACCTGCCCACCCACGTGTGGTGGCCGGGCGACCCACCATTCCGCGACCCGATCTTCGACCAGGTCATCGATCTGGGAGACCGCGTCCTGGTCGACAGCGGCGACTTCAGCGACCTGGGAGTGGGGATGCGGCGCATCGCGGGCCTGCGCCGGCACAGCGGCGTCGGCGACCTGAGCTGGGAGCGGCTCGCTTGGTGGCAGGAGCTGACGGCTCAGTTCTTCGACGCGCGTCGCTTCCGTCGCTACCTTCCGAACCTCAGCCGCCTGCGGGTGCGCTATGCCGTGGCGCCCGAGGGCTCCGGTGAGGTCGCCGCGCCGATGTCCCAGGCCCTGCTCTTCGCGGGCTGGATCGCCACGCGGCTCGGCTGGAAGCGGCACCGCACGGTGACACCACTGGGCGGTGGTGGCTTCCGCCTGACGCTCGAGGGCAAGCACGAGATGGTCGACCTCGTCGTGGAGGCGGAGCCGAGCACGACCCTGCGTCCCGGCGACCTCGTTTCGGTCCGGCTCCGATCGCTGGGGGAGACGGGAGCTGGCGAGTTCATCATCGACCGGCACGGGGACGACGCGACCGTCGCGACGAACGCGGACGGGATGACGGCCCTCCTGCGACGAGTCGTGATGGAGACCCCCGGTGAGGCGGAGCTCCTCAGCGCACAGCTCGCGATGGACGTGGTCGACCCGGTCTACGAGGACGCGCTCCGCGCCGGCGGGATCCTCCTCGCCAGCGCGCGGGAGGGAGCCGCGTGACGCGCTTCTCGGTATTCCCGGATGCGGCGGCCGTGTGCGCCGCCATGGCCGATCGGTTCGTCGAGACGGCAGCGGCTGCGATCGACGATCACGGTGCCTTCTGCGTTGCGCTGTCGGGTGGCGGCACGCCGAAGACGGTCTATCCCATGATCCTCGAGCCGCGTCGCCGCGACTCGGTCGATTGGAGCCGGGTCGAGTTCTTCTGGGGCGACGAGCGTGCCGTGCGGCCGGACGACCCTGAGTCCAACTTCGGGGTAGCCTTCCAGATGCTCATTGCTCACCTCCCGAACGTCGATCCGCAGCGGATCCACCGAATGCATGCCGAGCTGCCCGACCTCGATGCAGCGGCGATCGCCTACGAGAGCGAGCTGCGCGTGGCGCTCGATGCCCACGACGATGAGCCCCCGGAGCTCGATCTCATCTGGCTCGGCATGGGGCCTGATGGGCACACGGCCAGCCTCTTCCCAGGCTCGACCGCCATCGAGGAGACGGAACGTGCCGTCGTCGCGACGTGGGCGCCGTATCCACAGGCGTGGCGGATGACCCTGACCTTCCCCGTGCTCAACGCCGGTCGCCGGGTCGTCTTCGCCGTCGAGGGCGCCAACAAGGCGGAGGCGCTGCGTGCCGTCCGCGCCGGCGGATCGGGCCTCCCGGCCGAGGATGTCACCGGCGACCGGGTCGAGTGGCTCGTGGATGCCGCCGCCGCCGGCGGGGTCGCCGCCTGACCGATGCCGCCGCTCGTCTGGCTCCTCGTCGCGATCATCGCAGGAGCGGGCGCCTGGGTCGTCGGGTCGCCGGTGCTGCGCGCGCGACGGGAGCGGGCCGCGCGGGACACGAACACCGAGCGCTACCTTGCCTGGCGCGGGCGGGCATCGGAAGCGTCACGCATGGGCTCGCCGGAACCGCCCGACGAGCGGCCTCGCCTCATTGGCGCCGCCGTGCTGGCGGCCGTCGCCGTGGCGGCGCTCATCGGCTTCTTCGTGGCCGGTTGACCCGGTGCGCGTCGAGCTGCTCTACGCCGACGGCGATCCCGCCGCCATGGCGGCACGGCAGAACCTCGTCGAGGTGCTGACCGAAGACGCCTTCGAGACGCCGATCCAGATGGTCGCGGTGACCTCCGACGCCGATGCGGAGATGCTCGGGATGCGCGGGTCGCCGACGATTCACATCGACGGCGCCGATATTGACCCGGGGTGGGAGGGCCCGCACGGACTCGCGACGCGCTCCTATGGCGACGGCCAGGTGCCCGGAAAGGCACTCATTCGCGCCGCGGTCGAGCGAGCCCGCGGCTGGGGCCACGGCCGCCCTCGGCCCTGAGGCCCTCTACGCGCGGGGCGCTTCGACCGCTTGCCAGCCTGCGCCCAGGCGAACCACGTTCGCGTGGTCGGGACCGATGGCGTTGACCGTGTCGACCACGAGGGGCGCGAGCCGAGCGATCCGCGCGACGTCCAGGTCCGCGTGACGAACCAGGATGAGGGCACAGTCGGTGTCCCTGAGCGCCTCGTCGGTCAGCGGCTGCGACTCGAGGACGCGGTGGTCTCCCGCGTAGAACGCGTTGGGTCCGACCTCGAAGCGCGGGACGAACGGATCGTGGTAGGTGACCTCGCATCCGCGGTCCAGGAGCAGCTCGATGATGCGCTCGGCGGGTGAGTTCCGGGCATCTTCGACGTTCGGCTTGAACGCGGCACCGATGACGACGACGCGGGCCTCACGCAGGCCCTTGCCTCGCTCGCCGAGGGCTCGTCCGACGAGCTCGACCACGTGGTACGGCATCCGCTGGTTCGTCTCGGCCGCGAGCTCGATGAAGCGCGTGCTGAAATCGAACTCGCGGGCCTTCCAGGAGAGGTAGTACGGGTCCACCGGGATGCAGTGGCCGCCCACGCCGGGGCCGGGATAGAACGGAAGGAACCCGAACGGCTTCGTCGCCGCCGCGTCGATGACCTCCCAGATGTCGATCCCCATCCGCTCGGACAGCAGGGCCAGCTCGTTGACGAGAGCGATGTTGACGCTGCGGAAGATGTTCTCGAGCAGCTTCGTCATCTCGGCCGTCCGCGTCGACGAGACGACCTCGACGTTCGGATTGATGCGGCGGAGCAGGTCTGCGGCGATGTTCGCGTCGTCGACCGTCACGCCGCCGACGATCTTGGGCAGGTTCTCGGCGCTCCAGCTGACGTTGCCGGGATCGATCCGTTCGGGCGAGAAGGCGAGATGGAAGTCCTGACCAGCCCGCAGTCCGGTCCGCTCCAGGATCGGCTGCACGACCTCCTCGGTCGTGCCGGGGAAGGTCGTGCTCTGGAGCACCACCAGGTGGCCCGCTCGCAGGTGCGGCGCGATGCTCTCCGTGGCCGAGATCACGAACGACAGGTCCGGCGTCTTGTACGAGTCGAACGGGGTCGGGACGCAGATGAAGATGGCATCGCACTCGGCGAGTGCCGCGTAGTCGGTCGTCGCGCTGAGGACGTCGAACAGCGCCCGCAGATCCTCCGAGGAGACGTCGCGGATGTACGACTCGCCTCGTCCGATGGAGTCCACCTTGCGCTGGTCCGGGTCGATGCCGACGACCCGCACGCCCGCCTTGGCGAAGGCGGTCGCGAGCGGCAATCCCACGTAGCCGAGGCCGATGACGGCCACCGTGACCTGCCCGTCCCGGATGCGGTCGCTGAGCGTCACGAGGCACCTCGTTCCTGGCTGGCGATCACCCGTCGGATCGTCTCGCGCAGCGGGATCGTCGGCTCCCAGCCGACGAGGCCCTTGATTCTCGAGATGTCGGGCACGCGGCGGCGCATGTCCTCGAAGCCGACGGGGAACGCCTCGTCGTATGGCACGTTGACGACGCGGTCGTCCGCCTGACCGTCCAGCCCGCCGACCTCGTCGAGGACCGCGCGGGCGAGGTCCAGGATCGTGACCTCTTCCGTGGCGCCGACGTTCACGACCGTTCCGAGCGCATCGGGACTGTCGGCAAGCGCCAGGACGGCACGCACCGCGTCCTCGACGTTGCAGAAGCAACGCGACTGGAGGCCGTCGCCGTAGACAGTGAGGCTCTCCCCATCGAGCGCCTGCCGCACGAAGCGGGGGACGACCATCCCGTAGCGCCCGGTCTGGCGCGGGCCGACCGTGTTGAAGAAGCGCACGATGACCACGGGAACGCCGTGCTCCCGGTGATACGCAAGGGCCATGAACTCGTCGATGGCCTTCGACTCCGCGTACCCCCAGCGCGCGATGGTCGTCGGTCCCATGAGGCGGTCGTCGTCCTCGCTGAACGGCAGCTTTGCGTTCTTGCCGTAGATCTCCGACGTCGAGGCGAGGACGACCTTCGTCCCGTGGCGCCTGGCGAGCGTGAGAACCGCATGTGTCCCGAGCACGTTGGATTCGATGACGCGCGCCGGTTCGTCCACGACCAGGCGCACGCCGACGACGGCGGCCATGTGATAGACGATGTCCGAGCGGCTCACCAGCCGATCCATCACATCCACGTTTGCGACGTCGTCGATCACGACCTCCAGGTCGGGATGCTCCGCCAGCTGCGCGAGGTTGTCGAGACTCCCGGTCGACAGATCGTCGATGACCGTCACGCGATCGCCGCGTTGCAGCAGGGCGTCGGCCAGGTGCGACCCGATGAAGCCCGCGCCACCGGTGATGAGCGCGTGCTGAGGCCCCCTCGCCGCGGCGCTGCGGGCCTCCGCCTGCTCAGGCATTCGTCATCTCCTTGTCTGAGGCTGCGCCGTACCCATCGGGGTGGGTCGAGTGCCAGCGCCACGCCGACTCGATGATCTCGGGCAATCCGTATCGGGGATGCCAGTCCAGGATGCGCGAGGCTGCCGCGGCGTCAGCCCAGACTTCGGCCGCATCGCCCGGTCGACGCGGCGCGTCCACGTACGGAACGCTCCGGCCGCTCACGCGCTCGGTCTCGGCGATCACCTCCCGGACCGATGCGCCCCTCCCGGTACCAACGTTGAGAACCTGGGAGCCGTTCCCGTCGGCCAGGTAGTCGAGGGCTCGCAGGTGGACATCGGCAAGATCGAGGACGTGAATGTAGTCGCGCACGGCCGTTCCGTCCGGAGTCGGGTAGTCGGTACCGAAGACCTTCAGGACCTCGCTCCTGCCGAGCGTCGCCTTCATGACCCGGGGAATCAGGCTCTGCGCATCGGTCCAGTCCTCACCGATGTCGCCCTCCTCGGCGGCCCCGGCGGCATTGAAGTAGCGCAGCGAGATCGACCGCAGCCCGTGAGCGCCCTCGAACCAGTGGAGCATCCGCTCGACCATGAGCTTGCTCTCCCCGTACGGGGTCTCGGGTTGGACTGGCGTCCTTTCGGACACCGGCAGCTCGGCGGGGATCCCATAGACCGCGCAGGTCGACGAGAAGACGAAGTCCCTGACCCCGGCGTCCCGGCACGCCGCGAGGAGCGTGAGCGAGTTGGTCACGTTGTTGCGGAAGTAGCCCGCGGGGTCTCGGAGCGACTCCTCAACGGACTTGTCCGCGGCCAGGTGGATGACGGAGGTGAACTCCTCGTCCCCGAAGAGCCGCCCCAGGAGCTCGGAGTCGCCGACGTCACCGACGACGAGTCGCGCGTCTCCGACCGCTTCCGGCCTGCCATGCGAGAGGTTGTCGAGCACCACGACATCGCTGCCGCGGCTCAGCAGCTGCCTGACCGTGTGCGATCCGACGTACCCGGCCCCACCCGTGACGAGAACCGTCACTGCTCACAACCCGTCCAACACATGCTTGGTCCCTCCTGGGTCCGAAGCATATCGGGTCCGATGCGTCACTGGGTCGGACGGCGTCCCGCGGCAGATCGTCGGGTAGACTGACCGCACTTTCATATGTCCGCCAGCAAACGGCCGAGCACGTCGAGTCTCCGCCGATACCTGACATCACGACCCTATATCGCCGTCGCCGACATCCGGCGACGATTCGGCCTCGATCCCGACGCCATGAGCGTGGTGGCCCGCAACGGGACGACGGCCTTCATCGGCCTGCCCGAGCGCGAGGCGACCAAGCTGCAGGAGCTCTGGCAACGTGACGAGGTCGGCGTCGAGCTCTCGGTGGAGGTCAGGGCACCGGTGATCGTCGGGGTCTTCCCGATGCGCCTCGCGCGATTCGTCGTCGACCAGGCCGGCGGCATTGGGAACGGGAGCCATCCGAGCTCGCCGATCGGCCGACCAGACGAGAACGTGCCCGGGGCGCCGGAGCACATCGCGGACCGATGACGCCTCGGTGACCGCGACCCGTCGGACCCGTCGCATCCCTGCGTTGATCCTGGGCGCGGACATCGGGCCGCTGGGAGTGCTCAGGGCACTCAGGGCTCATCGGGTTCGCTGCTTTGTCGCGGACGACACGTCGGACATGATCACGCGCTCGAGGTGGTACCGGCCGGCAGAACACACCTTGAGAGAGACTCGGGACAGCTCGGTGCTGGCCGAATACCTTCGGGAGCTTGACCTCGAGCGCGCGGTGCTCATCGGCTGTAGCGATCGATGGGCCCTCGCCACGGCGGGGCTTCCCGCCGACCTTCGCGATCGCTTCCTGACAAGCTGCCCCGACCGGGACACTGTCGAGCAGTTCGTCGACAAGGACCGCTTTCGAGCGCTTGCCGAGCGCGTCGGCATCCCATCGCCCCGCTCGCTGCACCTGGACGGCCCCGACGATCTCGCGCAGCTGACCGATGCGGAGCTGCGGCGCGGCTTCTTCAAGCCAACCGACTCGCAGCTGCACCGCGACCACTTCAGGACCAAGGGATCGTTCCTCACCTCGCGCGACGGGGCGCGCCGTCTCCTCGAGCAGGCGATCGCCTCCGGCGTCGCGCTCATCTACCAGGAGTGGATACCCGGGCCCATGGAGTCCACGATCCTGTTCGACGGGTTCATCGATCGCCATGGCGAGCTCCGCGGCGTGGTGGCGCGGCGTCGCCTGCGCGTACATCCCGACCCGATCGGCAACACCTGCTCGTCGGTGACGATCCCGCTGGACGAGGTCGCCGATCCCCTGGGTCGCCTGCGCGAGCTGCTCGGCGCCGTCAGCTATCGCGGGGCCTTCAACGCCGAGTTCAAGCTCGACCCCGACGACGGGCAGTTCAAGATCCTCGAGGTCAACGCCCGACCCGCGTGGTACTCCGGGGTGATGGCCAGTTCCGGCGTCGACATCCCGTGGATGGTCTATCTCGATGCGCAGGAGCTTCCCGTGCCCGACGCGACCGAGTATCGCGTCGGCCGCTACGCCGTGGTCGAGCCTCGTGATCTGAGGGCCATCGTCCGCGCCCTGCGATCGGGGCAGCTGCCTCCGGGTCCGGTGATCGGGCCATGGTTGTTCGGCGACCACACCCACTTCCGGTGGTCTGACCCGTTCCCGGCGTTCAACGGGGTCATCCGTGGTGTCGGACGCCGCTTCTCCTGACGGGTGCCACCGCAGGCTCGCGCTCGCGATGGCGATGCGGTCCGGCCGAAACCTACTTGATGGCGACCGGGTTGACCGGTGAGCCGACGCCGCCGGTGATCGGAAGCGGGACGGCGGAGAAGAGGAACTCGTAGCGGCCGTCTGCCGCGCAGTCGTCGGCCAGCGCCTCGAGGTCGAAGATCTCGCCCATGAGCAGGCCCATGTGCACGATCAGGATGATGTGCAGCGGCTGGAAGACATCGGCAGTCTGGTTCGGCAGGACCTCGAGACCCCAGGTGTCGCCCGCAACCGCGGCCAGCTCGCGCTCATGGATCCACGGAGCGGTGTCGAGCGCCAACCCGGGCGCCGCCCCTCCGGCGTACGTGCCCCAGCTGCCGGCGTCGCGGCACTGCGCCATCTGGCCGGTGCGGATGAGCGCGATGTCGCCGCGGCCGACGGTCACGCCCTGTGCTTGCTCGGCGGCCTCCAGGTCCTCGACGTGAACCGGCTGACCCGGCTCGAGCCAGGGGACACCGCGCGCCCGGGGGATGTCGAGCAGCACACCGCGGCCGACGACGCGGTCGCGGGCGACCGCGATGTCGTTGCGCATCGCACCCTTGCTGCCGACCTCCGATGCGGGGTAGCCGTTGTAGATCCTGTTCTCGAAGATGATGTGGCCGAGCGCATCCCACTGGGTGCCCGACTGGAGCGGCAGGATCAGGATGTCGTCGGCGCCGCGAATCCAGCGGTCGTTGCCCCCGTAGAAGTCGCGGACCGTCGAGCCGGTGATGGCCCCGTTGCCGTCGCGGATCATGAGGTGGATCGGGTTGAAGCGCCCGAAGCCGCCCGTCTGCGGCCCGCTGTCGCCGACGGGAATGGCCAGCGAGAGGACGCGGCCGTCTCGCACGAGGCGCGCGGCCGCGACGACGTCGTCGGGCCGGATGTGGTTGAGGGTCCCGAGCTCGTCGTCAGGTCCCCATCGGCCCCAGTTCGAGCAGCGCTCACTCAGCTCGCGAACGGTGTCGATGGTCGGTGAGTCGGGGATCTCGATGGCAGGTTGCTGCGAGGTCACAGCTCCCGCTCGCGCACCTTGTCGTAGCGGGTGACCGGACCGAGCGCCTCGCGATCGATGATCGCGTCGATGATCGTCGGCGCCCGCCGCTCGAACCCGGCGGCCAGGGCGACGCGGAAGTCGGCCGCGTTGTCGACCCGGAAGCCCCTGGCGCCGAAGGCGCGAGCCACCCCGCCGTAGTCGACATCGTGGAAGCGATCGACGTCGAGGACGACGTGCCCGTACAGCAGGTTCTGGACGTGCTCCTCGAAGGCGAGCGTCCCGTTGTTGAGGATCACGACCGTCACCGGCAGGTTGTGCCGGATTGCGGTCTCGATGTCGGCAATGTGGTAGCCGATGCCCCCATCGCCGGTGATGCACACGACCTGGCGGTCCGGGGCGGCCATCTGGGCGCCGAGCGAGGCCGGGAAGGCCCAGCCCAGCGAGCCGTCGGCACGCAGGAAGTTCCGGCCGGCCTCCTTGACGTCGGCGAGAGCGCCGGCCCAGGCGGCCGAGTAGCCCGTGTCGGCGACGAGGATCGCGTCGTCGGGGAGGTTCTCGTCGAGCGCGGCCATGATCGCCTCGGGGCGCATCGGTCCGCCGTCGTTGCCGTCCCGGGCGGCAAGGGCCGCCCGCTGCTCCTGCCACGCGCGCTTGGTCTCGGCGAGCTCGGCCAGGTACGTCGAGGACGTCGCCGAGGGAAGGACCTCCATCCGCTCGGCGGCCGAGAGAACGGTCTCGAGGAAGGTCTCGGCGTCGGCGACGATGCCGAGGTTCGGCGGGAAGTTGAGGCCGATCACCTCCGGATCGATGGTGACGTGCACCAGGTACGAGTCCGGGCTGATCAGCCGGTACGAGTCGGTCACCAGGCCGCCGAGCTGGGTGCCGATGGCCAGCTACGACGTCGGCGTCGCGCACGGTCGCGTTGGCGTACTTGCGTGAGTATCGACCGACGGTGCCGAGTGCCAGCTCGTGGTTATCGGCGATGGCTCCCTTGCCGCCGCTGCTCGTGACGACCGGGATCGCGAGCCGTTCGGCAAGCTGACGCAGTGCGTCGTACGCGCCCGACTGGTGGACGCCGGTGCCGGCCAGGATCACCGGGCGGCTGGCGGTGGCCAGCGCGCGCACCACGGTCTCGGCGTCGTCCACCGATGGCGCGGGCCGCGTCAGAGGCAGACGGACCGGCTCGCGGTGATTCGTCGGCGCCTGGTAGTCAGGCATCTCCTCCTCGAAGATGTCTCCCGGAATGCCCAGGTACACCGGACCTGGCGTCCCGCTGAGGGCACGCCTGACCGCTTCGCGGACCAGGCGCGGAACGTGCTTCCGATCCGATGCCTCGGCGCCCCACTTGGTGACCGACGAGAACAGCGGGACCTGGTCGATCTCCTGGTACTCCTTCCGGAAGCGCTCGGTGCGCCGCATGGCGGAGACGAGGGCGATGACCGGCGAGGCGGACCAGAACGGCTCGGCCAGTGCGCCGGCCACGTTCGCCGCGCCGGGCCCGTAGGCCCCGTAGGTGAACGACGGGCGTCCGGTGACGCGGGCGAAGGCGTCGGCCATGTACACGGCAGCCCCCTCGCTGCGCGCCAGGACCTGGCGGATGCCGACTTCCTCGAGCGCGATCCACAACGAGTTGTCGCGTCCGGTCATGAGGAAGAGATGGTCGCAGCCAGCAGCGCGCAGCTCGTGAGCGACGGCGCGAGCGACATTGGTGACGACAAGGCCACTGGGCGACGCAGGCCCGGTGGCGTGAGCGACGGTATTGATGACAGACCCCCTTGGGTTGACGTGCGATGAAGACGGATGAGAGCACGACAACTGCCCCCCACGGCAGGAGAACAGGTACTGCCGCGACCTGTCAATAGTCCCGGTGCGTGACCACAACACTTCCCCCCGTCCGTACCAGCCGCACGAGGGAGAATCGGCCCGCCGGGTCAGTCGAGCCCGTGGCCTCCCAGGGTCATCGCCAGCATCGTGTAGTACCCGACCAGGACCGTGAGCTCGACGAGGGCGGCGGCCCCGAGGAGTGACAGGCCCGCCTGGTAGACCTCGTCCGGGACGCGCGCCGTCGATGCGAGCGCTCGCACGTACTCGACGGTGATGCGGTATCGGTCGGGCAGCGCCGTCGTACCCGGCATCGGCGCGAAGGGCCTCGATGACCTCGGCGGGGACGCCAGCGCTCCTGGCGTGCGGCTCGTGCGCCTCCCACTCGAATGCGCTGCCCCAGGCGCGGGAGGTGACGAGCACCGCCGTCTCGGCGAGGTCGCGCTCGAGCTCGGTCTCGTAACGGAGATAGGCCCCGACGTTCTGGACGCGGTCGGCCAGGTCGGGCACCTGGAGCAGGACGGTGAAGGGTCCAGCGACCCGACCGCGTGTCCCGGCGATTCGGTCGAAGACCTCCCGCTGCTCCGGCGTCAGTCGCTCCGGATCGACCTGCTGGACCCGTGGGTGATCGGGCACGACCCCTCCTCGACCGCCGTTGGCCGGCGCTGCGGCGCGAGTCTACCTCGCCGGCCAAGCGGGACGAAGCGGTTTCGACGACTGGCCGAAAGTCCCCCTGCGGTACCTGTGGCCGCCGGCCGCCCGGACCATTTCACCCGCGGAATTGGCCCCTCTGCGGGATGTTCGCGACCCCACCTCGGCCCGTAGGGTGGGCGACTCCCCACGGTGAAGGGCACCCCTTCCAGCTAGAGGATGACCGATGCGTTTCAAGTCACTTCCACTGTCCGTCAAGGCCGCACCCCGAACTTCGTCTCGAAGCCCGAGGCCCTCCGGCGGATAGGGGTGGAAGGCGGCGAAGAGACTGGATCGCGACCATCCCCATCGTCCTTCTCATCCCCGCGCTACTGCTCGTCGACGGGCAGGCAGGCGCCGGGACGACCGCCATCCGGGCGCCATCCGAAGCCGTTGCCGGCGAGAGCATCGTCGTGACCGGTCGCAACCTGCCACGCAACGCCCGCGTGCAGATCATCTGGGACGGATGGGTGCGCGGCATGCCGTCCGCACGCACGAACTCCCGCGGCGATCTCCGCGTCCAGCTGACGGTCCCGCGCCAGTCGAGTGCCGGGCAGCACACCCTCGCGGTAGTGCGGTTGAACCGTGGCCGGATCCAGACGTCGCTGTCGTCGGCGTGGCGCCGCATGGCACTGGCATCAACTCGAATCAACGTTGTCACACCGTCCACCGCCGCGCTTCCTCCGCAGGCAGGGGCGGAGCCCGCTGCTCCGACGCCCCCGGCTCCGACGACGTTCCCGACCCAGGCGCCGGCTCCGACGGCGGCCCCGACAGCCGTGCCGACCGCGATTCCGGCGGCCCCGGCGCCGACGGCCGTTCCTGCCACGCCGGCACCTACTGCAGTCGCCGTGCGTCCCTCGGGCTCGGGCGCAGTTGGCTCGATCCTGGTCAGCCGTGATCGACTCATGTCGTTGCCGACGTCCGGTGCCGCCTGGCAGGCGATGGTCAACGAGGCGAACGGCTTCAGCGGCGTGAACCTCAACAACCAGGACGACAACAACGACGTGAAGCTCCTTGCGTGGGCCCTGGTGACCGCTCGTACCGGCGGAGACGTCGGCCCGATCTACCAGGCCCTGTCACGGGTCCCGGGCACCGAGGGCGACAACATGCTGGCGCTGGGTCGCAACCTGGCCCCCGTCGTCCTCGCCGCCGACCTCGTCGGCTATCGCGATCCCGGGTTCGTCAACTGGCTGCGTGGCGTCACGCGCGCCAACATCGGCGGGCGTACGCTGATCTCGACGCACGAGGATCGTCCCAACAACTGGGGAACGCACGCCGGGGCGAGCCGTGTCGCGGCGGACATCTACCTGGGCGACACCGCCGATCTGGGGCGGGCGGCGGCGGTCTTCCGCGGCTGGCTCGGCGAGCGATCGGCGTATGCCGGGTTCAGCTATGGCGAGCTCGACTGGCAGTCGAACCCGTCGGCGCCGGTCGGGATCAACCCGCGAGGGGCGAAGATCGACGGTCACAGTGTCGATGGGGTTCTCCCCGACGACCTGCGTCGCTCCGGCGGGTTCACGTGGCCACCGCCCGCGGAGAACTACGTCTACGAGGCGCTCCAGGGGGCCATCCTCCAGGCGGAGCTGCTGTCTCGGGCCGGATACGCGTCCTACCAGTGGGGCGACAGCGCGCTCGCGCGAGCCTATGCGTGGCTCTACAACGTGGCCGCCTTCCCCGCCGAGGGCGACGACTCGTGGCAGCCGCACCTCGTCAACGCCCGGTACGGGACCGGCTATTCCGGGGCCCGTGCCCGTCGCGCCCGGGAAGGGCTTTGGCTTCGCCGATTGGCTCTATCGCTGACCGACCGTTGACCGGCATGAACGGTGTTGCGCCGGCCCCCGCGAGGGGCCGGCGTGGCGCCGGGTGAGGTTTGGGCTAGACTAGTCGCACCAAACTGCACCTGGACGTCGTGCCCCTGTCCTCTTCCAGTCGCGCATCGCGGATCTCCCGTTCCCGGCTCGTGCCGGCCCTCGTTGCCCTAGCTCTCCTGGTCGTTCTCGGCAGTGCTGGTGGCAGCGTCGTCGAGCCGACCGAAACCCCCGAAGCCCAGGTCGGGGCGCTGGGCTCTTCGCAGGTCACGCCCACGCCCGTTCCGACGCCGGAGCCGATCTGGCTGGGGCCTGAGGCGATGGTCGAGTCCCTGCCTCTGGTGATCCCACAGCCGACACCTGGCCCGCCCACGCCGGAGCCGACTGCGGCGCCGGCCGCTCCGGCCGCTCCTGCCCCCACTCCGGTGCCGGTCGCGGGGAACCCTTCCGGCTCCGGTGCGATCGGCTCGATCCTCATCAGCCGCGATCGGCTGATGTCGCTGCCGACGTCGGGCCCGCGTGGCAGGCAATGGTCAACGAGGCCAACAGCTTCAGCGGCGTCAACCTCGGTGACCAGGACGACGACGAACGACGTTCGGCTCCTGGCGCTGGCGCTCGTGACCGTGCGCACCGGCGGCGACCTCGGACCGGTGTACCAGGCTCTCGCGCAGGTTCCCGGCACCGAGGGCGACAACATGCTCGCGCTCGGCCGCAACCTCGCCTCGGTGGTCCTCGCAGCCGACCTGGTCGGATACCGCGATGCCGGATTTGTGAACTGGCTGCGCAGCGTCATGCGCGCGAACCTCGACGGGATGACCCTCATCTCGACGCACGAGAACCGGCCCAACAACTGGGGCACCCACGCCGGCGCGAGCCGCGTCGCGGCGGACCTCTACCTGGGCGACACCGCGGACCTGGGGCGGGCGGCCGCCGTCTTCCGCGGCTGGCTCGGCGACCGATCGGCGTACGCTGGCTTCGCGTACGGCGACCTCGACTGGCAAGCCGACCAGGGCCGTCCGGTCGGAGTCAACCCGCCCGGCGCAACCATCGATGGCCACAACGTCGACGGAGTCCTTCCCGACGACATGCGGCGCTCGGGCGGGTTCTCGTGGCCGCCGCCGAAGGAGAACTACGTCTACGAGGCGCTGCAGGGAGCCCTGCTGCAGGCCGAGCTGCTGTCCCGAGCCGGGTATCCGGCATACGACTGGGGCAATCGCGCGATCCTCCGCGCGTACACCTGGCTCCACAACGTGGCCGCCTTCCCTGCCGAGGGCGATGACTCGTGGCAGCCGCACCTGGTGAACTTCCGATACGGCGCCGGCCTGCCTGCGCCGATCCCGTCTCGCATCGGCAAGAACTTCGGATTCGCCGACTGGCTGTACCGCTGAGCGGAGGCTCCCGATCGCCCCGCGCCTTGTAGGGCGCTCACGGCTGATGCCGGGCTGAGGCCTTCGTCGCCGCTCGCCTCGGCAATGTTCTTCTGGTTCAGGATCCAGATGAGGCTGTTGGCGAGGGCAATCAGCAGCCAGAGGTAGCGCATGTACGAGAGGTGCAGGAAGGCGGAAGTCAGCAGGTAGCCGATGACCGACAGCATGAAGGCCGTTGCCCATGCCGCGTACTCGGGATTCCGCCTGATCCACGTCCGGCGCGCCCTCCAGAGACCCAGGAGCGTTGCTCCGAAGACGCCGCCCAGCGTCACGACGCCCGCGATGCCGGTGTCTGCCGCCACTTCGAGCACCATGTTGTGAGCTCGTCGGGCTGTCTCGCGGTAGCGCAGCCCAAGCTCATTGCCGTACTCCTGCGAGTACTCGGCCACGTATTGGCCCGGCCCGACGCCGACCAACGGGTACTCCAGGAACACGTTGAGCGCCGCCAGGTTCGATGTCGCGCGGCCCAGGATGGCCCCGTCCGGCCCCTCGGTTGACCCACCCACGAGGGCACTGACCCCTTCGAGCGACTCGATCCGCAGGAGATACCGGGGCGCGAATACGTAGACGCCGATGATCAGCGCGACCGCCACGATGATCGCGTCCCGCAAGCGCACATAGCGCAGGATGATCGCGATGGCCACGAGGACGATCAGCGCCACGCCGGCGCCGCGGGAGAAGGTCAGGAGCGCCCCAGCCAGGATCGCCATGCCCGCGCCGGCAGCCAGGATGCGAGTCGGGCGCGACCGTGCCGTGAGGAAGGCCATGAGCGCGAGCGGGAGCAGGATGAGCATGATCTGCGCGTAGCGATTCGCCTCGCCGATGGGACCGCCGAGCCTGACGGTCGTATCGGCGTCGACGGTCTCGAGCGGGTCGACTCCGGCCGTCTGCGCGAAGCCCAGGTACTGATTGCCGTATGTGTCTGTGACGTCCTGGAAGATTGAGAGCCCGCCCAGCACCGCCCCGACGGCCAGCAGCACGACCACGGCCGCCTTCAGCGTTCCCCAGTCGCGGACCGCGTTGGTGAGCAGCACGTATAGGAGAAGTCCCTCGGAAGCGAACGTCGCGACGAAGCTGGCAGAGGCCTCCGCGTCCGCCGAGAACAGTGCCGCCACGACCTGGACCGCGAGATAGGCGATCATCCATACCAGCGTCGGCGTCACCACCAGCTCTTCGCGACGGATCACCAGGTAGGCCACGATCGGGATGCCGAGCAACAGCAGCGGACCACCGACGGCCACCATGTCCGGAACGCCGTGGAAGCCGGCCGCGACTACCGGCACGTTGGCGTACAGCAAGCCCACGAAGAGCAGCGTGGCGGCGCGCGGCCGGGTGATCAGACCCAGGCCAAGCACCCCGGCGGCGCCAACCGCGACGAGCGCGAGCGGGGCGCCGAGTACGGCCAGGATGACGATCAGGACGAGCGCGAGCGCGAGTCCCAGTGTCGCGGCGGCCGCCCGGCGGTCCGTCCCGGCAACGGGAAGATTGCTCAGTTCACCGATTGCCATGCGCACCAACCCCTTCGCGCGGCGTCGAAGCGCGATTGTATCGCCGCCGGCCGGCAGACCCGCCGGTCGGGCCTCGGCGGTCCGAGAACGCTCGCCAGATCAGGGCGGTGGCTCGGCGACGCACGGCCCCCCGCTCGACGGTCGTGTCGATCAGCTCGGTGGCCGCGCGGGCCGACAGCTTCCCAGCCAGCTGACGGTATGCCGCCCGCCTGTGCTCGACGCTCTCGAGATCGTGCTCGGCCTTGCGACCATGGAGCCGCGCCGCTGGGGCATCGAGGACGAGGATCAGGTCGGGCCGTGGGACGAGGCCCCCGACCAGCCCGCGGCGGATCCGGCGTTTGCGGCTGGGCTGCGCCCCTGAGGGAGCGAGAAGTGCGTCGTACCCGTAGCGGTCGAAGACCGTCACTCGTCCCAGCCGCCGTTGGAGTGAGGACGAGAGATACGCCCCCCACGCCACGGCAAGCTGGCTGGCCAGCGCCACGCCCGGAACGCGGGTGCTCGTCAGCGCCTGCATCCGCTCTCCGTACAGGCCGGCGTAGTACGTGCGCACCGGGAGCGGAAGCGTGCCCGGCAGCGACCGCACCAGCGTGCTCTTGCCCGATCCATCCGGCCCAAGCACCACGACGTTGATCCCGGGACGAACGACCGCCTTGAGCACGGGCGTCATGACGCCGAGACCGCCTCGCCAGAGCCGCCGCCCCAGGGGTGGGCGAGCCAGGTTGGTCCCGATGGAATCCCGCAATGCAGCCAACGTCGCGCCATCGCCGGCGCGTGCGCCCGCGACCGCCGCTGCGGCAACGTCGGGGACCGCGAGAGCCTCGCGCAACGGCCCCTTGGGCTCCTGCTCGGCAAGCGCGCCGAGGCGGACGAGGTGGCGGGTCGCCACGCTCCCGCGATCCAGGAGGCAGTGCAGGATCAGCGCCCAGAACTCGTCGTCCGGGCTCAGCCGCCAGGCCCCGCCGACCCGCGTCCGTCGGGCGAGAGCCGAACCCACCATCCGATCGGGCAGCTGGCGTCCTGATCGGTATGCGAAACGGCTCACCGTGTCGAGCTTGACCCATCGGTCGTGGGTCTCGTCGTACGCGATGTGGAACCGATGATCGCCGTGGCGCCATGTCATGAGCCGGGCGAAGCCGATTGGATGGAGGACATCGTCCATGCGACGGACGTCGTCGGGATGGACGAGGAGGTCGATGTCACCGGCATCGTTGTCCAGGGGGTCGTCGCGGAGGGCTGCCCACCGGATGTCCGCGGCGTCGAGCGCGGCGAGTGCCGCCGCCTGCGGCGAGGTTGGGGCAACCCCATCAGGCGCCATCCGGCCCTCCGGCCCCGGCAACAGGATCCGCGAGTGTGTCGCGTGCGGGCTCCCAGCGATCGATCCGCCGTCCGCGGACGACGTTGAGGGCCGCCACGAGAGCAGCCCAGTTCACCAGGCAGAAGAAGGCGGGCAGGGCGAACGCGGGATGGCGTCGCAGTCGCGGCTCGCGCGCCACCAGTCCGACCGTTGCGGCTGCGTAGAAGCCGAGCTGCGCCACCAGCGCCGCACGGTAGACGCGTCCCTCTCGAGCGAGCGTCAGGCTCCCCAGGGCGACGGCCGCGAGCGGCAATGCCATGAGGCGACGGAGCACCTTGTGCGAGAAGAGCTGCACCGCGTAGAAGCCGTGCCGGCGAGGATCGAGCAGGGCGCGGCGCTCGATGACGCTGCGAAAGCCGCGCGTCATGATGCGGACCTTTCGGCCGAACTCGGCGCGGTTCGATGCGCTCACCGGCTCGTAGGCAATCGCATCGGGGGCAAAAACGAGCCTTCGCCCGCGCTCGATGACGCCAGTCGAGATGACGAAGTCATCGGTCACGGCCTCTGGGACCGGCTCGAACAGGTCTCGGCGGATGGCATAGATGGCCCCGGTCGCGGAGATGACGTTTCCGGCTCGGCTCTCATAGATCTTCAGCACGCGGTCATAGTCCCAGTAGCTCCGTTCCCCGAGTGCGCCGTCCGCCGGCAGATAGCGCTGGTCACCCGCCACCCCGCCGACCGCGGGGTCCGCGAACGGCGCCACCAGCGCGCGCAGTGAGCCGGGAGCGAACAGGCTGTTCGCATCGGAGAAGACGACGATCTCGCCCTCGGCCTGCTCCACGGCCGCGTTGAGCGCCCGCGCCTTGCCGAGGCGGGGCAGCTCCAGCAGCCGCACGCCCCGCGGTTCATAGCCCGACACCAGGAGATTCGTTCCGTCGTCCGAGCCGTCGGACGCGACGATGATCTCGACCCGGTCGGGCGGGTAGTCGAGCTCGAGCAGGTTGTCCAGCTTCAGGCCGATCGCATCGGCCTCGTTGTGCGCGGACACGATGAGGCTGACCGTCGGAGTGATCGGCGCGGATCGGTGGTCGCGCCTGAAGAGCGCACCGCGCACCAGGACGACCAGTGGGAAGCCGACGGTGCTGTAGGCCAGCGTGGCTGCGCCTCCCCAGAAGATGAGCTTCCTCACCCCGCACCCTCCACAAGGTGGGACGGGGTCGTGGCGCGTTCCCGGCCATCCGGCTCGCCGCGGGAGCTGGCGATCTGCTCCGCGAGCCGGCGGGCGTTCATCCGAACATCGAACTCGGCTACGACCGTCCGGCGGCCACTGGCCGCCAACCTCTGCCGGAGACTCACGTCGCCCTGGAGACGTGCCAGTGCAGCCGCCAGCCCGTCCGCGTCGCCCGGCTCGACGAGCAGCCCCGAGACGCCGTCCTCGACGAGCTCGGGGATCCCCGAAAGCCGGCTCGCCACGACCGGGAGCCCGCTGCTCATGGCCTCCATCAGCACCACCGGGATCCCCTCGCGCTTCCCCTGCGCGGTGGGCACGCTGGGGGTCACGAGGACGTCCGAGGCGGCCAGGAGATCTGCCAGCGCCTCCCGCGCCATGACGCCATCGAGCAGCATCCGATCAGCCAGGCCGGCCTCCGCGATCACTCGTTCGAGCATGGGCCGATCCGGGCCTTCCCCCACGAGGTGGCACACGAAATCGATGCCCCCCTGCGCAAGGCGTTGGCACGCCCGGATCAGGTGCCCCTGCCCCTTCACCTCGTGCAGGGTCCCGACGCACACGATCGTGAACGGCCGCGCAGGCTCCTCGTGGGGCCTTGGCCGGAAGTGCTCCGTGTCCACGCCGGTGTGAATCACGACCAGCTTCGCGCTCGCCGACGCGCCGCACTCGTTGACGATGACGTCGCGGTTGTAGTTCGAGATCGGGACCACGAACGCCGCCTCGTCGACCTTGTGACACAGCATCGTGCGGTCGACGTGGAGGTCGGACCCATGGGCCGTGAAGCTGTACGGGATGTCGGTCAGGCGGCGAATGATGAAGCCGGCGAGCGCAGGATGATTCGCGAAGTGGCAGTGGACGTGGTCGACCCCCTCGGCCTCCATCAGGCGTGCCATATGCGCGACCTTGGGGAAGATGCCCAGCGCACCGACGAGGAAGTTCCGGCTGCGCCACGTGCCCCGCAGCACCGCGATGAGGGTGCCGAGGTAGCGGCGTGGGCGTCGCACGAGGTGGTGCAGCTGGCTGCCGAGGATGGCGAGCGAGAGGAACGGGAGGTAGTGAGCTCGCCGGGCCAGCGGCGCCGCGGCCTCGTGCATGACCGACTCGTGCTCGCGCAGGAGCGGAAAGACCTCCACCGCGTGGCCCTCTTCCTGGAGCGCGACGATCTCGAACAGCACGAACGTCTCGGTGAGCTTCGGAAACCGGGACATCACGTACGCAATCCGAGGACGGACGGCACGCTCCTGCCGGGACCTCCCCTCGTGCGACCGGTGCCCCGGAACCCCTCTGTTCCACCCTCTGGCGTCAGCCGATGCCCTTGGGCGCGGCTGAGGTGCTCATGAGCCTGGGGGGCGCGTGCCCGGCTGGCGCGGCAGCGACGCGAGGGCGTCGGCACTGTCGGCGGGAGCCGCCACGGCACCTGGCCCACGAGATCGCTCGCGCCCTCCGGCTCGGTCAACGAGGAGCACGTTCCCGAGGATCGTCGCGTCGACCAGCCGGAGGCTCTCGACGGTCTGGCGCACGTGCTCGACGCGTGTCGTGTCGGCGCGGGCGACCACCAGCACGCCGTCGGTGTGGCGAGCCCACACGAGCGACTGGGACGAGCGGTGGATCGGCGCTCCGCTCACCAGGACGAGGTCGCTCTGCTCGGACAGGCTGCGCAACAGCGCCGCGAGGGTGTCCTCGCGAACGGTGCGTGACTCCGTGCTCCCGGCCGGAATGAGCTCGATGCCGGGCGCTCGCTTGACGCGCACGTGGTCGATGGCATCGGTGTCTGCGACTGCCTCGGGCGCGAGGGCCAGCAGCTCGCTCAACCCTGCGCGTCGGTCTGGCACGAACATGCCGGTCATCTGCGCATCGAGGTCGTCCGCATCGACGAGGGTCACCGAGCGCCCCGTCCTGGTCAGGACTGCGGCGAGGTTCGCGGTGAGCTCACCGACTGGATCGCCGGCGTGTGAACCGAGGACGAGGACGCTCTTGGATGGAGCGGTCCGCGAGGCGATCGAAGCTCATCTGGCTTGCGAGAAGCCGGTAGCCGAGGGCCGTCTTCGAGTCGGGCCTGGCCTCGACGACGAGCGGCTGCACCGGCGAGCCGCGATAGCCATGGCCGACGTTCACCTCGCCGAGCACCGGGCTGCCGGTGAGGTCCGCGAGCTCGTCGGCGTCCTTGAGCGTGTTCCTGAAGTACTCGACGCCGAGCGCCACGAGCGTGGCGATCAGGAGGCCCGGCGATCCCGCTCAGGAGCGTGATCAGCATGACGTTGGGGCCGACGGGCGACTCGGGCACGACGGCGGGGTCGACGACGGCGACCTCACATTCGGGCCGCGTCAGGCTGCACGTGGTCAAGTCGATGATCTCGGCGGCCATGGCGTTCGCGATGGCGGCGGTCTCAGTCGGATCGGTGCCGGTCACCAGGATCGAGAGGATCCGTGTCTCGGACGCCGCGGTCACCGTGATGGCAGCTTCGAGCTCGGAAGTGCTGACGTCGAGGTCGAGACTCTCGATGACGCGTTGGCGTGGGCCTTCGGTGGTCGCCAGCTCCGCGATGGTCAGCGTCATGTCCTGTCCCGCGCGAATGACGTCCCCAGCGCCGCTGACGGGCCCTACCAGCAGCCGCGCGCGGGCCTCATAGGTCGGCGGGATCTGGCTGGCGGCGAGGAAGCCGACGACGCCCGCCACGAACACGGCGAGCAGCAGCGTCCACTTCCAGCGCTGAAGCAGGTGAAGATATGCGGAACGTTCCAACCGGGCCCCCGCTACCTGTGTACGAGATGATGACGCGCGACGAGGTCGTGACCTCAGTGGTCGTGACCTCAAATGACGCGGGCAAGCATAGGTCCTGCGAGCCCATCGCGAAACCCCTCGCCATGGAGGAGCCCCTTCGAGGGCTGCACGGTCGCTAGGTCAGCGGCGATCGGCGAGCGTCATCCAGCGGCCCACCTGTGCGCGGAGCAGGGTGGAATCGGCGCGCGGGCCGACGTTCACGCGCCGCATCGTCAGCCACTCACCCTTGCGCAGGTCGTTGACCCCGCGCCGCGTTGTGAACGCGACATCGAACCCTGCGGCGGCGGTCGCCTCGACAACGCGTTGATCCCAGGCACCGCTCGGATACGCGAAGCACGAGACCGAGGCTCCGATCTCGCGCTCGATGTCCGCCCAGGAGCCTGTGAGCTCGTCGACCAGCAGTTCGTCGGTGACCGTCGGCAGGAGGGGGTGAGTCCGGGAGTGCGGGGCGATCGCGACTCCTTCGGCGGCCAGCTGACGGAGGGCGTCCCAGCCGAGGACATCGTTCCGGGCCGGGCTGGGCACCAGCTCGTTCGCGAGGCCCTCGACAAGATCGCAGGCGGCTTCGACGCCGATGCGCTTGCAGTGATCTCGCAGGAGACGGTAGGCGCGCTCGCGCTCCTGGGAAGTGCCGACCGGGAGCTCGCCGAACGGAGTCGTGACCGAGGTAGCCGATGGTGCGCGCCCGAGAACCTCGCCGAGCCGGTCCCACCAGAACCAGCGATCTGGCTGATCCGGGTAGCTGGTCGGGACGAAGAGCACCGCGGGCAGCGACCTCTCGCGCAACCTCGGCCAGGCAGTCGCGCCGAAGTCGGTGTAGGCGTCATCGAACGTGAGCAGCAGCGCGTGACGAGGCAGGGGACGGCGGCCGTGGCGGGCCTCGAGCACATCATCGGCCGAGACGATGGCGTAGCGCCGCTTCAGGACATCGAGGTGCTCTTCGAAGTCAGTGGGCGAGACGTACAGGGCGGTGTGCATGCCTGCCACGGCTGGCTCGGCGATGCGGTGATAGGTCAGCACGGCGAGGACGTCGGCACGACCTCGGTCAAGGCGTTCGAGGACCGAGACCAGCCACGCAACCGGCCGGGTCGAAGCGGCCGCCCGGATCGTCCGCCGGAGAGTCACGCCGCACGCCTCGTGTCGGCCAGGACGCGCTCGAGAATCCCGACGGCCTCAGGCCACGTGAAGCGGTCGCCGACGAACGCGCGCGCGGCGCTGCGGGGCTCAGGATCGGTGCGCGCCCGGTCCAGCGCGGCGACGACCTCGCTGGCGAAGTCATCCGCGGTATCGGCCACGACGAGGGGAAGCTCGACCACGGTATCGCCGTGCAGCCCTTCCGCGGCCGCCGTCGAGGTCACGACGGGCAGCTCCATGGCCATCGCCTCGAGCAGCTTGTTCTGAATGCCGGACGCGAAGCGGAGGGGTGCTGCGTAGACGGCACCGTGCTCGAGATGCGGACGCACATCCTCCACGAACCCGGTGACGACAGCGCGCGGCTCCGCCGCCGCCGCCTGCATGAGGGCCTCGGTCGGATTGAGCCCGATCACCCGCAGGCGCGCATTGGCATCGGACTCCCACACGCGCGGCATGATCGTGCTCAAGAGGAATCGCGCCGCGTCGTCGTTGGGCGGATAGTGCATCGCGCCGGAGAACACCACGTCTCGGCCAAGGGTCGGCGTGGTCCGGTGCCAATAGTCCAGGTCCACGCCGTTGGGAAGCACCGTGGACGCGGGAGCGGCCCCCGCGTCGCTCAGCGCGATGTCGCGGTCCCGGGCCGACGCGAAGAGCAGATGGCTGGCCGCCGCGATCAGCCTGGCCTCCGTGGCCCGCAGCCGTCGCAGCTTCAGGCGGATCAACAGGCGGCGTGATGCCGAGCTGTAACGCAGCTGGCCGATCAGGCGCGGTGCCGGCGCATCGCAGAGGTCGACGACGACCGGCGGGCGTCCGGCCAGGTCGATGACGGGAGCGGTGATCCTGCCGTTCAGGACGATCACATCGTAGAGTCGACGCTGTCGATGCTGGTCTTCGCCGCTGTGGCCAGCGCCCGTCCGGCGGCGTTCGTGCCGCCGTCGACCACGATGTCGCGAGCGCGTCCGGAGGCCTTGCGCACGAACGAGGACCCGGCCGTCGATCGAAATGTCTGGACGTCCGTGCAGAACGGCAGCATGGCGTCGATGTGCTCGGGGAGAAACGCGCCGCCGACCGTCGACAGCAGGTCGATCTCATGGTGCTCGGAGAGCCCACGAATCAGGTGGTAGTGCCGGAGGTTGCCGCTGGTGAGAGGGTAGGGAAAGCCCTCGGTGACATAGAGGATGCGCATCTGATCTCCGGCTTGAGTCTTCGGCAGAGCTCTCGGTGTCAGACGATGAGTGCACCGAGCTGCGCCGTTCGATCGACCGCGCCCTCCCACATTCGATAATACCGGCTCGACGATGGCGGCCCGCTCTCGGCGCCGGCCGAAGCACGTTCCGCGAGCCCGGCGAACGCCCGAGCCCAGCAGGTGACGATCAAGGCGGGGAGTGCGGCGCGGTCGATTCCGAACCGGGCAGCCTCCGCGTGCAGGGCGGGGACGGCACCCCAGGTCCGATCGGCCAGAACGCGTTCGAGGCCCCCGTACGGGTCGGCCCGCTCGCCGAACGTCGCCAGCGCCACATACCCAAGGAAGAAGGACAGATCGTGCATCGGCATGCCGTCGGGACGGGCCAGCTCCCAGTCCAGGACCCCCAGTCCGCCATCGGTGCGTACCAGCAGGTTCGGGTGGCTCAGGTCGCCGTGCTCGAAGACGGCCGGCAGCGGCTGCTGCTCCAGCGGTTCGAGGAGGCCGAGAGTGCGTACGACGAGCGCCGCGAGATCGCTGTCATGGGGCCACGTCGCACGGAGGCGCTCGAGCGGATCGCGCACGAGCTCGTTCACGCTCACGACGGCATCCCGCGGCGCGCGCGGCAGGTCCTCCAGCCACCTCACGACGGAGCCGATCCACCGTCCAGGATCCGCACGCAGCAGCCTTCGGTCGAGGGGGCGCCCGTGGACTGCCGCCTCGAGGACCGCGCCGTGCCCCGCCAGGTCAGCTGTGGCCACGACCCGGGGCGCCGCCCCCGGAGGCACCCCGGCCTCAGACAGCGATGCGAGCATTCGCGCCTCGTGACGCGGGCCTTCGTCGCCCGCAACTCGCGCGATCTTGGCAACCAGCCGGACCTCGCCGTCACTCAGCAGGAGGATCACCACGTGTGCCGATGCAGCGAAGCGGGGCGTCAGGAGGATCCACGATGGAGGCCGCGTGCCGATCTCGGACGCCACGAGTGCCGCCAGCGGCTCGAGGCTCGGCCATCCGCTCACCGGCTCTCCTCCGATGCGGCGAGCGAGGACGCTCACCTCTCCACCGAGGAGGTCGGCCGGCACCCCGGCGCCGACGAGCCCACGCGCAGTGGCAGCCGCTGCCCGTCGGGTTGGCCGTCCGCCGTGGCGCGCGAGCATGGAGCGGATGGCCCCCTCGTCACCCAGGGGCGCGATGCGGAGCGCGACCTGCCGGTCGGGAACGAACCAACAGCGCTCGACGCGTTCCACGCCGACCGTGCCCAGGGCCGCCACCGCCTTCCGGCCCGCCCCGCGCACGCGTGCCCCGCGCGGGAGGTTCACCAGGAGCCACCCACCGGGCCGAACGAGTTCCAGGGCCGCCGACAGAGCTGGGGCGTCACCGGGTGGCAGTCCCTCGACCACGACCACGTCCCAGCCGCCGCTCCGCGCGAGCTCGCCGATCGGCCCGTGGCCGAACTCGGCCGCGTCCGCCGCCAGTGCAGCCTGCGACTGCCCGTCGATGTCGCCGATCCATGCGACGCGGTCGAGGCGCGGCGTGGGCAACAGGAAGCGCCAGTCGATGCTTCGAGCCATCCCGAGGCGACTGAACCGATCGCTCATCGCTCGCTGCCCAGAAGCCGCCGCAACCCCGGATCCTCCCGTCGACGGATCAGCTCGCGGAGCATCCGAACGTAGAGCCCGCGGTTCCGCGTGGCATGCGTGCGGCGCGTCGCCTCCTTCAGGCTCCGCTGCATCCAGCAGGTGTAGAACAGCGGGCGGATCATCCCCGCAGGCAGTTCGACGGTCACTGGCCAGCTCCGAGATCTGATCGGCGAAGCGCGCCTGGAGCGCGCCCGGCGTCACGAAGTGCCGGACCGCGGCATCGAGCCGGCGGCGCTCGCCGTCGCGGCGGCTGACCCACGCGCCGAACGAGAACTGGAAGTGCACGAGGTCCCAGAGGGGTAGCCCGTGGACCTCGGCCGACTCCCAGTCGAGGAACGCAATGCGCCCGGCCTCGTCGACCACCAGGTTCCAGGCGCCCGGGTCGCCGTGCTGGAAGACGACCGGCAGGGTCCCGACCTGCCCTTCGACCGCCCGGACCTGCTCGTCGAGGAAGTCGGCCTCCTCGGTTGAGGGGTCATGGATCGACCGAAAGCGATCGAACAGGTCTCGCAGCGCAGCCCCGACTTCGCCGGCCTCGCGCCGCTCGACACTGGCCGTGGCAAGCGAGGTGAGCCAGGATGCGGCAGCCTCGAGCTGCGGCCCCTCGGCGCTCGGCTCCGAGACCTCGGTGAACGGTCGTCCGCGAAGCCAGCCCTGCCCGACGACCCCTCGGGCGGCATGCTCGCCCGCGAAGTGCAGGACCGGCACGGTCCCATCGGGCAGGCCGAAGCCGGCGAGCTGCGCCAGCGCCGCGGCCTCGTTGCGAAGCCGCTCCGCGTGCGCCGGGTCGGCCCCCAGCTTGACGACGATCCACGGCTGCCCATCAGCGGGGTCGAACAGGAGGAGCAGGACCTTCTGGCTCGCGTAATCACCGGGCGCGACCAACGCCCACGGCGCCGTCTCGATCTCGACTCCGGCGGCGCGGGCGATCTCGACGACGTAGGCCGGTGGCCCGAGCGCGACGCTACCCGGGCCGAGGCCCAGGATGGCTCGCCGGCGCGATCGGTGGCCCGACGCGCCCATGCTGGCGACGCGGTTGAGCACGCGGTCCCTCAACTTCGCCGATCCGCGCGGCGGCAGGAAGCCGAGACCGGCCAGCCGCTCGACGGTCTCCGTGTCGCCGGACGGGACGAAGACGCGCGCCGGGCCGAAGGCCGGCCAGAGTGCGAGCGGCTGAACCGCTCCACCCCACCAGTCGGGGAGTGCGTCCACCTCACCGTATGCCGCGCCGGAGGTCGAGAGCCGTTCGGCCAACGCCCGCAAGGCCGCATCGCGTCCGCGAGACGCCGCACCTCCGCGCCCGAGCACGATCAGGTCGAGCCGCCGATCGCCCAGCTGACCCAGCGGGTCCTCGCCGTCCAAGTCGAGACGCGCGCCGGACAGCCGATCCAGTGCATCGAGGTCACCGGGCGCGACCTTGCCGGCCACAGCCGCGGCATCGATCTCCAGCGAGGGCAGCAGCAGCGTCCACGTCGCCGCCAGACCGCCCCCTCGCAGGTTGGTGCCGACCTCGTAGCGCGTGGCTCGGGCCCGAGCGAGGACCGTCATGGCCGGCGCGATCCCAGGCGCCGCAGGATCGGCACCCGAGCCAGCTCCGGGAAGGCATCGGTCAGGTCGAGGGTGTCGCGGTTCATGGCCACCACGCCTCCAAAGGCCGCTGCGGCGAGTATCAGGACCAGCGGGAGCGGCACCTCGGTCAGCACCTGGGCGGCCAGCACGATCGCGGTCGACGCGACGATCGAGGCGTACACCAGGACGTAGCGTCGTTCGAAGACGTGCACGCCCGCGAGGAGGAGGCCGATCTGCTTCGCGATGTTGTGGATGATCAGCGTCAGCCCGGTGGCGATGGCAGCGCCGAGCGCGCCGAGCGGGGGGATCAGCAGGAGGTTCAGAGCGACATTGGCGCCGGCGGCGAAGAGGTTGAGGATGACGACGTATCGGACGCGTCCCATCACCTTGAGGGTCAGGCCGTTGAAGCCGAGAGCCACATTGAAGTACATGCCGAGCGACAGGATGGCGAGGTAGGGGGCGGACCCGGCATAGCGCTCGCCGAACAGCAGCACCGTGATCGGCTCGGCCAGCGAGAACGTGAGCAGGAAGATGGGAAGCGAGAAGACCGCCATCCATACCGCGGTTCGCCAGTACAGATCGTTCATGCCTTCCTGATCGGCGCGGGCGAAGAGGCGCGCCGCGGCCGGAGTGAAGAGCAGGGCGAACGTCGACAGCAGCAGCTGGTTCAGCATCGCGGCAGGGACGATCGCGCGAAACGACGCCACCTCGGCGGCGTCGTGGAAGGCGCCGAGGACGATGGCATCGGTCGCGGTCATCAGGCCGTGCAGGAGATCGGACGACAGCAGCGGAATGGTGAACGCCAGGACTTCGCGCGCCGGGATCCGCATCTCCGCTCGCGAGAATCGTTGGGTCAGGCCGCGCTCCCGCAGGGTCCGCCACAGCAGGCCGGAGTAGAGCACCAGGATCAACAGGCCCGACAGGACGTAGCCGACGGCGAGGAAGCCGACTCCCTGCTCGGTGAGCACGAGCAGGACCACCACCACCAACCGCGACAACGGGCCGAGGACGTAGCGCCGCACGAAGATCGCGCGCGAATCCCCGAACACGGCGAACAGGCCGATGAGCAGGTCATCGAGCGCTTGGATCGGTGCGAGGAAGATGAGGATGACGATGAGCGCGATTGCCCCCGGCTCGTCGATGACCACGCCTGCCAGCCACTCCTGGAGCCCGATGACGACGAGAACCGTTCCGAGCCCGAGCGCCAGGAACGTTCCGGTGGCCATGACCAGGGTCCCGAAGAGCCGGCCGTAGTCGCCGCGTTCCTCGTAGATCGGGACAAACCGGGTGATGGATCGGTCGAGGCCGAAGGTGATGATCGTCTGCGCAAGGCTGGCGAAGGCCAGGGCGTAGGCAAAGGCGCCGTACTCGGTCTGGCTCAGGTACCTGACGATCAGGACCTGCACCGCGAAGTTGACGCCGAGCGAGATGCCACGACCGGTCAGGAGAAAGGTGCTGCCCCTGAGGTGCTTCCGGGTCGCGTCCGAGGCCGCGGCGGAAGCGGCGATGGAGCCGTCAGGTTCGCCTGGAACGTCGAAGTCGGTCATGCAGTCTCGTGGGCTTCGTTCGGGACCCGCAGCGGAGTCGAAGGGGCCGGATCCGGGTGGGCGCTGGCATGGGGTACCCTCGTCGCGTTCCCGCCGGAGGCGTGACCGGCGGGGCTAGTCCCGTATGGAGCCACGCCACGTGAGCATGAAGAGCCCGAGCGACACTATCACGATGATGAGGGCCACGCCCAAACGCTCGAGCGCGTCGGGCGGGATCCCTCTAAGGCGATCAGCGCGTACGACGGGGTGCCTCTCGCACCGATGAGCCGTCACTGCTGCACCGGCGCGCATCCTACGCAAACAGCGGGAAATGAGGGGTACCCGCCTCCCGATCCTCGGGCTTATCCTGGCGATCGTCGCGGCCGGCGCCGCCGTCTTCGTGATGATCGACCCGATGGGGCCGCCGGCCTCATCGGCCGGTCCCTCGTCGGACGCCTACCCGGGTGCCGGCGCCGACCCCGGAGCCGGAGCCCGAGGTGGTCGAGATCGATGCCGCGGGCGGCGGCCCTCTCTTCCAGGCTGACACCGCCCGCCAGCCGACCGGCGACGTGGCCCAGAGCAAGCTCTGGTTCCGTGACGGCGCGTGGTGGGGCCTGCTCCTGGCGGAGGGCACCGACGAGTTCCGGATCCATCGTTTCGACTGGGCCGGCGGGCGCTGGATCGACACCGGGACGCGCGTGGCCACGCAGGCATCGGTCCAACCCGACGTGCTCGCCGACGGTGACGTGCTGTGGGTCGCGACCGGCGGTGGCCAGCCGACACCGCGTCGGACGATCGCGCTCACTCGGTACGCCTTCGATCCAGACGCCGCTCGATATGTTCCCGATCCTGACTTCCCGGTCACCATCGCCACCGAGCGTGGGAGCTCGCTCACACTGGCTCGCGATGACTCCGGCCGTCTCTGGGCGGCCTGGATCGGCGAGGGTGGGCTGATGGTGAACCACACCACCGGCAACCAGTGGAGCTGGGGCCAACCCTTCACGCCACGCGCCCCACACGCGGCCACGGACACGGCGGCCGCGGCGATCGTCTCCTACGGCGAGACGGTGGCCCTCCTCTGGAGCAACCAGAACGTCGACTCGCTGTTCATGGCGGTGCCAGGACCGGATGACAGCGAGGCCTGGACCGAGTCCAGCCTGGTGATCGACGGTCTCCGCCCGGCAGCCGACCACTTCAGCGCGGCCGTGCTCGAGGCCGATGGAGGACCGCGCCTGTTCGTGGCAGTCGACACGGCGATCGACGAGGCGCCGGATAGCCGCCCAAGTGACCCGCAGGTGGTGCTGGTGACGATCGAGCCGGACGGGTCATCGCGGCAGGCCCTGGTCGCCCAGGTCAGCGACCACCTCTCCCGGCCGATCGTGCTCCTCGATGGCGAGAACGGGGTCCTCTATGTCGTCGCCAACTCGCCGGAGCGAGGAGGCACGATCTCCTACAAGGCCAGCAGCATCGATGACGTCGCCTTCGCGGCCGGGGAAGGAGCACCGCTGATCCAGATCGATGGGCTGGCGACGCTGACCGGCGCGACCTCGACGAAGCAGACACTGAGCTCTTCGACGGGGTTCCTGGTCCTGGCATCGGACACTGGGGCGGGCAGCTACGCCTGGGTCACCGGCCGCCTCCCCGGAGGGGGTTCGCCGGACCTGACAGCTGTCCAGGACCCTGCGGCGAGCGACGACCCGCTGCTGCTCGCCACGTTCGACCCATTTCCGCCCGGTGCCCCCCTGGACCCGATGTGGGAGACGCGCTCCACCGGCGACGCGTCGTTCGCCATCGCCGACACCGGTGATGGTCGACGGGTCGCCGCCGGGACCGGGGCCGCGGACGGCTCGCGCGTCCGGATGTGCCGTGAGAGTCCAGGCCATCGCCGATGGCGTCGTCCGAATCGAGGCCGACGTGATGATCTCGCGCGTCGGCCTGTCCGATGCGACCGTGACGGCAGCTCGGCACGGGGACGCGCAGACGGCGGTCGTGCGATTCGACGACCGCGGCGTGTTCTCGTTCTTCGACGGCGCCACGCAGGTGCGCAGCGAGGTGCGATATGCGACCGGAGTGTGGTACACGAGCGTCGTGGAGCTCGACCTTGCCGCGCAGACCTACAACTGGCGAGTCATGCGCGCATCGGACGGTGCGACGGTCTTCACCGTGAGCCGAGCGCGATGGCGCACGCCTGACGCGGGGCCGATGACGGACGTGTGCTTCGAGTCGGCCGACGCGACGGGCAACACCGTCTTCGCGGTCGATCGCGTCCTGGTCGAGCGATAGTCGTGCGCATCCTGGTCACCGGAGCGGCGGGGTTCATCGGCTCCTGGTTGGCCGAGCGCCTGCTGGCCGATGGACACTCCGTGACCGGCCTCGACGCCTTCGTGGGCTTCTACGACGAGAAGGTCAAGCGCCGCAACCTCGAGGCGTCGCTGGCTTCGCCGGAGTACCGCTTCGTCGAGGCAGACCTGCGGATCGCGGATCTCGACCCGGTGCTCGATGGCGTAGACGCCGTCATCAACGAGGCCGCGGTGGCCGGGCTCGCGCCGAGCTGGGCGGACCTCGAGCTCTACGTCAGCTGCAACATCGTCGGGCTCGGTCGCCTGCTCGAGGCGGCAAGGCGTGCCGAGGTGCGGCGCTTTCTGCAGGTATCCACCTCCTCGGTCTACGGGCTGAACGCGGTCGGCGACGAGGACCGTCCGCTGCGCCCCTCGTCTCCGTACGGAGTCAGCAAGCTGGCCGCCGAGCACCTCGTGGCGGCTCACGTTGAGGCCTTCGATCTGCCAGCCACGATCGTCCGCTATTTCTCGATCTACGGCCCGCGTCAGCGACCGGACATGGCGTACCACCGCTTCATCGAGGCCATGCTCGACGGCAGGCCGATCGTGATCCACGGAGATGGCGAGCAGTCGCGCGCGAACACCTTCGTATCCGACTGCATCGAGGGCACCGTCCGAGCCCTGGACGGCGGAGCCGTTGGCGAGGTGTACAACATCGGCGGCGGGGAGCCGATCACCGTCAACGCCGCGGTGGAGGTCATCGCGGCGGCGGTCGGGGTCGACCCGATCATCGAGCACGGGCCGCCGGTCCCGGGTGATCAGCGCCACACGCACGCCGACACGGGTAGAGCCGAGCGCGCCTTTGGATACCGGCCGTCGGTCTCGCCGCGCGACGGACTTCGACGCCAGGTCGCGTGGCACGCCGCGCTGCGAGGCACCCCGCCCGGCTGAGCTCGCCATGCGGTTGCCCGTCGTCACCACGTTTGACCGCGGATCGAGCACAGAACTGAGGTACTATGCGGGTACCACAGGGAGGGAATGCGCTTGAGCGGTGCCCGCTCAGCGAGACCAGCCTCACTGCTCGCCATAGCGGGTCTCCTTGCCCTGCTCCTCAATGTCGCCGCGCCAGCTCGCGCGAGCGCGGACCCGGGGGACGTGGGCTACGAGGGACCTTCGTTCGCCGGCGCCACCGGCGCCGTCACCGGCGAGAAGCCCGAGAGCAAGCTGTGGTGGAATGACGGCGTCTGGTGGGCCAGCATGTGGAACGCCGCGGGCGGCGGGTACACGATCCACCGCCTCGACGTCGCGACGCAGACCTGGGTGAACACCGGGACGGGCCTGGATCCGCGAAACAACACCCGCGGCGACGCGCTGTGGGACCAGGCGAGCGGCAAGCTCTACGTCGCGTCGCACGTCTACTCGTCCTCGGGAAGCTCGACCACGGCCGCCAACTCGGCCTGGCTGTATCGGTACACCTACAGCGCGTCCACCGATCAGTACTCGCTCGATGCCGGGTTCCCCGTCACGATCAACAGCGCCCGGAGCGAGTCGCTCGTCGTCGACCGTGACTCGACCGGCCAGCTCTGGATCACCTGGGTGCAGAGCAACCAGGTGTGGGTCAATCGGAGCCTCTGCGATCCGACGTGCAACGACGCGGCGTGGGGCATGCCCTTCGTGCCCGCCGTGAACGGAACGTATCCCAACAGCACGACGGTGGGGGGCGACGACATCTCCTCGCTCATCTCGTTCGGGAGCCGCGTCGGGGTCATGTGGAGCAACCAGGCGCAGTCGGCGTGGTACTTCTCGGTCCACGACGACAGCGCGGACGACACGACCTGGGGGGCGAGCCGTCAGGCGTTCCAGGGCGTGAACGAGGCGGACGATCACGTCCACCTCGCGACGCTGCTCTCGGGAGGCGACGGCCGGGTGTTCGTGGCGGTGAAGACCTCGCTCAACAGCTCGAACCAGCCTGCCATCAAGATCCTTGAGCGCCTTCCGCTCACCGGGGCCTGGGTGAGCCACACCGTCTCGACGGGCCAATACGACCAGACCCGTCCGATCGTCCTGATCGACGAAAGCGCGTCGGTGCTCCACGTGTTCAGCTCGGACGAGAGCGGCGGTGGGGTCTACCACAAGGCGACGCCGCTCTCCAACGTCTCGTTCGCCGATGGCAAGGGCACGCTGGTGATGTGGGACGAGAGCTCGCAGGAGCTCAATGATGCCAGCTCCACGAAGCAGAACCTGAACAGCACCACCGGGCTGGTCGTCCTGGCCAGCAACACCGCGACCGATCGCTACTGGCACTACTACGACTCGCTCGCCGGAGCCGCACCGGTGGCCAGCTTCTCCGCGACGCCCACCAGTGGTGCCGCGCCGCTGGCGGTCAGCTTCACCGACACGTCGACCAACGCCCCCACGAGCTGGGCCTGGGACTTCGACAGCAACGGCAGCATCGACTCGACCGAGCGCAACCCGCAGCACACCTACGCGGTGTCCGGCACGTACAGCGTGACCATGACCGCCACCAGCGTGTCGGGTAGCGATAGCGAGACGCGGACCGACTACATCGTGGTGTCCGGTGGCAGCGCGACGAGGACGTTCACCCCGGCCGCCGACGCCAAGGTCGGCTCCAGCAGCCCGAACACCAACTACGGCACCACGACCGACCTGCGCGTCCGAAGCGGCTCCAGCAACGTCTGGAACAGCTATCTGCGCTTCAACGTGACCGGCCTGTCGGGCCCGGTGACCTCCGCCACCCTGCGGCTGTACGTCACCGGCGCCACGGCTTCGGGCGGGGGGATCCACGCACTGGCGCCGAGCGCATGGACCGAGACCGGGATCAGGTGGGCCAACGCTCCGGCGATCACCGGCACGGCGCTCGACACCCGCGGTGCAGTCACCGCCGGCACGTGGGTGGAGTGGAACGTCACTTCCGCGGTGAGCGGCAATGGCACGGTCGAGCTGGCCCTCCGCAACTCCGGAGGAAGCGGCACCTACAGCAGCCGTGAAGGCGCCAACGACCCTCAGCTCGTGATCGTCACCGCCGGCGGCTCGCCGCCGCAGGCGCCGGTGGCCGGCTTCACCGCGACGCCCACGAGTGGCGCGGCGCCGCTGGCGGTCAGCTTCACCGACACCTCGACCAACGCGCCGACCAGCTGGGCCTGGGACTTCGACGGCAACGGCAGCACCGACTCCACCGCGCAGCACCCCCAGCACACCTACTCCGTCCCCGGCACCTACAGCGTCACGTTGACCGCGACCAATGCGACCGGCAGTGACAGCGAGACGCGCACCGCGTATGTCGCGGTGGGTGCCGCGCCGCTGGCGCCGGTGGCCGGCTTCACCGCGACGCCCACGAGTGGCGCGGCGCCGCTGGCGGTCAGCTTCACCGACACCTCGACCAACGCGCCGACCAGCTGGGCCTGGGACTTCGATGGCAATGGCAGCACCGACTCCACCGTGCAGAACCCCCAGCACACCTACTCCGTCCCCGGCACCTACAGCGTCACGTTGACTGCGACCAATGCGACCGGCAGTGACAGCGAGACGCTGCCGGCCTACATCGTCGTTTCCGGCGGCGGAGGCGGTGGGACGCAGACCTTCACCGCGGTCGCCGACGCCAAGGTGTCATCCGACAACCCGACAAAGAACTACGGCACCACGACCGACCTGCGCGTTCGGACCGCCGCCACCAACTCGTACAACAGCTATCTGCGCTTTAACCTGACCGGGCTGTCCGGCTCGGTGACGTCGGCCACCCTGCGCCTGTTCGTGACCAGCGCCACCGCCAGCGGCGGCGGCATCTACGACCTCCCGCTCAGCTCCTGGACCGAGACCGGCATCACCTGGTCCAACGCGCCGGCCATCATCGGCTCAGCGCTCGACACGCGCGGCGCGGTCACGCACCGGCACCTGGGTCGAGTGGAATGTCACCTCAGCGGTAACTGGCAACGGCCTCGTGGAGCTGGCCCTGCGCAATACCGGCGGCTCGGGCACCTACAGCAGCCGCGAGGGAGCCAACGACCCTCAGCTCGTGATCGTCACCGCTGGGGGTTGAGCGCTCTTATCTGCCAGAGCGACTGACGACGGCGAGGACGGTCATCGCCATGATCTTCAGGTCCAGCATCGGCGAGACCCCGTCGAGATACTCAATGTCGTAGCGCAGTCGCTCGTCGAATGGGCAGTCGCCGCGCGCCTTGATCTGCCACATGCCGGTGACGCCGGGGGTGAGCTCGAGGCGCTCCGTGTGCCACAGCCGGTAGGTGCTCGAGTCGAACGAGGTCGGACGAGGGCCGACCATTGTCATCTCGCCCCGCAGCACGTTGATGAGCTGCGGCAGCTCGTCGAGGCTCGTCTTGCGGAGGATGCGACCGACTCGCGTGACGCGCGGATCGTCGTGGACCTTGAAGTCGGGCCAGGGCAGGGTGTTGAGGTGCGCAAGCGATGCCTTCAGCTCCTCCGCGTTCTCGACCATGGTCCTGAACTTGTACATGCGGAACCGCCGCCCGTGGCGACCGGTGCGCTGCTGCGTGAAGACCATCGGTCCCGGCGAGTCGAGACGCACCATGACGGCCACGATCCCCATGAGCGGAATCGTCACGGGGGCGGTCAGCAACAGGAAGACGATGTCCGCCAGGCGCTTTCCGGCGTATCCGTACTGGAACGAATCGTTCCTGCCGCCGCGCGTCATTGGTCGTCGCGCGGGATCGGGACTGCCCGGGCTGCCGAGTCACGCAACCCCGGCTGGGCGTCCGTCGGCGATGGCCTTCCGGGGAGCGGCACGGGCAGCTCCTCGCCACGCGGCGGTCGCGCGCCGAGCGCCTCGAAGAGCGCGCCGGTGGTGAGCCCGTCCTCCGGGAACGCGACCACCTGCCAGCGGCCGGCGAGGATCGCCTCGTCCCCTCCCAGCCGGCGCATCGTCACGCGGGCCGAGTCGGCAGAGGTCTCGGGGAACAGGAGGTAGAGGTTGTTGGCGCTGCGCCACCAGCGATCGACACTTCGCAGCACCGATCGCCGCGCTTCAGGTGCCTTCAGCCCGGCCAACAGGTGCGCGGTGGCTTGGTCGGCCAGGTCCTCCGAGCCGATCGGTATGCGCACCACCGCAAAGGGGCGCTCGTGGCGGCGCGCACGGTCCATCTCTCGACGCAGGTCGTCGAACGGCATGCCACGCAGCCGCCGGCGCGCCACGCTGATGGCACGCGCCGCGACGTGCTCCTGGTAGGCGCCGTAACCCACTGCGGCCACCGTCGTCAGTCCCATGACCACCGCCCAGGTTCGGGTATTGCGGTCCTGGACCAGCGCGATCATGGCCAGCAGCGCGACGACCGCGAGAATGAGTGGGACGAAGGTGATCCGAACTCGACGCATCACGAGATCTCCGCCACCGCCTCGACGGGTTGGGCCGCGCGCTCGATGGACGTCGGTGTGGGAAGGCCGTACCCACGGCCGAACCCGGTGTAGGCGTAGCCTGCCGACCGCAGCGCGGCTTCATCGAGGACGTTCCTGCCGTCGACGACGATGGGCCGTCGCATGAGGCTCCGCGCGGCCCGCCAGTCGATGCTGCGGAACTCGCTCCACTCGGTCACCAGCATGACCGCATCGGCCCCCGTGATGGCGTCCTCCACGCTGGCCGCGATCTCCAGGCCGGACACGAGGTCGGCCGCCCGGACGCGCGCCGGCTCCATGGGGTCATAGCCCACCACGCTGGCACCCCGCTCGAGGAGCAGCTGGGCGATCGTGATGCGCCGGCGCGTCGCGCAGGTCGTCGGTGTCGGGCTTGAAGGTCAGGCCGAGCAACGCGATCCGGGCGCCGGAGAGGCCTTCCGGAAGGAGGCTCTCCAGGCGCCCGACCGCGTGGGCACGCTGGGCGTGGTTGATTTCGTCCACGGCCGCCAGCAGGCGCGTTGGCAGGCCCGCCAGGGTGGCGGTCTTGACCGTCATGCTCACCTGGTGCGGCAGGCACGAGCCGCCGAAGCCGACGCCCGCGCCGAGGAATGCTCGACCGATGCGTGGGTCATAGGCCATGGCGTCGACCACCGTGTCAACGCGAGCGCCGTACGCGTCGCACAGCGCAGCAAGCTCGTTGGCGAAGCTGATCTTCGTGGCCAGGAACAGGTTGGAGCCCGAGCTTCGCGAAGCTCGCGTCGATTGCCGGCATGACCGCGAATGGCGCCTGCGCCGGCTGATAGAGCGGCACGCAGAAGCTCGGTGCCCGAGCCATCCGGATCGGCGACGACGCCGCAGATGACGCGGCTTGGCCGGAAGAAGTCCTCGATCGCTCGACCTTCCTGGGTGAACTCCGGGTTGAGGAGGATCGGCAGGTCGGCCTCGGTCGCGTCCCTGAGCGTGGCCACGATGCTGGGCAGCTCGTTGATGAACTCCGGGGGTAGCGTCGAGCGCACGACCAGCGGACGCCCGGACGGGAGGTGCGGCACGAGGCCGGCGAGCGCCTTGCGCATGGTCTCTGTCTGCCAGCCGCCATTTCCGTCGTGCGTCCCGACGGCGATGATGGTGGCGTCCGCATCGGCCACCACCTCGGCGACCCGGTCGGCCGGAATGAATTTCAACGACCCGGCGGCGATGGAGCGAGCGACGAGCTCGTCCAGCCCGGGCTCGCGGAATGGGAGCCTGCCTTCGGTCAGGTCCCGCAGCTTGTTGGCGTCTACCTCGACGCCGATGACGCGATGGCCCCATGCAGCAAGGCATGCGGCGGTCACAAGGCCCACATAGCCAAGGCCGACAACGATGAGTGTCACTGTTCGATTCCCTCCCCCCGAACTTGCTGGGGCAACAGCAATAGGGAACGTCCGAACGCTAGGGCTCGCAGCCGATGGATGATTTCAAAGGAACGAGAAGAATGGCGCAGGACGGTCCTAGTACGATGGTCATCACTCTAGTCATATTGGTCCCGGGTTTACAGCCCTTTGACACACGTTTCGGTGCTCGTGCGCAACGAATCGGCAGGGATGTCTCGCGACCGACCGTTCGCGGGCCTGACCTGGGCCGCAAACGAGGAGCGGACCGCCCTTCCGGCGGCCCGCTCCGTTGCCTGGTCTGGCCCGATCCGAGGGTCAGTCGGCGGCCCGATGCAGGAAGGCTGCCATCTGCTCCCGGTTCACGAGGCCATTCGGGCAGAACGTCGTGGCCGTGCAGCCGTGGGTGACGCCCGCAGCTGCGAGGGCATTGATGTTGTTCTCGTGGATCGAGCTGTTGTCATCGGTGAAGAAGTTGTGGTTGCTGGCGGGCAGATCGAACCCGCGGACCAGGAAGGTCGCCATCTGCCCCCGGGCGACGATGCCGTCGGGGCAGAAGCGCCCGGCCGCGCAGCCGGCGGTGACGCCTGCCGCTCTCAGCGCATTGATGTTGTTCTCGTGGACCGAGTTGTTGTCGTCCGAGAAGTAGTCGTCGCTGGTGCTCGGCAGGTCGAGCGCGCGGACCAGGAAGGTGGCCATCTGCGCCCGCGTCACGAGGCCCTTCGGGCAGTAGCGGTTGGTCGCGCAGCCCGAGGTGATGCCCTCGTTGTAGGCCCAGATGATGTCGTTCTTGAACTGGGACGAACCGATGTCGACGAACGGGTTCTCCGGATTCGTCGGCGGCGTCGGAGGCGGCCCGCCCAGCGGAATCCAGCCGTGGTAGTAGGTACGGTTGGTCTCGCCGCTGGCAACTGCCAGGATGCCGCCCATGGCGTTCGTGACCGGGTGCTTCGCCGTCGAGACGTCAAGGACGTTGATCCCGGCCTCGCCGATGAAGCGCGTGCCGGCCCCGCTGGGGAAGACCAGCGAGTTCAAGGCCGCTGCCTTGTAGTACAGCGCCTGGTCAGCGGGGGCCGACTGGTCCTCGGGAGACCCGTACATCACGTAGACCGTCGAGTTGCTCGTGTTGACGACGAGCTGGGGTCGCGTGGCGTCGCCGTTGACGACGGTGTGCACCGTCCACGAACCGTTGCTCGGGTTGCGCTCGAGGAGACGGATGAAGTTCTCGCCCCCACCGTTCGTCTTGACGGCCGCGAGGATGGTGCCTGAGCCAGGCCCGGCCAGCTTCAGGTTGATGTGGTCCTCGACGAAGCTGCCGCCCGTGCCGAGCGCCACGGCCTGGCGCGCGCTCCAGGTGGTATCACCCGCCGCATCGCCATGCGAGGCGAAGTAGAACCCGGTCTGGCCGCCGCTGGGAATGTGGTTGGACCACATGACTCCCACCGAGTTGCCGCCGAAGGCGATGATCGACGAGATGTCATCGCCGCTGACGCGGCCATTTGCCAGTGCGAACGGGGTGCCCCACACGTCCTCGGGGCCCGTGGAGCGATTGATCATCACGTTGCGGTCGGTGGTCGCGTCGCCGACCGGGTTCGTGTAGGTGATCCACAGCTGACCCGTGGAGTCCTTGGCGATCGTCACCGTCTCCGTCGGGCCGTGTCGCGACATCCACGCCCGCGGCGCCGAAGTCGCCATCGTGGCTGTAGGTGTCCGTTGCCGGGTTGTAGTTCAGCTTGAAGACCTTGATCGGGCCGGTCGAGCTATCCTCGGCGGCGGATACCACGTAGAGGCTGTTCGTGCCGGCGTCCCACAGGTAATCGGCCTGGCTCGAGTTGCGGGTGTCGATCGCGACGCCGGTGTTGGTCCACGTGTGCGACGCGGCGTTGTACCGGTGGATGAACGAGTCGCCCGGAGAGGCGACGAGGGCGGCCCACCAGGCGCCATCGGTGTACCAGGTCTTCGACTGCGGCTTGTCGCGGGTGGGTGAGCTGTTGACGCTGGTGAACTGGTACGAGTGGTCGCGGTAGCCAGCGGCCACGGCCACGGCGCTGACGGTGGCAACGCCCGACGGTCAGCAACGTGGCAAGGACGATGAATGCGACGAGGACGCGGCGCATTGCGGCAGGACGTGCCGAAGCGGTGGACACAGCGAATACCCCTCTGGATGACTGGCGTCTCGGGCCGATTGGCCCATAAGTACTGGGCGTCAGCATAGCCCTTTTGGCGCGGGGTGACCCAACGTGGGTTGCCAGGGCGCAACGCTCTCTGGGGGGATTTCGGTGGAGTTGTGTGGGGTGAGGTCCCGTTAGGGTCCCCTTCGGACCTCGACTTCCTGGCCGGTCGGCGTATCCCGGACGTCGACGCCGAGCTGCGCGAGCTCCTCGCGCAGGGCGTCCGACCTGGCGTAGTCACGAGCGGCGCGCGCGGCGGTCCGCTGCTCGAGAAGCTCGGCGGCACCGGGCGGCAGCGGCTCCCCGTCCGGCACGGGGGCGTCGAGCGACAGGCCCAGCACGCGGTCGAAGTCGAGCAGCAGGGCCCGTCGCGCCGCATCGGCCAGTTCGTCGGCGGAGGCGACCTCGTGGGCGAGCGCCAGTGCCCTGGGGGTGGACAGGTCGTCGGCGACCGCATCGGTGAATCGCGAGCGATAGCTCGCCATCGGCTCGTCTGTCAGGTCGACCGGATCGGCCGGCGCGTCGGTGACAGCACGGCGCAGGCGCCCGAGTCCCGAGGTGGCCGCGTGGAGGGCATCGGCGGTGAAGTCGAGCTTGGATCGGTAGTGCGCCGTCAGGGCCAGGTAGCGGAACGCGAGCGGCTCGTAGCCCATCTCCGGAAGGTCGGCCACGCGGATGATGTTGCCCGCGCTCTTCGCCATCTTCGCGTCGTCCATGGTGAGGAACTCGCCGTGCATCCAGATGCTGACGACCGGATGCTCGAGGGCTCCTTCCGACTGGGCGATCTCGTCCTCGTGGTGCGGAAACTTCAGATCGATTCCGCCGGTGTGGACGTCGAATCGCTCGCCGAGGTGGGCCAGGCTCATCGCCGAGCACTCGATGTGCCAGCCCGGATAGCCATCGCCCCATGGCGACGGCCACTTCATGAGCCGATGCTCGCCGGCGACGTTTCCAGAGGGCGAAGTCGGCGGGATCCCGCTTGCCCGCCTCGACGTCGACGCGGTGGCCGGCGTGGGTCTCCTCCACCTTCTGACCCGACAGCTTCCCGTAGCCGTCGAAGGCAGAGACGTCGTAGTAGATCGTCCCGTCAACCTCGTAGGCGAGGCCATTGGCGACGAGTCGTTCGGTCAGCGAGATCATGTCGACGATATGGTCGGTCGCCCTGGGCATCACGTCGGCGGGAAGGATGTTGAGGAGGGCCTCGTCCTCGAGCCACGCCGCGGTGTAGAAGTCGGCGATCTCGGCCGGCGTCCTGCCCTCGAGCGCGGCGGCCTCCTCGACCTTGTCGGCGGCGGCGAGGGAGTCGTGGTCGTCGTTTCGCATGTGCCCGACATCGGTGATGTTCTTCACGTACCGCACCTCGTAGCCGAGGTACTCGAGCGTGCGGTGGAGCAGATCACCGAACAGGTAGGTCCGCAGGTTGCCGATGTGCGCGTACTTGTAGACCGTGCTCCCGCACGTGTAGATCCCGACCTTCCCTGGCTCGAGGGGCTCGAGGGGATCGATCCGGCGCGTCAGCGAGTTATGCAGGCGAACCTGCGGAAGCGGTGTAGCCATGGGCGCTGGCAATTGTAGCGACGGGCCCGCCCGACCCCGTCGAGTACGCTTGACCGATGCCGCAGCGTGACGCGTCCGACGCTCTCCCGCTCACGCTCGGGGAGGAGCCGCGCTTCTGTCCCGCCTGCGGGCTGCCGGTCGAGCCGCGCCTGCTCGAGGAAGACCATCGCCCGCGCCTCGTCTGCCCCGAGGGTCACGTTACCTGGCGCAATCCGCGGGTCGTGGTCGGCACGCTGCCGATCGAGGACGGGCGGGTCTATCTCGCGCGCCGCGCCATTGAGCCGGCGCTCGGCCGGTGGGGCAACCCGAGCGGCTTCCTCGAGCTGGGCGAGGCTGCCCAGGAGGGAGCGCGGCGCGAGACCGAGGAGGAGACCGAGCTGCGTGTCGAGGTGGGGCGACTGGTCGGGGTCTACTCGCGCCCGCACGCCGGCATCGTGACGCTCGCCTTCGAGGCGTCCGTGGTCGGCGGTCGGCCGGAGCCGGCGGCGGAGACGAGCGAGGTCCGTGCCTTCGGCCCGGATGAGATCCCGTGGGACGAGCTGGCCTTCAGCAGCGTCGAGTCGGCGCTGCGCGACTGGGTCTCCTCCCTGCCCGGGCGCGGGCCAGGTTCGAGCCCGAGCTCTACGTCGAGGGGGACCCCGAGGGCTCCGAGTAGCGGGACACGTCCCCGCGGACCGGGACGCCGGCCGCCAGGAGCAGCCCGTATCCCAGGGTGGCCAGGATCGGGGCCGCATGGCTCGCGATGATGGCCCCGTCCGCATCGCGGGTGAACGCGGCGGCGATGAGGCCCCACGCCAGCAGCGCGACGACGGGTGCGGCGATGGTGAGCGTCGTTCGCACCGTGAAGAACCGCGCGAAGAAGTACGCGAACAGCATCCCGATGACCGCGCCCGCGACCTGGATCAGGGCGAAGCCGAGGACGAACGCGAACTCCGGTGACTCGGCAAGCGGCGTGACGGCGAGCGCGAACGGGCGCAGCGCGAAGAGGGGGTCGCCCGTCGCCAGTGCCGCGAAGGTCATGCCGATGGCGACCCAAACGTAGCCGCCCGCCAGCCCCGTGATGAAGCCGCGGTACGCCAGCCGCAGACCGTTGACTTCGGTCATGGGGCCGAGCCTACGCTTCGCAGCCACGAATCCAGCCCTGACCGAAGTCCGGGGCGGGCAGGTACCCGCGCCGCGAGTCGCCGATGTCAGCCGAGGTCAGGCGTTGTCGGGTTTCGTCAGGCGTCGAGCCGGCGGAACACGGTCACGACGTTCTGCCCGCCGAATCCGAAGCCGTTGACGATCGCCACGTTCACCGTCGCGTGGCGCGCCTCGTTCGGAACGTAGTCGAGATCGCAGGCCGGATCCGCGCGCTCCTGGTTGATCGTCGGGGGGATGACGCCGTCGCGGATGGCGAGGACCGCGGCGAGGCCCGACATGGCACCGGCGGCGCCGAGCGTATGGCCGACCATGCTCTTGTTGCTGCTGATCGCGAGCCGGTCTGCGTGGCCGTCGAACGCGCGGCGGATCGCCCTGGACTCGGTCGCGTCATTGAGCGGCGTCGAGGTCCCGTGAGCAATGACGACCTCCACCTGCTCCGGCTCGATGCGCGCGTCGGCCACGGCGCGGCGCATCGCGAGCATCGCGCCGTAGCCCTCCGGATCCGGTGCCGAGATGTGGTACGCGTCACCGGTCATCGCGCCGCCGGCGATCTCAGCGATGGGTGTGGCACCGCGGCGCTCAGCGTGCTCGAGGCTCTCGACCACGAACGCTCCGGCCGCCTCGCCGAAGACGAATCCGTCGCGATCGGCATCGAACGGTCGCGAGGCGCGTTGCGGATCGTCGTTCCGCGTCGAGAGGGCGCCCATGTTGGCGAGCGCCGCGAAGGCGACGGGCCTGATGGCGCTCTCCGTGCCACCCGCGATGACGATGTCCGCATCGCCGCGCTCGATCAGCCGTTGTGCCTCGATGAACGCCTGCACGCTCGAGGCGCACGCGGCCACGGAGGTGATCACCGGCCCGCGAATCCGGTTCTGAATGCTGACCTGGGCGGCGGCCATCGACGGCGACATCATCGGTACCATGAACGGGCTGACTCGAGCACCGCCACGTGTCTGGAACGTCATTTCGCCGTCGGCAACCTCGTTCAGGCCGCCGCCACCGGTATTGATAACGACCGCGATCTCGTCCCGATTGTGGTCGCCGATCTCGAGCCGAGCGTGATCGATGGCCTGGCGAGCCGTGGCGACGGCGAGCTGCGAGAACCGGCTCATGCGTCGCGCCTGCTTGAACTCCATCCAGTCGCGAGGCTCGAAGCCCTTCACCTCGGCCGCGATCTGGACTTCGGAGTCAGACGGGTCGAACGACGTGATCCGATCGACGCCGGAGACGCCGGCGACGAGGCACGACCAGAACGACGCCACGTCGTTGCCGATGGGAGTCACGGCCCCGAGCCCGGTCACCACGGCGCGGCGAGCAGGGTCGCGCGGCGGTCGCGTGCGCTCCAGGGGTCAGCCCTCGAAGCGACGCAGGATGACGCTGCTGTTGTGCCCGCCGAGGCCCATGGAGTTCGAGAGGGCGACGCGCACATCGGCGGCCCGCGCCTCGTTCGGGACGTAGTCGAGGGTCAGCTCGGGATCGGGATGGCGGTAGTTGATCGTCGGGGGAATGCAGCCGGTCTCGATGACCTTGACGCAGACGAGGGCCTCGATCGCACCCGCCGCTCCCATGGCATGGCCGGTCATCGACTTCGTGCTGCTCACAGCCAGCTGGTCGGCGTGATCCCCGAAGACCGCGCGGATCGCCATCGTCTCGTATCGGTCGTTCAACACCGTCCCGGTCCCGTGAGGGTTGATGTACTCGACGGCCTCCGGACCGATGCGCGCGCGTGCGAGTGCGGCCCGCATCGCACGCTGGTTGCCCTCACCACGCTCGGCCGGAGCTGCCATGTCGAACGCATCGGCGGACGAGCCGTAGCCGATCACCTCGGCGATCGGCCGGGCACCGCGCGCAAGCGCGTGCTCGAGCTCCTCGAGGACCAGGACGGCCGAGCCCTCGCTGATGACGAAGCCGTCACGGGTGGCGTCGAAGGGCCGCGATGCTGCGGTGGGATCGTATTCGCCGGTGTCGGGGTCGCGTGGGGTCCCGAGGCCACGCATCTGGGTGAAGCCGGCGAACGCCAGCGGGACGAGGGGGGCCTCGGTGCCGGCGCCGAGCATGATGTCGGCCTGGCCGCGCACGATGGCCTCCATCGCCTCGCCGATGGCGTGGCCCCCGGTGGCGCATGCGCTGACGACCGCCATATTGTGGCCGCGCAGCCCGTAGGTGATGGCCACCTGGCCCGAAGGGGAGTCGGGGATCATGTGAGGGATGAGGAATGGCGACACGCGCCGATACCCCTTGTCGCGCAGGATGTTCTGGTTTTCCAGCAGCATCCCGATTCCCCCGATGCCGGTGCCAAAGACCATGCCGAATCGATCGGCATCGATCTCGGAGCTGACGCGTCGGTCCTCCCCGAGGAGCCCGGCGTGGGCCAGCGCTTCGCCGGTAGCCGCCACCGCGAGATGGGTCGCTCGATCGTGGCGCCGGACGTCCTTGGCGTCCATGAACTCCGCGGCATCGAAGCCGGAGACCTCGCCCGCCACGTCGATCTCGAACCCGTATTCGACGGTGTCGAACAGGGTCACCGTGCCGATACCGGAGCGTCCCGAGACGAGCGCATCCCACGTCGCATCGACACCGATGCCGACCGGGGAGACGGTTCCGAGCCCGGTCACGACGGCGCGCCGAGCCGTCACGCCGGCTCCGTGCGCAGGGCGCGCAGCACCTCCGCCATGTCCGTGGCATCGACTGCGTGCGTCGTGACGTCAGGGCTGATTCGGCGAATGAGGCCCGAGAGGACCCGGCCAGGACCGACCTCCACGAAATCGGTCACACCCGACTCGGCCATGCGCTTCACGCTCGCCGTCCACTGGACTCCGTGGACGAGGTGCTCGGTCAGCTCGATCCGCAGCCCGTCGGCAGTCCGGATCACCGAGCCGTGCACGTTGCCGAGCATCGGCACCTGTGGGTCGCGGAACGGAACGTGGGAGAGGATGCGCCCGAACTCGTCGCGCGCGCGGCGCATGAGGGGCGAGTGGCTGGCCACGCTGACGGTGAGCCGCACGGCCTTGCGCGCTCCGACCGTCCGGCTCATCTCGAGGGCGAACACCAGCGCGGGGACGACACCCGAGAGGACGATCTGGCCGGGAGCGTTCTGGTTGGCCACGGAGATCTCGCCGTGCTCCCGAGCGGCATCGACGACCTCGTCCACCTGCTCGTCGGTGAGGCCGACGACGGCCCCCATGCCGCCCTCGATGCCACGCTCCTGCATGATGCGGCCCCGCTCGCGAACGAGACGGAGCGCGTCGTCGAAGTCGATCGCGTCGGCGGCGACGGCTGCCGCGTACTGCCCGGCGGAATGACCGGCCACGACGCGCGGCACGATTTCGATGCCGGCGGTCAGGGCCTCCTCGCGCATCGCGTTGAGGAAGGCCACGCTCGTGGCGAGGATGGCGGGCTGCGCGTTGATCGTCAGGTCGAGCTCCTCGGCCGGACCCTCGAGGATCATCTTCGACAGCGGGATGCCGAGCGCGGCGTCGGCGCGGTCGTATGTGGCGGCGGCAGCGGCCGATCGCTCCACGAGGGCGGCGCCCATGCCGACGTACTGCGAGCCCTGGCCGGGGAAGACGAACGCGATCGAGCGCGCCCTCGCATCGGCCTCGAGCGGAAGCTGATTCCGTGTCAATTCAGTGTGCCTGTGAGGATGCGACCGGAGTATAGACCGAGCGCGCACCACGCTCAGGCGGGGAGGTCGGGGTCGACCGCGCCGGCGAATGCAGAGACCACAGAGGCAAGCACGGGCAGCCCGAAGGCGATCGCGCTCACCGGGACCCGCTCGTCGTGCCCGTGGAACAGCGAGAGGAACAGCTCATCGGCCTCGAGGCGGAGCGGTGCGAAGCCATAACAGGGGATGCCCAGGGTGGCGAGCGCCTTCGCGTCGGTGCCGGGAGTGATCATCATCGGCACGGGCGTTCCGTCAGGGTCAGCGGCGCGCAGGGCGTCGACCATGCACCTCACGAGGTCGGCGTCGGCCGGCCATTCGATGGCGGGAAGCGTGACGACCGACTCGACCGTCGCCAGGTCCCCGACGACGTCGGCGAGGTGCGCCGCGAGCGCCTCCTGATCGGTGCCCGGCAGCGTCCGAACGTCGATCTCCGCCTCCCCCGACCCGGCGATGACGTTCACCTTCTGCCCCGCATGCAGGACCGTCGGGGTGACGGTGTCGCGCAGCATCGCGTCGATCGATCGGCGCAGGAAGGGGTCGCTGACGTCGCGCTCGAGCGCGCTCGCCGCGGCCGCGGGGTCTGTCGCCGCCAGGCGCGCGACCTCGTCGAGCCCGAGCGCAGCGAGGAAGTCGGCCACCACGGGAATGATCCGGGCCGATCGAGCCGCCTGGTCGGCGCTGAGCGCCTGGACGGCGGCCGCGAGCTTGAGCGCGGCATTGTCGGGGTGGGGCATCGAGCCGTGGCCGGGCGAGCCGGTCGCCCGCATCCGCGTCCACGAGATGCCCTTCTCGGCCACCTGGATCGTGTAGAAGCGTCGCCCGCCGACGATCATCGAGTAGCCGCCGACCTCGTTGATCGCGGCGGCCGCCGGACGACCGTCCCGGTCCGCGAAGAGCTCCGGGTTCGACGAGACGAGTGCGCGGGCCCCGTGCTCGCCGCCCGCTTCCTCGTCGGCCAGCGCGGCGAAGATGACGTCTCGCCGCAGCTCGATGCCCGCCCCCTTCAGGGCGAGCATCACGCCGAGCTCCATCGCGACCATGTTCTTCATGTCGACCGCGCCACGGCCCCACACGACGCCGTCGACGAGCTCACCGCCGAACGGGTCGCGCGACCAGGCTTCCGCGTCAACGGGGACGACGTCGATGTGTCCCAGCAGGATGAGGGGTGGTTCGGTGGCGGTGGCGGTGGCCGGCAGCCGGGCGATGCACGAGCCGCGCCCGGGGGTCGGCTCGAGCACCTGCGCCTCGATCCCGGCGCCCGCGAGGACTTCTGCGCAGTAGCGCGCTGCGATCGTCTCTGCCCCCGACGGGTCCCGACCGGCGGCCACGTCCGGGCCTCCGTCCGGGGGGTTCACACTGGGGATGCGAATGAGGGATCTGAGGTGTTCGATCGTCGCGTCAAGGTCGAGCGCCACGGCGAGCCGGTCGTCGGCAAGGCCCTGCGTGCTCACCCCGTCAGCGTCAGCGCGGCGAGGCGCGCCTCGGTGACCGATACGATCCAGCCGCGGAGCACGACCGTGCGGCCGGCCGCGAAGTCCGCGCGGATTCGCCTGTCGAGGATGGACCCGAGCCGCCGATCGGTCGTGGCGAAGGCTCCCATCCGCAACCGCGCCGGAACCAGCTGGGCGACCAGACGGTCGGTCGTGCCTTCACCCGGCTCGCGCGCGAGGTACGCCGCTCCCAGGACGGCTGCCGCCGCGCCATGGGGCACCAGTGACCGGAGCCGCGCAGCGAGGAGTCGATCGGAGGGCGGTGCATGGCGATACGCGCCGCCCGCCAGGGCCAGCGTCCCCAGGGTGAGGACCTTCAGAGCCGATCGCCGGCTCAGCGTGATCGACCTCATCCGAAGGAGGTCCGGAGATGATCCGCGAGGCGGAGCGCGAGCGCGACCAAGGTCAGCGTCGGCGTTGCGGATCCGCCGGTGGTGAACACCGAGCTGCCCGCGATGTAAAGGTTCTCCAACCCGTGGACGCGACAATCGGCATCGACCACTCCGGTCCGTTCGTCCGAGCTCATGCGCGTGGTGCCCATGTGATGGTACCCGCCCTCGAGGTCGGCTGGCCACGACTCGTCAGGCACGGGGCGCATCTGCAGCCGTCCGACTCCCGCACGGCCGAGCTCCGTGCCGAGCACCTCGAGCGCGCGATTCGCCGACTGGCGGTCAACCTCGCTGAGCTTCCAGTCGAGCTGGACGCGGGGCATCCCGAACGCGTCGCGCTCGGGGGTCAGGGTGATCCGGCTGTCGGGATTGGGCGCGGGGTCGAGCCGGGTCGACACCTCGATGGCCTCGACCGGCGCCGCCCCGGTGATCTGTCCGTAGCCGAACACGGCGATGTCACCGAAGAACTCCGGCACCAGCGCGTCGAGCTCCGCCGGCGACGCCTCCGCGAGAATGCGGACAAGCTCCGGATGGGGGACCGGCAGCGTGGCGCCGGGGACCAGCAGTCGGCGGATGCTCGTCGCGTCGTCGACGACCCGCGCCGCGTCCTCCCAGAACCCGGTTGACGGCCGATCGCCCCGCGCCCGATCGAGCAGGCTGCGGAGGGCCTCGACGTCCTCCGATCGCCGGGCGCGCCGGTACGCACCAGTGGGAACAGTGTTGACACGGAACTGGACATCGACGAGACCCTCGGCCTCGCGCAGCTCGCGAGGCAGCGCGAGGTACCCAAGGATGCGTGACCCATCGACGACATGCGGCGTGTAGAAGGCCGTGGAGAGCCGTCCGTCCATGGGCTCGATGGCGCCGCCGATGAACCGTGGATGCTCGATGAAGTAGCGGCCGACGAGGCCGGTTCCGTTGCCGACACCGCTCGGCTGCTGCGTGCTGGAGGCGAGGAGCAGCCGAGCGTTCTCGATGCCACCCGCCGCGAGGACGTAGCGCCGCGCGCCGAACCGAGAACGTCCGGCCGGGGGTGGCGACGACGAGCTCGCCGACCGATCCGTGGTCATCGTTGAGCCTCACGTCGACGACATTGGCGTGCAGATAGGTCGTGACCGACGCGGCCGCCGCGACCGAGTCGGCGTAGAGATCGCTGAAGCTTCGCCGTCCCGCGTCGACGATCTGGGCCACGCGGGTCTCGACCGCGGCCGGGTCGAGTGGCATCGGCGCGTGTGGGCTCAGGTCGACCCAGGCCTCGGTGCCCCACTCCGCCGAGTCCAGCTGGACCATGTGGCCGGCCGCCTCGTAGTACGGGAGCAACGTCGGCGAGTCTGATGGGCCACGCGGTGTCCGGAATGCCCGGGATCCCGACGAAGTCGTTCTCGTCGAACGGCCGGCACGTGCCGCCCCAATGATTCGTCGTGCCTCCGAAGTACCGCAGCCGCGTTCCGATCAGCGGGAAGTAGTCGAGGCCGACGCTCGTCACCGTCGTTCAGACGCTGCGTCTCGCTCTCGAGCTCGAGGCCGCCGCTCTCCAGCAGGACCGTGCGGAACGGTGCGTCGGCGAGGGCGCTCGCGAGCGCAACTCCGGCCGCTCCCGCCCCGACGATGCACAGGTCGGCCTCGATCGACGCAGCGTCGGCCACGGAACGCGCGTCGATCATCATCGGTATGCTCCCCCTCGAGGTGGCTCATGGGTATGAAAGCCGCCAGATTCTAGGGGGAAACGGCTCCCGACCGAACCATGACCGAAGTGCCATCGCCGTCCCGACGACCGGCATCCGTACGCCGCCGTCTGGCGGCGTACATCCTTGACAGCCTCGTCGTCGGCGTCATCGCCTTCGGCGTGGTGGCGATCGTCGCGTCGCTCATCCCGGCGCTGACGGTCTCGACACCGACCGACGGCACCGCCAGCATCGTCGTCGCACCCCTGCGCCTCGTCCTCCAGGCGGCCGCGGCCACGGCCGTCAGCGGCGCGTACTTCGCATGGAGCTGGTCCGCTCGGGCGGCCACGCCGGGACAGCGCGTCCTCGGCATGACGGTGCTCGCGGAGGCGGGCGAGACTCGCATGCCCACCCGGCACGCGATCGTGCGATGGGTGGCACTCGGCGCCCCATTTGGGGTCATCGCCGCGCTTGTCGTGGAGCTGCCCGTCGCGTGGCTGCTCGTGGCCACCCTCGCCGCCGTGTGGACCCTGGTGCTGCTGGTGACGACGTGGCGAGACGAGCGCCGGCGCGGCCTGCACGACCGCATCGCCGGCACCATCGTCCTCAGGTGACGCGCGGGCGGAACGTGAGCATCGCGCCGACGGCGATGAACGGGAAGACGACGCCCACCATCATTCCCGCGGCGACGCCGATCCGCGCCCACAGCTCGGCGGCCATCGTGGCGCCGATGACGATCCCGAGGTTCGAGGCAGCGTTGACGATGCCGAAGGTGCGGCCCAGCCGGCGCTGACCGGCGGCATCGGCGAGGAGCGCGTACCACGACGCGCTGAAGGCGGTCAGGCCGCCGCCTCCCAGGAAGGCGAGGCCGAACACGATCGGCTGCGGCAGCCCGAGGACAAGGCCCCCGCCGAAGCCGACGAGCGCGAGCGGTGCAATCGTTGCGACCAGCTGGCGGCCCACGCGGTCGGCGAGATTCGCGAGCGCCGGCCCGAGGATGATGCTCCCGGCCCCGAAGAACGAGAACGCGATCCCGACCTCCAGCGTCGACCAGTCGAGCTGGGTCGTGGCCATGGCCGCGTACGTGGTGATGAACCCACCGTAGGTGGCCAGCAGGGCGAGGTTGGCGGCGAGGAGGGTTGCCAGCGGTCGGAACGGGATCGGCTCTGAGGTCCCGTCGTCCGTCGTCGCGGCCACGGCCTGCGGTCGACCGCGGAGAAAGAAGGTGCCCACCAGCGCGATGAGGCTGGTGGCGGCCACGAGGATGAAGGGCGCGCGCAGCCCCCAGTAGGCGGCGAGGAAGCCACCGATGACTGGGCCGGTGACCGTCCCGGCCGACTGGCCCGCCGAGATGATGCCGTTCGCGAATGCGCGACGCGTGGGGGCGGTGATCTCGACGACGTAGATCCGTTCCGCGACGATCATCGCGCCGCCTCCGAGCCCGGCGGCCGCGCGCCAGGCGAGCAGCCAGCCGGCGCTGGCGGCGGTGGCGATGAGCGCGTTCATGGCCGCGTACAGTCCCAGGCCCGCGCTCATCAGGCGGCGGGCTCCCCATCGCTCGGCGAGGAAGCCCGTGCCGAGCTGGCCGATGGCGTTGGTGATGGCGAACGCGCTCGTGAGCAGCCCGAGCACGATCGGGGGTGCCCCGAGCTCGGTGGCATACAACGGAAGCAGCGGCAGCATCACGCTGATCCCGATCTGGCTCACGAAGCCGATGGCCGCCAGGAGCCAGATGGCCGGGTCGAACGCGTTGTTCGGGGCCGGCTGCTGCGCCGCCTCCGGCCTCTCCGTCATCGGCCACATCGTACGCGTCAGGGTTGGCTGCGGGCGCCACGCGGCACTCCGCGTAGAATCGCCGCATGACGACCGAGGTCAGCGCCCCATCGGTCCCGATCTACCTCGCAGGCGAGTTCGTCGAGTCCGGTGCGCCGCTCGAGGTGCGCAACCCGGCGGACGGATCGCTCGTGGCCACCACGTTCCAGGCCGGGTCCGACGAGCTGGATCGGGCCACGGCCGCGGCGGTGATCGCGTTCGACGAGACGCGGCGTCTTCCTGCGTACGCGCGTCGCGACGCGCTCGCCCACGTGGCAGCGTGCATCGAGCGAGATGCGGACGAGCTCGCGGTACTGCTGGCGCGCGAGTCCGGGAAGCCGATCCGCGACGCACGTGGTGAGGTGGCTCGCGGCGCCCTCACGTTCCGGACCGCCGCCGAGGAGGCGCTCCGCATCAACGGAGAGTGGCTCCCGCTCGACTGGGCTCCGGCGAACAGGGGTCGCCACGGGATCGTGCGCCGCTACCCGATCGGTCCGGTGGCCGGCATCAGCCCGTTCAACTTCCCGATGAACCTGGCCGCGCACAAGGTGGCGCCGGCCATCGCAGCGGGCTGCAGCATCGTCCTCAAGCCGCCCTCGAAGGACCCCCTGACGATGCTGCGGGTGGCGGAGTACCTGGCGGAGACGGACCTGCCCGCGGGCGCGGTGAGCATCCTGCCCATGGACCGCCCCACCGGCGATCAAATGGTGTCCGACGACCGGTTCAAGCTGCTCAGCTTCACCGGCAGCCCGTCGGTCGGCTGGAAGATGAAGGCCGAGGCGGGGAAGAAGAAGGTCGTGCTCGAGCTCGGGGGCAATGCCGGCGCGATCGTCGACGAGACCGCGGACCTCGACTGGGCCGTCGAGCGGCTCGTCTACGGCGCCTTCGCCTATGCCGGCCAGGTCTGCATCAGCGTCCAGCGCATCTTCGTGGTCCGATCGATCTACGACGAGTTCGAGTCGCGCTTCGCGGAACGGGCGGCGCGGGTCAAGGTCGGCGACCCTCTCGATCCCGACACCGAGCTTGGACCGATGGTCGACGAGGGCGCGGTCGAGCGCACTGACCGATGGGTGACCGAGGCGCTCGACGGAGGCGCCCGCGCGCTGGTTCGCGGTGAGCCCGACGGGCGTTGGTTCGGCCCGACGGTGCTCGTGGACGTTCCGCGCGACGCGATGATCTGCTCGGAGGAGGCGTTTGCCCCGGTCGTCAACCTCTTCCCGGTCGACTCGTTCGAGGCCGCGGTGGCCGAGATCAACGACAGCCGCTTCGGCCTCCAGTGCGGCGTCTTCACCGGGTCGCTGGATCGGACGCTGCTGGCGCACGACGAGCTCGAGGTCGGCGGCGTGATCGTCAACGACGTCCCGACCTGGCGCACCGACTCGATGCCGTACGGCGGCGTGAAGGACTCCGGCCTCGGGCGCGAGGGGCTGCGCTGGAGCATCGAGGACATGACCGAGCCGCGCCTGCTGGCCTTCGCGCGCACGCCGGGAACGTGATCGACGCGACCGCAACCCGCTTCGTGCGTGTTCTCCGCGGCGACGAGCTCCGCGACGGTGAGCTGATCCCGGTCGCGATCGACGGCACCCCGGTCGTCCTGGTGCGGCACCTCGGCGAGTTCTTCGCCGTCCAGAACAACTGCAGCCACAAGGACTTCCCGCTCTCCGAAGCGGGGTTCGATCCCCGCGACGGCGTGCTCGTCTGCGCCTGGCACAACGGCTGCTTCGACGTTCGCACCGGCCAGGCAGTCGTGCCGCCGGCCACGGAGCCGGTGGAGACCTTCCCGGTCCGCGTCAACGAGGGCTGGGTCGAGATCGGCCTGACCGGCAGCCTCGCCCCGGGCGCGCCATGAGCATCGAGGCCGTCTTCTTCGTGAACTGGATCTTCTGGGCCGCCCTGACCGCTGGGAGCCTCCTGGTCGTCGGGGTCACCGAGGTCGGCGGAGGAACGACCCGCGGCTACCGGCTGTTCATGGCGGCGCTGCTGGCGGGGTTCGCCGCGATCTGCGTGCTGAGCGACCTGGCCCTGCCGCCCGAGGTCGCCGCGTCAGGGACCCAGGACCTGCGCCGGCCGATGACGATCGCGTTTGCCGCCGGCGCCGGCCTCTACCTGGTGGCCTCCATCGCGGGCTGGCCGCGCGCCTGGCTGGCCGTCGGGAGCGGGCTGCTGGGCATCGCCGCCCTCGTGGTGCTGGCGGCCGCCGGCGGGACGGAGAGCGCGCCGATCTTCGCCTCCCAGCTGGTCCTGGCCGCGCTCGCCCTCGGGGCGGTCAATGCCGGGATGCTCCTCGGCCACTGGTATCTCGTCACCCCCAAGCTGTCGCCCACGCCCCTGCGCCGGATGATGTGGCTTCTCCTCGGCGCACTCGCCCTCCAGGCGATCGTCTTCGGCGTCGCCCTGGCGGTGGTCGGCACTGATCCGCTCGTCGGCAGCTTCGCCTGGCTCACCTGGCTGCGGCTCGGGGCGGGCATCCTGCTGCCGATCATCGCCACGGTCCTCGCGCTGGCCGCCACGAGGGCCGCGTCGCTCCAGGCCTCGACCGGGCTGCTGTACATCGGCCTGGCCCTCGTCATGGCCGGCTCGATCGCCGGCGCGAGCATCGCGTACATGACGGGCGTCCCGGTCTAGTCCGATGCGCGTCACGGCTCGCACGTTCGCCTCGCTTCGCGAGCTGTCGGTCGACCGATGCGACCTGGCGCTCGCCGACGACGCGACCCCCGACGTCGCATGGAATGCGCTGGCCGCGGAGTATCCCGGGATCGTCCCGCACCGGCCGTACGTGCGGGCGGCCCGCAACGGCGCCTACGTCGGGTGGGACGAGCCGCTGGCGGAAGGAGACGTGCTCGCCTTCCTCCCGCCGGTGAGCGGGGGATCGGGTTCGCTCACCACCGGTTCGATCGACGTCGCCGCGCTCGAGCGGTCGGTGGCCGACCTCGGCCATGGGGCGGTGGTCACGTTCGTGGGGCGCGCGAGGCGGACCGCTGACGACGGCCGAGAGGTCACCGAGCTCGACTACGAGGTCTATCCCGAGATGGCCGATGCCGTGCTCGCCGAGATCGCGGACGAGGCACGCGCGCGCTGGGATGCGGCCGTCGCCGTCGTCCACCGCCACGGGGTTGTGCCCCTCGGCGAGGCGGCCGTCGCCATCGTCACGGCGGCACCGCACCGTGCCGAGGCATACGAGGCGAACCGCTACGTGATCGAGGCGATCAAGGAGCGGCTGCCGATCTGGAAGCGCGAGCGCTTCGTCGACGGCAGCGAGTGGAAGCGCCCGGGAGCATAGGCCGAGCCACCGGGCCGGACAGACCCCTCGCGTGCAAACCCCGCAGCGGACGGGCACAATGCGCGGGTCATGGCGACCCCCAAACCGGGCGAGATCCGCTGCCCGACATGCCATCGTTCCACGCCGCCCGCCGCGTTCTGCACGCAGTGCGGATCGGCGATTCCGACCGATGCTCGGGCGCGTCCGCGCGGCATGGATCGTGACGAGCTCCAGGACCGCATTCGCGCACGTCGGTCCGGCGGCGATCCCGTATCGGCGCGGCTCCGAAGCGGACGAGGGCACGGGCATCTACGAGCGCTTCGAGCCGGACCCGAGCCGATTCCATGGTGCAGCCCGCGCCGTCCACCGGCGCGCCGCGGACCGACCATCTCGACGAGTCCGCGCCGGCGCCGCCGCCGGCACCGCGACCCGACCTGACGCGAGACCGCGACGACTGGGACGCGGCACCTGCCGCCACGGTGGCTGCCGCGGCGGCAGCCGGGAAGGTCGCCGGCGAGGACGCCGCGGCTGTCGGCCCGGCGCCGGCTGCGACCGAATCCCCACCCGAACCCGATGCGGACCAGGGTCCGACGCCCTACGACGCCGGGTACGACGAGCCGTGGCCGGACAACTACGACTGGGAGGAGGAGCCGCGAGAGCGGTCCGGTGCGCTGGCCATTCTCGGATTCCTCGGTCTCGGCGTCCTCGCCCTGCTGGCGGGTGCCGTCCTTGCGAGCCTGTGGGGCGGCGGAGTTGGCCAGGCAGACCCCACGCCCACGCCGCTCGTCAGCGAAGCGCCGCCGAGCGCCTCCGCGACGCCCCTCGCCTCGGCTGCTCCAAGCGCGAGTGCTGTGCCGAGCGGCAGCGCGGAGCCAAGCGAGGGACCGATCGTCTTCCCCGACGGGTTCGTGGCCGACGTTCAGCCCTGCCTCCCCGGAAGTGTCGGCAGCAACGGATGCGACTCCAACGGCGTGAGCAACGCCGGCGCGGTCGACCTCTGGGTCGGATTCCAGAACGGCAACAGCAGCGACGTGATCGGCGCCATCATCGAGAGCCCGGACGGGACCACGGCGGACGGGTCCATCGACCTGACCCGCATCGGCTGCGCCAGCCCGTGCGGTGGCTACACCTGGTTCTCGTTCTCGAACCTCGATCCGGGCACGTACGAGGTGCGGATCACGCGCAACGGCGAGCTGGCGGCGTCGACGACGTTCGAGGTCACCTGAGCGGGGTACTGGCGCAGCGGCATGCAGGATTCGAGCTCGTGAACGGTTGGACCTTCGAGCAGATCCGGGTGCCGCTCGCGGTGCTGCTGATCGTCATCGCGGTCATCGTCTTCTGGCCGCGTGCCGGCTCCGAGGAGGCGCTGCAGGCCCAGGCCGCCCCGTCGAGCTCGATCGTCGTCGGAGAGCCCGGCGGCGTCGTCCTCTCCGCGACTCCCACGCCGCAGCCGCCGACGCCCAGCCCGGTGCCGACCGCTCAGCCCACGGCGACACCCGCGCCGCCGACGCCCGAGCCTCCTGACACGTTCACTGCCCGGATCTTCGCCTGCCGCGACCTCTCGGGGTCCGATTGCCAAGGCGAGCTCGACTCACTGCCGCGTCGCTCGAACGAGTTCACCGCCCTGGTCACGTTCGAAGACGCGCGAGCCGGCGACACCATCAACGTCTCGCTCACTGGCGAGGGCGTGAACGTCGTCGGCGGCCCGTTCACCCTCAGCGGGGCGGGAGACGGCTACTACTACTCGCGCATCACCTTCGGCGACATCCCGAGCGGCGACTACCTCCTCGTCGCGACGCGAAACGGCGAGGATGTCGCCAGCCTCACGCTCGAGCGTCGAGGTCGGCGCTGACCGAGGCATCCCTCCGTCGTGCCGCCAGGGCGCTCAGCGCCTCGAGCACGCACCGATGTGCCGCCGCGGCCGTGACCTCGGCATGGTCGTACGGAGGGGCGACCTCGACGACGTCCATGGCTGCCAGCTCGACCGACGAGACGACCTGCCGGACGGCGCGCAGGAGCTCGCGCGTGAGCATGCCGCCAGGCTCGGGCGTGCCTGTCCCCGGCGCAAGCCCGGGATCGAGCACGTCGATGTCAACCGACAGGTAGATCACCTCCGGCCCGTCCAGGGCCTCGGCGATGGCATCGGCGATCACCGCCTCGCTGCCGCGTTCCTCGATCTCGGTCATGAGATGCCAGCGCATGCCCTGCTCGCCCATCCACTCCAGAGTGTCCGGGCTGGGCCAGTAGCCGCGCAGGCCAATCTGGACGAAGTTGCGCCCGGCCACCGCGCCAGACTCGATGAGCCGGCGCATCGGCGTGCCATGGGAGCGCAGGTTTCCCCACGTGGCGTTCGCGGCATCGGCGTGAGCATCGAAGTGGACGATCCCCAGGCCGCGCGGTGCGACTGCGCGCGCCACTGCGGTGGCGGACGGATACGTGATCGAGTGGTCGCCGCCGAGGATGATCGGAAGCGCGCCGGAGGCCAGCACGTCGCCGACCTTGCGCTCGATCACGGCATGGCTGCGCTCGATGTTCATCGGCGTGACCGGCGCGTCGCCGGCGTCGACGACATCGAGCCACTCGTACGGCTCGACCCCGAGCTGCAGCGAGTTGATCGACCCGGTGTGGTAGCTCGCCTCGCGGATCGCCCGCGGCCCGAATCGGGCTCCGGGTCGATGGCTCACCGCGTCGTCGAAGGGGGCCCCCACGATCGCCACGTCCGGGCGGCGCTGGGCGAGCGCGGCGGCATCGGAGATCCACGGCAGCTTCTGGAAGCTGGGCAGGCCGACGTAGTTGGGAAGGTCGAACTCGTCGTAGGCGGTGTAGGGATCGGCGCCCGGAGGGGCCTCGTCGTTCTTGCCGCTGGCGCGGTGGCGTTCGTCGGTCATGGCGCGTCGGCGCACACCTCCGGCGGGTCGGACGGGCGCCGTCGCGATGCGGAGCAGGCCCGTTCGGTGCCCGATCCTAGCACTACCATCTTGCGCCGATGACTACCCATCGGTCCTACACCCCGGAGGAGGCACGCGCCCTCGTGCCCCAGGTGCGCTCCATCCTTCTGCAGGTCGCCGTCGAGCGTCGCGGCGGCCCAACGAGCGCCTCTACCGAGTCGGTCCAGGCCTTGCTGGACCACCTCGAGACCTACGGCGTCGTGGTGCGCGACCTCGAGTCCGGGCTCGTCGACTTCCCGACCGTCCGGGACGGTGAGCCGGCGTGGCTGTGCTGGCGCCTCGCCGATGCCGACCTCGCGTTCTGGCACACGACGCGCGAGGGCTTCGCCTCGCGCCGGCCGCTGTAGGACGTGCCCCCGCTCGTCACGGTCCTGGGCGACGCGACGCTCGACGTCCACGTCGCGCCGACCGAGCCGATGCGCCCCGGGGGCGACGTTCCCGCCGCCATCAGCCTCGTGCCGGGTGGGCAGGGCGCCAATGTTGCCGTCCGCCTCGCTCGACGTGGGGTGCGATCGCGCCTCGTCTGCGCCATCGCCGGTGATCCCGCCGGCGGGATCCTGCGCGAGCGGCTCATTGCCGAGGGCCTCGATCTCGTCGGCCTCCCTTCCGATGCCACCAGCATCGTCCTCGTCCTGCTCGATGCCGACGGCGAGCGCACGATGCTCAGCCATCGAAGCCCGCTCCCGGCCGGGGAATCGACGGACGCGCTCGGTGCGCCCGACTGGCTGGTCGTCTCGGGGTACGCGCTGACCGAGTCGGCCGCCGACCTCGCGGCACGGGTGGTGAGCGGGGAGCGGCGCGTCCTGCTCGGGCGCTCACTCGACGCGACCGGTGCGGAGGCCTGGGCCGACGCTGCCACCTCGATCGCGCCGGACCTCGTCGTCCTCAACGTCGACGAGGCCGCTGTCCTGGCCGGCGTCCCGGGCGGGCCCGCCGAGCTGGCCGAGGCGCTGTCGGATCGGTTCGGGGCCGTGGTGGTGGTGACGCACGCTGACGGCGCGGCCGCCTCGATCGAGGGACGGTCGGTCGAGGTGCCCGCCGTGGGCGGCGACGAGCCGGTGATCGACACGACCGGCGCCGGCGACGCATTCGCCGCTGCCCTCGTTGCCGAGCTGGCCGAGGCCGATTGGCCACCGGGCAAGCGCGGACGTCCGGCGATCCATGACCGCCGGCACGGCACTGGCTTCGGCGGTAACTCGCGTCGCCGGCGCCCAGGGCCGCGTCCCGAGTGAGCGCGGCGCTACGCTGCGCGAATGACCAACTCCGCGCCGCTCCGCATCGCCGACGAGGTGCGTGACGCCCTCGCCTCCGGTCGGCCGGTGGTCGCGCTCGAGTCGTCGCTCATCGCGCAGGGCCTTCCCGCGCCGCACAACCTCGAAACGGCGCGGGCATCGGAGGCGGCCGTCCGCGAGTCCGGCGCGGTTCCGGCGACCACGGCGATCGAGGGCGGGACGTTGGTTGTCGGCGCGGATGACTCCCTCCTCGAACGGCTGGCCGACCCGGAGCGGGCCGTTGCCAAGGCGGCCTCGCGCGACCTGGGCCCGCTCGTGGCGAGCGGGGCGCTTGCCTCGACCACGGTGAGCGCGACCCTGCGCATCGCGCACCTCGCCGGCATCGGGATGGCCGCCACGGGCGGCATCGGCGGCGTCCACCGTGGGGCTGCGACGAGCTTCGACATCTCGGGGGATATCGACGAGCTGGCTGCCACGCCGGTGGCGTGCGTCTCCTCGGGGGCCAAGTCGATCCTCGACCTGCCGGCGACGCTCGAGCTGCTGGAGACTCGCCGGATTCCCGTCATCGGCTATGGGGTGGACGAGCTGCCGTCCTTCTACAGCGTCCGGTCCGGCCTTCGCCTGACCCACCGGGTCGACACCGCGGTCGCGGCCGCGGCAGCCATTGCCGCCCATCGGTCGATCGCGGGGTCCGGGGGGATCCTCGTCGCGCAGCCTCCCCCGGCTGATCTCGCCCTGGACCCGAACGACGTCGAGCGCTGGATCGCCGAGGCCCTGGCCAGCGCGGAGGGCGAGGGCATCGTGGGCGGTGCGGTCACGCCCCACCTGCTCGGGTACATCGCCGGAGCGTCGGAAGGCCGAACGCTGGCGGTGAACGTGGCGCTGATCGTAGCGAACGCGCGCACCGCCGGGCAGATCGCCGCCGCTGCATCGGCGCGTGAGGCCGGATCGGTCTTGACCTGACTCCAACGAACGCTATGCTCGGTGCCCGGCCACGGGGAGCAGCGGAGGGACCGCCACGCCCATGAGGATCTACGACGGGAGCCCGCGTCAGAACTGGGAAGAGGCGCTGCGCAGCGTCGGCGCGTTCGCCGACCAGGAGAAGCTCAAGGAGCTGCTGTTCCTGGAGCTCGACGCAGGCTTCCTGCTGCAGGGTCTCGGGCTCCAGGGCGCCGGAGCCGACTCCGACAGCTTCGGTTCCACCGCCAAGCGCACGTACGAGCTCACCGATGACCAGATCGGCGAGATGATGGACGCGATGGAGGCGCGGCGCGGTTCGGCCGTCGGCGGACCGCCCCCACACCGACCTCATGAACTACTACGAGCAGGCGCTGCGGATCATCGGGGCCTATATCGACAACCAGCGCGCCCACGACGTCTTCTTCTTCGAGCAGGACGGCTCGTTCGTGCTCCGCCTCTTCGGAGTGGCCGGTTCGCACGGCGCCGGTCACCAGCTGTCCGAGTTCACCAAGGACGAGATTCTGGCTATGATCGGAGCGGCACCCGACCAGCGAGGCAAGAAGGCCTCACCCGTGCCAGGGAGCGAGTAGGCAGGTTTTCTCATGAAGGCGCTGAAGGTTCTTCTCATCAGCATCGCCGCCATCCTGGCAGCGGTGATCGTGATCCCCTTGACCATCCTCGCCGGACTCTTCGTGTGGCTGAAGCTCACCGAGGAAGCCGATGACGAGGAGCTGGATCTCGAGGACGCCATCTGATCCGTTCGGATCCCGAATGGGCGTGAGCACGCGCGCCGAGCCGGCACGGCCGGACGGGCCGGCCGCACACGCTCGGCCGCGCTTGACGACGACCCGCGTCGGCTCCTGAACGGTCAGGCGGTGGCGAGAGCCCAGGCCACCGTCCACAGGACCGCGGCGAAGAGCATCCCGCTCCACAGTCGGGAGGCGGACCTGGCCCCAGGGATGAGCACGACCAGCCCGGCGAGGCCGAACACGAGGCTGATCGGCGTCGCGTTTCCCCCGACCACGAGCGCCGCACCGACCCCGATGCCGACTCCGATGGCGAGCACGAACGCCGTCGCGTGCGCCGCGCGAGCCCCGAGCGTCTGGGCCAGGTTGCGCGATCCGAGGCGCGCATCGGCGTCGAAGTCGCGCAGGGCGTTCGCCAGGTGAGCGGCGGCCGCGAACGGGCCGACGAGCAGAGCGGCACCGGCCACGCGCTCCAGCCCGACGCCGACGCCTGCGGCGATCCACAGCGGCAGAAGCCCGAAGCTGACGACGTAGGGGACGACGGACAGCGGTGTGCGCGACAGCCACAGGTCGTACGTGACCGCCGACACCGATGCGGCCGCACCGAGGCCCAGCGCCAGCCAGGCCAGCGGCACCGACGCGGCGAGCTGGACCGATGCTCCGACAATGGCCAGCGCCAGCGCCGCACCGGTGGTCACCGCGCCCGACGGGATCGGCTTGGTCGGCTGGGCGATCCGGTCCCGGTCCCGATCGGCCCAGTCGTTGAGCGCGCCGGTGAGAACCTGCGAGCCGGCGACCGCCACCGTGGTCAGCAGCAGGCCGGTGGACAGCACGGGCAGGGCCGCCTGCGCCGAGAGAATTGCGCCCAGCGCCGCGCTCAGCGCGATGACCGCCACGGCGGGAGCCGGGTGGATGAGCCGCACCAGGCCCAGGATGGTGGCGCTCACTCCGCGGGCTGCTCCTCATCGATGAGCCAGTAGAGCCCCCGATCGCGCGCCATGAATCCCTCGTCCACGAGGAGGCGCCGGAGAGTTGCGGGGTCCGGCGCGTCGTCGGCCAGGATCTCGTTCACCTCTCGCTCGCTGTAGCGGCGGTCGCGCACGAACCGCTGGGCGAGGTGGGCGCAGGCGGCGAGCATCATCGGGCGCCGGCGGGGGAGGCCGACGAGCCGGCCGTCGCGGAAGAAGGCGATCTGCACGTGACGCATCGGGTCCCGCATGCCACAGAGGATGACACGAGCGGCGCCCGGTGAGCGTGGTCCGCGCTGCCCCTCCCTCCGCTGTCATCCGGTGGAGCAACGTTCCATACGCGGACCGTCACACCGCGCGGCCGCATCGGGTCGTGCCGGATCGGGTAGGATTGCCTCCCGAGCAGACAACGGCGTCCCTGCTCGCGTGTCGCGCGCTCCGCCACGCCCAGCCGAACGCGGAGGACTCTCACCGATGCCCAAGTACGTCTTCGTGACGGGCGGCGTCACCAGCTCGCTCGGCAAGGGCATCACGGCCGCCAGCATCGGCCGCATCCTCAAGTCGCGCGGCGTGCCGGTCAGCATCCTGAAGCTCGACCCGTACATCAACATCGACCCCGGAACGATGTCGCCGTATCAGCACGGCGAGGTCTTCGTCACCGATGACGGCGCCGAGACCGATCTCGATCTCGGCCACTACGAGCGCTTCATCGATGAAAACCTCTCGCAGGCGAGCAACGTCACGACCGGCCGGATCTACCAGAGCGTCATCGCCAAGGAGCGCCGCGGTGACTACCTCGGCGGCACGGTCCAGGTCATCCCGCACATCACCAACGAGATCAAGGAGCGCATCGCGCGGGTCGCTCGCGAGGGCACGGGCAGCGTGGCGAGCAGCGGGCTGGCGGCGCACGGGGTGGTCATCGTCGAGGTGGGCGGCACGGTCGGCGACATCGAGTCCCTCCCGTTTCTCGAGGCGATCCGGCAGATGCGCAAGGACGTCGGGAGGCGCAACGTCCTCTACGTTCACGTCACCTGGCTGCCCGCCATCGGCGCCACCGGCGAGCTGAAGACGAAGCCGACGCAACACTCGGTCAGCACGCTGCGCGGCATCGGCATCCAGCCCGACGTCATCATCCTGCGCAGCGACGAGCCGATCGACGACGAGATCCTCGACAAGATCAGCCTCTTCACCGATGTCGACGTCCACGCCGTCATCGGCCTCAAGACCGCGCGCAGCATCTACGAGGTGCCGATTCAGCTCGAGCGAGCCGGCCTCGGCAAGCTCATCACGCGTGAGCTCGACCTCCCCGCGACCGAGCCCGACCTCGCCGATTGGCAGGAACTGGTCACCCGCATTCGGACGCCCCGGCCCGAGGTCGAGATCGCGATCGTCGGCAAGTACACCGAGCTCCCCGACGCCTACCTCAGCGTGGGTGAGGCCCTCAAGCACGCCGCGCTCCACCACAACGTCGACGTCCGTGTGCGCTGGATCCGTGCCGAGCACCTCGAGCGCATCGAGCCCGAGCAGGTCGCCGACGAGCTCGCCGGCGTCTCGGGCGTGGTCGTGCCGGGAGGCTTCGGGTACCGCGGCGTGGAGGGAAAGGTGCGCGCCATCCGCTGGGCGCGACGCAACAACGTCCCGTTCCTCGGGCTGTGCCTCGGGCTGCAGTGCGCGGTCATCGAGTTCGCGCGGGAGGCGCTCGGCACCGATGACGCGAACTCGAGCGAGTTCAACGTCTTCACCGAGCACCCGGTGATCGACCTCATGCCCGATCAGACCGATGTCACCGACAAGGGCGGCACGATGCGGCTCGGCCTCTATCCGGCTCGCCTCGACGAAGGATCAAAGGTGCGCGACGCGTACGGAGCCGAGATCGCCTACGAGCGCCATCGCCATCGGTTCGAGGTGAACAACGCGTACCGGGATCGGCTCGAGGCGGCGGGCATGCGCTTCAGCGGCGTCTCGCCCGACGGACGCCTGGTCGAGTACATCGAGCTGCGTCGACCATCCCTGGTTCGTGGCGACCCAGGCGCACCCCGAGCTGAAGAGCCGGCCCAACCGCCCGCATCCGCTGTTCCGCGACTTCGTCGGCGCCGCATCAGGCTCCGTGGCGCAAGACGCGGTCGGCCACTGGAGGCCGCCGGCGCGCCTCGGCCGCGGATCGCGAGGCTGCCCGGGCGGTCGAGACCCCTTCGTGACGGCCCGGACGCCGGCACGGCGCCCCGCTCCGGACCACGAGGAGCTCGATCGCGCCATCGCGGAGGCCGAGGCGCGCGCCGTGGTCGTCTGGCGCAGCGAGCACATACCCCTGACTGCGGTGCCCGAGCAGATCGCTCGCATCTCGGCTCGCACGGCTCGCGAGCTCGCTGTACGGCTCGTACGCGGATGGGCTGGAGGCGATGAACCCGCTCTACGCCCGACGCCTCGCGGCCTGGAGGGCCGCTCACGAGGCCGCTGCCGGCGCGGAGGATGCCGCACACCTGGCCGCGGAGGCTGCGCGCCTCGATGTGCACGTGGAGACGATCTACTACGCGGCCCTGCGCCGCCACCTGGCGCTCATCGGGATCGAGCAGGGCGATGCCAGCGAGGCGGACCTGTGGCACTCCCTGCGCGGCGGCGAGTGGGCGAGCTGGTTCGGTGATCGCGAGGTCGCGCGCGCCGTCGCGGCGAGCGGCGGGGACGGCGGCGGCGCCGCGGTCGGCGCGCTCACCGGGTGGCGCGCCGCGGAGCAGGGACTTGCGACGGCCGGACCGGCGGCGGGGGATCGCGACGATCGGTGACGCGATCGGTCGCGCCCGCGCCAGCCTGGTCGGATCGCCGGAGTGGCTCGCCGACGAGATGCGCCTCGATGCCGCGGCGGTCGCAGCATTCGTCGACTTCGCGGCGTTCGTGCGCCTCTGGCGGCTCCGCCGCGCGACGGCGTTCCTCACCTACGAGCAGCGCCTGCACGAGACCGATGACGACGCACTCCAGCGTGCCTACTACGCCGGCATCGTCGGTCACCAGACCGGCGTTGCGGTTGCGGAGGCGGGTTACCTCGCCGGAGTCCCGCGGCCGTGGTCATCGGCCGCGGACCTGAGTGCCACGATCCTCGCCGCGATGATCGTCGAGGCGCTCGAGGCCTCCGCCGGTCCGCGGTGGTGGCGCGAGGGCGCGTCGGCCGACCTGCTCGGCCGCGTCGCCGCGGCGCCCAACCGAGCGGACGCAGTTGCGCAACTCGGGTATGATGCGCTCGACTGGAGACCCGTCCTGCGTCAGATCCGGACGCGGCTCATCGGGGAGATGAGCGGATACGGCGGGCCCAACATCACCACACGTGCCGGGACCCGCAAGGTCTGAACAGGTGATCGCTCCGTACCCCAGCTGCCCGCGCACGGACCGCGTCTGATCCCACGGATCACCCCCCATCCACATCGGGTCACACCCGCAGGCGGATGCGCATCGTCGAACCCACCCCCACCGAGGTCAGCCCCTCAATGAATCTCACCACCCAGGTCTCGCGAGCATGAACGACGAAGCGCGACCGCAGCAGCAGCGGCGCCGCTCGCGCCGGCGACCCGACAACGCCCCGCGCCGCCAGAACCAGCGCGGTGGCTTCACGCCGCGGCGTCGCAACGACTATGCCTCAGGGCAGTACTCGTCGATCTACACCGGTCCCTTTCCGACCGATGCCGACGACGAGGGCCTGAACCTCGCCGACCTCCAGGCGAAGTCGGTCGATGAGCTGCGGGAGCTGGCGGCCGAGCACGAGATCGCCGGGTTCGAGGAGCTGGAGCATTCCGACCTCGTCCTCAAGCTGCTCGACGTCGTCCCGCTGGCCCCGAGCCAGCCGAAGGACCGCAACGGCCAGCCCGGTACCGCCGACGGCATCCTCGAGATCGTCGACGAGGGCTTCGGGTTCCTGCGGGTGAACGGCGTCATGCCGTCGAACCAGGACATCTACGTCAGCTCCTCGCAGGTTCGTCGCTTCGGCCTGCGCACCGGCGACCGGGTGACCGGCCAGACCCGCCAGCCGAAGGACCAGGAGAAGTACTGGGGCATGCTGCGCGTCGACACCGTCAACGGGGTCGAGCCGGAGGTCGCCAAGCGTCGCCCGAACTTCGACGCGCTGGTCCCGGTCTTCCCCGACGACATGTTCGACCTCGAGACCGACCAGAAGAACCTGACCCAGCGGCTGATCAACCTCATCAGCCCCATCGGCATGGGGCAGCGCGGACTGATCCTGTCGCCGGCCAAGGCCGGCAAGACGACCGTCCTCAAGCACATCGCCCACGGGATCACCGAGAACAACCCGGACGCGTACCTCATGGTCGCGCTCATCGGCGAGCGCCCCGAGGAAGTCACCGACATGCAGCGCAACGTCGACGGCGAGATCTACTCCTCGACGTTCGACGAGCCGACCGAGAACCACACCCGCGTGGCGGAGATGTGCCTCGAGATCGCCAAGCGCCAGGTCGAGACCGGTCGAGACGTGGTCATCCTGCTGGACTCGATCACCCGGTTGGCGCGTGCCTACAACCTGGCCCTGCCGGCATCGGGCAAGACGCTCTCGGGCGGCGTGGATCCCGTCGCGCTCTACCCGCCCAAGCGGTTCTTCGGTGCCGCTCGCAACATCGAGGGCGGTGGATCGCTCACGATCATCGCCACATGTCTCGTCGACACCGGCAGCCGGATGGACGACGTCATCTACGAGGAGTTCAAGGGCACCGGCAACATGGAGCTCGCGCTCGACCGCAAGCTCAGTGAGAAGCGGATCTTCCCGGCCATCGACGTCCTGCGTTCAGGCACCCGCCGCGAGGAGCTGCTCCTCGACGAGAACGAGCTGCGGATGGTGTGGACGATGCGTCGGATGCTGAGCGCCCTCGGCCCGAACGAGGGAATCGAGCTCCTCATGCAGCGCCTCGGCAAGACCAAGGACAACGCCGAGTTCCTCGTCAGCCTGTCGAAGAGCGTCGAGGCCTCCGAGCGCTCCTGACCCTGCCCCCGCATGCCTGACCGCCTTCGCGTCATCGGTGTCGCGGCGCTGCTCGTCGCCATCCTGGCCGGCTGCGGCGCCGATGCCTCGCCGAGCCCCTCGGAAGCCACGTCGGCGCCCGCATCGGTCGAGCCGTCTGCCGTGCCGAGCGAGCCTGCCGGGCTCGTCCAGCCGGCACCGGGATCGGACAGCGTCGTGTACGAGCCCAACCCGGGAGCGATCGTCGTGGCCATCGACCCAGGCCACGGCGGCTGCCTGGACTGGGGCGTCCCGGACCCGTCCGAGCGCGGGGTGGAGCTGGCCGAGAAGACGCTGACCCTCGCGATCGCGCAGCGCCTGCGGGACCGGCTCGTCGCGGACGGAATCGGCGTCGTGATGATCCGTGACGCCGACGTCGCGCTGGCCGGGGACGACTACCCCGATCTCGGGTGCGCCGGTCCGCCCTGGCGCGACGTCGACGGCGACGGCAATGCCGGCTTCGAGGAGAGCGGCCGGATCCGCACCCGCGACGAGCTCCAGGCACGCATCGACCTCGCCAACCTCGTCGGGGCCGACGTCTTCGTCAGCGTGCACATCAACGCCATCATCGAGGGCGACGTCGTCTACGAGATCGCCGCCAGCGAGACGTTCTTCGACGACGAGACCACCTGGGGTGTGGCCAGCGGCGACCTGGCCGATCGGCGCTCCAGGACGGCGTCGTCGAAGCGCTCGAGCCGCTGGCCACCTACGACCGGCAGGATCGCGGCACCGATGCCGTCGCCTTCTACGTCATCAGCCGCGAGTGGCGGGACACCGACACGTGCGAGATCCCCGGCGACACCTGGTGCAAGCCGCACCGCGCACTCCAGATGCCGGGCGCGCTGTCCGAGGTGGGCTCCATCACGCTCCGCGAGGAGCACGATCTGCTCGCCACCGCGGAGGGGCAGGACGCGATCGCCGGCGGCCTGTTCGACGGCCTGGTCGAGTACCTCGGTCGGCGGCAGGTCGCGGCGCGCGTCGGGCTCGGCGGGTGAGGAGCCGGGCGCCCTCCCGCCCGAGCTGGCCGGCAGCGGCCCGCTGGTCGAGGCGCGCCCGATTGCCCGACGCCGGGGTGGAGCTCCGGCTCACCAACACCGGGACCGAAGCATGGCCGCAGGGGATGCGGCTGGTCGTCGGCTGGGAGGCCTCCGACCTGCCGTACCTCCCGGCGGCACCTGAAGCGCTCACCCCGTTGGACGCCGATGTTCCATCGCTTGGCCCCGGGGAGTCGGTGGTGGTCGCGGTCGAGCTGCCGGAGCCGCCAGCGGGACGGGCGCTGGCCTGGATCGGCCTGAGCGCGGAGGCGTTCGACCTGACGGATCTCGGGTCAGCCTCGCTCCAGCTCCGCAGCGAAGCGGACTGAACCGGTCATGACCGCACCCCGCATGGCTCGTTGGTCCCAGTGGGCATGGCGGAATATGGGTTGCCGCAAACGCGAGGGCGCTGCTAGCATTGCCGAGGCTCATCGCCACCGGTCGCCGGGAGAGGGATCCGGAAACGGATCAGACGGGACGGGCCGAGCCGCCGCAACGACCAGGACAACCGTGCAAACGGAGCCGCTCTCTATTGCCTGATCCGCGACAGCTCGTACGCCGCATCGGCCAGAGCAGCCTGCCGACCCGGATGATCGCCCACGTCATGGTGGTGAGCATCGTGATGGTGGCGGCGCTCGGCGCATTGACGAGCACCCGAGGCGGCCACGATGGGCACGGCCCGACATCGGACGCCGCGTTCATCGCCCTCATCTCCCGCGCCAACGGCGCCGCGCAGCCCGACGCCGACCTCTCCTCCGAGTCCTACATGCTCGATCCTGCCGTCGAGCGACCCGCCGGCGCTCGACCGCGGCGCCTCCGGCGCCAGCCTTCCGCTCCCGACCCCGGTTCCGGTCGACCCGGACGCCACCCCCCTCGCGGCGCCGATGAACAACGGCATCGGGTCGGCATCGACGTCCACCGGTGGCACCACCGGAACCGCACCGACCGTCCGCGTCGCGCAGCCCGTGCCCACCTCGGGCGCGCTTGTCTGGCCGGTCCTGGGCGGCTCGATCAGCCAGTACTACCACGCAGGCCACCTTGCGCTCGACATCGCCGCCTCGCCCGGCTCCACCGTCGTCGCCGCCAAGGCCGGCACCGTCACGTGGGCCGGCTGGCGCAACAACGGGGGCGGATTCGTCATCGCCATCGATCACGGTGGCGGGATGCAGACGGTCTACAACCACCTCGGCTCCATCTGGGTCGGAGTCGGAACCTACGTCGGGGCCGGCCAGGCCATCGGCGGCGTCGGCTGCACGGGCACCTGCACCGGGCCGCATGTCCACTTCGAGGTCATCGTCAACGGCGTCATCGACAATCCGCTGCGCTACCTCTAGGTCGCCGGCAGCGGACCTGCCCCCCGAAACGACGGCGTGACCACGCCGTACCAGCTGTCGATGCCCGGCTTCGCTGATCGCGCGCGCATCCACGTCTCGGCCGGGGCCGGCGGTGATGGCGCGAACACCTTCCGTCGCGAGGCCCACGTCCCGCGCGGTGGCCCCGATGGCGGCGACGGCGGCCACGGCGGGAGCGTGATCCTCCAGGTCGAGGCGGGCATGACGACGCTCGGAGACTTCAAGCGCCGGCGCCACATCCGCGCCGCGGCCGGGCGGTCGGGGCACCGGTCGCAGGTCCCACGGCCGCAGCGCCCCCGACGTCATCGTCCGCGTCCCGCCGGGCACGGTGGCCCGTTCCGAGGACGGCGCCTGGCTCGGCGACCTGCTCGAGGCCGATGCGCGCCTGGTCGTCGCCAAGGGCGGCCGAGGTGGCCGCGGCAACGCCCGCTTTGCGACGCCCACAAATCGCGCGCCGACGCACTACGAGAAGGGCACCCCCGGCGAGGAGCGCTGGGTCGAGCTCGAGCTCAAGCTCATCGCCGACATCGGCCTGGTCGGCGCACCGAACGCCGGCAAGTCGACGCTGCTCGCCGCGCTGACCGAGGCGCGGCCGGAGGTGGCGAACTACCCGTTCACCACGATCACGCCGAACCTCGGGGTCATGGCGCTCGACGAGGACGGCGAGCGGACCGCGGTCATCGCCGACGTCCCGGGGCTCATCGAGGGCGCCAGCGAGGGGCGCGGGCTGGGCCATCAGTTCCTGCGCCACGTCGAGCGCACGCGCGTGATCGTCGGGCGTCGTGGACGGCGCCGCGGACGATCCGGTCGCAGAGTGGGAGGCCGTCGCCGAGGAGCTGCGACTCCACGATCCGAACCTCGATCGAGCGCCCGATGACGCTCGTCGTCACCAAGCTCGATCTGCCCGAGGTGCGCGAGCGGTGGCCGAAGCTCCGGCGCGACCTGCCCGACGCCGTCGGGGTCAGCGCCCACGACGGCACCGGGCTCGACACGCTCCAGGCTCGCCTCGAGACCGCCCTCGAAGAGGCCGCCGAACGCGATGAGGCCGTGCCCGAGGAGATGGCGGTGCATCGCTTCGACCCGCTCGCGTCGGGCTGGGAGGTCGTGGCCGAGGGGAACGACTTCCGGGTGCGCGGTCGTCGCGTCGAGATCGCCGCCTCTCGGACCGAATTCGAGAACGACGAGTCCCGCGACCGGTTCTGGCGTCTGCTCGAACGGCTCGGCATCGACGTCGAGCTGCGCCGCCGCGGCGCCGGTCCCGGGACGACGGTACGCATCGGGCGCGCCGAGCTCGAGTGGGGCGAGGAGTGACGCTGGCGTTCACCGCATCGCGACGCCCAGGCGCGAGACCGTCGAGGGCGCGCCGCGGCGCATCGGCATCCTGGGCGGCACGTTCGACCCGCCGCACGTCGGCCACCTGTGGCTGGCGACGCTGGCGGCGGACGCCATCGGCCTCGACCGCGTGCTGTTCATGCCCGCAGCCCAGCCGCCGCACAAGGGCGCCGACACTCGTGACGAAGGCGACCGATCGGCTGCTGATGACGCGCCTCGCGATCGCCGGCGACGACCTGTTCGACCTGACCCTGATCGAGATGGAGCGGCCTGGCCCCTCGTACACCATCGACAGCGTGGACGAGCTGCTGCGCACCTACGGCACCGATGCGACCCTGTACCTGCTCATGGCCGCCGACTCGCTCGCGCTGATCGACACCTGGCGCGAGCCCGATGCGCTCCTCGAGCGGATCGAGTGGGTCGTCGGGCCGCGATCCGGGCAGCGGCTGCCCGATCGGTCCGCGCTCGAGGAGCGGTTCGGGGCGAACGCGTCGCGGATCCATCTGCTGGCCGGTCCATCGCTCGACGTCAGCAGCATCCGAGATCCGGCGCCGGGTGGCGGCCGGGCAGGCCATCCGCTACCTTGTGCCGCGCGGCGTCGAGGAGCTCATCGTCGAGCGTGGGCTCTACCGTCGCGGATGAAGGAGCAGCCCGACCTGACCGATCCGGAGCGCGTGGAGATCCCGACCGATGCCGCCGAGCTGGCGCATCGGATCGTCGAGATCGCGTCCGACAAGAAGGGCAACGACATCGTCCTGCTGCGCACCGCCGAGCTGACGACGATGGCCGACTTCTTCGTGATCATGTCCGGGCCGCTCCGATCGCCAGGTCCAGGCCCTGGCCGGTGCGATCGTCGACGAGCTTCGTGACGACGGCATCCGCCCGCTCGGCACCGAGGGCCGCGCCTCCGCCCGCTGGGTCCTGCTCGACTACGGCGCGGTCATCGTCCACGTCTTCGCGCCCGACGAGCGTGAGTTCTACGGCCTCGAGCGCCTCTGGAGCAAGGCCGCGCAGGTCGTTCGCGTCGTCTGACCGGCGCCTCGCCGGAAGTACCGGATGCCCCCGAGGGCATGGCCCATCGGTCCCATTGAGACGAGCGGCCCTCGATTCGCATTCTCGCTGCCATGACCACGCGACGTGCCCGACCGATCGAGACCTGCCGCTTCTGCAGCGGCGCGCTCCTGACGAGCGTCTTCGACACGGTCTTCCGCGATCCCGAGGCCGAGGAGCGACTCTTCTTCGCCATCCCCGGCGCGCTGTGCGTGCCGTGCCGGCAGCTGTACGTCGACCAGCAGCTCATCGGCATCCTGGGCCTCGACGGGGCACGCTGCACGTTCGCGATCGAGTCCGATCGCGTCCTCGCCGGCCACGCCGGTCAGGCCGGCCAGGCGCCCGCCGCCTAGCTGACTCCTTCCAGCCGATCGTATTCGTATATACGATCCGGCAAGGCCGCCTCAGCCCTGCCGCGGCGCCAGCAGGTACTCGCCCATCCAGGCGGCCAGCGCCGGCTTCTCGTCCATCACGTTCGACTTGATGGCCAGATCGACCTCGAACAGGCCGGCGAGCATCGCCTCCAGCTCCTCTCCCCGGTAGCGCTTCGCCGCATCCACGAGGCGCTCCGCCATGCGCGCATTGCCGCGAGCGATGCGCTTCGCAATCTCGCTCGGCGGTGTCTTCCGGGCGGCCAGGTCGCGCGCCACGATGAGGTCGCTGACGCGCCCCGACAGCGAGGCCAGGATGCGGAGCCCCGGCTGTCCCTCTTCCAGCGCCCGGCGCAGGGCTTCCGCCGCGGCCGCAGGTTCCCGACGGTCCACGGCGTTCGTGATCGCGAAGACCGACGAGGGCCGCGTGTCCGGGCTCACGGCCGCCACGTCATCCGCGGTGATCGGCCGGTCGCCGGCGTAGGTGGCCAGCTTGCGGAGCTCGGAGTCGGCGATCCGCGTCATCTCGCCGCGCTCGACGTCGCTCTCCCAGATGGCGCCCCCGATGCGCTCGGCAAGCACGTGGGCCGCCCGGATCTCGATCGGGATGCCGATGATGGCCGCGTGTCGCGTGATCCAGGCTCGCAGCTCGCCCCTCCGAGGGGCGTCGTGCTGCTCCACCCGGCCGGCCCGCGACTTCACGGCGTCGTTGAGGCGCTTCAGGAGCGCCGGTGGCTTGGCCAGGTCGCGCGAGGGCCGCTCCTCGACAAGGGCAAGGGCCGAGCCCTCGGGCAGATCGGTAACGAGGCTGAGCAAGCGTTCCGCGCTCGCGTTCGAGCGCCCCGCTGCGCGCAGCGGTTGGCGCAGGACGGCGAGGCTGGTGTCGAACATCCCGACCGTCCCGGCCTCGAGCCGCGCGCGATCGATGGCGGCCTCGTCCGGCGAGCGGTCCGGGGTGATGTCCACGCGATCGCTGGCGCCGATCTCGGCGGCGAACTCGCGGACCGCGGCATCGAGCCCGAAGCCGTCGTCGCCATGCACGAGCAGCAGTGAGACGGTCACGCGTCGATCGCCCACGCCGCGCGCAGTCGCTCGACGAGCTCGTCGCTCGACAACCCCGTTGCGGTGGCCAGCTCGTCCTCGAGCGCGTGGGCAGGACGACGGGCCATCTCGACATGTGCGGCGTGCTCCGGGTGTCGCCGCTGCATGTCGTCCAGGCGCTCGTCGATGGTCATGAACTCCTGAGCCACGTGGCGATCGGCGATGGCCACGATGACCGACGGCCAGCCGATTGGGATGGCGGTCCGTGTCGAGGAGCGCGGTGACCGGGTGGGAGGCGACCGGCATCGCGAGCTCGGCGTAGCCGGCTGCCTCGAGCCGCAGCGCGCCGACGATCCCATGCTCACCGCCGGTGCGGGCGATCTCGGCCTTGTCGATGTCATGCAGGAGCGCGGCAGCCTCGACGAGCGCGCCGTCGATTGGGATCTGCGCCTCGGCGACGAGGCCGGCGGCGGCCACCGCGACCCGGGCCACCCCACGAGAGTGGACCACGATGCCCTCGGGAAGCTCGGCCTCGTCGAGCAGGCGAAGGGCGGTGGAGCGGTCCGGAACGGCCATGGCCCGATGCTACCGGTGAGCGTCGCCGCCTGCACCGGAACGGAGCCGTGCCAGCCCGCATCGGTCCGGACCTGGAAGGTCGCCCCGTCGGTCGCGATCTCGACGTCGCCATCGAGGTCGGTCCGGAAGACGGCGCACGTTCGCGAGGGCGGCGAGCGTCTCCGGCGCGGGGTGCCCGTACTCGTTGTCGACCCCGGCGGAGATGACCGCGACGCTGGGACGAACGGCCTCGAGGAACTTGGTGGTCGACGACGAGTTCGAGCCGTGGTGCCCGACCTTGAGCAGGTCGACCGGCCCGAGCGCGCCACGCGCGACCAGCGCCGACTCGACCGGTGCCTCCGCGTCGCCGGTGAGGAGCGCCCGGAACGCGCCGTGGCGGATCTCGAGCACCACCGATCCGTTGTTGATGTCGCCATCGGGGAGGGGCGCGCTCGCATCGGCGTCGCTGGGGTACACGATGCGCAGCGCGGTCGTCGGGTCGAGCGCGATCTCTGCGCCCGCGCGGGCGAGCACGACGGGGATGCCGGCGGCGGCCGCATCGGCCAGAAGCCGTTCGTACGCCGGATTGTCGAAGGCGATGCCGGCGTCCATGACGGCGCCGACCCGAAAGCGGTCGAGGACCTCGACCAGGCCGGCGACGTGGTCCTGGTGCGGGTGGCTCAGGACGAGCAGGTCGATCCGGCGCGACCCAGAAGGGCAGGTTGGAGCCGATGCGCCGCAGGGTGAGCTCGGGGTCGGGCCCTCCGTCGACGAGCATGGTGGCCCCGTTCGGCGCCTCGACCAGGATGGCATCACCCTGGCCAATCGCGAGCACGGTGATGTGGAGCCGTCCATCAGGTCGCGTCGCCAGCGTGACGCTGAGCAGCACAGCCACAACGGCGCCCAGGACGGGCAGGGGTCGGAGCAGGCGAGCCGCGATGGCGGCTGCTCGGCCGGGGTCGCTGATCGGCTCTCGCTCGGGAAGCCTCTCCTCACTGCGCAGCGCCCATGTGCCGAGTGCCAGGAGCGGAAACCAGGCGATGGCGAAGGGGGCCGGGAGGCTGACGTCGACGGCGGCGAACGGCACGGCCGCGGCCGCGGTTCCGAGCGAGACGATCACCCACAGCGTCATCCAGGCGGCGCCCCCGGCGAGCCATGTGGCCGCGTCGCCGATCAGCGGGACGTGGAACGCGGCATCCGCGCCGCCGACGAGTGCCGCCACCGCGCTGAACAGCATCGCCACCGGCACGAATGGGACGACGAGGACGTTCGCGATCGGGGCGACGAGCGAGAGCCGCTCGAAGTTGACGATGATGACGGGCAGAGTCGTGAGCTGGGCGGCGAGGGTCAGCGCGATCGGCTCGCGGATCCACGCCGGCCACGTGCTCGGCAGGCGAGCCTCGACCGCTCCGCCGAACCAGATGAGCCCGGCCGTGGCGAGCAGCGAGAGCTGGAATCCGACGTCCCACAGCACCGGCGGCGCGGCGACGCAGCATGACGAGCGCCGCCAGCGCGAGAGCCGATGCGGCGTGGGCACGCGACCCGCCGAGCCGCGCGACGAGCATCGCGCCGGCCATGAGCGCGGCTCGCACGACCGATGGACTGGCCCCGGTCAGCATCACGTAGCCACCGACCGCCGACGCAGCCACGATCGCGGTCGTCCAGCGCCCACCCGGGCGCCGGCCAAGCGGGCTGACCGCGGCCGTCACCAGCGCGGCGACGATGGCGATGTTCCAGCCGCTGATGGCGACGACGTGGGTGAGGCCGGCGGTCGCGAATGCGTCGTTGATCTCCGGAGCGATCGACGCGCGGACCCCGAGCAGGATTCCCGCACCGAGGGCCGCCTCGCGGCTCGGGGACCAGGTCGTTCAGGCCGCCGAGCAGCGTCGCCCGGATGCCCGCCAGCGCGGGAGCCGGGCCGCCTGTCGCCGGGAAGCACATCGGCCGAGCGAGCGCGCGCGATCGCGCCGATGCCCTGGCGCGCCAGGTACTCGCGGTAGGCGAAGCCGTCGAAGTCCTCGGCCATCTCGATCTCCGAGACGATCCGCAGCCGATCGCCGGTGGCCGCGTCGAGACCTCGCGGCAGCCAGACGAGCAGGCGATCCCCGAGAAGCGAGCCGGTGACCCGCTCCAGCCGGACCCGAGGTCACCCAGGACGAGCTGGAGCCGGTCGCCGCGCGGCCGTGGATCGTCGATGACCGTGCCGACGATCTCGTGCTCCGCCCCATCGGCGAGGCTGGCGACCGACATCGCACCCGGTGGCACGTCCGCCCCGTGCTTCGCCCGCCATGCTCCGGTCCCCACGGCGAGGCAGGCGACTCCGGCGAGCGCGAGCCACCCGGCACGAGGCACGGCCATCCCCAGTACGAGGAGTGCGGCGCCGGCCAGGAGCATCGGCGCTGGCGAGAGCGCAACGGCGTCGGCCGCCAGGATCCCGGTGGCGACGCCCGCCAGCGTCGCCGGCAGGACGAACCGCGCTGCACCCACGGGCTCGGCTCAGTCCGTCGTCGCGAGCCCCGTGATGTCCTCCAGCTGGCCGCGGTGGATGACCCCGCGATCGACCATGTCCTGGAGCGAGCTGAACGGCCGCTCCTGTCGGGCCGCGACGATCTTCTGGACCGTCACCGCGCCGATGCCCGGCAGGGCCTCGAGCTCCTCGGGCGTTGCCGTGTTCACGTTGACGAGGCCACCGGCGCTGCCGCCACCGCTTTCGGCACCTGCGGGCGCGGAGGGCACCGATGGCCACGACGCCGTCGCCAAGGCGTGGCACGCGGACCTGCTGGCCGTCCACCAGCGGCTGCGCGAGGTTGAGCGTCGGACGCCGCGTCGAGGTCGGCATCGGTCGCGAAGCCACCGGCGGCCTCGATGGCATCGGCGACGCGTGCGTCTGGCAGGCAGCTCGTGGACGCCGGGCTGGCCGACCGCGCCGGCCACGTCGACCACGATCACGCCGGGGGCCGCACTCGGCGTGGGGTTCAATCCCGACGCCGACGGCGCCAGCAGTAGGGCTGCGTCCGACGTCCCCGACGTCGATGCTCCGAAGGGAGCCAAGAGCACCAGCCCGGCGGCGAGAGCGAGGACCACGGTCCCGCCGATGGTGGCGACGAAGATGCGATCGGAGCGGGACACGGCGGCCTCCTGTGTGGAGGCGAGCTGAGTCGAGCGAGCCTGCGTCCGGAACCCGGCGCCCGGGCACTCGGCGTCGGGCCCCGGAAGCAGGACGCCACGTTATCGCGCCGAGCCTTACCGGCTCCTTACCGCGCCCTTACCGTGGGGTGACGACGTTGACCAGGCGGCCGGGGATCTGGATGACCTTGGCCGGCGCGCGCCCCGCGAGGTAGCGCTGGACGTGCTCCGAAGCGAGCGCCATGGCCTCGATCTCCGCAGCCGGCGTGTCGGGCGTGACGACCAGGCGGTCGCGCAGCTTCCCATCGACCTGGACCGGCAGCTCGATCGTCTCCGCCGCGGCAAGAGACGCATCCGCGACGGGCCAGCCGCCGGTGTGAACGCTGTACGCGTGCCCCCGCCGCTCCCACAGCTCCTCGGCGACGTGGGGCGTGATGGGCGCCATGAGCTGGACGAGGATGTCGGCAGCCTCGGCGTAGGCCGTCGGTCCCGGCCAGGCCCACCTCGCGAGCCCTGACGAGCGCGTTCGTCAGCTCCATGAGACGGCTGACGGCCGTGTTGAAGTGCATCTCGGTGATGTCGGCCGAGACCTCCCCGATGGCGACATGCGCGGCCCGTCGCAGACCGCGCTCCCGCTCGGGCGTCGCTCGCTGAGCCCTCGCGCGCGATCGCGGCTCCCCAGGCGCGAGCCAGCCAGCGATGGATGCCGTCGATCCCCGACGGGCTCCACGGCCCACCCTGGTCCCACGGACCGATGAACATCAGGAAGGCGCGGATCGTGTCCGAGCCGTAGCGCGCGACGAGGTCGTCGGGCGCCTGGACGTTGCCTCGCGACTTGCTCATGCGGTTGTGATCGGCGCCGAGGATCTGGCCCTGGTTGCGCAGCTTCAAGGTCGGCTCGCCGAAGCCGATCGAGCCCGATGTCGCGCAGCGCCTTCGTGAAGAAGCGGAAGTACATCAGGTGCATCACCGCGTGCTCCGCGCCGCCGGTGTAGAGCTCGATCGGCATCCAGCGCTCGACCTCGTCGCGATGGAACGGCGCATCGGTGGCCTGGGGCGAGCAGTAGCGCAGGAAATACCAGGACGAGTCCACGAACGTGTCCATCGTGTCCGTCTCGCGCCGGGCCACGCCGCCGCAGGTTGGGCAGGTGGCGTTCAGGAACTCGGCGTGCGACTGGAGCGGCGACACTCCGGTCGAGGCGAAGTCCACGTCGGTCGGCAGCACGACCGGCAGCTGGTCCTCGGGCACCGGCTGCGCGCCGTGCTCGTCGCAGTAGACGATCGGGATCGGCGCGCCCCAGTAGCGCTGTCGCCCCGCCACCCAGTCCCGCTGGCGGTACGTGACCGCGAAGCCGCCCTGCCGTCGCGCCTCGAGGGCGCTCGTGATCGCGCCGATGGCCTCGGCGGCGGGCATGCCGCTGAACTCGCCCGATTCGATGAGCACCTCGTCGGCGGTGTGCGCGACGAACGCCTCCCCGTCGGCCAGCTCGCCGGAGGCGGGCGCCACGACGTATCGGATCGGCAGGTCGAACTTCGTGGCGAACTCGTAGTCACGATCGTCGTGGGCGGGGACGGCCATGATCGCGCCGGTTCCGTAGCCGGGCAGCACGTAGTCGGCGATCCAGATCGGGATCCGCTCGTTCGTCATCGGGTTGATGGCGTACGCGCCGATGAACACCCCGGTCTTCTCCCGCTCGGTGTTCAACCGATCGATCTCGGTCGCCCGGCGCGCGCTCGGTCGACGTAGGCCTCGACTTCGTCGCGCCGGTCGTCGCGTCGTCAGCACCGAGACGAGCGGGTGCTCCGGCGCCAGGACCATGAACGTGGCGCCGAACACGGTGTCCGGTCGCGTCGTGAAGACGCGGATCGGCTCGACGTCGTCGGGCTCGGTCGAGAAGTCGATCTCGGCACCCTCCGACCGGCCGATCCAGTTCGTCTGCATGAGCCGGATCGGCTCGGGGTAGTCCAGCCCGTCGAAGTTCAGCAGCTCGTCGGAGTAGTTCGTGATCCGGAACCACCACTGCTCCAGATCACGCTTCTCGACCTGGGTATTGCAGCGCCAGCAGCGCCGCTCGGTGCCCACGACCTGCTCGCGCGCCAGCACGACCTTGTCCTTCGGGCACCAGTCGACCGCGCCCATGGCCTTGTAGGCCAGGCCTGCCTCGTACAGCTTCAGGAACAGCCACTGCTGCCAGCGGTAATAGGAGGGGTCGCAGGTCACGACCTCGCGCGCCCAATCGAACGACGCGCCCATGAGCCGCATCTGGCGACGCATCGTGTCGATGTTGGCGTACGTCCATGTCGCGGGATGGATTCCGCGGTCGATCGCCGCGTTCTCCGCGGGCAGACCGAACCCGTCGAAGCCCATCGGGAACAGGACGTTTTCGCCACGCATCCGATGCATCCGGGCCACGATGTCCGGCCCGGTCATGGCGTACCAGTGGCCGATGTGCAGGTCACCTGACGGGTACGGGTACATCGTCAGGACGTAGCGCTTCGGACGCGGGTCGTCGTCGTGCGTGGCGTAGAGCGCATCGGCCTCCCATCGGTCTCGCCACTTCTGCTCGAAGCTGGCCGGGATCGTATCGGTCCGGGCGCTGCGTGCGGGTCGTCGTCTCGGTGGTCATGCGTCGGCCTCGTCCGGGAACCAGGCCATCAGGATCTCGTCGCGCAGCGTGTCGCCGGTGCGGTACTGCCGGCGCCGGAGTCCTTCCTGGACGAACCCGAGCTTGGTGTAGACGGCGATTGCGCGCTCGTTCTCCGGGAAGACCCCCAGGCTCAGCTTGCGCAGGCCGCGGTCGACGGCCCAGCGCTGGGCGGCAGCCACCAGCTCGGAGCCGATGCCGACGTCGCGCCAGCCATCGGCGATCGTGATGGACAGCACGCCGATGTGCTCGGTGGCCACTCCGCGGTCGACCGTCACCAGGATGTTGCCGACCACCTCCGAGTCGGCCTCCGCGACGAGGACGAGGTGCTCGCCGGCGCGAACCATCTCGCTGATCCAGAAGGCCTCGGACGGCTCGCTCACCGCGCCTGGGGCGGTGATCAGCCAACGGCCCTCGGCGCGCACGTCCGCGAAGAGGCGCGCCAGGGAACGACCATCGGTGGGGCGGGCCGGGCGCAGTGTCCAATGTCGGCCGTCCCGGGCCGTCCTTGCTTCGCCGCTTCCGGTCATGATCATCGGTCGTTCCTCTCGGACAGACAACGAGCCCCTCCGTCTGCCAGGACGAAGGGGCTCACACTTCGCGGTACCACCTGAGCTTGACCGCCTGCCCCCGGCGATGCGGAGGTTGGTGGAGCTGGGGGGACTCGAACCCCCGACCCCCTGCATGCCATGCAGGTGCTCTCCCAGCTGAGCTACAACCCCACGGATTCCGTCGGTCCACTCGTCGGCGCTGTATCGGTCGCCACCCGGCCCGGCTCGTCACCGGGCTGCTCGACGGGCGAGTTCCGCGCTCCTCGATCCGCCGGCTCCCACCATCCCGGCTCGCTCGTGAACGAGGCGCGTCGCGTACTGCTCCCGCGTCAACGCTTCGCTGTCGAGGATAGCACGGGCGTTCGGTACGTCCTCAATCTAGGCCCGCGCCGTCGAAGAGATGAGCACATCACGAAGGCGATCATCGGTCGGACAAGCAAGAGCAGCAGCAGCCACTGGGCGACGACCGTGCGCGCCTGCGACCACTCCGATGATCGCGGTGATCGCGAGCGAGCGGCGTTCAGCAGGCCGACGACGAACTCCAGCCGAAAGGAAGCGGCGGACGGCTATCTCCCGCCCGCACGGCGAACCAGCCGTACCCGAGACGGCGGCGCTGAGGATGCGAACCGCCAGCTCTGTCGATCCCGTGGTCGCCGCCAGCGGCATCAGAGCCAGTGCGAAGAGCGCGACCGCGAAGCTGAACTCGACGATCTCGCGCAGCCTGAACCGATCCAGCGCGCTGACGTCGCCACCACTGGTTCGGCGAAGCCTCGCACCAGGCCGGCCAGCCCGGCCAGGCTGAGGCTCGCCCCGCCACCGCGTACAGGAAAGACTCTTCAGGAAACACGCTGCCTCGCGCCGCTCAGCCGCTCGGTGGCGACTGACAACCGCCTCGTCGCTCACCTGCTCATCATGGCGTCTCGACGGCTCGCGGCCCGTCGCTCGCACCTTGACAGGGTTCCTATATTCACTACATGAAGCCTATCGCGAAAGAGCCGATGCGGGAGTACCGCAGTGAACTGCGGGCGCAGCAGGCCGAGAAACCCGTGCCCGGATCCTCGACGCGACGCTTCGGGTCATGGCGCGGGGTGTCGCCAGCCTCTCGATACCGGCGGTGGCTCGCGAGGCTGGCGTTTCGGTCCCGACGGTGTACCGCCACTTCGGATCGAAGGCCGAGCTGCTGGCGGCCCTGCACTCCCACATCGGTCGGCGGGTCGGACTCGACCAGGTGCCTGACCCGAGCTCGCTCGACGACCTGCACGAATTCGTCCGTAGGATGTTCGACGGCCTTGACACCAACGACGCTCTGGCCATGGCGGCAATGGCCAGCCCGGTGGCTGCTGAGGTCCGCAAGGCCGTCATGCCCAGCCGATACGAACGCATCCATCGATTCACCGATGCGATCGGGGCATCTGTGCCGGAGGCGGAGCGAAGCCGGCTGGCGCGGGTCCTGGCCATTCTCACGTCGTCGTCGGCCCTTCGGATCTGGCGCGACCAGATCGGGTCATCGGTGGATGAGGCGGCGGACGACGTCGACTGGATTGTGCGCGCGGCGCTCAGCGCGGCGCAGAGGAGGACGGCGTGACCATTCAAGTCCGCGCGGCTCCTCGGACGCGTCGGCCCGAGCAGGCCGATGTCGCAGAGGTCGGCGGCAAGGCCGCAAGCCTGGGGGCGCTTTTGGCAGCCGGGTTCCCCGTTCCAGATGGCGTCGTGTTTTCCGCGTCGAGGACCAACGCTCCGGCCGAGCCAGCGCTTGTGCGCACGGCTGTCGCCGAGCTGGGGGAAGGCCCGTTCGCGGTGCGATCGAGCGCGGGCGACGAAGACGGCATGCAGCGATCGCATGCGGGCATGTACGACACCGTCCTCGAGGTCGAGGTCGCGGACCTGGCGGATGCCGTCGAGCGCGTCCGCGCCAGCGCCCGCAGCACGAGGGCCGACGCCTACGCCCCCGAGAGCGATCGGAGCATGGCGGTCATCGTGCAGCGCATGGTCCCAGCCGCCGCGGCCGGCGTCGCCCTGACCGCGGACCCGATCAGCGGCGACCGGGCCACGACCATCGTGACCGCCGTCCGCGGAACGGGCGAGCGACTCGTTTCGGGTGCTGCGATCGGGGACGAGTGGGCGGTGCGGAACGGCGCGGTGGAGCCGCGGCGCCACCCGGAGGACGCTATCGATGGCCGCCAGGCCGAGCTGGTCGCGCGCGAAGCGCTCCGGATCGCTGTCGACCGGGGCGTACCGCAGGACGTGGAATGGGCGATCGACGAGGCCGGCGCGCTCTGGATCCTGCAGGCCCGGCCCATGACCGCCCTGCCACCGGACGTGTCCTGGGAGCCACCGGCCGCCGGGGCGTACAGCCGCCAGCTTCGGTTCGCCGAATGGATCTCCGAGCCGGTGACGCCGCTCTTCGAGTCCTGGCTGCTGACCGCGATGGAGGAGCGGACGCATGCCGACTATCTGAGGATCCTCGGGCAACGCGTCCCGCGGCCGTACCACGTCGTCGTCAACGGTTGGTACTTCTACACCCTCAATTGGGCCACCCCCGGGGCCTTCGCCCGCAACATGCCGAGGATGCTCTGGCACCTGATCCGATCCCCGCGCACGCTTGCGGGCATCAACCCGGGGACCGTGCACCACGCCGTCCCGATCATGGAGCGGGAGTGGCGAGCCGACGTGCGGCCTCGACACCTCGCCGTGGTCGCTGCCGCCGAAGCGCGCGTCGAAGCGCTGCCGGTGCGCGAGCTGCCCGACGTTCATCGACGAGCTCGCGGACGTCGCTGGTGAGTCGTTCACGTGGGTGACGGCCTTGGCGGGGGCCGGGTACAAGCTGGAGGTGAACCTCGCCCGCTTCTACCGCCGCCACCTGGCGCCCTCGCTCGGCGGCAGTCACCTGCCGCTCCTCACGGGATTCACGGCACCGACGGATCCAGGCTCGACATGCCGTGGCCTCGCTCGACTGGTGGCATGCTCCCGGCTCGCATGCGGGGTCGGCGACCCGACCGGCCGCGGATCACGCCGCATTGGTCGAGACCAGGCACGCCGCCGAAGAGGCGGCCTTCACAGCGCTCGCCGCTTCCCCGCGCCGCCTGCGAACGTTCCGGAGGCTCCTCGAACGAGCCCAGCACCTCGTCCCGCTTCGTGAGGAGCAGGTCGCTGAGCTGACCATCGCGTGGCCGGTCATGCGGCGCGCGGTGGTGCGCATCGGCGAAGCGCTCGCCTCGAGTCCGGGATCCTCTCGCAGGCCGACGACGTGTTCTTCCTGACGCATGACGAGGTGCTTGCGGCGCTTGCGGGCGCTGGCCCGGCAATGCGCGAGGACGTCGCCGTCCGCCGCTCCACGCGAGAGCAGCAGGCGCGCCTGGTGCCGCCACTGACTGTCGGACCGCTGAACCCGATGCTCGCGAGGCTGATCGACGGCATGGCAGGGGTGCTGGGTGCCGCCCCATCGGACTCGGCCCTCGTCTCGGGCACGCCCGCGTCGCCCGGTCGTGCCAGCGGCGTGGTCCGCGTGATCCGCGGGCCTCGGCAGTTCGACGAGCTCGAGCCCGGCGAGATCCTCGTCGCGGCGATCACCGCCCCGGCCTGGACGCCCCTGTTCACCCGCGCCGCGGCGGTCGTCACCGACGTCGGGAGCGCTGCGTCCCACGCGTCGATCATCGCGCGCGAGTACGGGATTCCCGCGGTCGTCGGATGCGGGGATGCCACCGCGCGCCTCGCAAATGGGATGCGCGTCACGGTTGACGGCAGTACAGGCAACGTCGAAGCTGCCGTCGGAGAATCGAACGCCTGAGGCTCAGGCGGCAGCGAAGTCGTCGTCAGCGCCGACCACACCGATCTCCTCGAGGACGGCACGCACATCGTCGGCGTCGAGCACCAGGCCGTCCGTGCGTCGGCGGCAACGCTTGACTATGACGTAACGTCAGGCTTTATGCTCCGCTCCGATCTTCCAGACCGACACCAGGAGCGATGAGTCATTCGGTTGGTGCCGTGGCCCGGATGGCCGGGATCACGGTGCGGACGCTGCACCACTACGACGAGATCGGCCTGCTCTCGCCGGGCGACCGGAGCCACGCGGGCTACCGTCGCTACGACGACGCCGACCTCGAGCGGCTGCAGCGCATCCTCTTCTTCCGTGAGCTCGGGTTCGGCCTGGACGAGATCAAGATGGTCATGACCGACGGCGGCACGGACGCATCGGCCCACCTCCGACGGCAGCACGCGATGCTGCTCGACCGGATCGCGAGGCTGAAGCGGATGGCGGCGGCGGTCGAGAGAGCGATGGAGGCACGAACGATGGGAATCAACCTCACGCCGGAGGAGCGCCTGGAGGTCTTCGGCGACTTCGACCCCGACGAGCACGCCGCAGAGGTCGAAGAGCGCTGGGGCGAGACCGACGCCTACCGCGAGTCGGCGCGGCGGACGGCGAGCTACACGAAGGCCGACTGGGATCGCTTGAAGGCCGAGTCGGCCGAGCCGGTGAACCAGCTCGTCGCCGCCATGCGCGCCGGCCTGGCGGCAGACAGCGCTGAGGCCGTGGATGCCGCCGAGGCGCATCGGCAGCACATCAGCCGCTGGTTCTACGAGTGCACGCCCGAGATCCACGTGGGATTGGGGGAGATGTACGTCGCGGACCCGAGGTTCACAGCCACGTACGAGAAGATCGCACCGGGGCTGGCCCAGTATCTCCACGACGCGATCCTCGCCAACGCTGCTCGCGTCACCGACTGACCGGCCACCCTATGCTGGTCCGATGGATCGCCCGGACCAGCCGGTCGCCGACTGCTGCGCACCCGCCGACGCGCGCATCGCTCGTCAGTTCGACGAGCGTGCGGCCGAGTGGGCCGACACCGACGAGTTCCCCGAGCTCGTCGACGTCAGCGCGCGGCTCCTCGACCTCCTGCGGGACGCACCCCAGCGGCGCCCGAGCGTGCTCGAGATCGGCTGTGGCACCGGCGCGGTGGGCGTCGCCCTGCTCGAGATGGACGCGGTGCGCGTGACCGGGGTCGACCTCTCGGCGGCGAGCATCGAGCTCGCCCGCAGGCGCGCGGAGGCGGCGGGCTTTGCTGGAAACGCGACGTTCGAGGCAGGCAACGGCGCCGACCTGGATGTGGACGCGCACGACTGGGTCGTGATGGATCGGGTGATCTGCTGCTTCGACGATGCGGATCGGCTCGTCGAGCAGGCTGTCGCGCATGCCGGCGAGCGCATCGCGATCACCGTGCCCGAGTCCCGCGGCTGGCGCGGGCTCATCAACCGTCCGCTGTGGATGGTCGAGTTCGCGTGGGACCGGCTCCGGGGCGGCTGCCGCGGCTACGTGCACGACCTGCGGCGGATCGAGCGCCGCCTGGCCGAGGCGGGGTTCGAGCCGGCTGCCTCGGCCCGCATCGGGCTCTGGCACATCGGCGTCTACGATCGGCCGAAGGCGGGCAGCCGCCGGGGATCGGATCTAGCGCCGCTCCCAGCGAATGTCGATGCCCTCGTTCGACCCGAGGGCGCCTCGCAGCAGCTCGATCAGACGCGCATCGGGGTTTGACGCGGCCAGGAAGTCGAGCGTCGGTCCATCGACGTAGTAGTCCTGGTCCTCCGTCGACTCTTCCTCGAGGCCGCCGACCAGCATCTGCAGCTCCTCCTCGGAGATGCTGCCAATGGCCTCGTTGGTCGTCGCATGGTAGAGGTCAATCATCGTGATGCGGCCAGCCTTCGGTGGGGTGGCCCAAGTATCGGCAGCGCGTCAAGGTGACCCGAAGACCGAAGGCAGCCCGGCCTCGAGGTCACGCGGCGCGTAGCCGAGCTCGGCTCGCGCCTTCGCATCGGTTGCCCAGTAGGTCACGCCGGCGCAATTCCGGAGCGGACCCGGGACCGGGGAAACGTGGTGTGGTGGAGATGAGGGGACTCGAACCCCTGACCCCCGCGATGCGAACGCGGTGCTCTCCCAGCTGAGCTACATCCCCACGGCCAGCCGGGAGTATAGCAAGGGCAGCTGGGACTTCCCTGAATAGAACATCCGTTCTATCATGCTGAGTCCGATGACGCTGACCGATGCGCCCCTCGCCGTCGCCCTCGAGACGCTCCGAGCCCGCGGGCTGGCGCTGCGTCGGGGGTCCGACCCGGAGCCGATGCCGGAGCGTGCGCGCCCATCGGTCTCGACCGGCCAAGCGTCCCTCGATGCCGCACTGGCTGGTGGGCGAGAGGGCACCGGTGGCTGGCCGCGTGGCGCGCTGGCGCTGCTCGATGCGCCCCGGGGATCCGGGGGGACCTCGCTGGCGCTCGGGACGCTGGCCGCCGCGCAGGCCGCGGGCGGCCTGGCGGCCTGGCTCGACCTTGACGGGACCCTCGACGCGGCCGTCGCCGCGCGACTCGGGGTCCGCCTGGAGTGGCTGCTCGTGGCGCGGCCGCGCGATCCCGGCGAGGCGATCGAGCTCGCCGCCTGGCTCGGCCGGTCCGGGCTGATCGACGCCCTCGTCCTCGACTTCGGGGAGCGCGGGACGCCCGACCGGCGCGCCCTGGATCGGCTGGGTTCGCTGCTGGGGCGCACGGGGACGACCGCGGGGCTCGTCCTGGCGCCGTCGGCGCGACCGGTCGTCGGGGCCGTGGCCGGCGTGCGGGTGGCGCTGCATCGGTCCGCCTGGCTCAGCGTCGGTCGTGACCTGGTCGGCCAGCGCGTGCGGGCCACCGTCGAGCGTCATCGCTGGGCGCTGGCGGGCGGCTCCGCCGAGCTCGACCTGTGGTTCGGCGAGGGGCGCCGGATCGACCCGCTGCTCGTGACGCTGGCGGAGCCTCGGGCCATCGAGGAGACTCCGACGCTTCGCGTGGTGAGCGCCTGATGCGGCTCCTCGCCCTGGTCTGGCCCGAGCTGCGCGTGCCCGATGCCGACACGCGACCGTTCGAGCGCATGCTCGACGCGCTCGACGACCTCTCCCCGCGGGTGGAGGCGGTCGATCTCGGCGTGACGCTCGTCGACGTGACCGGCCTGGAGCCGATGTGGGGCCCGGAGCGCCGGATCGCGGCGCGGGCGGTGATGCTGACGCGGGCCGTCGCGCCGCTCCGCGTCCGGTGCGGGATCGGGGAGAACCGATGGACGGCGACGCTCGCCGCCCGACTGGCAAGGTTCGAGCGTCCCGAGGCGCCGGCGGCGCTCCGCATCCTCGACCGCGGCGAGCTGCCCGACCTGCCCCTGGCGTTGCTCCCCGCCGACGCACCCACCCGGCAGCGCCTCGGCCTCTTCGGCCTGACGCGCATGGGCCAGCTGGCGGACCTGCCGCGCTCCGCCGTCGGCGCCCAGTTCGGCCAGGTCGGGGAGCGGCTCCAGGCTCTTGCCCGCGGCCACGACCCGCGGCCGATCGTCCCGCGCCGCCGCCCGGAGCGGGTGGAGGCGACAGAGATCTTCGAGCCGCCGATCGACGGGGTGGGGGCCGCAGGCCTCGTCCTGCGTCGCCTTGCCGCCGAGCTGTGCGAGCGCCTGCTCGAGCGTCACCTCGCGCCCGGTCGGGCGGTGCTGACCCTGCGTTTCGAGGACGCGCCGGCGCAGCGCGTGGCGCAGCCCTTCCCCGAGCCGGCGCTCGAGCCGGACTGGATCGCCCGGCTGCTGCTGTCGCGCCTGGAGGCGGCCGCGCGCGCCCGGAGTTCTCAGTCGGACGACTGCGAGGAGCCACGGGTGGTATCGGTCCGGCTCGTCTTCGATCGTCTGGCCGACCCGGCGAGCCGGCAGCTGCCGGCCTTCGAGGCCCAGGCCGGACGCTGGGAGGAGCTGCGCTGGTCGCTGGAGCGGATGCGGCATCGGTTCGGGGAGGGCCGCCTCTGGCGTGCGGAGCTGGTGCGCGCAACCGCGGCGCTGCCCGAGCATCGGTTTGGCCTGGCGGAGCTCGACCGATGACGCGCCACCACCCCGACCACCCGCTCGTCCAGGTCGAGACCGATGCCGCCGGGCTCCCCGTCAGGCTGCGCATGGACGGCGCCGATCACGGCGAGATCGGCGTCTGCAACCGCTGGCGCGTCGACGACGGCTGGTGGCGCGAGCCGGTCGCCCGTGAGTGCTACAAGGTCGTCACCCGCTCCGGCCTGCTGTGCACGATCTTTCTCGACGAGCTTCGAGGGACCTGGCATCTGGAGCGCGTCTTCGACTGATCCGGTGCCTATCCTGTCGGCCATGACCGAGCCCGGATTCGCCGTGAGGCCCGCAACCCCCGCCGATTCGCGCGGGTGCTTTGAGATCTTCTGGGCCTCGATCACCGACCTCACGCGCCGCCTGGGCAAGCCGTGGGAAGCCGAACGCGAGAACGTGTGGCGCGAGCTCGAGCCCCTGTATCGCTTTTTCACCGAGCATGCCGCGGAGTGGTGGGTGGCCGAGGGCGAGGCGGGGCTCATCGGATATGCGCGTTCGGTCGAGCGCGGACGCCTCTTCGAGCTCAGCGAGTTCTTCGTGCACCCCGAGCGCCAGAAGGCCCACGTCGGAGCCGCATTGCTGGAGCGCGCCTTCCCGAACGGCCGGGGAGACGTACGAGCCATCATCGCCACGACCGATCTGCCGGCCCAGGCGCGGTACTACGCGGCCGGCACGGTCGCCCGCTTCCCGATCGTGGCTCTCGAGGGCACTCCGCGGGCCGCCCCGTTGGACCCCGCCGTCGAGATCGTGACGGCAACCGCCGCGGAGATCGAGGAGCTCGATGCAATCGATGCCGCCGTCCTCGAGTTCTCTCGCGGCGACGAGTTCGCCTGGCTGCTCGAGACGCGCGATGGCTACGTCTACCGACGCGACGGGCGGCCCATCGGCTTCGCCTTCGTCAATGCCAGGCACGCCGGGCCGGTCGCATCGCTCGAACCGGCAGACCAGGTCTCCATCCTCGCGCACCTGGAGACCCGCGCCGCCGAGCTCGGCCAGGCAGAGCTCTCCCTCGAGCTCCCGATGATCAACGAGGTGGCCATGCGTCATCTGCTCGGCCGCGGGTTCCGGATGGACGGCTTCTACACGTTCCTCATGAGCAGCCGGCCCTTCGGCTCCTTCGATCGCTACATCTGCATGTCGCCGCCGTTCGTGCTCTAGGCCGCGCGGCGGGGCGCTTGGCACCGTATGTGCGGTGACGGTCGCATGAACGATCTCGATCGGCGACCGGGCGCCATCGACGACCCGGGCCTCAAGGGCGGCATCGATCCGCAGCCGGACAACCTGCCGATTGGCAGCCGCGCGGGTGACACCGGGTCGGAGGGAGAGCCTGCCGCCGCAGAGCTCGACCTTCCCGGTCCCGATGACCCGGTGGCGTGGAGCTACGTGGAGGCTGACACCCTGGTCGTTGGACGCGACGGCGAGGAGCTTGGCCGGGTGGCGGCGATGCTCGGGACCGAGACGGAGGGCATCTTCCACGGGATTGCCGTGACGTCGTACCGCGCCGGGTCCGTCCGCGTCGTCCCCGCCGATGCCGTCGTGCGGCTCACGCCGTCGCGCGTGGTGATCTCCCTGACCGAGGACGAGCTCGACGTCGCCGAGCGTGCCGAGGCGCTCGTCGGCTGAACGCGAGAGACCCCGACCACGGCGCGTACCATGCGGCGGTGACCGCCGAGCGATACGTCGTCGACCGTCTCTGGCCCGATCCCCTTGCCGGCATCGGCCTCGACGAGGCCATGGCGGAGTTCAGCCTCCCAACCGCCCCAGTCGATCGCCCGCTGGTCGCCATCAACATGGTCACCAGCGTCGACGGCCGTGCTCAGCTGAACGGCACTGCCGAAGGACTGGGCAGCCGCGCGGATCGCCGGCTGATGCGCCTCTACCGCGCGGCCTTCGACGCGGTGGGGTCAGGCGCGGGAACGTTGCGCGCCACCGGCATCTGGCTCCGCGTCGGCGACGACCTCGCCGCCCGGCGGACCGCGGAAGGGCGTTCGCCCAACCCGACGGGGGTCGTGGTTGCGGGCGGCGGGGCCATCGACATCACCGCGCACTGGTTCGCCGGCGACGAGCCGCGCCTCCTCCTCGTCGGTCGCGATCATCCCCTCGCGTCCGCCCCCGGGACCGAGGTCCTGCGCGCCCCCGACGAGCGCCCGGAGCCGGGCTGGGTGCTCGGTCAGCTCGCCGGCCGAGGCATCCGCTCGCTGCTGCTCGAGGGCGGGCCGCACCTCAATGCCGCGTTCCTGGCGGCAGGGCTGATCGACGAGGTGTACTGGACGATCGGACCTCACCTGCTCGGCAGCGACGCGCTGCCCATGATCGTGGGTCGCCCCGGCCCTGCCGAGCCTCGACCGGGCCAGCCTTGTGAGCGTCCTGCGCCACGGCGACGAGCTGTTCCTGCGGTATCGGTTCGGGGTGGCGAGGTAGCATTCGTCGCTCCATGACACGCCCCGAGCTCGGGCGCCTCGGCGTCTGGGGCCATCTCGACTCGCTCCCCATCGATGCGGCGCGCGCCTTCGCCCGTCGTGCCGAGGACCTCGGCTACGGGGCGCTGTGGGTGCCCGAGACGGTCGGTCGCGAGCCGTTCACGCTCCTCGGCCTGCTGGCCGGGTCGACGGAGCGCCTCGTCCTCGGCACGAGCATCGTCGGCATCTGGGGCCATGACCCGCAAACCACGCGCATGGCGGCCGAAACGCTGACGGAGGCCACGGCCGGTCGCTTCGTGCTCGGCCTGGGCGTGAGCCACCCGCACATGAGCGAGCGCCTTCACGGCCAGGCGTTCAACCGTCCGCTGACGCGGATGCGCGAGTACCTCGCCGCCTACCGATCGGCCGTCTACCGCGGGCCGGATGCCGGCGGAGAGCCGGCGCCGGTGCTCCTCGCGGCGCTACGCGAGCGGATGGTGGACCTCGCCGCGACCGATGCCGACGGAGCCTTTCCGTACCTCGTCACGCCCGAACGCGTCGCCTGGATCCGGGCGCGGCTCGATGCCGCGGCGCCCGATCGCCGTCCGATCCTCGCCGTGACCCTGCCGGTCGCCCTCGACGGCCGCGATGCCGCGCGTGCCTATCTGAAGCCATATCTGCGGACGCCGGCCTACCACGCGTCGTGGGAGCTCCAGGGGTTCGACGCCACCGACTGGGAGGCCCCCGGAAGCGACCGCCTGGTGGACGCGATGATCGTCACGGGCTCCGGCGACGATGCTCGGGCTCGCACCGCGGAGCTGCACGCGGCCGGCGCCGATCACGTCGCGATCATCCCGGTCGATGCCGACGGGACCACCGAGTCGTTGCCGGCGCTCGAGGCGGTGGCGATTGGCTGACCACCCTCCGGCCGTCGAGGCCGCCATCTCGATGGCGCGGGGGATCGACCCCGATCGCGTCGAAGGCCTCCGGCGGCGGATGCTGTGGACCCTCTTCGCCGTCTCGGCCCTCGGCAGCACGGGCTACATCGCCGCGGTCACGGTCGGGACGCTCGTCGCCGCCGAGATCGCCGGATCGGCCTCGTTGGGCGGAGTGCCGTCATCGACCGCGGTGCTCGGCACCGCCGTGGCGGCCACAAGCCTGTCGGCGCTCATGCTCCGCGTCGGTCGGCGGCCCGGCCTGCTGCTCGGCCTGGGGACCGGCGTCGTCGGCGCCGCCCTGTGCTTCATGGCCGTCCTGGTGGGCTCGATCGCGCTGCTCCTGGTCGGCGCGTTCCTCTCGGGCTTCGCCAACGGCGCCGCGGCGCTGGGTCGCTATGTCGCCGCCGACCTCGTGCCGACCGGGCGACGGGCATCGGCCATCGGCACGGTGGTGTGGGGCTCGACCGATCGGTGCCGTCGCCGGCCCGAACCTCGTTGCGCCGGCGGGCGCGGTTGCCGAGTCCGCCGGCCTGCCCGAGCTGGCGGGCGCCTTCGTGCTGACCGCCGTCTTCATCGGGCTGGCGTTCACACTCGCCTTCGCGCTCCTGCGACCGGAGCCATACGCCCTCGCCGATCCATCGGCCCTGAAGCGCTCGGACGCGAACCTGCCGGTGCCGTCGGCGGGTGCGCTGCTGCGCCGGCCCGTCGTCGCCGTCGCGATCGTGTCCCTGGTGGCCGGCCAGGTGGTCATGGTCCTCATCATGACCATGACGCCGATTCACCTCATCGACCACGGCCATGGGCTCGCCACGGTCGGGCTCGTGCTCTCGGCGCACACGTTCGGGATGTTCGCGCTGTCGCCGATCTCGGGCCGCCTGACCGACCGGTACGGCAGCGTGGCGATCATCGCCGCCGGGTTCACCGTCCTCGGCCTGGCCGCGATCCTCGCCGCCCTGGCGCCGCCGGACGGTGGCGGGCTGCTGACGCTGGCCCTCTTCCTCCTCGGCTGGGGCTGGAACCTCAGCTTCGTGGCGGGCTCGGCGTTGCTCGGGCGCGGCCTCGCGCTGGCGGAGCGGACCCGGGTGCAGGGCATCTCCGACGCCATGGTCTGGGGATCCGCCGCGGTCGCCGGACTGGTGTCCGGGGTGATCGTGGCCGGAGCCGGCTACACCGCGCTCGGCTTCTTTGGCCTTGCGCTGCTGGTGGTGCCCGGCCTCCTGCTCGCCGGCCAGCGGAGTCGCCTCGCCGCGCCGCCCGTTGGAGCGTAGCCCGCTCGCATTGCGACATGTACGTGGGGCTTCTCAGAATAGAACAGACGTTCTATCATCGGTCGTCCGATGGGCACGCCGGCGGACGACTACTGCGAGCTCCACGCGCACTCCAACTTCAGCTTCCTCGACGGCGCCAGCCACCCCGAGGAGCTCGTTGCGCAGGCGGCCGTGGTGGGCATGCCGGCGCTCGCGATCACCGATCACGCCGGCCTCTACGCCGCGGTCCGCCTCCACAAGGCCGCAGCCGAGACCGAGACCGAGGCGGCTCGCGTGGCGGGCCTTCGCCCGGTTCGCCCGATCATCGGTCTCGAGGTCGCGATCCCGCGCACCGATGACGAGCTGCGGCTCGCGCATCGGGGGCGGCGGCTGAACGATCCGTTGCGCGGCTCGAAGGCGAGCCGCGGCTGGCCCGGCGAGTTCCACGCCGGACCGATGCCGGGAGACCACCTCGTCCTCGTCGCGCGCGACGTCGAGGGCTACACGGCGCTCTCCCGGCTCGTGAGCCGCGGCCACCTGGCCGGCGAGAAGCAGTTCCCGGTCTTCGAGCGCTCGCTGGTGGCGGCCGCGCTCGACGAGGCACGCGGGCACCTCGTCGGCCTCTCCGGCTGCCGCAACGGGCTCGTGCCGAGGCTCCTCCTCGCCGGCGACGAAGCGGCCGCTCTCCACGCCGCGCGGACGTGGGCTCGCCACTTCGCCGACGGCGACTTCGCCATCGAGCTGAGCCACCACCTCGGGCCCGACGACGACTGGCTCGTCGCCCGCCTCGCGGAGCTGGCCGGGCGCGCCGGGCTGCCGACGGCCGTCACCAACGAGGTTCACTACGCCGATGCGGGCGGGCATCGGCTCCAGGACGTGCTCGTCTGCATCCGCCATGGCGCGACCCTCGACGAGGCGCACGAGCTGCTCATGCCCAACGCCGAGTACCGGCTCAAGACCGGCGCCGAGCTGGCATCCCTGGGTGCCGGGTTGCCGGACGCGCCGAGCCGTCACGCCTGGGAGGAGGGCATGGCCCGCAGCGCCGAGATCGCGCGGGAGTGCCGGCTCGAGCTCGGCTTCGAGCGCTATCGGTTTCCGGGGTTCACCGTGCCGAAGGGGGAGACCGCGTTCTCATACCTCTACCAGCTTGCCCACGCGGGCTTACTGCGCCGTTATCGGCCGGTTACCAAGCGGGCGCTGGGGCAGCTGACGCACGAGCTCGACATCATCGACCGCACCGGGCTGGCCGAGTTCTTCCTCATCGTCTGGGACCTCATGGAGTTCGCGCGGACGGGCGGGATCATCGGCCAGGGAAGGGGGAGCGCCGGTGACTCGATCGTGGCCTACTGCCTGGGCATCACCAAGGTCGACCCGATCGAGCACAAGCTGCTCTTCGAGCGCTTCATCAACGAGGCCCGCGCGCTGCCGGACATCGACATCGACTTCGACGTCAACCGGCGCGAGGAGGTGATCCAGTACCTCTACTCGCGCTACGGCGCCGACCACGCGGCCATGGTCTGCACCATCGTCACCTACCGTGCCCGAAGCGCCGTGCGCGAGGTGGCCAAGGCGCTCGGCTTCCCGGCCGAGGGGGTGGATGCGCTGGCCAAGGCGCTCGACACCCGCGACGCCTCCGATGTTGCCCGCGACCTGGCACTCGACGGATCGTTCGGCTGGCTCTTCGACGAGCTCGGCATCGACATGGCCGATGCGGCCGTCCCGCCCGGCCGCGACGGGCGCGGCGAGGGGAACGGGCTGGTGCATACGGCATCGGACTCGTCCTGGAACCATCGGCCTCGTCCGGTGCTCGACCCGTCATCCGACCCCGCTCCTCGCCCGGTCAGCGAGGGCGGCTGGATGCCGCCGAAGCGGCCACGCGTGCTCGACGCATCGGTCACCAACGTTCGCCACGAGGCGACCGAGGTGAAGCGATATGCCCGCTCGGGCGAGTTGGCCGAGGAGGAGCTGCGACTCCCGGAGCCGCGCGACAACGGGTCCCCGGGGCCGTCGAGCGGCCGGCAGTCGGTGGCGCGGATCGACCCGGAGTCGGGGATGCTCGTCGAGGAGCGGCGGCGGCCGCGGGTGGTGCCGGAGGAGGAACGTGTCGCGGCGGGTACCGACGCGCCGGAGCGGCCGCGCAACCGATGGCAGTGGCTGCTCACCCTGTGCGGCGAGATCGATGGGTTTCCGCGCCACCTGGGCATCCATGTCGGCGGCATGCTCGTCACCCGCCCGCCGCTCATCGACCTCGTCCCGATCGAGCGGGCGACCATGCCCAACAGGGTCGTGACCCAGTACGACAAGGAGGATGTCGAGCAGCTCGGCCTCGTGAAGATCGACCTCCTCAGCCTGCGGACGCTGGGCGTGGTCAGCGACGCCCTGCAACGGATCGAGCGCGACACTGGACGAAGAATCGACCTCGACAGCCTCCCCCACGACGACCCCGAGGTGTATCGGTCCATCCAGGCGGCCGATACGGTGGGCATGTTCCAGATCGAGAGCCGCGCCCAGATGCAGGCGCTGCCAAAGGCGCGGCCCGAGCGCTTCGAGGATCTCGTCGTGCAGGTCGCGATCATCCGGCCCGGCCCGGTGCAGGGCAACGCCGTCCACCCGTACCTGCGAAGGCGCGCCGGGGAGGAGCCGGTCACCTACGCCCACCCCAGCCTCGAGCCGATCCTCGCCGACACGCTGGGCGTGATCCTCTACCAGGAGCAGGTCATGCAGGTCGCGATCGAGGTCTGCGGCTACACCGCGACCGAGGCCGACATCTTCCGCAAGGCGATGGGCTCGCACCGCAGCCACGCCAAGATGCAGGCCGAGCGACCGCGGTTCATCGGCGGCGCCATGCGGACCGGCCTGACCGAGGAGCAGGCCGACGAGCTGTTCGCCAAGTGCTCAGCCTTCGCCGAGTTCGGCTTCGCCCGGGCCCACGCCGCGGCCTTCGCCAAGATCGCCTACGACACGGCCTGGCTGAAGCGCTACTGGCCGGCGCACTACACCGTCGGGGTGCTCAACAACCAGCCGATGGGCTTCTACAGCCCCGCGGTCGTCATCAACGACGCCAAGCGCCACGGGATCCGGGTCCTGCCGATCGACGTCAACGAGTCGGCCTGGGAGCACGACACGCGCCGGGTGTGTGGGTGCGGATGTGCGCCACCTGCACGCAACAGCCAGGGAGCCGATGCTCGCGCTCCCATTCGTGCATCACCTGCAAACAACGACCAAGCACCGCCCGTCGCCTTGGCCGATGTGTGCGCCGCCTGCACAAAACCACCAGGCCCGGACCCTTCCTTGGCCGATGCTTGCGCCACCGGCACACGCGACGACAACCACGACCCTCGTTGGCCGATATGTGCCGCTTCGGCACATCGGAGGCCACCTGGGCCATCCGGCTCGGCCTGCGCCAGGTGAAGGGGATCGACGAGTCGGCCAAGGAGGTGCTCGAGCGCGAGCGCGCGACGGGCCCCTACGCGTCCGTGCGCGACTTCGTGGCCCGCACGGGTCTCGGCGAGCAGGTGGTGGAGCGGCTCATCAGCATCGGCGCCTTCGACTGGACCGATGCGCCCCGCCGCGAGCTCCTCTGGCAGCTGCGCACCACCCTGGCCGATGCCGACCCGGCGCATCCCGCCCTCGGCCTGACCGATGACGCCCAGCGCGCGCTGGGCGCCTCGCTGCCTGCCATGACCGAAGCCGAGAAGACCGCCGCCGACTACCGCGACACCGGCGTGGCGCCCAACCTCCACGCGGTGGAGCTCTTCCGCGAGCGACTCGCGGCGCGCGGGGTGATCACCGTGGCCGATGCGTCCCGGCTGCGCGATCGGTCCCAGATCCGTCTGGCGGGCCTGGCGGTCAGCGTCCAGCACCCGATGACGGCGAAGAACTTCGTGTTCATCGCGCTCGAGGACGAGAGCGGCATGATCAACGTGACCCTGAGGCCGCAGGTGTACCAGGCGCACCGCGCGCTGCTGCATCGGCATCCGCTGCTGGTGATCGATGGACGGCTCCAGGTCGAGGGCGCGGTGCTCAACGTGATCGCGCAGCGGCTCCGCAGCGTCGACGAGGCGCTCGATGGCCCGCCAGAGCGGCTCGACCTGGCGAAGCAGCAGCGCATGTTCCGCTAGCAGCGCGGCGATGGCCCCAGCGGGAGCCCGAGCGACGCGCGTATTGACGGTGCCGCTCCAGGCGAGGCACATTTCGCAAGCGAGGTGAGACCCATGTTGCACGGCGAGCGAATCACGCTGCGTCCAATCCGCGAGACCGATCTGGACGAGGTCTTTGCGGCGTACGTCGACATCCGCAATCGGGGGTCGTTCTATCCACTTGACGTCGTGTCCCAGTCCGCCTTCCGGCACGAGTTCGCCGAGAATGGCTTCTGGCAGAAGGAGCACGGGAGGCTGCTGATCGTGTCCTCCGAGAACGAGCTCGCGGGCCAGATCGAGTTCTTCAAGCCGGTCAGCTACTGGGACGCCTTCGAGCTGGCGTACTACATGTACGACAAGAGCTTCTCTGGCCGCGGGTACACGACCGAGGCGGTCCAGCTTCTCGTCGACTACCTGTTCGCGACGAAGAAGGAGCACCGAATCCACCTGGTCATCGTCCCGGAGAACGCAGCCTCTCGACGGATCGCGGAGAAATGTGGCTTCACGCTCGAAGGGACGGTCCGCGGCGCCTTCTTCAACCAAGGCCGAAACAACGACGTGCTCCTCTACTCGCTGCTCCGCAGCGATCCTCGCCCCTGGCGCGATGCATCTGCCGCGGAGCGGCCGGTCGAGACCGTCGAGCCCGAGCGCGCCATTGGTCCCTGACACGATCCCCACGTGAGGGCGACGGGGCTCCGGATCGAGGACGTTGCGCTTGGGCGCTGAACTCACGATGGTGGTGGCTGCCGCGGTTGTCATCGGGACGCTCGCCGCGATGGCATCGCGCCTCGTGCCACCGGTGCTGGCACTCGCGGCAGGCCTGACGCTGGCCGGCATCCTGGGGCTGGCGACCGTCGAAGAGCTGCTCTCGGGCCTCGCGAATCCCGGGGTGATCACCATCGGCGCCATGCTCGTCCTGGCCAAGGGGATCGTGCAGACCGGAGTGGTCACGCGCGTCAGCTGGCTCCTGCTCTCGACGGCAATGAATGCGCGCCAAGCGCTGCGACGGCTGATGGTGCCGATCGGTGTGGCATCGGCGCTGATGAACACGACGCCGCTCGTCGCGATGCTGATCCCCGCCACGCGCGAGCTCGAGCAGACGCGACGCATCCCGGCGCGCGAGGTGCTGCTGCCGATCGCGCACGTCACCACCCTGGCGGGCTCGGTGACGCTCATCGGCACGAGCTCGAACCTGCTCATCGCCGGCATCGCCGCAGGACAGGGGATCGAGATGGGGATGCTGTCGTACGCCCCGGTGGCGCTTACCCACCGCGCTGGTCGGATGGCTCGTCATCTACCTCATCGCACCGCTGCTGCTGCGCGGGAAGGTCGCGACCGAGCGGCCCTCGCGGGAGTGGCGCGTGGAGATCCCCGTGACGGCGCACGCGCTCATCAACGGGCGGCTGGCAACGGACGAGGGCGTGGCACGGACGCAGGAGTACGAGCTGGCCGGCATCCAGCGACGTGGCAGCTCGCTCGATCCCGACACCGAGATCGAGGCCGATGACGTGCTCACCTTCTCGGCAACGGAGGAGGGCGTCAGCGCGCTCTGGCGCAGCCCCCTGTTCGGCCTCTCTCCGCAGCGCCTGTACGCCACGACCATCAAGCTCGGCGGGAGCAAGACGCTTCACGAGTTCGAGAGCGAGTCGCTGCGCGTCGTCGCCGCGCGCACGGACCGACCGCTGCGCGACACGGTCCCGGTGCCGGGCGACACGTGCTTTATCACGACCGACAGCGTCGAGGCGATCGGCGCGAACGAGGAGTTCGCCCTGTGGCAGCCCGCCGCCGGCCGCGTGCCGCAGCCAAGGAACACCTGGATCGCCCTCGCGATCATGGGTGGCGTCATCGCGGCCGCGACCCTCGGCCTGCTGCCGATCGTCCTGGCCGCCGTCGCTGGAGCGATCCTGATGGTGCTGACCCGTGTCCTCACCCCCGGATCGGCCGCCCGCGCGCTCGACTGGAACGTTCTCTTCGTCATCGCGGGGTCGGTCGGACTGGGCGCCATCGTCGTGTCCAGCGGCCTCGCCGACCTCATCGCCGGCGGCGTGCGCCTCGCGTCCGGCGGGAGCGAGCTCCTGTTCGTGATCTCGTTCGCCGTGATCACGACGCTCATGACCAACCTCATCACCAACGCGGCCGCGGCCTCCATCCTCACGCCGGTCGGGATCGCGATCGCGCTCGAGTACGGCATCGACCCGGTCGTGGTGCTGGCGCTCATCGGCACGTGCATCTCGTTCACGTTCCTCAACCCCTTCGGGCACCAGACGAACATGATGGTGCTGCGCCCGGGCGGCTACTCCACGGCCACCTTCCTCCGCTTCGGCACGCCGGTCCTCCTCGCCGCGCTGGTCACCGCGGCGGCGGTGGCGTACCTGCTGATCAGGACCTCCGCGCTGGGCTGACGCATCCAGGGGTCAGACTTGCCTCTTGACGGAGAGGTTGTATGGTCACGCACTCATGACCGATGTCACCACCGAGATCGGTGACCTGGCGACCGATGCGGTAGCGCTGCCGGCGCTCGAACGCCTGGCGAACCGCGAGCTGTCCTGGCTCGACTTCAACGAGCGCGTCCTGACCCTCGCCGAGGATCCGGCGCTGCCGCTGCTCGAGCGGGTGAAGTTCGTCGCCATCTTCGGCAGCAACCTCGACGAGTTCTACCAGGTCCGGGTCGCGTCCCTCCGCAAGCAGGAGGTCGCCGCGCCGACGCTCCTCTCACCGGACGGCCTGGACGCCACGACCCAGCTGCGCCTCATCGGGGAGCGAGTCGCGACCCTGTCGCTGCGGCACGCGCGCTTCTTCACCCACGAGCTCAAGCCACGCCTGGCGCGGGCCGGCATCCGGGTCCTCCGCTGGCGTCACCTGTCGGCCGACGAGCAGGCCGAGCTGGCAGCGCGTTTCGTGGACGAGGTGCTGCCGGTCCTCACGCCGCTCGCCGTCGATCCGTCGCACCCGTTCCCGTTCATCTCGAACCTCTCGCTCAACCTCGCCGTCTGGCTGCGGGACCCCGCGGAGCGCGAGACCCGCTTCGCCCGGGTCAAGGTGCCGGCCATCCTCTCGAGGTTCGTGAAGCTGGCGGACGAGTCGGGGCTCGTCCCGCTCGAGGACGTCATCGCGGCGAACCTCGAGCTGCTGTTCCCCGGCATGGAGATCGCCTCGCGCTACCCGTTCCGGGTGACGCGCGCCAGTGACCTCGAGATCGACGACGACGACGCCGAGGACCTCCTTCGCGCCATCGAGGCCGAGCTGCAGCGGCATCGGACCAACCCGGTCGTGCGCCTCGAGGTTGCTCGCCGCATGCCCGGCCATCTCGTCCACCTGCTGACGCACGAGCTGCGCCTCGACCCGGTGCATGTGCATCGGCTGGGCGGCTTCCTCGGCCTCACCGATGTCCGCACCCTTACCCATGCGGCTCGACGGGACCTGTCGTACCCGGCGTTCGTGCCGGCCATCCCAGCCGACCTGGTGCGGGATGCCGACGGGCTCGTCGACATGATGGCGTCGCTCGACGAGCACGATCTCCTCGTCCATCACCCCTACGACTCGTTCCAGGGCACGGTCCAGGCGTTCATCGAGCAGGCCGCCGCGGATCGCAACGTCCTTGCCATCAAGATGACCGTGTATCGGACGTCGGGGGAGAGCCCGATCGTCGACGCGCTGGTCGCTGCCGCCCGGGCGGGGAAGCAGGTCGTCGTCCTGATGGAGATCAAGGCGCGCTTCGACGAGACCGCCAACATCGCCTGGGCTCGCCAGCTCGAGGAGGCGGGCTGCCATGTCGTCTACGGGCTCATCGGGCTCAAGACGCACTGCAAGCTGGCCCTCGTGGTGCGCCGCGAGCCCGACGGCCTGCGGTCCTACGTCCACGTCGGGACGGGGAACTACCACCCCACCACCGCGCGCCAGTACGAGGACGTCGGGCTCCTCACGGCCGATCCGGTCGTGACCACCGGCGTCAGCGGCCTCTTCAACCTGCTCACCGGGTACGCGCGCCAGGCCGCGGTCGAGTCGATGATGATCGCGCCGTTCGACATGCGCCCCCGGCTCCTGGCCCTCATCCGGCAGCAGGCGAAGCTCGCCGCCGCCGGCAAGGCCGCTCACATCACGATGAAGATGAACAGCCTCGTCGACCCCGAGGTGGTCGAGGCGCTGTACGCGGCATCGGGGGCCGGAGTTCCGATCGACCTCGTGGTGCGCGGCATCTGCGTCCTGCGACCGGGCGTACCGGGAATGAGCGACCGGATCCGCGTCGTCAGCGTCGTCGGCCGCTTCCTCGAGCACTCGCGGATCTACCGCTTCGGGACGGATGGCGACGACGAGACCTGGATCGGCAGCGCGGACCTGATGCCCCGCAACCTCGACCGTCGGGTCGAGGCGCTGGTGCGCATCGACGACCTGAGCCATCGCGCGCGGCTCGGCGAGGTCATGGCCATGGCGATGGAGGACGGGCGGGCTTGGGAGCTCGACGCCACTGGCAGCCTGGAACCGTCGCGACGGCGGGGGACCGAACCTTCAGGACGAGCTGGTCGCACGCGCAGGGGCCGGCCCGGCAGTCGCGTGAGTCGCAGCCGGCTCGCTCCGGTCTCGACCCAACGGGGACGGCCCCACCTCACCATCGTTCGGAGCGAGCCGCTCCTGGCCGAGGCCGTTCGGCTGACGCTCGCCGACGCCCTCGTCCGCATCGAGGCCAGCGATCCCGGAGCGCGCATCGGCGAGGTGGAGGCGGTCCACCAGATGCGCGTCGCCTTCCGGCGCCTGCGCTCGGACCTGCGCACCCTCGGCGACGCGGTCGATCCGGGCTGGCACGCCATCGTCGAGCCACCGATGCGGTCGGTGGCCGCGGCACTCGGGGCCGCGCGCGACCTCGATGTCCTCGTGGCCTGGCTGCGGGTCGACCTGGTCCACAACCCGGCTCTCGGATCGGACGTTCGGCAGCGGTTGGAGCGCCAGCGACGGCGGGCCCATGCCGCGCTCCGCGAGGAGCTCGACGACCGGCGCTATGTCGACCTGCGCGGCGAGCTCGACGTGGCGGCGGCGATGACGCCGCTGGGGCCGTCGGCGATGCGGCCCGCCGACCCGGGGCTGTCCGCCAGGGTCCTCGAGGCGTGGCGCCGCCTCGAGCGCCGCGCGAATGCGCTGGGTCCCGGGTCGCCCGACGCCGAGTTCCACCGGGCTCGCCTGGCCGCGAAGCGCTGCCGCTACGCGTGCGACCTGGCCGCACGGCGTGCTCGCGGAGCCGCGGGCGTCGAAGGCCGACCGCCTGTCGGCGAAGGTCGCCGGGCTCCAGGGCGTGCTCGGCGAGCTCCAGGACGCGGCGATGGCCGAGCGAGCGCTCAGGGAGGCGATCAGCGACCGGACGGCGCCGGTCGACGCGTACGAGGTCGGCCGGCTGGCGGAGCGGGCGCAGGCCCGCGCGGAGTCGGCGCGCCGCGAGTTCCTCGAGCTGTGGCCATCGGTCAATCGCCGAAAGCTGTGGAAGTGGGCGTCTGACTGAACGGCCGGTCGAGCGGCTCGGGCGACGTCCGGCTACGATCGGCGACTCATGGCTGAAGGGACTTCGACGCCCGGAGCGGCGGACCTCACGCGACGGACCGAGCGATGGCTGCTCGTGCTCGTCGGTGCGTACGTCGCGCTCGTCGTCGTGCTCATGTTCGCCGGAGGGCTGCGGCTGACGCCCGACGTCATGGCCGTGGCGCTCGTGCTCGCCGCGGTGCTGCTCGGGCGAACTCGCCTGTTCCTGCGCGATTGGCTGCCCTTCGTCGTCATCTTCCTGGCCTACGAGCTCATGCGCGGGATTGCCGACGACGCGGGGTTCCCGGTCCACATCGCCGACGTCATCGCCATCGAGCGCTGGCTGTTCGGCGGGACGCTGCCGACGGCATGGCTCCAGGAGTGGCTGGCTCCGGCATCGGGCGTCGGCGTCGCGGCGATCGTGGCAACGGTGCTGTACATGATGCATTTCGTCATTCCCGTCGCCACCGGCTTCGTCCTGTGGATCCGCGACCGGGCCAGCTACCACGACTACCTCGTCGCCTTCATCCTCCTCAGCTTCGCGGGGTTCATCACCTTCCTGTTCGTGCCCGTGGCGCCGCCATGGTGGGCGGCCGAGCGCGGGTTCCTCGATGGTGCCAACGGCGAGCCGATCGTGCGCTACCTCAAGCCCGATGCCTTCGCCCTGCTGGCGGAGCGGCTCGGCTTCCCGAACGGGACCGAGATCACCTCCTACGTGTTCTACGGGGTCAACCCGAACGGAGTGGCGGCCTTCCCATCGCTCCACGCCGGCTACCCGTTCCTCTCGTTCCTCGTCCTGCGGCGGCAGTTCGGCCGCATCGCGTGGCTGGCGATGATCTACTGCGCGGGGGTGTGGTGGGCGATCGTGTTCCTCGGCGACCACTACGTCGTCGACGTCGTCGCCGGGATCCTCTACGCGTGGGCGGCGTACCTGGTCGCGCCCCGGCTGTCGGGGTGGTTCGGATGGCTCACCGCCCGTGTGCGGCGGCGCGAGCCCGAGCTGCCAGACCAGCCCACGTCCGGCACCGGCTGAGGCGCGTCAGCTCCGTCGAGCGGAACCGATCCGGCCCCGCGGGCGTCAAGGCCGAACGACGCTGCGCAGCATCGATCCACCGTCCACATCACGAGGAGGACGATCGATGCGACGTCCCTGGCTTCCCCCGCTCGTGGCCGCCTCCGCCCTGCTCGTCAGCGCGGCGCCGGCGCTCGCATGCGGCGGGCTCATCGGTCCCAACGGCGCGGTCAACCTGCTCCGCACGACGACCTTCGCGGGCTACCACGACGGCGTCGAGCACTACGTCACCAGCTTCGAGTTCGCCGGTGGCGAGGGCAAGTTCGGCTCGATAGTCCCGCTTCCCGACGTCCCGACCAATGTCGAGCGTGGAGGCGACTGGACGCTCCAGCGGCTCGTGCTCGAGACCGATCCCGCCCCAGAGGCCGACTTCTTCCGCCTGGACGCAGCGGCCGCGGGCGGCGAGGCCGAGGTCCTGCTCGAGACCACCATCGACGCGCTCGACATCACGATCCTCCGTGGCGGCGCCGACGAGGTCGGCCTGTGGGCGCGTAACAACGGCTTCCGCCTCCCTCCCGACGCGCCCGAGGTGCTCGACTTCTATGCCGAGCGCTCGCAGATCTTCATGGCCGCCTCCTTCGACGCCGATGCCGCCATCGCGCGCGGCCAGGCGGTCGGCGACGGCACTCCGGTGCACCTGACGATCCCGACCGACAACCCGTGGGTGCCGCTGCGCATCCTGGGCATGGGCAAGCTCGCCGCCGAGACCGTGGAGGCCGACGTCTATCTCCTGACCGATGCGATGCCGGCCATGCTGCCGGACGCCGGCGCCTTCGCCGCCAACGATGGGCTCGTGCTCGACCACTCGGCTCGCGCGAGCGACGCGCTCCTCGCCGACCTCCGATCCGATGCCGGCATGGAGTGGGTACCCGACGATGCGTGGCTGACGAAGATCGCCATCGACCTGCCCGCCTCCGCCCTGGACTTCGATCTCGCGATCGACGCCTCCGGCGCGGGCCGGCCGTCACCGGTTGACGCCGGCTACGCACCGTTCCGCCCGAACCCGGCCCCACGGCCGCCGGTTGCGCTCCTCATCGGCCTCGCCGCGATCGCGATCGTGGCGGTCCCGCTGGCTGGGGCGCGCTTCGCCGGCAACGGTGAGCGGCGCGGGCCGGGCACGCCGCTCGGCGCATGACGAGACGCTGGCTGCCGGCGGCCGCGGCGCTGCTCTTCGCGGCGTCGTCGGTCGCCGGCTGCGGCCCGGCCGGCACGACGGTTACCATCAGGATTCACCATTCGGCCTTCGACCTCTCCGAGGTGACCGTGCCGCGCGGGGTGCCGATCACCTTCATCCTCGTCAACGACGACCCGATCGACCACGAGTGGCTCATCGGCGACGAGGGCTTCCATGAGGCTCACCGCACCGGCACGCACGCGGCCCACGGAGACGTGGCGACCGAGGTGACGATCGAGGCTCTGTCGGCGACCCGCACGCAGATCACGTTCGACGAGGCCGGCCGGCTGGCCTATATCTGCCACCTGCCCGGGCACGAGGCCTACGGGATGGTCGGCGTGCTGACCGTGTCCGGCTGACGCGGCGCTCCGTATACTCGCGCCCGTGCTGCACCCGAACCCGCCGCGGCTCATCACCGTCGGCATCGCCGTCGCCCTGCTCGTGGTTGGCATGAGCGCGACCGTCTTCCCGATCGACATCGTCAGCGAGCTGCTCGGCACCGTGTGGTCGTTCCTCGGCTTCGAGATCGACATCACGCCCGAGGTGGGCTGGCTCTTCCTCCTGCTCGGCGACGGCCTGCTCGTCGCCGGCTCGCTCCTGCCGGGGATCTGACCGATGAACGCACGCACGAACTTCGCGCCTCGCCTCCGAACGATCATCGTGGCCCTCGCGCTGATGGTGATCGGGATGCTGGGCACCTTCGTGGGGGCGCTGCCCGAGCTGGCAGGGCTGTCTTCGCAGACCATCGGCGCCTGGGCATTCCTCGTCGCGGCCGTCGTCCTCGTGGCCGGGATGGTCTTCGAGGGCATCTGACCTGCCGATCCGCTAAACTTCGCCGCGACGTCCTTTAAGGCCGGCACCGTGATGCCGGGAAGGAGACCGATGCAGGCCGCAGCCGCCACAACAGCGCCCGCTCCCGCCACGACGCCCGCCGCACGCGCGATGGCGTCGTCTTCGTCTCCGGGCCTCCTTGCCACCGCCGACGGCATCGCGCTGCGTGGCTTCCTCCACGGCGCAGCGGTCACCGCCGAGGGCGAGCTCGTGTTCACGACCGCCGCCACCGGCTGGGGCGAGATCCTCACCGACCCCTCGTACGCCGGCCAGATGGTCGTCCTGACTCATCCGATGGCCGGCAACTATCGGATCGATCGCTCCGAGCTCGAGTCGCTCGCGGGTTCACGCCCGCGGGCTCGTCGTCACACGGCTCGTTGACCCACCCGCGGGGCCCGGGCTGAGCCTGACCGACCTGCTCGTCGAGGGCGGCATTCCCGCAATCTCGGGGATCGACACGAGAGCGTTGACGCTGGCCCTGCGCAACGGTGCCGCGCGCCGGGCGGTCATCGTCCCGGCCCCCGTCGGTGTCGAGGACGCCACCGCCCGGGCGGGCGACAGCGTGGCCTGGGACGCGGTGGATCACGTCAGCGTCGTGGCCACCCGCGAGGCGTTCGTCACGCCACCGGTCGGGGAGCGTCGGGCGCGAGCTGTCCTCGTCGACTACGGCGTCAAGCGCTCGCTCCTCGCGGCACTGGCCGCTCGAGGACTCGAGATCACCACGCTCCCGCCGGATGCGACCGCGGCCGACGTCGCGGCGCTCGAGCCCGATCTCGTCGTCCTCTCCCCCGGACCGGGTGATCCGTCGCGGATGCTGCCGCAGATCGCGACGGTCGGATCGCTGGCCGAGGCTGCCACGTCCGCCGCGGGGCCGCCCATCCTCGGCGTCTGCCTCGGTCATCAGCTGCTGGCCCTGGCCGCAGGCGGCGAGACGCGACGGCTGGCCGTCGGGCATCACGGCGGCAACCATGCCGTCCTCGAGTCAGCCACGGGGCGCGTCGACATCGGCGCTCACAACCACGAAGTCGAGGTAGTGGACGGGCCAGCCCTCCGGGCCGCGGGCTACGAGGTCAGCCACCGCGACCTCAACGACGGGACGCTCGAGGGCCTGGTGCACGCCAGCGGGCGGATCGTATCGGTCCAGTTCCACCCCGAGGGCGCCCCCGGCCCGATCGACGCGGCACGAGTTTTCGACCTGGCCGTGGAGCGCGCCCTGGCGTGACCACCCCGAACAGGGTCCTCGTCATCGGGTCGGGCCCGATCCTCATCGGGCAGGCCGCGGAGTTCGACTACGCCGGGGTGCAGGCCTGTCTCGCCCTTCGCGAGGCCGGCGTCGAGACGATCCTTGTCAACTCGAACCCCGCCACCGTGATGACCGATCCCGACGTGGGCGGAACGGTCATCCTGGGGCCGCTCTCGCTGGAGTTCGTGACCCGCGTCATCGAGGAGCATCGCCCCGACGCGTTGCTGCCCACGCTCGGGGGGCAGACCGGTCTCAACCTGGCGGTCGCGCTCGACGACGCGGGAGTGCTTGCCAAGCACGACGTGCGCGTCCTCGGCACGCCACTCGCCGCGGTGCGTGCCGCGGAGGACCGCGGTGGCTTCCGATCGCTCGTCACCGGCATCGGTGAGCCGGTGCCCGAGTCGGCCGTCGTCGAGTCCGTCGAGGACGGCATGCGCTTCGTGACCGCCCTGAGCGCGTCGGTCGTGGTCCGCCCGGCCTTCACGCTCGGAGGGGGAGGCGGCGGCTTCGCACACACCGCCGACGAGGCGCGCGAGCGAATCGCGACCGGCCTGGCGGCGAGCCCGATCGGCCAGGTGCTCGTCGAGCGCTCGCTGCTGGGCTGGTACGAGATCGAGTTCGAGGTCATCCGCGACGCCGCCGACACGACGATCGCCATCTGCGGCATGGAGAACCTCGACCCGATGGGGGTTCACACCGGCGACTCGATCGTGGTGGCGCCCATACAGACGCTTCCCGATCCCCTCGTCCAGCGCCTCCGCCGGTGCGCGCTGAAGATCGTCCGGGCCCTGGAGCTCGAGGGCGGCTGCAACGTTCAGCTGGCCGTGGCGCCCGACGGCTCCGACTATTGCGTCATCGAGGTCAACCCCCGGGTCAGTCGCTCGAGCGCGCTCGCCTCGAAGGCCACCGGCTACCCGATCGCGCGCATCGCCGCGCTCGTCGGGCTCGGTCGGCGGCTCCACGAGATGCCGAACCCCGCGACCGGTGGCAACAGCGCCGCGTTCGAGCCGGCCGTCGACTACGTCGTCGTCAAGCTGCCACGCTGGCCGTTCGACAAGTTCCCGACCGCCGATCGCTCGCTCGGGGTGCAGATGAAGGCCACCGGCGAGGCGATGGCGATCGACCGCGAGTTCGGCCCGGCCCTCCTCAAGGCCGTGCGCTCCCTCGAGCCTCGCGGCAGGGGATGGCTGTGGGAGGACGCGGCCTGGGGCCTGGCCGATGCCGCCCCTCCCGACCTCGAGGCATTCCTGGCGCCCTCGGACACGCGACTGTGGCGCATGGTCGCGCTCCTGCGCCATGGCTGGACCGACGCCTCCGGGATCGCCGCCGCGACCGGCATTGCCCCGTGGTTCACCGAGCGCCTGGCTGAGATCGTCGCCGCCGAGCGCGACATCGTCGGCGCGCCATTGCTCGACGCCAAGCGAGCCGGCTTCGGCGACGCCGAGATCGCCGCGATCTCGGGCGTGCCGCCGGCCGCCATCCGGCGCGCGCGGGTGCGCGCCGGCATCGGTCCGTCCTACCGTCGTGTCGACACCTGTGCCGGGGAGTTCCCGGCCGAGACGCCGTACTTCTACAGCTCCTACGCCGAGCCCGAGGTGCGGCCGCCGGCCGAGCGGCAGAGCGTGATCGTCGTGGGGTCCGGCCCGATCCGCATCGGCCAGGGCATCGAGTTCGACTACTGCTCGGTCCGCGCCGCGTGGGCCATCCGCGAGATGGGCCTCGACGCGGTCGTCATCAACAACAACCCCGAGACGGTGAGCACCGACTACGACGCCTGCACGCGGCTCTACTTCGAGCCGCTCGACACGGAGTCGGTCCTCGACGTCATCGACCACGAGCGGGCGCTCACCGGCACCCCGCCGGCGGTCGTCCTCACGTTCGGTGGCCAGACGGCCATCGACCTCGCCAAGGACCTCGCCTACGCCGACGTGCCGATCGCCGGGCTCACGGCCGAGGCCATCGAGATCACCGAGGACCGGGAGCGCTTCGCCGGCCTCCTCGACGAGCTCGGCCTGGCCGGGCCACGAGGATCCCTCGCTGGATCACCGGAGGAGCTCGACGGCGCCATCGCCGGGCTCGGCGGGCTGCCGGTCATCGTGCGGCCCTCGTGGGTGATCGGCGGGCGGGGGATCGCCGTGCTTCGCACGGAGAGCGACCTCGAGGCCTATCTCGCCACCGAGATCGGCTGGCCGCTGCGCGTCGACGAGCTGGTCGGCGGCGTCGAGCTCGACGTCGACGCCATCAGCGACGGGACCGCGTGGAGCGTTCCCGGGATCCTCGAGCAGATCGATGCGCCTGGCGTTCATTCCGGGGACTCCGTGGCGGTGCTCCCCCCGCAGTCGCTCTCGCGCGCCGTCCAGGAGCTTGCCGCCGAAGCGGCCGGCCGCATCGCGCTCGGGCTCGGGGTTCGAGGCATTCTCAACGTTCAGATGATCGTCACCGGGGAGCGGGTGGTGGTCATCGAGGCGAATCCCCGCGCCAGCCGCACGGTGCCGATCGTGGCCAAGGCCACCGGCCGGGACGTCGTTGCCGCGGCGGTGCGCTGTGCGTTGGGGGCATCCCTGGCGGAGGTGGACCTCTTGCCCGGGCTCGCGCAGGACGGTGAGCTCGTGGCGGTCAAGGCGCCGGTCGGCTCGCTGTGGCGGCTACCCGGGGTCAGCGCCGACCTCGGCCCGGAGATGCGCTCGACGGGGGAGGTGCTGGGGCTCGCCTCCGATGCGGCGACGGCGCACGCCCTCGCCCTCGAGGCAGTGGCGGCCCACCGAGGCTGACCACGACCGCCGGGCGACAGTACGGAGGGTCCCGTGCACCCGGCGGTCGAGAGAGGCGCCGGGGCCGGCGATCACTTACCGGAGGCCGAACTGAGTCGCGTCAGGCCCGAGCTTCCGTCAGCGACGGGCCTTCCGGTCGACGGCCACCAACCCCGGCGCCTACACGAACCGGAGCAAGTTCCGTGCCGCTTCGGCGGGGCTTTAGCGGCGGCGCCCGGCCTGTGCGGACAGCTGGGCCTGGCGTCGACGGAGGTATCCGCCGTACCAGCCGCCCAGGAACCCGAGCCCTGCCTGATAGAGCGCGTCGATGACCAGTCGCGTTGCGACGCTGGTCCCGGTGACCACGACGCCGGGGGGCGCACCCTGGGCCGCGAACCAGTAGAGCACGAAGGCCGACGCGAGGGCCCAGCCGAGGAGCGCTGCCGCAACGCCGTAGAGCGTCGGCCGGCGCCAGCCGTACCAGCCGGCCGCGATGAGGCCGCCGAAGAGGGCCACCGTGCCGATCAGGCCGTAGATCTCGGTGCCCCAGGATCGCTGCGCGATGACGCCAAAGAACACGACGATCCCGCCGAGGATCCAGATCAGCGGAGACTGACGCAGGAGGAAGAAGCGCTCGCGCACTGGTCGCAGCGGGCCGGAGGGGTCGAAGCCGGCGAGCGGATCGGGCATGCCGGGCAGAGGCGGGGCCGCGGGGAAGATCCGGCCGAGGAAGCCTCCCCTCGGGGCGGCCTCCTCCTCGACGTTCACGGGCTCCTCGGGGGGCAGCTCGCCACGGGCGGCGAGGCGGGCCCGGCGCCGCGCCTCGGCTCGGTCGCTGCTGTTGGTCGACATGGGCGCCGATTGTACTGTGACCGGCCGGTAACCGGCCGGTAAGCACCCGGTAACCGACGCCCGGCATGCTCGACCGGCCGCACGCCTCCGCCGTCCAAGAGGTGTGCCGTGTCCGTCCCGATCCCGACCATCCGTCGCGTCCTCGCGCTCGGGCTCGTCCTGGTCTCTTCGCTCGGGTCCGTCCTCGTGCTGCGCGAGCCCGCGCGGGGAGCGGGCGATCACCTCGTCATCAGCGAGGTCGTCACCGGCGGTGGCAGCGCGAGCGACGAGCTGATCGAGATCCACAACCCGACGTCAGGCTCCCTGCCGCTCGCCGGCCTGGAGCTCATCTACGCGAGCGCGACCGGCGCCACGGTCAGCCGGCGTACGGCGTGGGACCTCGCCGCGCCGAACGTCCCCCCTGGAGGCCACGTGCTCGTCGCCAACGAGGCGGGCATCTACGCGCCCATTGCCGATGCGACCTATGCATCGGGCATGGCGGCGGCGGGGGGCGGCGTGGCGCTGCGCATCCAGGGGGCCTCCAGCGCGATCGACGCCGTGGGCTGGGGGACCGCGACCAGCAGCTGGCGGGAGGGCATTGTGGCGCTCGCTCCAGCGACGGGCGCGAGCCTCGAGCGCCTTCCTGGCGGCGCGCAGGGTTCCGGTCGCGACACCGATGACAACGCCGCCGACTTCGTCGAGCGCTCCGTTCCCGACCCGCAGAACCTCGCCTCGCCCGTGACTCCGACGCCTGCACGAACCGCCGACTGACCCGACGCCGGAGCCGACGCCGCAGGCCACGCCCGACGTGCCCGAGGCGACCCCGACACCCTCGCCCGAGCCACCCGGCCAGCCAGTCGTGCCGATCGGGACGGCCCGAAGCCTGCTCGACGGGACCCTGGTCACCATCGAGGGCGTCGCGCTCACCGGGTCCGACTTTCATGACGGCGGCGGGTTCATGGCCGATGCGACCGGCGGGGTCGCGGTCCTGGTCGACGGCGGCGCCTTCAGCCGCGGCGCGCAGCTTCGCGTCACCGGCACGATCGGTGATCGGTTCTCTCAGCGCACGCTGCGAGCCGGCGTGGCGGACGTCCAGGTCCTCGGCGGCGGCATCGAGCCCGAGCCACGGGCGGCCACGACGCTGGCCGTCGCCGAAGCGGCCGAGGGGACACTCGTGCGCGTGGCTGCGACGATCGTCGGCGGCCGCTCCGAGCTGGCCACGGGCGTGGCCTTCGACATTGACGACGGCAGCGGGCCGACGCGGCTGCTCGTCCCTGCCGGTTCGGGGATCGACATCGCGACCTGGGCCACCGGCACCTCAGTTGCCCTGAGTGGGATCGTGGGTCAACGGGACTCGTCGGGCACCGGGACGAGTGGCTATCGGCTCATGCCGCGCGACGCGGCCGATGTCATGGCGGTCGGAGCTCCGTCGCCGACGCCCACGCCGGCCGCCTCGGCCGGTCCGTCAGGCCAGCCGGGCGAGTCGCCGGCTCCTGACGGCACGACCACGATCGCGGAGGCCCGAGCGGCGGCCCGCAACGCGGCACTCGTCGTGCGCGGCGTGGTGACCCTTCCGTCGGGCATCGTCGATGCCGATACCGCCGTGATCCAGGACGCGACCGGCGCGATCGTGCTTCGCATCGGTGACGGTGTCGGGACGCTTCGTCTCGGCGACCGCGTCGAGGTGGCCGGCACGCGCTCGACCAAGTCCGGCATGGAGACGCTGCGGGTGACCCAGCCCGCCGTCGTCCTCGGACGAGCCAGCCTCCCGCACGCGCCGGTGCTTCACACGGGGGCGGTCGACGAGGCTCACGAGGCGCTGTTCGTCACGGTTCGCGGTGCCCTGGCGGCTAACGCGCGCCGCTCGTCGACTGGCAGCGTGAGCTTCGAGATCGACGACGGCAGCGGCGGCCTCAAGGTCTCGATGGGTCCGACGATCGCGGTCGATCCGACCGCGCTTGGCGAGGGCACCTGGGTCGAGGTCACGGGCGTGCTCGGGCAGGTGACGACCGGCTCGGCCCCGACGAGCGGCTACCGCGTGTGGCCGGCGACCCGCGCCGCGGTACGCGTCACCGCGCCGGGCGGAGGGTCGGACGGGGGTGGATCCGGGGGACCGGGCGATCCGAACGATGGCTCGGGCGCAGGCCCGGCTGGCGGGCTCACCGACGTGGGCATCCCCGGACTGGACGGCCTGCGGATCGGCGCCACGCTCGTTGCCGGACCGTGGCCCGAGCTCGGGGTCGGCGGGCTGCTATGGGACGGAGTCCGGCTGGTCGGCGTCGACGCCGCGTCTGCTGACCTCGTCAGCACGCTGCTCGGCGGCAGCAGGCCTCCGCTGGCGCTCGACCTCGGCGGCCTACAGGTCACCGGCGTCGAGCCGCTGACCGGCATCGGCCAGGTCGCGCTGGGCAGCGCTCCCGGCGACACGCTGCCCGCCGGGCTGCCGGCCGCGCCGACCGCCCGTCCCGGCACGACTCCGGTGTGGGCCTCGATGATCGGCCTGGTCCTCGGATCTCGCGACCGCCCTGTCCTGGTCGTGCCGGCCGGCCTCTTCCGCATCGAGCTGCGCTGTGCCGGTGAGCGCGCCGCGTCGCGGCCTCCTGTCGGTGACGGGCGTGGCCCTCGACGGACCGGACCGGCTCATCGTGGGATGCGGCGGCATGCGGCCGGTCCCCATCCTCGGGCGCGCCGGCTTCGCGGGCACGGCGATCGGGCCGACCTCGAGCGACGCCCCGCCGCCCGACGCTCCCGCGACTTCGCCGGAGGCTCCGACCCGACCGCTGGCCGCCGGCCTGTTCGCGGTCGCAGCGTTGGGGGCGGCGGCCGCGGCAGTCCTTGCACGGGTTCGCCGTGACGTGCCGGGGCCCGATGGCGACGAGCCATCCTCGGCGCAGGAGGCGCTCGAAGAGCCGACCGAGGCCGCGGGTCCGCCCCGGCTCGCGCTCGTGAGCCTCCCGCGGGAGCGTGGCCCGTGAGCACGAAGCGCGCGTGTTCGAGCGTGAGCCCGGCGTATACTCCCGCCGCATCGAGCGTGAGCACGCAGGAGACGCCAACGGATTGTCGAGCTTGACCCAGGCCGATGCGCCACGCGCCGGCTCCCGCCAGTACCACATCGCCCTGGAGCGTGGCGAGCTGGCCGAGTACGTGCTCCTCGTCGGGGACCCGGGCCGCGTGGCCAAGGTCGCGAGCCGCTGGGACTCCGTCGAGCTCGAGCGCAGCAACCGTGAGATCACGACGGCGACGGGCACCTACCGCGGCATGCGCCTCAGCTGCATGTCGACCGGCATGGGGACCGACAACGTCGAGATCGTGCTCGCCGAGGTCATGGAGATCACCGATGAGGCGACCTTCATCCGCATCGGCTCCTCGGGTGCGCTGCAGCCGGAGATCGCGCTCGGGGACCTCGATCGTCTCGACCGGTGCGGTCCGCCTGGAGAACACGACCGACTTCTACGTGCACCCTGGATTCCCGGCGGTCGCGCACCGGGATGTCGTCTGGGCCCTCGAATCGGCGTGTCGTGAGCTGGGTGTGGCCCACCACGTGGGGCTCACGGCCACCGCGAGCGGGTTTTACGCTCCGCAGGGACGAGCGATGCGCACGCTCCCCGTTCGCTATCCTGAGCTCGCGGACGAGCTTCGTCGCCAGCGTGTGGCGAACCTCGAAATGGAATCGTCGGCACTCTTCGTGCTGGCACACCTCGCGGGACTGCGGTCCGGCACGATCTGCGCGGCGTACGCGCAGCGCACGGATGGCACGTTCCTGGAAGGCGCGGCAAAGGAGGCCGCGGAGGCACGCTGTATCGATGCCGGGCTGGCCGGCATCCACCTGCTGTGGCAGGTCGACACCGATGGCGGGGACACACTGGCCCGTCGCGGAGAACTGATCGATCGGTCGGCGGGTAGCTCACAGCCAACGTCCGGCGACGACGCCGGCCACTAGGAGGATGAACGACCAATGGCGACCGAGGCCTACTGCGTCAAGTGCAAGGCGAAGCGCGAGATGCAGAACGCGACGAAGATCACCATGAAGAACGGCAAGCCCGCCACCCAGGGCTCCTGCCCGGTGTGCGGCACGAAGATGTTCAGGATCGGCGGCTGACGTCGCTCTCCTCGAATCAGGCGCGAGCGCGCCGGCTTCGGCCGGCGCGCTTTTCGCTTCTCGGCGTCGCCGGGGTCCGTCACGACATCCCCGGCCATGCGGTTCGGACCGTCGCCGTCGGGCCGGATGGCCCTGACCTGCCCGCAGCCTGCGGCTAGAATGCGAGCGTCGTGGAGAACGGAGCCGAACGGCCGGTCCTGGCGGTCGACCTCGGTGGCACGCAGATCCGCGCGGCCCTGATCACACCCGACCTGTCGGTCCACGCGCGTCGCGCGGTGCCGACGGGCGACGATGACGGCGTCGATGCCGTGCTCGACCGCATTGCGCAGACCGCCGCCGCCGTTCGCGACGAAGCGGCCGCCGCGGGGCTGCCCGCCCCGGTCGGCGTGTGCGTGTCGTCGCCTGGGCCGCTCGACCCGTGGCTCGGCATCGTGCGAGCGCCTCCCAACCTCGCGGGGTGGCACGACGTTCCCGTCGCCGCGCATCGTTGCGGGCGCGCTCGGCCTGCCCACGTTCCTCGAACGGGACACGAACGTCGCGGTGCTGGCCGAGTGGCGGTACGGGGCGGCGCGCGGGGTGCGCAGCGCGATCTACATCACCGTCTCGACCGGCATCGGCGGCGGCATCATCAGCGAGGGGCGCCCGCTCATCGGCGTGGACGGCACCGCCGGTGAAATCGGCCATCACGTCATCGACCTCGACGGCCCCACCTGCGGCTGCGGAGGCGTCGGCCACATCGAAGCCATCGCGTCCGGCACCGCGATCGCGCGCGACGGCCAGGCCCTCCTCGACGGTGGAGTCGATCCGGCGTCACCGCTGGCGCGCCTGGCCGCGGCGGAGGGCGGCGTCGGCGCCCGCGATCGTGGCCCAGGCGGCCGCGGAGGGCGACGCAGGCCTGCCGGGCCATCCTCGAACGCGCGTGGGTCGCCATCGGCGCCCTGTGCGGGTCGCTCGTCAACCTGTTCGATCCTGAGATCATCGTCATCGGCGGCAGCATCGCGGAGCACCACGCGCGCCTCTTCGAGGTCGCTCGTGCCGAGCTGCCGCGCTTTGCCTTTCCCATCCTCGCGGACCGTGTCCGCATCGTCCCCGCCGCGCTCGGCAGGGACGTCTCCCTGATCGGCGGGCTGCCGATCGTGAATGACCGTATCGACGATCCCGCATTTGCGGCGGGGTCGCGTCCACAGCAAGGAGCAGTTCCACAGTGACGACCCGCATTGGCATCAACGGATTCGGGCGCATCGGACGCCAGAGCCTCAAGGCCATCCTCGAGCGCCAGGCCGACACGCTCGAGGTCGTGGCCATCAACGATCTCGCCGACGATGAGACGAACGCGCATCTGTTCAAGTACGACTCGACCTACGGCACATTCGCCGGCGAGGTGCACGCGGGTGACAGCGAGATCGTCGTCGACGGTCGAGCGATCCGTTCCTTCAGCGAGCGTGACCCCGCGGCGCTGCCGTGGGGCGACCTCGGCGTCGACATCGTCATCGAGTCGACCGGCATCTTCACCGACGCGGAGAAGGCGAAAGCCCATCTCGCCGGGGGGGCGAAGAAGGTCATCATCTCGGCACCTGCCAAGAACGAGGACATCACCGTCGTCCTCGGGGTGAACGAGGGCAGATACGACCCGGAGCAGCACCACGTCGTGAGCAACGCCAGCTGCACGACGAACGGTCTGGCGCTTCCGGCCAAGGTCGTCTTCGACTCGTTCGGGATCGAGCACGGGCTGATGACGACCGTGCACAGCTACACCAACGACCAGAACGTGCTCGACGTCTTCCACAAGGACCTGCGCCGCGCTCGGAGTGCCGGACAGAACATCATCCCGACGACGACCGGCGCGGCCAAGGCCCTGTCACTCGTCATTCCCGAGCTGAAGGGCAAGTTCGACGGCTTCTCGCTCCGTGTACCGACGCCGACGGTCAGCGTGATCGACTTCGTCGCCATCACGAGCCGCCCGGTCAGCGCCGAGTCCGCCAACGAGGCGCTGCCGCGCGGCCGCGGATGGACCGATGAAGGGGCTGCTCGGTGTCACCGACGAGCCGCTGGTGAGCATGGACTTCAAGGGCGACGAGCGCTCGAGCATCGTCGACGGCGCCTCGACCATGGTCAGTGGCGACAACCTCCTGAAGGTCATCGCCTGGTACGACAACGAGTGGGGTTACTCGTGCCGCGTCGCCGACCTGGCGGCGTTCATGGCCGAGCGTCTGTAGGCGCAGCCGATGGACGCCAAGTCGATTCGCGACGTCGACGTCGAGGGACGGCGCGTCTTCGTGCGCGCCGATCTCAACGTCCCGCTCGACGACGGCCGCATCACTGACGACACGCGCATCCGGGCGAGCCTTCCGACGATCGTCTTCCTCCTCGAGCGCGGCGCGGCGGTGATCCTCGCCAGCCACCTGGGCCGCCCCAACGGCAAGGTCAACGAGGCGCTGCGCCTGCGCCCGGTGGCCGAGCGGCTGTCCGAGCTGCTCGGTCGCCCCGTGCGGATGACGGGCGACGCCCTCGGGCCGGGGGTGCAGACGGCCGTGGACAAGCTGCGTCCCGGCGACATGCTGCTGCTCGAGAACCTGCGGTTCCACGCGGCCGAGGAAGCCAACGACCCCGAGTTCGCCGCCGCGCTGGCGAGCCTGGCGGACCTCTACGTGAACGATGCATTCGGGGCCGCGCACCGCGCCCACGCCTCGACCGAGGGCATCACCCACCACCTGCCCGCAGTGTCCGGGTTCCTCATGGAGCGCGAGGTCGACTCGCTCGGGTCGTCTGCTGCAGAAGCCAGCACGACCGTTCCATGCCGTCATCGGCGGCGCGAAGGTGTCCGGCAAGCTCGAGGTGCTTTCCGTGCTCCTGTCCCGCTGCCAGGCGGTGCTGGTGGGGGGCGGCATGGCCAACACGTTCCTGGCGGCGCGAGGGCTCGAGCTCGGCAAGAGCCTGGTCGAAGCCGACCAGCTCGCCAACGCCGAGCACATCCTGGCCGAGGCGCGCCGCAAGCGCGTGCGCCTCATGCTCCCGACCGATGCGGTCATCGCGCCACAGGTGCACCATCGCGCCAAGACGACGGACGGTGCCGATCAACCAGGTGCCGAAGGACCAGATGGTGGTCGACATCGGTCCGGCAACCGTGGCCGAGTACACCGCACATCTCGCCAAGGCGCGCACGATCTTCTGGAACGGCCCGATGGGCGTCTTCGAGATGCCGCAGATGGCCGATGGCACCAACGCCATTGCGCGCTACCTGGCGCGCAGGTCCTCGCGCGACAAGGTGATCACCATCGTGGGAGGCGGCGACTCGGTGGCGGCCGTCGAGCGCCTCGGCCTCACGGCCAAGATGACCCACGTCAGCACCGGTGGCGGTGCCTCGCTCGAGTTCCTCGAGGGCAAGGAGCTCCCCGGCGTCGCGGCGCTCCTGCCGGCCGACGCGACGATCGACTTCGGCGGAGGTGACCAGTGACGGCGCTGATCGAGGATGTCGTCGGCCGCGAGGTTCTCGACTCGCGCGGCAACCCGACGGTGGAGGTGGAGGTCTTCCTCACCGATGGCGTGATCGGCCACGCGATCGTGCCGTCCGGCGCCTCGACCGGCGCCCACGAGGCGGTCGAGCTTCGCGACGGCGATGCGAACCGCTACGGCGGCAAGGGCGTGCTCACAGCCGTGAGGCACGTCAACGAGACGCTGCGGCCGGAGCTTCTGGGGATCGACCCGGTCGACCAGGTCACCCTCGACCGCCTGCTCATCGCCATCGACGGCACCGACAACAAGTCGAACCTCGGCGCCAATGCGCTGCTCGGGGTGAGCCTGGCCGTGGCCCACGCGTCGGCCGCGTCACTCGGCCTGCCGCTGTACCGCTACCTCGGCGGGGCCGGCGCCCGTACCCTGCCGGTGCCCCTTGTCAACATCCTCAACGGCGGCAAGCACGCCGTCGACTCGACCGATTTCCAGGAGTTCATGATCGTCCCGGTGGGGGCGCCCTCGTTCCGCGAGGGGCTGCGCTGGGCGGCGGAGACGTTCCACGCCCTCGGCGCGCTCCTCCACGAGCGCGGCCTCACCACCACGGTCGGCGACGAGGGCGGCTACGCCCCGAGCCTCGGCTCGCAACGAGGACGCCATCGACGCGGTGCTCGCCGCGATCGAGCGCGCCGGCTACCTCCCCGGCGAGCAGATCGCGATCGCGCTCGACCCGGCCACGACGGAGCTCGTCGGCGACGGCGGCTACACCCTCGCCCGCGAAGGCCGGACCCTCGACGTGGGCGAGATGGTCGACTTCTGGGCCGACTGGGCCGACCGCTACCCGATCGTGAGCCTCGAGGACGGGCTCGGCGAGGACGACTGGGCGGGATGGGCCGCGCTGACCGAGCGCCTCGGAGATCGGATGCAGCTGGTCGGGGACGACCTTCTCGTCACGAACACGAAACGCCTGGCGCGCGCGATCGCGGAGCGGGCGGCCAACAGCATCCTGGTCAAGCTCAACCAGATCGGGACGCTGACCGAGACGATCGAGGCCGTGGAGATGGCCCGGAGGGCTGGCTGGACGGCGGTCATCAGCCATCGCTCGGGCGAGACCGAGGACACCACCATCGCCGACCTGGTGGTCGCCCTCAACGCGGGTCAGATCAAGACGGGCTCGATCAGCCGCTCGGAACGGATCGCGAAGTACAACCGGCTCCTTCGGATCGAGGAGGAGCTCGCCGATGCCGCGGTCTACCCCGGAGCGACCGCGTTCGCGGGGCGGCGCTCGGCCGGTTAGGCCTCGGCGTCCTCGTCGGTGGCCTGGGCGCGGCGCCTGGCGGCGGCGGACTCGCGGCTCGCGCGGGTGACGGCGACCTTGGCCTTGCCGGCGGCCGTGCGCGGTCGATCCGCGGCCTTGCCTGCGGCGGCCTTGGAAGCCTTCGCGGCGGCGACCTTCTTGCGCTGGGCCGTCTTGCTCGCCGTCGTCCGCTTCTTCTCGGCGGGCGTGGCGGCGGCCCCCTCGTCGAGCAGATGCGCCGAGTTGACCTTCGCCATGAGGCGGCTCTTGCGGCGCGCGGCGTTGTTCGGGTGAATGATGCCCTTCTCGGCGGCCCGATCGAGCGCGCTGATCGCTGCGGTGACGGCCTCGGCGGCCTCACCGTCGGAGCGGCCCAGCGCGATGTCGTTGGCCTGCTGAACGAGCGTCTTCGCCTGGCTGCGCACATGCCGGTTGACAGTGCGGCGGCGGAGCGACTGGCGGGCTCGCTTCAGGGCGGAGGGCGTACGCGCGCCCTTCCAGGTTCTGGCCGTTCTTGCCACGGGAGATCCTCAGCGGAGTCGTTGATATCCGGCATGCGCAGCGCGGTAGACCGCGAATGCGCCAGCGGAGGCGGGAGTATACCAGCGAGCGGCGGGTAGGGCCACTCGACAGGGGGCCCGATGCCCGCCACAATCGGCCCAGCTCGGCGGTCGTCGCGCGGCCCGCGCGTCGCGCCGACGGATCACGGAGCTCATCGCGACGCAACGTCCACGCCCGGCGACGCGTCACCCACCTCGATCATGACCACCGGCACTGCCAGGGGCCGCCTCACCCGACCGTTTGCTCACGCCCCGTCCGGCCGCGCGGTTCTCGTCGGCCTGGCCGCGCTCCTGCTCGTCATCGCTCGCCGCCCTCGTGGCAGCCTCGGCGGCCGTCGGGATCTCCACCGGGCCCGGCGTCCTGCCCGGAGTGTCGGTCGGGAGCGTCGAGCTCTCCGGCCTCGATCGCGACGCTGCCGAGGCGCGCCTGGAGGCCGAGCTGCCGTCGGTTTCGACCGGAACCGCGCTCGTGGTGGCTGACGGCGCGGAGCACGAAGTCCCGTACGCCGAGCTCGGCCGCCGGTACGACCTCGACGCAATGCTCGACGCGGCCCTGGCCGTCGGCCGGGGAGATGGGCCGCTGGGCGACGGGTTCGAGCGGCTGCGATCGCTCGTCCAGCCGACGACCTTGCCCGTGCTCGTCCACCAGTACGACGACGAGGCGCTCCAGGCGGCGGCCCACGAGATTGCCGCAGGCGTGACCACCTACCCGCGCGAGGCGACGGTCACCCGTGACGGACGCAGCCTGACCGTCCACCCCTCGCTCGAGGGCCGCCGTCTCCACGAGGCGGATGTCGCGGCGGCCATCGCCGCTGCCCTCGACACGATCGACCCGTCGGACGTTCGCGTCGAGCTGCCGGTGACGGCGCTCCAGCCCGTCGTCGATACCGCCGCCGCCGCCGCAGCAGCTGATGCGGCGCGCGCCATGATCCGGGACCTCGAGCTCACGATCCCCGGCGCCGATGGAGAGGACCCGCTCGCCCTCGACGCCGACACGATCGCCGGATGGATCCACTTCGGCGTGGACGGACCCACCGACTACGCGGCGCTCGTCGACGGCGCTGCGATCGGGACGTGGGTCGAGACCCTCGGCGAGGAAATCGATCGCGGCGCGGTGGACGCGCGGCTCACTCCGGGCGCCGGTGGCGGTGTCGCCGGGTTCGTGGCCGGCGTCGACGCGCGCGAGCTGCAGCGCGCCGAGGCCGTGGCGCAGATCGAGGGGCTGATCGCCGGTCGCGCGGAGGGCCGGCCCACCGAGGCCCTCCAGCTGCCGGTCGTGGTGACCGAGCCGGCGCTGACGACCGCGGAGGCCCAGGCGGCCCTTCCGGCCATGCAGCTCGTGTCGAGCTGGACGACGAACTACGTGCCCAACGAGGGCAACGGCTTCGGCAACAACATCAGCATCGGCGCCTGGGATCTCGACGGCTACAACATCGCGCCGGGTGAGTGGTTCAGCTTCTGGGGCGGCATCGGTCCCGTCACGCTCGAGCGTGGCTATCGCCAGGGCGGCGCCATCATCAACGGGCGCAGCGTGCGTAACGGGGCGCTGGCCGGCGGCATCTGCTCGACATCGACGACGCTGTTCAACGCCGCCATGCGCTTCGGCCTCGAGATCGGCGAGCGCGAGAATCACTACTACTACATCGACCGCTACCCGACGGGGCTCGACGCCACCGTGGCGATCGTCAACAACGACGTCACCGACATGACCTTCCGCAACGACACCGACCAGCCGATCGTGATTCGCGCCTATGCGACCCCAGGCCAGGTCACGTTCCAGCTGTGGAGCGTGCCGAACGGCCGGACCGTCGTCCTCGGGCAGCCGGTGACGTCGAACCACCGAACCGCCACCGACACCACGACCGTGGTGCCGAGCATGGCCCCCGGCAGCGCAGAGCGGGTCGAGTTCCCCCACAACGGCTTCGATGTCTACGTGACGCGCACGGTCTACGCTGCCGATGGCGCCGTCGTCCACCAGAACACGTGGTTCAGCGACTACCGCGCCGTCAACGGCATCACCCTTGTCGGCCCGCCAGTGGCTTCGAACGACGACCCGCCCGAGGACGAGGGCTAGCCCGGACGTCGGCTAGACTCCGCCGGGTGATCCCCCCGGAGCGCATCCGCAACTTCAGCATCGTGGCGCACATCGACCATGGGAAGTCGACGCTCGCCGACCGTCTGCTGGAGGCGACGCACACGATCGACCGGCGCCAGATGACGAGCCAGGTGCTCGACTCGATGGACCTCGAGCGCGAGAAGGGGATCACCATCAAGGCCCGCGCCGTGCGCCTCCAGTACGACGCCGCGGACGGCCAAACCTACGCCCTCAACCTCATCGACACCCCGGGCCACGTCGACTTCACCTACGAGGTCAGCCGATCCCTCCAGGCCTGCGAGGGGGCCATCCTCGTCGTCGACGCCACCCAGGGCATCGAGGCGCAGACGCTGGCCAACGTCCACCTCGCCCTTGCGCAGGCTCTGACGATCATCCCGGTCATCAACAAGATCGACCTGCCCAGCGCCGATCCCGAGATGGTCATGGACGAGCTCGAGGAGACCCTCGCCATCCCTCGCGAGGAGGTCCTCCTCGCCAGCGCCAAGGAGGGGATCGGCATCGACGCCATCCTGGAGGCGATCGTCGCGCGCGTCCCCCCGCCACGAGCCGATGCGAAGGCCCCGGTGCAGGCCCTCGTCTTCGACAGCCACTACGACGCCTACAAGGGCGTGGTCGCGTACGTGCGGATGGCGGCCGGCACGCTGGCCGACCACGAGCGCATCAGGTTCATGGCCACCGATGCCGAGTCCGAGATCGTGGAGCTCGGCTACTTCCGCCCGCAGCCGGTGCCCACGGCGCGCCTCGTCGCCGGCGAGGTCGGCTACGTCGCCACGGGGCTCAAGTCGATCCGCGAGGCGCAGGTCGGCGACACGCTGACCCTTGCCACCGCACCCGCCGCCGAGCCGCTGCCCGGCTACCACGAGCCGCTGCCGCTCGTGTTCGCCGGGATCTACCCGCTCCGCGGCGACGACTATCCCGAGCTCCGCGAGGCGCTCGACAAGCTCCACCTCAACGACGCCGGCTTCGTCTACGAGCCCGAGTCATCAGCGGCGCTGGGCTTCGGCTTCCGCTGCGGCTTCCTCGGCCTGCTCCACATGGAGATCGTCCAGGAGCGGCTCGAGCGCGAGTTCGACCTCGACCTGATCGCGTCGGCGCCGAGCGTCGAGTACCGCGTGAAGGTCATGCATCGGGACGCGGAGGTCGTCGTCGACAACCCGGCCCGCATGCCACCCGCAGGCGAGATCGAGGCGGTCAGCGAGCCATGGGTCTCGACCCAGGTCATCACCCCAACAGAGCACATCGGCGCGCTCATGGAGCTCGCGACGGGGCGGAGAGCGGAGTTCGTGAACATGGAGTACCTCGACCCGACCCGGGTCAACCTCCATTTCGAGATGCCGCTCGGCGAGCTCATCATCGACTTCTACGACCAGCTGAAGAGCCGATCCAGCGGCTACGCCAGCCTCGACTACGAGTTCATCGGCTACCGGCCCGGCGACCTCGTCAAGCTCGACGTCCTGGTCAGCGGCGAGCCCGTCGACGCGCTCAGCCTGATCGTGCATCGGTCGAACGCGTATCGGTCCGGCAAGGCGCTGGTGGAGAAGCTCAAGGAGCTGATTCCGCGCCAGATGTTCGAAGTGCCGGTCCAGGCGGCCATCGGCTCCAATATCATCAGCCGCGAGACGATTCGCGCCATGCGCAAGAACGTCCTGGCCAAGTGCTACGGCGGGGACGTGACCCGCAAGCGCAAGCTGCTCGAGAAGCAGAAGGAAGGGAAGCAGCGCATGAAGCGCATCGGCTCGGTCGAGATCCCGCAGGAGGCCTTCCTTGCCGTGCTGCGTATGAACGAGGGGGCGGGCTGAGTTGACCTTCTTCGAGTCACTGCGCCTGGCGATCGCCCTGGGGCTGACGATCTTCCTCGTCCTGCTGCGGTTCGACTCCGATCGCATCATGCGCTCGGACTACTTCCGCTACCGCACCCCCTGGATGGGGCCGGTCAGCTATCACATCCTCGTCATCGGCTTCGCACTCGGGATCGCCCTGATCCTGCCCTCGGGCCGCGAGCAGCTCTTCCTCACCGGCGGTGACCCCGAGACGGTGCTGCCGGTCACGCTCGCTTTCGTCGCCGTCGCGCTGCTCAACGGGTTTGGCCTCGCCTTCGCCCGTTACGGGGGCATCCGCCCCCTGCCCATCGAGCTGCTGCCGACGCGCGCGATCGGCGCGGCCGCGAACGCCATCAGCGAGGAGCTCCAGTTCCGTTCCATCGTGCTCGGCATGCTGCTCTTCAGCGGGTTCTTCTCGCCCGGCTGGGCGATCGCCATCCAGGCAGTGCTCTACGGGCTCGTGCAGCGCCGTGCGTGGCGGGAGCGCGACTGGTACTTCGTCCTCGGATCCGTGGTCCTCGGCTGGGCCGCCGGCGTCGCAACCTTCGAGACCGGATCGGTCATCCCAGCCATCGTCGGGCACTTCGCGGTGACGATGGCGATCTTCGCGTTCGCCGGAGGGCGCCTGCGCCAGCGACCGATCTGAGGTGGCCGATCCCGTGAAGCGTCCCCGCGTCGTCGATGTCTCTGCGCACCTTGGTCCGGAGGCGATCAGGTGCGCCTGATCGGAATCCTGTGGGCCGTCGTTGCTCTTGCCGCCGCGCTCATGGGCCTGGGTTTGATCTCCGACGAGCCGGGCGCAACCGCGGGCCGTTGGTATCTTGCGTTTGCCGTTGCCGCCGTGGCCCTGTCGGTGGGGGCTCTTCGCGGAGCGGCCAACCGAACCTGGGTGCTCGTCGGCTCATTCCTGCTCCTGGCCGCGATCGCCCTCCATTACTTCGTCGTGGTCGACTTCGCCTATGCGAGCCTGACGCTTCTGCTCCTGCTGCCCGCCGCTGCGGCAGTCGTCGTCGCCATCCTCGACCGCGTGCGCAACCGGTCGAATGAGCGCCCGGAAAGCGGCGCGGGCTAGCCTCGTCTCGCCGGGTGACGTTGACAGCGCGAGGAGCTCACGCGCCAAGCGGTCGCTGGCGCAGGCTCGCGTGGTGGCGAAACCGAACGCTGTCGGCCGCAGCTGAGCGCTCAGCCGGCGGTTCCGAAGGTCGCGCGGCCGGCCGGTCGATATGTCTGGATCGTCACACCGGACGGCGTCGATCGCGACTCGATCAACTGGAGGTCGTGCGTCGGGCCGTGCTCGGGGAACAGCCGAAGCCCGTCGCCAACCACGACGGGGGAGATCCGGAAGTTGAGCTCGTCGACGAGGTCGCGCTCGAGCAGCCAGCGGAGCAGGACTCCGCTGCCGTGGACCTGGAGCTCCCGGCCGGGCTTGGCCTTGAGCTCGCGCACGGCCGCCTCGACGTCACCGTCGATGACGTGGGTGTTCTGCCACGCCGGGTCCTTGAGCGTGGTCGAGGGCACGTACTTGGGCAGCACATTGATGCCGTGGGAGACGGGATCGCCACTGTCGTGGAGGGGCCAGTACGGCTCCCAGATCTCCCAGGTCTTGCGTCCGAGGAGCAGCGCGTCCGCGCGCTCGAACATCGAGGTCAGGTACGGCCACATCTCCTCGTCGGTGTGTGCCGCCGTCCAACCGCCGCGGTCGAACCCGCCTCGACGGTCCTCGTCCGGGCCTCCGGGGCCCTGGTAGACGCCGTCGACGCTGAGCATCATCGTCGCCATCAGCTTCATGGTCGTTACTCCCTGTGCGTCATGGTCTACGGTGGGCCAGCCCGGCAACGGAGGCTCCGCGTAGACTCCGGCGATGGAGCCGACGCCGCATCACCTGTACCTGCACGTGCCCTTCTGCCGGCTCGTCTGCGCGTACTGCGACTTCGTGACCGTCGGCGGGCGTGCACACGACATGCCGCGCTATGCCGATGCGCTCATCGCGGAGCTGGCCCTTCGCCCGACGCCGGGCGAGCTGCGCACGATCTACTTCGGTGGCGGGACTCCCTCGCTGCTCAGGGGCGAGCAGGTTGCGCGGCTCGTTGGTGCGGCGCGCGACTATTGGGGGACGGTCGCGCTCGAGGAGGTTACCGTGGAGGCGAACCCGAGTGAGCGCGAGATACCGGACTGGGCCGGCCTGCGGGCCGCGGGCGCCGACCGGATCAGCCTCGGCGTTCAGTCGCTACGCGATGCCGACCTGGAGGCACTCGCCCGTGGGCACACGGCGCGCGAGGCGCGCGAGGCCTTTGCCGCCGCGCGGGCGGCGGGGTTCGACAACGTGAGCATCGACCTCATCTATGGCATCCCAGGCCAGTCGCTTGACGGCTGGCGTGTGGGACTCGCCGACGCGATCGAGCTGCGGCCCGACCACCTGAGCTGCTACGCGCTTCAGCTCGCCCTGGAGCCCGATGAGTGGGCCGCCCTGCCGCGGCCCGGGGCGCTGCGCTGGCGTAACCGGATGGCGCCTCGCCAGGACGATGAGCTGGCCGCCGCCCAGTACTGCGCGGCCGAGGAGATGCTCAGCGCTGCCGGCTATGAGCACTACGAGCTGAGCTCGTGGGCCCTGCCGGGACGCGCCTCGCGCCACAACGGCGCGTACTGGGCGCGCCACGCTTACACCGGCTTGGGCACGGGCGCCCACTCGTACGACGGTGCCGCGGAGCGGTCGTGGAACACGCGCGACCTCGACGCCTGGTTCACGGTTGTCGAAGCGGGGGAGCGACCGCTCGAGGGCTCCGAGACGCTTGACGAGTCGACGCGTGCGTTCGAGGCCGTCGCCCTCGGCCTCCGGCGCGTGGCCGGGTTCAGTCGCGCGGCCTTCGCCGCCGAGTTCGGCGCCGATCCGCTCGACCGATTCGGCGACGCGTTCGACGACACGACACGGACCGGGCTGATCGAGGTCGACGGCGACACGGTCCGGCTCACCGCCGACGGAAGGCTCCTCGCCAGCGAGGCCCTCGTGGCGTTCGCGCCGCCGGTGGCCGCCTGATGCTGTTTCCGGCCGACGTCCTCGACGGCATCGTCGACGGCAGCATCGACCGCTCCTTCCGACGCTGGGACAAGCCGCGCGTGAAGGCCGGAGGGAAGCAGCGAACGCCGGCGGGCGTCATCGGCTTCTCGTCGGTCGAGGAGGTGGAGCGAGACGACCTCACCGAGGAGGACGCCCAGCGATCCGGCTTCGGCTCGCTCGAGGTCCTGCTCAAGTTCCTCGACGGGCGAGCGGAGGGCGGCATCTACCGCATCGGGCTGGAGCTCGTGGGGCCCGATCCGCGGGTCGAGCTACGCGAGGCGGTGCCGGGCGATGACGAGCTGGAGGAGATCCTCGCGCGGCTCGAACGCCTGGACGAGGCCAGCAAGCATGGACCGTGGACGCTCGCCGTCCTGACCCTCATCCGCGATCGGTCCGGGGTCAAGGCGGTCGAGCTGGCAGTCAGCCAGGGACGCGAGAAGATGCCGTTCAAGCTCGACGTCCGCAAGCTCAAGGAGCTCGGCCTGACCGAGAGCCTGAGCCCCGGCTACCGGTTATCACCGCGCGGCGAGGCCGTGCTGGCACGGGCGTTGGCGCGACGTTGACACCGCCGTTCCGACGGCGGTACCATCCGTTGCACACCCGTTAGCACTCTACCACCGAGAGTGCCAACCGACAAGGGGCACCGACAGGAGGCTCAGTGGCGGATCAGACGCATCGCCAGGCGCACGTCGCGGGGCCGCCGGTCGACCTGACCGAGCGGCAGCGTTCGGTGCTGCGCGCCGTGGTCGAGGATTACGTGCTCACTGCCATCCCCGTCGGATCCAAGGCCCTCGTCACGCGCTATGGGCTCGGCGTTTCGCCGGCCACCGTGCGCAGCGCCATGGCGGAGCTCGAGGCACTGGGCCTGCTCAGCCATCCGCACACGAGCGCCGGGCGCGTTCCCTCGGACCTCGGGTATCGGCTGTACGTGGAGACCCTCATGCGCGAGGCCGAGCTGGACTCCACCGATCGCCTCATGATTCGCCACCAGTTCAGCCAGGTGCAGCTGACCAGCAACGACTGGCTGCGCCTGGCGGCAAGCGTCCTGGCCGGCAACACCCGCGCGGCGTCCGTCGTCACGCCCGCACGCTCGCGGCGGGCCAAGTTCGGTCACCTCCAGCTCGTGGCCCTCGCGGATGGCAGCCGCCTGCTGGTGCTCGTCCTCGCCGACGGCAACGTCACCCAGCGGCGCCTCGATCGGGGCGCCATCGAGCGTGAGCTGCCGGAGGCCGCCCTCGACCAGGCCGAGCTCGACGCGGTGGCGGGGACCCTCAACGCCGAGCTCGCGGGCCTCACCGCTCCCGGCGTGCGGCGCCGCACCGGGAAGCTCACGCCGCTCGCGGGACGCATCGGCGAGATCGTGGCGAGTCTTCTCGAGGGTGCGGACTCGGTCGTGGTCGAGGACGTCTTCACCGATGGCATCGTCAACGTCCTCGAGCAGCCCGAGTTCGCGGAGGGCAGCAAGCTGCGCCCTATCCTCGAGATCATCCAGCGCTCCGACTTCCTGGAGCAGCTGGTGCCCGTGCTCACCCGGAGCGGCGGGGTGCACGTGATCATCGGCCGCGAGAACTCCAACGACGCGATGCACGAGGTCAGCCTCATCTTCGCCCCGTACGGTGCGCCGGACCGGGCACTCGGCTTGCTGGGTGTGCTGGGGCCGACGCGCATGCGCTACCCCCGCGCCATCCCGACCGTTCGGTACCTGTCGACCCTCATGAACGAGCTCATCAACAGCGAGTACGACAAACCGCAATGACCGACCATCCGACAAACGGCGGCACCAAGCCGCGGGTGAAGACCCGTGGCGAGGAGCGCGCCGAGGCCATCCCCACGCCGAGCCGCATCGAGCTCGCGGAGCGCATCGAGGCGCTCGAGCGCGAGCTCGCCGAGGTCAGCGCCAGGAACGAGGAGCACCTCTACAACTGGCAGCGCTCCGCGGCCGACTTCAGCAATTTCAAGCGACGCACCGACGAGGAGCGCGCCACGATCGGCCAGTTCAGCAACGCGATCCTCATCGGCAAGCTGCTGAGCGTCCTCGACGACTTCGATCGGGCCCTGGAGTCGGTCCCACCAGACCAGGTGACGAATCCGTGGGTCGAGGGCATGGAGCACGTCGAGCGCAAGCTGCGTGGTGTCCTCGAGTCGGAGGGCGTAACGGCAATCGAGGCTCTCGGCCTCCCATTCGATCCGAATGTTCACGAGGCGGTCGTCCACGAGGACACCGCCGACCACCCCGACAACCAGGTCATCGGCGAGCTGCAGCGCGGCTATCGGCTGCACGACCGGATCCTCCGGCCGAGCCTCGTCCGCGTGGCGAACAATCCGAAGGAGCAGTAGCGACCCATGGGCAAGATCATCGGCATCGACCTGGGCACGACGAACTCGGTCGTCGCCGTCATGGAGGGCGGCGAGCCCCAGGTCATCACAAACGCGGAGGGCGGCCGCATCACGCCATCGGTCGTCGCCTTCGCGAAGAGCGGGGAGCGGCTCGTCGGCCAGGTCGCCAAGCGGCAGGCCATCACCAACCCCGAGAACACGATCTTCAGCATCAAGCGCTTCATGGGTCGCCGATTCGACGATCCCGAGGTGCAGCGCAGCAAGGGCCTCGTCCCCTACGAAGTGACCAAGGACCCGAAATCCGACGGCATCGTCGTGCAGATGGCGAACGACAAGAACTTCAGTCCGCCCGAGATCAGCGCGATGATCCTCCAGAAGCTGCGCTCCGATGCCGAGGCTTACCTCGGCGAGAAGGTGACCGAGGCGGTCATCACCGTGCCCGCCTACTTCGACGATACCCAGCGCCAGGCCACAAAGGATGCCGGGCGCATCGCCGGGCTCGACGTCAAGCGCATCGTCAACGAGCCGACAGCATCGGCCCTGGCATACGGGCTCGACAAGGAGAAGGACGAGAAGATCGCCGTCTACGACCTCGGTGGCGGAACCTTCGACATCAGCATCCTCGAGCTGAGCGAGGGCGTCTTCGAGGTGCGCTCGACGAACGGCGACACCCATCTCGGTGGTGACGACTTCGACCAGCGCGTCATCGAGTGGCTCGGCGCCGAGTTCAAGAAGAGCGAGGGGATCGACCTCACCAAGGATCGGATCGCCCTGCAGCGCCTCAAGGAGGCCGCCGAGAAGGCCAAGATCGAGCTGTCGAGCACGACCAGCACCGAGATCAACCTGCCCTTCATCAGCGCCGATGCGTCCGGGCCCAAGCACCTCGTCATGAGCCTCACCCGGGCGAAGCTCGAGGACCTCGTCGCCGACCTCGTCGCGAAGACCGAGGAGCCCGTCCGCAAGGCCATGGCCGATGCCGGCATGAAGCCCGGCGACATCGACGAGGTCATCCTCGTCGGCGGCATGACCCGCATGCCCGCAGTGGTCGAGGCCGTCAAGAAGATGTTCAACGGCAAGGAGCCGCACAAGGGCGTCAACCCCGACGAGGTGGTGGCGGTCGGCGCGGCGATCCAGGCCGGGGTCCTCGGTGGCGAGGTCAAGGACGTGCTGCTCCTCGACGTCACCCCGCTGTCGCTCGGGATCGAGACCATGGGCGGCGTGGCGACGAAGATGATCAATCGCAACACGACCATCCCGACGTCGCACACGCAGATCTTCTCGACCGCGTCGGACAACCAGCCCTCGGTCGACATCGTCGTGCTCCAGGGCGAGCGCGAGATGGCGTCCGACAACAAGAAGCTGGCGACGTTCCGCCTCGACGGCATTCCGCCTGCCCCGCGCGGCATCCCACAGATCGAGGTCACCTTCGACATCGACGCCAACGGCATCCTCAACGTTGCCGCCAAGGACAAGGCCACGAACAAGGAGCAGAAGGTCGCGATCACCGCGTCGTCGATGCTGGCGAAGGAGGACGTCGACCGCATGGTCCGCGAGGCTGCCGAGCACGCCGAGGAGGACCGGGCCAAGCGCAGCGCGACCGAGTCACGCAACGAGGCCGACGCCCTCGTCTACCAGGGCGAGCGGGTGCTCAAGGACCTCGACGAGAAGCTCTCCGACGAGGAGAAGGCCGAGGTCAACGCGCGGATCGAGGCCGTGCGCGAGGCTCTCAAGGGCGAGGACGCCGGTCCGGTTGACTCGACCAAGGGTCAGCTGGCGGAAGTGCTCCAGCGCATCGGGACGCGCGCGTACGAGTCTGCGGCGCCCGACGCCACCGACGGCAACGGCACCGAGGGCGAGGCCGGGCCTGACGATGGGCAGCCTGCCGAGGGCGAGCCCGTCGCCGACGAGGAGGGCGAGACGATCGAGGGCGAGTACAAGGAGGTCTAGCTCTCTCGCCACACGGCGCGGGTCATGCAGGTCGGGCCGCCACCACCGTTCAGGCCCGTCTCGGCGGCTGGGTATGTCCGGACGTCGCAGCCCGCAGAGGCCAGGGCAGCGGCGGTCACGGGGTTTCCTTCCGCCATGATCACGACGCGCGGCCGCACGGCCAGGACGTTGCACGCCATCGTCGCGTACTCGTGCTCTGGCACCTCCACGGTCCGGATGCCGAGCGCACCGAGCAGCTCCCACAGGCCAGCCGGCAGCAACGGCGCGTAGACCACGGCCAGGTCGTCGGCCACCGGGGAGATGACCGACATCAGGTGCACGAGCTCGTCTGGGCCGCGCCAGTAGGGAAGGTCGAAGATGCGTGCGTCACCACCGACCAGCCCGGCGAGCTGCCGTGCACCCGCGTCGTTCGTCCGCAGCGTGCGACCGATGCACAGCACATCGGGCCGCAGCCACACCGCGTCGCCACCCTCGATCGTGCCAGGTGCCTCGATGCGTCCCATGGTCGGGATGCCGGCCGACGCGGTCCAGGCCTCCATCACCGCCGGTTCCGGCCGTCGTGTCGGCTTGCCGGGTCGCAGGGCGATGGCGCCGGCATCGGTGATGATCAGTGGGTCGTAGGTGTAGACAAGGTCGGCGTGATCGGGCTCGTCGGCGAGCGCGTGAACCCGCACGCCCAGGTCAGTCAGCAGCTCGGTAAAGGCATCGTGCTCGCGCTGCGCGGCGGCGAGGTCGACCGGGTGGTGGAAGCCGATGGCCGGGTCGTCGAACGCCGCGCCGAATGCCGGCCCGGGCCGCTTGACGAGCACCTCGCGCAGCGGCGCGGTTGCGCTCTGGCCACCGTACTGGATGCCGTCCGTCCGCACCCGCCGAGCATACGGCCGCGGCGCTAGCTAGGTCATGCCTCGGCCGGGGCGACCGAGGGCGGCTGCTCCCCGACGGCCTGGTTGGCATCCGAGCGGCGACCGAAGAACTTGACCACCTCCATGACCCACAGGATCACCGAGCCCGCCAATGCGCACACGACCCACTGCTCGATGTTCAGCGAGGTCGTGTTGAGCAGGCGGTTCAGCAGGTCGAGCTCGACGCCGATGACGATGAAGCCGAGCGAGATGGCACTCATCTGCAGGAGCTTCGCGTTCGCCAACAGCGCCTGGCTGAACACTGAGGCTCGCTGATCGTTGCACGCCAGCCCGTAGAAGAGGTTCCCGAACGAGAACGTCGTGAGTCCCATGGTGCGCGCCAGCACGTCGTCGCCGGTGTTGACGCTGACCCACTGGATAACCACGAGCGTGGACGCCGCCATGATGGCGCCGAAGATCGCCAACCTGATGGCGAGCGGCAACGGCATCACCTGCTCGTCCGCCTTGCGTGGCGGGCGCTCCATGAGGCCCTCAGTCGGTTGGCCGAGCCCCAGCCCGATCGATTGCAGCACCTGCGTCGTGAAGTTCACGTACAGCGTCTGCTGGGGCACGAACGGCAGGCCGGCGAGGACGTTGAAGAGGCCCGAGCCCAGGAACACCCAGATCATCCCGAAGAGGACGCCCATCTGGTAGCGGATGTACTTCACGAGGTTGTCGTAGAGGGCGCGGCCCTTCTCGACCGCCTTCACGATCGTCGCGAAGTTGTCGTCGGTCAGGATCATGACCGCGGCTTCCTTCGAGACCTCCGTGCCCGTGATGCCCATCGCCACGCCGATATCGGCCCGCTTGAGCGCCGGCGCGTCGTTCACGCCGTCGCCGGTCATGGCCACGATGCGGCCCTTGCGCTTCAGGATGTCGACGAGGCGAACCTTGTGCTCCGGTGTGACGCGAGCGATGACGCCGATGTCGTCGATCCGGCGCAGCGCCTCGTCGTCGCTGTAGTCGCCCCACTCCGCCCCGGTGATTGCCTCACCCCGGATTCCGAGGTCACTGGCAATGGCCGCGGCGGTAACCGCATGGTCGCCGGTAATCATCCTGACCTGGATCCCGGCGGCGTGCGCCTCGGCGATCGCGGTGCGGGCCTCCGGCCGCGGTGGGTCGACGATGCCGGCCAGTGCCAGCAGCGTGAGGTCGGACACGAGCGGCAGCAGGTCGGCGTTCGGGTCGAAGGTCGCCGGATCGAAGTCGCGGCGAGCGGCGCACATGACACGCAGCCCGTTCTTGGCGAGCCGCTCGTTCTCGGCGTTGAAGCGCTCCGACATCTCGGCGGCCGGGACCAGGCGCCCATCGGCCGCCAGGGCGTCCTTGGCCCGCGAAAGGAGCTGGTCCGGGGCGCCCTTCACGAACGCCCGGATCACGTCACGGCCCGAGTCGTCCTTCACGCGGTGGAAGGTGGCCATGAACTTGTACGCAGCGTCGAACGGCAGGACCGCAACGCGCGGGATTGCCTCGCGGGTCTCCTGCGGATCGATTCCGCCCTTGGCGGCCAGGACCACCAGGGCGCCCTCGGTCGGATCGCCGACGAGGGCGCCGTCGCGCACCTCGGCGTCGGCGCAGAGCGCCATCGGCAGGAGGTACGCCGAGATGTCGCCCGTGGGCTCGCCGTCCACGGTGGTGATCTGCCCGGTCGTGGCGTATCCCTCGCCGTTGATCGTGAAGCGGCGCCCGGGGATGGTGAGCTCCACCGCGGTCATCTGGTTGAGCGTCAGCGTGCCGGTCTTGTCCGAGTTGATTGCCGACGTGGAGCCGAGGGTCTCGACCGAGCGGAGGCGCTTCACGATGGCGCCTGCCTGGGCGAGCGTCTTCGTTCCGATCGAGAGCAGGGTCGTGACCACGGCTGGCAGGCCTGTCGGCACAGCGGCCACGGAGAAGGCCACGGCCGAGATGAAGAGCACGTCGAACGGCTGGTCGTAGATGAAGTAGCCGAGCGCGATCGACGCAAGAAGCGCCAGGCCCGCGATGATGATGATCTGGTTCGTCAGGGCATCGAGCTGACGCGTGAGCGGCGTCTTCTCGTCCTCGGTCGCCTGCAGCATGCCGGAGATGTGCCCGACCTCGGTCGTCATGCCGGTTGCGGTGACGAGGATCTCTCCCGAGCCACGCGTGGCGCTCGTGTTCATGTGAGCCATGTCGACGCGGTCGCCGAGCGGCGTATCCGGGCTCGCGACCGGATCGATCTCCTTCGGGACCGGCGCGCTCTCCCCGGTCAGCGCCGACTCGTCGATCTCCAGCGTCGCGGCCTTGATGATTCGGCCGTCGGCCGGGATCCGGTCACCCGCCTCGACCGCCACGATGTCGCCGGGGACGAGTTCGTCCGCCGGGATCTGCTCGAGATTCCCGTTTCGCCGGACGCGCGTCTGGATGATCATCATCTTCTGGAGCGCGGCCACGCTCGACTCTGCCTTGCCCTCCTGGTTGAGGGACATGACCGCGTTGAGCAGGGTCAGCCCGAGGAGCAGGATCGCCGTCCCTCGGTCGCGAATGACGACGAGGCTGATGATCGCGGCGATCAGCAGGACGAGCTGCATCGGGTCCTGGTACTGGCGCACGAACTTGCTCCAGCCCGACTCCTTCTTCGCCTCGGCGAACTTGTTGGGCCCGAACTTCGCGCGACGCGTCTCGACCTCTGCGCTGCTGAGGCCGACCGCGTCATCGACGTTCTGCGCTACGAGCGCATCAGCCACCGACAGCGTGTGCCATGCGGTCTGCGGCGCATCCTGCTCCGCGGTCGACTGGGTCGTCATCGCCTACTCCTCGCGTTGCTGGTGCGTGTGTTCGAACTCACTGGAGCACCACGCCAGCGGACAGTACCACCACCGAGAGCACGGCCAGCAGCAGCAGCACCGGCCACACGAACTTCAGCCAGGTGCCATAGCCCACGCGGGCGATGGCGAGCCCGCCCATGACGACCGCCGACGTCGGGGTGACGAGGTTGAGCAGGCCGTTCGCCGACTGGTAGGCCGTCACGACGAGCTGCGCGGGCACCTCGGCGAAGCTGGCCAGCGGGGCCATGATGGGCATCGCGACGGTGGCGAGCCCCGAGGACGACGGAATGAGGAACGACAGGGGCAGGAACAGCCCGTACATCAGGTTGATGAACAGCACGCCGCCCAGGTCGCTCACCGCCACCTCGGCCCAGTTCAGCACCGTATCGGTGATCATCCCGTTGTTCATGATCACGGTGATGCCTCGGGCCACCCCGATGATCAGTGCCACTCCGAGCAGGTCCTTCGCGCCCTCCACGAAGGTCGAGGTCAGATCGGACTCGCCCATGCGTCCCACGATCCCGATGAGGATCGCGAAGAACAGGAAGGACGCGGTCATCTCCGGGAACCACCACCACAGGGTCGGGAGCCCGATGCCGAGGTCCTCCCACGGAATGACGCCGTAGATCATGAGCGCGAACGCCATGAAGAAGATGACGAGGACCGCGGTCTGCCGGCCGGTCAGGTCGGTCGTCTCCTCGTCGGTGGCGCTGAGGAAGCGAGACTCGATCTTCGCCTTGTCGGCGAACACGAGGGAGGCGCTGGGGTCGGCCTTGACCTTTGCGGCGTAGCGCATGACGAACCAGATGCCGATCGCGGTGCCGATGACCAGGATGATGATTCGACCGATGAGCCCCTGGTCAATCGAGGTCCCCGCGAAGCCCGACGCGATGCCGGTGGCGAACGGGTTGATCGTGGACCCGAGCACCCCGATGCCGCAGCCGAGCAGGAGGATCGACGCGCCGACCAGGGAGTCGTAGCCGGCGGCGATCATGACCGTGATGACGAGGGCGTAGAACGCCAGGCTCTCCTCGGCCATGCCGAAGGTCGTGCCACCGAGAGCGAACACGATCATCAGGATCGGAATGAGCAGGCGCTCGCGGCCCCGCAGGCTGCCGACGATCTTCCCGATGCCGCCCTGGATGGCGCCGGTCTTCATCGTCACGCCGAGGAACCCACCGATGACGAGGATGAAGAGCGCGACGTCGATGGCCCCGAACAGCTCGCCCGAGTTCCAGACGCTGACGCTGCCGTCCTCGGCGCTCTCGATTCCGTAGAGGCCGTTGATCGGCGCGAGCAGCGAGTCGACCACGATGCGCTGCGGGTTCTGCTCGACCTGCGTGTACGTCCCCGGAATGGGTTGCCCGTTCTCGTCGAGCTCGTACGCCCCGGCCGGGATGATCCACGTCGCGATGGCCATCAGAACGATGAGCGCGAAGAGGATGGTGTAGGCCGACGGCAGCGCGAAGCCGCGGCGAGACTCTTCCGCGGCGGGCGGGGTGGCGGGCGCTGGGTCCGCGGTCATCCGGCTCCTCCTTCTGCTGGCTGCGGCGAGGGATCTCCAATCGGGGGTGCTGCCTGGTCGGGCGGGGTGACGTGCTCGATGTGGAACCCGGTGAAGCCGTAGATGAGTGAGATCAGCGGGCTCAGCAGATTGAAGAAGGCGAACGGCAGGTAGGCCACCGTCGCGACGCCGAGCACGCCGGCCATGTACGCCCCGCAGCTGTTCCACGGCACCAGCGGTGACGTGACCGTGCCGGCATCCTCGACCGTGCGCGACAGCATGCGCGGCGCGATCCCGCGCTTCGCGAACTCGGCGCGGTAGACCCTGCTCGGCATCACGATGGACACGTACTGGTCACCGGCGATGATGTTCAGCCCGATCGCCGTCCCGACCACCGCGGCGATGAGCCCGCCGGTCGTCCGCGCGGCGTGGAGGACCGGGCGGATGAGCCGCTCGAGGAACCCGGCGTACTCCATGACCGCGGCGAACGACAGCGCGCCGAGCACGAGCCAGATCGTGTTGAGCATCGACGCCATCCCGCCCCGGGAGAACAGGGAGTCGATCGTCTCGTTGCCACTGTTCGAAACGAATCCGGTGGCAAGCGCCGAGTAGATCGCGATGAGGGCCGTCTGGATGGATCCCGCGGTCTCGCCCACGAAAGCCGCGACGGCCTCGGGCTGGGTGAAGACCGCCAGCACCGCCGCGAAGAGCGCGCTGCCGAAGATGGCGAGGAACGGCGGCGTCCGGCGGATGGACATGAAGACCAGCAGCGCCATCGGCACGAGGTTGATGAGCGAGATGTTGAACTCGGCGCCGAGGATGGCCTGTGCCTCGCTCGGGTCGAACGCCGTGGACGGGGGTTCTGCCATCAGGCCGATCAATGCGAAGCCCGCGATCGAGAGGACGATGGCCGGCCCGGACGTCCAGAGCATCGCGCCGATGTGCTCCTGCGTCGTCACGCCGCCGACCATCGATGGCACGAGGACGGTCGTCTCGGAGATCGGCGTCATCTTGTCGCCGAAGTAGGCGCCCGAGATCACCGCGCCGGCCGCGATGACCGGGTCGGCGCCGAGGATCGGTGCGAGAGCCACGAAGGCCACGCCGAGAGTGGCGGCGGTGGTCCACGAGCTGCCGATGGCGAGGCCCACCAGTCCGCACACGATGGCGGTCGCGGCGTAGAACCACGTGGCGCTCAGCAGCCCGACGCCGTAGTACACGACGGTCGGGATCGTCCCCGCCATGTTCCACGCGCCGATCAGCGAGCCGACGGCGAGAAGGATGAAGACGGCGGAGAGCGCCGAGGAGATGCCGCCGATGACCGCCTCGCGGACCTGGACGACGTCGTGGCCGTTCTTGAGCGCGACGAAGCCCGCGACCATCGCGCTGGTGAGCAGCGCGACCTGCAGTGGCCCGCCGGTGGCATCGGTCCCGAACAGCCAGATCGTCAGCCCGATCAGGCCGACGAGGGTGACGACCGGGATGAGCGCGTCGAGCAGCGACGGCTCGCGGATCCGGGAAGCCTCGTCGTCGCCGAGCGGCAGTCTGGTCGGTCATCGCCGCACCGTCATGCAGCGAGGGCCGTCACGACCGGGAGAAGCGCGGCCGCCCGCCCCTGGTCCTCCGGCCCGCGGGCGAAGAGAAGCAGGAGCACGATCGCCGCGACGATGAGCGCGGCGACCACCCACGCCGCCATGCCGCCCTCGTCCGTCGTCTGTTCATCCGTCATGGCACCACCTCACAGTGGGTCGCGGGCGACCGGGCACGTCATGCAGTGACCGCCGCCACGACCCTTGCCGAGCTCGAAGCCGGCGATCTCGACGACCTCGACGCCGGCCTCGCGCATCTTCGCGATCGTGAACGTGTTGCGCTCGTAGGCGACCACCACCCCGGGCTCGAGCGCGACGACGTTGTTGCCGTCGTCCCACTGCTCGCGCTCCTGCTGGTACCGGTCGCCGCCGGTCTCGACGACGTGGAGCTTCGGGATGCCGAGCGCGTCGTCGACGGCGGAGACGAGGTTCTTGTCCTCCCGCACGTCGAGCGTTCCCGGCTTGGACCCCGGACGCAGGCTGATGGCCCGGATCCCCTCGACCACCTTCGGATAGGCGGTCGCCTTGTCGCGGTCGAGCATGGTGAAGACCGTGTCGAGGTGCATGTGCGCCCGATCCTTGGTCATCACGGCCGCGATGACCCGGTCGGCGGCGCCCTTCTCGAAGAGCGCTCGCGCGATCTGCTCGATCATCCGCGCCTGGGTACGCTCGCTGAGGCCGATCGCGACGGCCCCGTTTCCGATGATCTCCACGTCGCCGCCCTCGAGCGAGGACAGGCCGAAGTCCTCGATGTTGAAGCGGTCGTCGTCGCCCATCGGCGGATACCAGTACTCGAAGCCGCCATCGGCGAACATCGGGTGGGCGCGGTAGATGACGGCCATGTTGTAGGCCTCGCGCCGACGGGCGGGCCAGTACATCGGGTTGATCGAGACGCCGCCGTAGATCCAGCACGACGAGTCGCGCGTGAACAGCGAGTTCGGCAGCGGCGGCAGGACGAAGGTCGACAGGTCGTCGACCGCCGCCGCGATGAGCGACGAGCCCTTCGGCGCTCCGACGTCGAGGCCGGACTCCTCGAGCGTCAGCCCACCGATGAGGTGACGCGCCAGGACGTCCGGCGGCCATCGCCTCGAGGACGGCGCGCACGTCGTCGACCAGCCCGATGCCGACGGTGTACTCGTTGGCGACGCGCTCGATGATGCGCCGGCGCGCATCGTCGCTCGCGGCCAGGGCCTCGCCGAGCAGGTCCTGGACGTAGAACACCTCGACGTCGCGCTCGCGCATGCGGGCCACGAACTGGTCGTGCTCCCACTGGGCGCGTTCGACCCACAGGACGTCGTCGAACAGCAGCTCGTCGTGGTTCCCGGGCGTCAGGCGCTTCAGGCTCAGCTCGGGCCGGTGCACGATGACCTGGCGCAGCTTGCCGACCTCGGAGTGGACGCCGAGCTCACCCATTTCGATTACTCCTTTGCATCAGTCGCAACGACGTTCGTGCCCGCGGACCCCGCCACGAGCGCGTCGATCTCTTCGAGGGAGCCGATCACCGCCCGCCGGCCGGTGGTCTCGACGAACTCGGTTGCCGCATCGACCTTCGGGCCCATCGAGCCCGCGGGGAAGTCCATGGTCCGCAGCTCTGCGGACGTGACCCGGTCGAGGCGCCGCTGGTTCGGCGTCCCCCAGTCCGCGTACACGCCATCGACGTCGGTGGCCATCACGAAGAGGTCGGCTTCGAGCTCGCGGGCCAGGAGGCTGCTGGCGAGGTCCTTGTCGATGACGGCCTCGACGCCGACCAGGCGCCGGTCCTCTCCCGGCGCGTACATCGTCGGGATGCCGCCGCCGCCGGCGCAGATGACGACGGTGCCGTGCTCGATGAGCCAGCGCATCGGCCGAATCTCGAAGATCTGCTTCGGCTTCGGTGACGGGACGACGCGGCGCCAGTGCTCGCCGTCGGCCTTGACCATCCAGCCCTTCTCGGCCGCGAGCGCATTGGCCTCGTCCTCGGCATAGATCGGCCCGACGAACTTGGTCGGGTTCGTGAACGCCGGATCGTCCGGGTCGACCTCGACCATCGTCAGGATCGTCGCGAGCGGGACCTCGAAGGGAAGGAAGTTGCCGAGCTCCTGCTCGACGAGGTACCCGATCATGCCCTGCGTCTCGGCACCGAGGATGTCGAATGGGTACGCCTCGACCTCGGTGTACGCGGCGCCCTCGAGGGCCAGCAGCCCGACCTGCGGGCCGTTGCCGTGCGAGATGACGAGCTGGTGCTCTCGTGCCACGCGAGCGAGAGCCTCCGCGGCGATGCGAACGTTCGCCCGCTGGTTGTCCGCGGTCATCGGCTCACCGCGCTTGAGGAGCGCGTTCCCGCCGAGCGCCACCACGACCTTCATGCTGCCTCTCCGCTCGCCCTGGTCAATCGCCCAGGGTGGCGACCATCACGGCCTTGATGGTGTGCATGCGGTTCTCGGCCTGGTCCCACACGATCGCGCGCTCGGACTCGAAGACGTCGTTGGTGACCTCCATGCCGTCGAGGCCGAAGCGCTCGAACATCTCCTCGCCGACCTTGGTGTTCCGGTCGTGGAAGGCGGGCAGGCAGTGCATGAACTTCACCTGGGGGTTGCCGGTGAGCTTCACCAGCTCGGCGTTGACCTGGTACGGCTTGAGCAGCTTCACGCGCTCGTCCCAGACCGACGTCTCCTCTCCCATCGAGACCCACACGTCGGTGTAGAGGAAGTCGACGCCCTTGACGCCGACCTTCGGGTCGTCGGTGAGCGTGACTCGCGCGCCGGTCTCCTTCGCGATGGCCTTGGCGCTCGCCACCAGCTCCTTGTCGGGCCATAGGTCCTTCGGGCCGCACAGCCGGACGTCCATGCCCAGCTTCGCGCCGCCGACCAGCAGCGAGTCGCCCATGTTGTTGCGCGCGTCGCCGAGGTAGCAGTACGAGATCTCGCTGAGCGGCTTGTCGCTGAACTCGGTCATCGTCATGACGTCGGCGAGGATCTGGGTCGGGTGGAACTCGTCGGTCAGGCCGTTCCAGACTGGGACGCCGGCGTACTGTGCCAGCTCCTCGACGATCTCCTGGCCGTAGCCGCGGTACTCGATCCCGTCGTAGATGCGGCCGAGCACGCGCGCGGTGTCCTTCATCGACTCCTTGTGGCCGATCTGCGAGCCACTCGGGGCCGAGGTAGGTGACGTGAGCGCCCTGGTCGTAGGCGGCCACCTCGAACGCGACGCGCGTCCGCGTCGAGGTCTTCTCGAAGATGATCGCGATGTTCTTGCCGCGCATGCGCGGCTGCTCGTATCCGCCGTACTTCGCCCGCTTGAGGTCCCGCGCGAGGTCCAGCAGGAAGCGAATGTCACGCGGCGTGAAGTCCAGCAGCTTGACGAAGCTGCGATCCCTGAGGTTGTACGGCATTGTTCCTCCAGCCGAAGTGATCTGGCCGGCTCACGGACGTCAGCAGGCGAGGTCGAGGTTCATCGTGCGCGTCATGCCTTAAGGCGCTGTCAACCGACGCGCTCGTGACCTGCCTCGCGATTGTCCTACTCTTTAGCACGATGCGCTTGGCAACCTGGAACGTCAACAGCCTGAAGACTCGCCTCGAACGTGTGCTGGCCTGGACCGAGCGTCATCAGCCCGACGTGCTCTGCCTGCAGGAGACGAAGCTCACCGACGAGCAGGCGCCGACGATGGACTTCCACGCCCTGGGCTACGAGCTCGTCCACCATGGGCCGGGCCGATGGAACGGCGTCGCCATCGCGTCGCGCATCGGAATCGACGAGGTCACGACCGGCATCCCGACCCCCGACGGCTGGACCGATGACGGCGGCCGCTTCCTTGCCGCCACCTGCGGGCCGATGCGCGTGGCCACGGTCTACGTGCCGAACGGTCGTGTCGTGGACTCGGAGTTCTACCTCGAGAAGCTGGAGTGGCTGGCGCGCCTCTCGACCTGGCTGAACGATGCGGACCCCACGACCGAGCTTGCGATCTGCGGCGACTTCAACGTCGCCCCGGAGGACCTCGACGTGTGGGACCCGCTGGCCGTGCACGGGGGCACGCACGTGTCGGAGCCCGAGCGCAGGGCGGTCGCGAAGCTCCGCGACTGGGGCATGGTCGACGTGGTCCGCCACTTCAACCCCGACCCGGGCTACTTCACCTGGTGGGACTACCGTGCCGGCCACTTCCACAAGAACTTCGGCATGCGGATAGACCACGTGTACGCATCCGCGCCGCTCGCCGCGCGCGCCGTCGCCGCCTCGCGCGACCGGGACGCCCGCAAGCCCTCGACCTACCCGGGGATACCCTCGGACCACGCCCCGATCATCGTCGACTTCGCCGACCAGGAGACCCCCGCATGAGCCCGATCCAGCGCCTCGTCGACCTCTCGCACCCGATCGAGGACGGCATGGAGACCTACCGCGGCCTGCCAGTGCCGGTCATCGAGGACCACCTCAGCCGCGAGGCGTCCCGAGCCATCTACGCCGAGGGCATTGAGTTCCACATCGCCCGGATCACCATGGTCGCCAACACCGGGACCTACCTCGACGCGCCGTCCCATCGCTGGGCCGACGGCGATGACATCTCGGACCTGGCACTCGACGGGCTGGTGGACCTCGACGCTGTGGCGCTGCATGCCACCGAGCGCGCCGCGCGGGCGATCGGCGCCGAAGCGTTCGCCGGCCTGGACCTGCGCGGGCGAGCCGTCCTGGTGGACACCGGCTGGTCGGCCAACTGGCGGACCGATGCGTACTTCACCGGTCACCCGTTCCTCACCCGCGACGCCGCGGAGCATCTCCGCGACGGAGGCGCGGTTCTCGTGGGCATCGACTCGTTCAACATCGACGACACTGAGGACACGACGCGGCCGGCCCACTCGATCCTCCTGCGCGCCGGCATCCCGATCGTCGAGCACCTGACCGGTCTCGACGGCCTGCCTGTCGACGGCTTCACCTTCAGCGCCGTGCCGGCTCCGGTACGGGGGATGGGGACGTTCCCGGTCCGCGCCTTCGCATCGGTCCCGCGCTCAGGCGGCGATACGGCGTAGCGCCGCCGCGAGGTCGCGGCCGGTTCGAGTGCGGGGCCAGGTGACCTTCGTCGCGCCGACGAATGCACGGTATGCGTCGAGGGCATCGTGGAAGGCGTCGAGGAAGCCGGGCGCCTCCAGCGGCGCAAAGCCCTCCTCGAACCAGATGCCGAGGATCGCGAGAGTTCCCGACTTGCGGTCGAGGCGCGGCTCTATGCGTCCGACGAAGCGGTCGCCGAACAGGATCGGCAGGACGTAGTAGCCCCACTTGCGCTTCGCCTCCGGGACGTAGACCTCCCAGAGGTAGTCGTACTCGAACAGCCCGCGCACGAGGCCCTTGCGGTCCCAGATCAGCGGGTCAAGCGGGCCCAGGAAGCTGACTCCCGGCGTCAGCGAGGCGGGATCAGCGGTCGCCTCGAGGATCGGCTCCTCGCTGGAGAGGATGTAGCGCGTCGCCTTCAGCCCTTCCACGTCGACCGGCAGCAGGATGCCCTCGTCCACAAGCCTGGCAGTGCGGCGCACGCGGTCGGCGGTCGGGCCCGCGCTGTACATCACCTCCGACTGCGTGCCGGCGGCCGGCATCGTCATCCCGGTCGCGCGGAAGCGGCTGAGGAGCCGATGCGTCATCGCTGCCTCCTCGGGCTCCTTGAGCTTCAGGAGCTCGGGCGGCACGAGGCGCTCCATGAGGTCGTAGTAGCGCCGGTTTCCGTCGCGGCGCGAGATCCCGATGCGCCCGGTGACGAACAGCGCCTCCATCACCGCGCGGCTGGCGCGCGTCGGCGCCCACCACCAATCGACGGCGTGGCCGTGCTCGGCGAAGGCCGCGGTGGAGAGGGGCGCATCGGTCTTCAGGCGCTTGAGGATCGCCTTGGCGACGTCGGCCTGCTGGGTCAGGAGGCCGTCCTCCTCCGTGGACGCGGCGAACCGCTGCCAGCTGATCCGGTAGTGGGGCAGCTCATCCATCGGCACGAGGTTGAGGCTCTTGTTGTACATCTCGATGAGCCGCCGATCGGGCCCGTAGAGCCACTGCTCGCACCAGGCTCGCTCGTAGCCCTTGATGCGCGCGTGGAGCACGAGGTCGTGGTTGCGAGCGCCTGGCACCTCGAGCGGGTCGAACTGGAGCAGGCCCAGGCGCTCGACGACGTCGAGCACCGAACTCGGCTTCGCGGGCAAGGACCGGGGCGGCGCCAGCAGGTGGCGCGTGACGAGGAACCGGCGCGCATGGTCGGCGCCAATCTGTATCGGGGGCATCCCGGCCATCCTAGGTGGCCATCCTGACGATCGTTGTCAGGAATCGATGGCGGCAGTCTCAAGCACGAATTTTTGGCACTCGCGGTCCGTGAGTGCCAATTGGTATGATCCGCGACGCAATGGCCGTGAAGCGCGACTACTACGACGTGCTCGGGGTTCCGCGGGACGCGGACGACGCCGAGATCAAGCGCGCCTTCCGCAAGCTCGCGCAGCAGCACCACCCCGACGTCGACAAGGGCGACGGGGCCGAGGAGCGCTTCAAGGAGCTCAACGAGGCCTATAGGATCCTGTCGGACCGACAGCGACGCAGCGCCTACGACATGTTCGGCCACGCCGGCGTGGATGGCGCTGCGGCGGGAGGGTTCGAGGGCTTCGGCGGCGGGTTCGGGCCGTTCGGCGACATCTTCGACGCGTTCTTTGGCGGTGCTCCGGCGGGGTCGCGCCGGCGTGCTCGGGTCACCCCGGGCGCCGACCTGCGCTACGACCTTGCGATCGAGTTCGCCGAGGCGGTGTTCGGCGTGACCAAGGAGATCAAGTTCCCGACGCTCGTGACCTGCGCCCGATGCGAGGGCATCGGCGGCGAGCCCGGCACGGAGCCCGAGACCTGCCCCGACTGCAACGGAACCGGCGAGCAGCGCCGCGTCGCGCAGACGATCCTGGGCCAGATGGTGAACATCGTCGCCTGCAAGCGCTGCCGCGGCGAGGGCCGCGTCATCGCCGCCCCTTGCACGCAATGCCAGGGCGACGGCCGGGTCCGCGAGGAGCGGACCCTCCAGGTGACCATCCCGGCTGGCATCGATGGCGGGCAGCGCATCGCGCTCGAGGGCCAGGGGGAGGCCGGTCCCCGCGGTGGCCCGAACGGTGACCTCTATGTGGCGATCAACATTCGGCCCCACCCCGAGCTGGCCCGGCGTGGCACCGAGCTGTATCACGAGCTGCCGGTCACCTTCCCACAGGCGGCGCTCGGTGCGACGCTCACCGTTCCCACTGTCGAGGGCAGCGAGGAGATCGAGGTCCCGCCCGGCTCGCAGTCGGGTCGGGAGATTCGCCTGAAGGGCAAGGGCGTTCCCCGCATGCGCGGCGCCGGTCGTGGAGACCTCCATGTCATCGTCAACGTCGTCGTCCCGACCAAGCTCGGCAAGCGCGAGCGCGAGCTCCTGCGCGAGCTCGGCGAGGTGAGCGAGCCCGCGACGCTGCCGCGCGACGAGCCATCGGTCTTCGATCGGCTTCGCGACATCTTCGGCTGACGCAGTCGATGCGCTGGCTCGAGCTCAGCGTCACCGCCGACGTCGAGGCCGTCGAGGCGGTCTCCGAGATCCTCGGTCGCGTGGCCGCCGGCACGGCGGTGCATCCGTCAGCGCTGCTGCGCGACCCTTCCAACGAGCTTGCGGCGCGCCCCGATCCCGCAGCACCCTTCGTGGTGACCGCGCACGTCGCCGATGGCCCGGACGCTCCCGCCCAGGTCGAGTCGACCGAGCGCGCGCTGTGGCATCTCCAGGCCTTCGGGCTCCGGCCGCTGGGTGACCTCCGGGTGCGCCAGGTCGACGACGCCGACTGGGTTGACCGATGGCGCGAGCACTACACCGTCCAGCGCATCGGCCGCGTGGTCATCGTTCCGTCCTGGATCGAGCACCAGGCGGCGCCCGACGAGGTCGTCATCACGATGGACCCGGGCATGGCCTTCGGGACCGGCCTGCACCCGACGACCCGCGGCTGCCTCGAGCTGCTCCAGGCGGTTGGCCCGATGCCGCAGCGCGTCCTCGACGTCGGCTGCGGCTCCGGCATCCTCGCCCTTGCCGCCCTTCGGCTCGGCGCCGGCAGCGCGGTCGGCATCGACACCGAGGCCTCGGCTGTGGCTGCAACGCGCGCTAACGCCGAGCACAACGGGCTCGGCGATCGCCTCGAGACGCGGGAGGGCACGCTGCCGGAGGGAGTGACGGAACGCAACTCGCTCGTCCTCGCGAACCTCGTCGCGGCGGTGCTGGTCCAGCTGGCGCGGCGCCTGGCCGCGCACCTGGCCGATGACGGCACGCTGCTGGCGAGCGGCATCATCGAACCGCGCGAGGCCGAGGTGGTTGAGGCAATGGTGGCTGCTGGCCTGCGATCCATGCCCGATCTGCGCCGCGCCGACGGCGAGTGGGTCAGCCTCGCGTTCCGGCACGCAGGATGACCCTCCATCGGTTCTTCGTCGCCCCGGCGTCGGTGGCCGGGGACCGCTTCCCGCTGCCGATCGATCTCGAGTGGCAGGTGCGCCGGGTCCTTCGGCTGGGCGACGGAGACCGGATCGCGCTCCTTCCCGGAGACGGCGGCGAGCTCCTGTGCCGGCTGGACGGCGGCGAGTGCGTCGTCGAGGAGCGCGGCATGGCCGCGGGCGAGCCCCGGCATCGGCTCACGGTCGGCCAGGCGCTGCTGCGGGGCGACGGCGCTCGAGGAGGTGGTACGGCAGGGGACCGAGATCGGCGTCGTGCGTTTCCGTCTCTTCGTCACCGAGCGCTGCGTCGCGCGCGACGATCTCCCCCGGGCGGCTCGACCGGCTGCGGACCATTGCGCGCGAGTCGGCCGAGCAGTCGGAGCGCGGCATCGTGCCGTCCGTCGAGGCGCCGGCGCCACTGGCCGGACTCTTGGAGCCGGGATCGATGCTGCTCTACGAGCGCCACGACGGCGCCCGGCTCGGCGCGGTCGAGCCGCCGCCGGCCACGATCCTCATCGGCCCCGAAGGGGGCTTCGCGCCGACGGAGGTCGAGGCCGCCGAGTCCGCCGGAGCGACCGTCGCCGGTCTCGGCCCGCGGATCCTGCGTGCCCGGACCGTGGCCGCCGCGGCCGCGGCGGTGATCTTGTCGCGCACCGGCGACTTCGCCTAGGCTGCCGGCCATGACCGATCGCGATCCGGAGTGCCTCTTCTGCCGCATCGTGGCCGGGGAGATCCCGTCCGACCGGGTGCACGAGGACGACGAGGTCATCGCCTTTCGCGACATCAACCCGCGCGCCCCGACCCACGTGCTGATCATCCCGCGCCGCCACATCCCCGACGCCCACGCCCTGACCGATGCCGACGGCGACCTGCTGGCGCGCCTCTTCGCCGCCGCCCGCCGGATCGCGGACGAGGCCGGGCTGGAACGGGGCTATCGGATCGTCACGAACGTCGGGCCTGAGTCGGGCCAGACGGTGTTCCACCTGCACCTGCACCTGCTGGGCGGCAGACCGATGAGCTGGCCGCCCGGCTGAGGCCAGATTGAACAGTTAGGCTCCCCCGAATGCTCTGAAAGGTGATCGGTCCAGATGTGGCCGACTGCCACGGGTGTGGAGGGATGAGTGCAGGAAGAGCTGGTTCGCCAGGCGCAGCAGGGCGACGCGGAAGCGTTCGACTCCCTGGCGCGCATCGTGGGCGACCGATGCCAGGCGATCGCGGTGCGGATCCTCCGCGACGTCGACCTGGCCGAGGACGCCGTCCAGACCGCCTTGATCACGGCCTGGACCGAGCTCAGAGGCCTGCGCGACCCATCCCGCTTCGAACCGTGGCTCCACCGCATCCTCACCAACGCGTGCTATGCCGAGGCCAGGCGTCGCAAGCGGTGGTCCGAGAGCCCGAGGATCCTTCCCGTCGCGGGCGCGTACGGCCCCGACGACTACCTGACCGTGGATGACCGCGACCTGCTCGAACGGGCCTTTCGGAGGCTCACCGTCCAGCAGCGCGCCGTCCTGGTCTTCCACCACTACCTCGGGCTCTCGATCTCCGAGGTGGCGGCACGAACCGGAATTCCCGTCGGGACTGCGAAGTCCCGCTTGCACCACGCAACAAGGGCGCTTCGGGCCAGCATCGAGGCTGACGCCCGGAGCACCGCCACGCAGGAGCGATTGGCATGACCGCGTCTCGAGATCCCGACCGCCTGATCCACCAGTTCGTCCTCGAAGGCGAGGAGCAGCTGGACGACCAGGTCTTCGACGCGGTCCGCGCCGAGATTGAACACAAGCCACAGCGGGCCTTCGTCGGCCCGTGGAGGATGCCCATCATGAGCAAGATCGTTGGCTTCGGCCTCGCGGCCGCGGCCGTGGTCGCCGTCGTTCTCATCGGTTCCCAGGTCATCGGCTCGAACCCAGGCGGACTGGGCGCCGATCCAACCCCAACCGCCACCGCCGAGCCAACACCGACGCCGTACCGTCTCTCGCCGAGCCGTCGAGCTCGCCGATGCGTCCCTCCGAGGGCCCGTTCCTCGTCCAGGACGTGGGTGCACCCGCGACGCGTCATCGCATCACCGTCACGATTCCGGCGTCCGGCTGGACGTCGACTTCCCGACTTCGAGGCCTCCCGAAGGAGCCGCAACGGAGGTCCATCTCAGGCCGCTCATGTTGCTCTGGGCCTGGCCGGCCGGTACGGGGTTCGACGTGCTACGGGGATCCGTGCCAGTGGACAGTCGACCACGCCGGACACTCCCGTCACCACGGTCGATGAGATCGTGGCCGCGCTGGCGGCGCAGGCGTCTCGCGACGCCTCGGATCCGGTCGATGTGACCGTTGGTGGGTACCCGGAAAGACAGTCACCCTGCACGTTCCGAACGACGCGGCGTTCGAGGACTGCGACAACGGCACCTTCGTCAGCTACGGCTCGCGGGCACGTCGAGTCCGAACCGGAGCCACCAGGGGCCGGGCCAGATCGATGACATCTGGATTCTGGACGTGAACGGTGCCATCGCGATCATCGATGTCATGTATCGGCCGACACTCCGGCGGAGCTCATCGAGGAGATGCGGACGATCGCCGAGTCGGTCACGTTCGGCATCGTAGCGATCGGTTGTGCGGGCGGCCCTCGGGCCGCCCGCATCCCGCTGCCCGCATGCCGAGTTCGGCGATACTGACGGACCCGGCAGGCGTATCCTCGATCGGCGATCAGACTCGCCGATCGCCTGGCTGCTCGGAGGGCAACCGTCCCCGAGTCGGAGGACTTCCATGGCCCGATTCGGAACGATGGGCCATCGCGCTCGTCGCGCTCACCCTGACGCTGGCGCTCGCCGGCTGCGGGGACGACCCTGCATCGTCTGCCCCAGCGCCCAGCGCGGGCGCCAGCCGACCTGTGGCCGACCTCGTCCGCGATCGCGTGCGCCACGGACGATCCCGACGATGTGGGCGAGCTGATCGGGCGCCTGGGCGGGGAATGACAACGGCGTGTACTACATCCGCCAGGTCGGCGATTGCGTGTGGTGGTTCGGGACCGAGATCGTTGACATCGACCCGGAGTCGACCGGGCAACCAGGGTTCGCGAATGTCGCCAGCGGGCGCGCGCACGGAACCCAGATCGACGTGGAATGGGCCGACCTTCCGATGGGCAGCATCCTGAACGGCGGCGGCCTCACCCTCGTCTACGACGAGGAGAACGACCAGCTCCTGATCACCGAACAACGCGGCGATGGGCTCCCCTTCGGCGCCACGACGTTCACCGCATCGAGCCGACCGCGAGTCCCGCCGCGAGCCCGAGCGCATCGGCGAGTCCATGAGCTCCGCGGCTGATTGAAAGAAATCGGTCCCGGATCGGCCCATACCGGTTGTAGCGTCGGTCTGAACCGACGCGCGACGTTGGAAGGGACATGGACACCGATCTCGTGATTCGTGCACAGGGCGGCGACCAGGAGGCGTTTGCCGACCTGGTCTATGCCATCGCGGATCGGTTCCTGGCGGTGTCGAACAGGATCCTGGGAGACATCGGACTTGCCGAGGACGCCACGCAGCAGGCGCTGCTCAGCGTCTGGCAGGACCTTCCGCAGCTCCGCGACCCGGCCCGCTTCGAGGCCTGGTCGTATCGGCTCCTCGTGCGCGCCTGCTACGCCGAGGGCCGGAAGTCCCGCCGTTGGGCGCCGAACGTGAGGCTGCTGTCGGTTGACGAACCGACGGTGGTCGATGGCACGAGCGCGGTCGTCGATCGCGACGAGCTCGAGCGCGCCTTCCGGCGTCTTTCCCTGAACCATCGGACGGTGGTGGTTTTGCACCACTACGTGGACCTTCCGCTCGACCGGGTGGCCGACATCGTCGGCGCACCTCTCGGGACGGTGGGATCGAGATTGCATTACGCGACGCGGCAGCTGCGCTCGGCGCTCATCGCCGACGCGCAGCCGGCGACCCGGGAGGTGGCTCCATGACCGACTTCAAGACCTCCGACCGGGACGTCAACCGCGCCATCCGTCGTGGCTCCACGAGGACCGGCACGAGGACGTCTCCCGCGTCGCGGGGGCGGTGCTGGACCAGGTTGAGACGACCCCACAGCGCCGATCCACTCCGTGGTTGGCGTGGAGGAACCTCTTCATGAACAACAAGGTCGTGCGCGTCGGCCTGGTGGCCGCCGCGGTGGTGATCATCGCGATCGTCGCCCTCAACCTGTTGCCGGGCTCGCCGGCGCCGGGTGGTGAACCCACACCGAGTCCATCGGCAGCCGCATCAGCAACGCCGGAGGCGACGCCAGACGCCACACCAAGCGCCTACGTGATTTCCATTCCGGGATCTCGGGAGGCCAGTCCACGCTTCTCGTCCCACCGGGATGGACACGGAACGGCTGGTACGTCGTCAACAGCGATGTCTTCATGAGCGTCTGGCCCGTCGCCGTTGAAAACGTCTACAGCGATCCGTGCCACTGGCAAAGCTCACTCCTGGACCCACCCGTGGGCCCGACCGTCGATGACCTCGCCACCGCCCTCCAGAACCAGGCGATGCGCGCCGCGACCGTGGAGGACGTGACGCTCGGCGGCTACAGCGGGAAGGTGGTGCACCAGAGTCTGCCCGCCGATCTCGACTTTGCGGCATGCGACCTCGGGATTGTCGGCGCCTGGTCCGAGGCCGGCGTCGAGGAGCCGTCGCGTACCCTTCAGGGCCCCGGTGAGCTGGACGACGTCTACATCCTTGACGTCGAAGGGGTTCGGGTCGTCGTCAGTGCCGCCTGGGTCCCCACCTCCGCGGCGGCCACCGTTACTGAGCTGGAAGGAATGCTGGACTCCCTCACCATCGAACCCTAGCGGCGGCGCGCAACGCCGACCTTGGGCGTCCGGCGATCCGTCGCCGGGCGCCATCGGTCTGTTGGATGCGCGCTTAGCCCAAAATTTGAACCGATAGGCTGCCACGGGACTCTTTGGTCCGATCACGCTCAGATCGGGCGCGACAAGAATCCCAGGCACGGAGGGGTGGGTGCACGCAGAGCTGGTGGAGCAGGCGCAGCGAGGCGATCGAGAGGCCTTCGATTCCCTGGCGCGCCTGACCGGCGACCGATGCATGGCGATCGCGTTCAGGATCCTGCGCGACTTCGACCTTGCTGACGACGCCGTCCAATCGGCGCTGCTGACCGCCTGGCGCGAAATTCGCACCCTGCGAGACCCCCAGCTCTTCGAGCCGTGGCTCCACCGGATTCTGACCAATGCCTGCTACGCCGAGGCCCGGCGCAACCGGCGCTGGTCGGAGGGTATCCGGGTCCTCTCCGTCGAGCCCGTGCACGGGCCTGACGAGTACGCGAACGTCGACAACCGAGACCAGCTCGAGCGTGCCTTCCGACGGCTCACCGTCCAGCAGCGCGCCGTCCTGGTCTTCCACCACTACCTCGGACTTCCGCTGCCCGAGGTGGCGGTTCGCATCGGTATCCCCCTCGGGACCGTGAAGTCCCGCATGCACCACGCCAAACGGGCGCTCCGGGCCAGCCTCGATGCCGAGGCTCGGACGCCCCCGAAATCCCAGGAGCGAATGGCATGACCGCGCACAACGACCTCGATCGACAGCTCAACGACTTCCTTCGGGACGGCCCGACCGAGCTGCCCTACGAGTCGTTCGACGCGGTCCGCGATCGCACTGAACAGACACGACAACGGGTCGTCATCGGCCCGTGGAGGCTTCCAGACATGAACAAGATCGTCGGCTTCGGCCTCGCGGCCGCGGCAGTGGTCGCCGTCGTCCTCATCGGCTCCCAGGTCTCGGCTCTAATCCGGGCGGACTCGGTGCTGCGCCCACCCCAACCGTCACTCCCGAGCCGACGGCCACCCCCGAACCATCCCCGACGCCGCCCGCATCCGCTCCGCCGCTGACCCAGAGCTTCACCTCGACGCAGCACGGGATTTCGTTGTCGTACCCCGAGGGATGGACTGCCCAAGCGGCGACCGGGCCCTGGACGGAGAGCGCGTTCCCACTCGCCTTTGGTGCGCCCCATGTCGACTGGCTGTCGGACCCGATCCTGACGCACGACCTGTTCCTGACCGTCGCCTCGCAGCCGATCGGCGATTCCACGCCCGAGGATTGGGTCGCCGAGCAGATGGCGAGTGAGGAGGGGTGCGGCACGACCGAGCCGGTCGCCGTGGACGGCGGCACCGGAGTCATCGGCTGCACCCATGCATTCGTCACAAGCGCGGGTCGCGGCTACTGGATCCAGCTCTATACGGGTGACGACGCGCCCGCCATCTACGACTTGGCATGGTTCGAGGAGGTCCTTGCCACGGTGCAGCTGCATCCCGAGGACGCCGTCGACTGAGGGCTGCCGCGCTAACCGCGGCTTGCCGACACCCTATCCGGTGCGCGGACGGCCTGGGGGCCGTCCGCTCTCCCGGCCCGGGGTGGCTCATCAGACCTGTCACCTGGTCCCCGTTCGAGCATGGGCCTTCGTCGGCCCGTGGAGGTACCCCGAGATGAACAGGATCGTCTTGACCGGCTTCGCTGTGGCCGTGGTCGCCATACTCCTCGTCGGTTGCTCTGTGCTCGGCTCTCCGGGCGGTAGCGGGCCTTCGGCGGCCACTCCGACGTCGGAGCCGACTGCCGAGCCGACTGCCACGCCGCAGTCGACCGCCACCACCGAACCTTCGCCCACGGCTGCCGGCGGACTGCCCCGAGGTCCGCATGTCCTCACGAAGGACATCGGCACCGGCGTGGACGTCACCGTCACGATCACCGCGCCCGGGTGGGACGGAGAGGCCAACGGCGGCTTCCTCTGCTGGACCTCCGTCCAGGAGTGCGCGGGACCGCCCGACGGTGCCGGTCTGATCGCCTTCAACGACCGCGAGTACTACGTCTACGAGGACCCGTGCCGTTGGTCGACGACGAGGCCGAGCGCTGCCGCCACCACGGCGGACGTCGTCATCGCGGGGCTGGCGAACCAGGCGTCGCGCGAGGCATCGGCGTCAGAGGACATCACGCTCGATGGATACGCGGGGAAGAGGATCATCCTCCGCATGACGGACGAGCTTGACCTCGCGTTCAGCAACGGCGACTTCACCGACTGCGACGATGGCCATTTCGCCCTGTTCGGAGTGGCAGGCGAGGATCCAGCCCGCTGGAGCCAGGGGCCGGGCCAGATCGAGGAGGTATGGGCCGTCGATGTGGATGGCGTGGTCGTCGTCGTCATCGGCACGTACTACGCGGACACGCCGCAAAACGCCGTCGACGAGGTGCGCGCAATCCTGGGTTCCATGACGTTCGGCGAATTGCCAGACAGGGGAGAGTTCCAGCTGGCCTACGAACTCGACGAGCACGGCTACCTCGCCGACGCGGACGGCCAGAACCCGGCCCAGATCGCCGACAGCGAGGAGGGCGAATGCTCCGGCTTCGGCGGCGAAGGACCGATGTGGTCGCCCGACGGTCGATACCTTGCCTATCGATCAGGAGGAGGTGTGTGCATAAGTGACGCGGACGGCCACCCTGTCGCGTCATTCCCGGGCGATGGCTGGCTCATCTCGTGGTCGCCGGACTCCACCCGGGTTGCTACCTGGATCGATGTCTTCGAGACGGTTGGGATCTATGGGATCGACGGCGAGCGCCAGGCATTGCTCACTCCGCCGGGCGGCTGCGTGGGATCGGGCGATCACGACCCGATCTGGTCGCTCGATGGGCAGTCGGTCCTAGTCGAGAATTGCCTGATGCCGATCGACGGTCAAAGGCCGCGGCGTCTCGGAGTGGGCGACCCCCGATATTGGCACTCGCAATTCCAGCATCACCATCTGGGGTATTCGCCTGACGGAACGCGTGTCGCGTACATCACTTCCTCCGAAATCTTCGAGCCATATGTGCGTACCACCTCCCTGGTGATCGCCGACGCCGATGGCACGGAGCTTCAGGTCCTGACCGATCGGAGCGACGGTCCGACCGGCGGTCTCGGGCACTGGAGCAACCTCGTCTGGTCACCGCGGGCTGACCGCCTCGCGTTCAGCTGGACCACCGGCATCGGTGGCTCCACGGTTGCCTCTGAGCTTCGCGTGCTGGACGTATCCAGTGGGGAAGTGACGACGATCATTGCGGCGGAGCCTGGAGTCCGGCCGCTCGCGTACTCGCCCGAAGGTGACCGGATTCTCTATACGACGCGCGACGTCAACCGGGACCCGACAGGGCTCTGGAGCATCAGTGTCGACGGCTCTGGCAGGCAGCTTCTGGTCCCAGGATCCGCCCGGGGCGATTGGCAACCGCACACGCCCGAGTCGTGAACGCCACCGACGAGCTGCTGGCCATCCTCGGCTCGATGACCTTCGGCAAGTAGGACTGATGCGCGGGCGGCCCATCCGGCCCGCGGTGTCCGCTCACGAGGAACGGTCCATCTCTCCGTCCCGCGCGGCCGGCCCATGTCGCCGCGACCCCTCCGACACGCTTGGTGCCTGCCGACTTCGGCGCCGCAGACGTCGCGCTCCGTGGCCCGATTGAAGGAAATCGGTCCGGCGCACCCCTTACCGGTTATGGCGTCGTTCTGAACCGACGCCTACGAACGTGGGAAGGGGCATTGACACCAGTCTCGTCCAGACCGATGCGCGGGCGGCTCAGGTTGCGCCGCCCGCGTGCAATTGCCCGCGATTGAACCGTTCGCCGCTCCGAAACGCTCTTGCTGGTCATGAGGGAGAGAGCTGACGTGATCGCTTCTGTATCCGATCCGGGGACGCGGCGGGCGGCCGTGATCGCGGTCCTGTCGGTCGCGTTCGTCCTGAGCGGCTGCGGCCCGACCTCATCGTCGCCGTCCGCCGATAGCTCGACGGCTCCCAGCGCCGCTCCCTCGGCCGCGGAACCCGAAATCGGGTCGCTCATCATCGTGGGCCGGATCGTGACGATGGACGATCCGCCCATCGCGGCGGCGCTTCTCATCGAGGACGGCACCGTGGCCGCGGTCGGCACCCGTGACGAGGTGCTGGCGCTTGCCGGGGACGAGGTGCCGGTCATCGACATCGGCTCGAACGTCGCCTACCCGGGCTTCATCGACGCCCACGCCCACTGGATCGGCGACCGCGACCAATACGGCATCGGATCGCCGGCAGAGGCCATGGAGGCGGCCCTCCGCCGCGGCTGGACCTCGATCTCCGAGCAGTGGGTCAATCCCGAGCGCCTCACTGAGCTGGAGGCCCTGGCCGCGGACGATGCCCTCCCGCTGCGGGTCGACGCCTACCTCGCGCTGAACTTCGGCGATGACTTCCTCGGGGACTGGTATGCCGACCGCCAGCCGGGGCCGGTGGGGGATCGCCTCCGCGTCGAAGGGCTCAAGATCCACGCCGACAGTGGCGACGGCACCGTTGTCAACTGGCAGCGAACCGCCCTGACCGAGGCCATCGGCCGGGCCGACCAGGCCGGCTGGCAGGTCTCGGTCCACACCGTCAGCAACGAGGCATCAGCGATCGTCCTTGACGCGTTCGAGGCGGCCATCGGCCCGACCGGCCCCAACCCGCTGCATCACCGCATCGACCACGCCATCCAGGTGTCCGACGACCAGCTGGCGCGCATGGTGGCCATGGACCTCGCCACCGTGATCCACCTCGACGGCGTTGCGGGCGACTGGGTTCTGTGGTCGGAGTACCTCGGTCGGGGCAGCCCCGACAACCTGGAAGGGGGGACCGACTGGCTCGGCCGCTGGCGCGACTTCGTGGACGCGGGTCTGCACGTGGCTTCGGCGACCGACATGCCCTGGTTCCTCGTGGACTCCACGCTGACCGATGACATCGGCCGCCCGGTGGACCAGATCGCGGGCGGCATGGATGGCCGTGGTCGGGCGTACCCGGAGACCCCTGAGTGGATGCTTGATCAGCTGCTGACCGCCCATGAGGGGCTGCGCGCCGTGACCGTGGATGCTGCATATGCATTGGGCGACGAAGGGCGCCGCGGCCACCTGGCGCCGGGGACGCTGGGTGACATCACCATCCTGAGCGGCGACGTGCTCGACGCCACGCCCGACGAGATCCGGGCCATGGACGTCATCGCCACGATCGTGAACGGCATCGTCGTCTACTGCTCCGAGGACCAAGTCTGCGGGGAGGGTTGACGCCGTGCGACGGGAGCGTCCGTGTGCAGCAGCGTCATCCATCGGCCAACCTGATCGTGAATCGGTCGGATCCAGAGCGTCTGCCTGGCCGTGTCGTGCGGCAACGGCACCGCGCCGCCAGTGGCAGGGCTCGGGAAGCCTCTCCGCTGGCCGATGCGTGACGCTCCGTCACATGGCGCGGCGCTAACAGACGCTGATCGAGATCGTGGCAACCACGGGACCCCACAGGCAAACCGCCCTCGGACGCCTCGATTGACCCTCCAGGGGGCCGCTGGTACCCTTCGTCGGCTTGCGTGCCCGGCGAGGCACGAAATCAGAGCGGAAAGGAGGCGAGTCGTTTGGCAGAAGTCCGCGTGGGCGAGAACGAGACGTTCGAGAGTGCGCTGCGTCGCTTCAACAAGAAGATCCAGCAGTCAGGAATCCTGGCCGAGGCACGACGCCGCGAGCACTACGAGAAGCCCAGCGTGAAGCGCAAGCGCAAGGAAGCCAAGAAGCGAAAGGCAACCTCGCGCATCTGACCGCCAGACGCCAGCCTCAACCGATAGCCCGACCCGGCACAGCGGAGGACCACCAGTGACCGATGCCGCCGGAGCCGATGCAAGCATGACCCTTCTTCAGCGGCTCGAGTCCGCCATGCGTGACTCCATGCGCGCTCGCGACGAGCAGCGCACCGTGACGCTACGTGGGGCAATGGCCGCCGCGCACAACGAGAAGATCGCGCGCGGCCGCGACCTGACCGACGACGAGGTCGTCACCGTGCTGACCCGTCAAGTGAAGCAGCGGAACGAGAGCATCGCGATGTACCGCGATGCCGGTCGCGACGATCGCGCCGCAGCCGAGGAGGCTGAGGCAGCGATCCTCGCCGAGTTCCTGCCCGAGCAGCTGTCCGAGGCTGAGCTCACCGACATGGTGCGCGCGGCCATCTCCGAGACCGGCGCCAGCGCGCCCGGCGACCTCGGCCGTGTCATGGGCGCCCTCAGCCCGCGAACCAAGGGCCGTGCCGACGGCAAGGTCGTGAGCGAAATCGTGCGCCGGCAGCTGGGCGCCGCCTAGACCATGTTCATCCCGCGCACCCTCGCCGAACGCGGCAGCAGGGCGGTCCACCCGGGCGCGATGGGCCGTGCCCTGGCCATCGGCGGGATCGTGGCGCTGGCCCTGTTCCTCATCCTGTCGGCCAACATCACCGTCGGGCAGGAGAACCTCGAGGTCGGGCAGCTGGCCACGCGCGACATCCGGGCCCCGATCGCGGTGACCTTCGACTCTGAGAGCCTGACCGACGCGGCCCGCGACGCCGCCGAGGACGAGGTGACGCCCATCACCGAGACGATCAAGTCGCCCGCCGACAACCGGGAAGACCAGCTCCGCAGCTTCGACACGATGGCACGGCGGGTGGAGCTCACCCTCGAGCGCCGCGACGAGGGGCTGCTGACCGACGATGAGGTCGTCGAACGCCTCGCCACCGATGCGGTGCAGCTCGGAATCGCCCAGCGTGCCGAGGTCGCCGAGATGGACGTCGCGCGCTGGGCGGCCGTCGCCGCCGGTGGCCGCGTTGCGGTCGACACGATCCTGGCCGACCCGATCAGCGAGGAGGAGCTGAGCGCCACCCGCGTCGAGGCGCGCGACCTCGTCACCACCGACCTGGAGGCCGGCGAACGAGCCCTTGCCGGTGACCTCGCCGCCGGGTTCGTGGCAGCCACCGAGCTCATCGACGAAGAAGCCACCGAGGCGCAGATCGCGCAGGCGCGCGCATCGGTCCCGCCGGTTGAGGTGAGCGTGCTCGCTGGACAGAGCATCGTCCGCGAGGGAGAGCCGATCACCGTCGAGGAGTGGGAGATCCTCGACGCCCTCGGGCTCACCCGGCCGGCCGTCGAGCTCGGCACCGTCGTCGGTACCGCCCTCGTGGCGATCCTCGTCGCCGGACTTCTCGTCGCCTACCTGTGGCGCTTCGAGCCGGAGATCTGGCACCGCAACCGATCGGTGCTGCTGTTCTTCCTGGGGCTGGTCGTCACCGCGCTCGTGATGCGCGTCGCCGCCGACCGCGCGCTGTGGGCCTTCGTCGTGCCCACGTCAGCCACCGTCCTGCTCATCGGCATCCTGCTCGGCAGCGGGGCGGGCGCCGCGATGGCGGCGGCCCTGGCGGTCCTCGCGGGGATCATGAACCGCGACGCTCTCGACCTGGCGGTCTACGTGCTCGCCGGCGGGGCTGCGTCGCTGCTCGTGCTGGCGCGTGCCGAGCGCCTGAACGCCTTCGTCCGGGTCTTCGCCGGACTGTTCCTGACGAACCTCGTGGTGGTCACCGCGTTCAGCCTGCTTGGCGGGCGTGACCTCACCGGCATCGCGCAGCTGTGGGCGGCCAGCTTCGGCAATGCGCTCCTGTCGGTGGTGCTGGCCATCGGCTCGTTCTGGGTCCTGGGCAACCTGTTCGGGATCATGACCGTGTTCCAGCTCCTGGAGCTCGCCAACCCGTCGAACCGTCTCCTGCGCCGCCTCCTCCTCGAGACCCCGGGGACGTACCACCACAGCGTCATGGTCGGGAACCTGGCCGAGCGCGCCGCCGAGACGATCGGTGCGGACCCGCTCCTGGCGCGCGTGGCGGCGTACTACCACGACATCGGCAAGATGAAGAACCCACTGGCGTTCATCGAGAACCAGGCGGGCGCGCGCAACATCCACGACGACCTTGCGGCCGAGACGAGTGCCCGGATCATCGCCGGGCACATCCGCGACGGGATCGATCTCGGGTACGAGCACGGGCTGCCGGTGCAGATCATCGGCTTCATTCCGCAGCACCACGGCACCGCGGTGATGACCTACTTCCATGACAAGGCGCTGCGCGAGGTCGACGGGAACGCCGAGCTGGTCGACGAGGGCGTCTACCGCTACCCGGGGCCGAAGCCGCAGAGCCGCGAAGCGGCGATCATCATGCTCGCCGATGGCGTGGAGGCCTCGGTGCGGTCGCTGGACGAGAAGGACCCCGAGACGATCCGGGCCATGGTCGACCGCATCGTCGACGCGCGCGTCGAGGACGGTCAGCTCGATGACGCGGAGCTGACGCTGAAGAACATCGCCCAGATCAAGGAAGCCTTCGTCGAGCAGCTGCTGGGCATGTACCACTCGCGCATCAAGTACCCCGACAACGTCGTGCCGATGGAGTCGCGCCGCGAGGCCTGATTCTGTGTCTTGAGTCCCGGCGACCCCGGCGACTACGATGGGCCAAGCATGGGCTGCACGGTCACCGTCCACGACCGGGTCGGTCACGATCGCCTCGCAGAGGCGGTCGAGCCGATGCGCTCCGCTGCCGTCCTGGACCTTCTCGAGTCGGCCATCTGCGAGACCGTCAACGCCGCCCTCGAGACCACCGACGCCGAGGTCGAGCTGACGCTCGCCGGTGATCAGGAGATGGAGCGGCTCAACTTCGACCACATGGGCGAGCGCGGCCCCACCGACGTCCTCTCCTTCCCGCTCCACGAATGGGCGCTGAACGGCCGTGCCTCGCACCTGTCCGAGGACGACGGCATCTCGCCGCCAGGGCCGATCCTCCTCGGTGACGTGGTCATCGACCTCGACCAGGCGCTGCGCCAGGCCGCCGAGGGCGACTGGGGCGTGGTCGAGGAGCTGGTGCTGCTCGCCATCCACGGGACGCTCCACCTGGTCGGGCACGACCACGCCGAGCTCGACGACGAGACGCGAATGCGCGACCTCGAGCGAAAGATCCTCACCGCCCTCCATCGCCGCCACCGCGACGTGCCGTGGCAGCCCGGCTCGCTCTTCGACCGTGCCGGCCACGCGGTGACCACCGGGTCCTGACAACGGCGAACCCGCCCGGCGCGAGCCGGACGGGTTCCGTGTGTCGGTGCCGAGCCGCTGGTCAGGCGGGGGCGGGCGCCTCGGCGGCCGGCATCTCCGTCGTGGACTGGACCTTGCGGGTGCGATCGGGGGCGGCGATCCAGGCCGCCACGAGGATCCCGAACGTCACGAGTGCGGCGATGACCATCGATTGATTCCTCCTTGCGGATCGGTGGCTTCGGTCAGGGCTGGTAGGCGATCTCGCCGTGCTGGGCCACGTCGAGCCCGGCTTCCTCCTCCGTGTCTGCGACCCGGATCGGCACGACGAGGTTGATGACGAAGAGGATCACCGCGGTCGCGACGGCCGAGTAGAGGCCGACCGCGCCGACTCCGATGAGCTGAGTCAGGACCTGCGAGGGATTCCCGTTGAGCAGACCGTTCACGCCGGCGGCGTTCACGGCGGTCGTGGCGAAGACGCCGACGGCGATGGCACCGAAGGCGCCGCCGACCCCGTGGACCGCGAAGACGTCGAGCGTGTCGTCCACGCGAGTGCGCAGTCGAAGGTGGGCGGCCGCGTAGCAGACGACCCCGACGCCGAAGCCGATGAGGATCGATGCCGACGGGCGTCACGAAGCCTGCCGCCGGCGTGATCGCCACCAGCCCGGCCACGGCTCCGAGGGCGGCGCCGAGAACGGACGGCGTCCCGCGGTGCAGCCAGCTGATGGTGACCCAGGTGATGGCCGCCATCGCCGGCGGCGGTGTTGGTGGTCACGAATGCGTTCGCGGCGAGCCCGTTGGCGCTCAGCGCCGATCCGGCGTTGAAGCCGAACCAGCCGAACCACAGCAGCCCGGCGCCGAGGACGGTCATCGGCACGTCGTGGGGCTCGGTCGCGCGCTCGGTCAGCCCGACACGTCGCCCGATGAACAGCGCCGCCACGAGCGCCGCGATCCCGCTGCTGAGGTGGACGACGGTCCCACCCGCGAAGTCGAGCACGCCCAGGTCGAACAGCCAGCCGTCCGGTGACCAGACCCAGTGCGCGATCGGCGCGTAGACGAGCGTCGACCAGGCGACGGCAAACAGGATGAAGGCCTTGAACCGCTTGCGTTCGGCGAAGGCACCGGTGATGAGGGCCGGGGTGATGATCGCGAACATGCCCTGGTAAGTGGCGAATGCGAGATGGGGGACCGTCGTCGCGTATACGTCCGACGGCGCCTCGGTCACGCCCTCCAGCCCGAGCCATTCGAGGCCGCCGATGAGCCCGAGCCCGGTGTCGGGCCCGAACGCCAGCGTGTATCCCCACAGGACCCAGGTGACGCTCACCAGGGCCAGGATGAAGAAGCTGTGCATGATCGTGGAGAGCACGTTCTTGCGGCGAACGAGCCCGCCGTAGAACAGCGCGAGCCCCGGCGTCATGAGCATGACGAGGGCGGCGGAAGCGAGGACCCAGGCGGTGTCTCCGGTGTTGATCTCGGGCGGCATGGCGGGCTCCTGCGGACGAGGGGTCGTTGTGCAGGCAGCCTAGGTGGGCGAGATGTTGCAATCCAGCGCTGATGGGTTGCGAATCGGATTCCGGGCTTGTGCACGTTGCACAATCACGCTCCGATCAGATGGGGCGCGCGGCGGAGAGCTCCCTCGGCGGCTCGGCGCCGTCGAGCACGGAGCGGGCCGCCAGGGCCGCCGACGCCGGGCCGGTGCTGATGCCCCACGGGCCATGGCCGGCGCACACGAAGAGGCCGGCGACGCCAGGAGCGGCGCCGATGAAGGGTCGACCGTCGACCGACTGCGGGCGGGCGCACATGCGTCTGCCCACAACCTCGGCGCCCTCGATCGAGGGCAGGAACCCGGAGGCATGGCTGAGAAGCAGCGGCTCGATGGCTGCCGGGTCGGGCTCGACGCCGAAGAACGTGGATCCCAGTGCGCTCACGCCGTTCGCCGTGGCAATGCTGAAGAGCGGTGCCGGCACCTCACCGGAGTCGACGGCCGCGGCCTGCTCGGTGGCCGCGGCGGCCCGATTGATGGCGTCCACCACGTCCTCCTCGAGCACATGGCGCGGCGCGGCGCCGTCATCGAAGCGCAGCTGGAGTGTGACGCCGTAGGTGGGCACGATCGGTCGCCACTCACCCGCGTCGTCGACGAGGCGCGGCGTCCATGGTCCGGCCGCCACCAGGACCGCATCGGCATCGATCTGCGTCCCGTCCTCGAGGGTCGCACCGATCGCCCGTTCGCCCGTTGTGGCGACCCGCCCGGGCGACCCGACCAGGAGGTGAGCCCCGCGCTCCTCGGCGAGGTCGGCCCATGCCTCGGTCGCGGCGGCCGGCGGAACCGGGTAGCCCGTCGCCACGGCGATGGCCCACAGCCCGTCGGTGAGCGCCGGCTCGGCCCGTGCGACCTCCTCCGGATCGAGCAGCCGCGGATCAAGCTCGGGGAATGCTTCGGCCACGCGAGCCGCCTGGCGGGCTGCCGCGTCGCCATCTCGGTTGAGGAGGAGCAGTCCGGCGGGGGCTCCGCCGATCGAGAAGTCGCCGCCGGAATCGGACAGTGCTCGGTAGCGCGTCAGGCTCTCGCGATGCAGCGGGGCGAGGACGGGGTCGAACGGGTGCTGGATGACACCGAGGTTCCGTCCCGAAGCGCCGGCGCCGATGGCGACGCCCTCAACGAGGACGACCCGGGCGCCCCGGTCGGCCATGATCGCGGCCGCCGCGCATCCGATGATCCCGCCGCCGAGCACGACGACATCTGCGGTGAGGCGGGCGGAGGAGTCCACGCGCGCGAGGATATCGGATTGTCGAGTTTCGACTGGCCCCGCGCGTCGTGAGAGCGAGAGATACTTTCACGCCAGGAGGCTTCGAATGAGCAGCGTCGAAGAGCAGATCGCGACCCAGGAAGCGAACATCGAACGAAGCACCGGGAGGTCGATGGCCGAGTGGTTCGCGATCGTCCAGGAATCGGGCCTGGAGAAGCACGGTCAGCAGGTCGCCATGCTGAAGGCCGATCACGGCCTGGGTCACGGCAACGCCAACCTCATCGCCATCCGCGCCAGGGAGGCCGCCGCCGGCGGGGCTCCCAGCGATGACGAGCTCGTCGAGAGCCACTACGCGGGCAAGAACGCCGGCCTGCGCGCCGCGTACGACGCGGTCATCGCCGAGGTGTCCGGCTACGGCCCCGACGTCGAGCTGGCGCCGAAGAAGACGTACGTCAGCCTGCGACGGCGCAAGCAGTTCGCATCCGTCGGTCCGGCGGCGGGGAAGCTCGAGGTCTGCCTCAACCTCCCCGGCAACGAGCCGACCGAGCGCCTCAAGCCGATCACGGGCATGGCGACGCATCGTGTCCGCATCCCCGACGCATCCGGCCTGGACCGGGAGCTTCGGGCGTGGCTGCGCGAGGCCTACGAGCGCGCCTGAGGTCGCGCGCCGGGTAGCATCGGCCGCGTGAAGGTCGTGTGCGGGCTCGGCAATCCGGGTGATCGGTATCGGTTCACGCGCCACAACGTCGGCTTCCGAGTGGTCGACCTCCTGGCGGACCGCTGGGGCCTCACCGGCGAGGGCCGGCTTCGCGACGGTGCCGCGCTGCTCGAGGCCAATCACGCCGAGCACGGCCGGGTCCTCCTCGTGAAGCCGATGCGCTACATGAACCGATCCGGCGCGCCGCTCCGCTCCGCGCTGCGCCAGACCGACGTCGACCTCACGGCCGACCTCCTGCTGGTGACCGACGACATCGACCTGCCCCTGGGGCGCCTTCGCCTGCGCCGGTCGGGATCGGCCGGCGGCCACAACGGCCTGCGCGACGTGATCGCCACGTTCGGGACCGACGAGTTCGATCGGCTGCGGGTGGGTGTCGGGCGTGCCGGCACCGCGGCCAGCCACGTCCTGGCGACGTTCCGGCCCGACGAACGGGACCTCGCCACGGAGATGGTCGCTCTCGGAGCCGATGCCGCCGAGCGGTGGCTCGCGGCCGGGATCGACGAGGCGATGAACGCCTTCAACGGGGCCGAGCGAGCCTAGTACGATTCGCGCATCTCTGGAACGCCCCGCGGCGGTGATCGCCGCGTCGCCGCGCTCGTCGACGCCCTTCGGCCACATCTGCCGCAATCGGGCGTCCTTCGCGTGCCCGCGGCCGCGCGCGCGGCGCACCTTGCCGCCCGCCTCGATGGCCTGTCCCGCCCGATGGTCGTCGTCACCCGCACGGACGACGAAGCACACCGGCTCGCCGACGATCTCGCCGCGCTGATCGGTGGCCGGGCCCTGCGCGTCCTGCCGGAACGCGCCGCATTGCCCCTCGAACGGGCGCTTCCCGAGCACGACGAGTCGGGCCAGCGGCTCTCGGTCCTGTCCGGCATCGCCGACGCGCATCGGGTGACCGTGGGAAGCCTGCTGGCGTTCGCGCAGCGCACGGCCGCGCCGCAGCAGCTGGCCGCGGCCGCCACCGCCGTCCGGGTCGGCGAGCGCGTCGGCCAGCGGGTGCTGCTCGAGCGCCTCGTCGCCGGCGGGTACGACCCGAGCGCCGAGGTAACCGGCCTCGGCGAGTTCGCGCACCGTGGCGGGCTGATCGACGTGTGGCCGCCCGGCTTCGGGGAGCCGGTTCGGATCGAGCTGTTCGGCGACGAGGTCGAGTCCATCAGGGCCTTCGATCCGATGACCCAGGCCTCGCGACGCAGGCTCACCGAGGTGGAGCTCCTGCCCGCGTCCGAGTTCCTGCCCGCCCGCGTCGTGGGACCCGTCCGATGCGGCGCCACCCGACGCGTCCGAGCAGCTGCGGGAGGACGCCGCCCACCTCGCCGAGGGCGACCTCGCCGAGGCCGCGGAGACGTGGGCGGCGTTCCTGACCGCCGGCCCGGCCGCGGACCACGTGCCCGACGACGCCCACCTCGTCCTGACCGACCCCGACGAGCTCCGCGCGCTCGCGACCGACCTCGACGCCCAGGCCGTCGACCGTCTTGACGGGCTGACGGCCTCCGGCGAGCTGCCCGACGACTGGCCGCTGCCGTACGCCGCCGCGGCCACGCTCGACGACCTGACTGGACGAGCCAGCGAGTCCCTCGACGAGCAGGCCGGCGCCGACGCGGGCTACGTCGCAGCGCCCACGCTTCCCGGACGCGCCGAGCGATCGGGAGCCTGGCTGACCGACCTCGCGGCCGGCGGCCGCCGCGTGGTCGTGGCCACGGACCAGGCCAGCCGCGTGGGCGAGCTGCTCGACGAGGCGGGCCGGCCGACCGCGGCGCTGGCGGAGCTGCGCGGAGTGCCGGAGACGGGAGGCATCGGCCTCGTGCATGGCTCGCTCTCGGGCGGCTTCGCCCACGAGGCCAGCGGGCTCGTGGTGGTCACCGACCGCGAGCTGTTCGGCGCGACGCGCGTCCGCCGCCTGGCCACCGGGAAGCGCGTCGTCACCCGCGATCTCATCGGCAAGCTCGCGCCCGGCGACCACGTTGTGCACGTCGACCACGGCATCGCGCGCTACGCGGGCATGACCCAGCGGAGCTTCGGCGAGGACGTGAAGGAGTACCTGCAGCTCGACTTCGCCGGGACCGACAAGATCTTCCTGCCCGCCGACCAGGTCGGGCGCATCACTCGATACTCTGGCGGGCCTGCGCCGGCCCTGAGCAAGCTGGGGGGCACGGAGTGGGAGCGGACGAAGCGCCGCGTGCGCCGCGCCGTGGGCGACCTGGCGCGAGAGCTCATCGAGATCTACGCGGCGCGCGAATCGGCTCCCGGCTTCGCGTTCAGCGCCGACACGACCTGGCAACGCGAGCTCGAGGAGAGCTTCGGCTACACCGAGACCCCCGACCAGGCGCGCAGCATCGAGGAGGTGAAGGCCGACATGCTGCGCCGCCGGCCGATGGATCGCCTCGTCGTCGGCGACGTGGGATACGGCAAGACCGAGGTCGCCCTGCGCGCGGCCTTCAAGGCGGTCCAGGACGGCAAGCAGGTCGCGGTGCTCGTGCCGACCACCGTGCTCGCGCAGCAGCACCTCGGGACGTTCGAGCGGCGGCTCGCCGCCTTCCCGGTCCGCGTCGCAATGCTCAGCAGGTTCGTCCCGAAGAAGGCACAGGCGGCCATCGTGGACGGGGTCACCGGCGGCGAGGTCGACATCCTCATCGGGACGCATCGGATCCTGTCGAAGGACATCGCCTTCGCCGACCTGGGCCTCCTCGTCGTCGACGAGGAGCAGCGCTTCGGCGTCTCCCACAAGGAGCGCATCAAGGCCATGCGTCGCGAGGTCGACGTCCTGACGCTCTCGGCCACGCCGATCCCGCGAACGCTGCACCTCAGCCTCGTCGGCATCCGCGACCTGAGCGTCATCGAGACGCCGCCGGAGGCGCGCCTGCCGATCCAGACCCGGATCGCGGAGGACGACGACGGCCTGGTGCGCGACGCGATCGCGCGCGAGATCGACCGCGGCGGGCAGGTCTTCTACGTCCACAACCGCGTCGAGACGATCGAGGCGGCCGCCGAGCGGGTGCGGCGCCTCGTGCCGAGCGCGCGCGTGGCCATCGGCCACGGCCAGATGGCCGAGGGGATGCTCGAGCGGGTGATGCTCGACTTCAGCGACGGGCGCTTCGACGTGCTCGTCTGCACCACGATCATCGAGTCGGGCCTCGACATCCCCAACGCGAACACCATCGTCATCGTGCGCGCCGACACGTTCGGCCTGGCCCAGCTCTACCAGCTGCGCGGCCGAGTCGGGCGCAGCGACCGCCGGGCGCATGCCTACCTGCTCCATCGTCGCGGGATGCCGCTGACCCAGGTGGCGCGCAAGCGGCTGCACGCCATCTTCAGCGCCTCGGACCTCGGCGCCGGCTACCAGATCGCGCTATCGGACCTGGAGATTCGCGGGGCCGGCAACATCCTCGGTGCCGAGCAGCACGGGTTCATGGCGGCGGTCGGCTTCGAGATGTACACCCGCCTGCTGGCCGAGGCGGTCGACATGCTGCGCGGCCGCCGACCTCCGCCGGAGCCGGCCCCGATCAGGCTCGACCTGCCCGGCTCGGCGTACCTGCCGGACGACTACGTCGCCGACTCGGGCGCCAAGCTCGAGGCCTATCGCCGCTTCGCACAGCTTCGCACCGAGGCGGATGCCGATGGGCTGCGCGCCGAGCTCCGCGACCGATACGGCCCGATTCCCGGGCCGGTTGAGGGCCTCTTCACGGCCGTGCGCGTGCGTCTCGCGGCCGAGGCCGCCGGCGTGCCCGAGGTGCGCGCGGAGGTGGGATTGGTCACCCTCAAGTGGGCCGGGAGCATGCCGGATCGCCGTGAGATGAGCGTGGCGCTCCAGGTTGCGGGCCTGCGCCCGGAGACCGCCTCGAACCAGGTTCGCATCCCGGTCGCCGCCGGCCGCGACCCGATCGACGTGGCCCTCCTGGCGCTCGGGGTGCTGCGGCCAGCCCGAACCGGATAGGTCGATCGGCCCGCCCGGACGGGCGAAACGGCACTGGGCCGTCGGGATCCAGCCACGGATCCTCGGGGTGCATTCCGCAGAGGGGCTGACCGAGATGACCGAGTCAGTTCGCCGCATCGAGCGGCCTGCCTACGCATGGCTGGCCGTGGGGTTACAGCTCTTCACCAGCGTCATGGCGATCCCGGTCAGCCTCGCCATGATCGCCAATCCCGACGGGAGCCCGCTGGGGATTCCGCACGAGTGGATCGCGATCGACGCCATTCGCGTCATTCCTCGTCCCCGGCATCACCCTGCTCGTCATGAACGGGATCGGCCAGCTGGGCGGGGCCGTGCTCATCTGGCGGCGGCACCCCATGGCCGCGTGGGCGACCGGTGCGCTCGGCATCGGGCTGATGGTCTGGATCGCGGTCCAGGTGACGATGATCCCGTTCTCGATCCTTCAGCCGGTCATGTTCGCCATCGGCGCGGTCGAGGGGATCGTGGCGCTCTTCTGGCTCCGGCGGCTCGGCGCGCTTCGCCTCGGCTGATCAGAGCTCCTGCCGCCGGAAGCTGGCCCAGGAGGCCACCAGCGCCACGACCGATGACCGCCAGCGTGGCGACGACGGGTACCAGCGAGCTGCTCCGGCTGCTCTCCGGCACCGACGGCGAGGGCCGCTTCCGCCAGGCCGGACGGGCGTCCACGCGCCGATGGTCGGCAACGCCCCCACGATGGCGATGACGGCCAGCACGCCGATGCCGAGACCCGCGGCCGCCAGCGGCGAGCGGGTCAACGTCGAACCGAGGAACGTGATCGCCGCGTATGCCGACATCTGGAGCAGGAGCAGGCCGCACATCGCCGCCCAGTCCGCGGCAGCGGGGACGTCGAAGATGAAGCCGGTGTACGCGAAGCCGGCGATCCCCGCGGCGAGCATCCCGGTGGCGAGCACGGCCCCGATGGCGGCCGCCTTGGCGAGGAGGAACGCGCCACGCGTCACCGGCTTGGTGAGCCACATCGCCGCGGTCCCGCGCTCCTTCTCGGTCGCCACCGAGCCCATCGCCAGCAGGATCGCGGCGAGCACGCCGACCTGGCCGAGGTTCCGGACGAACTGGCCGATCGCGTCGGCAGTCGTCGGCGGCGGCACCTCGATGACCAGGCCCTCGTCGGCGGCGAGCATGCCGACGAGCTCAGGCGTGTAGCGGGCGAGCAGCGGGGAGACGACGCCGAAGGCGACGAAGACGACGGTGAGCACGAGGAGCCGTCGTGTCCGCCATTGCTCGCGCAGCTCCTTGGACAGCAGCGTCCCGAGTCCGATCACGCGGCGTCTCCGTGGGCCGCCCGCCCGGTGAGTCGCAGGAAGACGTCCTCGAGCGTCGGGCGGGCGCGCTCGACGGCGACGACCGGCAGGCGATGCGTCGCCACGATCGCGAGCAGCCGGTGCCCGGCCTCGGGGTCCTCGGACACCGCGATGCGCAGGGTGCTGGCGCTGATGTCGACGGTCTGGACCCACGGCCTCCGTGCGGAGCGCATCGGCCAGCGTTCGCAGCCCCTCGGTGCCCGCGGGCTCGACCTCGAGCCGCCAGATCGGCAGCGCGAACCGCTCGAGCAGCTCGTCCACCGGGGACTCGGTCACGAGGCGGCCGGCGTCGATGATGGCCACGCGGTCGCAGATGCGCTCCACGTCGGTGAGGACGTGGCTCGAGAGCAGCACCGTCGAGTGGGCTCGCAGACCGCCGATCACCTCGAGCATGTCGCGACGGCCCTCCGGATCGAGCGAGCTGACGGGCTCGTCCAGGAGGATCACCGGCGGACGGCCCAGGATCGCCTGGGCGACGCCGAGGCGCTGCCGCATGCCGCCCGAGTAGCCGCCGATGCTGCGCCGGCCCGCATCGGTCAGCCCGACGAGGTCGAGAACCTCGTCGATCCGCTCGCGCAGGGCGGCGCCGCGAAGGCCGGACAGCCGGCCGACGAGCTCGAGCAGCTCGCGCCCGCGCATCCATCCGTTGAAGCGCGGCGCCTGGTCGAGGTACCCGATGAGCCCGCGCCTGTTGGGCTCGCCGTCGCCGGCAGGGAACGCCGGCGACGCTGGCGGACCCCGAGCTGGCGATGCGCCAGCGAGGTGAGGATCCGGATCGTCGTGGTCTTGCCGGCACCGTTGGGTCCGAGGAAGCCGAAGACGGAGTTCGGCGGGACCGTCAGGTCCAGGCCGTCGAGCGCGAGCACGTCGTCATACCGCTTGGTCAGGCCGCGGATCTCGATCGCGGCGTCCATCGCTCAGTCTTCCTCGCGGCCGACGAGGAAGTAGACGAGCGGTCCGAGCATCTGGAAGAGGACGATGACCACGCCCCACACGATCTTGTTGCCGCCCCGCACCCGACGCTCCGGACGAGTCAGGTCCCACAGTCCGAGGCCCATCGAGCACGAGCTGAAGGACGATGAGGGGAATGAGGAGAGGCAGGGCCTCCTCGAGCGTCATGGCGGCGGCTCCCGTTCGGTGTGCGCGCGATCGTACCCCCGCGACCGGGAGCGCCCCCGCCGGTTCGCTGCTCTCCGCCGGTGCGGCGCTCCGCCGGTCACGATGCGGGCGGTGCGACAGAGCACCTCAGCTCATGCGCGGCCGAATGCGCGACGGCGAGCAAATCCGCGACGCGCTCGACTGGCGAGCACGTCGCGGATGCCAGGCCGATGCCGCTCAGGCGCGTCCGAAGACGGCGCGGATCTCGGGTCGGAACAGGTAGTACGTGATCGCCGCGGCGATCGCGATCGAGACGAGCGCGCCCGAGCTACCATTGATCAGCTGGTAGAGGCCCAACACGATGTTGACGGCCATGAGGACGACGCCGAGCGTCCATGCCCAGGCTGGAGGCCCCAGGCGCCCCACGCGAAGATCAGGCTCAGGACGCCGGAGATGAGCGAGAACGGCGCCGACGAGCGCGGCGAGCCCGCCGAGGGCCCCGCTGCCGGTGGCCACGCCGATGAAGCCGCCCGAGACGAGGAGGGCCAGTCCGCCGAGGATGCTGAAGACGCCACCGATTGCGGCGAGGACGGCAAGGATCGTAATGCCGGTGGGCCGGCCGGTCTGCGCGGAGGGCGCGGCAGGGGGCGGAGCGGCCGGCGGGGGAGCAGACGTCTGCACCGGCGCGGGCGGCGGAGGCGCCGTGTCAACGGGTGGAGTCGGTGATGTCGGCGGAGGGGTCGGGATCCGGCGCCGAGCTCGGCGGAGGCGTTACGTCTCCCGCCGACGTCTGGTCGGGTCTCGGCGCGTCGCCGGAAGAGGTCTGATCGGGATCCTGCATCGGATACCTCCGGAGCGATGGGGCGCTCGCGCGCCTGGGCGGGTCAACCATACCGCCATCGGCGGCGTGCGCGTCAAGGTATGCGGGACCGATATACTCGACTCCGGAATCTCTCGACCCGCGGCGGGCGCACCCGTCCGGCGCCGATCTTCGACCGAGGCCGCGCACCCTGACCGGGCGCGGCGACGAAAGGAGAGGCGACCGTGACGCACCAACCAGGGACCGGCTCTGTCGACATCGGCGGGCGGCCCTACACCTACTACCCGCTCGACACTGCCGGCGTCGACGACCTCGACCGCCTGCCGTACACCGTCAAGATCCTGCTCGAGAACATGCTGCGCGGCGCCGCGACGCAGCCTGACCTGGTGAGCGCCGACGACGTGCGCGCGCTGGCCACCTGGGATCCGGGCTCGCCCGGTGAGGCGGAGCTTCCCTTCATGCCGGCGCGCGTCATCCTCCAGGACTTCACCGGCGTCCCGTGCGTCGTCGACCTCGCCGCCATGCGCGACGCGATCGCCGAGCTCGGAGGCGATCCGTCCGCGGATCAACCCGCTCGTGCCGGCCGACCTCGTCATCGATCACTCGGTCCAGGTCGACCAGTTCGGCTCCGACGCCGCGTTCCTCATCAACGTCGAGCGCGAGTACGAGCGCAACGGCGAGCGATACGCGCTCCTGCGCTGGGCACAGCAGGCGTTCCGCGACTTCCGGGTCGTCCCGCCGGGGACGGGCATCGTCCACCAGGTCAACCTCGAGTTCCTCGCGGATGTGGTGACCGAACGCAACGGGGTGCTCCTGCCCGACACGCTGGTCGGCACCGACTCGCACACGACGATGATCAATGGCCTCGGGGTCGTCGGCTGGGGCGTGGGCGGCATCGAGGCCGAGGCCGCCCTGCTCGGACAGCCGCTCTACCAGCCGATGCCGATCGTGGTCGGCTTCCGGCTCGACGGCGAGATGCCGCCGGGCGCCACGGCCACCGACCTCGTGCTGTACGTGACCGAGATGCTCCGGGCCCACGGCGTCGTGGGCAAGTTCGTCGAGTTCCACGGCCCCGGGCTGTCCAAGCTGTCGCTTGCCGACCGGGCCACCATCAGCAACATGTCGCCCGAGTTCGGCGCGACCGCAACCATGTTCCCGATCGACGACGAGACCCTGCGCTACCTGCGCATGACCGGCCGGCCCGCCGAGGTGATCGAGCGAGTCGAGGTCTACGCCCGGGCCCAGGGCCTGTTCAGGACCGATACGTCACCGGAGCCTCGCTTCAACGAGTCCCTCAGCCTCGACCTCGGCACCATCACGCCCTCGTTGGCCGGGCCGAAGCGGCCGCAGGACCGGGTCGGGCTGGCGGACCTTCGCGGCTCGTTCCTGGCCGCCTTCCCCGACGCTGCGGCGGCCGAGCCGGAGCCGCAGATGGGTGTCGTCGAGGAGGCGAGCGAGGAGTCTTTCCCGGCTTCGGACGCCCCCTCCCACAGCCCCGACGCGGACGCCGGCGAGCCGCCACCCGCGGGCACGCCCGCTCCTCCCAGCGCGCCACCGGCCCCGCGGTGGGTGGCGGTGGCCCTTGATGGGGAGACCGTCGAGCTGCGCGACGGATCGGTCGTCATCGCCGCCATCACGAGCTGCACCAACACGAGCAACCCATCGGTCATGATCGCCGCGGGCCTGGTGGCGCGGAATGCCGTGGCGCGCGGACTCGTCACGAAGCCCTGGGTCAAGACCTCGCTCGCGCCCGGCTCGCGCGCGGTGACCGACTACCTCGAGGCGGCCGGCCTGATGGAGCCGCTCGAGGCGCTCCGCTTCCACCTGGTGGGCTACGGCTGCACGACCTGCATCGGCAACTCGGGACCGCTGGCAGAGCCCATCAGCGAGGCCATCGAGCGCGAGGGCCTCGCCGCGGTCGCCGTGCTGTCGGGGAACAGGAACTTCGAGGGGCGGATCCATCCGCTGGCGCGCGCCAGCTACCTGGCCTCGCCGCCGCTCGTGGTCGCGTTTGCCCTCGCGGGTCGGATCGACATCGACCTCACCACCGAGCCGCTCGGCACCGATGCCGACGGCGTCCCCGTGATGCTCGAGGACATCTGGCCGGCGCCCAACGAGGTGGCGCGCGTGATGGCGGAGGCGGTGCGCGGGGAGGTCTTCACGCGCAACTACGCCTCGGTCTTCGACGGCGACGAGCAGTGGCGCGGCCTTCCGGTTCCCGCCGGAGACCGGTACGCGTGGGACCCCGACAGCACCTATGTGGCACGGCCGCCCTTCTTCGATGGGCTCGCGGGCGACCCGACGGAGCCGGAGGACATCCTCGGCGCGCGTGCGCTGGCGGTCCTCGGCGACAGCGTCACCACGGACCACATCTCGCCGGCCGGCTCCATCGCGCGGACCTCGCCGGCGGGGGAGTGGCTCGTGGCGCATGGCGTCGAGCCGCGGGACTTCAACTCGTACGGCTCACGCCGCGGCCACCACGAGGTGATGATGCGCGGGACGTTCGCGAACATCCGGCTTCGCAACCAGCTCACCCCGGACCTCGAGGGGAACTGGACCGAGCACCTGCCGAGCGGCGAGCGGATGAGCATCTTCTCCGCATCGGAGCGCTATCGCGCCGAGGGCACGCCACTCGTCATCCTGGCGGGCCGGGAGTACGGCTCGGGGTCGTCGCGCGACTGGGCCGCGAAAGGGCCGCTGCTCCAGGGCGTGCGGGTCGTGATCGCCGAGTCGTTCGAGCGGATCCACCGGTCGAACCTGGTCGGCATGGGCATCCTGCCCCTCCAGCTCGCCCCCGATGCCACTGTGGCGTCGCTCGGCCTCACCGGGCGCGAGACGTTCGATGTGGTCGGCATCACCGGCGGGCTGGTCCCGCATGCCGAGGTGACGGTCATCGCTCGCGGCGAGGACGGCCGCGAGACCCGGTTCCGATGCGTCGCCCGGCTCGACGGCGCGATCGACGTCACGTACCTTCGCAACGGAGGGGTCCTCCAGACGGTCCTGCGGCGAATTGCCGCCACGTGAGGGAGGCAAGCGGCCTTCGTTGCCCGGGTGGGACGCATCGGTGTAGGCTCACCGGGCGCCGGACGGCGTCGATCCACAGCTGGAGTGCCACCCGATCGTGACCGCCTCGACCGTCGACGAGCTGCGCAGCCTCATTCGCGAGGTCCCCGACTTCCCGAAGCCGGGGATCCTCTTCTACGACATCACCACGCTGCTCAAGGAGCCCGACGCGTTCCGCGAGGTGATCGACCGCATGGTCGACCAGGTCGGCGATACGCCGGTGGACGTCGTGGTGGGGATGGAGTCGCGCGGATTCATCTTCTCCGCACCGCTCGCCTACAAGCTCGGCGCCGGGTTCGTACCCGTGCGCAAGCTGGGCAAGCTCCCGGCCGAGACGATCGAGGTCGAGTACGAGCTCGAGTACGGGACGGCCACCCTCGAGATCCACTCCGACGCCATCACGGCGGGCCAGCGCGTCCTCATCGTCGACGACCTGCTGGCCACCGGCGGGACCACGCTCGGCACGATCGAGCTCGTGCGACGTCTCGGTGGCGAGATCGCCGGCCTCTCGTTCATGGTGGAGCTCGCCGCGCTCAAGGGTCGCGACAAGCTCGACGAGTACGAGATCCACGCGTTGCTGACGTACTGAGTCGGCCGGCTTCGGACCGATGGCGGTCGCCTCCTCCGTTCGTACCCGAGCCCGGTCGGTCACCGACAGGGCCGAGATCGCGGCGTTCCTGCGGCGCGACCGCCTGTACGCGCGCGTACCCGCTCGGCGACCTCGACGGTCCGAACCGGCATCGGATGGCGTGGGCCATGGCGCACGACGAGGCCGGCCGGCCGACGGCGCTCGTCATGCATCACGAGGGGCTCATCCCGCAGCCGCTGTTCCTCATGGGCTCCCCCGAGGGCTGCCGGACCGTCCTCGAGCAGGTGCTCAAGCCCCGGGACGCCTACTTCCAGGGCACCGAGCTCCACCTCGCGGCCATCCGCGAGATGTACGAGCTGGACAGCCCGATCCGGATGCTGCGCATGGCCGTCGATCGGTCCAGCTTTGCGCCATTCGCCGGCGGGGCGGTTCGCCTCACGTCGCCCGACATCGACGACCTCAATCGGCTCTACCAGCTCGGGTTCCGTGGTGGCTTTCCGACGACGATCCTCGACGAGGGCGTCTACTACGGCGTGCGCGTCGGAGGACGGCTCGTCGCGGCCGCCGGGACCCACGCCATCAACACCGCGGAGGGGATCGCCGTCGTGGGCAACGTGATGACCCACGTCGACTTCCGCGGCCACGGATACGCCAAGATGGTGACCGGCGCCGTGACTGCCGACCTGCTCGAGCGCGTCGACGACGTCGCGCTCAACGTCCACGCCGACAACGAGCCAGCCGTCGCCGCGTACGCGCGACTCGGCTACCGTTCTCACTGCGAGATCATCGAGCGGCTCGGCCGCCGGCACTCGGGGGGTTGGGGATTGATCAGACCGTTACGAGAGGCAATGCGATTCGGATGGCAACGCGACCCGAGATAAGGGCCGCCGATGTGGCCGACCTGGCGCTGGCGGATGCCGGACGCCTGAAGATCGAGTGGGCAGACCGGCAGATGCCGGTGCTGGCCGGCATCCGCGAGCGCTTCGAGCGCGAGCGGCCGCTGGATGGCTGGCGGATCAGCGCCTGCCTGCACGTGACCGCCGAGACGGCGAACCTGATGCGAACGCTGGCCGCCGGCGGAGCCGATGCGGTGCTGTGCTCGTCGAACCCGCTGTCGACCCAGGACGACGTCGCCGCGTCGCTGGTGACCCACTTCGAGATCCCGACCTTCGCCATCAAGGGTGAGGACCGCGACTCGTACTACGGCCACATCGGCGCGGCGCTCGACCACCATCCGCAGATCACGATGGACGACGGCGCCGACCTCGTGAACGAGCTGCACACGTCCCGCCGCGAGCTGCTCGACGCGGTCGTCGGAGGCACCGAGGAGACGACCACCGGCGTCATCCGCCTGCGGGCCATGGCCAACGCAGGGCAAGCTGGCCTACCCGGTCGTGGCGGTCAACGAGGCGCTCACCAAGCACCTGTTCGACAACCGCTACGGCACCGGCCAGAGCGCGATCGACGGGATCCTGCGCGCCACGAACATCCTGTTCGCGGGCAAGACCGTCGTCGTCGGCGGCTACGGCTGGGTGGGACGGGGGATCGCGTCGCGCGCGCATGGCATGGGCGCCAACGTGGTCGTCTGCGAGGTCGACCCGATCCGGGGCATCGAGGCGGCCATGGACGGGTTCCGCGTGATGAACGCGACCGAGTCGGCGCGGGTCGGCGACGTGTTCATCTCCGGCACCGGCAACCTCAACGTCTGGGGCCGCGACCACTTCGGGCTCATGCCCGACGGGGCCATCCTCGCCAACGCCGGCCACTTCAACGACGAGTTCGAGCTCGCCGCCCTCGAGGAGCAGGCGACCTCGTCCCGCGAGGTGCGCCCGTTCACCCGCGAGTACCTCATGGCCGACGGCCGGCGCATCTACGTCCTCGCCGACGGCCGGCTCGTGAACCTCGGTGCCGCCGAGGGCCACCCGGCCATGGTGATGGACATGAGCTTCGCCAACCAGGCGCTCGGACTCGAGTGGCTCCGCGCCAACATCGACGGCCTGGAGCCCGCCGTCTACGGCATCCCGGAGGACATCGACCGCGAGATCGCCCGCCTCAAGCTCGAGACGATGGGGATCCACATCGAGCCGATGACGCCCGAGCAGAAGGCGTACTCCGAGTCGTGGGAGTCGGGGACCTGATGGCCGGCACCGCGGGAGAGACGCCGATCCTCTTCACCTCGGAGTCGGTGACCGAGGGTCATCCCGACAAGCTGTGCGACGCGGTCGCCGACGCGGTGCTCGACGACGTCCTGGCCCACGACCCCGGCGCCCGCTGCGCCATCGAGGTGGCCACCACCACCGGGCTGGTCATGGTCCTCGGCGAGATGACGACGACGCACTACGTCGACGTGCAGGAGGTCGTGCGCTCCACGGTCCGCGAGATCGGCTACAACGACAGCCGCCTCGGCTTCGACTGGGAGACATGCGGGACGCTGACCGGCATCAAGGGCCAGTCGCCCGATATCGCGCAGGGCGTCAACCGCGCCCAGGACGACGCCGGCACCGGTGCGGGCGACCAGGGAATGATGTTCGGCTACGCCACCGACGAGACCGATGAGCTCATGCCGGCGGCGGTCACCCTGGCCCACCGCGTCGCGCGGCGCCTGGCCGAGGTGCGCAAGGACGGGACCCTCCCGTTCGTCCGGCCCGACGGCAAGAGCCAGGTCACGGTCGAGTACGACACCGACGGGCGGCCCCTCCGCGTGCACACGGTCCTCGTCAGCACCCAGCACGACCCCGACGTCGGGATGGACGAGCTCGCCGAGGCGGTCCGTCACCACGTCGTCGAGGCCGCGATCCCAGCAGAGCTCCTCGACGACGGCACGCGGCACCTCGTCAACCCGACCGGGCGTTTCGTGATCGGGGGGCCGATGGGCGACTCGGGCCTATCCGGGCGCAAGATCATCGTCGACACCTACGGCGGCGCCGCGCGCCACGGCGGTGGCTCGTTCAGCGGCAAGGACCCGACCAAGGTGGACCGGTCCGGCGCCTACATGGCGCGCTACGTCGCCAAGAACGTGGTCGCTGCCGGCCTCGCCCGTCGCTGCGAGCTGCAGCTCGCGTACGCCATCGGGGTCGCCAAGCCGCTGTCGATCAACGTGGAGACGTGGGGAACCGGCGTGGTCCCCGACACGCGCCTGGTGGAGCTCATCGAGTCCTGCTTCGACCTTCGCCCCGGCGCCATCATCGGCACGCTCGACCTGCGCCGACCGATCTATCGTCAGACGGCCGCCTACGGCCACTTCGGGCGCCCGGAGCTCGACCTGCCCTGGGAGCGTACCGATCGCGTCGACGACCTCCGCGCCGCCGGCTGATTCGTTATGCCGTCCCCGCGCTGGGGAGAACCGCCGCCCGGCCTCGGGGCCAGGCTCGTGGCTCGCGCGCGCTCGGCGCTACGGCCGGCGCCCGCGGAGCGTGGAGGGCTGCCCGAGCTTCCGCTGAGCCTGCGTCGCGGGGAGCTGGCGGAGCGCTACATCGAGGCGGAGCGCGCCACCGATCACCGGCGCGCCGCCACTGCCGCCGTCGCGGCGATGGACGACGCCGCTCGTCGCGAGGAGTGGTGGGCGGCGGACGCCTGGGGGCATCGTGGCCTGTGGCACTTCGAGCAGGCCGAGATGACGCTGCAGGCGACGCGGCAGGCGCGTCGCATCGGCGACTTGCGAGTCCGGGCAGGCGATCCGGACAGCGCGCGCCGTTACTATGCCGAGGCGATCGACGAGGCCAGGGACATCGGGGCCGAGCATGAGCAGGGCCTCGCCGCGGAAGGGCTGGGTCGGGCGCTCCTCGAGCTCGGCCGCGTGACCGAGGCGCGCCGGCTGGCGAGCGCGGCCGTGGACTTGCTGTTGCGTTCCGGGGCGCCCGACGCCGAGGTGGCCTCGGCCCGGGCGCTGTTGGGGCGCGAGGTGCCGGTCGGCGGCACAAAGGAGGGTTGAAATGACGCGTCGTGCGATGCGAGTCGGCATCGTCGGTGCCGGGGTCATGGCCGAGGCGATCATCGCCGGCCTGCTTGCCGACCGCGCGGTGACGGCACAGCGCCTGATCGCCTCCCATCCGCGCCGCGACCGTCGCGAGGCGCTCGCCGAGCGCCACGGCATCAGCTCGGTGGCCGGCAACCGCGACGCACTGGCCGGCGCCGACGTGGTGGTCGTGGCGGTGAAGCCCCAGATGCTGGGCCGCGTGATGCGCGAGCTGCGCGGGCGCATCGAGCCCGACCAGGTCGTCGTGTCGATCGTCGCCGGGGCCACGATCCGCAGCCTGGTCACCGGCCTCGGCCACCCGGCCGTCGTGCGTGCCATGCCGAACACGCCCAGCCAGATCCGTCGCGGCATGACCGTGTGGTTCGCGTCGCCGGCGTGCACGGCACGTCAGCGAGATCTCGCGCGTGCCGTGGTCGGCGCCCTCGGGGCCGAGCGTCGCGTCGAGGACGAGGACTTCGTGGCGATGGCCACCGCCCTGTCGGGCACGGGGCCGACGTACCTGTTCGCGGTCATGGAGGCGCTGGTCGATGCCGGCGTCCACCTCGGCTTCCCGCGCGAGCTCGCGCACGATCTCGTGGGCGAGACTCTCGTCGGCTCCGCGGAGTACGCGATGCGGTCGGGCCTCCACCCGGCCCAGCTTCGCAACGCGGTCACCTCGCCGGGAGGCACGAGCGCCGCGGCGATCTACGAGCTGGAGAAGGGCCGCATCCGGACGATCTTCTCCGATGCGGTGTGGGCCGCCTACCGGAGGACTGTCGAGCTCGGCGAGCGGCTCGAGGCCGAGGTCGAGGCGGAGGTCGGCTGACCGATGTTCGCCATCATCATGGCCGGCGGGTCGGGCACGCGCCTGTGGCCGCTGTCGCGCCGCGGAACCCCCAAGCAGCTCCTCGCGCTCACCGGCGACACGAGCCTGCTGCAGCAGACGGTCGCTCGCCTCGGCGAGCTGCTGAAGCCGCACGACATCTATGTCATCACCAGCGGCGCGCACGTCCGGGCCACGCAGGACCAGCTCCCGCAGCTGCCGCCGGACAACGTGCTCGGCGAGCCGCTGGCTCGGTCGACCGCCGTGGCCGCCGGCCTCGCCACCGTCCTGGCGCGTCGCGAGTCGGACGAGGTCTGCATCGTCCTCCCGGCCGACCACCACGTCGCCGACGACGAGGCCTTCCGCGCCGCTCTCCGGAGCGCCGCCCAGGCCGCCGAGCGCGGCTACCTCGTCACGCTGGGCGTGAGGCCCGACCACGCGGCGACCGGATACGGCTACATCAAGGTCGGCGAGCCGCTGCACCCGTCGCAGCCCGCGGCGCTCGTCGAGCGGTTCGAGGAAAAGCCCGACGCCGCGCGCGCCGCGACGTTCCTGGAGGAGGGTGGGCATCTCTGGAACGCGGGGATCTTCGTGTGGCGGACGTACGCCTTCCGCCAGGCGGTCGAGCGATTCCAGCCCGTCCTCGCGGAGGCCCTCGTCAAGATCGAGACGCTGCATCGGACGCCGGGATGGATGAGCGACGTGCGCGACATCCTGGAGCCGGTGCCGGCCATCACCATCGACGTCGGCATCGCCGAGCCTGCGGCCGCGGAGGGCCGCATGGCGGTCGTCCCGCTCGAGGCCGGATGGTCCGACATCGGCTCGTGGTCGGCGCTGCTCGAGGCGCTCAGCGGGTCCCGCGGCAGCGACCTTGTGGCCAGCGGCCAGCACCTCGACCGCGGATCGCATCGGCTGCTCGTGCATGGCGGCGATCGCCTGGTCGTCACCGTCGGCCTGGAGGACCTGATCATCGTCGACACGCCCGACGCGCTCCTCGTCTGCCACCGCGACCGGGCCGAGGAGATCAAGCCGGTCCTCGACGAGATCGCGCGGAGCGGTGGCGACCGTTACCTCTGAGGCCCGCGTCAGCCACGCCTGGCTGGCGCGCCTCATCGGGCGTGCCATGGCGCTGTACGTCAGGCTCGTCGCGCGCACGTCGCGGGTCTCCGGTTCCGTCACCCGCGACCAGGTCGTGCTCGCCTTCTGGCACGAATACAACCTCGTCGCGTCGGTGGCCGCGTGGCGCCATCGCAACGACCTGCATCACGTGAGCTTCAGCACCCAGACCTTCCGCGGGCTGGTGATGGACACGTTGCTCGCCGGATTGTCTTCCGGCTCCGTCCCGCTGCCTCGACCCGACCAGAAGGGCGAGGCCGCGCGCCTGGCGCTGGAGCTGGCCCGGATCGGACGCGAGGGGTCGACGGTTGCGGTCAGCCCCGATGGCCCGCTCGGTCCGTACCGTCGGGCGAAGCCGGGGGCTCTGCTCGTCGCCCGCGAGTCGGGCCTTGCGCTTCAGGCGTGGGCCATGAGCGCTCGACCCAGCCTCCGTCTCGGCGGTCGGTGGGACCGCCACATCGTCCCGCTGCCGTTCTCGCGCATCCGCGTCTTCGAGGCGCCACCGATCACGGTTGGTGAGCGCGAGCCGCTGCGGCCGCTGCTGGCATCGCTCCAGGCCTCGCTCGACGACGTTGCCGCCCGCGCCGACGCGCGCGACGCCGGCGGCGCCGGCTAGAACGGGTAGCCGAGCTCGTCGACGACGAGGGTCCCGTCGATGGGCACCGTCCCGAGGCCGGGGACCTCGACCGCGGGGCATTCGATCGTGAGCTCGATGGTCACGTCCCTCGGGTTGGGCTTGCCGAGCTCGGTGCGATCGAGGCTGCACGCTCCCTCCGGCACGGTTCCCGTCTCGCCGTCATGGCCGACGTCGATGAGGCCGACCCGGTGCGTCTCGGCGTCGTAGGTGAAGCACAGGATGGCCGCCTGCGCCTCGTCGATGAGCTGCATGTTGCACTCGTCCCTGCCGGCGATCGCGGGCGAGCCCCAGGTGACGATGAAGGCCTCGGGGAACGTCCACGTCTCGTCGCCGACCGTCACGCTGCCCCCCGGCGCGGCCAGCTCACGGCCGATCAGCCGATCGATCGGCAGTCCGATCGTGCCGGCCAGGCTGATCACGCCGTTGTCGCGGATATCGGCGAGGTCCGTGCAGACCAGCTCCGCGAGGCCGATGCCGGTCGCAGTGTCGGTCTGCCCCGGTGTGATGGTGCAGTCACCGGGATCGGGGAAGAAGGCGAGGCCGTCGTAGGAGGCCTGGGTCACCTCGACCGGCTGACCGCCGAAGTCGATGCGGCCATCGCTGCCCACGAGCGCGTAGCTGCCCTCGACCGAGTCCCTGGTGAGGGTGAACGTGCCCTCGCGGTCGCCCGTCACCGCCAGCGTCCCGCCGACGCCCGACGGCACCCCTGCCTGCTGCGACTCGGCCGCCCCTGCTGACGGCCCTGCCGACCCATCGGGGTCGGGCTGTGAGCCGACGCCCGGCCCCGGCACAATGAGGGCGGCGAGTCCGAAGGTCATCCCGACGACGACGAGGACCGCCGCTCCGAGGACGACGATCGATCTGAACCAATCGGTCGTCATCGGGCCATTCTATTGAGAGAAGGTGGGGCGGGCGTCGCACCGCCCTGGGTAGGCGCGTGACGGGCTTGACGAGGAGGTGATCGGATGACGGTGGCGGAGGCGGCCGTGACCGCGCGCCCGCGGGTGCCGTGGTTCGTCGGCTTCCTCGCCATGCGCGTGGTGTGGGCGATCATCACCCTGCTCATCTACCTCACCGTCGTCTTCTTCTTCATGCAGATCTGGGTGCCGTACTCGTGGGCGACCCAGTTCCTGGCCCAGGGCTCGGAGGCCTACCGCCAGGCGATGGAGGTGGCGGGGCTCGATCGGCCGCTGCCCGAGCAGTACGTCGACATGATCCTCGGGCTCGCCCGCGGGGACCTCGGCACGTCGTTCAGCGGCGTCTCCGTGACCGACATGATCCGCGAAGCGCTGCCGGTGACCATTGCCATCTTCATCGTCGGCACCATCATCGGCTGGTTTGCCGGGGAGATGCTCGGACGCATCGGCTCGTGGCGCCGCCGAGGCGTCACCGGCTCGGCGATATCCGTGGCGGGCGTGATCTCGGCCACGATCTTTCCCCCGTTCCTCGTCTTCCTCCTCGTTCGCTGGCTCAGGGATCCGCTCCTCGCGTCGCGCGAGCTCCTCGGCCTGCCCCGCGACAGCCTGGACCTGTGGCGTGACGCGGCCATCGGCGCCCCGGGCGCGATCACTCCCGCGGGGGTGGCGCTGCTCGTGTCGCTCGGCCTTGCCGCCGCGCTCGTGGTCGGGCTCGTTGCGCGTGCCTATGGGCGCCGGCACCACCTGCCGTGGGTCGGAGTCCTTGCCATCCCCGTCGCGCTGGTCGGCACTCGGCGCCACCATCTGGTTCACCGGCCTCGGCCAGCACGCTCTCGACCTGCTGTATCGGATCGATCCAACGGTCAGCACAGGGCGCGGCACCCCGGCGCTGGTGATCCTCGGCCTGGCCCTGATCGCCTTCGGCCCGGTGATGCTCCTCATGCGAGCCGGCACGGACGCGGAGCGATCCGAGGACTACGTCTTCACCGCGCGCGCGAAGGGGTTGCGCGAGTCCGAGGTCCGCGACCGGCACGTCGCGCGCAACGCGATCGCCCCGGTCCTGGCCGGATCGTTCCTGGCCCTGCCGACGATCCTGGCCGGAATGATCATCGTCGAGTACGAGCTCGAGATGAACGGCCTCAGCTCAGTCCTGTTCGACGCGATCGAGTTCCAGGACATCCCGGTCATCATGGGGATCCTCGTCGCGCTGGGCGTCATCGGCGTCATCCTCCGGGTCGTCATCGACGTCGCGATCGCGATCCTCGATCCCCGCCAGCGGCGGGCCCGCGCATGACGGCGATCGCCGAGACGACGCTTCGCTCGACCCCGACGCGGGGCGCCCGGCGGCGAGCCGTCCTCTCCCACCCCAAGATCGTCGCCGGGGTCACGCTCCTCGTGCTGTTCGCGGTGCTGGCGCTCCTGCAGCCGCTGCTGCACGCCACGATCTGGGACGGGCAGCGGTCGATCTACGACCCGCAGTTCGGGTACGACACGTCCATCGCGCACCCGTCGGCGCCCTCGGCGCGCCATTGGCTCGGGACCAGCTCCATCGGGCGCGACGTCTTCTCGATGTTCGTGTACTCCGCGGCGCCGACCTTCGTCGTCGCCGTGTCAGCGGGCCTCGCGATCGCCGTGATCGCGATCGTCCTCGGCTCGGTCGCCGCCTATCGCAAGGGCTGGGCCGACGAGGTGATCAGCCACTCCAGCGATGCCATGGTCCTCCTGCCGGCGATGCTCGCGGTCTTCGTTCTCGGCATCGGCCGGCCGAACGAGGACTTCGGCGCGCTCCAGGTCGGGCTCTCCTTCGGCATCCTGTACGGGCTCGGTCCGGCGACCGCCACGGTGCGCGCGGCGGCCCTGACCGTCGTGGCCAAGCCCTTCATGGATGCCGCCCGCGTGGCCGGCGGCGCCGGCCCGTGGATCGTGACGCGCCACGTGGTGCCGCACCTCTACGCGCACGCCGCGGCGCAGGCGATGATCGGCTGCACCGGCGCCATCATCGCGGCCGCGTTCCTCAGCTTCCGGAGTGCGGTCGGCGAGGACGTCGGGTTCGGGATGATGGTCTACGACGGGATCACCTGGTCGACGCTGCTGGCCGGGATCGCTCCGCCACCGTGGTGGATCATGCTGGCCGGAGCGGCCGGGATCACGCTCCTGGCGCTCGCCTTCTACCTGATCGGGGTCGGGCTGCGCGAGGCGCTCGATCCCCGCACAGGGGACGTCCAGCACCTCGACTGACCCGGTCCGGCTGGGTCTCCATCGTCCGCTACACTCTGGCTCGAGGAGGACTGCAGGAGTGAGGCGTACGGTGCCCTTCGGGCGGAACGCGTGACCCGGATCACCTTCGGCACCGACGGCTGGCGCGCCGCCATCGCCGAGGACTACACCTTCCACAACGTTCGTCGATGCGCGCGTGGCGTGGCCGAGCACCTCCAGCAGACCGGGAGCGCGGATCGGGGCGTCGTCGTCTGCCACGACCGCCGCTTCGCATCCGAGCACTTCGCCCGCGCCTGCGTCGAGGTCCTCGCCGCCCACGACATCCGTTCCTTCACCCCTCCCGACGCGGTGCCGACCCAGGTCGGCAGCTTCTTCACGCGCGAGCTCGGGGCGGGAGCCGGGATCGTCATCACCGCCAGCCACAACCCCTGGACGGACAACGGCTTCAAGGTCAAGGCCGATACGGGCGGCGCCGCCGCGCCGGAGATGCTGGCCGCCATCGAGGCCACGATGGACACGCATCCCGAGGACGAGCTGCCTCCGCGCAGGGACCACGCGGACGCCGTCGCGGCCGGCCTGGTCGAGACCTTCGACCCGTACCCGAGGTTCCGCGAGCAGCTCGCGAGCATCGTCGATCTCGAGCGCATCCGCGCCGCCGACCGGCGCGTCCTCGTCGAGAATCTGTTCGGGTCCGGGGCCGGCTGGTACACCCGCCTCCTCGGCGACGGCCGCCTCACGATCCGGGAGCTCCATACCGAGCGCAACCCGTTCTTCGGCGGCATCAATCCCGAGCCGATCCGCCCCAACGTCGACGAGTGGCTGGAAGAGATCCCGCGCTGGGGCGCCGATATCGGGATCGCCTTCGACGGCGACGCCGATCGGGTCGGCATGGCGACCGAGGAGGGCGTCTTCGTCAACCAGCTCCAGGTCTACGGCCTGCTGTACTGGTACCTGCTCGACGTCCGCGGCCAGGTCGGCCCGGCGGTCTACACCGTCACCACCACGTCGATGGCGAAGCGCCTCGCCGAGATCTTCGGGACGCAGGCCTACGAGACCGGCGTCGGCTTCAAGTACGTGGGGCCGAAGATGACCGAGACGAAGGCCGTCATCGGCGGCGAGGAGTCGGGCGGCTTCGGCTTCGGGATGCACATCCCCGAGCGGGACGGGCTCGCGTCGGGCCTCTTCCTCCTCGACCTGTGGCTGTCGAAGGGCCGCCGGGCGTCGGAGGTTCTCGCCGAGCTCCAGGCTCTCGCCGGGCCGTCGTACTACAACCGCATCGACATCCGGTTCGCCCGCGAGGGGTACGAGCAGGTGAAGTCCCGCACGCTCGCCGAGCTGGCCGATGAGGCGCCGACGAGCCTCGCCGGCCAGGACGTCGTCGAGCGCGACGCGCTCATGACGAACGACGGGTTCAAGTTCTACCGCACCGACGGCTCGTGGCTGCTCATCCGCTTCAGCGGGACCGAGGCGCTGCTGCGGGTCTACGTCGAGGCGCGGTCGCCCGAGGACGTCGACGCGCTGCTGGCCGAGGGCCGTCGCCTCGCCGGTGCCGCACAGCCCGCCGGCGCTGCCGGCGCCTGATGGACGCCCGCGACTACTTCGGCTACCGCAAGCCCGACGACGAGCCCGGGCGCCCGGACCCCGCCGAGGCCTCGGACGACGACCGTCCGCCAACGTTCGACGAGGCGATCACGCTGGACGACCCGGCGGTCCTGGCCCGGATCGATCCGGAGGGGATGCTGTCGCGGGTCGCCACCATGCCCGGCCAGCTGGCGCAGGCGCGCCGGGTAGCGGCTCCGGTGTCGCTCGACGAGGCCCACCGCGACGTCGACCTCGTGGCCGTGCTGGCGATGGGCGGATCGGCGATCGGCGCCGAGCTGGTGGCCGCCGCGGCAGGGGATCGGCTGCGCGTTCCGCTGGTCGTGCATCGCGACTACGGGCTGCCCGCGGGCATCGGGCCCCGCACCCTCGTCGTGGCAGCGAGCCACTCCGGGGAGACCGCCGAGACCCTGTCTGGCCTCGCCGCGGCACGCGAGCGCGGCCTGCCCATCGTGGCGATCACGACCGGCGGCACCGTCGCCGCGGAAGCCGAGGCCGCCGGCACCCCGCTCCTTCGCTACCGTTCGGGGGGTCAGCCCCGGGCCGCCATCGGCTTCGGCGTCGGGCTTCTGCACGAGCTGCTGTCCCGGGCCGAGCTCCTCGTCGATCCGGATCCGCTCGCACCGGTCGTCGACGAGCTCGAGGCGCTCATCGAGCGCCTTGGCCCCGTGGTCCCGACCGACGACGAACCCGGCCAAGCAGCTGGCCTGGTCGATGTTCGGCAGAATCCCGGTCGTCTATGGGCACGGCCCGATGGCGGCGGTGGCGCGTCGCTGGAAGACGCAGCTCAACGAGAACGCCAAGGCGTGGGCCGCCTTCGAGCCGATGCCCGAGGCGAACCACAACGCCATCGAGGGCAGCCTCAACCCGCGCGAGCTGTCGGACGCGCTCTACGTCGTCGAGCTTCGCGACCCCGGTGAGCCGAGCCCCATCGCCGAGCGCTACCGGGTCGTCGAGGAGCTGCTCGGAGAGCGCGCAACGAACCGATCGTCGGTGCGCGCCGAAGGCTCCTCACCGCTGGCGCGAGTGCTGTGCGCGACCGCGTACGGCGACTTCGTCAGCGTGTATCTCGCGATCCTCTATCAGACCGACCCAACCCCGGTTACACTGTTGTCGATGCTGAAGCAGCGGCTCGCCAGGGCCACTGGATCCGACCCGTCACTCCCGCCGTCATCCCGTGCGGGGGGCGCCACCGAATAGCGGGCGCCGGGGCCGGCGCCATGGAGGTACACGCGAGGTGCATTCGAGCATGATCGGCAAGGTCGAGAAGGCGATGCGATACGCTCACGAGCCTGACCGCGTGACCCTCACTTCGGTCACCGCCAGCTTTGCCGGGGACAACGGCACCCATGTCGTCTCGCTCGATGGCGACACCTGGCACTGCGACTGCCATCTCTTCGAGTCCGCCGGCGGCTGCTCGCACACCCTCGCCATCCAGAAGATGCTCGATCCGATGCTGAGCGACGCGGCTCGGGAGACGCCGCTCTACGGCACGGCCGAGGCGCGCTCACCGGAAGCCCCCGTACCTGCCTGAGGGGCCGGCCTGAGCGGGCGGTGAACCTTTCGGCCGCCGACGCCCTATGGAGTATGGGACGGTCGCCGACCGCCTTGCGTGAGGGTGTCTGCCATGCGCCGCGGGACCCGGACGCTTTGCCCAACTTCCGCGACTCGATTTGCGCACAAGGGAGGTGGATCGAGAGGGAGCGCAGCAAGGGGCCATGCCCGCGGACGGGCCTCTTCCCATTGTGGGTATAATCCGCGATCGCGAGTCCGGAGCACGGGCATCCGCGTGCGCATCCGACGGGCTCGACACCCCGAGTCACGCCATCTAGAGGGAGACCCATGAGAGCAGGGATGTATTCATGACAGAGACGAGTGCCAAGACGCCCTGGATGCGTCTGCTTGCGCTGCTCGCCGTCTTCGCGGTCGTCATTGCCGCGTGCACACCTGGAGGCTCGTCGTCCGAAGGGGCGTCCGAGGAGCCGGGTGCGAGCGGTGAGCCGGGCGAGAGCACCGCAGCATCAGCTGGCGCCGGCGGAGACCTGGGGACGTATACCCTGGGCATCTTCCAGGACGTCACCACCGACAACCAGTGGAACAGCATCGACACCCAGGGCAACACGGTCTGGAACAGCTACTTCCTGAGCCCGATGCTGGCCCAGCCGTACACGGTCTCGATGCCCGGCATCGAGTTCATTCCGCAGCTGGCGGATGCCGAGCTCGCTCCGGCCACCCAGGAGGGTGATGTCTGGATCGGCGAGTTCACCTTCAAGGAGGGCCTGGTTTGGTCCGACGGTGAGCCGATCACCGCCGACGACTACGTGTTCACCTGGAACACTGCAGTCGATCTTGCGCTGATCGGTGGCTGGCAGGACTACACCGACGCCAACACCGAGGAGCTTCCCAACGTCGTCGAGGGCGTCGAGGCCGTCGACGAGCTGACCGTGCGCGTCACCTTCAATGCCCAGCCCGGCCTGGCCCAGTGGGGTCCGGCGACTGGCGTGGCGACGATGCCGATCATGCCGGAGCACTTCTGGGCCCCCGTGGTCGAGGAGGCAACCGCAGCCGAGGATCCGCGCGTCGCGCTCCTCGCCGCCCCCGGCGCCGATGCTCCCAGCGCGGGCTCATCGGTGTTTGCCGACCGCCAGGAAGGTTCCTTCGCGGCCAGCACGGCCAACGAGAGCTACTACGACCTGGGCAACGAGCTCACGTCGGGTGGCGTGACCTGGACCGAGGGTCCGTTCGCGACCGACTTCCAGTTCCCGCTCTACGGTGGGCAGGAGGCCGCGGTCCTTGCCCTCGCCGATGGCGAGGTCGACTATCTCCTCAACCCGCTCGGGATGCAGCGTGGCTTCCAGGACCAGGTCAACGAGAACCCGGACCTGACCGCCATCGTGAACCCGACCAACGGCTATCGGTTCCTGGCGTTCAACCACTCCCGGGCGCCGATGAGCGATGCTGCCTTCCGTGATGCGCTCACCGCGCTGATCGACAAGGAGTTCGTGACTGGCAACCTCCTCCAGGGCGTCGCCTTCCCGCTGTACGTGATCCTGCCCGAGGGCAACACGAAGTGGTACAACGAGGAAGTCGCCGGCGAGCTCGCTACAGTCGGCTACGCCGGACTGGACACCGCTACCCGTCGCGCGACCGCCATTGGCCTGCTGACCGATGCCGGTTACACGTGGGAGAGCACTCCGGGCTTCGATGATCCGGCCACCGAGGAGGATGTCGAGACCGCTCCCGAGCCGGGTGGCGAGGACTGGGCATTCGTCGCCGGGTCTGGCCTGATCGATCCGAACGGCGAAGCTGTTCCTCAGCTGCGACTGGTCACGCCGACCGCGTCGTACGATCCGCTTCGCGCGACCTTCGCGAACTACATCTCCGGCGTTGCGCAGGAGATGGGCATTGACCTGGTTGCGGTCCCGACGGACTTCAACAAGATCGTCAATGACGTGTTCGCGGTTGATGCCGAGAACCAGTACACGTCGGACTTCGACATGTTCATCCTCGGCTACTCGCTCGGATCGGCGGCGTTCCCGACCTTCCACGGTTCGTTCTTCGCCACCGGCGGGGACTCGAACAACACGCAGTACTCCAGCGAGGCGTACGACGCGGCCAATGATGCCTTCAACGCGGCTCTGACCGAGGATGAGGCATTCGAGGCCATGTGGGAGATGGAGCGCCTGATCGCTGCCGACAAGCCCCACGTGCCACTGTTCGACACCGGGATCCTGGAGTTCTACAACAACCGGGTCACGTATCCGTTCACGGATACGCTGTCCGGCCTCCAGTTCATCTACGGTCAGCAGAGCACGGCCGCGGCCCGCTAGGCCGTACCGAAACCCCGGAGGGGGCGGTCATCCCGACCGCCCCCTCCTTCAACCTTCTCCCGGCACGACTCATGCACCCGTCGCGGCAATAGACGAGGAGCACGACGATGTTCAAGTTTCTGATCAGCCGCCTGGCGCAGATGTTCGTGCTGTTCGTCGTCTTCCTGAGCATCGTGTGGCTGATGCTTCAGGCGATGCCCGGCGACATCAGTGACACCCTCATCGGCAATCCCGAGATCCCGATGGAAGTCCGGCTGGAGCTCAAGGAGGTCCTCGGCCTCGACCAGCCGCTCTGGAACCAGTACGTCACTTACATCACCAACTTCTTCCGCGGTGAGATGGGCGTCAGCTTCAGCCGATTCCCGCAGGACGTCTCGACCGTCCTCCTCAACGCCCTCCCGCGCACTCTCGTCCTCTTCCTGTCCGCGACGCTGCTCGCCTTCTGGCTCGGCTTCAAGAGCGGCAAGCTCATCGCCTGGCGCCGCGGCGCCGCGGCCGAGCAGGGCCTCATCGTCTCGGGCGTCTTCCTGCAGACCGTCTTCTACCCTTGGTTCGCGATCGTCATGCTGTGGCTCTTCGGGTTCTATCTCGGATGGTTCCCGATCGGGCGATTCATCGACGCGAAGCTCTGGCAGGGGTCCCCGTACGACGCCAACGTGGTCTTCCAGCAGATGATCGTGTCAGCTCTCATCGCGGTGGTGGTCTACGTCGTCGGGCGGGTGCTCATCGGACGCTTCTCGCGCAACGTCGTGACCCAGTCGCGCCTGTCCACGGGCCTCGGCCTCCTGGTGCTCGTCGGCGTGGTGGGCTACTGGTACGTGAACCCGGCGTGGGTCTACGTGGCCGACATCGCGCACCACACGATGCTGCCGGTCATCACGCTCGGCCTGGTCGCATTCGGCGCGACGATGCTGCTCACGCGCAGCGCGATGCTCGAGACGCTGGGCGAGGACTACATCATGACCGCCCGCGCGAAGGGCATCCCCGACAACATCATTCGCGACCGCCACGCCGCTCGCAACGCCATGCTGCCTGTCGCGACGTCGCTCGTCCTTGCGCTCGCGTTCGTCATCGGCGGCGGCATCGTCACCGAGACGATCTTCTCGTGGCCGGGAATGGGGCTGATCTTCCTCCAGGCCATCGCCGTCTCCGACATCCCGCTGGCGGTCGGAGCCCTGTCGATCACCGGCATCCTGGCCCTGGTGGGCCACCTCGTCGCCGACATTCTCTACGCCGTGCTTGACCCACGGATCAGAATCTCTTGATGGTGGTGCTTCGATGACGACTCTCGAGGACGAGAAGGCGCGCCAGGCCGAGATTGCCATCCCGGCGACCGGCGCGACCGGCGCGACCACGCGGCCGCCGGCGAGCACGCTGGCGCGGACCCCGATGTGGGTCATCCGCCTGCGCCTCCTGCGCCGATCGCTCGCCAGCACCTGGGGCATGTTCCGGCAGAACAAGATGGGCCTCGTTGGGCTGTTCCTGATCCTCTTCTACGCGGGCATGGCCCTCTCCCACCCGATCCTCATGGCAACCGTCTGGGATCCGGCGATCTACGACCCGGTCGACGGCTACGACGCGGTCGTCACCGAGTTCACCGTCGTCGAGGGCGAGCCGAGCAACCCGGCGACCGAGATCAGCCTCGAGCAGGCTCGCCTCGAGCTCAACCCGACGATCAAGGTCGGCGAGGTGGTGAGGATTCCGACGCAGCCCGCGCCGCCATCGCTGACCGGCGAGCACCCCCACTGGCTCGGCACCGACCCGCGCGGTCGCGACATCCTGTCCCAGCTGCTGTACAGCACCCGCGCCGCGTTCCTGCTCGGAGCCGTCGCTGCGACGACCACGGTGCTCATCGCCACCAGCGTCGGCGCCATCGCCGCCTACTTCGGTGGCTGGATCGACGGCGGGCTGATGCGCGGGGCCGATCTCATCCTGCTCATGCCACTCCTGCCGGTGCTCATCCTCATGAGCGCGATGTTCCAGATCAACATGATCATGCTCGGGGTGATGATCGGGATATTGAGCGGCTTCGGCGGCGTGGCCATCGTCCTCAAATCGCAGGCGCTGTCGATCAAGGTCAAGGCCTACATCGACGCGGCCAAGGTGGCGGGCGGCAGCGACTGGCACGTCATCATGCGCCACATCATCCCGAACGTGCTTCCGCTCAGCTTCCTGTACATGATGTTCGGCGTCACCGAGGCGATTGCCATCGAGGCGACCCTGTCGTTCTTCGGTCTACTGAACGTGCCGATGACGTGGGGCATCATGATCAACAGCGCGCAGACCAACGGGTACCTGCTGAGCGGCACCGACTACTGGTGGCTCCTGTTCCCGGCCGGTCTCGCCGTGTCGTTCCTGTGCTTCGCCTTCTTCCTCGTCGGCCGGGGCATGGACGAGGTGATCAATCCGCGGCTCCGTGCGCGATAGCCAACTGAGCCGATGACGCTGTCCGTCCGGGCCCTCGAGTCACGGGAGGTCGACCCGACCCTGCCACTGCTCGAGGTGGACAGGCTGGTCATGCATTACAAGATCAAGGCCGGGGCAGTCTCGGCGGTCGATGACGTGACCTTCACGATCCACCAGGGCGAGGCCGTGGGCCTCGTCGGCGAGTCGGGCTGCGGCAAGACCTCGATCGCCCTGTCGCTGCTTCGCCTGCTTCCGTCGAACGCCCAGCACATCTCGGGCGAGGTGCGGCTCAACGGCGAGAATCTCTTCTTCCTCAGCCCCGAGGAGATGCGCCAGCGCCGCTGGAAGGACATCGCCATGGTCTTCCAGGGAGCCATGAACTCCTGGAACCCGGTGTACCGGGTCGGAGACCAGATCGCCGAGGCGATCGACACCCACTACCGCGGAGTCATGAACTACGCCCAGCAGCGCGAGCACATGGAGAAGCTGTTCTCCTCGGTCGGCCTGCCACCGTCGATGCTGGACCGCTATCCCCACGAGTTCTCCGGTGGCATGCGCCAGCGTGCCGTCATCGCGATGGCGCTGTCGTGCGGGCCGCAGCTGATCATCGCCGACGAGCCGACGACGGCCCTCGACGTCATCGTCCAGGACCAGATCCTCAAGGAGCTCAAGCGCATCCAGGCCGAGATGGGGATGTCGATGATCTACATCAGCCACGACATCGCGGTCATCGCCGAGGTGACCGACTCGCTCGGGGTGATGTACGCCGGCAACCTCGTCGAGTACGGCCCGACGTCGCAGGTCTTCGCCAGGCCGCGGCATCCGTACGCCTACCTCCTGCTGCGGTCGACGCCGTCGATCACGGGCCCGCGCCGCCAGCTGGCACCGCTCAAGGGCGAGCCGCCCGACCTCCTCCGCCCACCGTCCGGCTGCCGCTTCCATCCGCGCTGCCCGTTTGCCACCGAGCGCTGCGCCGTCGAGGCGCCACCCCTCGAGGACATCGGCGACGGCCACCGCGTGGCGTGCTGGCACTGGGACCAGGTCCCCGAGCTCGACGCGGCGCTTCAGCGATGACCCTGGACACCGAGACCCCGCGGGCCACCGCCGCGCCCGGGCCGAACCCCCCGCTTCTCGAGATCACCAACCTCCAGATGCGGTTCCCGGTGTCGCGCGGCCTGTTCCGGGCTCCAACCGAGTTCGTGCACGCGGTCGACGACATCAGCTTCGAGATCGCGCCCGGCGAGAGCCTCGGCCTGGTGGGCGAGTCGGGCTGCGGCAAGTCGACCACCGGACGCATGCTCGTCAAGCTCCTCGAGCCGACCGGCGGCAGCATCGTGCTCCGCGACGGCGACTACGAGCGCGACGTCGCGCGTGTGAAGGGCCGCGAGGTCAAGGACTTCCGTCGCCGCGTGCAGATGATCTTCCAGGACCCTTACGAGTCGATGAACCCGCGCCGCACCATCTTCGACACCGTGTCGGAGCCGCTCGCGGTCCAGAAGGTGGGCACCCTCACCGAGAAGGAGACCCGCGTCCTCGAGCTGCTTCGGCTCGTGGGCCTCACGCCACCTGAGAACTTCCTGTTCCGCTACCCACACGAGCTGTCGGGCGGCCAGCGCCAGCGCATTGCTGTGGCGAGAGCGCTGGTGATGAACCCGAGCTTCATCGTGGCGGACGAGCCGACGTCGATGCTCGACGTCAGCATCCGGATCTCGATCATGGAGCTGATGGCCGGCCTCGCCCGCGAGTTCCAGGTGAGCTACCTCTACATCACCCATGACCTTGCGGTGGCACGCTACATGTGCGATCGGATCGCGGTCATGTACCTCGGCAAGATCGTCGAGATCGGCCCGACCGAGGAGATCCTCGCCCGCCCCCAGCACCCGTACACCAGGGCGTTGCTCTCGGCCGTGCCGGTCCCGGATCCATCCATTCGTCGCACGCCGGTGCTGATCAAGGGCGGGATCAGCAAGGCGATCAACCCGCCGCCGGAGTGCCGCTTCATCGCCCGCTGCCCGTACGCAGCCGAGGTGTGCCGCACGAACCCGCATCCGCCGCTGGAGCAGCGGGGCGATCGCCACTTCGTGTCGTGCTACCGGGTCGACGAGATCGACACGGCCGAGCCGATCTACGCCGAGGCCGAGGCCACCGCCTGAGTCAGTCGCCCTCCGCTCGGGGCTCGGTCCGCAGCTCGACCTGCTCGCTGCCGTCCGGCCGGCGCGTCCGCGTGACGTGGATGTGCGGATGGGTCTCGTCGCCGACCTGCTCCCGCGCCACCGACACCATCACGTGCTCGTCGACGTCGGCGAGTCGCTTCTCCTCGGGCAAGCGCGGCGTTGGGGACGGCGCCGAAGACGACGTAGGTCACGAACACCCAGATCACCGCGATGACCGGGATGGCGAACAGGGCGCCCCAGATGCCGGCGACCTGGGCCCCGATGAGGAGCCCGACGAGCACGAGGATCGGATGGAGCCCGAGCGCGCCACGCATGAGCCGCGGCTGGAGCCAGTTGACGATGATCGTCTGGGCCGCGACCAGGATCAGGACCGCCACGATGCCGCCGGTGCCGGTGAAGAGGAGGGCGCCGATAGCCGGGGGGATGAGCGCCAGCGGCGGCCCGAAGAAGGGGATGAGCATCAGCAGGGCGCTGAGCGTGACCCACAGGAACAGGTAGGGGATGCCGAAGATCGTCCCGACCACGGCGACGAGGATGCCCTGCACCGCCGCCAGGACGAGCTGCGCCCGGAGGAAGCCGCCGAAGGCCCGCGCCGTACTCCGCTCGAACAGCTCGGCCTCATCGGTGTAGTGACGCGGGACTGCCCCGCGGAGCCTGGCGAGGATGCGCTGCGAGTCCATGAGCATGTACAGCGACAGGACGAGGATGAGGAACAGCGACCCGAGGGCGGCGATCGTCACCGCGGCGATTGCCTGGGCCTGCTCGAGGAGCTGCGTACCGAGGTCCTGGGCTGACTCGATGGCCCCCTCGTAGAGACCGACGAGATCGATCTCGAGCCGCCCGAACTGGAGGGACTGCTCCCACTCGGTCAGCTGGGCGAGGATCGCCTCCTCGGTCTCGGGGTAGTTCTCGGCCAGCTCCGCGACCTGCTGGGTGATCGCGGCGCCGATATAGAACACGATGAAGCCGAAGACGACGAGCGCCACGAGGTACGTGATCACCACGATCGCGGGGCGGGGCAGTGGCAGGCGCTCCTCGAGCCACGACACGACCGGCGCCATGACGAACGCGAGCAGCCAGGCCAGGAACAGGATGAGGCCGATGGAGGCGAAGCCCCCGAGGATCGCGAGCAGGCGCTCGAAGAGCAGGAGGCCGAAGTACGTCGCTCCGATGACGAGGAACGCGACCAGCCAACGGCGCTCGGTTCCCCCGAGGCCGGACGTTCCCTGCGGAGCCTCCTCTGTCATGCCGGGCCCACCGATGCAGGACCGATGCCCGTCGCGTCACGGACCTCACGCATCGTCGCCTCCAGGATCGGCCGCACCTTGGCCGCACCCGCCGAGAGCGTCTCCTCGACGACGGCCGGGTCGGCGGCGAGCGCCTGGCGGCGCTCGCGCATCGGCCGGAAGAACTCGATGATGCGCTCGGCGAGCAGCTGCTTGGTCTCGACGCACCCCGTGCGCGCAGTCCGCTCGCCGTCCTGGATCTCGAGGTAGTCGCTGCCGAAGAACCGATGCAGCTGGCACACGTTGCAGACCTCCGGCCGGCCGGGGTCGGTGCGCTTGATCCGCAGCGGGTCGGTCACCATCCGCATCACCAGGCGCCGGATCTCGTCGGGCTCGGCGAAGATCGGAATGGTGTTGTCGGCGCTCTTGCTCATCTTCGAGGCGCCGTCGATGCCGAGGACGGTCGGGGCGTCGGTGTACACCGGCTGAGGCTCCGGAAAGACCTCGCCGTAGCGGCGGTTGAACGCGCGCGCGACCTCCCGCGACAGCTCGAGGTGGGCGGCCTGGTCGCGGCCAACCGGCACGCGCGTCGCCTTGTAGATGACGATGTCGGCGGCCTGGAGGATCGGGTAGTCGAGGAGCCCGAGCGAGTTCTCGACCCCCTGCTGCCGCTTCTCCTTGTAGGTCGGCGTGCGCTCGGCCCAGCTCACCGGAACCACCGTGTTGAAGATCCATGCCAGCTCGGCGTGCTCGGGCAGGTCGGACTGGCGGATGAGTGCGCAGCGATCCGGGTCGAGGCCCACGGCGAGCAGGTCGAGGACCATCTCGTGCGTCAGACGGCGCAGCTCGCCGCCGTCGTGCACGGTCGTCAGCGCGTGGTAGTCGACGATGGCGTAGATCGCCTCGTACTCGTCCTGCAGGGCGACGTAGTTCGCCTGTGCGCCGAGGTAGTTGCCGAGGTGCGAGGCGCCGGAGGGCTGAATGCCGCTGAAGACGCGCTCTCGGGCGGGCGCTGGAACGCTCATCGGAGGCGGAGTGTAGCGCACGCCCTTCCGGGCTCTGGCGCGGAGCGGGTATCGTGGGCGGCCATGATCGCGCCAAGCGTCCCCTTCGCCGATGCGGCCCGACCCGGGCGGCGGGTCGGCCATGCCGTCGAGGCCCACGATGTGATCGGCTCGACGAACGACCGAGCCCGTGATCTGCTCGCGGCGGGCGCCGCCGATGGCCTGGTCGTGGTGGCCGACGCGCAGACGGCCGGGCGTGGCCGGCACGGTCGCCGCTGGGTCTCGCCTCCGGGTCGAGGGCTGTTCCTGAGCGCCGTGCTCGAGCCAAGGGTTCGCGCCGAGGACGCCGGAGAGCTTGCCCTGGGCGCCGCCCTCGCCGTGGCCTCGGCCTGCGAGCCGGTGGCGGCCGTGATGCTGAAGTGGCCGAACGACATCGTGGACCCCGATGGACGCAAGGTCGCGGGGATCCTCATCGAGACCGTGCTCGAAGGTGGGCGGGTGGCCGGCGCCGTCATCGGCATCGGCGTGAACGTCGACTGGCCGCGCGAGGAGCTGCCGGACGAGCTTCGCGCGACGGCGACGTCGCTCGCCGAGCTCGCGGGCGCGCCCGTCGACCGGCTGGCGCTGCTGGCGCGCCTCCTCGACGCGCTGTCCGACGAGGTGGCCGGCATCGAGCAGGGTCGATCGCCACTCCCGCGATATCGGCTGCGATGCGCGACGCTCGGCCAGCACGTCGAGGTCGTCGTGGGCGAGCGCGTGGTCCGGGGAGTCGCCACCGACGTCGACTCCTCCGGAGCGCTCATCGTCGAGGCCGATGGCTGCCGTGAGGTGCTGACCGGCGGCGAGGTGCGCTCGGTGCGGGCGGCCGCCTGATGTTCGAGCTCAAGCCCCGCCCGCGCGACAGTGGATCGGACCCTGATCTGCCGGACGTGCTCGCCGCACAGCGGGACCACGCCGCGTTCGGCGTCCTCTACCGTCGTTATCTCGATCGCGTCTACGGCTACGGCTTCCATCTGCTGGGCGACCATCACGACGCCGAGGACGCGACGGAGCGCACGTTCCTCGCGGCCCTCGGCGCGCTCGACGGCTACCGCGACACCGGCGCCACCTTCCGCGCCTGGCTCTTCCGGATCGCGCATAACGAGCTTGCCAACGTGCTGCGCGCGCGGTCGCGTGGCGCCGCGGGACGCCTCGATGTCGAGCTCCCGGCTGCCGATCCGGATCCCGCCCAGGCGGCCGACCGCGCGGATGATGCCCGCCGCGTGAGGTCCGCGCTCGGGGAGCTCTCGGAGGACCGCCGCCAGGTGCTCGTGCTGCGCTTCGTGGATGGCCTGAGCGCGCGGGAGATCGGCATCGTGCTCGAACGGAGCGAGGGAGCCGTGCGCGTCCTCCAGCACCGCGCCCTGCGCGATCTCGCTGCGCGGCTCTCGGACTGAGCGCCTCCGGCGTGTAACGTTTCCGCTCCCGTGGTGTTAGCAGGAGCGTGATGACCCAGCGTCCCACTCTCGCCGAGCGGCTCGACCGCGCGGTCCAGGCCCTGCTGGACGGCGCCTCGGCAGGCCAGGCTCTTGCGCGTGCCGGGCTCGGGGAGGACGAGCGGACCCTGGTCCTGGCCGCGCAGGCGGCCGAGAGTGCGCTCGTGGCGCCCCTCGTGAGCCCGCGCTTCGAGGCGCGTCTCGGGGCGCGCCTGTCGAGCATGACCAACGGGCCGTGGATCCTGCGCCATCCCGGGCGCTTGATCGTCACCGGCGCCGTTGGCTCCGCGGTGGGCGTCGGCGTCACGGCCTACGCCGTGTGGCGCAGTGGCCGGCGGCCCGCGCCGATCGCGCATCGGCTGCTGCAGCGCTGATGGGACGCTGACATGCAGATCAAGCTGTCGTTCGGTCGGCGCGCCGCCCCGTCAGACGCGTGGTCGAAGTGCCCCAAGTGCGATGCCCAGGTCTTCAACCGTCAGCTCGAGCGCGGCCATCGGCTGTGCCCGTCGTGCGGGCACCACTTCCGCATGTCGGCCGGGGAGCGGATCGACCTCCTGCTCGACCCTGGCACGTTCGAGGAGCGCGATGCCGGCCTCACCGCCGTCGATCCCCTCGGCTTTCACGACGACCGTCCCTATCCCCATCGGCTCGAGGCATCTCAGATCAAGACCGGGCTGCGCGATGCGGTCGTGTGGGGGACCGGCCGGATCGACGGCCAGCGGGTGGCGATCGGGATCTTCGACTTCCGCTTCATGGGCGGCAGCATGGGCAGCGTGGTCGGCGAGAAGCTCGCTCGCTGCTTCGAGACGGCCCTGTCCGAGAGGATCCCCGCGATCGTGGTCAGCGCGTCCGGCGGGGCGCGCATGCAGGAGGGCACGCTCTCGCTCATGCAGCTGGCCAAGACCACGGCGCCGCTCGTCCACCTGGACGCCGCCGGCGTGCCGTTCGTCTCGGTCCTCACCGACCCGACCACCGGCGGCGTCCTGGCCAGCTTCGCCAGCGTCGCCGACGTGATCCTGGCCGAGCCGGGAGCCCTGATCGGCTTCGCCGGCGCCCGCGTGGCCTCCGACACCGTCGGCGAGGAGATGCCGCCCGGGTTCCAGACCGCGGAGTTCCTCCTCGAGCACGGGTTCGTCGACGCGGTCATCCCGCGCCCCGAGCTCCGACCGAGCCTCGCCCGCCTGCTGCGGCTCCTCCCCGTACCGGAGCCGGGCGAAGCGGACATGCTCGGCGATCGTGGCCGCGGCCCGATCGGCGCGCTGTCGGGGCTTGCCGAGCGCCTCGGCGGCGCCGTGAGCGACTCGATCGGCATCGAGGTCGACACCGAGCCGGCGAACCGATCATGACCGAGTTGACGAGCGAGCTCGCACCCGTCACGGCGCCCGACCCCGAGAGGGTCGAGGCGGCATGGCACCGGGTCCAGGTGGCTCGCCACCCCCAGCGGCCCCGGACACTGGACCTGGTGAGCATGATCTTCGAGGGCTTCTTCGAGCTCCACGGCGACCGTGCCTTCGGCGACGATGCGGCGATCGTCGGCGGCCCGGCGCTCCTGTCTGGACGGCCGGTGATGGTGGTCGGACACCAGAAGGGGACAGACACAGAGTCGAATGTCCGGCGCAACTTCGGATCGCCACATCCGGAGGGCTTCCGCAAGGCCCAGCGCCTGATGCGCCTCGCCGACAAGGTCGGCATGCCGATCGTCACCTTCCTCGACACGGCCGGGGCGTTCCCCGGGCCGGCCGCCGAGGAGCGCGGGCAGGCCGAGGCCATCGCGTCGAGCATCAAGCTCATGACCGGGCTCCAGGTGCCCATCGTGATCGTGGTGCTGGGCGAGGGCGGTTCCGGCGGCGCGCTGGCTATCGGGGTCGGGGACCGCGTGCTCGCCCTCGAGAACTCGGTGTACTCGGTGATCAGTCCCGAGGGGGCATCGTCGATCCTGTGGCGCTCTCGCGACGAGGCCAAGGTTGCCGCCGCGGCCATGCGGATGACCGCGTTCGACCAGCTCGAGCTCGGCGTCGTCGACGTGGTGATCCCGGAGCCCGGCGATGGCGCTCACACCGATGCGGCGGCTACTGCGCGGACCCTTCGCGCCGCAATCGAGTCGGCCCTCAACGATCTGACAGCGCTCGACACGGCCGAGCTGCTCGCGACCCGCTATGCTCGCCTGCGGCGCATGGGGGCCTACCTCGAGCGCGACGCCGATACCACGCAACCGGTCGAGGCCCCATCCCTGCGACATCGGCTGGGTCGGATCCTGCACCTTCCCGGTGTCCCGCGCCGGCCGCGATGGGGCGAGATCTGGCCGAGCGGGGCACCGGACGACGAGGAGACCGAGAGCGGAGCATGAGCGACCAGCCTTCCGACGACCTCGACGAGATCACGCGCGCCGCCGAGCGGCTGGTTCCCGAGCTCGCCGAGCGCCTGCGCCGGCATGGCCTCGGCGAGATCGAGGTTCGGCGCGGCGACCTCCGCCTCCGGGTTGCCGGTAGCCCCGTCGCACGCGCGACCGACGATGCCCGTGCCACGGCCGAGCGGGCGCCGGTCGCCACCGCGCCGGAGCCGCGCGCCGCGGATGCCGCCGCGTCGCCGATAGGTGTCTCGTCGCCGGCGGTCGGCTTCTTCGTCTACGCCGATGGTCTCGGGCCGGGCCTGGCCGTCACCAAGGGGGACGCGCTCGGGCACGTCGAGATGCTCGGCGTGCGCCACGACGTCCGCGCGCCGCGGGGCGGGGTGGTTCGCAACCTCGTCGCGGAGAGCGGCGAGGCGGTCGAGTACGGTCAGGTCGTCGTGGAGCTCGAGCCGGGAGACGCCACGCCATGACGCACGCCCTCCTCTTCAGCCCCCAGGGATCCCAGGCGCCGGGCATGGGCCGCGAGCTCGCCGAGCGATCGGCTGCGGCGCGGGCCGTGTACGACGAGGCCGATTCCACCCTCGGATGGTCGGTGTCGGACCTGTGCTGGAACGGCCCCGCCGAACGGCTCGATGACACGCGCCAGACGCAGCCGTGCCTGCTGGCCACGTCAGTGGCCGCACTGCGCGCTCTGTCCGAGGCCGGCGCTCACGATCCGGTCATCGTGGCCGGCCACTCGGTCGGCGAGTACGCCGCCCTGGTGGCGGCGGGCGTGCTCGAGCTCGGCGCGGCGTTGCGCCTCGTGTCGCAGCGTGCCGAGCTCATGGCCTCCGCGGACGACGGCACCGGCGGGATGGCCGCGGTCATCGGCCTCGACCGAGAGCGGGTCGAGATCGTGGTGGACCGCGTCGCGCGCCCGACCGAGCTCGTCGTGGCCAACGACAACGCTCCAGGGCAGGTCGTGATCTCCGGCCGCCGGGACCTCCTTCGGATCGCAGAGCCGGAGCTCCTGGCGGAGGGCGCCCGACGCGTCATCCGGCTTCCGGTGTCGGGAGCCTTCCACTCGCCGCTCATGGCCGGCGTCGCGGAGCAGCTGGCGGATGCCTTCGAGACCGAGGAATGGCACGACGCCGTCATTCCGGTCGTGAGCAACGTCACTGCGGAGCCGATGACCGATGCGGGCCGCATCCGTGCCCTGCTCGCGGAGCAGGTCCGCTCGCCGGTCCGCTGGGTGGAGTGCGTCGAGGCGATGGTCGCCGAGGACGTCGAGGTGATGATCGAGTGCGGCGCCGGTGCCGTGCTGGCCGGCCTGGTGAAGCGCATTGCGCCCGGCGTGCGGACCGGGACGGTGACCGACGGCGCCACGCTGGACGCGGCCCTGGCATTGCTCGCCGCGGAGACGGTGGGGGTATCGGCCTGATGGTCTCCAAGGTCCTCATCGCCAACCGCGGGGAGATCGCGGTGCGCATCCTGCGCGCGTGCCGCGACCTCGGGCTGCCGGCGGTCGTCGCCTTCAGCGAGGCGGATCGGGACTCGCTCGCCGTCCGGCTCGCCGACGAGGCGATCTGCATCGGCCCGGCCGAGGCTCGGCGCAGCTACCTGAATCAGCCGGCCCTCATCAGCGCCGCGATGATCAGCGGCTGCGACGCCGTGCATCCGGGGTACGGCTTCCTCTCCGAGGACGCGACCTTCGCCGAGGCGTGTGTCGCCCACGAGCTGACCTTCATCGGCCCGCGTCCGGAGGTGCTGGAGCGGTTCGCGAGCAAGTACGCCGTGCGCCGGATGCTGGCCGCCAACGGGCTCCCGACGGTTCCCGGGAGCCGGGGCATCGTGACCGACCTTCCCGATGCCCTCGACCAGGCCGCCGAGGCCGGCTACCCCGTCCTGCTCAAGCCCTCGGCCGGCGGCGGGGGCCGGGGGATGCGCCTCGTGCGCTCCCCGCGCGAGATGGAGACCTCGTTGCCATTGGCGCGAAGCGAGGCGCAGGCGGCATTCGGCGACGACAGCATCTACTTCGAGAAGTGGATCGAGGAGTCGCGCCACGTCGAGGTGCAGGTGCTCGTCGACCGCCACGGCAACGGCATCCATCTCGGGCGAGCGCGACTGCAGCGTCCAGCGCCGCCACCAGAAGATCATCGAGGAGGGCCCCTCGCCGGCGATGGACGCCGCCGCGCGGGAGCGCCTGCGCGACCTCGCCATCCGCAGCGTCGTCGCGGCCGGGTACGAGAGCGCGGGCACGCTCGAGTTCCTGCTCGACGGCGACGGCAACTTCTACTTCATCGAGATCAACTGCCGCATCCAGGTCGAGCACCCGGTCACCGAGCTGCTGACCGGCATCGACCTCATCGTCGAGCAGATCCGGCATCGCGGGCGGGGAGCGGCTGTCGATCCGCCAGGAGGACGTCGCGCTGCGCGGCCACGCCATCGAGTTCCGCGTCAACGCGGAGGACCCCGGCGACAACTTCGCCCCGCAGGCCGGCGAGGTCGAGCGGCTCAACCTCCCCGGCGGCCCGGGTGTCCGGGTCGACACGCATCTCTACCCGGGGTACGAGGTGCCGCCGTATTACGACAGCCTGCTCGCCAAGCTCATCGTCTGGGGCGAGACGCGCGACATCGCGCTGGCGCGGTCGCGACGCGCCCTCGCCGAGTTCGAGGTGAGCGGGGTGAAGACGAACATCCCGTTCCACCGTGGGATCATCGACAACGAGGCCTTCCTCGACGCCCGGGTCAGCACGAACCTGCTCGACCGGGTCGGACCAGCCACCTTCGTCGGTGGCTGAGCCGCCGATCACGCACCGGAGACGCGAACAAGAACGATGACGACCGAGACCACCCAGGCGCCACCCTCGCTCCCGCTCGAGGCGGCCGACATCATGCGCATCCTTCCGCATCGGTATCCGTTCCTGCTCGTCGACCGCGTCGTCGAGCTCGAGCCGGGGCGGCGGATCGTCGCGCTCAAGGCAGTTACCGCCAACGAGCCGCAGTTCACGGGGCACTTTCCCGAGCGGCCGATCATGCCCGGCGTGCTCATGGTCGAGGCCCTGGCGCAGGCGTGCGGGATCGCCATCGCGACGCTGCCCGAGTACCGCGGCAAGCTGGGGCTCTTCGCGGGGATCGACGACTGCCGCTTCAAGCGCATGGTCGTCCCCGGCGACACGCTGCGAATCGAGGCCACTGTCGAGCGGCTGCGCGGCATCTTCGGCCGGCTGAAGGCCGTCGGCACGGTCGACGGCGAGGTCGCCGTGGAGGCGACGATCTCGGTCATCTACCCGCGCGACGCGGATCTCGGAGGAGAGTCGACCGATGCGTGACGGCGAGCGCCGGGTCGTCATCACCGGCATGGGGGCGCTGACCCCCATCGGCAACGACGTGCCCGCCTTCTGGGATTCGCTGGTCAACGGGCGCAGCGGGATCACCCGCATCACGCTCTTCGACCCGGAGCGGACGGCGTCGAAAGTGGCCGGGGAGATCAAGGGCTTCGACGCCGAGGCCGTCATGCCGCGCAAGGAGGTCCGGCGGAACGACCGCTATGTCCACTTCGCGTGGGCCGCGGCCGTCGAGGCCATGGCCGATGCCGGCCTGGAGGTGCCGATCACCGACGACGCCATCGCGTGGCGAACGGGGGCGATCATCGGCTCGGGCATCGGCGGCATCAACACCGTGATCCGCGACATCATCCACGCGCACACCGAGGGCGTGGAGCGGATGGGCCCGTTCTTCGTGACCGCCATGATCCCCGACATGGCGGCTGGCTACGTTGCCATCTACGCCAACGCCCGTGGCCCGAACTACGCGACGGTGAGCGCCTGCTCGTCGGCGAACCACGCCATCGGCGACTCGGTGAACATCATCAGGCGCGGAGACGCCGACGTGATGATCGCGGGCGGCGCCGAAGCGGGCATCGGCGAGATCCCGGTCGGTGCCTTCAACGCGATGCGCGCGCTGTCCACGAAGCGGAACGACGAGCCCGAGAAGGCGTCACGCCCCTTCGATGTCGATCGCGATGGGTTCGTCATGGGCGACGGCGCCGGGATCGTGGTCCTCGAGGAGCTCGAGCATGCCCGCGCCCGCGGCGCGACGATCCATGCCGAGGTGCTCGGCTACGGAGCGACCGACGACGCCTCCCACATCACCCTGCCAGCGCCCGGGGGGAGGGGCGCGGTGGAGTCCATGCGCGTGGCCATCGCCGATGCGGGCCTGGACAACGACGACGTCGACTACATCAACGCCCACGGCACGAGCACGCAGCCGAACGACTCGTCGGAGACCGCGGCGATCAAGACCCTCTTCGGCGAGAGGGCGTACCGCATCCCGGTCAGCAGCACGAAGTCGATGACCGGGCACCTGATGGGCGCCGGCGGGGGCATCGAGGCCATCGCCTGCGTCATGTCCATCAAGACCGGGATCGTCCCGCCGACGATCAACCTCGACAACCCCGACCCCGATTGCGATCTCGACTACGTGCCGCACGAGGCACGCCAGGTCGAGGTCGCCGTGGCCATGAGCAACTCGTTCGGCTTCGGCGGGCACAACGCCACCCTCGTGATCGGTCGGTACGACGGCCGATGAGCGACGAGCTCGATCCGATCCTGGCCGCGGTCGACCGGCTCGCGCCGGCCCTCGAGGCATCGGGCTCGACGAGCTGGACCTGACTGTCGGCGACCTCGAGATCCGGCTGTCCCGCCCGGTCGCGGTCGCGCCGGCGCCCGCATCGGCTGCCGGGCCGCCTCCCACAGCGCCGGCGGCATCGTCCGCGCCGGCCCAGGCGCCGGCGGAGGGCCTGACGCCATTCGGCGAGCCGTCCCCGGGGATGGTGTTCGTTGGCGCGCCGCTCACCGGGGTCTGGTACCCGGCACCGTCGCCGGGAGCACGACCCTATGTCAACGAGGGGGACGAGATCGCCGCCGGCCAGGTCATCGGCATGATCGAGGCGATGAAGCTGTTCAACGAGATCAAGTCGGACGCGTCCGGCCGGATCACCCGCGTGCTCGTCGAGAACGGCACGCTCGTGAAGCGCAAGCAGCCCCTGCTGGAGGTGGACCCGAAATGAGCGACCTGGGTCCGAGGAGCACCGGAGCATGAAGAACGCCCAGATTACCGGCTGGGGGATGTACGCGCCGTCACGCGTGATGACGAACGACGAGATCGCCACCATGGTCGACACGAACGACGAGTGGATCGTCAGCCGCACCGGGATCCGTGAGCGCCGGATCGCCGCCGACGACGAGACGACGACCTCGCTCAGCGTCCGCGCGGCTCGCGACGCGCTGGCCGTCGCCGGCCTCGATCCCGCCGAGCTCGATCTTGTCATCCTCGCCACGTGCACGCCGGACTATCCGCTGCCTGCCACGAGCGTGAGCGTGGCCACTGAGCTCGGGGCGACGAACGCCGCCGGCTTCGACCTCCAGGCGGCCTGCTCCGGGTTCCTGTACGCCCTCGCCACCGGGACGAGCTTCGTGCGCAGCGGCATGTACCGCAACGTGATGGTGCTCGGCGTCGAGATCATGAGCCGGTTCCTGAACTGGACCGACCGGACCACGTGCGTCCTTTTCGGCGATGGGGCGGGCGCCGTGCTGCTCCAGGCGTCCGACGAGCCTGGCGGGCTGGTCGGCGTCGAGCTTTACAGCGACGGGACGGGCTGCGAGGCGATCATCGTCCCCGCCGGCGGGGCGATCAACCCCGCCTCCCACGCCACGGTCGACGCGCGTCAGCACGCCCTCCACATGCTCGGCAGCGAGGTCTACAAGTACGCCACGCGCCAGCTGGGCGACTCCGCGCTGGAGGTGCTGCGCAAGACGGGCCTCACCGTGGACGACATCGACCAGTTCGTCTTCCACCAGGCCAACCTCCGCATCATCAACAGCGTCCAGAAGCAGTTCGGCATCCCCGACGCGAAGACGTACGTGAACATCGAGAAGTACGGCAACACCAGCGCCGCATCCGTGCCGATGGCCCTTGCCGAGGCCGTCGCGAGCGGGCGCATCAACATCGGCGACCGGGTCCTGATGGTGGCCTTCGGCGGTGGCTACACCGCCGGCGCTGCGGTGGTCGAGTGGACGGCAGATCCGCACGCGGGCATTCCTGGCCCCGGGCGAGCAGACCCGGATGGGCCAGCCGCAACGAGAGCTGGCGGAGGTGGGCGCCTGATGTTCGACCTGACCGGCAAGACGGCCCTCGTCACCGGCGGCAGCCGGGGCCTCGGGCGGGCGATCGCGCTCGCCTTCGCCCAGCAGGGAGCCGATGTCGCCGTCAACTTCCGCGGCAACGCCGAGGCAGCCGACGAGGTCGCCGGCCGCGTCGCGGCGCTCGGACGGCGCTCGATCACCGTCCAGGGCGACACGAGCGCCGGGCGCGAGGCGTGCGAGGCGATCGTCAAGGCGGCCATCGACGTGCTCGGCTCGATCGACATCCTCGTCAACAACGCCGGGATCACGCGGGACAACCTCCTCATGCGGATGGATGCCGCCGAGTGGGACGAGGTCATCGACACCAACCTGTCGGGCCCGTTCTGGATGACCCGCGCCGTCAGCCGGCCGATGGTCAAGGCTCGCTCCGGCCGCATCATCAACATGAGCAGCGCCGCCGGCCGCATGGGCAACCCCGGCCAGGCGAACTACGCCGCCGCCAAGGCGGGGCTCATTGGCCTGACGAAGACGACCGCCCGAGAGCTGGCCAGCCGCGGGATCACCTGCAACGCGATCGCGCCGGGGCTCATCGAGACGGACCTCACCGCCGACCTCCCCCAGGCAGCCACCGATGCGCTGACCAACCTGACGCCCCTCGGGTACGTCGGCACGGTCGACGACGTCGCCGCCGCGGCCGTGTATCTCGCCTCGGACGAGGCGCGCTACGTCACCGGGCAGGTGCTCGGTGTCGACGGCGGCATCGTGATGGGCTCCTGACCCAAGGTCAGCTGGACCCTGGCCCCCCGAACCGTCGCACGAAGGCCGCCAGCCTCCGCCGCGGACCCCGGACCAGCCCCGCGGCGCGGCTCCCGCGCAATCGCCGGCGGCCGGCGTAGACCGTTCCGGTGACGAGGCTGCCCACCGGCCGCAGATCCACGAAGCCCTCGGCCAGCGGCTCCTCCCCGGTCATCCAGCTCGACTTGTACCGCTCGGGGCCCTTCCCGAAGTCCACGCGCCCCAGCCCCGCGTCCGCCGCCCCCCGAAGGAGTTCGTAGAGCAGGATCAGCCCCGGCGAGTAGCTCTCGTGCGCGACGTTGTAGGTCGGGAACCAGATGTGGAGGGTGCCGCGAGAGCGCAGCCCGAGGTGGGCCGCCACGAGCTCGTCGCCGGCGTAGAGCGCGGACAGCACGCCGGCGAAGTCCGGTTCGTCCGTGTCGAGGCACCGGGCGACCGCGCGCTCCGCCCACGGCTCGTCCAGCGGGTCGCTGGTGCGCGTCCGCTCGCGCTGCGCGCGCTTCCACTCGCGCAGGCTGGCGAGCACGTCGGGATCCGTCGTCGAGAGCTCGAAGCGCAGCGCCCCGACCTCCCGGCCGAGCTTGCGCGCCTTGCGGGGCACCTGCGAGACCCATCCGGCGCCCGCAGTCCGGTGATGGGCCAGGAACGCCTCGAAGCCCTCCGAGACGTCGGCCAGCGGTGAGCTCGGGCGCTCGGTCGCGAACCTCGCGGCGGACTCCTGGACCGCGAGGAGGTGGTTGAAGCGCCAGGAACGCGCTCCCAGGCCTCCCAGGAGGCCCGGAACGTCGACCGGCAGGTCCGCGGGGCCGATCCAGCCCTGGAAGTCGCACAGCCGACCACCCGGCGGCAGGGCCGTGCCACCATCGCGGTGGAACGGGAAGAAGGCCCGGTCGCGGCCATCCGTGCCGAGGACGGCAATCTCGACGGCATGGCCGGCCTCGTCGAGCGCGCGGAACCACTCGAGCGCGAAGAATGGCCGGTCGAGCTCGGCGTGCTCGGCCTGCAGCGAGCGCCACAGAGCGATGTCGTCGTCACCGAGCTCCCCGGGCCGCACGACGCGCGTGAGTTCGACCGTGCCGTTGCTCGTCATCCGCACCTCTCCTGCTCCCCCGATCGCGAGAGCGCGGGGGTGGAGTATAGCGATGGCCGGGCCGAGCTCATCGGAGGACCTCCCGAGCCGCGTCGCGGTCCGGCCCGCGGCTTGCAACGACCTAGAATGACTCCCGGCCCACAATCGACCCGCCAGCTCATCACGAGGCTGGAGCTCGAGAGGAGAACCCGATGCTGACCCTGCGATCCCTGGCTGCGTCCGACGCGCATCGTCGACGCCCACTGCGACCTCCCGTGCGGGGTGTACGACCCCGAGCAGGCCCGGATCGAGGCCGAGTCGTGCCTTCGCACCATCGAGAAGCACGACGCCTCCGACGACAAGCTGTTCCGGGCGCGCGCCGTCCACATCAAGGAGGAGCGTGCCGAGCTCGTGAAGCACCACCTCGACGTCCTCTGGCACGACTACTTCAAGCCCGAGCACCTCGAGAAGTATCCCGATCTCCACGAGACGTTCTGGAAGGCGACGAAGCAGGCGTCCAAGGTCAAGCAGTCGATGGACGCTGGCGCCGCCAAGGAGCTGCTCACCATGATCGACACCATCGACGAGGCCTGGAAGGCCACCGGCGGACCCGAGAAGACGCGCGTCAACGGGCGCCCGGGCTGACCCGTTCGACCGATGCGTCCGGCGGCCATCGTCGGCATCGCGGCCGGGGCCGCCCTCGGCGCGTGGGCGATTCGACGCCTCGACGTCGTCGAGGTGCGGGGTCGCTCGATGGAGCCCTCGCTCCTTGCGGGTGACCGGCTGCTCGTCGTCCGCGCCGCGCCAAGGGTCGGTGACGTGGTCCTGGCCGCGGATCCACGGGCGCCCGATCGCGAGCTGATCAAGCGCGTTGCGCGGATCGACGCTGAGGGCGTCTGGCTGGCGGGCGACAACCCCGATCGCAGCACCGACGCCCGGACGTTCGGGGCGCTGGCCCCGTCCGGGGTGCGCTGGCGAGCCGTGGCGCGCTACTGGCCCCTCAGGCGTCCGGATCGATCTCGATCTCGACAGGGAGCGAGCTCGAGGCCCACGAGCTGAGCGGCGCCCCGGGCTGCCACCCCTGGTACTTCTTCGCGAGGAGCCGCCGCGCCAGCAGGTCGCGGTCGGGGTCGTCGACGACGCGTGCCACCGCCGTCGAACGTGTGACCGGCGAGCCGCACCCGGACCCTCGGATCCCGTTGCAGGTTGCGGACCCAATGGGCCCGCTCGCGGCCGCCGGACAGCAGGTAGAGACGCTCACCATCCGTCGCGAACCAGATCTCGATGGTCCGCGGTTTACCGCTGGTCCGACCGATCGTCTGAAGGTGGCAGACCGCCGCCCCCGCGTTCTCGAGCAGCGCGTCGGGCGCCGTCACGTGCACCCGCAGATCGTCGCGACCGACGCGACGCAGCCGTCGAGATCGTGCGGCACGAGCTCCACGTTCGCGCCCGCCTCGGCAGCGACGAGACGCTCGGTGCCCGGGGCCGGGCGCACGGCGAGCCGTGCCGCCGGCAGGCGCTCGCGGAGAAAGTCGGCGATCGGGCCGAGGCCGGCGTCGCCGTACTCCGGCCGGATGGCGCCGGTGTCGACCAGGACGAGGTCCGGGGCGCGGAGCGTGACGGCCTGGTGCAGCCGGGCCGCATCGTTGTAGAAGAACGCGAGGGCGCCACCGAGACGTTCGTCGAGGGCAACGGCGAGCTCGCGGTCACGCGTGAGGCAGTAGACGATCGGCTCCGGGCTCATCGGCTGCGAAAGGGTAGCAGGCGACCGCATCGGTACAATGACGGGCCGATGACGACGACGACGCCCGCCAGATCGACCGCGCGACGCGACCTCACCTCGAAGCGGCACCAGCACCTCGGCTCGCTGCTCGGGCGGGTCTGGGCGGTCGACGCCGTCGGCGTCGAGGAGCGCGCGGCGGCGCTCGCCAAGCGCTCGATCAAGAAGGACGCCAAGCTCTGGGCCCTCGATCTGGCGATCCGGATGATGGATCTCACCACGCTCGAGGGAAAGGACACCCCGGGCAAGGTCCGCGCCCTCGCCGGCAAGGCGCGACGCCCCGATCCGACCGATCCGGGGATCCCGAGCGTGGCGGCGCTGTGCGTGTACCCGAACATGATCCCGACCGCGGTCGAGGCGCTGCGCGGATCCGGCGTGAAGGTGGCCGCGGTCGCGACCTACTTCCCGTCCGGCCAGGCGCCGCTCGAGGTGAAGCTCGCCGATGTCCGCGCCGCGGTCGAGCTCGGCGCCGACGAGATCGACATGGTCATCGATCGTGGCGCATTCCTGGCGGGCGACTACGCATCGGTCTACGACGAGATCGTGGCGGTCAAGCAGGCCTGCGGCAGGGCGCACCTCAAGGTGATCCTCGAGACCGGGCGAGCTCGAGACCTACGACAACGCCCGGCGCGCCTCGGTGCTGGCCATGGCGGCCGGGGCCGACTTCATCAAGACCAGCACCGGCAAGGTCCAGCCCGCTGCGACGCTGCCGGTGACGCTCGTCATGCTCGAGGCCATCCGCGACTTCCACGCCCAGACCGGCCGCGTGGTCGGCATGAAGCCGGCCGGCGGCATCCGGACGGCCAAGGAGGCGATCGGATACCTGGCGACGCTGTACGAGACCCTGGGGCCGCGCTGGATGACGCCCGACCTGTTCCGCTTCGGCGCGTCGAGCCTGCTCAACGACGTCCTGATGCAGATCCGCAAGGAGCGGACGGGCCGCTACTCGGGCAGCGACTACTTCACCCTCGACTGAGCCGATCGAATGGAGCCGATGCGGGCCGCGCCCGGCACGCTCCAGGTCTGGTCGGACCTCGGCTGCCCGTGGTCGCACGCGGTGGTCTGGCGCCTCCACGACGCGCGTCGGCGGCTTGGCCTCGACCGAGCGCGTGCGCGTTCGATCACCACGCCTTTCCGCTCGAGCTGTTCAACTCCGAGCCGACGCCGCGGCGCGAGCGCGAGGCCGAGTGGCCCGTCGCCGCCAGCGCTCGCGCCGCGCGCCGGCTGGCAGCGCATGGTCGGCGCCCGACCACGCATGGCCGGTGACCATGCTGCCGCCGATGGAGGCGGTGCAGGCCGCGAAGCTCCAGTCGCCTCGCCGCGTCCGAGGAGCTCGATCGCGGCCTGCGGCGGGCCTTCTGGGGCGAGAGCCGCTGCATCAGCCTGCGCCACGTCATCCTGGAGGTGGCCAGCGAGTGTGACGGCGTCGACCTCGCCGAGCTGGCGGCTGCGCTCGACGACGGTCGCGCGCGGCGGGCGCTCATCGACGACTGGGAGATCGCCCGCGGCGAGGAGGTCCGCGGCTCGGCACACCTGTTCGCGCCGGACGGCACGAACGCCCAGAACCCCGGGCATCGAGCATCGGCTGGATCGCGATGACGGGACCGGTGGGGGAGCCGCCACGATCGAGGCGCGACGACCCGACGGCTATCGACGACCTCCTCGTCCGCGCGGCCGCCGTGTGACAGCCCCGCCCTGCCACCGGGCCGATGCGGCCGATCTCACGAAGATGGCCCCGAGCGTTCCATCGAGCGTGCACCTTCCGCCGTTCGAGCGGCTCGTCGACGCGCACGCGGCGGAGCTGCATCGGTTCCTCGTCGGCCTCGTCGGTGCAGACCGAGGCCGCGGATTGCCTCCAGGAGACCTTCATGTCAGCGCTCCGCGCCTACCCACGCCTCCGCCACGGCGACAACCTGCGCGCGTGGCTGTACACCATCGCGCGACGCAAGGCGACCGATGCCGCTCGGCGTCGCGCCCGTCGTCCGACGCGCGATCTCGACGGCGTCGAGCCCGTCGCGCCGGTCGCACCGGATCCGCCCGATCGACGACGGCCTGTGGCGGCACGTTCGCGCGCCTGCCGACCAAGCAGCGCGACGGCGGTGGTCGCATCGGTTCGTGCTCGACCTCGCCTATTCCGAGATCGGGGAGCGCATGGGCATCAGCGAGGAGGCGGCCCGCCAGAACGTGAGCGCCGGCCTGCCGTCGGCTGCGACGGGAGGTGACGACCGATGGCCGATGATCTCGAGCGGCGCCTCGCCGGCGCCGCACCGCCGCCCCGCGGCGCTGGACCTCGAGGCGCTTGCGCCGAGAACTCGCACGCCGCGCCGCCGACGAGGGGCTCCTCGACGTGGCGCATGCCACCGCCGACTCTCCGCTCGGGCCGCTGACCGTCATGGTCACGCCTCGCGGCCTCGTGCGCCTCTCGTACCCCGGACGAGGCGCATCGACGAGCAGCTGGAGGAGGTGGCGGCGCGCATCTCTCCCCGCATCATGGAGGCGCCCGAGCGCACCGACGCGGTCCGCCGCCAGCTCGACGAGTACTTCGCCGGGAGTCGTCGCCGCTTCGAGCTTCCGATCGACTGGCGCCTCGTGCGCGGCTTCGCCGGCGACGTGCTGCGGGCCACCGCCCGCATCCCGTTCGGCGGGACGTCGAGCTACCGGGAGATCGCCACCGAGGCGGGCTCGCCGAACGCCTATCGCGCCGCCGGGAACGCCCTGGGCTCGAACCCGATCCCGATCGTCGTGCCGTGCCACCGCGTGCTGCACGCGGGCGGCGGACTGGGCGGATACACCGGCGGCCTCGAGCGCAAGCGGTTCCTGCTCCACCTCGAGGGCGTCCTGGAGGGGTCGGGCGCCTGAACCGCACCCCGATGCGATAATCCGGAGCGATGACGCTCACGAAGAAGCCGGAGCGCCGGCCCGCACCGGCCTCCTGGGGCCTCGCTGCCGGCGACAGCCCGTGGGAGTACGCGCCCGCGCCCGAGGCGACCGACCACATCACGATCGCGCCGGAGTACGGCCTCTTCATCGGAAACGAGTTCGCGCCCCTCGAAGCCGCGCAAGTCGTTCACCGTCATCAATCCGGCGACCGAGGAGCCGCTGGCGAAGGTGGCGCACGCCTCGAAGGCGGATGTCGGGCGGGCGGTGGCCGCCGCGCAGCGAGGCGCATCGGTCCAGCTGGTCGAAGCTGCCGGGCACGCGAACGCGCGAAGTACCTCTACCGCATCGCCCGCCTGCTCCAGGAGCGCAGCCGCGAGTTCGCCGTGGTCGAGTCGATGAACTCCGGCAAGCCGATCAAGGAGTCGCGCGACGTCGACGTGCCGCTGGCCGCGGCGCACTTCTTCTACTACGCCGGCTGGGCCGACAAGCTCGAATACGCCTTCCCGAACCGGACGCCGCGCTCGCTCGGCGTCGCCGCACAGGTCATCCCCTGGAACTTCCCGCTGCTCATGCTGGCGTGGAAGATCGCACCGGCGCTGGCCGCCGGGAACACGGTCATCCTCAAGCCGGCGTCGACGACTCCACTCACCGCCTACCTGTTCGCCGATGTCGTGCGCCAGGCCGACCTGCCGCCCGGCGTCGTGAACATCATCACCGGCCCCGGCGAGATCGGCATGGAGCTCGTCACGCACCCCGACGTCGCGAAGGTCGCGTTCACCGGCTCGACCGCGGTGGGCAAGATGATCGCGCGGGCCGTGGCCGGGACCGGCAAGAAGGTGACCCTCGAGCTCGGCGGCAAGGCCGCGAACATCGTCTTCGACGACGCGCCGCTCGACCAGGCCATCGAGGGCATCATCAACGGCATCTACTTCAACCAGGGCGAGGTGTGCTGCGCGGGCTCGCGCCTCTTCGTGCAGGAGTCGGTCTACGAGCCGCTGATCGACAAGCTCAAGGCGCGCCTGGGGACCCTGCGCGTCGGCGATCCGCTCGACAAGAACACCGATGTCGGCGCCATCAACTCCGCCGGCCAGCTCGCGAAGGTCCAGGAGCTCGTCGAGATCGGCGATCGCCGAGGGCGCCGAGATCTTCCAGCCCGACTGCGAGCTCCCGACACGCGGCTTCTTCTTCCGACCGACGCTCTTCACCGGCGTCAGCCAGAGCCACCGCATCGCGCAGGAGGAGATCTTCGGCCCGGTCCTGTGCGGTCCTCACCTTCCGCACGCCGGAGGAGGCCATCGAGAAGGCGAACAACACCCCGTACGGGCTCTGAGCGCCGGGGTGTGGACGGAGAAGGGGAGCCGCATCTTCAAGATGGTCGCCGCCATGAGCGCCGGCGTGGTGTGGGCCAACACCTTCAACCGCTTCGACCCGACCAGCCCGTTCGGCGGCTACAAGGAGTCCGGCTACGGCCGCGAGGGCGGCATCCACGGCCTGGGCGCCTATCTCGACCTGTCGCAACGGGAACGGCCGATGACCGTCATCTGCGTGTCCTCCATCGCGGCCGCGACCGGAGCCAGGCGTGGCAGACCGGTCGACGTCGCCACGGTGAACGACGCCGTGGTGCGGCTCGCGCGCCTCGATGGCGCATTCCGATTGGCACACCCACGACGAGGACGAGCTGTTCCTGTGCTGGGAAGGCGGCTTCCGGATCGAGATGCGCGGCCGCGAGAGCGTCGAGCTTGCCGTCGGAGATGTCTTCGTCGTGCCCGCAGGCGTCGAGCATCGGCCGGTGGCCGATCGACCTGCGGTGACGCTTCTGATCGAGCGGCCCGAGACGGAGCAGCGCGGCTGATGGCCACGAGGCACGTGACGGTGGCGCGCGCGGAGCGCATCGGCGTCCGCAAGACGTACAAGCTCTACATCGGCGGCGCGTTCCCGCGCACCGAGTCCGGCCGCGCCTACGAGGTCTTCGGCGTCCGCGGCGAGCTCCTGGCCAACGCCTCGCGGGAACCCGCAAGGACGTCCGCGAGGCCGTACGGGCCGCGCGCAAGGCGCAGCCGGGCTGGGCGGCGAAGACGGCGTACAACCGCGTCGCAGATCCTCTACCGCATCGCCGAGCTCATGGAGGGCCGGCGCGAGCAGTTCGTGGCCGAGGTCACGAACGCAGAGGGCGTGGGCCGCGCCCGCGCCACGCGCCTCGTGAATGCCGCGATCGACCGCTGGGTCTGGTACGCCGGATGGGCGGACAAGTACCCGCAGATCGTCGGCACGGTCAACCCGGTCTCCGGCCGCTACTTCAACTTCAGCGTTCCCGAGCCGACCGGCGTCGTCGGGGTCATCGCCCCAGAGGGGTCGTCCCTGCTGGGCCTGGTGAGCCGGCTGGCCCCGGTGGTCGTGAGCGGCAATGCGGCCGTGGTGCTCGCCTCCGAGACCCGTCCGCTGCCGGCCGTGACGCTGACGGAGGTGCTCGCCACTTCGGACGTTCCCGGCGGGGTCGTCAACCTCATCACCGGGCTGCGGCGAGAGCTCGTGGGCCACCTCGCCGCACACATGGACGTCAACGCGCTGGACGCCTTCGGCGCGTCGGAGTCAGAGGCCACCGACGCTCGAGATCACGGCGGTCGAGAACGTCAAGCGCTTCGTCCGGCCGCCGACCGGAGGCCTCGAGCGCTACGACTGGCTGGCCGATGGCGCCCAGTCGCCGTACCTGATCGGCGAGTTCGTCGAGATCAAGACGGTCTGGCACCCGATCGGCGCCTGAGCGGCCTGCCGATGTGCGGGCGCTTCTCGCAGGCCGAGCGGGTCGATCGGATCGCCGAGCTGTTCGGGGCAGAGCCGGAGCCGGAGCTGCCGGCCGGCAGCTACAACGTCGCTCCGACGGACCCGATCGTGATCGTGCACCAGATCGATGGCGCTCGACGCGTGGCGAGCGCCGCGTGGGGCTTCCGGCCGTTCTGGCTCGGCGACGACAGGCGCCGCTCACCGGGCTGGATCAACGCGCGCGCCGAGACCGCCGCCGACTCGCCGGCCTTCGGTCCCGCACTGCGCGCCACGCGCTGCGTCATTCCCGCCGATGCCTTCTACGAGTGGGACCGCACGCATCGGCCGCCGCAGCCGTATGCCATCGGGCTCGCCGATGACGCCATGCTGGCGCTTGCGGGGCTGTGGACCAGCGCCGAGCACGGCGAGCTCGTGACTGCCGCGATCCTCACGACGGGACCGAACGAGCTCATGAAGCCGCTGCACCACCGCATGCCGGTCATCTTGGGCGCGGACGACCTCGAGGCATGGCTGGCTCCCGATGCAGCGCTCGACGAGATCCTGCCTATGCTGCGGCCGGCTCCCGACGGTGCGATCCGGATCTGGCCCGTCAGCCCTGCGGTCAACCGGGTCGGCACCGATGGCCCGGAGCTCCTGGAGCGGGTCGAGCCGGCGCCGACGCTGGGGCTGGGTGCCTAGAGCCAGCCCCGACTGCGGAAGAAGGCGATCATCCCGGTCAGCACGAGCAGCATCGCGCCCAGGATCAGCCAGAACGCCACCGGCGATCCCTCTCCCGGGAAGTGGACGTTCATCCCGAACACGCGAGGCCAGCAGCGTGAGCGGCAGGAGGATGACGCTGACCGCGGTCAGGACGCGCAGGCCGTCATTGAGCCGATGCGAGAGGACCGACTCGTTCGAGCTCTCGAGACCCTCGACGATCTCCTTGAAGTTCTCGAGCACGTCCCAGATGCGCTCGGAGGCATCGGTCAGGTCGTCGAAGTAGATGTCGAGATCCTCGGTCAGATAGCGCTGCTTGGCGCGCTCCAGGGCGCGGAACACGGCGCGCTGCGGGCGGATGACGGCGCGGAAGTTGATGATCTCCTGCTTGACGTTGCTCAGCTCGCGGACGATCTCGGACGACCGGCCACCCTCGAAGATGTCGTCCTCCAGGCGCCGAAGCTTGCGGCCGAGCTGGCCGAGCATCGGGAAGCCGGCGTCGACGGTGCGGTCGAGGATCTCGTAGAGCAGGAAGCCCGATCCCTTGCCCATGATGTCGAGCCGCACGTCCTCGCGCGCGCGGGTGCGCTCGAACAGCGCCGGGAGCGGAACGATCTCCTCGTTCGGCAGCGTGATGACGTAGTCGGGCCCGACGAAGATGTCGAGCTCGGCCGAGTGCAGCCGCCCGGTCTCCTTGTCGAAGCGGGGGAACTGCATGACGAGGAAGAGGTACTCGTCGTACTCGTCGACCTTGGGCCGCTGGTTGTGGCTCGCGACGTCCTCGAGGTCGAGCTCGTGGAAGTCGAACTCCTCTGCCAGCCAGATCCGGTCGGCGAGTCGGGGCTCGTCGATGTTGACCCAGCGCAGCCGAGGGGCCTCGATGATCTCGGGCCGGGCCTCGCCATGGAGCTCCTCGTCGGGCGCCGGCTCCGCCACCGGCCCGCGCGCGCCGAAGAGGCGCGGCACCCGCCGTCGCCGCGTGGGCTCTTCTGGGTTGTTCATTCGACCACCTCGCATCGGCCCGGCGAGGCGGTCGTCATCGAGGCGTCAGGCCCGACGCTTCAGCGTGCGCCGACCTCGCTGGCGACCGGTCCTCCCGCGAACCGGATTCGTCGTCTAGAGCCTGTGTCCACGAGAGCGTGAGCGCCTCGCATGCGGGTTCTCTCCGATCGCGCCGCGATCGGCGCTCATTCTATGCCAGCCGCAGCCTGATGGGTCGCTGAATCTGGCTGCTCCAGATCGGGACCATCGTCACGGCGCGCCCGTACGGCGGACGGCCGATGGCGCCACGGACCGTAGAATGGCCGCCCATGCCGCGACCCAGGAGCGTGTCCCGCAGCGGGGACAGCGTCATCAGCAACGCGGAGCTGGCGCGGGTCTTCAATGAGACCGGCGACATGCTCGAGATCCTCGGAGAGGTCGTCTACAAGGCGGTCGCGTACCGCCGCGTAGCGGACGTCGTCGAGCGTTACCCGAGTGACGTTGCCGCGCTGTACAAGCGCGGCGAGCCACCGAAGATCCCCGGCGCCGGTGCCGCGTTGAGCGCGAAGCTCGCGGAGCTCGCCGAGACCGGCCACCTCGAGTACCACGAGCGGCTGCGGGCCCAGGTGCCGCCCGGTCTCCTGGAGATGCTCCGCGTGCCGGGCGTCGGGCCGAAGACGGTGCGCCTCCTTCACACCGAGCTCGGCATCGACTCGCTCGAGGGGCTGCGTGCGGCGGCGGAGGGGGGCCAGCTGCGCTCGGTCAAGGGGCTCTCGGAGCGCACCGAGCGCAACATCCTCGATGGCATCGGCCGCATCGAGCGCCGCAGCACGCGGCTCCTCATCCACGATGCCGACGCGCTCGTCGATGACCTCCTCGCCGACCTGGGCGACGTTCGGGGGGTCCGTCGCATCGAGCGGGCAGGGTCGCTCCGGCGCAGGCGCGCGACGATCGGCGATCTCGACCTCCTCGCGGCCGTCGACGACGCGCCGGGCCTCATCGCCGCGCTCGACGGCCTGCCCAGCGTCGAGCGGGTGCTCTCGGCCGGCACGGACAAGTCGAGCATCGTGCTGCGTGACGGGCCGCAGGTCGATCTCATGGTCTGCCCCCCGAGCTCCTGGGGCACGCACCTCGTCCACTTCACCGGTAGCGCCGATCACAACATCGCGCTGCGTGGCATGGCGCTCGACCGCGGCTGGTCGCTGAGCGAGAAGGGATTCAAGGTCCTCGACAGCGGCGAGCTGCTGTGCGAGGCCGAGGAGGCGGACGTCTACGAGCGGCTCGGCCTCCCGTGGATCCCCCCGGAGCTGCGCGAGGCCGACGGCGAGGTCGAGGCGGCCCTTGCCGGTGCCTTGCCCAACCTCGTCGCGCACGAGGACGTTCGAGGCGACACGCACACGCACTCGGACTGGACCGATGGCGTGGACTCGATCGAGGTGATGGCGCGCGCGGCCCGCGATCGCGGACACGAGTACATCGTGCTCACCGATCACTCCCCGTCTCTCGGGGTCGCGCGCGGCCTGAGCCCCGCGCAGGTGGAGGAGCAGCGCGACGCCATCGCCCGGGTGAACGCCGACCTGGCCCCGTTCCGCGTGCTGCACGGCACCGAGCTCGAGATCCGCGCCGATGCGACGCTCGACTACCCCGACGAGCTCCTCCGTCGCTTCGACGTGGTCATCGCCAGCATCCACACCGGGCGCGGGCAGTCCTCCGAGCAGCTCACCCGCCGCGCGCTCGCCGCGGTCGAGCACCCCGATGTCGACATCCTCGCTCATCCGTCAGGACGCATCGTCAACCGGCGCGATCCGTTGCCCATCGACTGGCCGCGCGTGTTCGATGCGGCGGCCCGGTCCGGCACGGCGCTCGAGATCAACGGCAGCCCGCGCCTCGACCTCGACGACAGCCTGGCCCGCGCCGCGGGACGTGCCGGCGCCATGCTCACGCTGGCATCCGACGCACATCGCACCGAGGAGCTCGACCAGCAGCGCTACGCAGTCGATCTCGCACGGCGCGCGTGGCTCGAGCCAGAGCAGCTGCTGGCAACGCGCAGCGCCGTCGAGCTCCTCGAGGCCGTCCGATGATCAACAGGCTCTTCGCCGATCGGAGCCGGCTGGCCGCGACCAGGCGAGCCGACCGCATCGGCGCCGTGGTGGTCGCGCTCCTCCAGGCCGTCGGTGGCCGCCGCCGGCTGGTTCGCCGAGCCGTTGTGGCTGGCGGTCGCCATCGCCGCCCAGCTGGCGCTCGGCGGGCTCGCCGCGGTGTACGTCATCGGTCCGGTGCAGCCCGAGCTGGGCCTCGCCCGCTACGCCATGCCGTCGGCAGCGGGCATCGCCGCAACGCTCTTCGGCCGCCTCCTGCCCGGCGGGCTGAGCCTCCTGCTCGTGCCATTCGTGGCGGTGCTCCTGTGGGCAGTGACGTACCTCGAGCTGCGGATCGAGCGGGGGACGGGCGGACGGACGATCCACGACCTGCTGCTGATGGCGATCGTCTTCTGCGGCGCGGCGGGCCTGCTCGGCCTCTTCGGCCCAACCGCGTGGCCCACGCCGATCATCGCGGTGGCCATCCTCACGCTTCCGGTCGCCATGCGTTCGGCGGAGGCGCGAGGGGTGCTCGGCGTCGAGGCCGTCGGCCAGGCTGTGCTCCACGTTCTCGTTGTGGCGCAGGTAGGCATCGCTGGGGTGCTCCTCAACGTCCCGCCGATGGTGCTGGCGGGACTCATCGCGCTGGCCTTCTACGCCTGGGCCGGCGCAGCCGATGCGCTTCGCGGCGACGCTTCGGGTCGATCGGTCGCAGTCGAGTTCGGCTCATTGCTCGTGTTCGGGCTCATCGTCGCGCTGCTCATGTTCCGTCCGTGAGGCCGGTCGGGGACCCTCGCGTTGACACCCCTCCGGGCCGGTGGTACAAGAGGTCGCCTTTCGGCCAGCCCGCCCCCTCACCCCCGACTGCATCGGAGGCAAGCACTCGTCCATGACCCTCGGAGACGCGGACGCGACCTCCCGGCACCGCCGTCAGCTCAGCGAGACGGCGATCGCCCAGGCCACGCGTGGCGAGTGGGAAGAGGCGGTCGAGACGAACCGCCAGCTTCTCGAGCTCGGCCCGGACATCGACGCATCGAACCGTCTCGGCAAGGCGCTCGCGGAGCTCGGAAGGCACGCCGACGCCCTCAAGGCCTACGAGGAGGCCCTCGAGCGTGACGCCACCAACCGGATCGCTCAGCGCAACGCGGAGCGGCTGCGCCTGCTCCTCGCGGCCGACAAGCCGGCTCGCAACGGGAAGGGACGCGCCGACAAGGCACCGGCCGCCCTCTTCATCGAGGAGATGGGCAAGACGGGTCGCGCGCGGGTCATCAACCTGGCCTCTCCTCGAGCCGCGCTGGCGCCACTGTCGCCTGGCGACGCCGTGGACCTGCAGGTCGCCAACGACGTGCTCGAGGCGCACGTCGCGGGAGCGGCGATCGGCACCGTCGAGCCACGCATCGCGGCCCGATTGCTGAAGCTGATTGCCGGAGGCAATCGCTACGAGGCGGCCATCACGACCGTGAACGAGGCCGCGGGTGAGCTCACGATCATCATCCGCGAGGCCTTCACGCACCCGTCGAACTTCGGAAAGGTCTCCTTCCCGACCGCCGCTCAGCCGGGCGGTGGCGTCAGACCGTACATGAAGGCCGGCGCCGTTCGGTACGATGATGACGACGAGACAGAGGAGGCCGAGGAAGAGGTCGAGGAGGTCGAGGAGCTCGACACGACCCTGCCCGAATACTCGGCCGAGCCTGAGCTCGAAGAGGAGCTGATAGAAGAGACCTGAGTCACCGATGACCGACGCGGAGCGCAGCGGAGAAGACCACATCGTTCTCCCTCGGCGCTCCGCCGGCCTGGCGGTCCTCGAGCGCTACCGGCCGCCACCGGCGGACAACGTCCTCGACGCCGAGCTGGCTGCCTTCGCCTCTCCCGGCGACACTGTCCTCGATCCCTGGGCCGGCACCGGTTGGACCGCGCGCCGTGCCATCGCCTCCGACATGCGCTCCGTGGCGGCCGATGCCAGCCCGTTCGGGCAGCTCGCCGCGATCGCGTTCCTCACCTCCCCCGAGCCCGCGGTCCTCGATGCGGCCTTCGCGCAGCTCGCCGCGTCACGCCGAGTCGACGTACCGCTGCGGCAGCACCTCGACGAGCTCTACGCGTCGCGATGCGCGGCGTGCCGGCGCCCGGTCGTCGTCGACCAGTTCATCTGGCCGCGTGACGGCGACGCCCCCGGCCGCAAGGTGTACCACTGTGCCGGCTGCGACGCGTCGCTTGGTGGGCCCGAGGAGCGGGTGGCGCCGGTCGACGAGATCGATCTCGCCAAGCTCGGCCTGGACCGACCCTCCGATCCCGCTGCACCGCTCACCGTCGACGAGGCGATGGCCGAGGAGCTTCCACCCGCGCCGGTCGGGCTGACCAATCCGGACCAGCCGCTGCCCGAGGGCGAGCTCGACGACGCGCCGCTCGGCGAGATCGGCGGGCCACCCGACCCGCCGGCAGCGGGCCCACGCTTCGCGTCGACCGTGCGGCCGGAGCCGGTCCCGGTCGCGGAGGGCGAAGGCGTGCGGTCGAGCCCGCAGTACCTCGAGCTGAAGGCCAGGTTCCCGGTGCTCGACGACGCCGACGGGCTCGTCGACGAGCTGCCTGGGCCTGTACACCCCGCGCAACCTGTACGCGCTCCACGCCATCGGCGCCAAGATCGACACCGAGATCCGCGACGGCGGAACGGCTGCCGCAATGCGCCTCGCGCTCGCCGCGTGCCTCCTGCCCGCCAGCCGGCTGAACGGGTACCCGGGCCGCGTCGCCTCACTCCGCATCAGCGGTGGCCATGTCAGGCAGCCCGCCAGCCGTCACCAGCGCGAGCTGAACGCGTGGCGCGCCTTCGAGGAGGCGTATCGCGACGTGCGCACCGCGATCGCGTCGCTGCCGCGCGGGCGTGGAGAGGCCCGGTTCGCGGCCGACTACGGCGAGCTCGGCGGGATGGCGGCGGCGAACGTGCTGTGGCTGCGCTCCCGGGCGGCCGTCGTGGGTCAGTACCTGCCGCCCGACGGCGTCGACTTCGTCCTCTCGGCTCCACCGGCGAGCCCATCGATCGACGAGCTCTCGTACGAGTATCTGGCCACCTCCTGGATTCTCGGTCGGGAGGCCGCCGAGACGCTCCGTCTGGAGCCGATCTTCGGAACCGGCGGCCAGGCCCCCGGCGCCGAGGCCACGGCCCTGCGCCATGGGCTCGCCTCGGCGGTCGAGGCCCTGAAGCCGGGCGGCTGGTGCAGCCTTCTCATCGAGGCGCCGGACCCCGATCGGCTGCTGTCGACCGCCGTCGCGGCCGTCGCGAGCGGCCTGGAGCTCGTCCACGTCCTGCACCGCGAGTCGCTGCGGGCGGGGGACGGGATCGTGCTTCACCTGCGCAAGGCGTCCGGCGAGGATCGCCTGCGGCGCGCCGTCTCGCCGGCTCCCCTCCGCCTCGGCGCCGACGGTGACCATCTCACCTATCCCGAGCTCGCCGCCGCGATCGAGCGTGCCGCGACGGACCTGCTCCGCGACCGGGGCGAACCGGCGGGCCTGCTCCGCGTGGTCGCCGCGATCGTCGCCGAGATGGGGCGCACCGGGCTGCTGCGGCGCGTGGCCGTCACGCGCTCGGGCGACGACGAGGCGGGCAACACCCGCATCGACGGCGGCCCGCTGCTCGTTGCCAGCCTCGTGCGCGAGGAGCTGTGGCGTGACGATCACCCGGCGCTGGTGCGCATCGGCGACGAGACGCATCCGCAGTGGTGGCTGCGCCATCCCGAGCTCGCCGAGAGGCCACTCGCCGACCGCGTCGAGTGGGCGACGTGGTCGATCCTGTCGACCGCGGGGCGGATCGACGACGCGGGCTTCATCGATCGCATCTACCGGCTCTTTCCCGGCCTCCAGGCACCCGACGAGGAGCTTGTGCGAGCGTGCCTCGCCTCCTACGTCACGGCGGGGGAGCGGGGATCACTGGCGACGGCGGACGATGCTGCCGGCCGTGCGGCCGACCACGCGCGCATCATCGGGCTGCTCGCCGACTACGGGCATCGCCTGGGCATGCGCGTCGTGGATTGCCGCGCGCGAGCACGACCGGCCAGACGGCAGAGGCCAGCTGGTCGACCACCTCGCCGACGACGAGCGGCGCGTGTATCTCCCCCTGGTCATCCGCGCCCCGGCGGAGGCCCTCGGTGCGGTCGACGTCATCTGGTACATCCGCGGGAAGCTCGCCTTCCTGTTCGAGGTCGAGTGGACCGCCATGGTCGGCGAGGCCGTCCTGCAGCGTGGGACGACCATTCCCATCGGCAATGAGCAGGCTCGCTTCCTGGTCATCCCCGCCGAGCGTGGCGAGCTCCTCCGGCTGAAGCTGAACCGATCACCATGGCTCCGCGCCGAAATGGAGCGCCAGAACTGGCACGTGCTCAAGTGGCCGCACCTGGAGACCCTCGTCGGCCGGTCCGGGGCTCGCCTGGAATGGCTCGAGCCGGTGCTCGGGTTGGACCCGCTCATCGAGCGTGGAGGCGAGCAGCTGACGATGTTCGGCGAGTAGCCGCCGAACCCTTGCTCGCTCGTTCTACGAGGCGCTAGACTCGCGCGGGAGTGTCGTGGTTCCCCCCTGCGGCACTCCCATCTTCGTGCTCAATCGCGGCGTCGGCGAGCTCCACGGCGGCCCATCGTGCGCCTCACCACCGCCATCACCTCGTCGACGTACGGTCGCCCCTGACCGCTCTCGATGGCGTGCGTCAGGCACCCGTCGATGTGGTCCTCGACGAGCAGCAATCCCACTTCGTCGGCGGCGGCCGTGAGCGCCTCGACCTGCTGAAGCACGTCGAGGCAGTAGGCCTCCTCGTCGATGAGGCGCTGGATGCCCCGTGCCTGGCCCTCGATGCGCCTCAGGCGCATGACCAGGTCGCGCTTGTCACGCGTGTAGGAGTGGCGGAAATGCGCTTCGGTTGGCATGCTGGGGGGCAGTATGTTCAGCGGGGCCGAGCGGGTCAATCGGCTAGCATGAACGGACCCATGAGCGCCCTCGAGCGCCACGAGCTGATCGCTCCCCTGGAGCGCGTGCTCGTGGTCATCAGCCATCCCGATGACGCCGAGTTCGGCGCCGGCGCCACCATCGCGAAGCTGGTGGCCGACGGCGCGCGCGTCGACTACGTCGTTACGACCGACGGAGGGCGGGGCACCGAGGATCCGAATGTCACGCCCGAGGAGCTCTCGACAACGCGGATGGCCGAGCAGCGCGCCGCAGCGGATCTTCTCGGCGTGAGCGACATCGTCCACCTCGGATACGCCGATGGATACCTCGAGCCGACGCTGGACCTGCGGCGCGACGTCACCCGCCAGATCCGCCGCTTCCGCCCCGATCTGGTCATCACCCAGAACCCCCAGCGCCGGCTGGACCACAACCCGTTCGTCGGGCATCCCGACCACCTCGCCACCGGCGAGGCGACGCTCGCGGCGGTCTATCCCGCCGCCCGCGACCACCTGAACTTCCCCGAGCTGTGGCAGGTCGAGAACCTCGAGCCATGGAAGGTGCGCCAGGTCCTCCTCACCGGCGTGGAGGAGCCGAACCTGTGGGTCGACGTGTCGGAAACGTTCGACCTCGGCGTGGACTCGATCTGCGCCCACGTCAGCCAGGTCGACCCCGACGACGTGACCGAGCGGATGCGCGAGCGAGCGCGGCTCGTGGGCGAGCCGCAGGGCATCGGGCTGGCGCAGGCGTTCCTCTCCATCCTGCTCGAATGACCCGTCGCGGCGGGGGTGGCAGGAGCCCGTGGGGAGGGATGGGCGGCTCCGATCCCGATCTGACGCGCCGCCCCGGGAGCGACCGCCGAACACTGGTTCGGATCTGGGGCTTCTTCAGGCCCTATCGGCTGCGCCTGGCGTTCATCGGCGTCCTGATCCTCATCGCCGTCAGCATCGGCGTCGTCAACCCGATCCTGCTCAAGCTGGTCATCGACAACCTGACCGGGCCGCAGGACCTCGCCCTGCTGTGGCTCCAGTGCGGGCTGATGATCGTGCTGCCGATCATCACGAGCGCCATCGGCGTCTGGCAGGCCTACCTGTCCAACGTCGTCGGTCAGCGCGTCATGAACGACCTGCGGGTCGCCCTCTACCGGCACCTGCAGGCCATGCCGCTGCGCTTCTTCACCGACACGCGGACCGGCGAGATCCAGAGCCGCATCAGCAACGACGTCGGGGGCGTCCAGTCGGTCGTCACCGACACGGCGGCCACGCTCCTGTCGAACGTGGCAACCGTCCTGACCACGGTCATCGCCATGTGGATCCTCGACTGGCGTCTGACCGTGCTGAGCCTCGGCCTCATGCCCGTGTTCGCCTACATCACCTTCCGGGTTGGCAAGGTTCGCCGCGAGGTGTCCGGCCAGACGCAGGAGTCCCTGGCCGAGGTCAGCGCGATCACGCAGGAGTCGCTGTCGGTGTCCGGCATCCTGCTCAGCAAGACGTTCGGCCAGCAGGAGGCGTCGATCGAACGCTTCGAGCGCGAGTCGCAGCGTCTCGGCGACCTCCAGATCCGCGGCCAGATGATCGGGCGCTGGTTCTTCGCCCTCATCGGAACCTTCTTCAGCATCATGCCGGCCTTCGTGTACCTGCTCGCCGGGTCGTTGATCATCGGCGGCGACACCTCGATCAGCATCGGCACGATCGTGGCCTTCACGACGCTCCAGTCCCGCCTCTTCTTCCCGCTCGGGCAGCTCCTCAACGTGCAGGTCGAGATCCAGGGCGCCCTGGCGCTCTTCGACCGCATCTTCGAGTACCTCGAGATGGAGCACGAGATCACCGATGCGCCCGATGCCGTCGTGCTGGACCCGGCGACTGTCCGCGGCGAGGTGCGCTTCGACGACGTCACCTTCCGCTACCCGGTGCCGGTGACCTCGCTGGCGGTGGCGGCCGAGGCTGAGGCGGCCGAGGAGGAAGGGTTGGCCGTCCCGCTCCCCATCAGGCCGTTCGCGCTCGAGGAGATCAGCTTCGACGCGGCACCCGGCCAGCTGGTGGCGCTGGTAGGCCCGTCCGGGAGCGGCAAGACCACGACGACATACCTCATCCCGCGGCTCTACGACGTCGTGACGGGGTCGGTGGCGATCGACGGCATCGACGTCCGGAATCTGGCGCTCCGGTCCCTCGGTCAGGTGATCGGGGTGGTGACGCAGGAGACGTACCTGTTCCATGACACGGTCCTTGCCAACCTCCGCTACGCCAAGCCCGACGCGTCGATGGCGGAGATCGAGGACGCATCGCGGGCGGCCGCCATCCACGATCGGATCCTGGAGCTGCCCTCCGGATACGAGACGGTGGTGGGCGAGCGCGGCTACAAGCTGTCGGGCGGTGAGAAGCAGCGGGTCGCGATCGCCCGCGTCCTCCTCAAGGATCCGCGAATCCTCATCCTCGACGAGGCCACGTCCGCTCTCGACACCGTCAGCGAGCGGCTCATCCAGGCTGCGCTGGCGGGCCTCACGGAAGGGCGAACCACGATCGCCATCGCGCATCGGCTGTCGACGATCCTGCGCGCCGACCAGATCCTCGTGATGGAGCGCGGCCGGATCGTGGAGCGCGGCACGCACGCCGAGCTGATTCGCCAGGAAGGCCTGTATGCCAAGCTCTCGGCCGAGCAGTTCGGGATGGAGCACGCCCACCTGACAGCTCCAGCCTTCAGCCCAGCGGAACCAGCCCCACATCGCCCTCCAGCCGAACTGCCTCCTCGCCGGGCTCGTCGGCGATCTGCCATTCGGCGAAGAAGGCATTCGCGCCCACGTGCGAGGTCCAGTGGGCGATCGCGAAGAATGCGGAGCCGTCGGCGGCGTGCCACGCCCGATGGAACGTGCACCCGAGCCTCGCGGCGCTGGCCTGCATCTCGGGCTGATGCCGTCGACGCGCTTCCGGTAGAGGTCCTGCGCGGTCTGCCCCTCCGGCGTGGCGTGGGGACACGGAACAGGACCCAGAGCGGGCCGTCATCGGTCATGTCGAGTTCTCCTCCGTCATCGGTCCAGCGATCGGGCGCCATGGCGCGGTACAGGTGCCAGGCGTCGGCGATGCCCTTGAGCTCATGGACGCCCGCGTCCTCGAACACGAGGCCGGAGCCCGCCACCAGGTCCTTGACGGTCTGCGACACGAGCACCTCGCCGGGACCAGCCGCTGCGGACACTCGTGCGCCGATGTTCACGGCGATGCCGCCGACCTTGCCGTCGATCGTTTCGCACTCGCCGGTGTGCAGCCCGGCTCGAACATCGATCCCGAGCGTTGCGAGCGACTCGACGATGGCCTGCGCGCACCGGATCGCGCGTGCCGGGCCGTCGAACGTGGCGAAGAACCCGTCCCCGGCCGTGTCGACCTCCGTGCCGCGGAATCGATCGAGGAGGGCGCGGACCGTCGCGTGGTGACGATCGACGAGCTCGCGCCACTTCCGGTCGCCGAGGCGCGCGGCCGTCTCGGTCGAGCCGACCAGGTCGGTGAAGAGGACGGTGGCAACGACGCGATCGAGCTCGCCACGCTCCTCGCGGATGCTGTCCACGAACCGGTCGATTGCCCTCGTCAGTGCGTCAGGGTTACCGAGCCACAGCGGACCGTCGCCGCCCGGCAGCTCGACCAGACGTGCTCCCGGGATGTGGTCGGCGACGTAGATCGACGACTCGACGCCAGCTCGGCTCGGGATGATCCGGTCGAACGAGGACGGTGACCGGCACCCGGATCGCCGGGAGGATGGCGCGAATGTCCGTCGCCATGTACCTGGCCGCAGAGGCGGCCGCGTAGCCCAGCGATCCGGAAAGCAGGTAGTAGCGATACCACCACTCGATGTATCGCTCGTCGCCCGCCATCGAGGGTCGGAAGACTCGACCTCGGCCGCGGCTTCGGTGCGCGACCAGGTCCGGTAGTCGTCCGACCTCCTGCACCCATCGTTCGGCCGTCCACTCCCACGGCGTCTCCTCGGTCCACAGCCAGTTCGCGGACGCCTCGTACAGGATGAGGCCGGCCGTACGCTCGGGATACGTTGCCCCGAAGAGCGTCGCGACGAACGCGCAGTCGTTGTTGGCCATGACCACGGCTCGCCGCGACCCGACCGCGTCGAGAACCACCCGGAGGTCCTCCATCAGCAGCTCGATCGGCCACGGCATGCTCGGCGACGACCGCTCCGAACAGCCCCATCCGCGCGCATCGGCGACGATCAGTCGTCGGCCGGCCGCGAGGGCGGTCAGGAACCGTGCCATGGCCGGGTGGTCCCAGTTCAGCTCGACGTTCGAGACGAGGCCCTGGAGGTACACCAGGTCGACGGGTCCATCACCGATGACCTGGTAGGCGAGCGCATCGTCGCCATGCCAGGCGTACTGGGTCTCCGGACGTGACTGCGCTTCCACACGGTGCAGTCTCGAGCCGCGCAACGGCCATTGACAAGGACTCGCCTCGCCGGTCGATCGACCGATGCGTGCGACACTGGCCGCATGGCGAACCGGTTGGCGGACGAGACGAGCCCGTACCTGCTCCAGCACGCCCACAACCCGGTCGACTGGTACGCGTGGGGGCCCGAGGCGCTCGAGCGGGCGAAGCGCGAGGACCGGCCGATCTTCCTGTCGATCGGCTACTCGGCCTGCCACTGGTGCCACGTCATGGAGCGCGAGAGCTTCGAGGACGCCGAGATCGCCGGGCTCATGAACGAGCACTTCGTCTCCATCAAGGTGGACCGCGAGGAGCGCCCCGACCTCGACGACGTCTACATGGCCGCCGTCCAGGCCATGACCGGCTCCGGCGGCTGGCCGATGAGCGTCTTCCTCACGCCGGACCTGCGACCGTTCTTCGGCGGCACCTACTTCCCGCCGGACGAGCGCCACGGCATGCCCGCGTTCGGGAGCGTCCTGCTCGCGGTCGCACGACGCCTGGGCGCACGCGCCGCGACGAGGTCGACCGCCAGGCCGGGGCGCTGGCCGGACACCTTGCCACGCAACTGGCCGTGCCCGCCGGCTCCCGGGACCCCGAGCGAGCTCAGCTGGACGCCGCGGTCGCGCGGATCGCCGCCTCGTTCGACGCGGTGCACGGCGGATTCGGTGGCGCTCCCAAGTTCCCACCACCCATGACGCTCGAGTTCCTCCTCCGTGCCTGGCGGCGGAGCGGGGACCCGGCCACGCTCGCGATGGTCACGAGCACCCTGGACGCCATGGCCGACGGCGGCATCAACGACCAGCTCGGCGGGGGATTCGCCCGATACAGCACCGACGCGCACTGGCTGGTGCCGCACTTCGAGAAGATGCTGTACGACAACGCACTGCTGGCCCACGCCTACCTGGAGGGGTTCCGGGCCACCGGCAACGACCGCTACGCGCGCGTGGCGCGCGAGACACTCGACTTCATGCTGGCTGAGCTGCGGACGCCAGAGGGGGGCTTCGCCTCGGCGCTCGATGCCGACAGCGAGGGCGTCGAGGGACGCTTCTACACCTGGGCGTTCGACTCCTTCGATCGCACGCTCGCCGATGGGGGCCTCGACGCCGGCGAGCGCGGCACGGTTGCGACTCACTGGGGTGTGACCCAGGACGGAAACTGGGAGGAGATCAACGTCCTCCACGTGGCCGGGCCGCCGGCTCCGGAGCCGCTTCTCGACCGGGCGCGCACCGCCCTGCTCGCGGCCCGGCAGACGCGGACCCGGCCGGGGCGCGACGACAAGCAGCTCGCCGCCTGGAACGGCCTCGCTCTGCGCGCGCTGGCCCACGCCAGCCTGGTTCTCGGTGACCGGCGCTACGCCGATGCGACGCGCGATCTCGTGTTGTTCCTCACCGGCACGCTCGTGCACGACCGCGACCGCCTCTGGCGCACCGCCCGCGACGGCCGCGCGCACACGCCCGGGTTCGCCGAGGACTACGCATGCGTGGCCGATGGGCTCCTGGAGGCGCACGCCGCGTCCGGCGATACGGAGCCCCTCCTGCTCGCGCGCGCCCTCGCCGCCACCCTGCTGCGCGACTTCTGGGACGACGATGCCGGGCACCCTGGTGGACACCTCGAGCGAGCACGGGGTGGCTGTCGCCCGGCCGCGCGGCCTCGTCGACAACGCCACACCATCGGCCAACAGTGTCGCCGCCGACGTCCTCCAGCGCCTGGCCCTGCTGACAGGGGACGAGGAGCTGGCGCGCGCAGCGCGCTCGATCCTGCGCGCCGTGGCATCCGGATTCGAGCGCCAACCGAGCGCGTTCGGGCGGATGTTGAGCGCCGCGGACCGCGCGCTCGGTGAGCAGATCGACGTGGTCGTCGCCGCACCCCGGGCCGACGCAGCCGAGGCCTATGCGCTGCGGCGGGCAGCCTCCGGCCCGTATGCGCCTGATCTCGTCCTAGCCACGGTCGTGCCGGGTGCGGGGCACGCTGCATGGCCCGTGTTCGTCGGGAAGGGTCCGTCGGGTGACGTCGCCACGGCATATGCCTGCCGGGGGTATGCGTGTCTGGAGCCGACGTCCGACGTGGCGCGTCTGGCGACCCAGGTGGGCGAGCTCGCCGCGATCAGCCGAGCAGGAAGCTGAGGCGGATGCTCCGGCTGGTGTTGTCGCGGTTCGGATCGACGAGCGCAATCGACTGCCACGTCCCGAGCGCCAGCCTTCCTCCGACCACTGGCACGGTCACCGACGGCGGGACGAGCAGCGGCAGCACGTGATCGGCGCCGTGGCCGGCGCTGCCGTGGCGGTGGATCCAGCGGTCGTCGCGCGGGAGCAGCCTATCGAGCGCGGCCAGCAGGTCGACATCGGATCCGGCCCCGAGCTCCATGACCACGACCCCCGCGGTGGCATGCGGCACGAATACCGACAGCAGCCCGTCGCCATCGTCGGCGACATCGGCCACGAAGTCCGCGCAGGGTCCGGTCAGGTCGCTGACCGATGCCTGCGCACCCGTCACGACCGTCAGCTCACGCGTGTGCATCACGAGGCGCCGTAGCTGTGCTCGCCGACCAGGAAGAGCCCCGCCCCGATGTAGGTGAAGAGGACACCCGCGAACCCGAGCACGATGAGCCAGGGCGCCAGCTCCGACCAGCGATCGCGCCGTGACGCCACGTGGAGGTATGCGCCGAAGACGAGCCACGTGGCCGCGGCCGCGAGCTCCTTCGGATCGTTGCTCCAGTAGGAGCGCCATGCCAGGTTGGCCCACACCGCGCCGAGCGCGATCGCCACGGTCAGGATCGGGAAGCCGATGAGGACGGCCCGATGGCCCACCGCGCGCAGCGTCGCGGCATCGGGCAGCGCACCCAGCCCGTCGCCGGCACGGCGCTGGGCGATCTCGCGCAACGGCCGCCAGGAAGGCGACTCCGGCCACGGCATAGGCCGCCACGGCCGCTCCGACGTGAATCGTCAGCAGCAGCGGCTGCTGGAGCGCCGGGACCAGCGGATCGACGCGGTCGTCGAGCCCGAGGCCGAACCCGACCAGGCAGGCGGCCATCACTGCCGCGAGGGGCGCCAGCCCCGTGATCGGGTAGGCGCGGGCCAGCAGCAGGTAGGTGACCAGCAGTGCCGTCGCGAAGGCCAGGCTGAACTCGTGGAGGTTCGACCACGGCGCATGACCCACGAGCACCGTGCGCAGCCCGAGCGCCAGGCCAAGCAGCAGGGTCGCGGCCAGGACCCCCGCCATCGCAACCCGGGAGGGACCTGAGGGCTCGACGGGGGCATCGGCCAGCATCGGCTCGGTGGCAGTGCGCCGGTTGCCCGACGCGCACGAAGGCGCCGACCAGTCCTGCGGCAGCGCTCGCGACGAGGATGCCGAGGGATGCGACGAGGAGAACGGAGATGAGGGTGGTCATCGGTCGGATCCGGTCGAGGCGGCCGACCGGGGCGACCGGTCAGCCGAGAAGCGGGTTGGCCTCGGCACCGGTCGGGGTGCCGCAGCGGTAGCAGGACGGCTCCGAGGCGGCGACGGTTGCACCGCAGTTTCGGCAGTCGATCTGGAGGTCGCGCTCGCACGAGGTGCAGAAGCGGGCGCCGGCGGCGTATCGAAGGCCATCGACCGCGCAGTACGGGACGCCTCGCGGCATCTCGGCAGTCTCGCCCGAGGGAACCGGCAACATCTGCTGGCCCGGGCCGCGGCCCTCGCCGATGCCGACCTGGCTCACCCGGAGATAGCCGATCAGGAGCCACAGCACGTACAGCCCGACGAGGCCGACGAGCAGGTACGGACCGACCGTGAAGATGAACGAGCCCGCCTCGTTCCCGACCCACTCGATCGCGTCGCGGATGAGGTCCATCGGCGCCGATTCTAGCATCGGCCTCCTGCGTTACACTCCGCCGCACACCAGCCTCCGGAGCCCGATGCCTCGTCCTCGCCTCGATCCCCGCACCCCGCTGAGCGAGCTCCACGTCCACCTCGGGGCGGCCGTCACGCCGGCAATCATGTGGGGCATCTCCCACGCCCAGGGGATCCGCCTGCCGACCAAGGACTACTGGGCCTTCCGTGACCTCATCACCGTCGGGCGGCGGCGGCGAGGGTTCCAGGCATACCTGGACCTGTTCCACTGGACCGAGCTCATCCAGTCGAGCCCGACCGCGGTGGAGCGCAGCGTCTACGAGGTCATCGGCGGCGCGTATCGTCGCAATAACGTCACGCAGGTCGAGCTGCGCTTCAACCCGATGAAGCGCAATCGGGGCGGTGAGCAGGATCTCGACCACATCATCGCCGCCGCTGTGCGGGGCATGGACCGTGCCGTGCTCGAGTACCCGCAGGTGCGGGCCGGGCTCATCTTCTGCCTCGATCGAGCCTTCAGCGTGGAGCTCAACGAGATCATCGCGGCAAAGGCCATCGCCTGGCACAGCCGCGGGGTCGTGGGCATCGACATCGCCGGGCCGGTGTCGTCGGGCTTCCGCTTCGAGGACTACCGCGACCTCTACGCCGAGTGCCGCCGCGCCGGCCTCGGCCTCACCGTCCACGCCGGCGAGACCGGCGGAGCCGACGAGGTCGCCCAGGCGGTCGAGGCCCTCGCGCCGGACCGCATCGGGCATGGCATTCGCAGCGCAGACGACGACCGCGTGCTCGGCATGCTCCGCGAGCGGGGCACGGTGCTCGAGGTCTGCCCGTCGTCGAACCTGAGCACCGGCGTTCTCCGCAGCGTCGCCGATGTGCGGCGTGCCGTTCGCGCCCTCGTCGATGGCGGCGTGCGCTTCACGATCAGCACCGACGGTCCGGAGATGCTGCGGACGTACCTTCGCGACGAGCTGCATCTGCTCCTGCGCAACGAGATCCTGTCGCTCGCCGAGGTCGAGCGAGTGATCGCGATCGGTGCAGAGGCGAGCTTCCTCGACCGTGCGCCCGTCATCCCCAGCTCGGTGAGTCAGTCCGGCGGACCTGGAAACGGCCGCGCGGCGATGCGCGTCGAGGCCGTCAGCTAGGCCCGTATACTCCCGGCCGTGTCATCCATCTGGCGACCGGTTCGGGAGCGCGCCCCGGCCCGCAGCCTCATGGTCGTCGTCGCCCATCCCGGTGACGAGGCCTTCGGCTTCGCGGGCGCGATAGCTTCGGCCGCCGCCGCCGGGGCGTATGTCGTCCTCGTGTGCGCCACGCGGGGCTGGTTCGATCAGCGGCTCGAGGACAAGTCCCCGGCCCCCGGCGGGAAGAATCGCGACCTCAAGCTCGGCCAGGTCACGTGGCGGAACCTGGACACGGTCCGGGAGGACGAGCTGCGCCGATCGGTCGCGCTCCTCGGTGTCCGCGTTGTGCGCATGCTCGACTACGCCGAGGGGGAGCTCGACCGGGCCGACTTCGACCAGCTCGTCGGACGCATCGTGGAGCCGATCCGGATGCACCAGCCCGAGGTCATCTGCAGCTTCGGACCCGATGGGGTGACGGGCGACTCCGACCACGTGGTTCTTGCCCGCGCCGTCGCGGCGGCCTACGAGCGCGCCGCACTGCCGCTGGCCTACGAGGACGACCTCGAGGAGGACCAGGTCGCGTGGCGCGCGGCGAAGCTGTACCAGCTCGTCGTGCCGGCATCCACGGTATCCGCTCTCGGCACGATGGCACCGGCCGAGGGCTACGGCTCCGCCGCCGACCCGACGTTCGCCCTCGAGCTCGGCGAGCTCGCCGAGCTGAAGCTTGCCGCGATCCGCCGGCACGTCTCGCAGACCGGATCGGCCGGCCCGTTCCATGGCTGGGATCCCGAGGCGCGTGACGCCCTCCTGGCGACCGAGCACTATCGCCTCGCCGCCTCGGCGGTGCCGGCTTCCTCCGGCGCGGAGGCGACCCTCTTCGACGGACTCGACTGAACGCACACACCGGAGGATTCATGCGCACCCGTCTCGCCAGCCTTCTGCTCGCCGGCCTCCTGGCCATGCTCGGAACGGGGGTCGTCCTCGCCGGATCTGCCGACATCACCGTCGAGGGAGGCGCCTTCTTCGACTTCGCCGCGCCCGACCCGCTCGGACCGACCGACGGCGCCATCCGGTTCGGCTTCACCGGCACAGTCGAGACGATCGCCGCCGATGCGGAGCTGGTTCCCCCGGCCGACACCAACCTCGCCGGCTTCGGTGGTGGCACGCCGACGTGCCTCGAGGTGACGCGCGAGGGCGGGGTGATCACCCGGCTCGCGTTCGTTGGAGAGTGCGTGGTGGAGGGCCCGGTCACGCTCGTTGAGGACATCTTCGGGCCTGGCGCCGACGGCTACATGATCAGCGACCGGTTGGCCGCTCCGGCCGAGTTCATCGCCACGAGTCCCGAGTTCGCGACCCTCATCGGCGTGCCGGCCGATGCGGGCACGGTGCTCAGCGTGACGTTCACCCTCGACCTCGCCAGCGGGATCCCGGTGAGCTTCGTCGGAGTCTCCACGCTCATCGGCCCGGTGACGTTGCTGGACGGCGGCGACATCATGGTCGACGGTGCCACGCTGCCCACCGAGGTGATCGACGACGCGTCGCGTGCCGCGCTGACCGAGGCATCGGAGCTGGGCGTCGACGCGACGGTCGCGATCACGGGCAATGGCAGCCTCCAGGTGCAGGGCCCGCAGCCGGAGCTCGAGATCGTGCTGGCCGTTACGTTCTCGGCTCCGACGCCGACACCCAGCGGGACAGCTGTACCGACCGCCAGTCAGCTGCCCGATACGAGCTCCACATCATCCGCGCCGGGCGCGCCGACCTGGATGCTCGTGGTCGTCGCCGGCGTCTTCGTCCTCGCCTCGGGCTCGCTGATTGCGGTCCGCGTCGCGCGGCGGCGCCGCTGAGGGTCAACATCGGTTGCAGCAGGAGGCAGGGGCGCTCTGCTAGGCTCAATGGGCCGCATCGGTCCCGAATGGAGGAGCCCTCGCACACCCATGCCCGCCCAGCTGACTGACGAGAACATCCTCGCCGCGCTCGGCGGGGTGAAGGATCCGGAGATCGGGCGCGACCTCGTCTCGCTCGGGATGGTCAAGAACGTGACGATCGACGGCAGCGTCGTCGATCTCACCGTCGAGCTCACCACGCCCGCCTGCCCGCTCAAGGCGACGATCGAGAACGACATCGGCGAGGCGTTGACCGCCCTCGGTGCCAGCCTGGTACGCGTCGACTGGGCCAGCAACGTGAAGCGCAGCTTCGGCGGGCCGGCCGCCGACCTCATCCCCGGCGTGCGCAACACGATCGCGGTCGCATCGGGCAAGGGCGGTGTCGGCAAGTCGACCGTGGCGGTCAACCTCGCCGTGAGCCTGGCCCGCGACGGAGCGCGTGTCGGGCTGCTGGACGCCGACATCACCGGCCCGAACGTCCCGATCATGATGGGCACGCAGGGCGCCCACGTCACCGGCAACGCCGGGCGGCCGAACCCGGTCACTGCCCACGGCGTGAAGATGATGAGCATCCAGTACTTCCTCGACCCCAACGCGCCGGTCATCTGGCGCGGCCCGCTCATCCACAGCGCCATCGCCCAGTTCCTGCGTGACGTGGAGTGGGGCGACCTCGACTACCTCGTGATCGACCTTCCGCCGGGGACCGGTGACGCGGCGCTCTCGCTGAGCCAGCTCATCCCGCTGACCGGCGCCGTCATCGTCACCACGCCGCAGGAGGTGAGCCTGCTCGACGCGCGCAAGGCGGTCGGCATGTTCAACAAGGTGAACGTGCGCACGCTCGGCGTCATCGAGAACATGAGCGGCTTCGTCTGCCCCGACTGCGGCGCCGAGCACGACATCTTCGGATCGGGCGGCGGCGAGAAGATCGCGCGCGAGCTCGAGCTGGACGTTCTGGGGCGGATCCCGATCGAGCCGGCCGTGCGCTCGGGTGGTGACGCCGGGGTGCCCATCACCTCTCCGCAATACCCGGGCGGCGACGCCTCGCCTGCGGCGGCCGCGCTGCGCGAGGTCGCCCGCACCGTCGCCGGCCGCGTCAGCGTCCTCGCCGCTCCGGTCTCCGTGGGAGCCGCCATCTCCTGAGCTCGGGAAGGGGCTGCTGAAAGTCCCGCGGTGGGGGACCCACCTGCGGGGGATTGCGGCCTTGGAGGCGCATCGGCACAATCCGCGCCATGCGCATCGCGGTCATCGGTGACGTACACGCCAATCAGCCAGCCCTCGAGGCCGTCCTCGACGATGTCGCGCGCATCGGAGCCGATGCGCTCTACTGCGTGGGCGATGTTGTCGGGCGCGGGCCACACCCCAACGAGGTGGTCGAGCTGCTGCGGAACCTCGAGGTGCCGACGGTCCAGGGCAACTGGGACGAGGCCGTCGGCATGGACCGCGAGCAGACCGGCTCGACGTGGGGGTCCGTCGACGCCGAACGCGAGGGCAACGCTTCGATGGCCTGGACCGCGGAGGCGCTGACCGAGGAGAACAAGGCCTGGCTGCGCCAGCTGCCGCAGACGCTGCGCCTCACGCTCGCGGGCCGGTCGGCGTACTTCTTCCACGGCACGCCGCTCAAGGCAAACGACTACCTCTGGGCCTCCCGACCGTCCCGCGTGTTCGCGCGCATCGCGAGCGACGAGGCCGACGATCTGTTCTGCTTCGGTCACACCCACGAGACGTTCCACCGCGTCGTCGGACAGGCGCACTTCGTCGCGTGCGGCTCGGTCGGCTGCGGCACCGACGGCGACGCGCGTGCCCGCTACGCGGTCGTGTACATCGGTGAGCCCGACATCGCGGTGGGGTTCCGCTCCGTCGACTACGACCACCTCGCGGTCGTCCGCGACATGGCGGCCATCGGACGGTCGATCGACCTGCTGCGCGAGCCGCCGCCGACGCACGGGCACGCTGCCAGGACCGTCGAGGCCTAGCTCAGCCGCCCGCCCCGTCAGCTGCCGCGCTCCTCGTGAGGTGAGCGGCGCGCGACGCGATGAACCGTCGCGTGGACGGCTCGCAGAAGGCGCGCGCGATCGAGGCGGCGTGGATCCGCCGGATGGCATCGGGCTCCATCCCGACCTCGTCGGCCACCGCCGCGAACTCTCCGCTGAGGCGGCGACCGATCGTGATCGGATCGTCGTCGCCGACGACCACGTCGCAGCCGGCTGCCGCGAACGCACGCATCGGATGCTCGGCGTAGGACGACGCCGCCCCGGTGAAGACGTTGGAGGTGGGGCAGACCTCGAAGCAGACGCCCCGGTCGGCGGCCCAGGTCAGCAGATCGGGATCCTCGGCTGCGCGCGAGCCGTGCCCGATGCGCGTCACCCCGAGCACCTCCACCGCGGACCTCACCGCCGCGGCCGGTCCGGCTTCCGCGGCGTGGGCGGTCAGGCCGAGACCCGCGGCCGCGGCGATCGCGAAGGGGGTCCGCATGCGCTCGAGGTCAGCGAAGAGGGCCTCGTCGCCCGCGACGTCGAACCCGACGACACCCCTGCCGGCCATGCCGGCCGCGGCCCTGGCCACGGCGGCGTTCGTGTCATCGTCGTGATGGCGAAGCGCGCAGACGACGATCCCCGCGGGCATGCCGGTGGCCGCCACGCCCGACGCCACGCCATCGCACGCGGCCGCGACGACCTGGTCCAGCCCGAAGCGCGGTCGAGCGTGCGTCGCCGGGCCGAATCGCAGCTCGAGATAGAGGGTGCCGTCCGCCGCCGCGTCGACCACGGCCTCGTGCACCACCCGGCGCATCGCGTCGGGCGTCCCGAGCAGCGGGTAGACCAGGGCCACGTGCCCGAGGAAGTCGGTGAGGCTCCCCGGCGCCGCCATCCGCAGCCCGGCCTCCCAGCCGCCCGGTGGCGTCGCGACTCCCTGGCCCGCGGCGAGGTCGGCAGCGGTCGCGGGCCGGACCGATCCCTCGAGATGGGTGTGGAGGTTGAGTCCCGAGCCGGTCGAACCGCGGGAAGGCGCGCCGGAGCCGGAGCTCACAGCTCGAGCGCGACCGCCGTGCGCAGCACCGCCTCGATGCTGTGGTGCCACCCCGCCGCGAGTCGGTCGTGCGAGTCGTACACGCTGGCGCCGGCGACGAGGTTGCTCGAGACCGAGCAGACCATCCCGGCCCGAACACCGCGCTGGCGGGCCACGACGAACAGCGCCGAGCTCTCCATCTCGACGTTGAGCAGCCCCAGCTCCGACATCTGGGTCGTCCAGGCCGGCGACTCGGCGTAGAAGGCGTCATCGGTGACGTTCAGGCCGGCGTGTGCGGCGATCCCATGCTCTGAGGCCAGGGCGCGAGCCTCCTCGACCAGGCGCAGGGTGATGGCGAGGTCCGGGACGGCCGGATAGCCCTTGGGGACGTAGGCGTCCGACGTGCCGTCGTTTCGGTACGACCCCTCGCTCACGATCAGGTCGCCGGGGTTGATTCCGGCCTGCAGCGCCGCGGTGCTCCCCACGCGGACGAATGAGGTCACGCCGCAGCGGATGAGCTCCTCGACCGCGATCGCTGTCGACGGGCACCCCATACCGGTGGATGTGGCGGTGATCTGGCGGCCGCCGTAGGTGCCGACGATCGTGCGGTGCTCGCGGTTGTGGGCCACCTCCCGCACATCGGTGAGGTGCTCCGCGATGAGTGGAATGCGGAAGGGGTCGCCGGGGAGGAGCGCCACGGTGCTGACCTCGCCGGGCGCCACGCCGATATGGAACTGCCGCACGTCGCGACCGACCGCGGACTTGTCGAGGATCGTCTCCCCCATGGTCAGCTCTGGCCCTCCTTGGCGTAGGGCCGGCCGACGGCCGCCGGCGCGATACTGCGCCCGACGACGCCCGCGAGGATCACGATCGTCACGATGTAGGGCAGCGCGCCGTACACCTGCGACGGGATGGCGTCCATGATCGCGCCGAGGTCGGGGAACGCGTCGCCCGGCGGCCGGATGCCCACCGCCTGGCCGAAGGCGCCCGAGTACGCGAACAGGAGCGCGCCCAGGAACGCGCCGATCGGGAGTCCAGCGGCCGAAGATCACGGCCGCCAGCGCGATGAAGCCGCGGCCGGCGGTCATGCCGTTCTGGAAGGAGCCCGTGCCCTCGAGCGTGAGGTAGGCACCGGCCAGCCCGACGAACAGGCCGGCGAGGATGACGTTGCGGTACCGCAGGCGGATGACGTCGACGCCGACCGTGTCGGCGGCCCGCGGGTGCTCGCCGACGGCGCGGGTGCGCAGTCCCCAGCGCGACCGGAACAGGAGGACCTGGAGGATGATCACGAAGAAGATCACCGACATCGTGATCGGCCCCTGCTCGAAGAACATCTCGATCAGCCAGCCGATGACGGGGATGTCGACGACCTCCTGGCGGCAGGCGGAACGTCGAGAACGTGCCGGCGCCCAGGCGCGGGTTCGGCGTGATGAGCAGCCGGTTGAAGTAGCCGGTCAGCCCGATGGCGGCGATGTTGATGATGACGCCGCTGATGATCTGGTCGGCGCGGATGGTGATGCACAGCCACGCATGCAGCGCCGAGAGGGCCATCGCCGCGAGGATGGCGGCGATGACGCCGACGATCAGCGCGGGCGTCACGCCGAAGGGCCCCGTCGGATCGCCGCCGAAGGCCTGCTGCCACAGGCCGGCGGCGAGGAAGCCGACGAAGGCACCCGAACAGCATCATCCCCTCGATGCCGATGTTCACGATGCCCGAGCGCTCGTTCATGACCCCGCACAGCGCGCCGAGGGCGATCGGCGTGGCCAGGCCGAGCACGATGGGCGCGATGCCGGGCGTGATCTCGATCACGTACCCGATGAACTGGAAGAGCACCCCGACGACCGGGATGCCGTACACGATCTCCATCAGGGAGGCGTGGGCGTCCCGCTGCCGTACGACTTGGTGACGGTCGCAATCTCCTCCGGCTCGGGGCTCGGGGCCCGGATCCGCAGCAGATGCCGCACCAGCACATCGGCGGCCAGGAAGAAGAGGATGGTGGCCTGGATGACGTCGATGATCTCGGACGGGATGCCGGCCTCGATCTGCATCAGGCCGGACCCGGCGCGCATGGCTCCGAAGAGCAGCGCGGCGAACATGATCCCCACCGGGTGAGCGCGCCCGAGGAGGGCGACCGAGATCGAGTCGAAGCCGACGGACGTGCCGTAGGAGGCGGTCATGAAGCCGCTGATCCCGAGGATCTGCCCGGCGCCGGCGAGCCCGGCCAGGAGCCCGCACAGCGACATCGTGAGGATCATCAGGAACCGGGGACGCATGCCCGCGTAGCGCGCGGCGTCGGGATTGGCGCCGACCGTCCGGATCTCGAACCCGAGCGTGCTCCGCCACAGCAGCCACCACACCACCGGCACGAGGGCGAAGGCGATGAAGACCCCGAGGTGGATGTCGGTTCCGAAGAACTTGGGGTACGCGGCGTTGCCGATCGGGCCGGTCCTCGAGAACGCGGCTCCGGGCGCCTCGAGCGGTCCGGTGATGAGATAGCCGATGAAGATGCTGGCGATGAAGTTCAGCATGATCGTCGTCACGACCTCGTGGGCGCCCGTCCACGCCTTGAGCGCGCCGGGGATGAAGCCCCACGCCGCTCCGAGGAGGAGTCCGGCGGCGACGGCCGACGGGATGGCGACGATCGCCGGGGACTCGGCAACGGCTGCGCCCACGGCAGCGGCACCCAGTGCGCCCATGAGGAACTGGCCCTGGGCGCCGATGTTGAACAGGCCGGCCTTGAAGCCGAGGCCGACCGCCATTCCGCCCAGGATCAGCGGCGTGGCGGCGAGGATCGTGAACGAGAGCCCGCGGACGCTGCCGAATGCGCCCTCGAGCATGTTCGCGTAGGCCTGGAGCGGGAGGAGCGAAGTCCGACCGACCCCTGGAGCCAGCTGGAGAAGATGATGACGATGGCGCCGACGATCAGGCCGCCGGCGACGGCGGCAAGCGGGATGATCGCCATGCGCATGAAGCGCGCGACGGGACCCGAGCGCGGCGCGGACGGCTGCTGGGCGGCCGCTGCCGCCGTCACGACACCTGCTCCAGGTCGGCGGTCATGCTCTTGGTCGCGTCCGGGGAGACCTTGCCGCCGGTCGCCATCAGGAGCCCGATGTCCTCCTTGTCGGCCGTGCGTGCGTCGACGATCGCCACGAGCTCTCCGCGATACATGACGCCGATCCGATCGGACAGCTCGAGGACCTCGTCGAGCTCGGCCGAGATGAGGAGCACCGCGGTTCCGGCGGTCCGACGCTCGATCGTCTCGCGGTGGATGAACTCGATGCTGCCGACGTCCAGCCCGCGCGTCGGCTGGTCGAGGACGAGGAGCTTGGGGTTGATGCCGAGCTCCCGTGCGACGACCACCTTCTGCTGGTTGCCGCCCGACAGCGTCCCGGCGTTCGCGCTGACCGATGGCGTGCGCACGTCGAACTCGGCGACGCTCTCCTCCGCGCGCTTGCGGATGGCCGCGTCGTCGCGCACCGGGCCCGCGGCTGAACGGGGGGTTGTGATAGTCGTTGAGCACGAAGTTGTCGGCGATCGGGAAGGACAGGACCATGCGCGTACCTGTGCCGATCGGCCGGGACGAAGCCGACGCCGGCCTCGTGCAGGTCTCGCGGCGACGCGCGTGGTGATGTCGCGGCCCTCGAGAGTGACCTTGCCCGACGTCGTCTTGCGCAGTCCCATGATCGCCTCGACCAGCTCGTCCTGGCCGTTGCCGGCGACCCCGGCGATGCCGAAGATCTCGCCGGCGCGGACCTCGAAGCTCACGCCGTGGACCACCTCGTGCCCACGATCGTCGGGGACGCGGACGTCCTCGGCGGCGAGCACGACGCCGGCGGGCGTGGCTCTCGCCACGGTCGACCGTGAGCTGGACGTCGCGGCCGACCATCAGCTCGGCCAGGTCCTCCTCGTTCGTCTCCGACGGGATACGGGAGCCGACGACCTTGCCGCGCCGAATGACCGTGATGCGGTCGGCGATCTCGAGGACCTCGTACAGCTTGTGGCTGATGAAGATGATCGACGTCCCCAGCTCGCGGCTGAGCTGCCGCAGCACCGCGAAGATCTCGCGCGTCTCCTGCGGCGTGAGCACCGCCGTCGGCTCGTCGAGGACGAGGATCGTCGCGCTGCGATAGAGCGCCTTGAGGATCTCGACCCGCTGCTGCCAGCCGACCGAGAGCGAGCCGACCTTCGCGTCGGGGTCGACCTCGAATCCGAACTGCTCGCCGAGGTGGCGGATGCGGGTGTGCGCGTCCTTGCGGTCCAGGAAGATCGGGTTGGCCATCGGCTCGTCGCCGAGGAGGATGTTCTCGGCCACCGACAGCACCGGGACGAGCATGAAGTGCTGATGGACCATGCTGATCCCGCGGTCGATGGCGTCCGACGGGCTGTGAATCTTGACGGGCTGGCCGTCCATGAGGATCTCGCCCTCGTCCGGATCGGCGAGGCCGTAGAGGATGTTCATCAGGGTCGACTTGCCGGCCCCGTTCTCGCCGAGCAGGGCGTGGATCTCGCCGGGACGCACCTCGAGGTCGATGTGGTCGTTGGCGACCACGCCCGGATAGCGCTTCGTCACGCCGCGCATCTCGAGCGCGGGGACGTGAGCCGGAGGAGTCGGGCTGTCGGTCATCGGACTCCGGTTAGCGGTGTGGCCCTCGTTGGTGAGACGAAGGGCGGGCCCGTCTGGACCCGCCCTTCAGTTAGCCGGTTGCTCGGACCGATCCGAGCGCTATTCGCCCGCGTCCGGATCGGCGAAGTCCGGGCATGCGCCCTCGCCCGCGCACGGATCCAGGCTGCCGGATGCCATGGCGGCCGTGGCATCGTCGAGCAGCGTCTGGAGGTCAGACGTGAGCAGATCCGGGTGGTTGTGGAACTCCGAGACCGCGACCTTCGGTGGCTCCGAGCTCGCGTTGAGCACGACGGACCCGCCGACTGCCTCGCCATCGGCGATCCGCTGGATCGCCTCGTCGATGGCGTCGACGAGCTTCTTCTCGGCGCTCGTCACGATGCACGTCTCGCTCGGCAGCGCGAGTGCCTGGTCGACGTCGACGCCGATGCCGTAGATGTCGGCATCGCACGCCGCCTCGAGGGCGCCCTGGCCCGAGAGGCCCGCCACCTGGAAGATGACGTCAACGTCCTGCCCGATCATCTGCTCGGCCAGCGACGCGCCGGTGGTCGGGTCGTTGAAGGCCGTGGTGATGTCCTCGGACACGTACGAGATGAGGACCTCGACGTCCGGGTTCACCGACAGCGCACCGTTGTCGTAGCCGCCGATGTAGAGCTTGACCGCCGGGATCGACTCGATGCCGCCGATCGTGCCGATGATGTTCGTCTCGGTGATCGAGCCGGCAACGATGCCTGCCAGGTACCCGGCCTGCGACTCGGTGAAGATCAGGCCCTGGTAGTTCGGCAGCAGCGTCGCCGCGTCGCCTGCGCACGTGAACGTCCCGTCATAGACGCCGTTCTCATCCACGCAGACGGGCTGGTCGAGCCCGATGAACCAGACTTCCGGGTTCTCCAGGGCCGCTGCCGCGGTGGCTTCGCCCAGCGCGAACCCGTAGGTCACGATGATCTGGTAGCCCTCGTCGATGAACGTCTGCAGGTTCGCTGCGTAGTCGGCCGGGTCCTCGGTCACGATGACCTCGGCAGAACCGCCGACCGAGGTGGCGCCGGCGATCGTGCCGCACCAGCCGCCCTCGTTGAAGGACTTGTCCTCGAGCTGTCCGACGTCGGTGACGCCGCCGATGAGCCACTCATCGCCGCTGTCCGGTTCGCCACAGGCCGCCAGGCCGGTCGGGGCCTCGCTGGCCGCCGCGCTCTCGGCCGGAGCCTCGCTGTCGGCCGGAGCCTCGCTGTCGGCCGGAGCCTCGCTCGACCCGCCGCCGGAACACGCGCTCAGGATCAGCATCAGGATCGCGAGCACCGCGATCGGCATGCTGGAATGCTTCCGCATGAATTCTCCTCCACACCAGTTGTCGGTGCGATCTGGCCGCGAGACTCGCGGCGCGTTCGATGCGCTCGGGCACTCCGCGCCCCGGCGCTGAATCTGCGGCATCATACTGCCTCGGTATCTCGGTGCTCAAGGGTTTCGTCACCCGGGATCGCGGCGGGTCCGGCCCACTATGATCGGCCGCGTGACCGACCTTCCCGAGCGTGTCCGTCTCGTCATCTTCGACCTCGACGGGGTCATCTACCGCGGCACGGAGCCGGTGGCCGGGCGCCCCCGAGCTGGTCGCGTGGCTCCACGCGGCGGGCGTGGGTGTGCGGTTCGCGACGAACAACTCCACGGTGGCACGCGACGGCTACGTCGCCCGCCTGGCCTCGATGGGGATCGCCGCAACCGCCGACGAGATCGTGACCTCGACGACCGCGACAATCGAGCACCTGCGCAGCCACGCGCCGGACGTGCGCCGCGTCATGGGCGTCGGGGCGCCGGGCATGGAAGAGGAGCTACGCGACGCTGGCTTCGACGTCGTGATGGCCGGAACGCTGGCGGCATCAACGACCTCCGGTGCGCCGATCGACGGCTTCGACGCCGTCATCGTCGGGCTCGACCCGGCCCTCGACTACGGCCGCCTGGCCGTCGCCATGGCCGCCGTCGCGGGCGGTGCCAGGTTCATCGCCACGAACGCGGATGCGCGATACCCGACCCCCGCCGGGTTCGCTCCGGGAGCCGGCGCGACCGTCGCGCGCGCTCGCGACGGCGACCGGCGTCGTGCCCGACGTCATCGGCAAGCCGGCGCCGGCGATGTTTCGCGCCATCATCGAGTCGAGTGGCATCCCGGCCGAGGCGTGCGTGGTCGTCGGCGACAATCCCGACGCGGACGTGGCGGGCGCGCACCGGGCGGGATGCGCGGCGATTCTCGGTGCTGACCGGCGTGGCGGACCGATCCCGCGCCGAGTCCCTGGCTGGTGATCTCGTGCCGGATGCGATTGCCGACGATCCGGCCGCGGTGCGCGACCTCCTGAGCTCCCGGCTCAGCTGATGGGGTTGTCGCGCCAGGCTTCCCATGCGGTGCGGGCTGCCTCGTGCACCGGCCCCATCGATCGCTGCGGGGCGAAGGCGCGCGCAAAGGCGTTGAGGGCGATGCTCGAGAGCTCGGTTCGCGTCAGGGACTGCGCCGCGGCCACGCGCGCCATCTCGTCGCTCAGCGTGGTCCCCGTGACCGTGAGGTCGTCGGTCGAGATCGTGACGCTCACGCCGGCCCGGTGGAGCGCCGCCAGCGGATGCTCGGCCAGGCTCGCGGCGGCGCCGGCCTGGACGTTGGAGGTGGGGCACAGGTCGAGGGTCACGTCCCGGCGCCGAAGCTCCTCGACGAGCGACGGGTCCTCGATGGCCGAGACGCCGTGCGCGACCCTCGTCACGCCGAAGTCGAGGACCTCCCGGACGCGTGCCGCTCCGGGCACCTCGCCGGCATGCGACGTGAGCGACAGGCCGGCCTCGCGGGCAGCCACGAACGCGATCGCGTGCGGGGGAGCCGGCCACTCCGCCTCGGGCCCCGCGAGGTCGAATCCCACGACCGGGGCACCGAACGCACCGGCCGTTCGGGCCAGCTCGGCGTTGGCCGCAGGCGGGTGGGACCGCAGGGCGGTGACGATCAGCGCGACGCGGCGGAGGCGCCGGCGCCAGGGCCGCCGTCGCGTCGGACACGCCCGCGGCCACGGCCTCGATGACGGCGTCCACCGACAGCCCGCGCTCGAGGTGGAGTCGGGGGCCCCAGCGCACCTCCGCGTACGTGATCCCGTCCGCAGCGAGGTCCTCGACCAGCTCGCGGGCCACGCGCCGCAGCGCCGTCGGTCGTCTGGAGCACGGCGATCGGCAGATCGAAGAACCCGAGCAGCTCCGCCTGGTCCTCGCATCGGGGCGGGCCGACCATCCGTCGCCGGGCCTCGTCGAGCGAGAGCGCCAGGCCGATGTCGGCGGCAAGCTCCACGGCCGTCGCGGGCCGGACCGATCCGTCGAGGTGCTGGTGCAGCTCGGCCTTCGGGAGCGCGCGAAGCGTCGCCGGGTCCATCGACCCATGATAGGGACCCGGCGCGCGGCCACCCTCGCGGTGGCGCTCGTGGCCTTCGTCGCCATCCTCGGGCCCGGGGTGGTCCGGCCCGAAGTCGGGCTGGCAGCCGATGCGCTCGTGGTCGCGCGTGCCGAGGAGGCGGATCGCGTCCTTGCCGATCTGCAGGGTGAGCTCGACGCGGCCCTCGACGCGGGGCGGGACGGCGCGGCGTCGATCATCGCCGGCGACGAGCCGCCCGGGCCGAAGTTCCGAGACTCGGCCGAGCTGACGCTCGTCGCGGCGGCGACGTGCGGAGGAGGTGGACGTCGCCCTCGCCGCACTGGACGGCGCGCGAGCGGCTCGTGGACCGGTCGACCCGCCGATTCCGCCGGGAACGAGCGCCCCGGAGCTCGCATCCATCGCTGCACAGCTCGAAGGAGTCGCGGGGCCGGCCGACGAGTTCGCCACGATGCGTCGCTGGGCTGCGGCCGTCCCGGTCGCCCTCGAGGCGGCGCTCGCGGCGCTCCGCAACGGCGATCTCTCCGAGGCCGAGGCTCAGCTCGCGCTGGCTCGCGAGGCCCACGACAAGGTGGCCGCGGTGGGATGTCGACTTCGTCACCCTGCCGATCTGGATCGAGACGAGCGACGCCACCATCGAGGCCGTCGAGGAGATCGTTGCGGCCGCCCGTGCCGGTCGCACGGCCGAGGCTCAGCGGCTGGCGGATCAGTTCGCCGAGCTCGCCGACGAGGCGGTCGTGGCGGATCGCGCGCTCCAGATCGCGATCTCCGAGAACGGAGGCCTCGTGGCGGCCGCTCCCCTGGCGCGACTGACGGCGGCAAAGCGGGCGGTCGACGCCCAGCGCGTCGCGGTGGGCGACCTTCTCGCCGACGAGCGGCGGGGAGGCGGCGACGTGTCGATCATCGGTCCCGGGCGTCGGCTCGTATACTCGGTGGCCGCCGCCCAGAAATCCACATGAAGGAGCCCGAACGCATGCGCCTGCGTGCCGTCACCGACACCCCGGCATCGGTCACCGCCGACGTGCTGGCCGTCCCCATCTATCGCGAGGACGGCGAGCTCTCAGGTGACCTCGCCGAGCTGGACGAGGCCTCGGGCGGCGCGATCCGCGACGCCATCGACTGGGGCGAGTTCAACCTCGTCGAGCATGCCGTGGCGCTGGTCGACGCCGGTGACCTGCCGGCGGATCGGCTGCTCCTGCTGAACGGCGGGACCCGAGGACGCGACGCGTGGCGCGCTCGCCGCCTGGCGGCGATGGCGACGCGCCGCCTGAACGGACGCGGAGCGCGGTCGGTGGCGCTGTGGCTGCGCGACGGAGAGGGACGAGACGCCTGGGTCGCCGCCGGCGGCCGGCGCGATGGCGGGGACGTACCGGCCGACGGCGATCTACGGCCGGGTGCGCGACACCGAGGCGATGAACCGCTCGGTCACCGAGGTCCTCGTGCTCGGCGCCGACCAGGCGGCCCTCGACGAGGGCGCCACCATCGGCGAGGGCGTGGCGTTCGGTCGCGACCTGGCAAACCGATCGGCGAACGATCTCTTCCCCGAGCGCATGGCCGAGGTCGCGCGCGAGCTGGAGGCCGACGGCTGCACGGTCGAGATCCTCGAGCCCGACGAGATGGAGCGCCTCGGCATGGGCATGCTCCTCGGCGTCGGCCAGGGCGCGGCCCACCCGCCCCGGCTCATCGCGGTGAAGCTTCCGGGCTGGGAGTCGGGCGGCGACCGGCGCCTCGCGATCGTCGGCAAGGGCGTCTGCTTCGACTCCGGCGGCATCAGCCTCAAGCCTGCCGATGGCATGGGCGACATGAAGCACGACAAGGCCGGGGCCTGCGCGGTGATCGCGGCGGCCCGGACGGTCGCACGCCTCGCGCCCGAGACCCCGCTCATGGCCGTGGCGCCGATGGTCGAGAACATGCCCGGCGGCAATGCGCAGCGCCCCGGTGACGTGGTCAAGGCCATGAACGGCATGACGGTCGAGGTCACGAACACCGATGCCGAAGGCCGCGCTGATCCTGGGCGACGCGATGACCTGGGCCGAGCGCGAGGGCGCGACGCACATCGTCGACGTCGCCACGCTGACCGGTGCCGCAGCGATGGCGTTCGGCGACCAGCTCAGCGCGTTCTTCGCGCGACCGCGGGAGTGGGGCGCTGAGGTCCTCGCGGCGGCCGAGGCCGCCGGAGAGTGGTTCTGGGAGATGCCGCTGGTCCCGGAGTATCGGGCCGCCTACGACTCGCCCTACGCGGACATCGTCAACTCCGGAACGCGCGAGGGGTCGCTCATCAAGTCGGCCGTGTTCCTCGGCGAGTTCGCGACGGTGCCGTGGGTCCACGTCGACATCGCCGGAAGCGCCTACCTCGGGCGCGGACAAGCCATATGGGCCGAAGGGCGCGACGGGCGCTTCGGTCGCCGCGCTCGTGCGCCTGGCGAGAGACTTCGCCGCGGGCTGACGTCGGGCGAGCACGGAGAAGCCCGGCCGAGCACGTGCTCAGCCGGGCCCATCGCCGCGAGTCTCAGCGGTCGGCGTCGACCGTGTCCTCGACCTTGTCCTTCACGTCGCCCCAGGTCTCCTGGACCTTGCCCTCGGCCTGGTCCATCTTGCCCTCGGCCTCGGTGCTGGTGTCGTCCGTGACGTCACCCCACTCTTCCTTGACCTTGCCGGTGACCTGCTTGACGGTCCCCTCGATCTGATCCTGTCCCATGGGTATGCGCTCCTTCGTGATCGGATCCGGCATTCGTCAGCCGGTCGCATGGCGGTGCAACGCATGCGCCATGCCAGCGCACCGCACCGGCCTCGAACGATCGGGCTATGGCCCCGGCATCGCGTGCGCCTAGCATTGGCCGGTGACACGGCGCACCGGGCGCCGTGCAGCGAGCTCGAGCTGAGGCGATCGATCCCGTGACTCCCGTGGTGATCCTGGCGGCCGTGGGCTTTGCCGCCCTCGGGGCCGCCGCCGAGCGCCTCGCCAGCGTGTGGCCGGCGGAGGAGGCGAGCCGGCGCGGTCCGGGGCTGCGGACCGTCGGCCTTGCGGTTGCCGCGGGCCTCGCAGCCGGCGCGATGGTGGCGACGTCCGAGCTGCCGGCATGGGCAACCGCGGTGTACCTCGCGTGGCTCGCGCTGCTGGTCGGCCTCACGGCAACCGATCTCGAGCAGCGGCGCCTGCCGCACCTCCTTCTCGACCCGCTCATCGTGCTCGGGCTCGTGTTCATCCCGTTCAACCCCGCGGTCGAGCCCATCAACGCCGTCATCGGTGCCGGCGCTGCCGTTGCCTTCCTCGGCGTCATCGGGCTCGTCGTTCGCGGCGGGCTGGCGATGGGGGACCTGTACCTGGTGGCCCCCATCGGCTCGATGCTGGGCTGGCCTCCGATCTTCACCGCCCTCTTCGCGGCGGCGTTCCTCGCCGCCGGGACGAGCCTGCTGCTGCTGGCCACCCGTCGCGTCGGGATGCGCAGCTACATCCCGTTCGGGCCGTTTCTCGTGGCCGGCGCGGTGATCGCGATCGTCATCGACGGGCGGCTTCTCGAGGTCGTCCGCTAGGCGACCGAGGGTCGATTCGACCGAACGGGCGTTCGCTGTTACCCTTCCGCCCGATGCATCCGGCTCTCCAGCGGCGCCGGCGCCATCTCGATGATGACGCGCCGGACGACGCGCCGCGGCTCACAACGCCGCGGCCTCGCCACCTTCCTCCTGGTGGTCCTGGCAGTCTTCGGCCTCACGTTCGCGGGTTCCGCGATGGGGGCTGGCGGCGGCATGTTCGCCGCGTACGCCTACTTCTCGTCCGATCTGCCCGATCCGAACGTCCTCACCGGCATCGAGCCGGCCGAGTCGACCTACGTCTACGACCGCACCGGCGAGGTCCTGCTCGCCCGCTTCGAGTGCCAGAACCGCGAGGCCGTCGAGTTCGAAGAGCTCCCGCCGCTGATCTGGGAGGCCACGATCGCCAGCGAGGACCGGACCTTCTGGGAGAACAACGGCGTCGACTTCCAGGGTCTCGTCCGCGCCGCGCTTGCCAACCTCGAGGCGGGGGAGATCGTCCAGGGCGCATCGACCATCACGCAGCAGGTCATCGACTACGCGCGGGTCCTCCAGGAAGAGGGCACCGCCGCCCCAGATCGACCCGGACGCGACCCCTCAGGCCGTCGATCCGGCCGACCCGGACGCACCCGCCGAGGGCTCTGACGGCGATCCGCAGGACGACACCGACGTCTGCCAGCCGCCGGCCCCCAAGTCCTCGACCGAGATCGACGAGAAGATCCGCGAGAACATCCTGGCCATGCAGGTCACCGCGGCGTATCCCGGTCGCGCGGGCAAGGAGAAGATTCTCGAGACGTACCTGAACCTCATCTACTACGGCAACGGCTCGTACGGGATCCGTGCTGCGGCGGCGAACTACTTCGGCCTCACGGACCTTGCCCAGATGACGGTCGCGCAGGCCGCCTTCCTGGCCGCGCTCCCGCAGGCGCCCTCCTTCCTCGATCCCTACCAGAACGACGCCGGCGAGCCGGGCAGCGAGGAGGCCGCCGCCGCTGCGCTCCGCGAGCGCAACCTCGTCCTCGGCGCGATGCTCGAGGAGGGCTACATCACCGCCGCCGAGGCGCGGGCCGCGCGCGAGACGACGTGGACCGAGATGAACCCGAGCCGCCTGACGAGCGTGCTGCGCGAGCCCCAGTTCAGCTTCCGCGTCCGCGACGAGGCGGCGCGCATCCTCGAGTCGCTGGGCGTCCCCGATCCGCAGGCGGCCGTGCGCACCGGCGGCTACCGCATCACCACCACACTCGACTACGAGCTGCAGCAGGAGGCCAAGCGCCTCGTGGCGGAGCATGTCACCTCGTTGAACCAGCCGCAGAATCCCGCCTGCCCCCGCGATCGGTGCGCCGACTTCAACGTGAACAACGGGGCGCTCGTGGCGATCGACTCGACCACCGGCGAGATCGTCAGCTACGTCGGCAGCGTCGACTACTACAACCGCGAGGATCCGAGGGTCCAGGGCCAGTTCGACGTGGCCGGCCTCGGGACGCGGCAGCCCGGATCGGCCTTCAAGCCGATCACGTACGCGTCTGCCTTCACGTCACGCGACGCGACCGTCGGGACGATGCTCGTGGACGCCATGACGGAGTTCGGGCTCACCGCCGAGACGAGCTACCGGCCGACGAACGCCGACATCAAGGAGCACGGCCCGGTCCTGGCGGTCGATGCGCTGCGCTACAGCATGAACATCCCGTCGGTGCAGATGCAGTTCCTGGCCGGCTCGCAGGAGACGGCCAACTTCGCCGAGTCGCTCGGCATCGCCAGCGCCGAGTACATCATGGGCGAGGACCCGGGCCTCACGCTGGCGCTTGGCTCGATCCCGGTGAACCTCACCAACATGACCCAGGCGTACACGGCGTTCGCCAACCAGGGTGAGCTCCATCAGAACACGACGATCATCGAGATCCGGGACCGCGAACAACCGCGTGATCTACACGCGCGAGGACAACGGGCCCGAGGTCACCAATCCGATGACGCCGGCCGAGGCCTACCTCACCCACTACATCCTCGAGGGCAACACCGACCCGGAGCGCAACCTCCTGTGGGGCACCCGGGCGCAGCTCAACACCCCCGACGGGCAGCGCCGGCCCGGCAGGCTTCAAGACCGGGACGACGAACGACTTCCGCGACGTCTCCGGCTTCGGCTACGTCCCGGGCAGCCTCACGACCGGCGTGTGGATGGGCAACAACAACCAGGAGCCGATGTCGAACGAGTTCCAGGGCGGCCTCTTCAGCGCCGACGGTCCGCTGTACCTGTGGCACGAGTTCATGGACCTCGCCCTGAACAACCCGTGGGACTGGAACGACCAGACCCCGGTCGGCCAGACGAGCTTCAACGCGCCTGACGGGATCGTGAACGCCCAGGTCTGCCGCTGGACGGGCATGTCCGCGACCGGCAGCTGCGGTCGGCTGATCACGCTGCCGTTCCTGGAGGGCACGGTCCCGCCGCTCGACAACGTTCACTCGCGCGGCTGCCTCGACCTCGAGCAGTACGTCGCCCAGGAAGAGCGGCCCAACAGCTGGATCGTCGCCGCCGACACGTGGTCCGATCGCGTCGTCAACGGTGAGACCGGGCGCCAGCGGCGATCCCGGCGGACTACCAGGAAGACCTCGACGTGAGGTTCCAGATCGCGCCGATGTACGGGGAGTCCGGCTTCCCCGAGGTGTGCGGCGAGCGCGTCGCGCGGCCGAGCGAGGAACCGGATCCCAGCGGCGAGCCCGACCCCAGTGGCGAGCCCGATCCCAGTGATGACCAGGGCGGTGGAAACGGCGGCGGCGGTGGAAACGGCGGCGGCGGCGGTGGCGGAGGCGGCGGTGGTGGAGGCGGCGGCGACGGCTGACGCCGTACGGCGAGCGGTCGCTCGCCGGCCCTAGAATCGCAACGTGTCGTCATCGGTCCTGACCCTGATCCTGGCCGGCGGGGAGGGGGAGCGCCTGAGCATCCTCTCCCAGGTTCGCGCCAAGCCCGGTGTCCCGTTCGGCGGGAAGTACCGCATCATCGACTTCGCGCTGTCGAACGCGGTGAACTCCGGGCTCGTCGACGTCGGGATCCTCACGCAGTACGCGCCGCGCTCCCTCATCGACCACATCGGCGTCGGGCGTCCATGGGACCTCGACCGCAGCCGCGGCGGTGCCACGCTGCTCCAGCCGTTCATCGGACGCGGCCGCTCGCGCGACTGGTACCAGGGAACCGCGGATGCGGTGCTCCAGAACCTCGACTTCATCGACGACCGGGACCCGGAGCTCGTGCTCGTCCTTGCCGGCGACCACATCTACAAGATGGACTACCGCCCGTTCATCGAGCAGCACCGGGATCGCGCCGCCGACGTCACCTGCGCCGTGCGCACCGTGCCGATCGAGGAGGCGCATCGGTTCGGCATCCTCGACGTGGCCGATGACGGTCGCGTGACGGCGTTCGTGGAGAAGCCGGAGCAGCCGCCGTCGAACCTGGTCAGCATGGGCGTGTACGTCTTCAGCTGGCCGCTCATGCGGGAGCTGCTGCAGCCGGAACGTCCCGACTTCGGGCGTGACGTCTTGCCGGCGATGGTTGCCGACGGGCATCGCGTCTTCGCCTACGAGTTCGGCGGCTACTGGCAGGACGTCGGAACCGTCGAGAGCTACTGGCGTACGAGCCTCGACCTGCTCAACGATGACCCCGGCATCGAGCTCAACGACCGGGGCTGGCTCGTCTACACCCGCAGCGAGGAGCGGCCTCCTGCGCGCATCGGCCCGGACGCGGTCGTCACGCGCTCGATGATCAGCCATGGCTGCGTCATCGACGGCACGGTCGAGCACAGCGTCCTGTCGCCGGGCGTGCGCGTCGCCGCGGGTGCCGTCGTGCGCGATTCGATCGTGATGTTCGACGCCGTGATCGGGGAGGGGGCGATCCTGGACCGGGCCATCGTCGACAAGGAGGCTCGCATCGGCCCGGAGGCCGTCGTGGGATGCGGGGACGACCTGCGCCCGAACCGGGAGGAGCCCGAGCGCCTCAACGCCGGCATCACGCTCGTCGGCAAGCGCGCGCGCATTCCGCGGGGCATCGAGATCGGTCGCAACTGCCGGATCGACCCAGGCGTCATCGAGCGCGACTTCGGCTCGACCCGCGAGGTCCCGTCGGGCTCGACGATCTTCGCCGCGACAGCCGCCACATGACCGACGAGGCGCCGCCCATCGATCGATACCTCGACGAGCTCGGCCTCGAGGTCGTCGGGGCGGCCGGTGACGCCGGGAGCCCATCGCTCAGCCGCGACGTCGTGCTCGACGGGCGCCGGCGATTCGACCTGCGCGTGACCGTTGCCTGGGTCGCGGGCGCCGGGTGCTCGCTGTGGGCGTACTACGGGCTCGAGGGCATGGAGATCCCCAAGCGCGTCTTCGTCCGCATGCTGCGAGCCAACTTCGACTACCCGTTCGTGAAGTTCGCGATGACCGATGACGACCGACCGATGCTCATGACCGAGCTTCCATCTGCGGCAATCGACCGTGACGAGCTTGGCCGCGGGCTGGCCCGCCTCGCCATCGTTGCCGACCGCCTGCTCGACGAGACCGCCTCGGCGGTCGCCGATCGTGCGGTCCTGCCCGACTGGTCCGGCCGGATCGGCCGGAACCCGCAGCTGCTCGACCGGTACGGCGCGGGGGTGGAGGCGCTCATGCCTGCCTGGGAGCCCGCTCCGCCGAAGCGGCGCCGTCGCGGCCTCATCGCCCGGGTGCTGGGTCGCGCATGAGGAGCCCCTGGCGCCGGCGTGCCATGGCGTCGGTGCTGTTCGCCGCGCTGGCGGCGGTCCTGATCCCGAGTCATCTGGCCCTCGCCGCCGAGTACGAGCTCGACAGCGTCGCGCTCTACGAGGTTCATCCAGCCGAGCGTGACGTCGACGTCACCGTCGGGATCGAGTTCACGAACACGACGCCCGACCCGGAGGGTCGCTTCAGCGTCTTCGACGAGCTGCGCCTGGCGATCCACGACCAGCCCGCCGACGTCGTCGCCACCGATGGCGACGGGGAGCTGGAGGTCGAGGTGGAGGATGCGGCCGGCGTGACGATCGCGACGATCGCACTCAGGGAGGGCGTCCGGTACGAGGAGAGCGTCGAGCTCGAGCTGGCGTACCGGATCGTGGACGGCGAGGGGACCGATGTCCGCGTCGGACCTCAGCTCGTCGTCTTCCCTGCATGGGGCTTCGGCACGAGCAGCGAGGTCGACGTCTCGGTCCCGCCCGGCTTCGAGGTCCGCATCGACGGTGACGGGCTGGAGGAGGGCGAGGACGGCGTCCTCACCAGCGGTCCGATCGACGACCCCACCGCCTGGCTGGCGATCGTCACGGCACTCGGCCCCGCCGAGTACGCCACGCTCGGCGCCACCGTCCCGCTCGATGGCGGCACCGCCGACGTTCTCGTTCGCGCCTTTGCCGATGACCCCGGTTGGGCGGAGTCGACGCGCGACCTCGTGGTCGACGCGCTGCCCTGGCTCGAGCGCGAGATCGGGCTGCCGTTCCCGCATGTCGGGCAGCTCATCCGTGACGCAGGGGGTGCCCGGCGATGGCGGGGAGTTCGGCGAGGGCGCTGCGGGACCGGGCGAGATCGTCGTCGCCCACGACCAGCCGCCGTTCACGGTTGTGCACCAGCTCGCGCACCTGTGGCTCGCGCCGCCGCTCGTCGAGTCGCGCTGGATCACCGAGGGCCTCGCCAGCGACCTCGCGGCGGCCGCCGGCGACGACCTCGGGCTCGAACAGCCCTTCGACCCGGCGGCGGAGGCGGAGCGCCTGGCCGAGGATGCGCAGCCGCTCGACGGCTGGGACGCCACCTCCGATGCAGCCTTCGCCGCCTACGCGCACGCGGAGTCGTGGGCGCTCATCGCCGAGCTCCGCGCGGAGATCGGGGACGACGCGCTGCGCGCGATCCTCGCCCGAACGGCGGCGTCGATCGGGCCGTATGACGGCGCCGATATCGAGGTCCCCGCTCCGCTCGACGCTCCCCCGAGGTATCCGCTCACCAGCCGCACGTTCCTCGACCAGCTCGAGGCAGTCTCCGACGTCGACGCCTCGGCCCGATTCGAGCAGCTCGTGTTCACCGAACCCGATGCCGCCCTCCTGCCCGAGCGAACGTCGGCGCGCGCCTCGTTCGATGAGCTGATCACTGCCGCCGACGGATGGGGCGCGCCCGATCCGGTGCGCGCGGCGATGACGGAGTGGCGCTTCGCCGACGCCGACGCCCTGATGACGGACGCGCGGGCCTGGCTTGCCCGCCGCGACGACCTGCTGACCGAGATGGAGCGCGTCGGACTGTCACGCCCCGAGCGGCTGGTCCAGGCCTACCGCGCGTACGGCGGTGGCCCGGAGTCGGTCGACGAGCTCGAGGCCGAGGCCGCCGTGGTCGATGCCTACGCCGGGGCCGCGGAGCGCATCAACGAGCCGCGGTCGTTCCTGGCGCGCCTGGGGCTCGTCGGCGCCGCCGACCCGGCGGCCGAGCTTGATCGTGCGAACGGGCTCTTCGCCGACGGGGACCTGCGCGGCGCGATGGGGAGCATCGAGCAGGCCCAGCGCCTCGCGGACACCGCAGAGACGAGCGGGATCGTGCGCGTGGTAAGCCTCGCCCTGCTCGTCGTGGGCATGACGGTCGTGGCGGTCGTCGTCTTCCGGCGCCGCGCGGCGTACACTGCGGCCCCATGACGGCCGAGCGAGGCTGGCGTCGCTTCCCGACCGCCGCCGACGTACTCTCCGGCGAGACCGCCGACGTCTACTTCGAGCGCGCGCGGGCGATCCTCGCCGCGGAAGGGCTCGATCCGGTGGTCACGATGGAGATCTTCGCTCGCGGCGACGGAATCCTGTGCGGCGCGGACGAGGCGCTCTCGTATCTGCGGGAGATCTTCAGCGAGGCAAACGGATCGGTCGAGCCCATCGTCGAGTCGTTGCGCGACGGTGACGCGTTCTCCTCGAGAGAGGTCGTCATGCGCATCGAGGCGCGCTACTCCTCGTTCGGCCTGTACGAGACCGCCATCCTCGGCATCATGGCGTCGGGCTCCGGATGGGCCACGGCCGCGCGCCGCGTCGTCGACGCCGCGGCGCCGATCCCCGTCATCGGCTTCGGTGCGCGGCACGTCCATCCCAGCGTGGCCGACCAGATGGACTACGCGAGCGTCGTCGGCGGCTGCATCGGTGCCTCAACGCCTGCGGGCGCGCGCCTCGCGGGGTTGTCGCCGACCGGGACGATGCCGCATGCCCTGGTGCTCATCTTCGGCGACACCGTGCGCGCCGCCGAGGCGTTCGACCGCCAGATCGATCCCGACGTGCCGCGGGTCGTCCTGGTCGACACGTTCAAGGACGAGGCTGAGGAGTCGCTCCGCGTCGCCGAGGCGCTCGGCGATCGGCTGTGGGGCATCCGGCTCGACACGCCGTCGGAGCGCGGACGGGTGACGCCGGAGCTCGTCAAGGAAGTCCGGACGCGGCTCGACCTCGCCGGGCACCAGCACGTGAAGATCGTGGTCTCCGGCGGGATCGACGTCGAGCGCATTGGCATCTTCAAGGCAGCCGGGGCACCGGTCGACTCGTTCGCGGTCGGGAGCGCCATCAGCAAGGCCAGCCCGATCGATTTCACCGGCGACCTCAAGGAGATCGACGGGCGCCCCGTCGCAAAGCGGGGCCGGATCCCCGGGCGCACCGAGAACCCACGGCTCCAGCGGATCGACCTGCGGGCATAGCTTCAGAGCTGCTCGATTCGATCGTCATCGGCGGCTCGCGAGCGCAACCGCCGTGCCAGCCAGCCGATGCCGGCAAGCGACTTGGCGTCGATGATGCGGCCGTCGTCGATGGCGGCGAGTGCCTCGTCGAGCGTCATCCATGCCGGTTCGAGCTCCTCGTCCTCGTCGGCGTCCGCCGTCGCTTCGCTGAGGCCCGTGGCGAGGTAGGTGTGCATGAGTTCGGTGCAGAAGCCCGGCGCGGTATAGAAGCGAGGGCCCGCGATCCACTCGACGGCGGCGAGCCCGACCTCCTCTGCCAGCTCGCGGCGCGCGGTCTCCTCGGGAGGCTCGTCCGGCTCGAGCGTTCCCGCGGGGATCTCGAGCAGCACCTGCCCGGTGGCGTGGCGCCACTGCCGCACCATCGCGACGCGCGCCCCGTCCCAGGCCAGGATCGCGACCGCCCCCGGGTGCTCGACGATCTCCCGCGTCGCCCGGCGGCCACCGCCGCGGTCGACCTCGTCCACCCGTACCGCGATCCTCCGGCCGGTCCACGGCCGGGTGCTGCTGATGGTCTGCTCTTCCATCGGTCAATCCTACGGTTCTGAAGACGGGCGCGATCCCCGCTAGCATGCCGCCCATCCCATGAGCGAAGCACTCCGCAACCTCCGGCGCCGCCCCCTGCGGGCGGCGCTCACCATCGGCGGCATCGTCATCGGTGTCTTCGCGCTCACCGTGATGGGCGCGCTGGCGGAGAAGCTCAACGCCCTGGTCGACGGCGGCGACGCGTATTTCAGCACCCGCATCTTCGTGTTCGACGAGGGCGCCGCCTCGGGATTCCAGGCCAGCGCCCGTCCGATCAGCCGCATCATCGTCGACGACATCGAGGCCATCGAAGGCGTCGACCGAGCCTCGCCGGTCCTCCAGATCCTCCTCGATCCGGACTCCTTCGGCGGCTTCGATATTCCCGAGCTGCTCACCGGCGTCGAGCCCGAGACGTGGCTCGACCCATCAGTCGATCTGCGCGTCGACTCGGGGCGCTTCCTCAGCGCGGGAGAGCGGGGGGTGACCGTCATCGGGGCGGATCTCGCCGAACGCTACGGCCTCCGGGTCGGCGACACCTTCACCATGCGCGAGCGCGAGTTCGAGGTTGTCGGCGTGCTGGAGCGGACCCTCACCTTCCCCGACAAGATCGCCTACGTGCCGCTCGCCGACGCCCAACAAATCTACGTCGAAAACGTGCCCGAGGGCTTCGAGGAACGCACCGAGGACCTAGCCACTCAGATCGAGGTCTTCCCGAACGACCTCTCCGAAGCCGATGCGATCGCCACCGCCATCACCGACGAGGTCGACTCGGTGCGCGCGGTGACGCCCGACCAGGTCGCCGACCAGATCGGCCAGGCGAGCATCGTCTTCAACCTCATCATCGTCGGTGCCAGCGTGATCGCCGTCATCGTCGGCGGCCTCTCGGTCGTCAACACGATGGTCATGAGCGTCACCGAACGGGTGCGCGAGATCGGGATCAAGAAGGCCGTCGGGGCGCCGACAAGCGCGATCCTGCGCGAGTTCCTGATCGAGGCCACCCTTCTCGGCGCGATCGGCGGCGTGATCGGGCTCGTGGCGGGGACCATCCTGGTCTACGTCCTCAACGCGCAGACGGCCGGGTCAGGCACGAGCGTGTTCCTGGTCACGCCGATGCTGCTCCTGCGCTCGCTCGCCTTCGCAACCGTGCTCGGCGCGCTGGCCGGGATCTATCCGGCTTTGCGAGCCGCGCGCCTGGACCCGGTCGCGGCGTTGCGGAGCCCCGGCTGAGGTGACCGCAGAGCTGCCGATCATCGTTGCCCGGGACCTCGTCAAGGTCTACCGGCGCGGCACCACCGAGGTCCGAGCCGTGGACGGGGTCAGCCTTGAGGTCCCGCGCGGCCAGATGCTGGCGATCATGGGCCGGTCGGGAAGCGGCAAGACGACGCTCCTCGACCTTGTCAGGCTGCCTCCTGCGTCCCACGTCGGGCGAGCTCGAAGTCGACGGTCGGAGCGTCGCCGAGGCGTCGGACAACGAGCTCGCCACGATCCGGCGCGAGCGTATCGGCTTCGTGTTCCAGGAGTTCAACCTCATTCCGACGCTGACCGCGGTCGAGAACGTTCTGCTGCCCCTGCGCTACGGACCGAAGCGCGCGGACGGACGGAAGCGCGCCACCGAGCTCCTCGAGCGCGTCGGGCTGGCGCAGCGAGCGACGCATCGGCCGAGCGAGCTGTCGGGCGGCGAGCAGCAACGCGTGGCGATCGCGCGGGCGCTCGTCAACGAGCCGGCCGTGATCCTCGCAGACGAGCCCACCGGAGAGCTCGACTCGACGACGAGCGACGAGATCCTCGACACGCTCCGTGGCCTGAACCGTGAGCAGGGCGTGACGCTCGTGGTCGTCACCCACGACCCCGGAGTGGCCGGTCGTGCCGACCGGGTGATCCGGATGAGCGACGGGCGAGTTGTCGCGGACGAGCCGTTCGCCGCGCACGCACCATCGAGGTGAGCGGTCGCACGCTCCGCCCCGATGGTACGGGTGGGCACTCCCCGCGCCCGCTGGCTAGGATTCGGCGCGCACGATGATCGAGGTAGCCGGACTCGCGAAGCAGTTCCGGTCGTTGACGGCCGTCCACGACCTTGGCTTCGTGGTGGGCGACGGCGAGATCTTCGGGATCCTCGGGCCGAACGGCGCCGGCAAGACCACCACCGTCCGCATGCTCGCCGGGCTCATCGCCCCGAGCGCTGGCCGGGCGCGGATCAACGGTCACGAGCTCGGCATCGATTCGCAGCGCATCAGAGCCATCACCGGCATCCTCACCGAGTCTCCCGGCCTCCACGACAAGCTCACCGCGCGCCAGAACCTGGCGTACTACGGTCGCCTGTACGGCATGCGCGGCCGCACCCTTCGGGAGGCGGTGGACCGATACCTGGGCATCGTCGGCATGGCGGACGCTTCCGATCGAAAGGTGGGCGGGTTCAGCAAGGGCATGCGCCAGAAGGTGGCGATCGCCCGCGCCCTGCTCCACGAGCCCGAGGTGCTCTACCTCGATGAGCCGACGAGCGCCCTGGACCCGAGCGCGGCCAAGTCGATCCGCGACTTCGTCGCCACCCTTCGCGATGCCGGGCGATCGATCATCGTGTGCACGCACAACCTCGACGAGGCGGAGCGCCTGTGCGACCGCATCGGGATCATGCGCGGCACCCTGCTCGAGGTGGACACGCCGGCGCGGCTCCGCCGGCGGAAGGGCACCGCCTTGGTCACCGTCGAGCTGGTCGGGGCGCGCCGTCCCGAGTCGTTCCTCGACCTCATGGTCGACCTTCCGTTCGTTGCGGCGGCTCGGGCCAACGACGGCGTCCTCACGGTGGAGGTCAACGACCCACGCGGCGACAACCCCGAGCTGGTGCGCGCGCTCGTCGAGGCGGGCGCGCGCATCGTGGCCGTGCGCGAGGAGGCGGCCACGCTCGAGCAGGTCTACCTCGACCTCGTCGGCGAGGCCGGGTTGCGGGACGAGCGGGTGGCGGCCTGATGCGCCCCGGCTACATCTGGGCCGTGCTCGGCAAGGAGATGAGCGACCTGCTGTCGAACAGGCTCCTCCTTGGTGCCGTGGCCTTCCCGGCCCTGATCTTCGCCGCGATCCCGACCGCGATCGTCGCCTTCATCCAGGTCAACGACATCGATCCGGCCCAGATGGGCCAGATCAGCGAATACCTCGAGATGTTCCCGGACCTGCCCCCCAAGCTCGCCGCCCAGGGGTTCATCGTCCTGAACTTCATGGCCTACTTCCTCCTCATTCCGGCCATGGTGCCGATGGCGATCGCGACCCAGTCGGTCATCGGCGAAAAGGTCTCGCGCTCGCTTGAGCCGCAGCTGGCCACGCCGATGGAGGTCAGCGAGCTGATCATCGGAAAGGCGCTGTCGGCCGCCTTTCCGGCCGTCGTCGCGACCTGGATGGTGTACGTCCTGTACGGCGTCGTGAACGGCGCCATCGCGGACCCTCGCCTCACCAACCTCGTCTTCAGCGACGTCTGGATCGTGGCGATGCTGACCCTCGTGCCGCTCATCTGCCTGCTGAGCGTGCTGCTCGGGATCATCGTCAGCTCGCGCGTGAACGACGCGCGCACCGCGCAGCAGCTCGGCAGCTTCATCGTCATCCCGATCATCGCCATCGCGGTGGCCGGGTTCTTCAGCGGGCAGCCCACGTTCAGCATGCAGCAGGTCATCATCGGCGACCTCGTGGTGGCAATCCTCATCGGCGTGGCGCTCATCGGCGGGCAACTGGATCTTCGAGCGGGAGCAGATCCTCACGCGGCTCGGCTAGCCCGCGCGGTCCTCGATCTCCCAGGCGTGGTCGAGGACGTGCCACGCGGTCCGGCGGATCGTGTAGCGCAGCGACCACGGCTTTCGGGTGTTGCGTGGGTTCGCGAAGGGGCGCCCGTCGGACGCGGCGGCGATGGCCTCGAGGAATGCCGCGCGGAGGAGCTTCATCGGGCGCTCCGGAGCCTCATCGCGGTCGGAGGGCGGCTTCGAGCCCAGCGCTCCGAGGTAGGCGGCATCGGCCTCGCGCACGTGGCCGATGATCTTCTCGAGATCGCGCCCGCCGCCGCGCGGGCCCTTCCGCAGCTCGACCCCCACTGCCTTCCCCGCCGATGCGTCGAAGGCCGCCCAGGCCGCACGCAGCAGCGCGACCTGCCGCTCCAGCTCGTCACCCACGAGGGGCCGCGACTCCTCCCTGGCGGCGGTGCCCGGCACGCCGAACTCGGTACCGGTGCCGCCCTTGAGGCGTTGGACGATCTCGATGTCCGTGCCAGCCCTTGGTGCGGAGAAGGGGACCCTGGCACGTCGCGCGACCTTCGCGTAGCGAGCTCCGTACGCGAGGAAGGCTTCCTGAGCGGACTCCGCGTCCCGTCCGCCGCGCGACCAGCCCGGCCAGTCCAGGGCGCTCGCGAATGCGCGCTTCGGCGCGACCTCGAGGACGACGCGGACGCTCACCGGGTCTTGGGGTCAGGCCCCGTGGTGCTCCCGGCGGTGGATCCGGGTGATGAGCTCGCGCATGATCGGCACCGCGATCTCGGGGTGCTCCTCGAGGAGTGCGGTGAACTCCCAGGCGGGGAAGAGCAGGCAGTCGGTCGCCTCGACGGCGACGACGGTTGCCGAGCGCGCGTGCTCTTCGATGAGCGCCAGCTCACCGAAGAAGGCGCCCGAGCCCAGCTCGCCGATGGGGTTCCCCTCTCGTTCCACCCGGGCTCGTCCGGACAGCACGATATACAGCGCCGTCCCGGTCGTGCCCTCCTTCACGATGACCTCTTCGGGCTGGTAGGTCCGACGCTTGCCGATGTCGGCAAGCCGACGCAGGACCCGGGGCTCAAGCCCCGCGAGAAGCGGAACCGATGCCAGCTGCTGGTCGAGATCCACGGTCATCCTCCGAGGGGCGGCTGAGGGTTGGCGCGTATCGTACTAGGCGTCTAGGCGTTCTGACGAGGCCCCGACGCGTCGAGGACGCTGGCCCGTGCCACCCCGTTCTCGGTGCGCCGGACCTGCACCGTCCGGATCTCGGCTGCCCCCATGTCGAGGATGATCGCGCCGTCGTCCACCGGGATGGGTCCCTCCAGCTCGCCAAGCAGCGATGACTCACGGGCTTCGATGAGGCCACCACGGACCACCGCGCGCTGCGGGGTGGCAGCGAGATTGACGAACCGCAGCTCGAGCCAGCCCTCGTCCCGCCGGCGGAGTGCGGAGAGGTCGATGTTCTCGCCCTCGATCGCGAGGGTCTCGTCACCGGCCCGCTCGGGCGGCCACGCGGCTTCGGCGCCGGCGGAGCCGTGCTCCCAGGGCAGGGAGTGGCGATAGGCCTCGGCCGCTGCGGCGACGCCGCCATCGGTCCATGCCCCCGCATGCGGGAGCAGGGCGAACCCGATGTGCCACGAGCCCCGCATCTGGGCGTTCGTGATGGCCATCTGCGGCCCTGCGGGGTCTTCGCGATACGGGTTGGCGTTGCGGCTGATGAGACCCGTCGAGCGCAGCAGCGTGAGCGCGATCTCGTCGGCGGTGACCTCGTATTCGACGATGTGGTCGAGAAGGACGGCCAGCCCGCCGGCATCCACCCAGCCATGGGCGGGGAACGTGGCGAGCGGCTCCTCGCGATAGCCACCCTCGGCGGTGAGGCCGCGCTCGACGACCGCGAACTGCCCTTCGGCATGTGAGGCCTCCGCGCGGCGGGGGAGGGGAGCGTGGAACCTGACCCGGTGGTCGTCGGACCGGTTCTCGAACGCCAGGCCGATGCGGGCGAAGGGCTCGCCCGCCCGCAGCTCGACCGTCATCGACACCTCGGTCGGCTCGGTCTCAGCGGTGCGCGCGGAGCCATCGGGAGCGACGCCGTGCGGCCAGTCGTACGTTCGTCGCACGACGACGCGTCCGACGACCGGCCCGGTGAGCGCGGCCTCGATCGCGACGGTTCGGGACGTGTCGACGAGCGTGTCGGTCGTCGGCGGGCCGTAGTTGTAGGAGTCGCCGAAGTCGCCGCCATCGACGATCCGTCCCACCCGCGCCGCGACCGTCCCATCGGCCGCGGCGAGCTCGAGAGTGCCGTCATCCGCCACCGACACGCGCAGCAGGCCGTTGTCGAGCGCGCGCCCCTCGGCGCGCACCGACGCTTCGACGTCGGCTCCGCCCTCGACCGGGCGCACTGCCGTCCAACCCAGTGCCGGCATCGGCACCGAAGCCGCCAGGGTGCGCCGCGCGCGCGCCACGATGCGGACGTGCCACACGTCGTCGGGAGCGGCCAGCATCGCGGCGGTCACGTCGGCGGCGAGCCCGTCGACGTCGAGCCACGCCGGATCGGCATTGTTGTCGACCTCCATGAGCAGAGTGCGCCCATCGATCCGATAGCCGTTCCAGGCATGGTCGAAGACCTCTCGGCCGTGGAAGCGGCGAAACAGGCTCTCGACATCGCGGCCGAGCATCGTCTCGTCGAAGAGGTTGGCCTGCTTGCGCGATAGCTCCTGGGCGCCGATGCGGCGGCCGTCGGGCAGCTGCAGCGATACCGCATCCCACTCGTCGGGGACGAGGAGCTCTGCCTGGACGAGGCCGCTCCGTGCCACCGGCGACGGGTTGAGCACGGCGATCGCGCCGTGCGGGACGCCGTCCGCGACGGCGATGGCGGCGCGTCGGGCGATCGTCGAGCCGATCTGCTCAGCCTCGGCGAAGCGGACGAGCACCTGGTCCACGACCGGATCGATGCTGCAGCCGCAGATCGAGTCGTGCGCCGAGTTCTCGATCACCTTGCCCCATGCGAGGCGCAGGAACGCGGCGGGCCACCCGTCGGCGTCGACGTGAAGGGCGGTCAGAGGCTCGGCGTAACGCTCGAGCGCCGTCTCGGCTCGCCCAGCGGCCTGCTTGACGTCGATCCTGGCGCTGGCCACGCCCATCAGGACGTTGGCCCGGGCGCCCGACCGCATCTCGCCGCGATGGTGCGGGTCGCCTTCGACCAGCGGGGCGGCATCGTCGAGGTACTGCGCGAGGGTGCTGATCCGCATCCGCGCGCTTTCCTGGACCTCGTTGAGGCGGCTGACGAGCCCCGCCAGCTGCGGCACGGGGGCGGTGTGGTCCGTGCCGTACATGGCCAGGATCGGATCGGTGCCGAACCACGGCCGCGCCCATTCGGTGAACCGCTCCGCGGCGGCTTCGAGCCGGTCGGGCACCGCGAACAGGTACGCCGCGCTGCCGTAGCCGGTGGGCATGTACTCCGCCCGCACCGTCGAGCCGTCGGGAGCCTCCCAGCGGAACCGGTGGCGATCGATAGAGGCCGGCACGCCGCGCCACACGACCGCATCGGTCAGTCCGGCACGCCGGAGGAGCTGTGGCATCTGGGCGACGTGCCCGAACATATCCGGCAGGTAGCCGACCCGCATCGGCCCGCCGAACTCGGTGGCGCGCGCCCAGCCACGCTCCAGGTTGCGCACGAGCGTCTCGCCGCTGACGAGGAACTCGTCCATGAGGATCTGCCACGGGCCGATGGCGAGCCGGCCGCTCAGCACGTGGCCGCGCAGGCGCTCCTCCTGCTCGGGACGGATCTCGAGGTAGTCGTCGATCGTCGCGAGCTGACCGTCGAGGGTGAACGCGAACTCGGGCTCCGCCTCGAGCATCTCCATCACGCGGTCGACGAGGTCGACGAGCTGCATCCGGAAGCTCTGGAACGGCCGATACCACTCGCGGTCCCAGTGCGTGTGGGGGACGAGATGGATCGTCTCCCGCTGGTCGGCCGTCATTGCAGCGAGCCTACCCGCTACGGGGCGCCATGCGCCTACGACGAATGACGTAGCCGGCGTGCCTCGGGCGTGGGGTTTGACGCTGCTGCACCCAACGGCCAAGCAAGGCGTTCCTGGGCCTCGATCGGCCTGCCTCCCTGGCCGATACATGACGCCTCCGCACAAGAACGGCCGATCAACCGGCCCCTGCACCCCTTCATGGCCGTCTGCTTGGCCGTTGCGTGACGCTGCTGCACATCAGCGCTGCGATCAGGGCACTTCGATCTCGGCCATCACTGGGAAGTGGTCGGACAGGTCGGCCGCCTCGCGCACGACACGCGCCGGCGACACAACGGAGCCGCTCTGCACCAGCACGTGGTCGATCGCGAGTCCGTCGTCGGTCGAGGGACGCGCCGGGTCGCCCGCCGGCTCGGCGAAGGCATCGGTCCAGGCCGCGAGCGGGCCAAGCTCAGTGCGCGTCGATGGCGGCGTTGAGGTCGCCGAGCAGGATGTCGGGCGCCGCAGCCGCGATCGCCTCGGCCTGGAGCCGGCGCTCACCGGACCCGACGTGGCTCAGGTGGGCTGTGCCGACCCGTACTCCGCCCAGCGTGGCGAGCAGCAGGCAGCGCGGCTCGCGGATGGTCGAGGGCGCGTCGGCGTAGCGGATCCCTGCCGCGGGATGATCGGCACCGGGCGGCTCGACGAACGCGGAGGCCGGGGCCTGCGGCAGCGCGATCGTTCGCGCATCGGTCAGCGGCCCGCGCGCGAGGATGGCGTTCCCGAAGAGCCCGCCGCCACCCTCGAAGCTGAACGTCCGCACCGCGCCGTAGCGGACGTCGGTGCCCAGCTGGCGGGCAAGCTCGCCGGGCTGGTCGAGCAGCGATCCGTCCCGGCTGACGAGCGCCACCTCCTGGAGCGCCACGAGATCGGCCCCGAGTGAGCCGATGAAGGCGCCGATCTCACGCTGCCGGTCGGGATCGATGCGGCTCCACCATCGGTCGGGGAAGGGCCCGGTCCCGATCGCGGCGCGGATGTTCCAGGTGACGACGCGGAGCGTCGCCACGCCTACTTCACGGACCCTGCCAGGAGCCCCTGCACGAAGTAGCGCTGAAGGCTGATGAAGACGATGAGCGGCACGATCATGATCAGGAAGGCCGCGGCGGACAGCAGGCTCCACTCGGTGGCGTACGTGCCGAGCAGGGTCGTCACGTTCACGGTCATCGGCTGCAGCGCGTTTCGCTGCACGTAGATGAGGGCCATGATCAGGTCGTTCCAGACCCACAGGAACTGGAAGATGCCGTAGGCCGCGATGGCCGGCACCGACAGCGGCACGACAATGGTGCGGAAGATCGCCCAATTCGATGCGCCGTCGATGCGCGCCGCCTCGATGAGGTCCTTCGGGAGAGTGATGAAGAAGTTGCGCAGCAGGAAGATCCCGAACGGCAGCGCGTAGGCCGTGTGGGCGAGCCACACCGCGCCGTACGTGGTCAGCAACCCGGTCCCTGACTCGCGGAAGGCGGTCACGAGTGGGATGAACCCGATCTGCACCGGGATGATCAGCATCGCAACGATCAGGAGGAAGATCGTGTCCCGGAACGGGAACTTGATCCATGCCAGCGCGTATGCGGCCATCGAGGCGACGACGAGCGGGAAGATGCGTTGACGGGATGGTGATGAAGATGCTGTTGAGGAACGCCATCCCCATCCCCTCGTCGGTGATGACGCGCTCGTAGTTGGCGAGGGTGAAGCTGGGGTTGCTGAACACGGTCCACCATCCCGACGCGCGCATGTCGGCCGCCGGGCGGAAGCTCGTGATCAGCAGGCCGATGGTGGGCACCAGCCAGAAGATCGCGATGGCGGCGAGGATGACGTGGACCGGCGCGCGGCCCACGATCCGCGCCAGGCGCTCCGACAGCGTGCGGGGCGGCGCCTGGACCGAGGTGTCCTCCAGCGCGGTCACTGCTGCACCGCCTCGGCGCGGAAGCGCCGGACGTTGTAGAGCATCACCGGGATGAGCAGGATGATCATGACCATGGCGATGGCGGCGCCGTAGCCGAACTGGCCCTGGGGGAAGGCCTCCTGGTACATCGAGAAGCCGATCACGCGGCTCGACGCGCCCGGTCCGCCGCGGGTCATGACGTAGATGAGGTCGAAGAGCTTGATGACGTTGACGACGAGCGTGACGGCGACGACGGAGATCGGCAGGCTCACCATGGGCACGATGATGCGTCGGAAGATCTGCGTCTCCGATGCGCCGTCGACCCGCGCCGCCTCGAGGACCTCCGAGCTGATGCCCTTGATCGCCGCCGAGAGGATCACGGTGGCGAATCCGACGGAGCCCCAGATGCCGGTCGCGATGAGCGCTGCGTTGACAGTGCCCGGGTTCCCGAGCAGGGCCACCGGCCCAGCGTTGAAGACCCCCAGGGTGGCGTTGAGCAGCCCCGTCTGGTCAGGCGCGTAGACGAAGCTCCAGATCACCGCCAGCGACGTGGCCGCGATCGCCTGCGGCAGGAAGACGATGCCCTTGATGACCGACTCGTACCGGACTCGGGTCGCCATCACGGCGATCACCAGGCCGAGGAACACGACGAGCGACACGTAGAAGATGAGCCACAGGACGTTGTTCCACAACGCCCCGGATGGTGGGATCCCGAGCTTCAGGAAGTCGGGATCCTCGGTGAAGAGCCGGATCCAGTTGTCGAGCCCGACCCACTCGGTGAATTCGCCGTTGCGACCTCGGTTGAAGCTCAGCAGCAACGTGTACACGAACGGGAAGAGGAGGAACGCGGACAGGAGGAACACCGCCGGCCCGAGGAAGAAGAGCACGGTGAGGCTCGGCCAACCCCTGCCTCCGCGGCTCGACGCGGAGGCTTCCGTGGTCGCCAGCGGCGGGACTTCCGCCGTCATCGGTCCCTCCTTCCTTTGCGGTTGTCGGGTTGGACGCCCGGGGAAGGGACACGCGTCCCTCCCCCGGGTCGGGGGTTACTCGTTCTCCCAGGCCGTGGCCGTCTCCTGCTGGAAGTTCTCGAGGAGCCCGGTGAGGTCCTCGCCCTGGAACGCGGCCTGGAGCACCGCGCCCAGGTCCGTTCCCGGCAGCAGGTCCGAGCCGTCGAAGCGAACAGCCTCGGCGTTGGCGATCTGCTCGGCCTCCTGCTGGGCATTGGCGTTCGGATAGACCGACGGGTCGACGTCGACCAGCGGCGAGATGATCGTCCCGCCACTGGCCCAGATCTCACCCGCCTCAGGCGTGGCCAGGTACTCCATGAAGGCCGCGACGTCCGAGTCGCGCACCAGGGCGGCCATCACGTCGCCGCCATAGGTGATCTGTCCTTCGCCGCTACCGCTTACGACCGGGTAGTCGAAGAACGCGATCGACCCCTCGGGGCCTTCCTGGCCAGCGAGCGCCGGGTTGACCTCCTCGCCGGTGGCGATGCCGCCGACGAAGCCGCCGCAGCAGTACAGCTCCGCGGTGGGGCTGGTGCTGAAGACCTTGCCGATGGCTGCGACGAAGAGCGTCGCCAGCGAGCCGTCGATGCCGCCATCGACGTTCTCGGCGGTGAGCAGCTCACCGAAGAGCTTGTTGATCGTCTCGGTGACCGTCGAGTCGGTCCAGTCGCCCTCCGGGCTGAAGAGCGTGTCGTACGCGTCCGGCCCGTGCATCTTGAGGTAGGTGATCTCGAACCAGTCGGTGAGCGTCCAGCTGTCGCCGGCGCCCAGGGCCCACGGGGCCACTCCGGTGGCAGCGATGTCACTGCTCAGCGTGACGAGATCCTCCCACGTCTCGGCCGGCGCGACGCCCATCGTCGCGAACCGCTGCGGGTCGTACCAGATCGCCGCCTTCGAGTTGACCTTCACCATGAGCGCGTAGATGTTGTCGTCGACGACCCCGATGTCGAGCAACCCGGGGGCGTATCGGTCCTCGATCTCGCTCCGATCGATGCCGAGGTCGGACAGCTTAATGAGCGAACCGTCACGCGCCAGGCTGCGCAGCGTGCCGATGCCCGGGATGATGGCCACGTCGGGCGGGTTGCCGCCCTGGATGCGGGTGCGGAGCACCGTCGCGTAGTCGGTCCGGTTGGCCTCGTAGGTCGCGGTGATGCCGCGTCGAGGTCCTCGAACGCGTCGAGCACGGCCTGGAAGGCCGCCTCCTCGGCGCCGCCCCACAGCGAAGTGACGACGATCTCGCCGTCACCCTCGGGGATGTCGCCTCCTCCGCTCCCACCGGCGTTGCCACAGGCGGAGCAGCACCAGGACGCCGGCAATCATCGGCGCCATCAATCGGAACTTCCTCATCGATTCCTCCACGGTGTGTCCGATCGCTACGACCGTCGACGACCCGGTGTCGGACTCGCGCCGGGATCCTGGTCGGTCAGATTCCTCCGTTGCGAGGAAGCGGGCTAGCCCGCGAGGGCTCGCTCGCTCTCCGGATCAAATACGTGAAGCTTCTCCATCGGCACGGCGAACTCGAGGCGATCGCCGACGTTGACGCGCTGGCTCGAGGAGATGAGCGCCACGATCTCGTTCCCCTCGGCCTGCGCGTGGATAAGCTCGTCGTTGCCGAGATACTCGACGACGTCGACCGTGGCCGGGAAACGCACTGCGCTCTCCTGGCCGTTGGCGACCTCGATGTGCTCAGGCCGGAACCCGATGACGACGTTGGTGCCGTCCGGCCGCGAGTCGGCGGCGCGGGCCTGGTCGCCGGTGAGCACCAGCTTGGCCCCACCGAGGATCAGGTCCTTGCCCTCGGATGTCGTCGTCGCGAAGTTCATTGACGGCGACCCGATGAACCCGGCGACGAAAACGTTCACCGGGTGGTCGTAGAGCTCCTGCGGGGTGCCGACCTGCTGGAGGATCCCGTCGCGCATGACCGCGATCCGGTCTCCCATCGTCATCGCCTCGACCTGGTCGTGGGTGACGTAGATCGTCGTCGTCCCGAGGCGCTGGTGGAGCCGGGCGATCTCGGCGCGCGTCTGCACGCGCAGCTTGGCGTCGAGGTTGCTGAGCGGCTCGTCCATGAGGAACACCGCCGGCTCGCGGACGATGGCCCGCCCGAGCGCGACGCGCTGCCGCTGCCCGCCGGAGAGGGCGCGCGGCTTGCGATCGAGGAACTTCTGGAGCCCCAGGATCTCGGCGCCCTCCTTGACCCGCCGATCGATCTCCGACTTGCTCATCTTCCGCAGCTTCAGCCCGAAGGCGAGGTTGTCGTAGACGGTCATGTGCGGGTAGAGCGCGTAGCTCTGGAACACCATCGCGATGTCGCGGTCCTTCGGCGCGACGTTGTTCACGACCTTTTCGCCGATGAGGAGGCGGCCATCGCTGATCTCCTCGAGGCCGGCAACGCATCGAAGGGCGGTGGTCTTGCCACAGCCCGACGGACCGACGAGGCAGATGAACTCCCCATCGCCGACTTCGAGGTTCAGGTCGTTGACCGCAACAACCTCTTCGCTGTACCGCTTGTACAAGTGATCGAAGGTGACGGTCGCCATCCGGTGCTCGCTCCCTGCTGCTGCGGACGCCGCGTGCCAGAGGACGGGCCGTTCGGCCCATGCTCGGAGCAGGCATCATAGTACGGAACGCAACCCACCCCGACGGCAGCCCGCTATCCCTCCCGCCATGATCTCCAGCACACTTCGAATCGTCGCCTCCCGCACGGCCGCGGCGCTGGTTGCCGCCCTTCTTGCGGCGCGGGTGGTCGCCGCATGGCGCTCGAGGCGCGGTGGCCTCCTCCCGTCGCTGTACGACGTCCATCCCGGGGCGCTGACGGCGCAGCGGCGCCCGGTCGGCGTGCGGTCGATCCCGCTCGACCGGATCGTCGGGACACTGCGCCATCCCTCGCAGAACACCCTCGACTTCCTGCCCATCCGCCGGCTGCGCGGGCCGAACTGGCGGGCCCGGTGGCAACGGCTCAACGCTGCAACGGATCGACTCGACGTGCTGCCACCGATCGAGGTCGTCCAGGTCGGTGACGATTACTGGGTGTCCGACGGCCACAACCGGGTCGCCGCCGCCCTGCATGCCGGCGCGGTCGACATCGACGCCGACACGACACAGCTGCTGCTCGAGGGGGTCAGGCGCCCCGAGCGCGGATGGACCGATGCGAGCGCTGTCGTCGGCGGCGAGGAGCTGCGGCAGGCCGCCGCCGGGCGCCACTCGCGGACGGTCGAGCAACGCACCACCGCGGACGCCACTCGACGGGACGACCTCCTGCGCGATCGCGCCGACGCGCCGTGACCGACAGGCTGACCCTGACGTGGCCCGATGCCACCCTGTTCGCCGATCGAGACGGCCGGCCAGTGCGGATCCTGGCGGTCAGCGACGAGGCCGACCCATCGCTCGATTCGACGGCCACGCGTGAAGCGCTGGGCCCGATCGACCTCGTCGTCGGCGCCGGGGACCTGGAGCCGAGCTACCTGGCCTTCGTGGCCGATGCCTTCGGAGCGCCGCTGCACTACGTGCGCGGCAACCACGACGTCGGATCCGCCTGGGCCAAGGCCGAGCGGGGGCTGCTGCCCCGACCCATGCCCGAGGCAAGCGTCGTGATCGAGGGCGGGCTGGGCCTCATCGGCTTCTCCGGCTCACCGGTGTACAGCCACCGCGGCAACGAGGTCGGCGCCGGGACGATGTGGCGGCGCTCGGTCGCCGGCTGGATGCGGGCGCGGGGTGCTGGACCACTGGTCGTCGTGACTCACGCGCCGCCCCGCGGCCTGAACGACGCCGCCGACCCGACGCATCGCGGCTTCACCGCCTTCCGCTGGCTCGTCGACAGGCTCGCGCCGCCCATCTGGCTGCACGGTCACACGGCGCTCGTGCGCCGCGGCCTCGACGCGCGATGCGCCCGCCACGGCCCGACGCTCCTCTACAACTGCACCGGCGCCACGCTCGTCGAGCTCGTCCCGGCCGCCGCGGGAGCCATCGGGCGTGGATGAGGGCGTCCCGGTCCGGGCGGCGGTGATCGGCTGCCTGGGGCTTGCCCTCATCGGAGTCCTGGCTGTCCTCCTGGCGCGCCCAACGATCCTGCTCTTCACCGATCCACGCGGCGATGACGAGGTCGCGCTTGGTCCCGCCTCCATGACCGACGCCGGCCCGGTGGCGGCGGGCGTCGTCCTGGGCCGCTCCTACGGCTGGGACGGCGAGGCCGATGCGGGCCAGGGTCGCAGCGAGCTCGCGGTCATCGTCGCGGAAGGCCAGGTCGGCGGGCCATCCACCGTGGCCGCGGCGAGCCCGCTCCGCGAGTCGTGCCCGGTGGAGATCGCCGCCGACCGGCTCGTCGACTGCGACGGGCACGCGTGGACGTTCGATGGCTTTCCGATCGACCCATCCGATCCGCCGCTCGACCGCTTCCCCACGAGCATCGAGGACGGCCAGGTTGTCGCGGACTTCACTCGCACGATGGAATGAGCCGTCGGCGTCGCGCGGTTGACCGGTCGTGGGGAATCGGTGACGATACCGGCTCCCCAGCCCGCGACGGGCGTCCCGCGGTGGCCTTAGCTCAATAGGCAGAGCATCGGATTGTGGCTCCGAAGGTTACGGGTTCGAGACCCGTAGGCCACCCCAACCCTCACAGCCAGTCTCGGCGCCTGAAGTAGACGATCGCCGCGGCCACCGCCGCCACCATGAGGCCGAGCGCGAAGGGGTAGCCCAGCGGCCACTCGAGCTCGGGCATGTGGACGAAGTTCATGCCGTAGATGCCCGCGATCATGGTCGGGACCATGAGGATCACGGTGATCGCGGTGAGCCGCTTCATGATCGTATTGAGCGAGTTGCTCGTGACGGTCAGCCGCGCGTCGAGGATCGACGCCAGCAGGTCCCGGTACAGGTCGAGCTGGTCCAGGATGCGGACGAGGTGGTCGTACAGGTCCTGGAAATAGGGCTCGACCCGGTCGTCGATGAGGTCGATGTCCCGACGCAGGAGCGCGTTGGCGACGTCGCGCATGGGGCCCAGGACGCGCCGCAGCTCCAGCAGCTCGCGTTTGATGGCGAGCATGTCGCGCAGGCTCTCGGACCGCTGTCGCCGGCAGCACGCGGTCCTCCAGCTCGTCCATGCGCTCCGCCATGACGTCGAGGATCGGGAAGTACGAGTCGGCCGCTGCGTCGAAGATCGCGTAGAGCATCCCGCCGGCACCGACCATCGGTCCCTCGCCGAGCGGCCGAATCGCGCGCGCCCCGCGTCGATGGCGGGGGACTCGTCCCACTGCACCGACACGATCCAGCCCGGCCCCCCGAAGAGGTGAAGCTCGCCCAGCCCAAAGGCCGCGGCGTCGGCGTCTCCGCCCGCGAGGCGATCGAGCGCCTCGTACACCACGAGCATGTGCTGGTCGGGGTACGTGTCGAGCTTGGGTCGCTGCTGCCGCCGCTGGACGTCCTCGAGGGCGAGGGGGTGGAGCGCGAACTCGTCCTCGAGGATCCCGAGGTCGGCCGCGGTGGGGGATCGCAGCGCGAGCCACACGATCGTGCCCGGCGCGCGCGCAGGCGATCGATCTCCCCGAATCGCTCGGGCGGCAGCTCGTCGACCGTGCCGTGGACGGACGAGCAGCGTGCCGCTGCGCGGCGTCGACCTACGCGGAGTCTTGGCCGGGTTCGTGGTCGCCCGCCGCCGTTCTCGCCCCAGGGCTATGCGTCCACCTTCGCGCTCGGCGTCCAGCTCGGCTGAGCGTAGAATCGGGTCTCGCACGAGCGAGCCTGAGCATGCCGATCACCTGGCGTCGCCCGACCGCCCTCGAGATCGTCGAGTTCGGCGGCGACAACCTCGGTTTCGAGACGATGCGCGTCACCTCGCCGTTCGGCGAGCGTCCCGACCCGCTCTTCCCTGAGCACTCCAACACCCGGACCGTCTTTCACGACGGGCTGGATATCGGCAACCACCGCCAGGGCGACGAGGTCGTGGCCGCGGCGGGCGGAAAGGTGATCGCGGAGGGCGCGCTCCTTCACCCGTGGAGCATGCCAGCCCCGGCGGGAAGCGAGTGGGTCGGTGGGAACTATGGCGGCCTGATGGTCGTGATCGACCACGGCAGCAAGACGTTCTCGGTGTACGCGCACCTCCGCAAGACGCTCGTGAAGGCGCGTGACGAAGTCACCGCCGGCAAGCGCATCGGCGAGGTCGGGGATACAGGTGCGGCGAAGGACAGGGCTCACCTCCACTTCGGCATCCTGGTCGATGGCGAGCGGATCGACCCATGGCCCCAGATCATCATCGGCGGCCTCTCCCGCGAAGAGCGTCTTGCACGCGAGGTGCTCGCGCTCAGGGCCGCTCATCCGGCGGATGCGGCGCGATGGGTGCGCAACACCGGGTTGACCGTCGAGAAGGACGGCAAGCCGATCCGACGCGAGGTGCGGCTCGCCGCGGAGGTCACCTTCCTGCGCGAGGTCGCTCGAAACGAGCCTGGCTGACCGCCGCCGGGCGGTCGAATTGACATCCGGCAGGGACCGAATAACATGATACGCGTGAGTATCACGTTGGCCGAGCACGGGCCCCTGACCTTCTCCGAGCGGGTGGCCGTCTGGCGGACCGTGATGCGCACGGCCAACCTCCCCGAGGGGATGACAAAGCCGCCGGACGCCATCGCGAAGTGGCTCGTCATCACGCGTGCCGCGGTCTTCAGCATGACCGCGACCTCCGGCCTCATCGGCGGCCTGCTGGCCATCGGTGCGATGCAGCTCACCGGCGAGGTCACGGTTGCGTGGGGGCTCCTGGCACTGGCGGTCGTCGGCCTCGTCGTGGCGCACGCCGCCAACAACATGATCAACGACTACTTCGACCTCTCCGGCGGCGTGGACACCGACGAGTACGTTCGCGCGCTGTACGCGCCGCATCCGGTGCTGTCGGGATGGGTCACCAAGCGCCAGCTCGGGATCGCGATCCTGCTGATGAACGCGATCGACCTGGCGATCATGCTGTACCTGGCCTCGGTGCGCGGGCCGCTGGTCATTGTCTTCGCGCTGGCGGGGCTATTCGTCAGCGTCTTCTACGTCGCGCCGCCGATCCGCCTCAAGCACATCGGCCTCGGGGAACCGGGCGTTTTCATCGTGTGGGGCCCGCTCATGGTGGTCGGCACCTTCTTCGTCGCCACAGGCGAGATCCCGGCGTGGACGTGGCTGGCCTCGCTGCCGTACGCGATCCTCGTCACGACGGTTCTCTTCGGCAAGCACATCGACAAGATCGGAGCCGATGCGGCCAAGGGCATCCGCACGCTGCCCGTCATCCTCGGCGAGTCGCGCGCCCGACGCGTCGCGCAGGGCCTGATGATCGCCTACTACCCGATCGTGGTCGGAGCGGCGCTCGTCGGGTTCATCGGTCCGTGGGTGCTCCTGTCACTGCTGGGCATCCCGCGCCTGATCGTCGTCGCTGCGAACGTTCAACGTGCCGAAGCCGGACTCGCCACCGCACTCGTACGTGGGCTGGCCGCTGTGGTTCGTCGGCGCGGCCTTCGTTCACACCCGTCGCGCCGGGGCGCTGCTGATCGTCGGGCTCCTGCTCAACGCGATCTTCCCGATCCACCTGCCCTGGATCTAGGCCGCCCGGCTTCACGTGGCGAGACGCGCAGCCGAGTCTGCGCGATCTCGTAGGATGATGGGGCGATGAAGGCCTCGTCCCGGTACGAACACGCGCTACACGAAGAGCCTCGACCAACCCGACGAAGAGCTGGCCTTCCCGCGCGGCTCGGCGCACGACAATTCGCCTCGGCGACCTGGTCATCGGGCGCCTCGTCCAGGAGCCTGGCCATCATTGGGCGGAGGACATCAAGCCCATCGCCGGAACCGAGAGCTGCGAGTTCCATCATGTCGGAGTCGGCATCGCGGGCAGATCTCATGTGGTGATGGACGATGGCACCGAGTTCGAGATCGTCGCCGGCGACGTGTTCGACATCCCGCCCGGCCACGACGTCTGGGTCGTCGGAGACGAGCCGGCGATCGCGATCATCTGGGGCGGCTGGCGTGGGTTCGGCAAGCCGCCCGTCGGGCGATCGGGTCCTCACCACGATGCTGTTCACCGACATCGCGAGCTCGACGGAGCGCGCCGCCCGCCTCGGCGACGCGGCGTGGGACAAGCTGCTGGAGCGGCACAACGAGCGCGTCCGCGAGGTGCTCGAGGCGCATCGCGGCCACGAGATCGCGACGACCGGGGATGGCTTTCTCGCCACCTTCGACGGCGCGGCGAGGGCGATCCTGGCGCGGTCGACATCCGGAACGCGGTCCGCGAGCTGGGGCTCGAGACCCGCGCGGCGGTCCATACCGGGGAGGTCGAGCTCGTTCCCGGGAACCTCCGCGGCCTGGCCGTTCACGAGGCGGCGCGCATCCTGGCGCTGGCCCAGGCAGGAGAGATCCTCGCGTCGAGCACGACCCGCGAGCTGGCGGCGGGCGTCGGGCTGGAGTTCGTCGACCGCGGTACGCATCGGCTCAAGGGCGTTCCGGATGAACGTCGGGTGTTCGCGGTCGTCGATCAGCCGGTGTAGACGCCGCCGGGATCGAGCTCCTCGCGGATGAGGCGCAGCTCCGATGCGCCACGGCGGATCGGTCACGCCGAGGTCCGTCGGCCCAGAGAGGCTCCCAGCGCCATGGACCCGAGCACGCTGCTCCCGCGTTACGCCGGGGTGGAGTGACTCGACGGTCATCTCGCCCGTCGTCGAAGCGGTGGACCGCGAGGTCGGTGACCACGACCGTCGGCCCGGCGTCGCCGCCGAGTGCGGAAGGGCCACCTTCCGCATCGGCGCTGGCGATGACCCGGGCGAGGTCCGGAAGTCGAGACGCTCGACGAAGGAGCGGCGGTCCTGGCGCATGATCACGAACACCTCGCGCGCGTTGATCGCGATCTCACATGCGCCGCCCGACCCGGGCAGGCGGATAGTCGGCGACTCGTACGGACCGATGACCGTCGTGTTCAGGTTCCCGAATCGATCGATCTGCGCGCCGCCCAGGAAGCCGACGTCGACGAGGCCGCCCTGGAGGTAGAAGCCGAAGAGCTCGAACATGCTCACCGCTGCGGTCGCCCCCGTCACGATGGTCGGGTCGCCGATCGAGAGCGGCAGGCGCGCCGGTCGGGCGCCGAACACCCCGGCCTCGTAGACGAGCTCGAGGTCCGGTGCGACCGTCCGCGCCGCGAGGTTGACCGCGATGTTCGGCAGGCCCACGCCGACGAAGCAGACCTTGCTTGCCGGCGAGCTGGCGCGCGGCGGCCACGATCATCATCTCGGAGGCGCTGAACGGCTGGTCGCTCATCGGTACGACCCGTAGTCGACTTCGCCCGACGGCGCCGGGCCGGGGCGCAGCGCCGCCACCCGATCGGCCCCGAGCCGGTCGACGTACTCCGCCCGGCCGCTCACCCCGAGGACCCACTCGGCCAGCCAGGCGTCGAGGCAGCTCGGGGTCGCGCGAGATCGCGTCCCACTCGAGGTAGAAGGCGTTGTCGCGGTCGTAGTGGCCCTGCGCGTACGACGGGTGTGCGCCCCACGGCTCGACCACCACGGCGTCGACGATCAGCCCCGGGATCAGGGTCCGGTTCGGATCGGCGCGGATGACCGACTCGTCGACGAGCTCCTCGACGACGACGATCACGCGCGACGCGGCGAAGGCGGCCTCCTTCTGGCAGCCGACCAGGCCCCAGACCTGGGTGTCGCCGGCGGCCGATGCTCTCTGGGCGTGGACGATCGTCACGTCGGGCTTGAGCGGCGGGACCGCGTAGACCGTCTCGTCCCCGTACGGCGAGGCGATCGGGCGGATGAGCGGATTGGCATCGGGCATCTCAGAGTCCACGTAGCTGCGCAGCGGGAAGAACGGGAGGTCCGCGGCGCCGGCGGTGTAGCGGCCGACCATGCCGAAGTGGCTGTACTCCTCGATCTCGATCCTTTCCTCGGGCGCCGCAGAGGCCTCGAGCCGGCGGCGGATGGCGTGGAGGCTCCCGACGCCCGGGTTTCCCAGCCAGCTGAAGATGAGCTTGCGCGCCACACCGGCAGCGATCATCTGGTCGTAGACGAGGTCGGGGGTCATGCGCGCCAGGGTCAGGTCGCGGCGTCCCTGCCGAATGATCTCGTGGCCGGCCGCGAAGCCGATGAGATGGGTGAAGCCCTCGATCGCCACCGTGTCGCCGTCCCGGACGAGCTCGGCGACCGCGTCGTGCATGGTGACCACGCGGTTCGTCATCGGTCCACCGCGACAGAATGCGGATGCATCGGCATGGCGGAACCTTACGGGAGCAGCTGCACCCGAAACAGCCCGTGAAGAGCATTCGAGAGCCAGACTTCGTCGGCAGAGATCAGATCGGCGTGTGACAGGCGGGCTTCGTCGATACGCGGCTCGTGCGTTTCCAACAGTGCTCGACGCATCACCGCGTCGAGCAGGCCGCACTCCAGCGCGGGCGTGCGCCACCGACCATCGTGCACGAGGAAGACGCTGCTCCGGGCTCCTTCGGTCAACTCTCCGCGCTCGTTGAAGAACAGGGCGTCGAAGCAGCCGGGGATCCTGGCTGCATCGGCCAGGGCCTCCTCGAAGCGGCGACGTACCGTGGTCTTGTGGCGCAGCAGGAGACTCCCGGAGTCGACCCGCGATCGAGCCAGTGTCACACCGGGCACCTCGGGTAACGGCGCAACGGCGGCATGCTGGATCTCGCACTCACCGTTCTGCGCCAGCGTGAGGCGGACGCGGAGCACGCCCTGGTCGCCCAGGTCGGCGGCCCGGTGCACCAGGGCCGTGCGGATGGCCTGCGGGTCGCAGGTGAACCCCAGCGCCGCGGACGAGGCGGTGAGGCGCGCAAGGTGGCGTTCGAGCAGGGGATAGTGACCGGACTCCAGCCTGAGGGTTTCGATCAGCTGATAGCCGACGGGAAGGTCGGTCAGAAACAGAGCCTTGTCGAGGCACTCGCGGTACTCATGCTCCGGCCGCGAGTCAGCGACGATCCCGCCGCCGATTCCCAACCGTCCGTGCCCTTCTGCATCGAGCTCCACGGTCCGGATGGCCACGTTGAACTCGAAGTCCCCATCGGGGTACATGTGGCCGATGCTGCCGGTGTAGAGCCCTCGCGCGCCCAGCTCCAGCTCCTGGGCGATCTGCATGGCGCGGATCTTCGGCGCGCCAGTGATCGATCCACACGGAAACAGCGCGCGCAGCACGTCCTCGAGCGATGCGTCTCCGATGTCGGCCGAAACCGTGGAAACCATCTGGTGCACGGTCGGATACGTCTCGATGGCGAAGAGTTCGTCGACCCGCACAGAACCAGGCCGGGCGATACGGCCCAGGTCGTTGCGGATGACGTCGACGATCATCACGTTCTCGGCGCGGTCCTTCTCCGAGTGGCGCAACGCCTCGGCCAGCGCATCGTCCTCCGTGGCATCGCGGCCGCGAGGGGCCGTGCCCTTCATCGGCTTCGAGATCAGCGTCGTCGCCTGCCTGGCCACGAAGAGCTCGGGCGAGAGCGAGAGCACGTTGCGGTCGGGTAGCTGCACGAAGGCGCCGTGTGCCACCGGCTGTCGCGCCCGCAGGGCCGCGTACAGCGCCAGCGGCGCGCCGTAGCTGCGGAACTCCATCGGCCAGGTGAAATTCACCTGGTAGATCTCGCCGGAGCGGATGAGGTCGAGAATGCGCTCGACGGCGCTCTCGTACTCGTTCGCGCTCCGGCCGAGGCGCACTTCTGCGACTCCCGCGTGGCGCGACTCTTCGGCCAGCCCGGAGGTCCACCTCGCGAGCTGCGAGTCGAATTCGGCGCGCTCCAGGCGCTCGGCCCGGCCGAAGACCAGCGCCTGGAGTGGCGGGCGTGCGACCCTGATCGGCCGGAGTGCCGATGCCGGTTCGAGCAGGTAGCCCAGCTCGTAATCGAGCAGGACCGCCACGTGTGCGCTCCGAGCGGCCCCTTCGAGGCGATCACATGCGGCCCCGATCTCGCCAGGGTCCGTCGCTTCGATGGTTTCGCGCAGGTCGTCCAGCATCCAGACACCGCCGGGGGCGTCGAGCAACGCAAGAGGATCCCCCCGCGCCCGGGCCAGGAATCGCTGCAAGGGAGAGGAGGTCGGAGTGTCCGGCGTGGCGCCCACGCAATCATTGTTCCCGAGTTCGACCACTCGGGCAGCCCGCGCCGGCGCGCGCGAACGCCGGAGCGGGCGTTGGCGAGCGGGCGAAGGCCCTCCGAAGGTCACCCGCACCGATGGGACCAGTCGGCTACAGACGCAGGACCGACCCCGTACGTAGCGTTGCGGTGGGCGCCCCGAGCCGCCCGCCCGCCGTCCGTACGGAGTCTCGCGATGCATCCTGGCACGCCGCGCCGCCCTCGTCGGGTCGTGCTGCGCGCGCTCGCGCTCGGGATCGGCTCGCTGTTCGCGGCCGGCCTTTTGGTCACCTCTCCGGCAGCCGTCTCGGGCTGGAACCAGGCGTCGGCGGAGACGACCCTGTGGCAGCTGCTCAACGGCGCTCGCGCCAACAACGGCCGCGCCCCTCTGCAGCAGAACGGCACGCTCGTGAGCCTCGCCCGATGGCGAAGCTCCGACATGCTGGCCAAGAGCTACTTCAGCCACACGATCGTCGGCTGCGGCTGCCTGGTCTACGCCTACTACGACTCGAACGGGCTGTCCTACGACTGGGCCGGCGAGAACATCGGCTGGAACTCCGGGCTCTCCGACTCGGCCTCGCCGGTGCGGGTGCACGAGGCGTTCATGGAGTCGCCGGGACATCGCGCAAACGTGCTCGACCCCTCGTTCACCCACGGTGGCGTCGGCGCGGCGGCCGCCGACAACCAGTCCTTCCTGGGCCACGTCCAGAGCACGCGGATGTACACCGAGCTGTTCATGGAGGCGACCTCGGGCGGCGGCGGCGGCGCGTGGATCCGGCGGCGGTGGCTCCGGCGGTGGCGGTGGCGGTTCGGGCGGCGGTGGATCTGGCGGCGGTGGCTCCGGCGGCGGTTCAGGTGGGGGAGCGGCTCCCGCGCAGCCGACCCCAGAGCCGGAGCCGGTCGCCCAGCGCGCCTCGATGGAAGCCCCACGTCGCCCGGTCTCGACTGACGGGCTCGACGGCCGGTGGACGGGCGTCGCGCGTGAATGGGAGAGCGCCAACCTCATCGATCGATGGCTCGGGACCGGTCCCGAAGGCCCAGCCACGGCGGTCGTCGACGAGGTGTCGGTGACAGCCATGCAGGTCGAGGCGCCACCTCGCGCGGCGGGGCCGCTGGACGGCATCCTCGGGGCCATCCTCGGATTCCTCTTCGGCTGACCGGTTGGGGACGGCCGTTCGGCGGCTGGATCGGTCCCTAGAATCGGACCCGAACATGCCCGTCATCCTCGAGGCTCGCGACCTCGTCAAACGCTACCCGCTCGGCGAGGGCGAGGTCGAAGCGCTTCGCGGCGTCTCTCTGGCCGTCGAGCAGGGGGAGTTCGTCGCGATCATGGGCGCGTCGGGATCGGGCAAGTCCACGATGCTCCACATCCTCGGAGGGCTCGACCTGCCCACGTCGGGCGAGGTCGTCATCGACGGTGTGAACATCACGACGCTCGACGAGGAGCATCGGACGCTCACCCGCCGCGCCAAGACCGGCTTCGTATTCCAGTTCTTCAATCTCATCCCGCTGCTGAGCGTCCGGGAGAACGTGGCGCTGCCGTTCCTCATCGCCGGCGAGCCCGCGGGCCGCCATCGCGAGCGGATCGAGGAGCTCCTCGCCCTGGTCGGCCTCTCCGACAGGGCCGAGCAGCGACCCGACCAGCTGTCCGCCGGCGAACAGCAACGCGTCGCCCTGGCCCGTGCCCTGGCCACGCGGCCGGCGATCCTCCTCGCCGATGAGCCGACCGGCAACCTCGACTACACCACCGGAGCCGAGATCCTCGACCTGCTGTGGAACTCGGCCGAGGTCCTGGGCCAGACGATCGTGCTCGTCACCCACGACGCCCGGGCCGCCGCTTACGCCGACCGCGTCCTCGTCGTCCGCGACGGGCAGGTGCGCGACGAGATCCCGCTGGGCCGTCGCCCCGACCACGAGGCCGCACCCCTCATCCGACGTCTGGCCGCGCTGGGCCTCTAGCCACGCACCGATGCGCCTGACGACGCTCGCCACACGAGGGCTGGCCGCCCGCCCACTGCGCTCGGCGCTGGCCATCGTCGGGATCGCGCTCGGCGTGGCCGTCGTGTCGGCCACGCTGGTCATCGGCGCCTCGTCCGAGGCTGCCGTGCGAGCCGCGACCGCCGACCTTCTCGGAACCGCCGATGTCCGCCTTCGGGCCTTCGCCGATGCGGGATTCGGCCCGCGAACGCTCCAGGAGCTGCGTGCCGACCCCGCCGTCGTCGCGGCAGCCCCGGTCAGCGAGCGGCTCATCACCGTGTCGAGCCTGTCGAGCCCCGACGAGCCCGTGGTCACCGTCCTCGTCATCGGCGTCGATCCCGTTGACGAGGCGGCCATCCGTGAGCCGCGCCTCGTCGCGGGGGAGAACCTCTCGGCTGACGAGCCAAACGGCGCGCTGGTGCCGGCGGGCTGGGCCGACGCGCATGGTCTCGAGCTGGGTGACGAGCTGCTGCTCTCGGGCCAGCGACCGGGCCTCGACCCGCTGCGGATCGTCGGGCTCATGACGGACTCCGGCTTCGGAGCGCTCAGCGGCGGGGACGTGGTCGTGGCCGGCCGTGAGACCCTCGACGCCGCCTTCGAAGTTCCCTCGCCCGTGCGATACATCGACCTCGATCTCGGCGAAGACCCGGGCCCGACAACCGTGGAGGCGGTGACCTCCGGGCTCGACGAGCCGTACGTGATCGAGACCGCCGAGGAAGCCGCCGCGCGGTTCGACTCGGCGCGCCGCGAGGTCGTCGGCGTGGCGATCCTGTTCGGCCTGGTCGCCGTCGTGGTGGCCGCGTTCCTCGTGGGCAACACGCTGGCGATGACGGTCGGGGAGCGTCAGCGCGAGCTGGGCCTGCTCCGCGCCGTCGGCGCCACGTCGCGCCAGGTGCTCGGGATCGTGGTGCGCCAGGCGCTGATCCTCGGCGCTGCGGGATCCGCCATCGGAGTCGTCGCCGGCATCGGGCTCGCTGCGCTCCTCATCTGGTTGCTGGCCGCGACTCGCGCCATCCTCGTGGTCGGCCTGCCGCTGCCGCTGGGCGGTCTCCTCGGGTCGTTCGTGCTCGGGCGTCGCGATCACGCTCGTGGGCGCTGCGCTCCCGGCCTGGCGCGCGGCGCGCACCTCGCCGCTCGACGCGGCGCGTCCACGACAGGGCGGGGAGCGGGCGCTGTCGGATCGCCTTCGGCCGCTCGTCGTGGTCGAGCTGGGCGTCGTGCTTGCCGGGGTCGCGCTCCTCGTCGTCGTGCGTCCCGAGGCGCCGCTGGTCCCGGTGCTCATCTCGCTCGGGCTGCTCGTCGGCGGCGCCCTGGCGGCCACGTACCTGCTGGAGCCGCTCGGATCGATGGTGGGGCGGCCGTTCGAGTGGTTCTTCGGCGCCCAGGGCCTGCTGGGGCGGGCGAACCTGTCGCGCGACCGGGTTCGCACCGGGCTCACGGTGGGCACGATGATGATCGCGCTCGCTGCGGTCGTCGCCCTCGGCACGGTGGCGGAGTCGGTGCGCGCCGGCATCGCCGACCGGGTGGGCTCGGTGCTTCCCGGCGGCCACGCCATCCGCGCCAGCCTGCCGCTCGACGTGGAGGCGTATCGCGGTACGTTCGAGGCCACCGTGGGAGTCGACGTGGTGAGCCCCGTGCTCGAGCTGCCGGTCGTGCGTGCCACCGCCGATGGCCCGGAGGAGGCCGCCCTCGCCGGGATCGAGCCGAACCTCTTCGCCGACTCGGGATCGCTTGCCATCGTCGGGGCGTCGCGGGCGGATGCGTTCGCGGCGCTGCGCGATGGCGGCGCCGTTCTCGTGCCGGAGTCGCTCGCCGAGCGCGCCGGGATCGACGTTGGCGACCGCATCGGGCTGGGCATTCCCGGGCGGAGAGCCGACCGACTTCGTCGTCGCGGGCCTCCTGGCCCACTCGCTCCCCGGGCGCACGCCCGATGGCGCGATGCTCGTGAGCTCCGCTGACGCGCGTGAGCTGTTCGGCGCGACGTCCGCCTCGCTGTGGATCCTGGTGCCCGAGCCCGAGTTCCCGGACTCTGCGTTCGCCGCATCGGTGAGCGATACGGCGGCCCAGCTCGCCGCCCGCCCGGTCGACGCCGAGGACCTGGCGGGGGATGCCGGACAGACACTCGACCGTCTCGGCGGCCTCTTCGACGCGATGGCGCTGGTGGCCGTCGTCATCGGTGCGCTCGGGATCGTCAACACGCTGGGCGTGGGGGTCGGTGAACGTGTGCGCGAGATCGCCATCCTGCGCTCGAATGGCATGACCATCGGCCAGGTTGAGGCCATGGTCGTCACCGAGGCGGCGATCATGGGCGCGGTGGCCGGCCTGCTGGCCGCGGTGGTCGGCCTGCTCGTCGCCGTCGCGCTCGTCTCCGGCGGTGCTGCCGCGGGCGTCGCCGACTCCGTCCGGCTCCCCTGGCCGCTGCTCGTGGCCGTGCTGCTTGCCGGGACCGGCGTCTCTGCCCTCGCCGGCATCTATCCTGCGCGGGTCGCGGCATCGCTGCCGGTCGTGCGACACCTCACCGGATTCGAATAGGAGGACCGATGCCAACCGGATTCCAGGAGCTCACCAGCGGACGCGGTTTCGTCGCCCGCCTCCCGACGGGAAGCGACCTCATCGGCGAGATCGAGCGGTTCTGCCTCGAGCACGACGTGCTCGCCGCGCAGGTCACCGCCATCGGCGCCGTCCGCCATGCGAGCTTCGCGCACTACAACCAGGAGGAGAAGCGCTACCTCGAGCTCGAGTCGAGCACCCACCGCGAAATCGTTGGCTTCACGGGCAACGTGAGCATCCGCGACGACCGGCCGTTCCTCCATGCACACGCTTCATTCGCCGATGCGACCGGCGCCGCCGTCGGCGGTCACCTCATCGCCGGGACCGAGGTGTTCATGGTCGAGGTGATGATCCGCGAGATCACCGGTGTCTCGCTCGTCCGCACTTTCGACGAGACGACCGGGCTGCACGTCTGGTGACAGCACGCCACACACCCCCGCTTGACGCACCGCGCACGCATCGGTGATCGTGCGGGTCCCATGACCGGAAGTGCCCAGCTGCTGGACGACTCGACGCCCGAGGTACGGGCCATCTTCGGCGCCACGCTGGAGCTGGTTCGAGACGTCATGCCCGGATCGACCGAGCAGGTGGACCTCCCGGATCGGCTCGTCGCGTTCGGCTACGGGACGCCCGGCGCAACCCGCATGAGCGACTTCGCCATCGCGGTCATCCCGCACAGCGCGCACGTGAACGTCCAGCTCGCGGACGGTGCGTTGCTGGAAGATCCCGACGGGTTGATCGAGGGCACGGGGAAGCGCATTCGGCACGTGAAGTGCCGGTCGATCGAGGATGTGAACCGCCCCGCGCTGCGCTCCGTCCTCGCCGACCAGGCCGCTCGTCGGGCACTGGGGGCCGTCTGATGGCCCGGACCAGCGCGAAGCCAACTGCGCGTCGGTGCACCTCGTGCGGGAAGTTCCTGGCTTCGACCTCCACCGACACGCAGTGCGACGCCTGCTTGGAGCGCGAGGCTCAGGAGGGACGCAGCAACGGCCAGACCAGCGCGTTCGCCGATGCGGAGACCGCGCCGTTGAACGCGTCGTCCTCCTCGAGACGGCCGGTCGCGCCAGCGCCGAGCGGCTCGGCCGTCGCCGATAACGGCGAAGCGCCTGCCCCGCCGAGGCCGGTCTCGTCGTGGCCGCCGCGCGGTCCGTCGCAGGAGAGTGAACCGCGAAGCCAGGTGCCGCCGCCACCCGCAACGAACCCGGGGACTCTGCTCGAGCCGGGGATCGTCATTCCGCGTCCGAGCCAGCTCCATCCGTCCGCGACCGATCCGGTCCCGGCTTCGAAGAACGTCCCGCCCAAGCCGGAACCCATCAAGAAGTCGCGCTGGGGGCTGCCGCTGGGACGGTCAGGGCGCAAGCCGGTCACGAAGCCGCAACCGATGCAGGCGGTCCCCCAGGCCACTCTCGCCGAGACCCCGCCGCCACGGGCCACGCCGGCCCCGTTGCCACGGGTCACGCCCACCGCGATGCCGCGCGTCTCGCCGTCCCCGGAGCCCCACCGCGGCATCGTGCAGCCGCTGGCGCCCCCGGAGCAGCCCCGTGGCATCGTGCAGCCGCTGGCGCCGCCGGAGCGGCCGCGAGGGATCGTGCAGCCGCTGGCGCCCCCGGAGCAGCCCCGTGGCATCGTGCAGCCGCCGGCCGCGCCGGTGCCGCCGCAGGTCGTGCAGCCACCGGCCGCGCCGAAGCCGCGTCCGGTCGATCCGCCTCCTCCACCGGTGCGCGCGACGCCGACGCCCGCTCCAGCCCCCTCTCAGCCACCGGCCGCCGCGGCCATTGCGGCCGTTGCGGCACAGCCAATGCCTGCGCCCGCGGAGATGCCCCTGAGCGAAGCCCCAGAAGCGCCGCAACCTCGCCGGATCACGGTCGCGCGATCGCGCGCGGGGTTCGACATGTCGATCAAGTTTCTGATCGCGATCGCCATCGGGCTCGGGGCGGGCCTGGTCGTGCCCTTCCTTCTCGGTCGCTGACCGCGACGGTCGCCGCTCAGCGGCAGTCGGCGCAGCGCCCCACGACGGTGACGTGGGACAGATCGACCTCGAAGTCCTGCGCCGCGAACGCCACCTGGATGGCCGCCGCCTCGGTCGTCCCGGGCTCGATGTCCCAGTGGTGGCCGCAGCCGATGCAGTAGCGGTGCCCGTGCTCGACGCCCGGCTGGACGTGGTACTCCTCCCGGCCATCGGCGCCGTGCGCGTGGCGGACGAGCCCCAGCTCCTCGAGGGCGTCGAGAGTCCGATACACCGTCGAGGGCGTCGTGTTCGGGTCGATCGCCCGGCATCGCTCCACGACGTCCGCGCCGGTGACGTGGCCGTCGGAGCCGGCCAGAACGCCGACGACGGCCTCGCGTTGGGAGGTCCAGCGCAGGCCCCGCGCCCGCAGAAGATCGGGGAGCGAGCGCCACGGCTCGCCCAGGTCGGCAACGGTCGGCACGGGATGGATCGGCACGGCCGGAGTATACGGCGCGAGACCATGATGCAAGGGCTTGCAACAAGGCGGGCGGGCCCCCTAGAATCGCGCCCACCGATGCCCTCGATCCACCTCCTCCACGCGCCAGACGGCTTCGTATCGGTCCCGGTCGCCCTCGCGATGTGGGCGATCACCGGTGTCGTGCTGTTCATCGCCGTGCGGCGCACGAACCAGACCCTCGACGAGCGTGCGGTGCCGCTCCTTGGCGTCATGGCCGCATTCATCTTCGCCGCGCAGATGTTCAACTTCCCGGTCGGCCCGGGAATGAGCGGGCACCTGCTCGGCGGCGTCCTCGCCGCGGTGATGCTCGGGCCCGTGGGCGGCGACGCTGGTCATGGCGGCGGTGATCGCCGTTCAGGCGCTCATCTTCCAGGACGGCGGGCTGGTGATCATGGGTGCCAACATCTTCAACATGGGCGTCGTCGGCACGCTCGGCGGGTACGCCCTCTACCGCGTCCTTGCCCGGCTCTTCGGGGGTGAAGAGCAGGGACGCCTGCCGGCGGCAGGCATCGCCGCGTGGGTCTCCGTGGTGGCAGGTGCCGTGGCCATGGCCCTCGAGCTCGGCGTCTCGGGCATCGTGCCGCTCAACGTGGCGCTCCCGGCGTTGGTCGCGTCGCACGCGCTCATCGGCATCGGGGAGGCGCTGATCACCGTGGCCGCGCTGGCCTTCATCGGCGCGACCCGGGCCGATCTCTTCAAGCTGCGCGACGCGCAGCTCGCCACGTGAGGAGCGGACCGATGCAGAACGACGCCAACCGCTCGGCCCGCGGCCGCATCGGCTGGGTGATCGGCGCGCTGGCCATCATCGTGGTGGTCGTGGTCGCTGCCTCGTTCCTCGCCAGCGGCGAGCCCGACGGGCTCGAGCGGGTGGCGGAGGACCACGGCTTCATCGGCGCCGGCGAGGGCAGCCCGTTCTCGATCATCGCCGACTACGTCTTCCCGGGCATGAGACGGACCGATGGCGACCGTGGTCGCCGGGCTCATCGGCGTGGCGATCGTGCTCGGCCTCGTCTGGCTCATCGGCAGCCTGCTGGCGCGCCGCCGCTCGGGGAACCCGGAGGCCTAGCTGGACCTCGATCGCTCGATCCCGCGCGCCTCGCCGGTTCACGCGCTGGACGCGCGGATCAAGCTGCCCCTCGCGTTCGCGGCGATCCTGGCCATCAGCCTCCTCCCGGTCGGATGCCTACGTGGCGCTGCTCGCGGCGTTCCTGGTGCTCCGTGCTCCTCGCGTGGCTGGCACGCATCGGTCCGCTGCGGCTGGTGCGCGGCTCGTTCGTGGCGCTGCCGTTCCTGCTGGCCGCGGTCCCGATCATCTTCCTCGGCCCGGGTGAGCCGATCGCGACGCTCAACCTCGGCCCGATCGACGCTCACCATCAGCGGCGAGGGTCTCGCCCTGGCGACCACCGTCGTGCTGAAGAGCTGGCTCTCGGTCCAGGTCGCCCTGCTGCTGACCTTCACGACCCCGTTCCACGACCTGCTCGACGCGATGCGCGAGCTCCGCGTGCCGCGCCTGTTCGTGGCGATCATCGGCTTCATGTACCGCTACCTGGCCGTGCTCGGCGACGAGGCCCAGCGCATCATGCGGGCGCGTGCCGCGCGCTCGGCCGAGCCCGAGCATGGGCGCGGTGGCGGCTCGATCGCGTGGCGAGCGCGCGTGACCGGCGGCATGGTCGGCAGCCTCTTCCTGCGCACCTACGAGCGCAGCGAGCGGATCTACGCCGCCATGCAGGCGCGCGGCTTCGAGGGCACATTCCGGCACATGGAGCTGCGCCGAATCCACACGGCGGAGTGGGTGACGCTGTTCGCTGCGCTGCTCCTCCTCGCGGCATGGCTGGCCGCAGCGCACCTGTGGGGACTTCCGTCGTGACCGAGGAAGCCGCCGGTCCGTGGATCGAGATCGAGCACCTCCATTACTCGTACCCCGATGGGACCGAGGCGCTGCGCGGGATCGACCTGCGCATCGAGCGCGGCGAGAAGGTCGCGCTGGTCGGGCCGAACGGCGCGGGCAAGTCGACGTTCATGCTGCACCTCAACGGGATCCATCGGCCCACCCACGGCTCTGTGCGGGTGGGGGAGTGGAACGCGGCCGACCGCGACGGCCTGCGACGGCTGCGTCGCGAGGTCGGGCTCGTCTTCCAGGATCCCGACGATCAGCTCTTCAGCCCCACGGTCTTCGACGACGTCGCCTACGGCCCGCTCCACCTCGGCATGGGGGCCGACGAGATCCACGAGCGAGTCGAGCGCGCGTTGGCCTCGGTCGGGATGAGCGGGTTCGAGCGGCGGCTGCCGTCACACCTCTCGATCGGCCAGCGCAAGCGCGTGGCGCTTGCCACGGTCCTCTCGATGGACCCGTCGGTCCTCGTCTTCGACGAGCCGTCGGCGGGGCTCGATCCCGCGGGGCCGACGCCAGCTCATCGGGCTGTTGCGGGGCCTCGAGCAGACGTTGATCGTCGCCACCCACGACATGCGCCTCGTCGCCGAGGTGCTCGAGAGGACCGTTGTCATGGACGACGGCCTGATCGTTGCCGATGGCCCGACGTCCGACATCCTGGCCGACGCCGCCGTGCTGGAGGCCCACGGGCTCGAGCGACCCTAGTCGGGCGCCCGACGCTACTTCTTTGCCGGCTTGCCCTTCTGCGAAGCCATCTCCGGGCTGCGGCCAAGCGCCGCTGCTACCGACACAACGGCGGCAAGCGCTGCGAGCCCTCCGACGAGGGCAAGCGCGGCCTTCGCGCCGAAGACAACCTTCCCGCCGTCCCGGACCTCGAGTCGCGGAGAGATGCCGAAGATGACCATGCCCTGGCGCTCGACGTTGATGGTGCGAGCCACGGCGAACCCGGAGCCGGCCGCGGTCATCGTGACGGCGCCGGCCGACATGACCGTCCTTGCTCCCGCCTGCTGGATCGACGTCTCGCCCGCGGTGGCGACCGTGCCGGCGAAGCCCTGGTGCACCTTGAGCGACCGGCCGCCGAAGCCAGCGCGGATGGCGCCGCGCGAGACCTCGACCGTATCGCCGATGGCCCCGCCAACCAGGGCGTTCGTGAAGCTGAGCTCCGTCCCGCGCGCGACGGCACGGACGTTCACGAGCGGGCGCGGCTCGTCGGCGGCCTCATCGGTTTCGATCGCCTTGGTCGCCATGATCGTCTCCTCCATTCAGGTCGCGGCGGCGATGGCAACGAAGTCCATCGCCGAGATGACGCCGACCGGACAGCCATGCTCGTCCATAGCCACCAGCCGATGCAAGCGGTCGTCCATCATGCGCCGGGCGCGTATCCTCGGGGCATGTCCGATCGCGTCTTCGCACGCCAGTTCCACGCCGCCGAGGGCGCCGAGGCCTGGCGCGTGCTTCCCGATGGCGCATGCGCCTTCTTCCGAACCGATTCGTTCGCCACCTCGATCCGCTTCGTGAACGCGATCAGCGCTCACGTTGGCGAGGGCGACGCGCCACACGTCGACATCCGCCGCGACGGTGTCACGCTCCTGCTCCGCGCGTTCAAGGATGCCGGCTACGGCTTGCTCCAGGCCGATCTCGACCTCGCTCGAGCGATCTCGACCACGGCCCGTGAGATGGGCCTCGAGGCCGAGCCGAGGGCGGTGCAGGGCCTCTTGATCATCCCTGGCGCTTCCGAGAGGTCCGGGATCATGCCGTTCTGGCAGTCGGTGCTCGGCTACGAGCCCCGGCCGGACAGCCCGGACGAGGATCTCGTCGATCCGCACGATCGCCTGGCGCCGTTATGGTTCGAGGAGATGGACGAGCTCCGCTCCGACGGCGCTGGGTCCGTCCATCTCGTCGTGTGGGTGCCGTGGGATGAGGCCGAGGCGCGCATCGCCGCCGGGCTGGCCGCCGGGGGTCGCCTCGTCCGATACAACGCCGAGGAGCTCTTCTGGACGCTCGCCGACCCGGCCGGCAACGAGGTGGACATCGGGACCGCGCCGGCGCCGGATCCGGCCTAGCCCTGCAGCGAGGGCTCAGCTCGCGATCTGCACCAGCCCGAGGATGCCCAACAAATACAGAAGTGTGTTGAGGATCGAGTCGAGGCCGAACCCGGCGTGCCGCCGTTTCGTTCTGATGATGATCGAGCCGGCATAGATCACCGTCATCACGATCCCGAGCGCGCCCAGCCACGCGTTGGACGTGCCAGCGTCGGGGAGCACCGGCGTGCCCGCGAGGGCGTCGGCGAGGAGGAACAGGCAGAGCTGGAACGCGTTCCCGCCGAAGATGTCGGCCACGGCGAGCTGATGGTCGCCGAGGCGGACGGCGGCGATCCCGGTGCTGATCTCGGGTAGCGCGCTCGCGGCGGCGAGGAACGTCGCTCCGAAAACCACGCCGTTGATGCCGGCCATGTCGGCAAGGGCGCTGCCGCTCCGCTCGAGCAGGACGCCGGCGATGAGCGTCACCACGCTGGCCCCGACAAACACGGCGATGACCCTTGTTGTGCTCGCGCCCGCGAACGGCTTGGGAGCCGCTGGATGCACCTCGCGAACGTGACGTCGGCCGGGACTGCTCCCCGGCATCGCCACCTGCCACGGCTCCGCTGAGCGGACGCGATTGAGGACGAAGATGCCGGCCACCCAGGCAACGACGATCCCGATCGAGGCCGGGCTGAACGGCCCTACCGCGGTCGTCGCAGGCAGCATCGTGCCCATCAGCATCACGGCCACCACGACGATCACCAGGAGCCCTTCCAGCACCGGGATGAGCGACCCGACCAGGTAGCTCAGCGGATGCGCGCCGCGGACCACGCGGTCACAGATCACCAGCACGAGCGTCTGCATGGCGATCCCGCCGATGAGATTGCCCGCCGCGATCCCGAGCTCACCCTCGGCGACGGCCGAGATCGTGATCGCGAGCTCGGGCAGGCTGCCCGCGACCGCGAGCAGGATCATGCCGCCGAAAGCTTCGCCGAGGTTGAGGCGATCGTCGAGGGCATCGGTCGCCCGGGAGAGGTAGAGACCCGCGACCCAGGTCGCTATCGCGGCCGCGACGAAGATGCCGATCAGCGCAGGACCGTCGAGGGCCGGCACGCGTGTGCCTCCTTGCCAGGTGGTTCGCGGGGAAGCCTACCAAACCTCCGATTGCCGAGGGAACATCGTCGATACCTTCTTCGACGGTCGCTCAGACCCACTCCCGCGCGCTCGGGATCGGCCGCTCACGAGGGCTGGCCGGATGGCGCGCGATTTGCCCAGGACGCGAACGCAAAGACGACCAGCAACGCCACCCCGAGCGCTACCTTCGCCGACCCGCTTCCCGCGTCCTGACGGTCTCCGCCGATCAGCAGCACGGAGCCGACGATCAGCGCAGCGCCTCCCACCAGCAGGCCCGCCAGGCTGCTCACCCGACCCAGACGCGGTCCCCATGACGCCCCAGCCGCGATCGCGAGGCCGCTCGCCAGCAGGAACGCTGCGACCACACCCATGCCGACAACCAGCCAGGCATCCGGCGAATCAAGTGCTTCTCTCAGGGCGTACGTCGACCACGCCAGCCCCGCGCCGATCAGGAGGTCAAGGATGGATGCAAATTTCATGGAGCCAGCCTCGCATGCTCGCACTGCGGCGCGACCGCGGTGCTCGCGTCGAGATCGTCAGCGGATCAGAACAAACTGACTTCGGACTATCTCGACCAGTGCGCTGTGGCATCGAGCGTGGGACCAAGAGCGCTGACGGTCGAGTCATCTGCCTTGTTCCTTAGAAGACCTCGACCGGCTCGACCCGGGGGGTCGGCTCTGCGAACTGCGTCCGGTGCAGCCGTGCGTACAGTCCGTCCCGAGCGAGCAGCTGGTCTTGCGTGCCGAGCTCCACGAGCCAGCCGTCGTCCAGCACCATGATCCTGTCCGCCGCGCGGACGGTCGAGAGCCGGTGGGCGATGATGATCGTGGTCCGCCCGACCTTGAGCCGATCCAGCGCCTCCTGGACCAGCCGCTCGGACTCGTTGTCGAGCGAGCTCGTGGCCTCGTCCAGCAGCAGGATCGGCGGGTCCTTGAGAATCGCCCGGGCGATCGCCACTCGCTGGCGCTGCCCGCCCGACAGCCGCATGCCGCGGTCGCCGACGACCGTGTCGTAGCCGTCGGGCAGCACGCTGATGAAGTCGTGCGCGTTGGCCGCCGTGGCCGCGGCGATCATCTCCTCGTCGGTGGCGTCCAGGCGCCCGTACAGGATGTTCTCGCGGACGGTCCCGCCGAACAGCGTTGCCTCCTGCGCCACGAGCCCGATCTGGCCGCGCAGGCTGTCCACGGTCACGTCGCGGATGTCGATCCCGTCCACGCGGATGGCGCCGGCCGTGACCTCCCACAACCGCGGAATCAGGCCGACGAGCGTGGTCTTGCCGGCACCGGAGGGCCCGACCACGGCGAGGGTCTCGCCCTTAGCGACGCTGCAGAGAGACCTCGCGCACAACCGGTCGGCCAGGCAGGTACTCGAACGACACACTGTCGAGCTCGATCCGGCCGGCGACGCGCCCAATTGGTCTCGCATCGGGCGCATCGAGGATCGTCGGCCGAGTGTCGATGATTTCGAACACGCGCTCGATGGCCCCGGTCCCCTCACGGAACTGCCCGTACAGGCTCGCGATCGACCCAAGGCTCGCCCCGATGGAGACGCCGTAGAGCAGAAAACCGGTCAGCGTCCCGATGCCGAGCGTCCCGTTGATGACCTGGTGGCCGGTGTACCAGAGCAGTGCGGCGATCGCGCCGAAACCCAGGAACCCCATCACCGCACCGAACCCCGCACGCCACAACGCGAGGCGAGAGCCGGTTGCGACCACGGTGCGCAGGTCGGCGTCGTACCGCTCGAGCTCCCAGTCCTCGCGGACGTAGCTCTTCACGACGCGGATCCCCGAGAGCGCCTCTTCCGCGGTGCGCGTGCTCCGGGCGATCGTGTCCTGGACCTGGGTGCTGACCCGCTGCAGCGGTCGACCGAAGATGATCGCGACGGCGATCAACGCGGGGGCGAGCAGCAGAACGACGAGCAAGAGCGTCGGGCTCAGGGTGAACAGGATGATGACCGAGCCCACGAGCCCGATGACCGACGACAGCAGGCTCGTCGATGGTCTGGGTCAGCATCGTGCGGACGAGCGTCGCGTCGCTCGACAGGCGCGAGATCAGCTCGCCGACGCGCCGGCTGGTATGGAAGTCGAGTGACAGGGTGATCAACCGCCCGAAGAGCTCGCCGCGGAGTTGCGCGACGACCCGCTCTCCGACGACCCCCAATAGGTATGTCTGGACGAACCCGCCGACCGCCTGGACGCAGAACAGGGCGATGAGCATCAGGATCAGCCGGTCCAGGCCGCCGGCGTCGCCGCCCGCGACCACCTCGGTCGTGATCCCGGCGATGATCAACGGAAAGGCGAGGCCGGCGGCCGACGAGACGACGAGGCCCACCAGCGCGATCGCGAACGGCCGCCAGTGTGGGCGGAGGTAGCCGAACAGTCGCCCCCACGGCACGCCGCCGAAGCCGCGGACCTCACGAACGACGGCGCCGGCATCCGATGGGATGCGCGCGAACTGCTGGGTCACGGTCCAGATGATGTCATGAGGCCTCGCCGACCGCCCCGGCCACAGACTCGGAGAGCCGCTCCCGCATCGCCGCCATGTGTCCGGCCCGACTGGGGATGACTGGCTGGCCTGGCGCCGTCTCTTCTACGGTGATATAGTGACTGACCGTCAGTCAGTTCTGAAGTGCCGTGGAGATGGAGAGCGCATGCCGACGACAACGCGACGGGCCAGGGGAGTGGAACGGGTCAGGCCGGTTGCCACCTCGCAGCGGGCCGAGCGCAAGCAGGCGCGGCGCGGGCAGCTCGTGGAGGCGGCCGCATCGGTCTTCATGCAGCGCGGAGTGGCCGCGACATCGGTCGATGAAATCGTGCGGGCCGCCGGAGTTGCGAAGGGCACGTTCTACCTCTACTTCGATACGAAGGACGCGATGGTGACTGCCGTCGCGGAAGCCATGGTCCTGGGGGTGGCGGATCGGATCCAGACCATTGCAACGGACCCTGACCGGTCGCCGGTCGAGCGGTTGGTCGCCTTCGCGGGCGCCATCGGTCAGGTAGGCGGCGACGCGTACGAGCGGGACCTCATCGAGGTCTTCCACCGACCGGAAAACCGAGCGATCCATGACCGGATCGCTGACCAGTCCTTCCACGCACTCGGCCCGCTCATGTCGGCGATCATTGCCGCGGGCGTCGAGTCCGGGCAATTTCGCCCGATCGACCCCCGACGCGCCGCCGCCTACGTCTTCGCCTGCTTCGCCTCGCTGCACGACGTGGTCAGCGACCCGGACGAGCTGGCCGCGATCACCGATGAGCTCAATGTCTTCGTGCTGCGCGGCCTGGGATACGAGGGAGAGCTGCCGCGTGCATGAGCTGGCCGTCGCGACGAACGGCTTGACGAAGCGATACCGGGGAGGCGTCCTCGCCGTGGATCGCGTCGATCTGCGGGTGGCGCGAGGCGAGATCTATGCGTTCCTCGGTCTGAACGGCGCGGGGAAGTCGACCACGATCCGAATGCTGCTCGGCATGATTCGTCCGACGGCTGGTCACGCCGAGCTGCTGGGCGAGCCGGTGCGCGCCGGCGCGATCAACCTGTGGCGACGGATTGGCCATCTCGTGGAGAGCGCGACGGCGTACCCCGAGCTCACCGTGCGCGAGAACCTCGACGTCGCACGGCGGCTGGCGGGCGTCGCCGATCGGAGAAGGGTCGATGTGCTGATGGAGGAGCTCGCGCTCGAGCACTACGACCGGCGGCGAGCCGGGACGCTCTCGCTTGGGAACCTCCAGCGCCTGGCGCTGGGGCGGGCGCTCATTGGCAAGCCCGAGCTCCTGCTCCTCGACGAGCCGGCCAACGGCCTCGACCCAGCCGGCGTCATCGAGATCCGTGAGCTCATCCGTCGCCTGGCCATGGAGCGCGGTGTCACGATCTTCATGTCGAGCCACATCCTGGCCGAGGTCGAGCGGCTGGCGACCCGCATCGGGATCGTGCATCGCGGACGCCTGGTCGAAGAGCTCGACGCGGACGCGCTCGAGGCGCAGGCCGATAGGCGGCTCGAGATCGCGGCGCGCGACCTTGACGCCGCCGCGCGCGTGCTGCTCGCCGCCGGCCTCTCGCCAACGCACGCGAGCGCTGGAGCCAACGGGCGACTCGAGCTGCGCGATCGCCGCGCGCTGGACGCCCCGGACGAGATCGCCAGCCTGCTCGCCTCGGCCGGAGTGCCGCCCGTTCATCTCGCGATCGCGCGTGAGTCCCTCGAAGAGCACTTCGTCCGCCTTACCAGCGCGATCGATGAGAGCGCTGCGGCATGACGCAGCTGCCCACCGCTATCGGCGTCGAGCTGCTGAAGGCGCGACGCTCACGGGTTCCATGGCTGGCAGCGGTCGGGTTCACCTTGGCGCCGCTCGATGAGCGGCCTGTTCATGGTGATTCTCAAGGACCCCGAAGCGGCGCGCTCCCTCGGCCTGCTGGGGACGAAGGCAGCCCTGACTGCCGGCACGGCCAACTGGCCGACGTTCCTCAACATGCTCGGGCAGGCGGTCGCCATCGGGGGCGCGGTCCTGTGCGCGTTCGTCACCGCTTGGGTCTTCGGTCGCGAGTTCGCCGACCGCACCGTACGCAATCTGCTGGCCAGCCCGACAGCTCGCCGAACGGTCGTGCTGGCCAAGGCGATCGTCATCGCCGGTTGGGGCATCGCCGTCTCCGCGTGGGTCTTGGCCGTGGGCATGGCGACCGGGGCACTCATCGGATTGCCCGGCTGGTCGCCAGAGGACGCCCTGCGTGCCCTCGGCTCGATCGGCCTGGCGGCCGCCCTCACCATCGCGCTGCAGAGCGGCACTGCCTTCGTGGCCGGCGTCGGGCGCGGCTACATGGCGCCGTTGGGTTTCGCCGTGCTCACCGTCGCGCTTGCCCAGATCGTGGCGGTGCTGGGCTGGGGCGCCTGGTTCCCGTGGTCGGTGCCTGCCATCCTCGCCGGAGCGGGCGGCTCGGAAGTCGAACCGGTCACGATCGGCGGCGTGCTCATCGTCCTGGTGACCGCGGCCGTCGGTCTGGCGGCGACCGTGGCCTGGTGGGAGCATGCCGATCAGACAGGCTGACTCGGCCGATGCGCGGTGGCACGAGCGCGAACGAGCGAGCGTGCATCGGCGACGGTCTGGATGCCGTGATCACGATCGGGCCTCCCGCTCAGGGTGACGGCTTCACAGGTACCAGAGGTCGCCCTCGAACTCGAAGCCGAGCGCTTCCTGGCCCCATTCGTCGCGCTTGTCGATGAGCCAGGCCAGGAACTCCTTGCGCTTGCGCTCGAAGTCGTCCGCGGCGCCGAACCCGGTCAGCACGGCGACCTGTTCGGCGACCATGCTCCCGTCGTTGGCCCGATAGCGACCGGTGGCCAGCGTCTCGCGGCATCCGCCAAAGAGAGATGAGAGCAGGTCGGCGGTCTCGTCGCGCCGAGCCGCGAAATCGGCCTCGCTGATGACTCGATCGCCCAGGGTCGATGGCACGTAGACCACGCATTCGAGCGGAAAGTGCTCGATGCCCTTCGGGAGCCGATCGAAGGGCAGTGCGGAGACCCATTCATCGTCCAGCGTGAAGCTTGGCGCCCTCGCCGAATCGTTCCTGCGCGTCAAAGGAATACCTCCTGCTGGTCTGGGAGAGCACCGACAAGATCTGGCCCAGGATCGTGACAGAACGAGGAACCCGTCCGCCCGGGTGATCTCGGTGATCAACCTGGCGAACGGGCTTCCTGAGAGGGTCGGGCCCGAGGGCCCGCCATCTCAGTTGGTCAGATGCTCTCCGCGGCGGTCCGGAGGACCGGAGCCTTCGCCTTCTCCGGCTGGGTGGCCCAGACGAGGCCAGCGCCGGTCAGGATCAGGGTTCCACCAAGGGCGGCGAACAGGCCAGCCAGGGCGAGTCCGAGCTGCAGTGCCTGGGCCGTGACGGTCCCGACTCCGAGCTCGCCGATGAGTGCATGCGCCACACCGGTCCATGCCTGGGCACGAGCCGCGCCCTCGATCGGATGCTCTCGGTCGAAGTCTGCCCAGTACCGGCCATCGACCGGGAACTCATACGTTCCCGCGGCGAACACCTCGCCGTTGTACTCGACGTCCTCGTCGAGAACGACCGTCTGCACACCGTGCAGGGTGTGATAGGCGACCGTCGCCATCTGGAACATGTACTCGCTGGCAGTGTTGACCGTCGGGTCTGCCGGGTCGAGCTCGCTCGCGACGACCGGGTAGCCCCAGTCATCGGTCAGCAGCGCCATGATCGCGTCTGCGCCGGCGGTCTCGCCGCGGTCAATGAGCTGCCCGTCGTCGTTGTACGTCAGTTCGACGTTCTGGGCTGCGCTGAAGGCCTTGAGGGATGCCGTTCCCTCCTGCACCTTGAAAAATGCGAATCCGCCGGCGACGACGAACGCGAGGCCGATGAGGCTAAGGACGATGCCGAGGCCCCTCAATCGACGAGTCATTATTGAATCACCCTCTCTTTGGTGTTTCGTTGGAGTTGTCACCACCGACTCTGTGCCGACCAAGGGGTACGGCGCATGTGACACTCGGCCCCAATCCAGCGGCCAGACGGCCCGTCGGGAGCGGGCCGCTTCGTCGTGCCGGCCTCCCATGGGCTCCTGCTCCAGCCCTTGGTCAGCGCGGTACCACGACGAAATGCCGATCGGCACTCGCGAACGGGCAGTCGGTCACGAGGTCAGGTCCGAGACCGGGCCTTCGTGACCTGCAGGCGGAGCCACGATCGGAGGTTGAGAACCACCCCGAAAATGAGCGCCGTGGTGCCCATGATCGGGATCCGTCGAGCCATCCAGTCGGGAAGGAAGATGTCCGCGACGGAGCCGCGTTCGGCCCCGATCTCCTCGGCGAGGGGAGTCAGCGGACAGACCTGATCGTTGCTGACGTAGATGGCGGCCTCGGCCACGACCAGGCTTCCGGCGAGGAAGGTGCGCCGCCCGGGTCGCTGGCGGAGGCCATCCCAGACGAGGATCGAGAGGGCGCCGGCCATCGACGCGAAGATCGCCGTGTGGACACCCTTGACGAGGCCCACGACCGCCGATTCCCATCCCCGCGGAACACGGGCCGCCAACGGGCGAGTCAGCACCTGGCTCCATCGTGGGCTGCGAGCGCAACTGGGATTGCTCCATGGACTCATCGATCCCTGGTTGAAGGCACGATCTCGGTGAGCAGCAGCCGCTCGACCGCATCGGCCTGCTCGAAGGCGACCGCGTGGGCCGCATCCTCGAACGTGACCAACTCCACTCGATGGGCGCGACCCCGCGGCGGGGCGGTGCCAGGCCCTCAGAGGCTGCGTCAGACCGTGGCAGTGCAATGCGAGCCATGGATCACTCCCGCACTTCAGGGTCGAATCGCCACCTTCAGGACGCCCTCGCGCCGGTTGCTGAAGAGCTCGTACGCCTCGCCGATCTGGTCGAGGCTGAACCGATGCGTGATCAGGGGCGTCGGGTCGAATCGGCCGGACTCGACCATCCGCATCAGGCGACCCATGCGCTCCTTGCCACCTGGGCACAGGGTCGTGACGATCGTGTGATCGCCCAGCCCGGCCGCGAACGCGTCGTAGGGGACCTGGAGCTTGCCGGAGTACACGCCGAGGCTGGACACGGTCCCTCCCGGACGCACGCATCGCAGCGCGCTCTCGAACGTCTCCTGCAGACCCAGCGCCTCGATGGCCACGTCAGCGCCAAAGCCGCCGGTGAGGGACTTGACCTCCTCCACGACGTCGACCGCCTCCGGGTCGAGCACGACGTCCGCGCCCATCCGGCGCGCCATGGCGGCGCGGTTCGGGTCGCCGTCGATGCCGATGACCTTGGCCGCTCCCATGAGCTTGGCGCCCGCGGTCGCGCAGAGGCCGATCGGTCCCTGGGCGAAGACAACGACGGTGTCGCCGATTCGGACCTTGCCCGACTCCGCGCCGGAGAACCCGGTCGACGCGATGTCGGCGAGAAGCACAACCTGCTCGTCCGTCAGCGCCTCCGGAATCTTGGCCAGGTTCGCCTGTGCATACGGCACGAGCAGGTACTCGGCCTGCGCGCCGTCGATCGTGTTTCCGAAGCGCCAGCCGCCGATGGCCTCGAAGCCGCTGCCGTGCCCGCACTGGGCAGGCTTGCCGATGAGGCAGGCGTGGCACTGTCCGCACGGCGTGATCGCGCCGACGAGGACGCGGTCGCCGACCTCGTACCCGACCACGCCGGGCCCGAGCTCGTCGATGACGCCCACGGGCTCGTGGCCGACGACGAGTCCCGGACGGACGGGGTACTCGCCCTTGAGAATGTGGACGTCCGTTCCACAGATGGTCGTCAGCGTGACGCGGATGACGGCCTCGCCGGGACCCGGTCGCGGACGCGGCACTTCTTCGACCCGGATGTCTCCGGGCGCATGGAAGACGGCCGCGCGCATCGTCCCGGGTGCCGCTGCGGCAGATCGAGGGGTTGGAGCCGTCGAGATGGTCATGTCGTGCCTCCGTGGGGGCGATTGAAGGGTCGTAAGTGGTTTCACGCCGCCGCCGTGGCCTGGGGCGCCGGCTGGGTGAGCGTCCGATTGCCGCGCAGCGTGCGCCACGAGGCGAGCACCACGGCACCGAGGCCGAGGATCGACAGCGCGGCAGAGACGAGCGGGATCAGCCCGAGCACGAACGCCACGATCAGGCCGACCGCGGCGGCCGCGTAGGGTCGGTCAGCCGGCATCGCACCTTCGCGACGACCGAGCAGCCATTCTCCGAGCCAGATGGCAGCCACGATGTAGCCGATGAAGGCGAGCAGGGGCCAGACCAGGATCAGCAGGGCCAGCCCAGCGGGAATGCCGACGATCGTGATCATCACCAGCACGGCAAGCACCGGCGGGACAATGACCGCGAGAAGTCCGACGAGGAACGTCTTGCCTGGCTCCCGACGAATCAGCGAGGTCGCGGATCGCGTCTGGCGTGCGGCCAGACCGGCCATCAGCAGACCGGCGACCAGCGTCGCAATCCCGACGCCGATCCAGATCGCGAGCGCCGCGAAGCCGATGAACGCGCCGAAGAGGGCGACGTTCCCGGTGAGGTCGTCGATCGTGCCGACGATCTCGACGCCTTCGGCCTGAACCACTTCGGAGTTCAGCTGCCCGATGTTGCCGAGGACGGTCGTGCCGGCCTCGAGCTCCAGCGAGCCGTTGATGATCGCGATGCCCTCGATGGTCGCGCCGGTGACCGTCGCAGTGCCGTCGACGACGACGAGCGAGTCGACGGTTCCAGCGATTCGCGCGTCACCGTTGATCACGATGACCGCGTCGGCCTGTTCGTCGGCGCCGACCTCGATGTCGCCGCCGGCCACGAACACGACGCGCCCGGTGTGGGGCAGCTCGCCGTCGGCGGCGAATGTGCTGCCGGTCAAGCCGAGCGCAAGCGCCAGGGCAGCGAGGAGGACAAAGAGCTTCTTCACGTTGGTCTCCTCCGCGGGCTCTCGACGTGGGCGGGGCCGGTGCCCGCTCGCCCAACCCCACCCACTGGTGGTTTTCGGTTTCAGCGTCTACTCGCCCGCGGTCCCGAGACAGTGCCGGAGGTCCTCCCGTGCCCCGCCAAACGGCAGGTCAGGAGACCGACGGCGTTCTCAGGAACCGAGCGTCGATCGCCTGGGCAGCGTGCATTCCATCGGCGAGTGCCTCGACGACCGTTGCCGCACCGCGAACAAGGTCGCCGCCGGCATACACGTCCGCAAGCGAGGTGGCGAGCTCGTCATTGACCATCGGTCGCGCCGACTCGTCAGCGACGAGCGTCGGTTCCGCCTCCGCGAGCCAGGGGGCAACGCGGCTGCCAAGCGCCAGGATGACCAGGTCGGCCGCGAGCTCGACCTCGTCGCCGGTCGGGACCGGGGTCCGGCGGCCGGATGCATCAGGCTCGCCGAGGCTCATCCGCGCGCAGCGCAGCGCGCGCACACGGCCATCTGCGTCGCCCTCGATCGCGAGAGGGCTTGCCAGGAAGATGAAGTTGACGCCCTCGCGCTCGGCCTCGTGGATCTCGCCCGAGCACGCCGGAAGCTCGGCTCGGCCGCGGCGGTACACGATCGTGACTTGGTCCGCGCCGAGGCGCACGGCACTGCGGGCCGCGTCCATGGCCACGTTGCCGCCTCCGACGACCGCGACCCGACGCGCCCGCGGCAGATCGGCCGCTTGCGGTCGATTGACGCGCTCGAGGAAGTCGTTCGCATCGTTGACGCCGGCTAGCTCCGTGCCTGGGAGGTCGGCAAGGACGGGGTCACCGACCCCGATCGCGAGGAACGTCGCGTCGTGGCTTGATCGAAGCTGATCGAGCGTGACGAACCCCCCGATCCGTGTGCCGAGCTCGAACTGGACCCCGAGGTCCCTCAGGCGATCGATCTCGTCGTCCACGATGGCATCGGGCAGGCGGTAGCCCGGAATGCCGTAGCGCAGGATGCCGCCCGGTGCGTCGTAGGCGTCGAAGACGGTGACATCGTGACCGCGCCGTCTGAGCTCGCCAGCACACGCAAGTCCGGCCGGTCCGGCGCCAACGACGGCGATCCGACGCCCTGTTGGTGTGCTCGCGGCTCCGTCAGGCCGGTTGTCGCGGGCCCAATCGGCGACGAATCGTTCGATGGCGCGGATCGGGACCGCCCCCTCGGTAGCCGCCAGCTTGCAGGAGCCTTCGCATTGGCGCTCCTGCTCGCAGACCCGGCTCGTGACCGCCGCCATCGGGTTGCGGCTGGCAAGGACATCCGCCGCGCTCGCGAAGTCGCCGATCGCGACGAGCTCCAGGTAGCGCGGGATGTCCACTCGAATCGGGCAGGCTGCCACGCACGTCGGGTCGGCGCACTGCAGGCAGGTCGCGGCCGCCGCCCGCGCCTGCTCGGCGGTCAGCGTCCCTGTTGTATCCGTGAAGTCGATCGGTCGGCGCGCCGCCGGCTCGCGGCCGATCCCGGCCAGCTCCTGGAGCGTTCGCCAGTTCGCGCGGCGATCATCGCGGGTGGCGAGGATCTCGGGCGACGGCATGCCGTCCGCCCCGAAGTGCGGTGCGAAGCGACCCTCGCCGCGGGCGAACTCGACGAAGTCGTAGTCAGTGCCATTGGGCAGGCGATGCCAGTCGTCCTCGACCGACGGGTTGCCGGCCAGGCTGAGCCGCTCGGCGATCGTGTCGCCGCGGCGAGGGTCGTAGGTGAAGAGCGGGAATGCCCGTGAATCGACCGCCGCCTTCACGGAGCGGGCCCCGGCATCGTCGGCGATGCCATGCTCCGGCATGCATGGCGTGTAGGCGATCAGGACCGCCGGGCCGGGGTAGGCGTTCGCCTCCATGACCGCTCGATAGAAGTGGTTGACGTGGGCGGTGCTGACCTGGGCCACGTAGACCTCGCCGTGGCTCATGAGGATGCGCCCGAGCTCCTTGCGCCGCTCGGGCTTGCCGTGCTGGGCCTTTCCGTATGCCGTGAGCTTCGTGACCTGGCCGCCGAACGTTGCCGTCGACGCCTGGCCGCCGGTGTTGGAATACACCTGTGTGTCGAGCACGAGCACCTTGATGTCCGAACCGGAGGCGACCATCCGCGAGAGGGATTGGAAGCCGATGTCGTACATCGCGCCGTCGCCACCCAGGACCCAGAGCCTCCGCTCGGGATGTCCGTCCTGGTCCCATCGGGCCCGGATGCCCAGCGCATCTGCCGGCGCGTTCTCGAACAGCGAATTCGTCCACGGAACGAGGTACGGGTTGAATGGGTAGGTCGCGCCATAGACGGAGTTGCAGCCGGTTGCGGCCACGATGCCCATCGAGTCCGGACCGTGGACCTGGCGCGTGGCGGCGACCATCATGCGGATCGCGGTGGCCTCGCCGCAGCCCGCGCACGATCCCGCACCACCGACGTAGCCGAACGCGTGCTCGCCGAGCATGAGGTCGGCAAGGACGGCGTCGGATCGGTAGGCCTCAGGCGTCGGGGGCAGCGAGCGGAAGAACTCGAGCTCGCGGCGGGCGATCTCGACGGTCGAGGACCCATTGCCGGCGTCGACCACCTTGGGGATCATTCTGAGCGCGGCAGCCGGGCACACGGCGACGCACTCCGCGCACCCCTTGCACTTTGTCGGGTCGACGAAGAGGCCGAACTTCGCGGGCTCGAGCCCGCGAGCGGCGGCCTGCCGCCCGTACTTCGAGGTCTCGGAGAAGTGGGCGAGGACGTCGGCGGCTTCGGCGTCGGCGTGCTCGCCGCTGAAGTACGTCCGAGTCGCATCCGCCAGCTGCGACTCCGGGATCGCGATGGCGTACAGCGCCGAGTCCGGACACACGTTGACGCACGCCATGCAGCCGGTGCACAACTCCGCCAGGAGCTCGGGGATGGTGGGCGCCAGGCTGCTGAAATCGCGTCCCACCGCCGATCCAGGTGGCATCAGGCTCCGAGCGACGAGTTCGCCGGCGGGCAGCTCCGTCTCGGCCACGCCGCGCCGGTAAAGGTCCAGCACGTCGTCGTTGAATGCCCTGAGTGAGGAAGTCGCGACGTCAGGCTGCATGCGTTCGCTCCCGCGTCGCCGAGATGGACGCCGTTACGTCGATGGCCGTGTCGTACGCCTCCGCGATCAGCTCGAGGTTCGCGTCGATGACGGCGGTGCCGCGCTTGCCATAGAAGCGGCCCAGACGGGCTCGCACCTCGTCGAGCAGCCGATCGCGGTCGTAGCCGGCCGCAGCTGCGAATGGCGAGACGCGCAGGAAGACGCCGACCAGGGCCACGCCCTGCATGCGCATCACGAGATCGGGTCGCGGCGCGCGACGACGCGCCATTTCGGCGGTATCGAGGGCGATGAGGCGGATGTCCGCGTGCCGTGATCTCCTCGCGCGCGCGTTCCGGCACCGACGCCCAGATGGCGGCCGGTTCGGTGAGCGTGCTCTGGACGAACACGGTGCCTTCGTCGACCAGGCCGGCCAGCGCGCCCTGGTGGAAGCCGCTCACGTCGTGGAGCGGCACGAAGTCGACGGTCTTCAATTCGGCATGGAGCCGGATCGGCTCGTCGGCCAGGGTCAGGAAGTAGGTCGTCGGCAGCCCCTTCTTCTCCGAGCCATAGCGCGGGTAGGCCTGGACGTACTTGCCGAAGAGCTCGCCCATGATGGTCGCCAGCAGCTTGTTCGTCGTGACGCTGCCCAGCCCACCGATCGAGTGTCCGCGAAGGCTGTACGCCCCCGCCGGGCGGATGCTCACCAGGCTCGGCTCAAGGGCCGACGGATGTCGGATGCCCAGGCTCGCCCAGCGTGGCCCCTCGCCGAGGCCCGGCCGGTCCAGCCAGTCGAAGACGCTGACCAGGTCACCGGCGGAGACGTCCCGGCTACCGAGCCCGGCGGTGGCTGAGACGACGATCGGGATCGAGGCGCCGCGCGCGGCACGGTCGGCCAGCGCTGCCTTCAGCTCGCGGGTGAGTGGGTTGTCCGCGGCCGCCGGCTCGTCGGTGCGCTCGATCACAGCGACGGCGCGAGCGCCGGCGATCGCATCGGCCAGCTCGTCGGCGGGAAACGGGCGAAACGCGGTGACGCCTAGGGCCCCGACCGAGCGTCCGCCCGCGCGAAGGTGATCGACGACGGCAACGGCAGAGTCAGCGATCGTTCCCATCGAAATGAGCACCGTTTCCGCGTCCGCGATGCGGTGGGCGGCGAGTAGACCGTAGTGCCGGCCGGTGAGCTCGGCCCACTCGCCGAATGCGCGATGCAGTGCAGGCTTGAGCATGTCGTAGAACGCGCGCTGGGCGATCTTGCCCGGCATGTACGCATCCTGGTTGGCGACGACGCCGCTCATGATGGCGGTCGACGGGTCGAACAGGCTCTGGAGGCGCTCGCGCGGATCGCCGACGAACTCGCGGAGCAGCTGGTCCTCGGGCAGGTTCGCATTCTCGAGCGTGTGCGTCGTCAGGAAGCCGTCCTGCACGACGAAGAACGGCGTGCTCGTCTCCTCCGCGACGCGTCGGGCGATGGCCGTGAAGTCGGCGGCCTCCTGCACGTTGCGTGCGAAGAGAATGCCCCAGCCGCAGTCGGCGACGCCCATCACATCGTCGTGCCCGGCATGGATGCTCAGGCTCTGGCTGGTGAGGGCTCGTGCCCCGATGTGGAAGACCACGGGGAGCCGCTTGCCGGCGATGACGTAGAGGACCTCCTTCATGAGGATCAGGCCCTGGCCGGCGGTGAAGTTGACGACGCGGCCGCCCGCGAGGGCGAACCCCTCCGCGGCCGTCGCCGAGGAGTGCTCGCTCTCCGGCTCCAGGAATGCGAGCGGTGTGCCCCACAGGTTCGTGCGGCCGTCGGCGACCGCTGCCTGGTAGACGGCGGGCATCGTGGTCGACGGCGTGATGGGGTAGGAGCACGCTCCCTCGCTGATTCGAGTCTCGACCGAGGCGATGGCCTCCGAGCCATCGCAGATGGCGGGAGTGCCCGGGAAGCGCGGCGATGTCGGCATGCCTGAATCCTCGCGCCATCGTCCAGCCGGTCCACCCGCCCGACGGCCTGATTCGAGCGGGCCAGTTGGCCCATTCCCGATTTCGGTGGCGGTGTCTCGAACGCGGAATGACCGATCCCACGTCGCTGCCGTCGACACGCCATCGGTCGTGCCAGAACGGGACGTCCGGCACTGGGCACCGCCGAGATCGTGGCACAGCCTGAGGGTGGACGAGGCCGCCCTGGTCGGCCCGGAGACAAGGAAGGTTGAGCATGACACTGATGCGATCGCGCATTGGAACGGAGCTGCCGACGCTGCGCGAAGCGGTTGATCGGCTCTTTGACGACTCGTTCGTGTCGCCCCGTGAGTGGGCCTCGATCGAGCGCGTCGGTCGGCCGGCGATCGACGCCTACACGACTCCCGAGGCGTTCGTGGTGAAGGTTGCGATGCCCGGGATCAAGGCCGAGGAGATCCACTCGACGGTCAGCGGCGACGTGCTGACGATCGAAGGCGCGTTCCACGATGAGGTGAAGCGCGAGGAGCAGGGGTACCTGGTCCGCGAGCTGAACCGCGCCACGCTCCATCGGAGCATCACGCTTCCGAGCGGGCTCAAGGTCGATGCCGCCCAGGGGACCTATGCCGAGGGCATCCTGACCCTCACGTTCCCGAAGGCGGAGGAGACGAAGCCCCGCGAGATCAAGGTCAAGGCCGCCTGATCGAGGCAGCGACCGGACCGAAGGCCGGGCCACGAGGCCCGGCCTTCGTGGTGCTCTGGGAGCGAGAAGATGATGGTGAGGTGTCGGTCAGATCGCCTGGTTGGTGACCCGCAAAGCCGCGTCCGTCCAGGCCACCAGCCGCCGCAGCTGCGATGCCGACAGCCGATCGCACGCCCAGCCCCAGTGAAGTGAGATCGGGTCGCCGGGTCGCGCGCCTCCCAGGAGGCCGTGGCCGTCGTACCACGCGGTGACGGTCTCGAGCCCTTCCCCACCGATGCGCAGGGCTCCGTCGACGAGCTCCAGACGGGACGCGCTCACGATGACCTGGTCGCCGTCCGCTCTCACCAGCCGGCCCCACCGGACTCGGCACGAGTCGATCGTCTCCAGGATCGGGGCGGAGTCCCCGCGCATGAGCCCGGCCCGCGGGAAGATCTCGAGCACGTGGAAGGCGTGGATCGGCCGCGATCCCGCTGCCAGCGCGCGTTCGAGCCAGCGCCAATCGCCGGCGGTCATTCGACCGCGGAAGCGATCGTTCACGTTGCGGTGCAGGGAGCGGGGCGCGATCCGGGCGCTCAGATCGCCACCGAGCCAGTAGGCCTCGACCACGCGCCGGTCGAGCGGGTCCGCGATGCCGTTCTCCTGAGCGATAAGGCTGAGGTACGGGTACGCGCCCTCGAATCCGCGAGCAAGCTCGCGGAGTTCCGCGGTTGCTCCGGCCAGCGCGCCCGCCTGGAGCGATGGCGCATCATCCGGCCCGCAGAGGCCCAGCCGGTTCGGCGGATAGGCGTAGCGTGCGAACAGGACCGGACCGGGTGCGGCAGCAGCGGGTCCAGCTGCGGGAGCGTGGTCAACCGCCACGGCGTCCATCCATCCTAGGCCTCCGCCGGTGCCGGCTGCCGTGAGGCAGATGGCTGGCGCAGCGCGAGCCAGGCCACGGCAAGGGCGGCGGCGGCGCCGATCGCATACCCGAGCGCGGGTCCAAGGGCCGGGACCTGGCCGGTCGAGGCCATCTGAAGGACAGCCGTGATGGGTGCTCCGAGGGTCAGGATCGCCGTCACCGCGCTCGCCGGAGCGCGCCGCAGGGCGGCGTACCAGGTGCCCACGTAGCCGGTGAGCAGGACGCCGGTGATCAGCACCCATGCCCACTGTTCCGGCGCCGAGGCTCCCGATCCCATCGAGGCCGCCGCTGAAGCCGAGGAACACCACCAGCAGCACAAGGCCGATGCCCATTCGCGCGGCCGCAGCCACCGGCGAACGCACGTCGACGAGGACGCGCTTGGCCACGATGATCTCGACCGCCCAGAATGCCGTCGCGGCGGCGATGAGCGTCTCTCCAGCGCCCCAGCCGACGCCCGTGGGCGTCTGGATCAGGAGCTGGCTGGCCAGCAGCACGCCGATGGCCATGACCTGCAGCCGGCCGAGGCGCTCGCCGAGGAACAGCACGGCCAGGATGGCGACCCACACGAACAGCGTCTTGTGGATGACGGCCGCCGCCGGAGCCGTCGCCTCGGCCAGGCCGGTGAAGAAGAGGACGAAGGGAACGCTGCCACCCAGGATGCCGAGTGCCACCAGCCCGGGCACGACCCCAGCGCGTGTGATCCACGGGCCGCGCACGACAGCGAGCGCCATCGCCAGGAGGAGGCTCGCTGCAACGCCGTTCTTCAGGGTCGTGTAGAGCACCGGATCGTCAAAGGCACGCACGGCAGACGCGTTGACGAAGACCGATATCCCGCTCACGAGCGCGGTGGCGCCGGCGAGGGCGAGGCCGGTCCGGAGCCGGGACGCGCTCAATGCGGCATCGATTGATTGGAGCGAGCGGTTCATCGTGCCTCCGACAGCGCTGATGGTTCGGATCCGTGGCGCGCGACCTGCGCGGCATCGGCGATCTCCTGGGCGAGCTCGGGGTCGAGAAGCCGCACGAGCGTCCCCGCGGCGACGAGTGCCCAATCACCCGGCTGGACCTCGGGGACCGGCAGTGTCGATGCCCGGCGACGGATCCCGTCGACGTCAATCTCTGCCCAGGCGCCGTCGACGGCGATCACGCGCGCCGGCATCGTCAGGCACATGTCGAGCTCCTCGTTCCGTGTGCAAGCACACGAGCCCAGTGGTTCAGCCGCTCCGCACACCGCGGAACGGCATCACGTACTGCCGTGCTCAATGGTGCCCCGAGCTGGTAGTCGGCGCCCGCGACGCCGATGAAACGGCCCTCGGGCATTGCACCCGCGAGCCGCTCGACGATCTGGATCGAGGCCCGCAGGGGCAGCCCGTGGCTCGACGCCGGGCTGATCCCGGCGTCGGATGCTGCCATCAGCCGGCTGAGCGGCATGTCGACGACTTCGCCCGCCGGTGGCCCATCGACCGCGTCCAACAGGATGACCGGCCCATCGGCGGCGAGCAGGTGGTCCGGCGTCAGCAGCCCCACATGCTCGACGCGGAGCAGGGAATGGGTCGTCGCCGGGAGATGCTGAAGAACTTCGCTGGCAACGCCGTCGTCGCCGCGCATGGGCTCGCCGCACACGAGCACCGTCACCACACGCATCATCTCAGCCCTTCTCGATTCGCAGGTCCAGGAAGTGGGTCGCACAACTGATGCACGGGTCATAACTGCGGATGAGCTGCTCGAGCTGATGCGTCATCTCCGCGTGAGGCAGCGAGAGGACGCTGGGGGCGAACATGGCCAGGTCGTGCTCGATCGCCGCCTGGTTCTGGCTCGTCGGCGGCACGATCTGCGCATTGCGCACGAGGCCGTCCTCGCCGATCTCGTAGCGATGGAAGAGGAGCCCGCGTGGTGCCTCGGTCGACCACGCCGCAATCCCCGGCTTGGCCACCCATGGCTCCAGCGGAGCTGCCGGTGGCCGGTAGGTGTCGAGGATGTCAGAAGCCTCGGCCAGGGCGTGGAGCAGCTCGACCGACCGCGCGACGATGCTGCGGAAGACGTTGGTCCGCAGCTCGTCGCCGAGCCCGGTCTCGCGCAGCGCATCGGCCGCGACCGGGTGCAGCGCCGCCCCGGCCAGCGCGACGCGAGCCGTCGGACCCAGCAGGTATGGGGTCCCGTCGTGGCTGACCGCCTGCAGCGCGTTCGACCACGGGACCTGGCGCTCGGCGAAGGCATCGGCCCATGCCCCCGGGGCGAGGTCGAGCCCGTCGCTCGAGACGATGCGGCCATCGTTCATCGGGTACTCGTCGGCGTGGCGCAGGCTGACGAGCCGCGGCTCGCGCGCATACGACGGCGGCGCGAGCGAGGCCGCCCAGCGGACCGTCTCGCGCGCATCAGCGATCGCATCTGGCAGAGCACCTCGAATCTCGTCGAGCTCGGCGGTCCGCGGCGCTCGCGAGAACCCGCCGACGCGGACGCTGACGGGATGGATCGGCCGCCCACCCAGGATGGCCACGATGCGGTTGCCGAGCCGCTTGAGGCGCAGGCCGCGCTGCACGACATCCGGGTGGTCCGCGGCAAGCTCGACAGCACTCGGGTACCCGAGGAAGTCGGGGGCGTGCAGCAGGTAGACGTGCAGTGCGTGGCTCTCGATCCACTCGCCGCAATAGAAGAGGCGTCGCAGGCGGCGGATCTCCGGGTCGATCCCGACGCCGAAGAGGTCCTCGAAGGCGTGGACCGCCGACATCTGGTAGGCGACGGGGCAGATGCCACAGATGCGCGCCACGATGTCGATCACCTCGTCCGGCGTCCGACCGACCACCAGGCGCTCGAAGTAGCGCGGCGCCTCGAAGATCTCGAGGTGCGCCTTCGTCACCTGCCCATCACGCACGGTGAGCGACAGCCGGCCCTCGCCCTCGACGCGGGTCAGCTGGCCGACATCGACCTGAACCTCATCGGTCTGGTGCATCGGCTCCGTCCTCACGGTGTGCAGCGGCGACCGCGCGGCCGGCAGGCTCGCGGAACGGTGGAGCCCAGGCGTTGAACCCGGCGAAGAGGCGGTCGACCTGGATCAGCTCGCGATCCTGCGCGAACCAGCGGTGCAGGCTCGCGGTGTTGGCTTGCTCGCGCGGACCGAAGCAGGCGTAGCAGGCACGTCCATAGGCGGGGCAGATCGCACCGCAGCCAGTCTGCGTCAGCGGGCCCATGCATGGCTGCCCGCCGGCGACGAGCACGCACACGTTCCCGCGCCGTTTGCACTCCAGGCAGACCGACTCGCCCGACAGCTGCGGCCGGCGGCCGATCCGCAGGGCGGTCAGCAGCTCGAGCAGCTGTCCGGGATCGATCGGGCAACCGCGCAGCTCGGCGTCGACCTGCACGTGCTCGGATACCGGCGTACTGGTTGCCAATGACCCGACGTACTCCGGCGTGGGGTAGACGGCGGCGCGCCAGCTCGGCTCATCGGCCCAGTTGCGCAGGGCCTGGATGCCGCCCGCAGTGGCGCAGGCGCCGATGGTCACCAGCAGCTGGGTTCGCGACCGCAGGTGCACGATCTCCTCCGCCTGCTGCGGCGTGCTCACGGAGCCCTCGACCAGGAGGACGTCGTACGGTCCGTCGGAGCGGCGAGAGGTCGCTTCCGGGAATTCGACCAGCTCGAAGCGCTGCGCGATCGGCAGCAGCTGCTCCTCCAGATCGAGCAGCGTCAGCTGGCAGCCGTCGCATGAGGCGAGCTTGACGACGCCGACGCGCGGGCGATTGGCCTCATGCGTGGTCATCAGATTCCCTCCCGGCCGAACAGATCGCCGAGGTCCGACACCGAGAAGACCGGGCCGTCGCGGCAGACGAAGAACGGGCCCATCTGGCAGTGGCCGCAGATGCCGATGCCGCAGTCCATGTGCCGTTCGAGCGACACGAAGATGCGGCGTCGCGTGATCCCCGCTGTGCGCAGCGCGCTGACGGTCGCGGTCATCATCCGCTCCGGGCCGCACAGGAAGGCGACTGCCTGGCGTCCGTGCCAGTCGCGGCGGTCGAGCAGCTGGGTCACGACGCCGACCTGGCCGAGCCAATCGGCGCCGGCGCGATCGACGATCTCGGCGACGTCCATGCCCGCGCGCCGCCACGCGTCCAGCTCCCCGGTATAGAGCCGATCCTGCGGCGTCCGCGCGCCGTATGCCAGCAGGGCGGACCCGAATCGCTCCGGCCTGCGCAGCAGCTCGTCGATCACCGGTCGAAGCGGGGCCAGCCCGATGCCGCCCGCCACGATGACGACATCGCGGTCCATCGCGCGCTCGAGCGGCCAACCCTCCCCCAGCGGCCCGCGAAGGCCGACCTCCGCTCCGGGCTCGCAGGTGCACGACCGCCTGGGTCGCTGGTCCGGCCGCACGAATGGTGAGCCAGAGCAGCCCGTCGGCGACGCGCGAGACCGAGATCGGGAGCGGCGAGAATCCCGGCTGGTGGACCATGACGAACTGGCCGGGCCTGGCGCCCGAGTAGCGCCGGGTCGCGGGGCTCCAGGCGCAGCGTGAACGTGTCGGCGGTCTCGGAGCCCACGCCGACGACCGTCGCGACGATCGTGTGGGCCTCGCGCTCGGGGGGCGCCTGGACGCTGGGCGGCACGCTGATGAGCGGAAGCGGCACGAGACTGTCGAGTGTCGGGGGCCGGGCCACGGGCGGCGCCGGCGCGTCGTACGGGGGTGCGATGGCAGCGAGCTCCTCGCGCACGTCGATGCCAACCGGGCACCACGTGATGCATCGCCCGCACCCAACGCATCCGGAGGTCCCGAACTGCTCGTGCCAGGTGGCGAACTTATGGGTGAGCCACTGCCGATAGCGGTCCTGCCGCCGCGGCCGGAAGTTGCCACCGGCGACCTTGGCGAAGTCGCCGTTGAAGCACGAGTCCCAGTGCCGCTCGGTCGTGGTCACCGCCCCGTCCAGGTCGGAAACGGCGCCAACGCTGGTGCAGAAGCACGTGGGGCAGACCATCGTGCAGTTGGCGCATGCGAGGCAACGGTCGGCGACCTCGATCCAGCGCGGGCTGTCGAGCCGGTCCATCAGGCGCGCGGCAAGTCCGTCTGCCGCGACGCCCTGCCCGGCCATGGCCGCGCGGGCCGAGGCCACGCCCGCTGTGGCGGCGGCGCGATGCCCATCCAGCGCCGGCTCCGTCGACAGCGCCTGCAGCAGTCGGGCGCCCTCCTGGCTGCCGGCTTCGACCACGAAGCCGTCGTCCAGCTCGGTCAGCACCAGGTCGTGCCCTTCGGTCACCTCGGGGCCGGTGCCCATCGAGGTGCAGAAGCAGGTCGATCCGGCGCGGGTGCACTGCACGGCGATCACGAGCGCGGCGGCACGACGGGCACGGTAGTCGTCGTCGACGAACGGCCCGGCAGCGAGCGCGCGGTCCTGGACCAGCATGGCGGCGATCTCGCAGGCGCGAACGCCCAGGAAGGCGAGCCGCGGCGGATCGGGGACTGCGTCCTCGAACCGGACCGCGCCGTCCTCGCGCAGCGCGGTGCCGATCGGCACGCGCGGCGGCTGGGTGTATCGCTTCCAGCCCTGGGGTCCCACCGTGAAGTCGAACAGGCGCGGGCTTCCGGTCTGGTTGAGCCGATAGCGCCCGGGGGCCTGATCATCGGTCCATCCCACTGGCAGGTCAGCGGTGGAGGTGACCTCGTCGTACACGATCGCCCCGTCCCGGGCGATCGGGCCGATGACGGTGCGCCCCTCGTCGCGCAGGATCGCGATCAGCCGGTCCAACTCGCCTCGCGGGAGATACCCGGGCGGAGCTGGCGCGATGCCGATCACCAGGTCACGACTTCCTTGTCCCCACCGTACAGGTCGAGGAGCTGATGGCGAGTCGCGCCGAGCCGGCGCGCCACCGCCTCGAGCACGCGCGGGTAGACCGTGGCCGCCAGCGCCGGGTCCTCCTGGAGCGCCTTGCGCAGCGGCGTGCTTTCGAAGGCGAGCAGCCGGGTCGGCTCGACGGCCACCGCGGTCGAGGTCGCCCGGTACGGCGGGACCAGGGCCGACCAGCCGACCACGTCGCCCGGCTCGACCGTCATGACGGTCACTGCTCCGCGCTCCGGGACGAGGAGGCGAAGCGCAATCCGGCCTTCGAGGACGATCCCGAAGGTATCGGTGTTGGCGCCCTCACGGAGGATGACGTCTTCGGCGGCGAAACTCCGGACCGATGCGCAGCATTCCGCGAGCCGCGAGACGGCGTGCGGCGAGAGGCCTGACCCGAACCATCCGGCCCCGAGCTCGACGGCGGCAGACTGCTGTCCGGTCATGCAGTCATGGTATGACCCGGCGCCAGCGCTCCGGAGTGCCGTTCGGCCGGCGATGACGGGCCATACGGATCGGAGCCGGTTAGGCTTGACGCATGGATGAGCGAACGGGCCGGGCGACGCCCAGGGGCGCGCGCGACCGCGTTCCGATCTCGATGCCACCGGAGTCCATCGAGCAGCCTGCGCTCACGATCGACGAGGCGGCCGGCCTGATGGCCGACCTCGGCTTCGTGGCGTTCAGGACGCCACCGGGCGCCGAGGTGACGGACTCGTGCCTCATGGCGATGATCCGTGACGCGCCGACGCGGCGGCACTTCGACCCGCAGACCGTCAGCTGCTGGATCACCGAGAACGGGCACGGCCAGACGCAGCTCGTGGATCGAGACGCTGACGCGCCGATCTCACAGCCGTTCAGCTGGGGACGGATCCGCGTCGTCGATCGCCTGGGAATGCGCAACAGCTTCGTGAGCTTCGGCGGCTGGCTCACCGGCGAACGCGTCGGAGCCGATGCGCTGCTGCTCATCTTCCGCTCCCCGGCGCCGATCTTGCGGCTTCCCGGTCACAGCCAGCGGAGCGACCATCTTTCAGACGACGCCCTGTCCTTCTTCGGCCGCCTTGTGCCGCGGCTGTGGTCGAACCCCGCCTATGAGCGCCTCGTCGGGTCCGTCCCGCCCGAGGACCTGTATGCGGCCTTTCTGCTTCACGAGTCCGGTCGGCTTCATCGCTCGCAGGCCCAGCGAGAGGCGATCCCGGATGATGCGCATGCGCTGCTCCGCGAGATGGAGCTCGCGGAGCGCAATCGGCCCGATACGCTGGCACGGGGCCGCGAGCTCCTGTTCACTCTGGAGCTCGAACCGCCCGCCGCTCGATAGGTCAGGCAATCGGCGCGGCGGCCGTCGCGAACGATCCGAAGCGGATGCCCGCGGCCCGCTCCCAGGCCTCGCGGTCGACCCGCACCGCGGTGCGATGGCTGCCGGCGTTGAAGCTGATCTGCGGGTCCGCGCGGACGGCCTCGTCGGCAACGACATCCAGCTGGACGAGCTCGGGGACGGGCGGAATCGTGCCGGCCTCGCACTGGGGCAGGATCTCCACCAGCTGCTGCTCGGCCAGCAGCGTCACCCAGTCGGTGACGAGAAAGGCGGCCAGTCGTACAAGATCGACGTGGTGGGTGGCATCCACCACAGCGAGCACCCGGATCCCCTCGGCGGTGCGGACGCCCACGACTTTGGCGAACGTTCGTTCGCTCACTCCCTCGGCATGTGCCGTGGCGCTGGCGGTGTAGGCAAGGGGATGGGGATGCAGCTCATAGGGAACGGCGTGGTCCTCGAGCCACATGATGAGATCGGCGAATGGACCCGTTTCGGGTTGCTTGGCGACCATCGGTCTGCCTCCGTCGCGTGTTGGACATGAGTCTCGACCCTGCGGCCGGGGAGGGGCGAGTGCCGATCGGCCCCGCTTCCACGGGCCGATGGCACGGAGGCGGCGCCTCCGCTACACGTGGTAGAGCCGGTGGGCTTCCCGGGACAGGTCATCCCTGACGTCGGGATGCGCGATCGCGATGAGCGCGGCGATCCGTTCCCGGATGCTGCGGCCGAAGAGCTCGGCGACCCCGAACTCGGTCACCACCGTTCGGACATGGGCTCGGCTGGTGACCACACCGGCGCCGGGTGCGAGGACCGAGACGATTCGGGAGATCGCACCGCCGGCCGCACGTGATGGCAGGGCGATGATGGCACGGCCCTCAGGCGCCAGGGCCGCGCCGCGCATGAAGTCCATCTGGCCTCCCACGCCGGAGTAGAAGCGCGTCCCGATCGAATCGGCGGAGACCTGGCCGGTCAGGTCGACCGAAATGGCCGAGTTGATCGCGATCATCCGTCGGAAGCGGCGGATAACGCTTGTGTCGTTCGTGTAGTCGACCGGGCGCATCTCGATCATCGGGTTGTCGTCGACGAAGTCGTACAGGCGCTGCGAGCCCATGAGGAAGGCCGTGACGATCTTGCCGCGGTTGATCTCCTTGGCGTCCCCGGTCACGGCCCCCGCCTCGACGAGATCGATCACCGGATCGGTCAGAAGCTCGGTGTGGACGCCGAGGTCGTGCTTCGTGCGCAAGGCCATCGCCACCGCAGTCGGGATCGAGCCGATGCCCATCTGGATGGTCGCGCGATCCGGGATGAGCTCGGCCACGTACTCGCCGATGCGCCGCTCGACATCGCCGACCGCGGGGAGGACGTGCTCATGCGGTGGCTGGTCGACGTGCACCGCGAGGTCGATCTGGTCGACGTGGACGAACGAGTCGCCAAGCGTGCGCGGCATCGACGTGTTGATCTGCGCGATCACCACATCGGACGCGTGAATGGCGGACAGGGCGGCATCCACGCTGGTGCCGAGCGAGCAGTAGCCATGCGCGTCGGGCGGGCTCACGTTGATGAGGACCGCATCGAGCGGCTGGATGCCGGTCGTGAAGAGCTCCGGGATGTCGGACAGGAAGACGGGGACGTAGTCGGCGCGACCCTCGTTCACTGCCGTTCGCGCGTTGCCGCCGATGAAGAGGGCTCGATGGCGGAAGCTCTCGGCCACCTCCGGCGCCAGGTGCGGCGCGGGCCCCTCCGTGTGGATGTGAATCATGCCGACGTCACGCAGCTCCGCGGCGCGCGCGACGAGGGCGTCCAGGAGGACCGACGGCGTCGCCGCCCCGCCATGCACGAACACCTGTTGCCCGGAACGGATGCCCGCGACGGCTTCCTCGGAGGTGACGATCTCCATCCGTCGAGTTTGCCCGATGGATGGTGCGCGCGGGCGGGTATTCGGACCCTGCGACATCGGGCCATCCGGCCCTGCATCGCGACCGCTATTCGCCCGAGGATGCAGTCAGCGGAGAGGTACGGACGCATGAACGCAATCAAATCCCACGACCGACCGACCTTCCCGATGCGGGTGGACATCGGCCACGACCGATGGGTATCGATCCGCCCGATCGAGCGTGAAGATGCCTCCGCCCTCTCCGACTTCTACGCGCGCCTCTCGCCGGAGTCTCGCCGCCGCCGCTTCCTCAGCTGCGGCGAAGCGCCGATCGCGTTCATCGCTCCGCCTGGCCGGCGCACCTGGGTTCGTCGGGGTCCTTCGCGAGCCCGGGCCGCTCGACGGCGCCATCGTCGCCCACGCACTTGCTCCAGCTCGACGGGCCGTCATCGGCCGAGATCGCGTTCGCGGTGGCTGACGACCTCCAGGGCCAGGGCGTTGGCACGCGACTCGTGGGCCTGATCCTCGAGCTGGCCTGCGGAACTCCGATTCGAGCGCGTGACAGCTTCGATGCTGGCCGAGAACGCGCCAATGCGTCACCTCTGACCCAGGCCGGGCACCCGGTCCTGGCCGACGGCATCGACGCCGGGGTCGAGGAGATCGTCCTCGATCCCGGCGCCGCGCAGCCCATCGCCGCGTGACCTGCGCCTAGCCCTCCGCTGCAAGAGTCACGAAGTCCATCGCCGAAATGACGCCGACAGGTCGTCCGTGGTCGTCCACCGCGACGAGGCGGTGGATGTGCTCGCGCTGCATGCGAATGGCCGCGTCCTGGAGCGACGCACTGACGTCGACGGTGACGGGCGGCGTGCTCATCACCTCGCCGACACGCACGCCGCGTGCGCGATGGCGGATGAGGTCCCGTACCGTCGGGACGTCGAGGAAGAGAATGTCGGTCTGGCTGATTACCCCGATGAGCCGCCCGGCTTCATCGACCACGGGCAGCCCGGAGACGTGATGCCTTCGCATCAGCTCTTCTGCCACCTCGATAGGGGCATCGATGGCGACCGTGACCGGATCGATGGTCATCAGATCGGCGACCCGCGGGACGTCCAGCGGAGTGGTTGAATCGGCGGTCATCATTGCGGTCTCCCTTTCGTCCGTCCGCCGTCGGGCGGCGCCTCGGCCTTGTCCTGCCAACCATGACCGCCGACGTCGTCGCTCTCGACTGCCGGACGGCCCGCAGAATCGGGCCGTCCGGCTCCAAGCCGCGTGATCAGACACGCCCTCGTGGCACCGTGTGCCAGTACGTCTTGTTGAAGACGATCTTGCCGAGGTGCCAGAGCCGGTTCGGCCGCGGCGGCCGCGGCGGATGGTCGTAGTCGAACTGGAGCAGCGTGCCCTTGCCATCGCCGACCTCGAAGAAGCACATCACCTTCCCGGTGTAGCTGCCGAGGACCGCGTCCGGCTCGGTGCCGTTGATCGCTGCAGCCACGCGCTCCGCCACGACTGGCGCCTCGAAGTGCGCGGTCGATCCCGCCTTCGACAGGGGGAGGTCGGTGGCGTCGCCGAGGGCGTACACGTCATGCCTGCCGCCCACCTGGAGGGTGTGGCGATCGGTTGGCAGCCATCCGCCCGGCGCCGGCGCCAGGCCGGAGTCAATGAGGAATTGCTGGCCCTTGTGCGGCGGGACCAGAATCAAGAGGTCGTATGGCATCTCCTCGCCCTCGAGGCTGACGACGACGTGCCGATCGGCGTCGATGGCCTCCACGTTGAAGAACGTGTGCAGCTCGATGCCTCGCTCGGCGAGGATCGGCGTCGCCATCTCCGAGACCGACTCGATCGTGAATGCCCGACCGATGGGACTGCAGAAGTGGATCTCCGTCCTGTCGCGCAGGTCTCGGCGGCGCAGCTCGTCCTCGATCAGGAATGCCACCTCCAGCGGCGCTGGCGGGCACTTGTAGGGCATCGACGCGATGCCGATGACGATCCGACCACCGGCGAACTCGTCGAGCGCGAGCCGGAGGCGCTGCGCCGCATCGGCTCCGTAGAAGTGATGCGCCTCGGACGCGAAGTTCTCGATCGCCTCGGGAAGGATCCGGGCGCCCGGAGCAAGGACGAGCTGGTCGTAGTGCAGCCGGCTGCCGTCCTCCAGCTCGACGAGGTGTCGCTTCTCATGGATCTTCCGCACTCGACCAACTTCCAGCCGCACTTCGGAATCCAGGAGCGTCCTCTCCGGCCGCACCAGATCGTCCGCAACCTCGCTGCCCATGGCGATGTACATGAACCCGGGCTGGTAGACGTGCTGACCGCCCTCGTCCACCACGGTCACGCTGACCTCTCCCCGTCGGATCTGTCGCTTCAGCCTTCGGGCGATGAGGTTGGCGGCGAGCGTGCCGCCCACCCCGCCGCCGACGATGACGACGCGCTTCATCGGTCTGCCCTCAGCGCCGCTTCTCGACGACGATGTCGTCGTACCCGTCGGCGTTATCGATCCAGAGGAGCGCGTGCCCCGCCTTCTCGACCCACATCGGGATGTCCACCCGCGAGCCGCTGTCCGAGGACCGCACCGCGATGACGTCGCCGACCTGGCCCTCCCGGATGGCTCGAATGAGCTCCATGAGCGGCCCCGGGCAGTAGCTGCCGCGTGCGTCGATGAGCTGGGTGATGGTCGGTGCTGGTGCTGTCTGTGCCATGTCGAACGCTCCTTCCCTCAGATGAACAGCGAGGCATTCGCTTCGGTCATGAGCTCGATGGCGGTCGCGGCACCCGCCGGCTCACCCATGCCATCGACCAGGTCCGTGGCCTTGAGGCCGAGCAGGTCCATCGTCATCTGGCAGGGAATGAATTCCACGCCCATGGCCTGCGCTGCCTCGAGGAGCTCGCGCGGGCTGGCGACGTGATATCGCCGTGCAAGGCGGTGCATCATCCACGGCCCCATGCCGAGGAAGTTCATCTTCCCGAGCTTGACGTGATCGATGCCCGGCCGATTCATGGCGGCCAGCATTCGCTGCATCCAGTTCTCGCCGGTGATCCGAACGTCGTCCCGCACGAAGGCAAGCAAGCCCCAGAAGGTGACGAACACCCTCGTCTTAATGCCACTGGCGGCCGCCGTGGACGACAGGATCAGGACCGGCCAGATTCGGTCGAGATCGCCGCTCCAGTTGACGATCACAAGTTCCTTGACGAGCTCCGAGCCGGGTGTTGTGTGGTCGTCGAGCGCCGCGGGGCGCTCGATCGGCGCAACCGGCGCCGTCGCGTCCAGCGTTCCGATCATCGTGGGTGCCTCAGTTCTTCTGTAGGACGAATCGAAAGACGGCGCCGTCGACGCTCGACTCGATCAGCGGATTGCCGGTCGTGCGTGACCAGGCCGCGAAGTCCTTGACAGAACCCGCGTCCGTGGCGAGCACCTCGACGATGTCGCCCGCGACGAGCTCCTTCATCGCCATGGCCGTCTTCAGGATGGGCATCGGGCAAGTGAGGCCTTTCGCATCGACCTGTCGGTTGATCTGAATGGTCATTGGAAGTCCTTCCTGGCTCTCAGATGAAGAGGACGTCGGCATCGGTGGCGGCCAGCCAGAAGGCGGTCACACCCTCCACGCCGTCGACAAGCGGATCGAGGTCCTCGGGCTGGAGCTCCAGGAGGTCCATCGACAGCGAGCACGCCTGGATATCGACCTGCCCGATCTCCTTGGCCTGTCGAAGCGTCTCCGCCCATGGGGCCTGCCCGAGCCTCGCGAGGCGGTGCACGGCGTTGGCACCCGCAACGCCGGCTTCAAGCGCGAGACCATGGTCTTCGTTGATGTGGTCGGCGCGAAACGCCGCGAGGGCCCAGTACTGGAGAAAGACGTGAACGGGCCGCCCCAGGGCGGCGGCGCCCGCCACCAGCACCGCGGCGGCGTTGAGCCGATCGTCAGTTCCCGAGAACAGAGTGATGGCGAGCGTTCGGTCGGTATCCATGGCGTCAAGATCGGCCTCCTGGCGCCGGGGTATCAGTGCCGTTCAGACCCTTCGCGGGTGCCGTTGGCCATGGGCCGGGACGGCAAGAGAGCCCCTGAGGAGCTCAGCCGTGCAGTGATCGGGGGTGATCGCGCGCGAGGAGCGATGCCGCGCGCGGGCTCGCGGTCGTCGGCGGACGGTGCGAGCCGGCTGTCGTCGAAGTCCCACTGCAGGTCGTTTCGGACACGATCGACGCCATCGACCAGGCCGATGAGCTTCTCGAGGATCGTGGCCGTCGAGCGACGATCGACCGTGCCCTCGAGGCGGACTTGGCCGTCCTGAACCTCGACCAGAAGGTCGTCCGGGTCGATCCACATGGCCCCGCGAAGAATGTCCTCGCGAATCGTTCGGAGGGTCTCGTCATCTCTGCGCAGGTACGCGAGCACGAGGTCGGCGCGCGTGACGATGCCGACGAGGCGGCCGGCGCTCGTGACCGGCAGCCGATTGATGCCCCGATCGATCATGAGCGCCGCGGCTTCTCGAACCGCGCGATCAGGCTCGATCGTCACAGGTGGGGTGCTCATGGCCTCCCCGGCGGTCCGGGCGGAGAGCCGCCGGTCATCGACCTCCGTGGTTCGGAGACCGAGGAAGCGATCCAGCGGCCCTTGGATTCGCGCGGGGCGCCCGCGCTCCTTCACGAGGAAGTCGCCTTCAGAGATGACGCCGATGAGCTCCCCGGACCCGCTCACGACCGGCACGCCGCTGATTCCATGCTCGGTCAGGACGCGAGCCACATCGCCCAGCGACATGTCCGGTCCGACCGTGATGACGTCGGGTGTCATGACGTCCCGAACGTTCGTCTTGCCCATGCCGCAACCATGGGGGTCAGCCGTCCGCGAGCCAACTGCCACAGGTCACCGGGTTGACGGGCCGGACGACCCCTCCACGGCGTCAGCCGAAGTCGAGTGCGACGCAGTCTGCCATCTCTCGGCGCCCGGGAGAAGCCGAAGCAGGTCCAACGCACTGACCACACCGATGGGTGCGTCCCCGTCGTCGACCACGACGACGCGATGGATGTGACGGCTCACCATGTGCTCGGCGGCGCGCGCGGGGCTCGTGCCCACGTGAACGGTGATTGCCGGAGAGGACATGAGGTGCCGCACCAGCAACCGCGGCCAGTTGCCACCGATCAGCTGGCTCGAGCGCGCCACCATCAGGTCGGTCCGGCTGATCACCCCGACAGCGACGCCTCCCTCGACGACGGGCAGCCCGGACACGCGATGGGTCTTCATCAACCGTTCGGCATCGGTGGCTGGCGCATCGGACTCGATCACCACCGGATCGATCGTCATCAAGTCTCCGACCCGGATGTCGTCGGTTGTGCGTTGCATGATCGCCTCCTGGCCCACGGTTGACGACCTCATCGTTGCCCGTTGCCCATGAGCCAGTGAGAGCCATCCGGCACCCCGACTCGGGTCTCATTCGCCCTTTCGCGCGCCACCGACCGCAGCTGACCATCATCGAACGGAATTTTCCGCAGACTGACAGGAGGGCCTCCCGATGAAGGCTGTTGTGGTCTACGAGTCCCTTTGGGGGAACACCGCGGCGGTCGCCCGCGCCATCGCGGAAGGCATCGGCCCCGACACGGTGGTCGTCACAACCGATGCTGCCACCGGCGAGAAGATCGCCGATGCGGACCTCATCGTGGCTGGCGCGCCGGTCCTTGCCTTCAGCCTGCCGACCGACGCGATGCGCGACTCGGTCGCAACGAGCGAGGCCGATGCCCCGACTCCGCCAGACCTCGACCACCCCTCGATGCGCTCCTGGCTGGACGCGCTGCCTGCTGGCAGCGGGCGCTGTGCCGCATTCGAGACCCGCATCTGGTGGTCACCGCGCGGGGCGACCGGTGACATCGAGAAGCGGCTGGCCCGAGCCGGCTACAGGGCCGTCAGCAAGGCCCACAAGTTCGTGGTGAAGGACAAGTACGGGCCGCTGCGGGAGGGCGAGCTGGACAGAGCGCGCCAATGGGGCGTGGAACTGGCGGGACTCGCGGCACGCTGACGAAACCTCCCGCAACGCGAGAGCGGCAGTCATCGCGACTGCCGCTCTCAATGGTCCCCGCGAGGCGGGGTGTCCCGTCAGATCGGACGCGGCTCGTACCTATACGAACCACCGGTCAGGTTGCGGACGATGACGTCGACGATGCCGCCGACGATCAGGGCTCCGATGACGGCGGGAACGATGAAGAGTCCCTCGAACTCCCATCCCCAAGTGCTCGCGCTGGCGAGCGACTCGCTGGCGATGTATCCACCGATCAGGGCCGCGAGGCCAGTGAGAACACCCTCGTACCAGGCTCGCACCTCACCGATGAAGTACGACGCGATCCCGATGACCGCGGCGATACCGAACAGCGCGAATGCGGCGAGCGTGCTCATTCCGACATCCCAGCCATACAGATCGAGCATGACAGACCTCCTTCTGGACTCCAGTGCACGCTCATGGTCTCGCCGGCGCTGGTCGGGGTGCAGTGCCGGTCGTCGCAAGGGAGCCATGCCATTCGGCATGCGCGGTCAGGTCATCAGCCGCGTTGACACGGGACGATGCCGTCTCGGTAGAGAGGGCCGAACGGCCCGGAACGGTGTGCCGGACGGAACTGGGCGGGCGGGTCATGGTCCATGCATCCTCGCCTGACTACGTTCGAAACACAGTCCGAGGAGACCGTGATGCGCATCCTGATCGGGGTCGATGGATCGCAGGCAGCCGAGGTGGCGTGCGAGTTCGTCGCCAACCGGACCTGGCCCACTGCCACTCGTATCGACCTGGTGGGTGTGGTTCCCCGCGAGCTGATCAGGCGGGATCGGGTCACCGTTCGCGACGCGGTGATCCAAGCGGTCGGCGATCGAGGAGACTCACTCCGCAAGGCGGGCATCTCCGTTTCGACCGCGATCATCGACGGCGATCCGGCGGATTCCCTGGCCGACCGAGCCGGGAGCACCTTCGTTGACCTGATCGTGGTCGGGAACCGCGGGCGCGGACCGCTGAGCAGCGCTGTGATGGGGTCCGTATCGGCCAGTCTGATCGACCACGCGCCATGCCCGGTCCTTGTCGCCCGCTCCCCGCGGGCGACACGCATGGTGCTCGCCAGTGACGGGACGACCAGCTCGCTGAGGATTCCCCAGATTCTCGCCGCGTGGCGGCCCGCGTTCAGCGGCATCCCGGTGGAGGTCATCAGCGTCGTGCCCCACGAAGCGTTCATCACACCATGGGCACCCGAAGGCGACAGCACTCCCGATGGTCGCCGATCCGATGCTGTTCATCACCAGGAGGTTGCCGAACACGTGGCCGATGCGCTGATGGACCTCGGTTGGCATGCGGCCGCCATCGTTGCCGAGGGCGATCCCGCCAGCGAGATCCTCGCTGCCAGCCGCGGGTGGCACGCCGATCTCATCGTGACGGGTTCGAGGGGCATGGGAACGATTCGCCGGCTGCTCCAGGGCAGCGTCGCCCATGAAGTCATGATGCACACGCATTCGTCGGTTCTCGTGATGCGCGGCCAGGTGCCCTCCCGAATGTCGTCCGAAGCCCTGGCGGTGCGCCCGGCATTCGGCTGATTCCGCGCGGTGGGGAGGCCGCGAGCCCCCACATGCAGGCGGACCCGAGGGCCGGGTCACATGGCCCGACGCGAAGGGCCATTCGGCCCTCGGCCTGTCAGGCGGAGATCGATTGAATGGCCCGAAGACCGGCGCGGACGTCGCTGGCCACACCACACGGGAGCATCGATGGATCACGCGTTCGCAGAAGCCGACGTGGACTCGCCGCATGGGTTCGTGCGGCTGGTGGTGGCCGAGCGCCTTCGGTCCGATCCCGGCGATGTGGCCCGGTTGCTGCAAGCCGATCGTCCGTGGGCCGCGCTCCAGCCAGCACCGTCGGCACCAGCAGGCATGAGGCGGTTTGCTCTCGACCTGAAGCTGCGCGTGGGCGGCGATGACTCGGCGCTGACAACCTTTAGCAAAGCAGCCTACCTTGACCTCGGGCGCGTCGAAACCACACCGGCGGGTTGGGTCGTTGACATTGGTTGGCAGACAGCCACCCTCGCCCCGCTCTTCCCGGTTTTCGCTGGGCGGCTCGACGTCATGCGTCAAGAGATGCGCATCGAGGGTCTCTACTCTCCGCCCGGGGGATTCGTCGGGCGCGCGGCCGACCGCATCCTCTTTCACATCGGTGCCAGTGGGACCGCGCGATGGCTGCTGGGCGAGATCGATGAAGCGGCCCTTCACGCAAGGGACTGACTTGGATCAGGTGCCCGCTGGCGGCTCGCCGACGTGGTGCTTCGCTACGAAGGCGGCGGCCTGGGTTCGCCGCTGGAGGTTCAGCTTCGACAGGATGCTGCTCACGTAGTTCTTGACGGTCTTGTCCGACAGAAACACGTCGCTCGCAATTTCCTTGTTTGTCTTGCCCTCAGCGACGAGGAGCAGGATCTTCCGTTCCTGCCCGGTCAGATCAGCGAGCTCGTCCGTCGCGCCGCCCGATGCGGCAGTGCGAACGCGCTGAAGGACCCTCTCCGTCACCGCAGGATCGAGCAGTGAGTCGCCACGACCGACGGACTCGATCGCGGCGACGAGGTCCCTTCCCCGCACCTGCTTCAGCAGGTAGCCGGACGCGCCGGCAATGATTGCCGAGAGCACGGCCTCCTCGTCGGGGTAGCTCGTCAACATGATCACCCGCGTGTCCGGACGGGCGGCGCGGATCTCGCGGCATGCCTCGATGCCGGAGCCATCGGGAAGGCGCACGTCCATGACGACCACGTCTGGCTCGAATCGTGCGGCCTCCTTGACGGCGTCGGCCACCGTCCCGGCCTGGGCGACGACCTCGATCCCGGATCGCCGATCCAGGAGCGCGACGAGGCCCTGGCGGACGACCTCGTGATCGTCAACGACCAGGAGACGCAGGGGCCGCTCGGTGCTCGCTTCGGTCACTCGTCACCTCGAAGATGATTGCCCCGGTTGGGCAGGGTGATGATGATACGGGTGCCGGCATCTCCGCTGTCGATCGAGAAGCGGCCACCGAGCGCGGCACTGCGCGCCCTCATATTTGCCAGGCCGCGGTGTCCGTCGTCCGGGTCGATGGTGGCGTCAAATCCGCGACCCGTGTCGCTGATCGCGAGGCGCACCGCATCGTCGGCGCTACCCATGGAGATGACCGCGCTCGATGCAGCCGCGTGGCGCGCGATATTCGAGAGCGCTTCCCGAGTGATGGCGAGGAGCTCGGCGACGATCTCGATGGGCAGGCTCTCGATGACCGCGGCATCAGCGTCGTTCTGCACCACGACATCGACCCCGCCGTTCCGGCGAAGCTCCGCCGCGAGCTGCTCCAACCCCTCCGCCAGGGAACCCGATTCGAGAAGGACGGGGCGAAGTCCGAAGATGAAGTTGCGGATGTCCCGAATCACGGCATGGAGCGCATCGATCGCCTCGTCGACCCGCCGCCGCGCCTCGTCGGGGTCTTCTCCGACGAGCTCAGGCACGTCGTCCAGCGCAAGGGTCTGTGCGTAGATCGCCTGGATGATGCTGTCGTGCAGGTCGCGGCTGATGCGGTCCCGCTCGTCGACGACGGCGAGGCGCCGAACCTGGTCATGCAGCCGCGCATTCTCGATGGCGATGCCCGCGTGCATCGCAAACATCTCGACGAGCGCCTGGTCTTCGCTGCTGAACTCGACGGCGCCCAGCTTGTTCGTCAGGTACAGCCGCCCGACGACATCTTCCGACGTTCGAATTGGCATGCCGAGAAATGAATGCATCTCGGGATGGTTCGGCGGGAATCCGTATCGCTCCGGATGGCGTGAGATGTCCGGGATCCGATACGAGCGGTCCTCGCGGATGATCAGGCCGAGAAGTCCGCCGCCGTGGGGCAGCTCCCCGATTCGCCGGCGATGCTCGTCGCTGATCCCGCTCGTGATGAACCGCTCGATCGCGTCCGTCGCGTCCACGATGCCGATGGCTGCGTACTGCGCCTGCACGAGGTCGCGCACGCGGTCGACAATCGTCTGGAGAACCCCATCGACATCGAGGACTCCGCTGATGCCTCGCACCGCCTGGTCGAGGGCCTGGAGCTGCCGGTCGGCACGCTCCGCGCGCGCACTGGCCCGGGTCGAGATGAAGATGAGCTCGAGCGTCCGAGACAATGCAGTCGCTTGATCCATGGTGCCGACGACTCGGACCGATCCGATCGGCGTCCTGTCTCCGAGCATGCGAAGCACGATCTCCGCACCCGCCGTCCCACCGCCGAGGTCGAGATCCAGGTCAGGCAAGGGCGGCACGGCGACGTGTAGCCACCCGACCGCGACACCCATGGCGTTTGCGACGTCGCCAATCGCCTCGGCCACCGCTCGAGTGTGGGCGTCATCGGGTTGCGACTGCCATGTCTCCAGCGCCGCCAAGACGGATGGGAGCCGCAGGAGACTGCCAGGCTCGCTGGCTGGGGTGCGGGGTGGATCGGAGGCGCCGTCGGTCACGGATTCGCGGGATGCCTCCATGCTCACGTCAGGTGATCACCCCCGCCCATTGTCATGCACGGCTGCAACGCGGAATACAGGGCAATCGAGGCCGGTCTATTCGCTGTTGGCTTCTTCGTCCGTAAGCTCGGTCAGTACGTCCGCGGCATCCGCATTGCCGCTCGCAGCGAGACGTCGAAGCTCATCCAGATCCCCGCGCTCGCTTGCGAGTTCGATGAGCAGGTCGACGGCGTCGGTGTTGCCGCCGGCCGCGAGCTGACGCAGTTCGGTCACATCCCCCCGCTCACCGGCGAGCTCGACCAACTGGGCAACCGCGTCGAGATCCCCGGAAGCCGCTTGGGCACGTAGGTCGACCAGGTCCTCTTCATCCATGACTCACTCTCCGGTCTGGCGTACATCATCGGTCCGACGAGGCTACAGCCTCGGCCCCGGCCCAATCGTCCATGCAGTATCAAGGCCGAGTCCGCACGCGCTTGACGCGCCACTATTCAGTGGTACTATGCACCAGTAGTCGGTAACACTGAGTAGTTGAGGTGGTGATCCGTGGGTGGGCAGATGACAGAGATGCTCAAGGGGACGCTCGAGGGTGTCGTGCTCGCGACCCTGGGCGTGCGACCCGCCTACGGCTACGAGATCACGGCATGGCTGCGGGAGCAGGGCTTCTCCGACATCGCCGAGGGGACCATCTACGCGCTGCTCATCCGGATCGAGCAGCACGGCCTCGTCGACGTGGAGAAGGTTCCCTCCGAGAAGGGGCCGCCGCGAAAGGTGTACTCGCTCAACGCCCAGGGACAGGCATACCTCGACGAGTTCTGGAGAACGTGGAGCTTCCTCGCGGAACGGCTCGAACAGCTCCATGAAGGAGGCAGATGACCATGTTCGTCTCGAAGCTGATCGGCGGCAAACGACGCTGGTGGGCGTACAAGGCGCGCGTCAAGGCGCTCCCGGAGCCGTATCGCTCGGCGGTCGATGCGATCGAGCGCTACCTCATGTCCTTCGGTCGTGGAGACGGCACCGGATGGGCGGAGCAACTGGAGGACCTCGCCGACCTGTTCGAGCGGGCCGCGGCGGACGGGACGCCGATCCGTGAGATCGTGGGCAAGGACCCCGAGGAGTTCGTCGAGGCGTTCGTCCAGAACTACCCGGAGGGTCAGTGGGTCGTCCGCGAGCAGGAACGGTTGAGGAACACCATCGCGCGTGCCGCCGGTGAAGGCACCAGGAACGACGAGGGGGCCGTCCGATGACCACGTTTCTCTCGAAATTCATCGCAATGGTGATCGGCCCCAAGCAGGGGTGGCGGGAGTACAAGGCGCGCGCGCATCAACTTCCCGCGAGCTATCGCACCGCGCTCGATGCGCTTGAGCGGTACCTGAACTACCTGGGACCAGGCGGCGACGGGGGTGCGATCCTCGCGGAGCTCCTCGACCTGTTCGAGCAAAGCGCGGCGAACGGAACCCCAATCCGCGAGGTTGTCGGGGCGGACCCAGTGGAATTCATTGAGGCGTTCGTCCAGAACTACCCGGACTGGAGAGCCGGGGAGCGGGAAAGATTCATCGACGCCATCGAGCGCATCGAGCACGAAGAGGACAAGCGATGACAACTACGCAAGTCCAAGGGCCCGCGATCCACGTGCAGGGCCTGGAGAAGGCGTACAGGCAGCTGCAAGTGCTGCGTGGCGTGGACTTCGACATCGCGCCGGGCACCATCTTCGCCCTGCTCGGCTCGAACGGGGCGGGCAAGACCACGGTCGTGAACATCCTGTCCACGCTGCTCAGGCCCGACGCGGGGACAGCCAGCGTCAACGGCTTCGATGTCGCCAGGGAGGCTGCCGACGTGCGGGAGTCGATCAGCCTCACCGGACAATTCGCGGCGGTCGACGAGATCCTCAGCGGGCGGGAGAACCTCGTGCTGGTCGCCCGGCTGCGACACCTCAAGGACCCCGGACAGATCGCGAATGGCCTGCTCGAGCGCTTCGGGCTGAGCGATGCGGCCGCGCGGAAGGTGTCGACGTATTCGGGTGGCATGCGCCGCCGCCTCGACATCGCGATGAGCCTTATCGGGGATTCGCCGGTCATCTTCCTCGACGAGCCGACGGCCGGGCTCGACCCTCAGGGGCGCATCGAGGTGTGGCAGGCCGTCAAGGGGCTCGCCGCGCACGGCACGACGGTGCTGCTCACTACGCAGTATCTGGACGAGGCCGAACAGCTCGCCGACCGGATCGCGATCCTTCACGACGGCCGCATCATCGTGAACGGCACCCTCACCGAGCTCAGGCAGCTGCACCCACCCGCCAAGGTCGAATACGTCGAGAAGCAGCCGACCCTCGAGGATGTCTTCCTCGCGATCGTCGGCGACAGCGGCCAGGGCAACAGCGACGCCGCGGACAGCAACAACGGCATGGGCCAGTAGGGAAACCACGATGAACACGCACCTCTTCGGCGACACGGCCGTCCTGACGGGACGATCCCTGAAGCACGTCACGCGTAGCGTGGACACCCTCATCACGACCGCGATCATGCCGATCGCCATCATGTTGCTGCTCGTCTATGTGTTCGGCGGCGCGATCAACACTGGGTCGGAATCGTATGTGACCTACCTGCTGCCGGGCATTCTGCTCATCACGATCGCGTCAGGCATCTCCTACACCGCACTCCGGCTCTTCCTGGACATGCAGAGCGGCATCTTCCAGCGCTTCCATTCCCTCCCGATCGCACGGTCGGGCGTGCTGTGGGCCCACGTGCTGACCTCGCTGGTCGCGATCCTCGTCTCGCTCGTGCTCGTCGTGGTCGTCGCTCTTCTCATGGGCTTTCGCTCAGCGGCGGGAGTGCCGGCATGGCTCGCGGTCGGCGGCATCCTGCTCCTGTTCACCCTCGCGATGACTTGGATCGCCGTGATCGCCGGTCTGACCGCGAGGTCGGGGGAAGGCGCGGGCGCGTTCGCCTACGTGCTCATCTTCCTGCCGTTCATCAGCTCAGCATTCGTGCCCACCGACACCATGCCCGGCCCAGTCCGCGCCTTCGCCGAGAACCAGCCCGTCACGTCGATCGTCAATGCGATCCGCGATCTGTTGACCCAGCAGCCGGTCGGCACCGATATCTGGATCGCGCTCGCGTGGTGTGTCGGCATCCTCGTCGTGGCGTACGTCTTCGCCATGCGCACCTACCGCCGCAGGATCTCGTAGTGGAGCGCTGAGCGCGGGTAGGCGGGCCTCGAGATCGAAATGGTACCGGCCAGGTGGCCCGTCGCCCTCGCGCCAGGTTTCAGGCGGCAAGGGCCGCTGGGCCTACGTTCCGGGCTCGGCTTGGACCGTCTTCGTGAGCAGCCGCACCAGCTCCTGCCGTTCGGTGACGGAGAGGACGTCGAGCACAGGCACATCAGACCAGAGCTCGACCGCGAGTTGATCCTGGACCCGCCGGCCCTCGGGGGTGAGCGCGAGGCTCTTGATGCGCCGATCGGTTGGGTGCGGTCGTCGCTCGATGAGGCCGCGCTCCTCGAGCTGGTCGGCGATAGTCGTGACGTAGGAGGCGTCGATCCCCAGCCGTTCGGCCAGCGCGCTCATCGACATCGGCTCGTCGAGGGCATGAAGCGCCCAGCTGTGCTTCAGGCTGAGCGCGTATGGTGCCAGCCGCTGCTCGGCATGGTCCCAGATGCGCCGCATGGCGACCCACAGGAGGTCCACCAGGGCCGCCGTCTCACGCGCGGCTGGATAATCGCTCATGTGCGCAGTCTACCCGGATGCCGGCCGACTCATTCATCGGGTCTACCATAGTTGGTACTTGCAATGGTTGACTAGTCCAGTATGCTGGGGCAATGACCGCGCCGGGAATCGGAGCGAAGGACCACCGAACGACATTGGGTCTCACCGACGTTGGGGTCCCGCGCATGGGCGTCGGAGCCATGACCTGGGGCGACCCGTCCGGACGCGCGCGGTGGACCCCCGCCAAGCTCGCTTACGGCGGTGGGCCCGCGAGCCGCGACGAGGAGCAGCGCGCATTCGACGCCAGCGTGGCGGCTGGCGCGACCCTCTTCGACACGGCTGAGATGTACGGCGCCGGCGCCTCCGAGCGCCGGGTCGGGGAGCTGGCGCATGGGCGGGACGTCCTCATCGCGACGAAGTTTCCGCCTAGCATGCTGTCGAGGGCGGATGCCATGCCCCGAGCGCTCGAGCGCAGCCTCGAGCTTCTCCAGCGCACGAACGTCGACCTGTACATGCACCACTTCCCGACGCGCCGGGTTTCCATTCCAGACCTGATGAGGTTGATGGCCGACGCCGTTGAGCAGGGCAAGGTGCGGGCCGTGGGGGTCAGCAATTACTCGGCCTCACAGATGCGGCTTGCCCATGCGGTGCTCGCCGAACGAGGCGTCCCACTCGCCTCGAACCAGGTCGAGTACTCGCTCCTCCACCGCCAGCCCGAGACCGACGGTGTCGTGGAGGCGTGCCGCGAGCTCGGGATCACCCTCATCGCGAATCAGCCGCTGGCCAACGGGGCCCTCACCGGCAAGTACTTGTCTGGCCCGCGGCCGACCGGCTTTCGGCGCTTCATGCCGCGCTTCCGCGGTCAGCAGCGGGCGGCGACCGGCCCGGTCGTCGCGCTCCTGCGGGAGATCGCCGAGGCGCACGGCCGGACGCCCGCACAGGTTGCCCTGCGCTGGCTGATCGAGAACGACATCGTCCTGCCGATCCCCGGAGCGAAGAACAGCCGCCAGGCCGCCGACAACGCCGGCGCTCTCACCCTCACACTCACTCCCGCCGAGATCGAGGCCCTCGATCGGGCCACGGTCGCTTGGCGCGACGGCTAAGCGCCTCCACGATCAGGTCGCCTACCTGTCCACCTTGAAGCCCGACGGGTCGCCGCGCCTCCATCCCGTCCGACCCGTGGTCACGGCCGGGCGCCTGTTCGTCTTCATGGAGGCCACGTCACCCAAGGTCCAGGATCTCGATCGAGATCCGCGGTGCGCCCTCCACGCCACTGCCACAGGCGACACACCATGGGACCTGCGCGAGTTCGTCGTGGAAGGCTCGGCTCGTCGCCTCGACGATCTCGATGGCCGGATCACGGCCAGTGCCGGTTCGGCTTTCCCGCGCGACGAGCGTTTCCTCCTCCTGTACGAATTCACCGTCAGGTCAGCGCTCTCGACGACGTATGGAGCGGACGGGAAGCCTCAGCGGCAGCGCTGGCGGGGCCCCTGACCACCCGGGATCCCCGTCCGACGAGTGTCCGCCCGCGCGTGCCCGACCCCCATCACCGGCTCGGAAGAGCTCGAGAGCGCCGCGTCCGCCGAAGTTGAACGCGCGGGTCACGATCGGGTAGAGGCCGTCCTCGCCGAAGCGATTTCGACGATCGCACCCTGGACGGGTGACATGTCGACGGCCTGCGAACCCCGGTTTCCGTCCGTAGCTCAGCGGATCAGAGCAGCTGACTTCGGACTCTCTCGGCCGATGCGCTGTAGCCCGAGCGTGAATGGGGGAGCGTAGAGAGCCGAGTTTTCTGCTCTATTCGAACGAGACCGAAACGCCCGCGGACCAAGATTTGACCCGGCGGGGATCCTTCACGACCGTCGATGGGTCGGCGTCCCGGAGCGGCCTTGAGAAGCGCGGGTTCCGTATGCTGGGTGACGTGGAGGCGCAGGTCCAGTCGGCGACCCAGTATGAAGAGGGCGGGCTCGCTACCGGCAATCGGAATCGGTCTGCTCCTGCTCGCCGGCCTGTGGCTGCTGCCCGACCTGACCCCGTCAGAGGCAATCCCGGTCGTCGGACAGACCTCGCTTCACGGACGGCTAACCGAGGAACTTCCGCCGGACGACAGCGGTGCGCCGCGTTTCGCCGTGGAGGTCATCTCTGGACCTGAGGCCGGGACGACCATCGAGGCGATCGTCCAGGGTGTTTCCGGCGCCCCGCTACCCGGTTCGAGCGACCGCGAGGCCTACCGTGTCGGGGACGAGGTGGTCGTCACACGATTCGAGGGAGCGGCCGGAGGCTTCGCCGTTATCTCCGAGCCATGGCGTCTGCCCGTCCTGGGGCTCCTGGCGGCGATCTTCGCCTTCGTGGTTGTTCTCGTCGGCGGGACCCTTGGCATCCGGTCGCTCATCGCACTCGGCTTCACGCTTGGAGTGGTCATCAAGCTGGTCGTCCCCCTCCTCCTGCGAGGCGTCGATCCGATCCTGTTGGCGGTGGTGGGTGGCGCTGGCGTCACCACCGTGACCCTGCTCCTGACCGAAGGTGCAAGCCGCGTGACGACGGCCTCGATTGCCGGAGTGAGCGTTGCCCTCCTGCTGACCGCAGCCCTGGCCGCTGCCTTCACCGGGCTGGCCGAGTTCACCGCGCTCCAGGGAAGCGAGGAGATAGCCTTTCTGATCCCCCTGGTCGGCGACCGGATCGATCTCGGCGGCATCCTCCTGGCGGCGACCGTCTTCGGTGCGCTGGGGGTGCTCGACGATGTCACCGTCACACAGGCGGCGACCGTCGAGCAGCTCCATCATTCCCGCCCGGATTCCGGCAGGGGCGACATTGCGGGTCGCGCGATGCGAGTCGGCCGCTCGCACATCGGTGCCACGGTCAACACCCTGTTCCTGGCCTACCTGGGGGTGGGGCTCCCGCTGCTGCTGCTATTCGCCCTGGGGGGCCAAGAGCCGCTGGTCGTGCTCAACAGCGAGATCGTCGCGGTGGAGGTGATCAGGGCATTGGTCGGCAGCATCGGCATCGTGGCAGCCGTGCCACTCACGACGGCCATCGCCGCCTGGCTGATCGTCGCGCGGGGCAAGGGGAATCGGCCCGATGATGGCGACGCGTCCAGTAGCACGCCGGCGCCCGCGACCGACTGACACCGAAGAGCCCGCCGAATCGCGATCAATCTGGCCGGCGATCCCCAGGTCCCGGGATGACATCTTGTGGTGAGTCGATCGCCGGCAATCCGGCGGCGTGATGGCGGTGGCGCCGCAACCTGTGCGCCACGAACCCGTGGCTCGGGCTCGCCACGAACGCGATGAGGAAGAGGGCCGTTGTCACCAGCACGATCGTTCCGCCCGAAGCCGTTCCGAGGTGGATGACAGGTAGTAGCCGACGACTCCCGACGCAGCGCCAATGACGGCTCCCATCACCATCATCGGCACAAAGCGATCGACCAGGAGTCGGGCCGTCGCGGCGGGAGTGACCAGCATGGCGAGCACCAGGATGATCCCAACGGCCTGGATACTGACCACGATCGTGACAGTCAGCAGGATGAGAAGCGCGGCGTCCAGAACAGACACGGGGTACCCAAGAGCCTGCGCCAGGGTGCGATCGAACGAGGTCAGCAGCAACTCCTTGTGGAGGACACCGAGCGTTGCCAGGACGAGGACTCCCACGACGGCGCTGACGACGATGTCTGCGGCTGATGCGGCTTGGAGGTTGCCGATCAGGAAGGCGGTCAAGTCGCCCTGGAACGTCTGACGCGTGCTGATCAGCACCACACCAAGGGCAAACGCAGCCGCAAAGAAGACGCCAATAGCAGCGTCCTCGCGAATGCGACCACCGCGAGCCACCACGGTGACGGCCAGCGCCGTGATCAGGCCGGCCGCGAGAGCGCCGAGGAAGATGCTCGCGCCAGCGACATACGCCAGGACCACGCCAGGGAAGACCGCGTGGCTGATGGCGTCTCCAATGAACGCCAACCGGCGGACGATCACGTAGGCGCCGATGGCCCCACAGGTCGCACCCATGATCACGACTTCCGCCAGGGCACGCAGAACGAAGTCATAGGCGAGGGGATCGGTCAGCAGACCCACTTCGATGCCGCGGCTACGGGCCATCGGCCGGGCCGTGGTGACCGCCGGCATGCACATGGCTGTGGTCATCTGAGCCAACGATCAAGAGCTCGCCACCGAATGTGGCATGGAGCACCGGCGGCGTGAATGTCTCGACTGGCGGCCCATAGGCGATCACCCGACGGTTCACAAAGCACAGGTAGTCGCAGATGGATGCCGCGGACTCGAGGTCGTGGGTCGCCTGGAGGATGGTCGCTCCGTTGTCTCGCAGCTCAGTGAGCAATGCAGCAATGACATGCTCGGTGGTCTGGTCCACCCCGGTCAGTGGCTCGTCCAGCAGGAGCACCGTGGCGTCCTGGACCAGCGCCCGCGCGAGAAAGACTCGTTGCTGCTGGCCGCCCGACAGCGCTCCGATCTGTCGATCGGCCGCATCGGCCATCCCGACTCGCCGTAGCGCGTTGTCAACGGCCTCTCGATCTCGGCGTCCGGGTGTGCGGAGCCAACCTATCTCGGGGTACCGACCCATCATCACGACCTGGGCCGCGTTGATCGGAAGGCTCCAGTCGACCGCTTCGCGTTGGGGACGTAGGCGACCCGGTGACGTTGCTTGTCCACCGGTCGCCCGTCGAGTTCGACCCTGCCGCTCCTTATGGGCGTCAGCCCAAGAATTGCCTTGAGCAGCGTGCTCTTCCCAGACCCATTCGTGCCGATGATCCACGACCGAGCCGGCCTCGATCGCCAGGTCGACGTCGCGCAGCCCAGTCGCTCGCCGTCCCCGGCGCTCACGTCCTCGAAAACCCGGCCTGCACTCGCGGGGACCGCGGCCCATGATACGCAGTCTCGCCTGGTACGGTGCATCGCATCGACCGCATCACCCTTGCCGCGCGCCGCGGCTGGCAGCCGCCGGCGGGAGAGTCGCCCCGCAGCGCGTCATGATCGCCGAGCGACTTGCCGCGCCGGTCGGCAGCTGACCGCCGCTGAGCTGTTCAGCTGCTCCGTCGGGACAGCCGAACATCGGCGCGCAACCGTCTTTCGCACGCTCGAGACCCTCGTTGATGCCGGCGTCGTTCGTCGCCTCGAGCAGATGGCCACGTGTACGCGTATGTCGCCTGCCAGCCCGGCATCACCACCACCTCTCCTGCACCCGCTGCGGCCGCGTGGAAGAGATCAGCGAGGCGCTACGTGCGTTCGATCGCGCGCCGCGTCGCCGCCGGCCCGGCTTCGAGATCGACGATGCACGCCTCGACTTCTACGGCGCTGCCAGCAATGCCGCGCGGAGAGCGGACGCCACGCCTGATCCGTTGCGCGGTCGGCCGGCCAGCACTGATATTCTGTCTCGCATGAGACTCAATATCACCATCGGTGCTTTCGCTAGTGCGCTCCTCAGCCGCTGCGCGCGCGTCGACGTCCGACGGGTCGCTCGACGCGTCTGGCCGTCGTCGCGACCACGACCCAGGTCGGGTCGGTGGCGCGACGAGGTCGGAGGCGACGCCATCGACCTGACCGTCCTTGCTCGAGCCGGGTCGAGGCCCATGACTTCGAGCTGACGCCAGCTGATGCGGCGACCGATCGAGGATGCCGACCTGCTGTTGGTCAGCGGAGCCGGACTGGAGACGCTGGCTCACCGACGCGCTGACAACGATCGGGGCATCCGATCGCCTCCGCGACATGAGCGCCGGGATCGAACTGCGAGCAGCGTCGGAGCGCGATGACCGCGAGGGAGTCGGATGTCGACCCCCACTACTGGCTCAGCGCGCCGAACGCCCGATCGGCTTGGTCGAGAACGTTCGAGATGCGCTCGTCGCCGCCGTCCTGGCGGCGCGCGGCTGGCTTCGCGGAACGAGCCGCCGTCGTTACTCGGTCGGTCTGTCGGACGTCGACGCGGAGATCCGGCGCCTCATCGAGGACATCCCCGCCGACGACCGCGGCATCGTCACGAATCACGATGCCCTCGGGTACTTCATCGATGAGTACGGCCTGCGATTCGTCGGGTTCCGTGTTTCCGAGCCTGGACGTCTCGGCTGAGCCGAACCCTGCTCAGCTGGCCGAGCTGGTCGACGTCCTCCGTCGCGAGTCGTGTCCGCGCGATCTTCAGCGAGTCCGCCGTCAGCCCGCGCTCTTGCCGAAGCCATCGCGGCCGAAAGCGGTGCCCGCGTCGTCGACGATCCGCTGTACGCCGACTCCCTCGGTCCCGCTGGGTCCGGTGCCGAGCACGCTCGACGGCATGCTGCTCCACAACGCACGGGTCATCCACGATGCCCTCGCCCGATGAATCGGGAGACAGATAAGTCCCATTGACTGGTTTCCGGCTGAGGGGTAGAACGCGTCGCTCAGTGGATCAGAGCAGCTGACTTCGGACTATCTCGGCCGATGCGCTGTAGCCCGAGCGTGGGATGGCGAGCGTAGACAGCCGAGTTATCTGCTGTGTTTACGCCGGGGTTAGCGGCATTCGATTCCCGAGCGCGTGCGCTGAGTCGGCCGGAGCAAGGGCCCGCAGGGCGACGTCCTCAAGTTGCTGCGGTCAACCAGGATGGCCCGGACCATGAGGCGAGCGATGTCGTCAGCGAGCGCGTCGATGGTACCGCGACCACCACTATGAATGGTTAGCACCCGCACCAGGATGCCACCAAGGGCGTGCCGAATGATGTGGGAGTCCATGCGAACGAACTCACCGCTCGCCATCCCCTCCCGGACGATTCCTTCAACGATGTCATGCAATTTGTCACGCCGGCCCGCCCAAGGCGCGAAGTCCGGTGCCGCGATGACCTCCTCGGTGTAGACGCCGCTCAGGTTGTACGGGGCCGAGGCGAGATGGGTGACGTCTGCGCGGAGGTACATGAAAAGACGCACCGCCGCCGATTCAGAACGTTGCGCAATGGCGCGGACCATGGGGAGGGCTATGTCTAGGTCCCAGTCGAGGATCGCCTCGACGATGCTCTTCTTGTTTGGGAAGTGATAGAACAGGGACGGCTGTCTGATGCCTACGGCCTCGGCGATCTCGCGTGTCGTCGTGCCGTGATAGCCCTGCCTGGCGAAGAGCTCAGCGGCCTCGTACATGATCCGCTCCCTCGTCGGGAGGCGCGCGACCGCTGCTCCGTCAGACTTCGACATCGTCGACATGTTCGTACCACGGCGCACGATCACCGATTCGAGCCCGCAGGCGCCATCGCAAGGACTTGGGCGCGGCTTCGATCTCGTCCAACACCCTGATCGCTCGGGCCTGAACCCGGGCTGCGATCGTCGGGTCCACGGCAGACGCGCTCCCGACATGTTCGATCAGCCGCGCCAGGTTGAGCTCGGCGCCATGCGCAAAACCCCAGTCGCTACCAAGGACCTGACGGAGACGAGTGAGGTCGATTTCGTCCGGCCCTGAGCCTACGTCGACCTCGGCGAGCAGGACGATCAGGTCGATGAGGTCGTTCGACGTTATGCGGTAGATCTGCAGCTTTGACAGGAGCAGATCGACGAGTGAGACGGTGGCGCTCTCGTCCTCGAGGCGCCCGGCGAAGTCGATCGTGTGTGCCATGACCAACTGGTCGAGGAAGACGTCAACCTTGCCCTCGTGCGATGGGTGCGTGTAGATGAGTCGCTTCACGCCCCACTCGCGACTGTGGCTGACAGATGGGTGGAGCACGTAGCCCCGTCGACTCAGGAGTTCGTGTCCGGGGTCGCTCGTGGATCGAGTACGTCGCCGAGGTCGATGTCCCGTGGTACCGGCCGCCCGAGGGCGGGCATGAGCCAGCGATGCGTCGGGCAGCGGGTAGCGATGGCCAACGATCCGATCAGGCGGACTGTGATCGCCCGCTCACGGGAGAGGCGCTGAATCTCGGTCGCCTCCGCCCCGACGCCTTCAGGAGTCATCGGCATGCCCTTGACAACGGTGTTCCGCCCCGGGTACGGTGTTCAAAGCCAGCCTATCGCCCGATAGGCTGGGGCGCAAGGACCACCGGAGGACCCGCCTCGTCAGTGCGCATCTTCTTCTGTTCCGACATACACGCGTCTCGGAAATGCTGGAAGAAGTTCCTGAACTCCGCCGCCTTCTACAGGGCAGACGTGATCATCGTTGGCGGCGACATCACCGGCAAGTTTGTCGTGCCGCTGGTTGAGGGTCCGAATGGAACGCGCACAGCCATGTTCATGGGCGTCGAGCGCACCGTCACCACCGTTGAGGAAGCCGCGAGGCTCCGCACTTGGATCGCCGATGCCGGTCAGTACCCGGTCGACATGAGTCCCGACGAGTACGCCTGGCATGAGGGCGACCAGTCACGCATCGACTCGCTGTTTCGCACGTTGGTCTTGGAACGTGTTCGCGAGTGGGTTGCCGAGGCGGATGAGAAGTTCGCTGGATCAGACGTTCGTGTGTTCGTCTCCGGCGCCAATGACGACATCGTGGAGGTGGACGAGGTCCTAGCCACCTCGAAGGCAATCGAAGATCCGAACGGGCGGGTGATCGACTTGGACGATGGTTTCCAGCTCCTCGGCATGGGATGGGGAAACCCGACCCCGTGGGCCTGTCCGCGCGACATCTCCGAGGAAGAGCTTGGCGCGCGAATCGATGTGGTGGCTGCAAAGGTTCTGGACCCTTCGCGGGCCATCTTCAGGTTTCGGTTGGTACCGCCGAAGCCCAAGGCGTCGATGTCGCGGCTCGCTACCGCGAGATCCCGATCGAATAGCACTGGTTCCGGCTCTGTCGGCGAGACTGATGGCAGAGCAAATCAAGCCAATCACGTGCACGCTCAGCCTAATGACCGAGGAGCGCGCGCAGACCACTACCGACTCATGGCTCGTGGTTCGTCGAGGATGTGCCGCGGGCATTGGCGCCGGAGGAACTCCGAGGTGAGCTGCACCTGGCCAGCGGACGAGGCGATTGCAGCCGGCATGGTCGGCGTTGAAGCCGGGGGATTGGATGGTCAGGCCTTCCTTCATCGGCCTGCGTGCCGTCGATCGCGAAGGGCGTCGCTCTGGACCGGCTGCTCGCGGAGATCTACGAGAAGGGCGATGGATTGGCGGGAGGCGAAAGGAGGGCATGTCCACCTGTTCGACATTGGCAGCCGGTTCCTCGACGACGGGATGGTTGCGCTCATCCCTCCGTCGCCTGGGCGTGCGTACGCGGCTCGTCTTCGAAGGCACGACCGACATCGCCTGGGATCACCGGCGCATCGAGGGACGACGCCAACATCCCGACGATGAACATGGCGGCCATCTGGCGCCTGCAGTTGCTGGTCATGCTCCTGGCGAGAACAACGACTCGGCCATTCGGTCCGCCCGCGGCAATGGCCGCTACGAGAATTCCAGGCGCGCGCCGCGGCGTACTGGCGCACCGACAAGCGCGCCGACGAACGGCGTCGATCTTGAGCAGCCTGCCGAAGCCGATCCAACCGCGCAAAATGTGGAGGTGGACCCTGCCCTGCTCGAGGCTTGCCATCGATTTCAGATCACCTTGCGGGGGACACGACCACTTCCGGTCCAAGCGGCGGCGCCGGACGGAGATTCTCCGATCTGGCAACCCGATCGCGAAGGCCGCGCTGGGCTTCATCGGCGACGGCAAGGATGCCGGGATCCTCGACGAGGTGGTCGTCGCGGCAACTGCGGAAATGGTAGAGCTGCTTCCGTGGTCCAAGCGGGGCAAGGCGACGTGGCGCGCGCGTTGAAGATAACATGTTGGCTGGTTCGCCCCCATGAGCCTGAGAGCGAATGCCGAACGTCAGCGAGCTGATCGCCGCGACGATGGAAGCTGAAATCGCACGCAATGAACGGGTGCTGTTGCTCGGCGAGGACGTCGGCTATTCGGCGGCACTTTCGGCGCGCCCGACGCCTCTTCCGAGAGTTCGGTGAGTGGCGAGTCCGAGATACCCCGATCTAGGAGATGGGCTTCACCGGCATCGAGCCATCGGGCTGGCCATGAGCGGTCGCGCCCGATCGTCGAGGTCATGTTCATCGACTTCATCGGCATATACCTGGAACAGATCTACAACGCCATCACCAAGACCGGTACATGTCGGCGGGATGGTGAGTATGCCGATGGCCGAGGTCCGCGCCGCTGGCGGGAGCATCGGTGTGGCAGCGCGGAGCATCCAGAGCCCCTGTCGAGGAGATGGCCCACCTGCCGGGGCTGAAGGGCGTCGCCGCCAGCAACCCATCGACTACAAGGGCCTGCTCGCTCATCGATGGACGACGATCCCGTGGTATTCATCGAACAAGGACACCTGCGGCACATCTTCAAAATCGCGCTGGACGCACGAGTACGGACAAGCGTTACGCGGTCCCGATCGGTCGGGCGGCGGTGGTCCGACCAGGAAGCGATCTGGCCTGGACCCTGCAGCCAGTGGTCGGCGAAAGCCTGGCAGGTAGGCGGACTATCCGCCGCTGGAATCGGCGTCAAGGTCATCGATCTGCGATCCGTCGTTCCGCTGAGGATCGCCGCGGTGATCGAGTCCGTGGCTGCGACCGGGCAGCTTCTGGTCGTCGACGGTTGCCGGGCAGCTCGGCCTCTCGGCGAGTTCGTGGCCCGCGCGGCTGAGGCACTCGGACCGGCTGTGCGCGGCGTTCGTCGTCTGGCTGAGCCTGACGTTCCCGTGCCGAGCAGCGAAAGCGCGACGCCGTCGTACCATTCGATCTCCGCCATCGCTGCCGGCGCCTCGGCCCTCGCGGAGGACCATGAGCGAGCCCGTGACAAGTGATCCGCGTGTGGATCCTCGATTCGCGGGCCTGCTACCTGCGCGCGCTCCAGACCGTAACAAGGCGGACGATGTGACATCGCCATCGTCGGCATCGTCGATGCCGGGGTGACCTATGGCCGAAAACATCCAGGTTGGACCAGCGGGGACGATCCGGCCACTTTCGCCGGCTGCTGCGCGTCCGCCCAGGACTGGATGTGGAGCCGTTGCGCTTGGTTCAGGTTGTCGATGTCGGCGAGAACGTGGCGGTAACGCCCTTCTCCATTGCAGGGCCGTCGCGCAGTCGAGGCTGGCGCGAAATGAACCTGGCGAACGACATCGCGTCGTGGCCGTGGGAAAGGTCGATCGCACCGATGCACTGCACTTTCTGCGAGCGGTGCATGCGCGGTCGGGCCGGTGGCCATGACCGCTTCGATGCTCACCTCGACGCATCAAACGCTTCTTCGACGACGTCGCACACAAAACGCATCCGGCGTACCTGCAAAAAGGACTTCTGGTCGCGACGACGTGCACGTCGAACGCGAAGGCCGCTGACGGCAACCTCATCGACGACGCCGGCCTTCGATTCGGCATCATCCACGTGATCGACCTGGAGACTGAACGCATCGAGGGCGTGGTCGAGCAGATCAAGGAACGGGTGGAGCAACTGGCAGCTCTACGTGTCGATCGACGTCGATATCGTCGACCCGGCGGCGACGCCAAGGGACGGGAACGCCGAAGCTGGAGGCCTTGAGCCGGCGAGCTGCTGGGCATCCTTGGCGGCTTGGTTGACCTCCCGAGGATGGTCGCCGCCGACGTCGTCGAGGTCGCTTCCCGTGACCACGCCAATGACGGCAACTGCCGGCGGCGCGCGTCACTTCCAACTGGTGGCACTGCTCAGCGCGCGCCTGAACGCGAACCGATGGCAGCATGGGCACCGGATCGCCGCTGGCCGGCAAGGTGGCCATGACGCGACCGGAGCAGGTTGATGGGGGCTGCCATCATCGCCGAGTTGCGCTGCCGCCGGAGCATGAGTGGTCGCCGCGTCGCGCCGCGAGCAGGAGGGCGAGGCTGTCGCCACCATGCGCACCAGGCGGTGGTCGAGCCATTCGTGCGTGTTGATGCGCCCGTACCTGCGGACGTCGAGGCTCTCGAATGCAGGAGCAAGCAGGCCGCGTCGACGTCCTCTGTCGATGCCGGCATCATGGCAAACAAACACTCCCGGGGACCTCGCTGGAGCTATCTTCGGCAAAGGTGATCGACACGAAATCTCGGCACCCGTCTATCTTCGCCAAGATTGACGTCCCGCTCTACTGGGGGCTAGTGGCAGCGATGGTTGAAATTGTGATCGCGTCGAATTCGGGCTCATCAGCGCGCGAAAGCGTCGCTTACTGCGCGAAAGGGGAGCTCATGAACATGATGCGTGCCATCAGCCTCGATGCGGCGAAGGACAGCAGTCCGGATGACGCCCTTGCCGGGGCCATTCGAACGCGATACTGCTGCGGCAGTGGCTCGATACATGCGACAACCCGCAGCTCTGGCAAGACGATCAACTCGAACCGATTCCCCTTCAGCGCTGGGCAGGCCAGCAGATCACCGCACAACCTTGTCTCAGCGTGTCCGACACTACGTCTACATGTCAGCTCGGTGATGGTTCCGAATGGCAGTCACGGCGGCGGCAACGGCTGTCACCAACGGGAACGAGGAACTGCACATTGCAAGGCGCGAAGGAATCTCATTCGGCCAGGTCTATGCGGACCATCCAGAGCGATGTGGACGCGCTGGTGAAGTTTCTCTGAAAGCTGCGTGTAGATCAACGTGGCACTGGCGGAGTCAGCGAAGGGACGGGCCACGTCCGCTCCTAGGATGACGGAGACATTCGTGGGCATGCCTGACTTCCGCCGAGAACGCAGCATGGCTGGAAGACGGCAGCGCTCCGTTGCTGCAGAACGTTCTAGCCAGAACGCCTGGGAATGCATGGGCAGCCCGCAAGCCAACCATCTCTCGATGCACTGGCAGGCGAGCGCCTTCTACACATTGAACGCCTGGCCACGACAAGGTTGTCCGCGAGGTCTATTACTCGACCTGCCAGCGTCACCAGCCAACTGGCGGGCGCGCATGCGTGACCCGCGGCTGATGGCCGACCTGCGTGGGAAGAAGTCCGCGACCGAGCCGCAACCTCCGTGCGCTGCTATCCGCTCAGTCCGCGGTCCAGCAGCGTGCACCACCACTGCCACTCGACACCGATACGGTGGTCCCGGCGGCGCTGTGCCTGCCCTCGCCGACCGCCTGCCGGCCATAGTCGCGCCGAGCTTCGCCTCGGCTCGGTCTCAGCCGAACACCGGGGGCGGCATCTCCTTCCCGGGGACAACCAGCTTCGATGGGGCCGCGTTCAGTGCCTGCGTCCGCGATATCGTCCGTGACCTCGTCCGTCAGGGGGTCAAGTCGATCGCCCTCATCAACGGCAACTACGAGAACACGTACTTCGCGATCGAGGGAATCGACCTTGCACTTCGTGACTGCGGGCCTTCGGCGCAGGTCAAGGTGCTCAACGTGAACTGGTGGAGCAGCTCACCGCCGCGCAGTTGGACGATGTCTTCAGCGGCGCTTTCCCGGGTGGGAGGCTGAGCATGCTGGTGTGGTCGAGACCTCGCTGATGATGCACCTTGACCCTGACCGCGTTGAGGCGGACCGGATCCCAGCGCCGAAGCGAATCCCGCTTCCGACGTACACAATCCTTCCGGAGCCCGCAGGTCTTGTCCCGGAGAGCGGTGTCCTGGCATCGGCCGAGAACTCGAGCGCGGCGATCGGTGCGTCGCTGACCACGCTCTTGGTCACGTCGATCGAGGCGATCCTTGTCAAAGAGTTCGACGGCGGTGGGTGGGCTCCGCCAATAGCCTCCAGCAACTGACCGCGGACCATCCCAGCCGATACGTTGTGGCACGAGCATCGTTGGGGAGCGAAGCCGGCCGAGTGTCAGCTCTGAGACGCGGTCCTACGGCGGGGGCTGATACGGCGCCGCGTACGTCCGGAGCGCGAGGAGGTTGTCTCGCGGATCCGCGTCCGGGTGATCGCGGTAGTACGGGCGTCTCGGTGCCGTCGGCGTTGTGCCGGACGAGGATCTCCACGCCTTCGAGCGTGAGCGCGCCGGCCTGTTGAAGCTCGATGAGTTCGTCAGGTCGCAGATCAAACCGCAGCGCGCGTGCGACCGCGGCGTCAAGGAGGTCTGGCAACAGGTCGCGGCGGAAGTCGGTTATGAGACCGTCGACGATGCGGTTGACGTGGGCATCCACCGCGTCATTGAGTTCCTGGGCCGTCGGCGGCCTTCCTAGTGCCTGCATTAGTTCGGCCTCGCGTTGTGCGCGGATGGTCGCTCCGAACTGCGCGTAGATGAAGCTCCGCATCTGGTTGCGGAATGTGCGTTCGACCTGATCCGCGAGCTCGGCCCGCTCTCGCGAGCTGATCGCGAGGATGAGATCGATCTGGTGCTCGAACATGTTGATGCGCTCAGGGGTGTAGACAAGCGGCGCCAGAATCCGCTCGGTCGCAATGCGATCGGCAATCTCGGCGAGCGTCAGGCTAAGGAGCGGCGGCGTTTCCAGCGGCTGAGGCGCGACATATGAGAGGCGATCGGTGCCTGGCGCGAATCCGTTGAGATCGGCCTCGGTGAGGCGCGCGTAGTCGTTGATCCGGTACCGAAGACCGCTCAGCGTGCCTACGTGGCGGTCCTCATCACGAATGACGACGTCCTCGACCGGCACCGGCTTCTTGTCGAGAGCAAGGCTGGCACCAACGAACGCGATACCGGCATGGTCAAGGACGACGTCTTCATCGAGTAGCGCAACGACGAGATGCTCGGTTCGGTAGAACGGATCCCAGCGGCGCCGGGCCCCGGGAATCTGGAACGGGACGACATCGAGGACAGATGCCTGGGCTTCGGCATCGAGGCGGTCGCTCACGATTCGCGTCGCAATCGGCTCAGCGATCAGGCCCTTCAGGACCGCAAGCCCGAGCATGCTCCCGATCATGAGGCTCGAGCCCAGCCCGCCAGGTCCGAAGAGGAGCGTGAGGCCGATGCCTGCCGCGACGAGCACGATTGTCGCGAGCAGGCCCAGGTCGACGTCGACATCAGGGTCCCAGGTGACGATGCCTTCGGCATCGCGCGTTGGGCGGAAGAACAACTGGAGGTGGAAGTCTGGGTCGCCGGGTGCGTCGGTGTACTCGCCGTGAATGTCGATCACAAGCCGGCCGCTGGGCACCGGCGTGTTGGGAATCAGTTCAGGACCGACGCTGATCCCCTTGATTCTGCCGATCTCGTCGCTCTCGGAGTCGAAGGGATCCTCGCGCAGCGGATAACGCCAACCGTCGCCTGCCTCGTTGCGCTCGGCCCGCCGTGCAAATGCATCCGGCCCCAGCAGCCCGAAGAGCGATGGTGACGTCGCGAACGCGATCGGCGCACTCGCAGGTCGGAAGTCCTGGGCATCGTCGATGTCTCCGCGCGCCGGAACGTATTCGTCCGGCGACGACTTCAACGCCAGGTTGACGTATAGGCCGATGCTTCTTTGGGTGGCCGTGACGAATCGCCGCATTCGTATCTGGTGCACCTGCTGGCCTTGCGCGACGCCGAGCGAGATGTCGTCCGGCACTTGCCGACGAATCTCAGCCTCGATGGGTGCGACATTGACGCCCCGGCTCTCGAGTACTCCTTTGGTGGCGGCATCAAAGCCGACGAAGTCGAGTTGCAGGACATGGCCGGACTCGAAGCCTGCTCCTGACGTCTGACCGGGCTTGACGTCGAGATTGAAGGCGAGGTTGCCGGGTGCCTCGGTCGTCACTGCACCGGTCGTGATGTTCCTGACGGTCGCGTAGACGAGCAGGAGCATGTGGGAAGGCTCGCCGTCCGCGAGCAGGCGGCAAGCAATCGATCCCGTCACGTCGTTGGGGATTACTGCATCCGCATGAGGCAGATAGCGTCGGACGTACCGCGCGGCCTCCGGCGGATGGAGGGTCAAGTGATACCGGTCTCCTGTCGTGGCGTCCAAGGAGTCGAACTCGAACGGAAGGAGTCCCGCCTCGATCTGGCTTAGGATGAGGTGATCGAGGTACGCCTCGGAAACGAGGACCTCGACGTCGAAACCAGACGTCACAAGCGAGCGATCAAACACGGTTGGGCCACCTCCACGTCATCCCGATGCTTGGCCAGCGTCTAATGTCGGGACGTGGGCACGCCAACATGACTCAGTCTGGCGGATAGCGCTGAGGGTGCCTAGCCCCGATCTCTTCTCAGCCCGGTATGCCCCTTGAGCCAACGATGCTTCCCCTTGTCCGTGTCACGGTGGCCGGACGTCACACTCAGTGTGGTTAGTGCGATAAGTTCGCGAGGCGCTCCGACGCCGATCGCGTCTAGAATGCAAAATCGACTAATCCGCTCTGTTTGAGCGTGAATCGTGCGCCCGTAGCTCAGTGGATCAGAGCAGCTGACTTCGGACTATCTGGGCCGATGCGCTGTAGCCCAAGCGTGGGATGCCGAGCGCAGGCGGTCGAGTTATCTGCTGTGTTTCAGCCCCTTCGAGGGACTTGGGGACTTCCAGTGTTCCGAGCGCCGCTGGGCAGCCGCCGCGTCCAAGCGGTTCGAGAAGATTCAACCGTTCGCGACTCAGGCCATCCCTGGGCACCTTCCCGGGATACGTTGGTGGGAGCGCGTCGTGCGTCCGTCATGGCAACGGGAGGCGCGAGGCCTCTGGTGAGAAGTACACGCCCACCCAGTCGTTGATGACTTCCTCGCGATAGACGAGCACGGCCACGTAACCTCCGTTCGGCGTCTCAGTGGTCAGAGAGAAGGTCTCCTCTGATGCCAGGCCCTGCTCCAAGGCGTCCGCAATCCATGCCGCCATGTCGGGTGCCAGTAGAGCTATGAGGATGTCAAACTGCTGCGCGCCGGTGGCGGCATAGGCGTCGGCCTCGGCTGTGGCCCAGACCGTCGCGGTGGAGTCGAATGGCCGATCGACCGTCATGGTTCCGGGCGTCATCTCCGCAGACAGCTCGGACATGTACACCGTCCGATCGGGACTCCCGATGATCGCCTGGTGCCACTCAAAGCCAGACTCTTCTGAGAGGGCGTCCATCAGCTCCCGCCCGGTCATCCAGGGACGATCAGCGAGCGTCGCGGCCGGCGTCGCCGGGACCGATGGCGAGGCCGTAGTCGAGGCCGTCGGGGGCGGTACGACAACAGGCAGCTTCACCATGCCCGACCCGATGGCCACAGATCCTACGATCAGGGTGCCCAGTAGCGCGGCCGCCACAAGGAGCAGGAGGCGCGGACGCGCCGACCGTGGCAGGGGCTGAAGACCGATAGCTTCCGGAATCGCGGTCACGCTGTGGTACAGCCCGGGCGGCGCCGGCTCGGCCGTCCCGATTTCCCCGGCGTACCAGGCGCGGACGCGCAGTTCGAGCTCGTGGTCGGTCATCGCTGGAGTCCCTTCCGATCGCCGGGGCCTATGAGTCCGTTGAGTCGCTTCAGGGCGTAATGGAGGCGCGAGTTCACGGTTCCGGGCCGCACGCCGAGCAGGTGCGCGATTTGGTCGATGGTCATATCCCGGTAGAAGCGCAGCGCCACCACCACCCGGTGTTCGGGCGAGAGGAGGGCCAAGGCGGCTCCGAGGGTGTCGCGGTCGTTGACCTGCCCGATGGGGTCGCCGCGGACTGGCACCATGAGCAGCGATGAAATGTCCGCCGGCCGGCGCTGAGCGGTTCGCCGCAGTCGGTCGCGGCAGGTGTTCACGAGGATACGGGTGAACCATGCTTCAAATCGACTCGTGTCGCGGAGCGTCGGCCACTTGCGCCAGGCCTGTATGTAGGCGTCATGGGTGGCGTCCTCCGCTTCCTCCGGGTCGTGCAGGATGGCGCGCGCCAGGCGATAGCTGGCGTCCAGGTTGTGTTGGGCCAAATTCAAGAAGGCCGTCGACTGGTCGTCCGCGCCGCCGATCGGCGTGACCTCGGTGATCGTCAAAGGGTCGACCTCAAGCGACTGGCTCACGGTGACAAGACGATTGAGGTGTGCAAAACCTTCACCTGTCCGGTGCACCCCGCCCGCTTCCCTGACGATACCGAGCCACCGCAATGGTTGCGCCAGGGGTGGGTGAACGTGACATTGGCGTAAGCGCGAGCAACCGCCCTACTGAAGGAGCCGCGGATGCGCGGAGGAGTTCGGGCCCGACGGGTTGTTTCGTGAGAACCTTCGGTTTGAAATCGAGCGGCCTGAGCGCAGATGGCGAACACACGGACATGTCGCTGTACCGGCGCGGCCCGTGGGCGCTCGGAGATCATCGTCTGGGGGAGGCGGTGTGGCACAATGCAGGACGAGTTATCCGCTCTGTTTGAGCGTGAATGTGCGCCCGTAGCTCAGTGGATCAGAGCAGCTGACTTCGGACTATCTCGGCCGATGCGCTGTAGCCCGAGCGTGAATGGGGGAGCGTAGAGGGTCGAGTTATCCGCTCTCTTCTTGCTTGCCTCACCGCGAGCTCCTGGGCGGTCAGCGGCGACCTGCCTCAGCGTCTAGAGTCGCTGGGGGGTTCGACCCACATGACGACGGAGGGCAGGTCATTGGAGATCTCCGTTAAGGTCGCGCATGCTCGTGACATCGATGTCCATGTGGAGGTCATCGGGTCCGGACCACCTCTCGTCGTGGTCGGTGGGCCCCAGCTCGGTCACCAGTACATGCGCCCGCTCGACCCGGTCGCCCAAGATTTCCGGGTGGTGTACTACGACGCCCGAGGCAGCGGCCGGACCGACACCGGCGACCCCTCGCGGTTGAGCTTCGCGGGCGCGGTCGACGACCTCGAGGCGCTCCGCCAGGCATTGGAGCTTGATCGCCTGTCCATCCTCGGACACTCGCTGGGCGGCCACATTGCCTACCTGTACGCCTCGCGGCACCCCGAGCGCGTTGAGTCACTGATCCTGGTCGACGTCGGGCCGCCACTCGACGAAGAGCTCGGGCAGCGGTTCTGGAGCGCCATGCAATCGCGGCGATCCGATGCGGACGAAAGGGCCGGCAGCCAGATCAGGGCATCCGCCGAGTTCCAGGCAGGCGAACCGGCGGCCGTGGAGCGCTTCATGAAGAACATGTACGGCCCGTTCTTTCGCGATCCGAGGACGCCGGACCAATCCGATTGGGGCTTCACCCCGATCACCGCGGCCAACGTCCTCGAATACGAGGAGCGACTGATGGGGACACTCGCTGCGCTTGATCCGGTCGGAAGCTTAGGGCGGGTCGAGTGCCCCACACTCGTCGTGCACGGCGAAACCGATCCGATTCCCTGGGAGTTCGGCAAGTTCATCGCGGATCGCATTCCCGGCGCCAAGCTCGTGGTCATCCCTGGGGCGAGCCACTTCCCCTTCGTGGAGGATTCTGCGGCGTTCCTGCAGGCGATCGAGGAGTTCAAGTCGGCCTGACGGTCTGACAGCGCGCTGCAGCCCGCCACCCCCGCTGGGCCGCTTCGTCGCTGACGGCGTAGGCTCGCCACGAGCATTCGACATGACCGCTCGCACGTGAGGAAGCCATGCCCGGGATCGATGTCAGGACGTTCCGCAATCCGGACGAGTCGCGCACCTTCGAAAAGGGCAGGGTGGACATCGTGACCCTCGGCGACGTCACGATCGCAAGGACGATTGCCGAGCCGGGGTGGCGGTGGTCGGAGCACATCCGACCGGTGGCTGGAACGATCAGCTGCCAGCTCCATCACCTGGGCTTCGTGGTTCGTGGCCGCATCCGTGTCCAGATGGACGACGGGACGGCACAGGAGATGGGGCCCGAAGACATCTATGACATCCCACCCGGCCACGACGCGTGGGTCGTCAGCGACGAGGATGCGGAGATCTTCGACTGGGCCGGAGGGATGGGCACCTTCGCGAAGCCTGCCATCGAGGCATCGGACCGGTTGCTCACGACCCTGTTGTTCACCGATATCGTCGGATCGACGAGCATCGCAGAGCGAATCGGCGACTCCGCCTGGCGTTCGCTCCTGGCGGGCCATAACTCTGTCGTTCGCCGGGAGCTGGACCGATATCGCGGCCGAGAGGTCGCCACCACTGGGGACGGATTCCTCGCGATGTTCGACAGTGCCGCGCGCGCCGTTCGCTGTGCGGCATCCATCTGCGCCGCCGTCCAGTCCATCGAGCTGACCGTCCGCACGGCGGTGCACACCGGCGAGGTCGAGCTCGTCGCGGGAGATGTCCGCGGCCTGGCCGTGCATGCCGCGGCGCGTATCGGTCAGCTGGCTGCGCCTGGCGAGGTCCTGGTCTCCGACACCACCGTCGACCTGCTGCAGGCCTCCGGCCTCCGGTTCGAGGAGCGCGGCACGCATGAACTCAAGGGGTTGAGTGGCAGCCGTCGCGTCTACAGGTATGCCGGCGAGGAAGTGCCGCCCGCGTAGGCTGAGGCAAGCCCGCGAGCGGTGACCCGTTCGAGCAGCCAAGCAAGATTGAGCGAGCACCCCGCGCGGCGCCGGGCCAAGGCACTCGTCAGCTTGTAGGCCGCTCCGCGCGGCTGCAACTATCTGCCCAGGACCGATGAGATGGATGCATCGGACGGGTCAGACCGAAAGGCGATAGCACACGGGAAAGGCGACCATGAAGCTGACAACCACCGTGCAGGTCTCCGTTGACGGAGTGATGCAAGGGCCCGGCGTACCAGTAGCCGGGGTACCCGAGCGTGGCGTGTTCGAGCGCAGCGGATGGGCCCACTTCGACAACGAGGCCGGGGCAGTCATGACGAGATCTACCGCGCGCCGACGCGTTCCTGTTCGGCCGGCAGACCTACGAGCTCCTCGTCGGCTCCTGGGAACGCGGGACGATCCGGGCAACAGCCCGATCTGGACGGCCTTGAACACGATGCCCAAGTACGTGGTGTCGACCACACTCACCGACCCAGGCTGGCCGACACGACCGTCCTCTCCAGTGAGGTCGCGGTCGCCGTCCGCGAGCTGAAAGCCAAGCCGACGCGAGCTTCATAGCGCTGTGGCACAATGGCCGAGCGAGTTATCCGCTCTGTTTGAGCGTGAATGTGCGCCCGTAGCTCAGTGGATCAGAGCAGCTGACTTCGGATCAGCAGGTCGGGGGTTCGAATCCCTCCGGGCGCGCCAACCGCGGACCCCGGGCCAAAACCTCTGGAAACCCTTCGACGGCTCGAAGGTGAGCCGTTGCGTGGGTCACGCAGACCGTAGGCGCACCTGGTGCCGGTTCAAGGCCCGACGTGTAACGCTTGGTGTCACATCACGCCAAACGTAGGCGGCGAGGGTGCCGCAGCCTCAGGACATCGGTCGCCCGGCACGGCGCAGCTCGTCGGTTTACGTCTCAGGCAGCGGGACGTACCCGGAGCTGACCGGCGACGCCGGTCTCGCTGCGTCGCAGGTCGCCGAGGACGACGTCGAGTGCCGTCCCATCCGTTCGCTCGCACGAGGCCTCCAGCTCGTCACCGCCCCCGAAGCGCACCTGCCCACTGCACGCCCAGCCGGTGTCGAATGCGAGCGAGAGGACTCCGCCGTCCTCGCCGACGACCAGCTCGAGAGTGCCCGACCCGTCTTGTGACGTGAAACGTCCGGCGAGCCGGTCATCGGCCACGAGCGAGCCGTCGAAGCGGGCCGTAAACGCCCCGGGAACCCCCGCGTCGCCAGCCGTGTGCTGCGCCAGCCAGGCCGCCGACGCACCGCTTCCGTGACCGTTGTTCGCGATCTCGTTCCAGCCCGCCTGTGCCGGGCCCACGGCCGTGAAGATGACCAGGGCGGCCATGGCTGCGCCGACGACCGCCAGCGACAACGCGCGGGAGCCGGTGCCGAACGCGCGCACCAGGCGCCAGGCGACGAGCACCGCCACCATGCCGAGCGTGATGGCGTATAAGGCGAGCCCCCACCACGAGGCGCTGTCGCTTCCGGTGCCGAGACCGTGCAGCGCCCCGAGCAGGAACGCGGCGAACGAGAGGTAGTGCAGCCGCCGCCACCAGCCGTACCCGATGCGCTTGCGGACGTACTCCGACGCCCACACCGCGATCGCGAGATAGCCGGACACGATGCCGGTGGCTACCCACAGCGGGCGATAGTGCGACGCGAACGGCACGAGCACCTCGGCCGGGGTGAATCCGGTGAAGGGATCCACCAGGACCGCGATGCCATGGACGAGCAGGAAGACCAGCGCCAGGACCGTGACGAACCGATGGAGCTCGGCGGTGATGAACCTCGGCCACCGGGCCGATCGTACGCTCAGCGACAGAAGCAGGCCGAGCGCGACCGATGCCGTGACCAGCACGTAGGCGATGAGCCCGCCGACGCGTGCCACCTCCCAGCTGAGGGTGTGGTCGATCATGCGCGCCAGCGGCCGAGTCGGAGCTCTTCACCCTCATCGGTCACGGCCAACCCGGCGAGGTTGTGACAGTCAACGAAGTCGGCACCAGCCGTCGCGCCCAGCAGGAGGACCGCCTTGGCTGCCACCTCCGCCTCGCGGCAGGTGGCCGCCGCCACCGACACCTGTCTCAGGCCCGTGTTCGCTGGGAAGCCCGTGCGTGGGTCGATGAGGTGATGGAGCTCGAGGTCGTCGACGCGCCAGCGGCGTCGCATGATCGACGACGTGGCGAGCGCACCCGAGTCGACCGAGACGGGACGGCCGGCGCGCCCGTCGATCTCCACCGACCAGGAGTTCGTTTCTGGAGGGAGGCCGTGCACCGCGAGGTCGCCACCGGCATTCACGGCCGCGTACGGCAGGCCCTCGGTGACCAGGAGGTCCAGCGCCGCGTCGACGGCCATGCCCTTGGCCAGGCCGCCGAGGTCGAGTCCGGTTCCCGCCGGGAGCCGAACGGTCATCGCTTCGGCATCGAGCGCGACCTCACGCCACTGGCCCTGGCGCCAGGGAGGGAGTGGGTCGGCGTCACGCTGCTCCGGCAATCGTGCGAAGGTGACGTCGTATCCAAGGGCCACCATGCGGCGGCCGAGCAGCGGGTCGTACAGGCCGTCGGTGGCCGACGCGGCGGCCAGGGCCACCCGCACGGCGTCGAGCATCGGCGGGCTGACGTGTCCGGCCGTACCGGCCGACCGGTTCAGGCGCATCAGCTCGCTGTCCCAGACAAACCGGCTGAATCGCGCATCCCACTCGCTGAACAGGTCGTCCACGGCCATCGCGTGATGGCGGAAGCCCACGGGCAGCAGGACCTCGATGTCGCTCCCCATGGAATGGAAGCGGTGCGCGGCGAGCGGCTGACGCGCACGAACCATCGTGGCCGTCACGATCCACCGGATTGCATCAGTGGCCGGCGTCCGTTCGCATCGGCCAGGGACGACGGCTGGTCGGCGAAGAACGGCTCATCCTGGCGGACCGAGTCCACCTGGGTGGACGAGGTCGGGGCGTGTTGGCTGGCATCCACCGACGCGCTGACGAGGGACCACAGGCCGACGGTGACGACTGCGCTGAGGCCGAGAGCAGCGGCCTTCAGCCGGAGCAGTCGAATGCGATTGGCCTCCCCTCGCGGATCAATGCTCACTGGCATGCCTTGAGGTTGCGCTCCGGAAGTTACCCTCCTCTCATCGTGCGGTGAAGATTGGCCAACCAGTGGCGTCAATCTGACTGGTACGCTCGGATCACCAGACTTGGTAGACCGATCTGGGAGGTGCCGACTTCCATGCGCTTTGAGCACTCCATCGAGATCGATGCCCCGCAGCAACGCGCGTGGGACGTGCTCACCAATCTCGAGGGCTGGCCGCAGCGGATCGAGACGGTCGATGAGATCGAGCTGCTCACACCGCTTCCGGTCGGCGTGGGCACCCGCGTGCGTCTCAAGCAACCGAAGCTTGGGGAGGGCACGTGGGAGGTCACCGCCTGGGATGCACCGTCCTCATTTGAGTGGCGTCAGCAGGCGAGCGGCGTGACCACCGTCGCGGCCCATCGCGTCGAGGCGCTGGAGGACGGTCGCTCCCGGCTGATCCTGATGCTGGAGATGCGAGGGCTGCTTGTCCCGATCTTCGGTCGCATGTTCAAGGGTCTCACCAACGACTACATGACCCGCGAGGCCCAGGACCTCAAGCGCGCCGCCGAGTCCGCCTGAGACGTCAGCTCCGCAGGACCTTCTCCATCGCCTTGCCCTTCGCGAGCTCGTCGACCAGCTTGTCCAGATATCTGATCTCCCGCATGGTCGGTTCCTCGATTTCCTCGACCCGCACACCGCAGATCACACCTTTGATCTCGGCCCGTGAAGGATTCGGCTGAGGGGCTTCCGTAAAGAACGTCTCGAAGTCGACCTGGTTCTCGAGCTGCACCTCGAGGTCGTCAGGGTCGTACCCCGTCAACCAGCAGATGACCTCGTCGACCTCCGCCTTCGTGCGGCCCTTCCTCTCTGCCTTCGCCACGTAATGCGGATAGACGCTCGCGACGCTCGTCGTGTAGATCCGATGCTTGGCCATGGATCAGATTCTCGCAGACATGCCACGCCGCATCCCAACCTCGCGGTCGAGTGCGACGGCCGCGTCGTCGGTCAAAGCACCGGTCGGACGAAGATCTCGCTGCTCTCCACGGGTCGCACCTCGACGCCGCCGCCCTGCCAAACCGCGGGGTTGCTCCGCGCCAGCGCGAGCGCCGCGTCGAGGTCCGGTGCCTCGAGGATCGCGAAGCCGGCGATCACCTCTTTGGCCTCGAGGAACGGTCCATCGGTCACGAGATCGCGCCGAATCGAGGTTGCCGTCGCGCTGGGCTGCAGCGCGAACGCCGCGACCATCGCACCCGAGTCCTCGAGCTCCTTGGCGTGACGATCGTGCTCGGCTCGCTGGTCGGTGTCGCTCGTGTCATCCGCATCGGCCGGCTCTGTGCCGTCGGACCTCTTGAGGTAGATGAGCATCGCGTACTGGGCCATTGGGCTCCCCTTGTTCGTTGACCTGGCTGGTGTACGAGAGGACGTCGAACGGCCGACGACGAATTCGACAGCGCACGCCGATGAGTTTCACGCATCCGCATCGGCCCTGGGCGTCCGTGGCTGGACGGCGCGCGGTACAGTCGTGCGACGTGGCATGCCCGGTGCATTGGGCATCGTCCAGCAACAAGCCGCATCAGCCGGGGAGCCTCGCATGACGCAACGTTCCAGATCCAGCTCCGACAAGGCTGGCGACAAGGACCCAGCCACCGAGACGAGCCCACCACTCGCTGACACCGTCAACGAGGCAGTCGAGCGCGCCGGCGAGCTCGTCGAGCAGGGCACCGAGGTCGGCATCCAGCAAGCGGACCGAGGGCTCGAGCTCGCGGCCGAGGGAGCGGAGAGCATCGCGACGACGATTCGCCGCGTCTCGGGCGAGATTCGGTCCGACCAGCCCCAGATCGCCGATGTGGCGGACGCGGCGGCAGATCGGGCGGACGAGGTCGCGCGATTCCTGCATGAGACCGACACCCGTCAGGTGATCGGCTCGCTGGAGGAGCACATCCGCCGGCAGCCACTCCTCTACGTCGGCGGCGCCTTCGTGCTCGGCGTCGCCATCTCGCGGATCTTCAGAGGGCGCTAGCCGCCCGGGGTCCGCGCTAGCTCGGGCGCTCCGAGCCTGCCGTCGGAGGATTGGTCGCCGCCCACGATCGGGCGAGGCCGCGCTCGACAGGCTCGTCCTGCGCGCGGCGGTACTCGATCTCCTCGATGCGCTCGCGCTCGAGCTCCTGCTGGGCCCAGCGTATGGCCCCCTCGCGGCGCGACCAGACGTAGCCGGGCTCAACGACACGGAGCGTGGTGAGGTTCACGACGACCCAGCCACCTGCCTCGGGCGCGGCCACCACGCCGAGAGGGCTCAGGTCGGCCTCATCGTCGACGCCGTCGTTCAGCGGCGGGCCGGGTGGCGCGTCTCCGTGTGCCTGTGTGGTCATCTCGCCTGCCTCCCCTGGTCACCATGCTCCATCCGGGCACGTTTACTCAGGTCGCGACGAGGGCACGCGGCGACGGACCGCCACCATACGCCGGAGTGTCAAGAGGCTGGTGCGGCGGACCCCAATTCAAGGAGGCGGAGCCCGGCTTGGTTGTGGAGGAGGTTCTCCGACAAGCACGCGGCACCGACCACGTTGAGCACCACACGATCGGCCGTTGCGAGGCCGCTGGCTTTGCGCGCTCAGAGGCGCAGCGCGATTCCCTCCAGTGGCTCGAGCAACACCTCGTCGAGGGAGATCGTCCCGGCGCGGTCGCCGGTCCCGACGAGGACCGTGCCGGACCGCTCGGGCAGCGCCCGAAGGTCGCAGGCCCGTGCCTCGTCGCCGACGTTGAGCAGGACCAGGACCCGCTCTCCGGGAGCCTCCCGCACCCAGGCCAGCACCTCCGTCGCGACTCCGAAGAGCGACCGATGCGTCCCGCGCCGCAGCGCCGGCACTCGCGCGTCGCGTCGCGATCAGCCGCCGGTAGAGCGCGAGGAGCGACGATGGGTCGCCGGACTGCGCCGCCACGTTGCGCGTCGCGGGATCCATGAGTGGCAGCCACGGCTCGCCCGTGGTGAACCCGCCCGTGGGCGTGGCGTCCCACTGCATGGGCGTCCGCTCCGGGTCGCGTCCGAATCGGTCGATCGGGTGCTTCGGGGCATGGGCCTCGTCGGCGTCGACCATCCCGATCTCCTCGCCGGCATAGAGCACCGCGACGTCGCGCAGCATGAGGAGCATGAATGCCGCGGCGCGGGAGCGGTGCTCTCCCCAGCGCGTGGCATGGCGGGACTGGTCGTGGTTCGAGATCTGGTAGGTCGGCAGGATGTGGGCGGGGAGCCGCGCCTCGGCCCGCTCGATGGCGAGGGCGAGATGCCGGTACTCCCACGGCGAGTGGAGCAGCTCGAAGTCGAAGGTGAGGTGGAACTCGTCGTCGCGGCCCTCGCCGACGTACAGGGCCTGCTCCTCGACGGTGAGGTACGTCTCCGCCACAAGCACCCGCCCTTCGAACTCGTCAGCCACGTGGCGCAGCCCGCGGATCATGTCGTGCACCTCGGGCCGGTTCATGCTCCACAGCGGGTCGAGGGCCCCGTCCTCGCCGCCGAACCCCGGGATGTGATGGGCGCGCGCCCCCGGCGGGTTATCGCGCAGCAGCTCGTCCTTCAGGGCGGCGAAGATCGCGTCGACCCGAAACCCGTCGACGCCGCGCCGGAACCAGAACCGCATCACCTCGGCGATGGCATCGGCCACCTCGGGGTTGCGCCAGTTCAGGTCCGGCTGCTCGGGGTAGAACGAGTGGAGGAAGAATTGCTCGGTCGCCGCGTCCCAGGTCCACGCCGACCCCCGAAAGGTCGAGTCCCAGTTCGACGGCGGGCCGCCGCCGAGGGCCGGATCGGCCCAGATGTACCAGTCGCGCCGCGGGCTCTGACGCGAGGAGCGCGACTCGACGAACCAGGGGTGCTCGATCGAGGTGTGGCAGGCCACGAGGTCCATCAGCAGGCGGATGCCGCGCGCGTGGCACGCGTCCACCAGGGCGTCGAAGTCGTCGAGGCTCCCGTACTCCGGCCCGATGGAGACGTAGTCGCTCACGTCGTAGCCGACGTCGGCCAGCGGGCTCGGGTAGATGGGGGAGAGCCAGATCGCGTCGACGCCCAGGGAGGCATCGGTCCCGGCAAGGTGGTCGAGCCGGCCGAGGATGCCGGCGAGGTCTCCGATGCCGTCACCGTTCGCATCGGCGAAGCTGCGGGGGTAGACCTGGTAGAGAACCGCGCCGTCCCACCATCGGTCCTTGCCGTCCGGGCGCTCCATCGATGCCGATTCTAGGTCGGCGCCGGCTCCGGCTCCCGGTCCATGTGCCCGGGCACGCCCCACGCAACGCCGGCCAGCGCGGCGACGAGGATGATGCCGCCGGCCACCGCGTACATCAGGGTCGCCGCACCGAGATCGACGAGCGCGCCGGCCGCCGCCAGCGAGACAGGCGCCAGCCCGACCGAGCTGAGCATCACCAGGCTCAGGACCCGGCCGCGGACGTCGTCCGCGACGCGGCGCTGGATCCAGGCGAAGTACTGGACGTTGATGAACCCGACGACGAGGCCCATCGGGGCGAGGATCGCGAGCGCGATCGGCAGGCTCGGAGCGAAGCCGAGCAGGATCATGCCGACGCCGAGCGCGCACGAGGCGCCGAAGAGCACGGTCCCGAAGTGCGGGATGCGAGCGATGGAACCGCCGATGACCGCGCCGATGAGCGCGCCGCCACCCCAGACCGAGAAGAGCAGGCCGAACGCGGCCGAGCCGCCGGCGAAGCGCTCCTCGGCCAGCCACGCCAGCCCGACGCTCACCGGTCCGGTGAACGCGAGGTTGAAGGCGGTGATGATGACCAGCGTGCCGCGAACCGCCGGATCGGCCCAGGCGGCGCGCACCCCGCCGCCGATGCTGGCGAGGACGTTCGGTCGCTCCTCGTCGGTCGAGGTCGCGCGACGCCCGCCCCGGACGAGGGCGATGGCGATGGCCGCCACGGCGAAGGTCGTCGCGTCGATCACGAACGCGGGCCCGGTGCCGACGACGGCGACGAGCGCGCCGGCCAGCGCCGGGCCGATGAGGCCCATGATCTGGCTCGATCCCTGGATCACCGCGTTCGCCGGCGCGAGCATTCGCCCGGGGACGAGCATCGGGATGATCGTGCTCAGGGCCGGGTAGAAGAAGGCGTCGACGACGCCGAAGATCGCGGCGAGCACGTAGAGGTGCCATAGCTCGGCGCGCCCGGCGAGGACGAGGGCCGCGAGCAGGCCCACCACGACGCCGCGCACGACGTTCGAGACGAGCATGAGCGTCCGCGGGGAGAAGCGGTCGCTGAACGCCCCACCCACGAGCATGAACACGGCGCGCGGGATGGCCGCCGTCATGAGCACGGTGCCAAGCGCCAGGCCCGAGCCGGTGATCTGGAGGGCGAGCCAGGCGAGCGCGATGAAGTGGAACTGGTCGCCGAGGACGCTGATCGTCTCGCCGCCGAAGAGGAGGCGGAAGTCGCGGATGCGCAGCGGCTGGACCAGCGTCGGTCCGGAGGGCTCTTCGTCAGTCGGCGGCTCGGACTCGAACGTCGGTGGAGATGACCTCGTCCATGGCCGCTCACTCCACGCTGATGAGGACGCCGCCCTCGCCGTCGACGTCCTCGACGTCGATGATCGGCCCGACTGCCCCCGCGCGAACGGCGTCTCTGATGCGCGACGCCTGCTCGCCACCCAGCCCCGGCACCATCTTCAGCGCGGCATCCACGAAGCCGATGGGGATGCGCAGGTTGACGACCTGGCGGCCGTGCTCGGTCACCCGGATGCGGAGCTGGCGGGCCCGGCCCTGTGCGGCCATCCCGCGCGCCATGGCCTCCTCCGCACGCGCCTCGGCCCGGGCAAGATGCTGGTTGACGCGGGCCGCGTGACGCGCCGCGCGGGCAGCGCGCCGGTCGTGACCCGCGCTCCGACCCTCGCGGCGAAGGTCAGTGCGTCGATGATCGGGGCGGCCTCCTCGGGCGTGAGGGTGCCCTCGGCCACGAGCCGCAGGATGGTCTCGAGCTCCTCAGGCATCGGTCTGGCCGGCCAGTCGGGCGGCCGCCTCGTCGACGTCGATCTCGCCACGCTCGAGAGCGCGGAGAATCTCGAGCTGGTCAGCCTGCGCCGCCTTGGTGCTTGGCTCGTCGGGCGGTATCGGAGGCACCGGGGCCCTCGGCGGGACCGGCGCGGTCGGCGGAGTGGGCGGGCGCGGGGGAGTCGGGGCAACCGGCACCGAACGTCGCGGTGCGCTGGCCACAAGGTCGCCCGACATCGAGCTGAACACCACGCGTGCGGCTCCGTCGCCGACGACATAGCGCCGCCGGTCGCGGCTCCCCTCCGAGCGGTGGGGGAGCCCGACGCTGACGTCGCTCGACAGGGCACGCACCTCGAGGGTCATGCCTCCCGAGACGCCCAGCCGGACGTCGCCGCTGACGGTCTCGATCCGGGTCTCGCCCGACGTGGCCAACGTGCCCTCGAGCACGATGTCCCCGCTGACCGTGGTCATCCGCAACGCCTCGTAGCGCGGCGCGATGGATGCGATGTCGCCGCTCACCGTGTTGATCTCGAGGTCGACCGCGTCGTCGGCATGGAGGGTCACGTCCGACGACACCCCGCGGACGCGGACCCGCCCTGCCGCCCCGTTCAGGACGAGGTCGCCCGAGACGGTGTGGAACTCCTGCGACCTCGTGAACCCGGTGGCGCGCACGTCCCCCGCGACGCCGTTGTACGACACGTCGGCACCGGCGGGGATCTCCGCGACGACGCGCGCATCGACCCTGCCGCCCCTGATCCCGAGCAGCTGCGCGATCGAGGCGATGCCACCGCTGCCCTGTCGCGGCTCGCCGAGGTCGACGGCGCCGGAGCGCGGGACGACCTCGTATCGCAGTCGCTCGAGTCGGGCATCGGCATCGGCGTCGCTATCGGCCTGGAAGCTGAATTCGATCGTCGCGCGGACGGTGTCGCCGTCCACGGCGCGGAGCTCCACCTCCGGGCTCGTGACGCGGAGCGCGAACCGGCCGGTCGGGCCGATGGCGTGCTCGACCTCCTGGAGGCGAACGTAGGTCGCCATCAGCCGGCGGTCTCGGCCCCGCGGAGCGCGGCGGCCGCTTCGTCGGCGGTGATCTCTCGACGAGCCAGGCGCTCGAGGATCTCGCGCCGCTCCGTTGAGCCGGCCGGCGCCGCACCCGTGTCGGTCGCATCCTCGTCGGCGGCCATCACCTCGTCGGTGTCGTCGGCAGGGCTGGGCGCGTCGCCGAAGCCGAGGGAGCGAACGAGCGCATCGACCCGCGCGCGGACGGTCGGGTAGCTGATGCCCAGCTCGCGCTCCATCTCCTTGAGGTTGCCCCGCGAGCGCAGGAAGCTCTCGAGGAGCGAGAGCTGCTCGCGGTCCAGCCGACCGAAGCGGCCCGCGCCGAACTCGCCCTCGAGGGCGGTGCCGCAGCTTCGGCAGTGCAGGCGCGTGATCGTCAGCTCACCGCTGCACACCGGGCACGTGGCGATGACGTCATGGACCATTCTCAGCGTCCTCGGTTGATGCGCTGTGGCTCGCGCTCGTGCGGGCGAAGGTGGTACGCCTGCCCGGGAGCGTCGGGGTAGGACGCGGAACGCGCCTGCCTCCGGTACTCGACGCGAACTGGCGGGTAGACGAGGCGGAGTTCGATCACCGGTGCCTCCAAGGGACCCTTCGCGGTCCGTGTGGTGTTTGGACCTGCGTAATGTAGTGATTGCATATCCAATATGTCAAGCCGAAGTTGCAAAATAGCAAGCGATGCGCTCAGTCAGCGTCATGCGGTGATTACTGTCAACGCGCCTCGATACGCGCTACCATGTCGTCAGCGACCCATGTACTCATCTCTGTATCCCTACAGCCCGGAGCGGGACGCCTACGTCCTTCTCGGAGTCCCCTCGACCGCGTCGACCGACGAGGTGAATGCCGCCTGCCGTCGGCTGGCGCGGACATTCCACCCCGATCGCAACGGGTCCACCCGCGCCACCGACGAGATGGCGGTCGTGAACGCGGTTCGCCGGGTGATGGTCGACCCCGATGCGCGCGCCGCCTATGACCAGGAGCGCCGCAGCTTCCACAAGGTCCGTGCAAGGGCGGTCGTCACCGACCGTCTCGTGCCGTCCATCGAGCCGGCCCGAGCACCGGCACCGTCAGAGTCGGCACCGTCCGCCCCGGCGCCATCAACCCCGGCGAGGCCGTCGCGGCTCGCCCGCTACGCCAGTGGTGTCGGACTTGGCTTCATGGCCGCGGCCCGCGCGCTCATCCCGCCGAGATGCGGTGAGTGCCGCACCGTGCTGCCTTCGTCCGAGGATGCGTACTGCGCCGCGTGCGGGACGCCGCTGCTCACCGGCGGCTGACGGGGCGTCAGGCGAAGAGCGGGTTGAGGCGGTCGGGGTCGATACCGAGCTCGCCGATCGCGCGTCGCAGCTCGTCGGGAGTCGAGGCCCCGTCGAGGCAGAGCCCATACATCGATGCGTATGCGATGTGCTCCGCGTTGACCTCGAAGTGGGTGCGCAGGGCCTCCCGGGTGTCGGAACGACCGAACCCGTCGGTGCCGAGGACGGTGTACGGGCGCTCGATCCAGCGCGAAACGAGGTCCGGCAGGGCCTTGAGGTAGTCGGTGGCGGCGATGATCGGCCCCTCCGACGGGGCGAGGCATTGGGTGAGGTAGGGGACGCGGCGCTCGCCATCGGGGTGGAGCCGGTTCCAGCGGTCGACGTCGAGCGCGTCGTTGCGGAGCTGTTGGAAGCTCGTCGCGCTCCAGACATCGGCGGCGACATCGAACTTCTCGGCCAGCATGGCCTGCGCGCGAAGCGCCTCCTGGAGGATCGGCCCCGATGCCAGGAGCTGCACGCGGCGTGACCCGGCGCTGGCGGGCCGGAACCGATACAGGCCGCGGAGGATGCCCTCGTCCACGCCCTCGGGCTTGGGGGCCTGCGGCCAGTTCTCGTTGTAGATCGTGATGTAGTAGAAGACGTCCTCGCCGCGTTCGCCGTACATGCGGTCGATGCCCTCGCGGACGATGACGGCCAGCTCGTAGGCGAAGCCGGGATCGTAGGCCAGCAGGTTCGGCACGACACTGGCGAGGACCTGGGAGTGGCCGTCGGTGTGCTGGAGGCCCTCCCCGGTGAGCGTGGTGCGGCCGGCCGTGGCGCCCATCATGAAGCCGCGCCCGCGAGCGTCTCCGAAGGCCCAGACCTGGTCGCCTGTGCGCTGGAGGCCGAACATCGAGTAGAACGTGTAGAACGGGATCATCGGCTCGGACCAGGTCGCGTAGCTCGTGCCGGCGGCCTGGAACGAGCTCATGGATCCGGCCTCGGTGATGCCCTCTTCGAGCAGCTGGCCATCCGCCTTCTCGATGTAGGAAAGCAGCAGCTCCTTGTCGACCGGGGTGTAGTTCTGACCCAGCGGGTTGTAGATCCCGACCTCCTTGAAAAGCGGGTCCATGCCGAACGTGCGCGCCTCGTCAGGGATGATCGGAACCACTCGTCTCCCGATGGTTGGGTCGCGAACGAGGTTCCGCGCGAGACGGCTCCACGCCATGGTCGTGCTCGCCGCTCGGTCGGATCCGGCGAAGAACTCCTCGAAAACGTCGGCGGCGGCAGCCGGGAGCGGCTTGGCGACGTACCGGCGGCGTGGCAGCGCGCCGCCGAGCTGGCTGCGACGCTCGAGCATGTAGCGGATCTCCGGCGCGTCGGGGCCGGGGTGGTAGTAGGGAGCCTCCTTGAGCTTCTCGTCGGGGATCGGCAGCTCGAGGCGGTCCCGGAAGATCTTCAGCTCGTCGACCGTGAGCTTCTTGGCCTGGTGCGTGACGTTGCGACTCTCGATGCCAGGCCCGAGCGCCCAGCCCTTCACTGTCTTGGCAAGGATCACCGTCGGGGCGCCGTTGTGGGCAACGGCTGCCGCATAGGCCGCATACACCTTCCGATAGTCGTGGCCCCCACGGCGCAGCTTGGCCAGATCGTCGTCGGTCAGGTGCTCGACCAGCGCGCGCAGGCGTGGTTCGGGGCCGAAGAACTGCTCGCGGATGTACGCCCCGTCGCTGACCGACATGCGCTGGTAGTCGCCGTCGAGCGTCTCGTTCATCTTGTTGAGGAGCACGCCATTCTTGTCACGCGCCAGCAGGTCGTCCCACTCGCGCGCCCAGATCACCTTGATGACGTTCCAGCCCGCGCCGCGGTAGACCGCCTCGAGCTCCTGGATGATCTTGCCGTTTCCTCGCACCGGGCCGTCCAGGCGCTGCAGGTTGCAGTTGACGACGAATGTCAGGTTGTCGAGTCCCTCGCGTGCCGCGAGGCCGAGAGCTCCCTGCGCCTCAGGCTCGTCCATCTCACCGTCGCCGAGGAAGGCCCAGACGCGCGAGCGCGCCGTGTCGGCGATGCCCCGCGCGGCGAGGTAGCGGTTGAAGCGCGCCTGGTACACGGCAGCCATCGGCCCGAGCCCCATGCTGACCGTGGGGAACTGCCAGAAGTCGGGCATGAGCCGCGGGTGCGGGTAGCTCGACAGGCCGAGCCCCGGGGTCAGCGACTCGCGACGGAAGTGCTCGAGGTTCTGCTCCGAGAGCCGGCCCTCGAGGAAGGCCCGCGCGTAGATGCCCGGGGCAGCGTGGCCCTGGAAGAAGACCTGGTCGCCGGGGCCGTCGTCGGAGCCGCGGAAGAAGTGGTTGAACCCCACCTCGTAGAGGCTCGCGGCGCTGGCATAGGTCGACAGGTGGCCGCCGATGCCCTCGAAGCGCGTGTTCGCGCGCAGCACCATCGCCAGCGCGTTCCATCGGATCATGCGCCGCACGCGCAGCTCCATCTCCTCGTCGCCGGGGAAGTAGGGCTCCTGCTCGGGGCTGATCGTGTTGATGTAGCGCGTCTGGGTCAGCGCGGGGAGCCCGACCTGGAGCTGTCGGGCGCGCTTGAGCAGCTTGTAGATGATGAACCTGGCCCGATCGGGGCCTCCCGCCTCGACCACGTCCTCGAGCGAGTCGATCCATTCCTGGGTCTCGTCGGGGTCGATGTCGGGCAGCTGCTGCTTGAACTGGTCGAAGATCTCGTGGATCGGCGGCTGCATGTGGGCCCTATCGTACAGACCGACGCTATCCCACGCCCGCGCCCGGCCAGGCGCTGGCGGGCTGGTCTGTAATCGTTCGCCGGCTCGTGCCGCTCCGTCATGGGGCCGGCAGCGGGGCGGCGGGCCTGTGCAGCAGCGTCACGCATCGGAGAGCCACGGGCTCGCTTCGCGTGGACCAACCCCTCCGCCTCGCTGTCGTGTGCAATGGGAGCACGCCAAGGGCAGTGAAGCGCGGCCGCGTGGCCGTTGGATGACGCTCCTGCAAGCCTCGGGAGGTCGGGCTCACGACCGAGGGCATCGGCTCACACTGACGACGGCCGGCGTGCGATCATCGGTTGCGCATGCGGACGATCTACCGTTCCGAACCGCCCTGGCCGCACCGCGTGCTCGTCGTGGGTGGCGGCTTCGCCGGCGTCGAGACCGCGCGCCACCTCGAGCGGCTGACGCGGCGACGGGAAGACGTCGAGATCTGGATCGTCAGCCGCGAGAACTTCACGCTCTTCACGCCGCTCCTGCCCGAGGTCTGCTCGGGGCAGCTCGAGGCCCGGCACTGCGTTACGGCGCTCCGCGCCCAGCTGCGCCGGCCGTCCAGCTGGGCGGTGACCGGTGACGTCACCGGCATCGACCTCGACGCGAAGCAGGTCACCGTCACCGGCGGCGACGGCGATCCGCATCGGCTCAGCTACGACACCCTGGTGATGGCGCTCGGCGGCGAGACCGCCACGTTCGGGATCAAGGGCATCACCGACTACGCGGTCGGCATGAAGACGCTGGCCGACGCGTTCGCGCTCCGCAACCGGATCATCGAGATGCTCGAGCGCGCCGACCTCGAGGAGGATCCCGAGGAGCGGCGGGCGCAGCTCACCTTCGTGGTGGGTGGCGCCGGGTTCAGCGGGGTCGAGACTGCCGGGGAGATCGAGGACTTCGTGCGCCGCGTCCGGCGCCGCTTCTACCAGAAGATCCGCCCGGACGAGATCGCGCTCCACATCATCGAGCTCAAGGACCGCGTCCTCCCCGAGCAGGAGCCCGCTATGGGCGACTACGCGGACCGCAAGCTCCGGCAGCGTGGCTTCCAGCTCCACCTGGGTACGGCGCTGTCGGAGGTGCGCGAGGACGGCGTGGTGCTCGGCGACGGGACGCAGATCCGGTCGCGCACCGTGGTGTGGACCGGCGGCGTCCAGCCCTCGCCGGTCGTGCGCGAGTCCGGCATCGAGGTCGACCGTGCCGGCCGGGCGGTGGTGGCTCCGACCATGGCCACGAGCCGGGAGGGGGTCTGGGCGATCGGCGACTGCGCGCGCATCCCGAATCCGGATCGAGACGGGGAATTCCACGCCCCGACCGCACAGAACGCGGTGCGTGAGGCGAAGCGCCTCGCGCGCAACATCGTCGCCGCCATCGACGGCCGGACGGACAGGGTGGAGCCGTTTCGTTACGACGTCATCGGGACCCTGGCCAGCATCGGTCATCACACCGGGGTGGGGAAGGTCTTCGGCGTGCCGGTCCGCGGCTGGCTCGCCTGGTTCATGTGGCGCGGGTACTACTGGAGCCGCGTTCCGGGCATCGGAGGAAAGGCGCGCGTCGGCCTCGACTGGTTCCTCAACGCGCTCTTCGGATCCGACCCGGTGCAGCTGAAGGTCGAGTACCCGCGGCAGCCGGCGGCAATGGGCCCCTCCGGCGTGCGACGTCCGCCCCGCCGGACTGTCGACCCGCGCGGGTAGCCTCGCTAGACTCTGCCCCCTGATGTCACGCGAGGAGCGGCGCGCATACCAGCGCCAGATGAAGGCCTACGATCGCGGCCCTGCGGTCCCGCCCGCCGCGCGCCAGCGTGCCGAGCGCAACGCGGCACGAAAGGCAGACAAGGCCGGGCGGGCCGCCGCGCCGGCCCCGGCCGCGTTCGACACGAGGTTCTGGATCAGGAGCGGCCTCATCGCGGCCGTGGTGGGGGTCATCGGCTTCAGCATGCAATGGGGCGAGGGGATGCCCTGGGCGATATACGTCGGCCTCGCTGTCGGCGCGCTGGCGCTCACGATCCTCGTCGCCCTCCGATTCCTCCAGCGGCGGTCTGCCGCCGCGTGATGCACGGAAGGAGACCCGGATGAGCCACCACGACCACAGCCACGAGCACGACCACGAGCACGGGCACGACCACGACGACGAGCACGGCAGCTTCGCCAAGGGCCAGGAGACGCACGACCACGCGCCCGAGAAGGAGCACGCCGGGGACTTCGCCGAGGGCCAGGAGGCGGGTCATGCCACCGTCCACGACGAGCTGAAGGGTGACTTCGCCGAGGGCCAGGAGAAGACCGAGCACGATCACACCGGCGAGAGCCACGGCGACTTCGCCGAGGGCCAGGAGCGAGAGCCCCAGTAGCGACCGGCGGATCACCGGCCGATGATCAGCGCCACGCGGCCAGCCGTCGGCGACTTCGTCGCGAGGCTGCGCGGCAACCCGTGCTGCGCCGCCGTGACGCTCGAGACCCAGCTCGCCCCGGCGCTCGACAGCCGCGCGCCGATCATCTTCCTGCTCCGGGGGAGCGGGCTGACGCTCGGTGCGGTCATCGCCCGGATCCACGAGGCGGGGAAGCTCGCGGCGGTGCACCTCGACCTGGTTGATGGCCTGCGCGCGGACACGCACGGCATCTCGTGGCTGGCCCGCTCGGGCGCGGACGCGATCATCACGTCCCACGGCCGGCTGATGGGGACGATCCGGGAGGAGCGGGCGATCGCCATCCAGCGCCTCCTGCTCTCGCGGCGGACGCACCTCGACTCGGCGTTCAGCGCGGTGCGGCATGCCCGCCCGGACATCGTCGAGGTCCTGCCCGGCGTCCTGCTCCCGTCGCTCGCGACGGTGATGCCGCGCTTCGACGTCCCGCTCCTGGCCGGCGGCTTCATCCGGACCGAGGCCGATGCCCGGGCCGTGATGGCGGCCGGCGCGACCGGGATCACGACCAGCGCGGTCGACCTGTGGGGTCGCGATGTCGGCTGACGCTGCGCGGCCGGTGCTTCCGCGCATCCTCATCGCCGATGGTGGCGGACGGCCCGTGCGCCTGCCGCCCGGGCTTCCCTGTGGCGTGCTGCTGCGCGACATCGACCTCACCGTGGTCATCGAGCGGGCCGCGAATCGCGATTCCGACCTGGCGATCGACCTCGACAGCGTGCGGGGGCTCAACGCGGACCAGGCCGCCGTCGACTTCGTGATGGACACGCTCGACATCCGCATCGTCCTCACGCGACGACCCCGAGTGGCTGCTCACGCCGCGGGGCGCGGTGGCCTGGGGCTCATCCATGCCCACGCGTTCGATTCGACCGGCGTCCACCGCAGCCTCGCGGCAGCGCCGATGATGCCCGGCATCGGCACCGTCATCTCGCCGGCGGCTGTGCTGTGCCACATGCGCCCGACCGAGCGCGCCGCGCTGCGCCGTCCGATCGTCGGCTACGGCCTCCTCACCGACGCGGGCGAGGCACGCGACTGCCTCGACCTCGCCGAGGCGATCGTCGTGCGCCAGGACGTCGCCGACGCCCTGGCCGCGGCTCTCTCGAGCCCTCGCCAAACCTTGACACCGGTCGCCATCGGGGAGTAGAACAGGACCCTCATCGCGGGACAATGCGTCATGGAAAGTCCCGCCTCGACCCTGTCGAGGCGCGGGCTTTTTTTCTTGCCCCGAGTGAACCCCGCGAGAACGGCCTTCGGGCCGCGAAGCGATGGATCGAGGGAAGGAGGAGGCCGACCGGACCACACCCAACAAGCATCCGGCGGCTGGCTGACCGGCTGCCACGCGAACGTGGGGGAGTCACAGGCTCGCACTGAGGACACGATCAATGCTGACTGACGGACCGTCCATCCTCGTCGCCGAAACGATCGGCACCGGGCTCCTGATCATCCTCGGCGACGGAGTCGTCGCCGGCGTTCTCCTCGCCAAATCCAAGGCCCAGAACGCGGGCTGGATCGTGATCACCACCGGGTGGGCGCTGGCCGTTGCGGTCGGCGTGTATGCGATCGGCGGCCTGACCGGGGCGCACCTCAACCCGGCGGTCACCATTGGCCTCGCGACCATCGGGTCGACCCCCTGGGACCTGGTGCCGTGGTACCTCGGCGGGGAGTTCCTGGGTGCCTTCATCGGCGCCTTGATCGTCTTCGTTCACTACCTGCCGCACTGGGCCGAGACCGAGGATCCGGGCCTCAAGCTCGCGGTCTTCAGCACGGGCCCGGCGATCCGGAGCACCGCCGCCAACCTGATCAGCGAGATCATCGGCACGTTCATGCTCGTCTTCGGCGTGCTGGCGATCACAAGCAATGAGCTGGGCCCAGGCCTCGCAGCCCTTCTCGTCGGCTTCCTGGTGTGGGGCATCGGCCTCTCGCTCGGTGGCACCACCGGCTACGCCATCAACCCCGCGCGCGACCTGAGCCCGCGCATCGCGCACGCCATCCTGCCGATCTCCGGCAAGGGCGAGTCGGACTGGGGCTACAGCTGGGTCCCGGTCGTCGGCCCGATCATCGGCGGCGTCCTGGGCGCGGTGGCATTCCAGCAGCTCTTCACCAACTTCCTGGTCGTCTAGCGCCATGAAGAAGCTGATCAACGCCCCCGACGCCGTCGTCGACGAGGCGTTGGCCGGCATGGCGGCCGCGCACGGTGACCTCCTCAAGGTCATCGAGCCGAACGTCATCGTCCGCGCCGACGCCCCGCGATCCGGCAAGGTCGGGGTCATCTCCGGAGGCGGCTCGGGCCACGAGCCGATGCACGGCGGCTTCGTCGGGCTCGGCATGCTCGATGCCGCCTGTCCGGGGGCCGTCTTCACCTCGCCCGTTCCCGACCAGATGCTCGCCGCCACCAAGGCGGTGGATGGCGGGGCGGGCGTGCTCCACATCGTCAAGAACTACACCGGCGACATCATGAACTTCGAGCTCGCCGCCGAGCTGGCGCAGGCCGAGGGGATCGAGGTGACGAGCGTCGTCATCGCCGATGACGTCGCCGTGCAGGACTCGCTCTACACGGCCGGCCGCCGCGGAGTCGGGGGCACGGTCCTCGCCGAGAAGATCGTCGGGGCGGCCGCGGAGGAGGGGCAGGACCTCGCCGCCGTGACCGCTCTCTGCCAAAAGGTCCAGGACAACGTTCGCTCGATGGGCATGGCCCTGACGAGCTGCACCGTCCCGGCCGCCGGCAAGCCGACCTTCGAGATCGGCGACGACGAGATGGAGATCGGGGTCGGGATCCACGGTGAGCCCGGACGTGAACGGCGAGCGCTCGCCGGCGCCGACGAGATCACCGAGGCCCTCACCAACCCGATCCTCGACGACGGCGGGTTCACCTCGGGCGACCGAGTCCTCGCCTTCGTCAACGGCATGGGCGGCACGCCGCTGCTCGAGCTGTACGTCGTGTACAACAAGGTGGCGGCGATGTGCCGCGACCGGGGAGTGACGATCGAGCGCAACCTCGTCGGCTCCTACATCACCAGCCTCGAGATGGCCGGTTGCAGCATCACGCTGCTCAAGCTGGACGATGAGATGCTGAGGCTGTGGGACGCGCCGGTCCACACCGCGGCCCTGCGCTGGGGCGCGTGACGAGCCCGCGATGAGCGAGCTCAACGCCGCGGGCATGCGGCGGTTCGTCGACACGTTCGCGGACCGTCTTCACGAGCGCCGGGACGAGCTGACGCAGCTCGACTCGGCGATCGGCGACGCCGACCACGGCATCAACATGGACCGCGGCTTCACCGCGGCCCGGGCCAAGGTCGGCGAGCTACCCGACGACGCGGACCTCGGCACCGTCGCCAAGACGGTCGGGATGACGCTCATCTCGACCGTCGGCGGCGCGTCGGGGCCCCTGTACGGAACCTTCTTCCTCAGGGTCGCCACGGCGCTCGGAGAGTCCCGCTCAGCGGACGCCGAGGCGGTCGGTGCGGCGTTGCGCGCCGGCCTGGAGGGGCTGATCCAGCGTGGGAAGGCGGAGCTGGACGACAAGACCATGGTCGATGCCGTCACGCCCGCCCTCGCCGCGTACGACGCCGCGGCGGGCGAGGGGCTCGACGCCGCGCTCGATGCCGCCGTGACCGCGTCGGCGGCCGGCCGGGATCGCGTCACGCCGCTCGTGGCGCGGAAGGGTCGGGCGAGCTATCTCGGCGAGCGCTCGGCGGGCCACCAGGATCCGGGCGCGACGTCCGCCACGATCATGCTCGAGTCCCTGCGCGACGCAGTTGCGGAAGCTGGCCCCTGAGCTACCGAACCCCGAGCGACGAACCCCGAGACACCACCAGGCAACAACCGAAAGGTAGGAAGCGATCGAATGGCCAAGTACGTCCTGGCCCTGGACCAGGGAACCACGTCGAGCCGCGCCATCCTCTTCAACGCGGACGGCACCATCCACAGCTCCGCCAACCAGGAGTTCCCGCAGATCTACCCGACGCCCGGCCATGTCGAGCACGACCCGGAGGCCATCTGGGACTCCCAGCTGGCGGTCGCCAAGAAGGTAATGGCCGATGCGGGCGCGTCGCCCGACGACATCGCCGCCATCGGCATCACGAACCAGCGCGAGACGACGGTCGTGTGGGAGAAGTCGACCGGCAAGCCGGTCCAGAACGCCATCGTCTGGCAGAGCCGCATCACGGCCGGCTACTGCGATGAGCTCAAGGCCGCAGGCCATGAGGCGAAGTTCCGCGACAAGACCGGGCTGCCGGTGGACGCCTATTTCAGCGGGACGAAGATCCGGCACATCCTCCAGAACAACCCCGGCGCGCAGGAGAAGGCGGAAGCCGGCGAGCTGCTGTTCGGCACCGTCGACAGCTTCCTCATCTGGCGCCTCACCGAGGGCCGCGCCCACGTCGTGGACTACTCGAACGCCAGCCGAACGCTGCTGTTCAACATCCACACCCTCGACTGGGACGACGAGCTGCTGGGGATCATGAACGTCCCGCGCGCGATGATGCCGACGGCACGCCCGTCGTCGGAGGTCTACGGCGAGACGTCGCTCCTGGGCGGCTCGATCAAGATCGCCGGCGACGCCGGGGACCAGCAGGCGGCCACGTTCGGGCAGGCCTGCTTCGAGCCCGGGCATGGCCAAGCAGACGTACGGCACCGGCGCCTTCATGCTCATCAACACCGGCGAGGAGGCTGTTCCGTCGAAGAACGGGCTGCTCACCACCATCGCCTGGGGCTACGACGGCAAGGTGATCTACGCCCTCGAGGGTTCGGTGTTCATCGCCGGAGCGGCGGTGCAGTGGATCCGGGACGGGCTGCGGGTCATCACCGAGTCCGCCGACATCGAGAAGCTGGCCGGCAAGGTGGCCGACACCGAGGGCGTCTACATGGTCCCGGCCTTCGTCGGGCTCGGGGCGCCGTACTGGGACCAGTACGCTCGTGGAGCGATCGTGGGGCTCACCCGTGGGTCGACGATCGAGCACATCGCCAGGGCCACCGTCGACTCGATGGCCTACCAGACGCGCGAGGTCCTCGAGGCCATGGAGGCCGATTCGGGCGTCAAGCTCACCGAGCTGAAGGTCGACGGCGGCGCCGTCGTGAACAACGACCTCATGCAGTTCCAGGCCGACATCCTCGGGGTGGCGGTCGAGCGACCGCAGGTCAGTGAGACCACGGCGCTCGGCGCGGCGTACCTCGCCGGGCTGGCGGTCGGGTTCTGGAAGGACACCAACGACGTCACCAACAACTGGGCGCTCGATCGTCGCTTCGAGCCGCAGATGGATGACGGCAAGCGCGAGAAGCTGTACGCCGGCTGGAAGAAGGCCGTGCAGCGCGCCCTCGACTGGGAAGAGCACTAGGCTCGAGCTCGGCCCGGGAGGATCGCCATCGGTCCTCCCGGGTGCACCCACAGCGGAGGACGACGCATGACCGACGATTCGCCGGCGCTGGTGGGCGTCGTCGTCGTCTCCCACTCGGGCGAGCTGGCCGAGGCCACCGTGGCCCTGGTCAGCCAGCTGGCCAACCTCGGAGATGACGGGCCGCGGCTCCTGGCAGCCGGCGGGCTGGCTGACGGCAGCGTCGGGACCGATGCCGTCCGCATCGCCGACGCCATCGGCCGCGCCGATGCCGGTTCGGGGGTCGTGATCATGGCCGACCTCGGGAGCGCGGTGCTCTCGGCAGCCACCGCCATCGACGAGCTGCTCTCGACGGACGCGGCCGCGCGGACCGTCATCTCGCGGGGGCCGCTCGTCGAGGGAACCTTCGTGGCCGCCGTCCAGGCGTCGGCCGGTGACGGGCTCGACGGCGTGCGTGCCGCGGCCGACGAGGCGGCCTCGATGGACAAGCTCGGGGATCGCCGATGACCCTCCTGCTGGCGGCCCTCCTCGGCTACCTGCTCGGCGCCCTCCCGTTCGGGCTGGTCATCGGGCGGATGACGCGCGGCATCGACCTGCGCGAGTACGGATCGCATCGGACCGGTGCAACCAACGCCCTGCGAACGCTCGGCCTGCGTTCCGCGGCGCTGGTTCTCGTCCTGGACGTGGCCAAGGGAGTGGCGGCGGTCCTCCTGGCGAGGCTCCTCTTCGCCGACGACCCCCAGGTCGAATGGGCGGCTGCGGTCGCCGGGTTCGCCGCCATCGTGGGGCACAACTGGTCGGTCTTCATCGGCTTCACCGGTGGTCGTGGCGTGGCGACGTCGTCCGGAGCGCTGGGCGCGATGAGCATCTGGTCGATCGTCATCGTCGCGCCCATCGTGTTTCTCGTGATGTGGCGAAGCCGATACGTGTCGCTCGGCTCGGTGACGGGCGCCCTCCTGGCGCCAGTCGTCACGTTCGCGCTCTGGTTGGTCGGGGCAGCCACCGTGCCCGCCATCGTCTACGCGCTGGGCGCCGGGATCCTCGTCACCGTGGCCCACGCCGACAACATCGCGCGGCTGCGGGCCGGGACGGAACGCAAGATCGGGCAGAAGGAAGCGGTGAAGGCCGATGCCTGAGGCTGAGGTCGAGGTCCGCAACCCCTCCGGGCTCCACGCGCGCCCGGCGGCGACCTTCGTGAAGGCCGCGGGAGGATTCGCGGCCGACGTTCGGGTCGCCAACGTCACGCGTGACCCCACGAAGGAGGCGAGCGCCAAGAGCGTCCTGGGCGTCATGGGCCTCGGCGTCGCCCGCGGCCACCGCATCCGTCTGTCCGCGAGCGGCACCGATGCGGACGCCGCCGTGGCTGCCCTCGTCGAGCTCGTCGTCTCGGGCCTTGGCGAAGAGATCGATGACGCATGAGCGTCGAGCTGCGCGGGCTGCCGGCAGCGCCAGGCGTCGCCTCGGGCGCGCCGTGGATCCATCGCCCGACGCCAACCGACGCGATCTCCGGCCGATCCATCGCCGAGGCGGCTGCCTTGGCAGCGGCCGAGCTAGACAGCCTCGCGAGCCGGCTCCGTGACGAAGGGCGGCCGGACGAGGCGGGGATCCTCGAGGCGCAGTCGATGATGGCCGTGGACCCGGAGCTGCTCGACTCCGCCGCGACAGCGGAGGCCTCAGGCATGGCGCCGGTGGCTGCGATCAGTTCGGCCGGCGACGAGGCGGCGCGCATGCTCGAGTCCCTGGACGACGAGGTGCTCTCGGCGCGCGCGGCCGATGTCCGTGACGTGGCGGCGCGCATCGCCCGCCATCTCGCCGGAGCCCCGCCGCCGCGCCTCGAGCGCCGCTCCATCGCGGTCGCGGAGGACCTGGCGCCGTCGATCACCGTGGAGCTCGACCGCGCGCACCTCGCGGGCATCGCGCTCGAGGGCGGCTCGCGCACGTCGCATGCCGCCATCCTTGCCCGTGCGCTGGGTATCCCCGCCGTGGTTGGGGTCGCCGATCTCGTGGCACGGGCGGCGGCGGCGAAGGAGCTCGCCATCGACGGCGACGCGGGCCTCGCCATTCTCGACCCGGACGCCGGTGCCCGAGCCGGCCTGGAGCGTGCGGCAAGCGATGCGGCGAGGCGACGCCAGGAGGACGCGGGCTTTGCCGTCCGCCCGCTTGCCACGGCCGACGGGCATCGGCTCATCTGCGCCGCGAACATCGCCGAGCCGGCCGAGGCCGAGGCGGCGTTCGCTGCCGGCGCCGAGGGCATCGGCCTCTTTCGGACCGAGTTCGCCTTCGCCGGGCGTGACACGGCTCCGTCGCTCGAAGATCAGGCCGCGGCCTACACGCAGGTGCTCCGCGCGGCAGGGGACGCGCCGGTCGTCGTGCGCCTGGCCGATATCGGGGGCGACAAGCCGCTGCCCTATGTGCGGGTCCCGCACGAGGCCAACCCGTTCCTCGGCGTGCGTGCCATCCGGCTCGCGGACGAGCACCCGGCACTGTTCGCGACGCAGATCCGCGCGATACTCGTCGCTTCACGAGCCGCCGGCCGCCCCGTGGCGATCATGGCGCCGATGGTCGCCGACGTCGCCGACGCGCAACGCGTGCGTGCGCTCGTCGAGGCGGCGCGGGCGGACGTGCCGGACGCGCCGGAGCCGCGCATCGGCATCATGGTGGAGGTCCCCGCGGCAGTCCTCGTCGCCGATCAGCTGGGCGCTATCGTCGACTTCATGAGCATCGGCACCAACGACCTGACCCAGTACCTCCTCGCCGCCGACCGCACCAACCCGAAGCTCGCCGACCGGCAGGACCCGCTGCACCCGGCCATCCTTCGCGCCATCGCGCGAGTGGTGGAGGGCGCGGGGGCCGCGGAGCGCGGATGCGAGGTGGCCGTCTGCGGCGAGATGGCCGGCGACCCGGCGGGCGCCCTCCTGCTCGCCGGGCTCGGCGTCGACGAGCTGAGCATGGACCCGCGCGCGTTCAACGCGGTGAAGCGCGCGCTCTCGGAGCACACCCGCGCCGGCCTTGCCGCGCTGGCGGAGGCGGCGCAGGCGCTCTCCACCGCGAGCGAGGTCCGGGCACTGGTGGCAGCGGCATGACCGAGCAGCAGCGCCCGCCCCGCATCGGCTCGCCGGCAAACCTGCTCGGCATCGCGCGGATGGCCGCGACGCCTGTCGTGATCGCGCTCATGCTCCCCGGCACCGCGGGCCTCGGCATGGCGGCTTTCGTCGTCTTCGTCCTCGCGGCGCTGACCGACTACTTCGATGGCCTGGTCGCGCGCCGTCGGGGCGAGGTCTCGGCGCTCGGCGTGTTCATGGACCTCACCGCCGACAAGGTGCTCGTGGGCGGCGTGCTGGTCGCAATGGTCGAGGTCGGCCTGCTGCCGACGTGGATCGTCGCGACGATCATCGTCCGGGAGCTCGTCATCGGCGGTGTCCGCCAGATGGCTGCGGCCGAGAATATCGTCATCGCCGCACGCCCGCTCGGGAAGGCAAAGACCGCCACGACCCTCGCCGGGATGGCGCTGCTCCTCCTCGCCTACGACGCGACAACCGGCGGGCCGATGGCCGCCACCGGCCTCGGCCCGACGATCGAGCTCGTCGGCTGGTGGACGATGGTCGTCGCCACGATCCTGACCCTCGTCTCGGGCTGGGACTACCTGAAGGGGGCGATGCCCCTGCTGCGCGGAGAGCGCTGATGGCCGCCACAGCGGACGTCGACGTCGTCGTCATCGGCGGTGGGGCGACGGGCGCCGGTGTGCTGCGCGACCTCGCCATGCGCGGGCTGCGCGCCGTCCTCGTGGAACGGGGTGACTTCGCATCGGGCACGAGCGGGCGGTATCACGGGCTGCTCCATTCCGGCGCCAGGTACATCGAGTCCGACCCGGTCTCGGCGCGCCACTGCGCCGAGGAGAACGCGGTCCTGCGCCGCATCGCGCCGGGAACCATCGAGCCGACCGGCGGCTACTTCGTGGCCACCCCCGACGATCCCGACGACTATCTCGAGCGCTTCCCCGCGGCCTGCGCCGCGTCCGGCATCGAGGCCGAGCCGGTCGCGCTCGACGAGCTGTTCCGCGCCGAGCCGCTCCTCAACCGGGAGATCCGTGCCGCGTACCGCGTGTCGGACGCGTCACTCGAGCCATGGGAGCTCGTCGACGCCAACCTCGCGAGCGCGCGGGAGCACGGCGCCGAGGCGCATCGGTATACGCCGGTCGTGGCATTCGAGCGCGATAGCTCCGGTGCGGTCGAGGCGGTGCGGACTCGCGATGCCCGGACCGGGGAGGAGCGCACTTTCGGCTGCCGCGCGGTTGTCTCCGCCGCCGGGGCCTGGGCCGGCACGGTGGCCGCGCTGGCCGGCGCGACGTTGCATATGAGCCCGGGCAAGGGATCGATGCTGATCCTCAACAGGCGCCTCACTTCGTCGGTGGTCAACCGCCTCGCGCCCCCGGGCGACGGCGACATCCTCGTGCCGGTGCACACGGTGTGCATCCTCGGCACCACCGACATCACGATCGAGGACCCCGACGACGCGCGCGTCACGCGCGACGAGGTGACCGCACTCCTCGTCGATGGCGACCGCCTCGTTCCAGGGCTGTCGGGCGCCCGGATCCTTCGGGCCTATGCCGGCTCGCGGCCGCTCTACGACGCGAATGAGCTCGAGGGCGGCAGCCACCACGACGAGTCGCGCGAGATCAGCCGCGCGCATCACGTCATCGACCACGGGGCGCGCGACGGTGTCGGCGGCCTGTGGAGCATCGTCGGTGGCAAGCTCACGACGTACCGGCTCATGGCCCGCGACGTCGTGGACGCCGTGGCGCGGTCGCTCGGCACCGACGCGGCGTGCCGCACCGGCGACGAGGCACTGCCCGAGCCGGCCGGCAGCACCCCCTACTGGCTCGGGGACCGGCTGGCAGCGCATGAGGCCACCGGCGGTGGCGACGCAGAGCTCGTGTGCGAGTGCGAGCTCGTGACCACGCGCCGGCTGGAAGCGGCCCTGGACCATCGCGCCGACTCCTCGCTCGACGACCTCCGCCGCTCGACGCGCCTCGGCATGGGGCCCTGCCAGGGCGCCTTCTGCACCCCGCGCGCCGCCGCCGCGCTCGACGCGCGTCGGGCGGCCGGCCGCCTGGCGCCGGGGGCGCCGGATGCCAACGTCGCGTTGCGCGACTTCGCCGCGGAACGGTTCCGGGGCACGCGACCCATCGCCTGGGGCGACCAGCTGACCGAGGCCTGGCTGGCGAGCGGGATCGCGCGCGGCACGCTTGCCAGCGACCGACTCCCGGTGCGGTCGGGAGCCGCCGATGCCGACTGCTGACGTCGTCGTGATCGGTGCCGGCCTCGCCGGGCTCAGCTGCGCCGCCGAGCTCGTAGAACGTGGGGCGCGGGTCTTTCTCGCCGCCAAGGGGATGGCCACGACGCATTGGACCCACGGCGGGGTGGACGTCGCGGCGCCGGAGGGGGCATCCACGACGCGGGTCGGTGTGCGGGTACTCGCCGCGACGACCGGGCATCCGTACGCCATCGCGCACGCGGAGGTGGCACCGGCACTGGAAGCCCACGCCGCGCGGCTCGAGGCGGGCATCGGCCTCGTCGGCACGCTGGACGATGCGCTCGTCGAGATCCCGACCGCCATCGGCGCGCGCCGCCGCGCCGCGCTGCTGCCCGACGCGCAGGCAGCGGTCCTGCGGCCGTGGGGGGACGAGGGCCTCCTCCTCGTGGGCATCGGCCGCTACCGCGACGCCTGGCCGGCCTATGCCGCGCGCAACCTCACGGTGACCCCATGGGAGGACGGCCCGCGCGAGATTCGTGCGATCGAGGTCGATCTGCCGGGGCTGGAGAGCCTCCGCAACCTCAACGGGCGCTCGCTGGCGGAGCGTTTCGACGGCTCCGCATGGCGGTCAAGCGCGCTCGGCGCGATCGCACGGGCGGTCCCGCCCGGAGCCTGGCGCGTCGGACTGCCCGCGGTCCTTGGCTTTCGTGACCATCGCGCCGCGCTCGCCGATGCCCGCTCGGCGCTGGGGGACGGCGTCTTCGAGATCCCGAGCCTGCCGCCCTCGGTCCCGGGGCTGCGCCTGTACGAAGCGCTTCGTGCGGCCATCGGCGGAGGCGGTGGCCGGATCCAGGTCGGCTTCGACGTCGTTGACGTCGAGCGCAGCGGCGGTCGCGTGACCGCGGTCCGCACCGAGGCGGCCTCGCGCGACCTGCGCCTGGCGGCCGACGCGTTCGTCCTCGCCACCGGCGGCATCGGCGGGGGAGGCCTTCGCGCCGATGCGGGAGGCGCGATTCACGAGCGCGTCTTCGGTCTCGCGGTGGAGGCGCCCGCACGAGACGCCTGGTTCAGCGACGACCCGATGCTGCCGCATCCGATCGAGGCCGCGGGGATCCGAGCCGATCCCGAATTGCGCCCCATCAGTGCGCCTGGAGCAGAGGAGCTGGCGAACGTGCTCGTCATCGGCTCCGCGCTCGCCGGCATGCGCTACCTCGACGAGCGCTGCGGCGACGGCGTCGCCCTGGCCACCGCCCACCGCGCGGCGCGCGCCCTGGCACTCGGACGAGCAGCGGCATGACCTTCTCGGACGCGGCGGCCCGGGAGTTCCCGCCCTTCAGCACCGACGCCTGCATCAAGTGCAACGTGTGCACCACGGTGTGCCCCGTCAGCCGGGTGACTGATGCCTTTCCGGGACCGAAGTATGTCGGCCCCCAGGCGCAGCGCTTCCGCGGCCCGTCGGCGCACGCGGGCGCGCCCGACCACACCGTCGACCTGTGCTCAGGCTGCGGGATCTGCACGCGCGCCTGTCCTGCCGGGGTCCTCATCGCCGAGACGAACAACCGGGCACGCGCGACGATCGTCGCCGAGCGCGGCTCGTCGATCCGCAACCGGGTCATCAGCGACACGGACCTGCTCATTCGCCTGGGCGCCAACCCACTGGCGCCGCTCGCCAATTTCGGCCTGCGCAACCGCTTCGCGCGCTGGATGGGGGAGAAGGCTCTCGGCGTCCACCGTCGCGGCCCGCTCGCCCCGTTCTCGCGCCGCACGTTCCGCGCGTGGTGGCGGGGGTCGGACCGGCCGGTCGCCCTCCCGACGACCGCCGATCCGCAGCGGACGGTCGTGTACTTCCACGGCTGCGCGGTGAACGGGTTCGAGCCCGACCTGGGCCGGGACGCGGTGGCCATCCTCGAGCGCAACGGGTACGACGTGATCGTTCCCGAGCAGGAGTGCTGCGGCCTGCCGTTCATCAGCAACGGGATGTACGACCACGCCCGCCGCAAGGCGCGGCGCAACCTCGACTCGCTGGCCGCGTTCGCCCATGCGGGGTATCGGATCGTTGGCACCTCGACCTCGTGCACCCATGCGCTCAAGGCCGAGTACCGCGAGATGCTCGACCTCGCCGATGACGACGCCCGCGTGGTCGCCGATGCGACCTGGGACATCTGCGAGCTCCTGCTCGATCTCCACGACCGCGGCGAGCTCGACACGCAGTTCGGGACCGTGGCCGAGTCGGTGCCGTACCACGCGCCGTGCCAGCTGCGCTCGCACGGCATCGGGACGCCGGCGATGGACCTCTTCGCGCTCGTGCCCGGCCTGCGCGCCACCGACTCCGACCACGACTGCTGCGGCGCCGCGGGGACGTACGGCCTCAAGGTCGAGCGCTGGCAGATTGCCCAGGACGTTGGCGCGGCCCTCTTCGACAAGGTCCGAGCCGCCGCGGCCTCCGGTGCGTCGCGCGCCGCCTGTGACTCGGAGACGTGCCGCTGGCAGATCGAGCAATCCTCGGGCGTGCCCACGGTCCACCCGGTCACGATCTTGGCCGAGGCCTATCGCCGTGCCGACGATGCTCGCGAGGAGCCCTGGCGCCGGGTCGTCTGAGCGTCCTGCCCGCGGCCTACTTGATGAGCTTGTGCTCCATCCGCCGCATCGCGAGCCAGAGGCAGACCGTGAAGAAGGCGAGCAGGTAGGCGAAGTCCCACGCCTGCGCCCAGCCCACGATCCCGGTCGAGAGGCCGCGGATGAGATCGATGGCGTGGTACAGCGGCGTGACCTGCATGAAGACCTGGATCGGCAGCGGGTACACGTCGATCGGGAAGAAGGTGCCGCTGAAGAGGAACATCGGCATCACGATCAGGCCCATCGGCACGTCGAAGTCGTTCACCGTGCGCAGGTACGAGGTGCCGGCCAGGCCGGCCGCCGCGAAGGCCGCGGCGGTGAGGAGCGCCGCGGGAACGATGAGCAGGCCCCACGGCGACAGGATCAGGCCGAAGACCAGCATGATCACGAACATGGCGAACGCATAGAGCGCGGCGCGCATGAGCGCCCACAGCATCTCGCCGATCGCGATCTCGGTGATCCCCATCGGCGTGGCGAGCACGCCCTCGTAGGTCTTCGCGTAGTTGAGCTTGAAGAACACGTTGAAGATCGTCTCGAAGACCGCGCCGTTCATGGCCGCCGTGGCGAGAAGGGCTGGCGCGACGAACGCCGTGTAGGACACCACTCGCCCGTCGGCCAGCGTGACGGTGTCGATGATCGCTCCGAGGCCCAGTCCGATACCGATGAGGTAGAAGATCGGCTCGAAGACGCCCGACAGGATGATCATCCACTGGTGGCGGTAGACCATGATGTTGCGCTCGACGAGCCGTCGAGCCCGCCACACCCGCGACCACGCGGTCGCCAACGCGCCGCCGCTGCCATCGCCTCCGGCGCCCGTTGCCGGTCGCGCGATCGTCGTCATCGGTCCATCACGCTCAGCCGGCCATCCGCTTCGCGAGGGTGCGCTCCGCCAGCGTGGCGCCGATCCCGAACATCACGAGCAGGTAGGCCAGGTGCAGCAGCGCCGTGACCGGCTCGAGCGTGTCCAGGACCGCGCCGCGGACGAGCTCGACGCCGTGGAACAGCGGCGTGGCCCACGCCACGAGCTGCAGGGGCTCCGGCAGCTGGGTGAGCGGGAAGAACGTGCCGCTGAACAGGAACAGCGGGTTGATCACGAAGCGGAAGATCGCGCTGAAGCCGACGTCGTTCTTCTGCGTCGCGGTGAACGCGATGAGGCACGAGCTGAAGGCGAGGCCGATGAGCACGGTGAAGGGGATGGCCAGGAGCGCCATCGGGGTGCGCGAGATGCCGAACAGGGTCAGCACCACCAGGAACACCGACGCCAGGGTCCCGATGCGGAAGGCCGTCCAGCCGAGCTCGCCGAGCACGATGGATGCGGATCCCGAGCGGGGTCGAGAGCATGGCCTCGTAGTTCCGACCCCACATGATCTTGTTCATGATCGGGTAGGTGGACTCGAACGTCGCCGTCTGCATGGCCATCGCGGCCATCAGCCCCGGCCCGAGCCACTGGACGTAGGTGAAGCCGCCGAACGCGGCCTCGTCCGAGCTCATGAGCGTCCCGACGCCGATGCCCATGGCGGTCAGGAACAGGACCGGCTGGAGGAAGCCGAACGCCAGCGACCGATGCCACAGGCGCCGGTAGACGAGCCAGTTGCGCTGCCAGACGCGCCCCGAGGCGCCGATCACGGTCACGTCGCTCTACTCGACCAGCGAGCGGCCGGTGAGGCGCAGGAAGACGTCCTCGAGGCTTGATCGGCGCACCAGCGCCGACTCGATCGGGATCTGCCGCTGGTTCACCTGCTCGAGGGCGCGCTCGCCATCGTCGGTGTAGAGCAGCAGGCGATCCGGGAGTGGCTCGACGCGGTCGGCCAGGCCCTCCAGCTTGCCGTCGAGGCCGTCACGGACCGCATCGGTCAGGCGCAGCTCGAGGACCTCCCTGGTCGAGTGCTCGTCGATGAGCTGCCGCGGCGACCCCTCGGCCACGATCTTCGCCTTGTCCATGACCACGAGGTGGTCGCACAGCTGCTCCGCCTCGTCCATGTAGTGGGTCGTGATGATGAGCGTCGCGCCGCGGCGCTTGAGCTGGTAGAGGCGCTCCCACAGCAGGTGGCGCGCCTGGGGGTCCAGGCCGGTCGTCGGCTCGTCGAGGATGACGAGCTCCGGCTCGTTGATGAGCGCGCGAGCGATCGTCAGCCGCCGCTTCATGCCGCCGGACAGGGGCTCGACCTGGTCCTTGGCGCGCTCGTCGAGCTGGACGAACTCGAGCAGCTCATCGGTCCGCTTGCGTGCGACCTCGCCGGGGATGTCGAAGTAGCGCGCGTACATCTCGAGGTTCTCGCGCACCGTGAGCTCGGTGTCGAGGTTGTCGATCTGCGGCACGACGCCGAGCTTCGACTTGATCTGGCGCGCCTGGGTCCGCGGATCCATGCCGATGACGCTGAGCTCGCCCTCGGTGACCGGGGAGCTGCACGCGATCATGCGCATGGTGCTCGTCTTGCCCGCGCCGTTCGGTCCGAGGAAGCCGAACGCCTTGCCCGGGCGCACGTCGAAGTCGACGCCGTCGACGGCGACGAGGCCGTTGGCGTAGCGCTTCGTCAGTCCGCGGGCATGGACGAGGGAGGGCTGGCCACTCATGGGGACCGCCATTCTAGACCGATGCGGGCCGCGCTTCTCATCCGTCCCAGGGTGGCGCTCATTCCTGACAAAGAGTGTCAGGTTGCGGCCGCTTAGAGTTGTCGCCATGTCCGTCCGCACCGTTGTCCAGCACGGCCCGAAGGACAAGAAGGTCGCCGCCTTCGCCCTCGACTGGCCGGGATGGAGCCGCGGCGCAAAGACGGCCGGCGAGGCAGTCGAGCTGCTCGAGGTCTACCGAGACCGCTACCGGACCGTCGCGCGGCCGCGCCGGGCTCGAGTCCGAGTTCGACGCCGCCGGGTGAGCTCGAGATCGTCGAGGACCACGTCGGCGTGGGATCGACCGACTTCTGGGGCATCTCCTTCGCCCCGTCGTCGTTCGAGCAGGAGCCGATGCCCGAGGACGAGCTCGAGCGGAAGATCGCGTTGCTCCAGGCGGCGTGGAGCCACTTCGACGACGTCGCCGCCCGCGTCTCGCCCGAGATGCGCAAGGGACCGCGCGGCGGCGGTCGCAATCGCGACGAGATCATCCGCCACGCCCTCGGCTGGGAACGGGCCGACCTGGTGAAGAGGGTCGGCGTTATGGTGGATCCCGTCGTTCCGCCGACGCCGGAGGGGCTCCGGTCCCACCGCGACGAGTACGTCGCCGCGCTCCGAACCTACAACGCCGAGGGACGCATGGCGGGTGGTCGCAACTGGACGATCGCGCTGCTGCTACGGCACTCGGCCTACCACGTCCTCGACCACGCCTGGGAGATGGAGGACAAGGACCTCTCGTAGCGCTGTTCCGCGCTACCTATCGGCGGCGCCGGATAAGGGCCACGACGAGGATCGCTGCGGCCAGGATCGCTCCCAGCGGCACGATGAAGCTGACGAGATCGATGCTCACGAATACCCCTCGTTACGAGGACGATCCGGCGCCGGATCCGACGCCCAACACCAGCGCGACGGGAAGAACGGCAAGCAGTACGGCGATGACGGTGACGACCACCTTCACGCGCGTCGACCACGCCGTCGAGAGCCAGAGCAGGCCGATGCCGACCAGTGGTCCGACCACGGGCAGCACGATCGCCCCGGGGAAGAGCAGCAGGATCGACGCGACCTCGAGGGCGCCCCATGCACGCCCGGGAGACGCCACGCCGCGGCGACCTCCGCGGCCGCCGGTGCGGGACCGCCCTCGGCGGCGACGATCTCCTCGGGCGGCCCGAGGCGCTCGAGGACGTTGCGGACCGTGGCAGGATCCCTGCTTCCCTCCGAAACGAGGGCCGCGTCGATGTGCTCGCGCACGTCGCCGGCCAGCTCACGTCGTCGGTCGGGAGTCAGCGCCCTGGCGGCGATATCGAGCCGGTACAGGTAGTCGTCAACCAGCGGATCAGGCGTCACTTCCTCGCCCCTCCTTGAACGTTCGCGGGAACGGCCGTACGGCGCGAGCAGCGCGTCGACCGCATCACGGAACCGGTTCCAATCGGTGCTGAACTCGTCCAGCGCGCGGCGCCCGCGGTCGGTCACCGCGTAGTAGCGGCGCGGCGGACCCGAAGCCGATTCGCGCCAATCGGTGGTCACCCACTCCTGCTGGCGCATCCGCGCGAGCAGGGGATAGATCGTGCCCTCGCTGGTCAGCAGCCCGGAGCCGGACATGCTGCGGACGATGTCGAAGGCGTACGACTCCTCGCTTCGAAGGACGGAGAGCACGCAGAACGCCAGCACGCCACGCCGCAGCTCGGTGACCGGGTTCCGTGTCTCGCTGGGTACCATGCGACGCATGATACTGCGCCGCGCAGGCTCCGTCAAGGGCAATCCGCGACGCGGTTCTAGGCGGTTCCCACTCGCGAGTCCGCGCGGGGATCGGCGCCGCCCTCGTAGGAGCCATCTGCCAGCCGCCGGATGACCTGGGCCCAGCCCATGAGCGGCGTTCGCGGTTCCACGAGTGCGACCTCGTGGCCGAGCGCGCGCAGCGCGCCGACGTCGGCTCAGTCCAGCCGTCGGACTCGAGCGAGACCGGGCCGAGCGGCTCGCCGCGCGCCTCGGCCTGCGCCACCCAGCGCGGTCGATCGACGAGCGCCTGGGGCGCCAACCCGTCGTCCACGAGGCCGGTGACGAGCTGGACCATCGTCTGCGGCTGCCCGTCGCCGCCCATGGCGCCGAGCGCCACCTCGGCCCGACCGTCGCGGAGGAGCATGCCCGGCATGAGCGTGTGCAGCGTCCGGGCGCCCGGTGCCAGCGCGTTCGGGTGCGCCGGATCGAGCGAGAAATAGGCTCCGCGGTTCTGGAGCATGACCCCGGTCGAGCCGCCCATGATCCCCGAGCCGAAGCCCATGTAGTTCGACTCGATGAGGCTCACCATCATCCCGTCCGCATCGGCTGCGCACAGGTACACCGTGCCGCCGCCGGGCGGGTTCGTCGGAGTGAACCGATGCGCCGCGTCCGGCGACAACCGCGACGCCAGCCAGCTCGCGTGCTCGTCCGACAGGAGGACCGATATGTCCGCCAGCCCGCGGTCGGGATCGGCGACGCATCGGTCGCGCTCGCTCCAGGCGACCTTGCATCGCCTCGATCTGCGCGTGCAGCCGCAGCTCGGCCGGCCAGTCGAGTGCCTCGAGGACGTTGAGGGCCATGAGCGCGGTGATGCCCTGCGAGTTGGGCGGCATGGTCGCGACCTCGACGCCGCGGTAGAGAGTGGAGATCGGGTCGACCCAATCGCCGCGATGCGCGACGAGGTCCTCGTTGGTAAGGACGCCGCCCGCTGCGCCGACCGCTCGAGCGATCTCCTCGCCGAGCTCGCCGCCGTAGAAGGCGTCCCGCCCGCCGTCGGACAGCCGGTGGAGCGTGGCGGCCAGGAGCGGTTGGCGGAACGTCGTGCCGGCCTCGCCCGCCGACCCGAACACGGCCGTCGCCGTCTCGTCGAAGAACGGCAGGCTCGCGGCGATCGAGCGGGCGTTGATCGCCGTCAGCTCGTAGCCGTGCTCGGCGACGTGTGCCGCGGCTGCGAGTGCAGTCGGCGAGGGAGCCCCGGCCGAAGCGGTCGAGGAGGGCGCTCCAGGCGTCGACCGCCCCGGGGACGTTGATCGTCAGCGGGCCACGATCGGGCATGGTGGCGTGCCCGGCGGCGCGCACGGCCTCGATGGTCAGCCCGCCGGGCGCCCGGCCGCTGCCGTTGTAGCCGAAGAGCCGGCCCTCTCCCGGGTCCCACACGAGCGCGAAGGCGTCGCCGCCGAGGCCGCACGCGTTGCAGTAGACGACGGCAAGCATCGCGTTGGCCGCGACCGCGGCGTCGACAGCCGTTCCACCGGCGCGCAGCGCCTCGACGCCGGCGTCGGTGGCGAGTGGGTGGGGGGTGACGACCATGCCGGACGACATCGGCGTCACCGTAGCAGGAAGAAACGTGCGACTTGACAGTAGCACGTTATCGGTCCAGCATGGAGGCATGAAGGTCGCAGTCGTCGGCGCCACCGGGTTCGTGGGGAGCCACCTCGTGCCGCACCTGGTCGGCGAGCGGCCACGAGGTCATCGCCGTCTCGCGCGACGGCCGCCGCCTGCCGGAGTGGGGCGACCGCCGTCGAGGCGCGTGGCGCCGATGTCGTGGGCGGCGACCTCGAGACCGCGCTGTCCGGCGCGGAAGGCGTCGTCCACCTCGCCGCCATCCCGCGCGAGTCGCGCGGCCGCCGGTTCGACGAGGTCAACGTGAAGGGCACCGAGCGCGTGGTGGCCGCCGCGGAGCGCATCGGCATCCGGCGCCTGGTGCACCTCTCGGTCCTCGGAGTGGCCGACGATCCGAAGCTGGCGTACCTCCACTCGAAGTGGCGCGGCGAGGAGGCGGTCCGGGGCAGCTCCCTCGAGTGGATCGTGCTGCGGCCGTCGCTGATGTTCGGCACCGGGGACGGCTTCTTCAACCTGGTGAAGACCACGCTGCGCTGGTGGTCGCCCGGCGTCGTCGTGATTCCCGGTGACGGCTCGACCCGGTTCCAGCCGCTGTCGGTGGACGACCTGGCGATCGCGGTCGAGCGATCACTGACCGATGCGGACCGCGCCGGCTCGACGTACGAGCTCGGCGGACCGGAATGGGTGACGTACCGCGAGATCGTGGACGCGGTGATGGAGGCGACCGGCATGCGGCGCTGGAAGCTCGGCATGCCGATCCCGCTCATCAGCGCGCTCACCGCGGTCACCGACCGGGTCCTGCCGATCTTCCCGGTCAGCCACGACCAGATCGCCTCGATGAGCCGCCCGAACTTCACCGAGCTCGACGCCTTCGAGCGTGCCTTCGAGGTGAAGCCCCGACCGCTCGACCTGTCGTACCTCGCCCCGGACATAGACTGCGCCGATGCGATGGGCGATCGGTGGACTCCTGGTAGCGGCGGGGCTTCTGCTCGGTTGCGGTGCGTCCTGCTGGTCCCGCGGACGAGCGGCACCGGGCTGGCGAGCTCGACGAGGGGCCGTCGTGGGGAGCAGCAGATCGTCGGCGACGGCAGCCCGACGGTCGACGATCTACTCCGCGGACGAGACCACGGTCGGGATCGGGGTCACGGCCTACGGCAGCTCGTCGTGCCCGCCCGACTTCGGCGGCGCCGAGATCACCGATGACGGCTTGACCGTCACCATCTCCGACGGCTTCCATCTTGGCGGCTGCACGGCGGACCTGGCGCCGCACCAATTCGGGGTGCTCGTCGAGCGCGATGCGCTCCCGAGCGCCCGTTCACGGTCGTCGTGCGCCATGGCGACCAGCCTGCGGTGGTGCGACGATCGAGACGCTGCCCTGACGCCGCCTCCGCTTCGTTGAGCGTCTACGTCATGCGAGCGAGGCTTCGAACAGCTCCCAATCGCCGGGGATGCCCTTGAGGGCCACCGAACCCGAGCGGCGTGAATCCGAGGTCGGTCCCGGTGGCCAGGTCCCGAACCGTCCGGGTCACGAGCACCTGTCCGGCACCGCACTCGGCGACGACGCGCGATGCGATGTGGACGCCGATCCCGCCGATGTCGGTCGCCGCGCTGGGTGATCTCCCCGGTGTGGCATCGCGCAGCGCAGCTCGAGGCCGGTGGCACGCAGCGCCTCGCGCAGGCTGAAGGCGCAGCGGAGTGCGCGGGTGGGAGTGTCGAAGGTCGCCAGGATGCCGTCCCCGGTGGTCTTCACCATCCGGCCGCCCCATCGGTCCACCTCGGTTCGGCCGATCTCGTCGTGCCGATCCAGGAGCTCCCGCCAAGCGCGGTCTCCGAGCTCCGCTGCGCGGGCAGTCGAGTCGACGATGTCGGTGAAAAGCACGGTCGCCAGCACGCGCTCGACGTCCTGGGCTGCCTGGAGGGAACGGACCTGCTCCTCGGTCCATCGGAACTCCTCGACGTACGGACCGGTCGGGGCCTGTGCCTCGGGAACGTAGGTGAGGAGGACGACGCCCGAAGCGAACGTGCGTGACTCGGTCAGCCGCAGGTGATGGAGGTCGATCCCGTCGCGGAAGAGATGCTTGCCGCTGCCGAGGATGACCGGGTAGACGAGCAGGCGGTATTCATCGACGAGGTCGTGCTTCAGCAGCGTGTCGACGAGGTCCGCGCTGCCGTACACGAGGAGGTCGCCGCCGGCCTTCGCTTCAGCTCCTCGACCTCCGGCGGCCACGTCACCGGACAGGAGGGTCGTGTTGTGCCAGTCGGCACGCTTCAGGGTGTTCGAGGCCACGTACTTCGGGATCTCGTGCATGCGAGCGGCGATCGGGATCTCGTCGCTGACCGATGGCCAGAACGCGGCCCAGCTCTGGTAGGTCCGCCGGCCCAGGAGGATCGCGTGCGTCGGCCTCGTCGAGGAGCTGATCGTTGTAGAGCTCGGACTCCTCGTCCTGGACGCGAAGCGCCCACGCGTTCCTGCCGTCGCGATGCTCGTCCCATCCCGGCGCCTCGATGACGCCGTCCACTGTCACGAACGAGGTGACGACGAGCCTCACGACTGGATCCTGGCTGCCCGGAGAGCCTCACTCGCCCCAGGTTTCGCCGGGCTCCAGTGCGACGACCTCGACCGAGGTGTAGTCGCGCAGCTGCGTCTGGGCGTCCCGGCAAGGATCGGGAAGGTGCCGTAGTGGACCGGGATGACCGTCGAGGCGCCGATGAGCTCGAGTGCAGCCGCGGCCCCGCGCGGGTCCATGGTGTAGTGGCCGCCGATCGGCAGGACCGCGATCTCGGGGCTGAACCGTCGCTGGACCAGGCTCATGTCGCTGAACAGGTCGGTGTCGCCGGAGTGGTAGACCGTCGTGCCGTCCTCGAACTCGATGACCCAGCCCCAGCACCCGAAGTCGCGCGTGACCTGGCCCGCATCGGTCGTGAGCGTGGCGCCGCCGGAGTGGTCGGCGTGGACCATGGTGAAGCGGATGCCCGCGGCCTCGACCGTTCCGCCCTTGTTCATGCCGATGGCGTCGATGCCGCGGCCCCCCAGGTAGACGCTCATCTCGTGGGAGCAGATGGTGGCCGCGCCCTCGACGCTGGCGAGCTCGACCAGGTCGGCGCAGTCGTCGCCGACGTGATCGAAGTGGCCATGCGTCGGCGCGACGACGTTGACCTGCTCCGGCGTGCGGTACGCATCGGCGTAGTTGGGTGCTCCGGTCCAGCGATCGACCCAGACCCATGCGTCGTTGGGTGACCGATACAGGACGCCCCCATGACCGAGCCGGGTGATGCGCAGGTTTGCCATCGATGCACTTCCTCGTGGTGTGGTCAGCCGATACTAGTCGGGAGCGTCGAGGCCCCGGATGACCCTCGCGGGGTTCCCGACCGCCAGCGAGGCGGCGGGGATGTCCTTCGTCACCACCGCGCCGGCGCCGATGACGCTGTCGCGGCCGATCGTCACGCCGGGACAGACGATGACGCCGCCGCCGAGCCAGACGTTGTCCTCGATGGTGATGGGCTCGGCCGCCTCGAGGCCCGAGCGGCGGGCCTCCGGGTTGAGCGGATGCGTCGGAGTAAGGAGCTGAACGTTCGGGCCGACCTGGACGTCCGCGCCGATGGTGACGCGCGCGACATCGAGGATGACGCAGTTGAAGTTGATGAACGTGCCCCCGCCGATGGAGGTCTGGTAGCCGTAGTCCATGGAGAGCGGGGGCCGGATGGCCACGCCCTCGCCGACCGAGCCGAGGAGCTCGACCAGGAGCCGATGACGCTCGTCGGCATCGGTCGCGAGCGTGACGTTGTAGCGGGCCAGCAGGGCGTCGGCACGCTCGTGGTCGGCCCGGAGGCGCGGGTCGTCGGCCCAGCGGTACAGCTCACCGCGGAGCATGAGCTCCTTCTGCCCGCTCACGGCGCCAGCAGCCGTCCCGGCGGTCGCGATGCGCTCCAGCCACGGCAGCTCGCGCCCGATCGTCGTCTCGGCTCCATGGCCCGGCAGCACCCGGACGCCGTGCGGGACGTCGCGTGCCAGCCGTGCCAGCGAGGCGACCATCTGCTCGTCGTTGCCGCCGGGCAGATCGGTTCGGCCGTACGAGCCGGCGAAGAGGACGTCACCCGACAGGAGCAGCCCGCGCCGCTCCTCGTACAGGCAGACCGACCCCTCGGTGTGGCCCGGCGTGTGGAGGATGTCGAACACGAGGTCACCGATGCGGACCTGCTCACCGTCGCGAAGGTCGCTGGTGGCGGTGACCGCCTCCATCTCGAAGCCGTAGTTGTTGCGGCCGTCGAGCCGATACGCGTCGTCCGGGTGGATCGCGAGCGGCGCCTCGCTGGCTCGCATGAGCGGGGCGTCGTCGAAGATGTGGTCGATGTGTCCGTGGGAGTTGGCGATGAGATGGAGGCGCAGCCCGTTCGCGGCGACGCGTTCCATGAGCGGTGCCGCGGCTCCCATGCCCGGGTCGAGCACCAGGGCGTCGGGCGAGCGCCCGTCCCAGACGAGGTAGGCGTTCGTCTCCCACGGCCCGAACGCGCCGACCTCCAGGCGCACGCCATGGTCGGGGTCGGGGGCGGGAACGCCGGATCGCTCGACGATGGTGCCGTCGCTCATGCCGACCCACCGGATGCGGTCGGTGCGACCCGGGACCAGGCCTTCCTCGCGGTCCCAGGAACCGTCGCGCTGGACCTCGACCGCCCGGAACGATGCGGGGACCCCATTCGCCGTCACCGGATCCGGCCCGTCCATGAGCTGGAAGTGCAGGTGCGGCGCAGTCGAGTTGCCGGTGTGGCCCACGCTGCCGATCTGGTCGCCGGTGGCGATCGTGTCGCCGACCTTCACCGCAACCGATCCGGGCGCGAGATGCGCGTAGGCCGCGAAGACATCGCCGGAGCGGGTCACGACATGGTTGCCGGCGACGGGCCCGAACCCGCGCTTTGCCGGGTCGTAGGTGATCCCGGTCCAGATCACGCCCGCCAGCTCACGGATCGGATGGAGCCACTCGTGCTCGGGCATCCCGTCCGAGGCGGTCACGACCTCGCCATCGAGGGCAGCGTGGACCGCTTGGCCCCAGCCGTAGATCTCCGACGTCCGCACGCCGAGCGTCCACGCGCGCAGACCCCCGCCGGGGTAGAGGTTCAAGCCCGATCGGCTGCCGTCGACGCGCAGCAGGTCGTAGGCATAGCGCTGCGCGAGCATGTCGGTCCCGTGGCTCGGGATGCGGTGCGCCGGGGTGGTGGCCGCCACCCACTCGCCGCGGAGAGGCAGGTCGACGACGACGGCTCGCGCCAGCTCATCGGCTTCGGTCACTGCTCACGCGCGCCCGCGGGTCCGCCGACGCCGGGAGCGCCCTCGGCCAGGCGCAGGCCGAGGTGGGCGGCGAGCTGCAGGGCGAGCGCATCGGCAACTCCGTCCATGGGTGCCTGTGCGCCGAGCTCTCGAGCGAGAGAGGTGACCTGCTTGTCGCGGATGCCGCACGGGATCATCTCGTCGAACCAGGCAAGATCGTTGTTGACGTTGAGCGCGAGGCCATGCGTCGTGACGCCGCGCTTGACGCGCACGCCGACCGCCGCCGAGCTTGCGCTGCCCCTCGACCCAGATGCCGGGGAGTCCCTCCAGCCGACCCGCCGCGACGCCGAACGACGCGGCCGTGTCGATCACCGCCGCCTCGAGGGTTCGGACGTAGCGGCGCAGGTCGAGCGGATCACGGAGCTCGACGATGGGATAGGCCACGATCTGCCCCGGCCCGTGGAATGTGATGTCGCCGCCGCGGTCGATGCGGACCAGCTCGGTGCCGAGCTCGACGAGGCGCTCCGGGCTGGCCAGCAGGTTCGCCGCGTCACCGCCACGACCGATCGTGTAGACGGGGAAGTGCTCGAGGAGCAGCAGGCGGTCGCCGATACGTCGCGCTCGCCGCTGGTCGGCGAGCTCGTCCTGGAGCTCCCATGCGGGCCGGTAGGCCACCGTGCCGAGGTGCTCGACGGTGAGCAGCCCGCCGTGTGCGGCGAGGAGCGGATGCTCGTCGGAGGCGGCACGGTGAGCGCGCGAGTCGGGCGTCGCCGACTCGATGGCTCGACACGGGCTGGGCCGGCGCTGATGTCCCGAAGGCGCGTCGTGCCGCTCACCCGGCGGTCATGCCGCCATGATTTGCAGGAGCTTCACGCAACAGCCAAGGTGCTGCCGGATCGAGGCCATCCTGCCCGGAATGTTCCGCTCGTGCACGGTCCCGCGATGGAACCTGCCCCTAGACGTCGGATCCGGCTCCTGGTTGGCCGTTGCATGACGCTCCGTCACACCCGACCGCGTGCGGCCCACGTGTCTGGCCGAGAGGTGCGGCAGCGGACTGACGGGGACGGAACACGCGGCGCATAGGTCTTCAGACCGCCGCGGCCGTCTCGGCGCCGGGCACCTGCTCCGCGGCGTGGTAGCTCGAACGCACCAGCGGCCCCGACTGGACGTGGCGGAAGCCCATCTCGAGCCCGATCCGTCGCAGCGTCATGAATTCGGCCGGGGTGTAGTACTTCATCAACGGCAGGTGCTGGCGGGACGGTCGCAGATACTGGCCGATGGTGAGGACGTCGACATCGGCCTCGCGCAGGAGGCCCATGGCCTCGACGATCTCGTCCCATGTCTCGCCGAGGCCGAGCATGATCCCGGTCTTGGTGACCATGGCGTCGAAGCCGATCTCGTTCGCCACGGTGCGCCCATGCGTCAACACCGACACGGACCGATCCCAGCGCGCGCGCCGACGGACGGGCCGCTGAAGGCGGGGCACCGTCTCCACGTTGTGGTTGAGGATGTCGGGCTGCGCCTCGACGACCGAGCGGATGTCGGGCTCGCGGCCGTTGAGGTCGCTGATGAGCACCTCGATGCTCGTGCCGGGGTTCTCGAGCCGGATCGCGCGGATCGTCTCGGCGACCAATGCGGCCCCGCCGTCGGGCAGATCGTCGCGGGCGACCATCGTGACGACGACGTGCTTCAGACCCATGAGCCTCGTGGCCTCGGCCACGCGCCGGGGCTCGTCGAGATCGGTGATGGGCGGGCGACCGGTGTCGATGGCGCAGAACCCGCAGTTCCGGGTGCACACGCTGCCGAGGATCATGAACGTGGCGGTGCCGAGCGCCCAGCACTCGCCGAGGTTCGGGCAGCGCGCCTCCTCGCAGACCGTGTTGAGCGCCTCGTCGCGCAGGACGTGCTTCGTGTTCGCGTACGTCGATCCTGCGCCGATGCGGACCTTGAGCCACTCCGGGCGCCGTCCACCCGGCCCGGCGTTCTCGGGCATCGGGTCGCCCGGGGCCAGCAGCCCGCCGTCGACCTGCGGCCCGCCGGGGTACATGACCTCCGAGGGTGAGGCGTGGCCACTGCCCTGATTGGAGACGACGGAGAGCTCGCCGAGGGCGCTGAAGTCCGGTCGTGACGAATCGAGGGCCATGATGAGGAAGTCTAGCGAAGGGGCGTAGCATGCGCCGATGCCGTCACTGGCCGACGCGCTGGAGGCTCGCTTTCGGGAGATCGGCACACCGGAGCGAGCGGAGGGGGAGAAGCGCTATCTGAAGAGCGATCTCGACTTCCTCGGCGCGACCGTGTGGCAGATCACCGCTGCGGTGAAGGAGCTCGCTCCGCCGATGACCCACGACGAGCTCGTGGCGAATGTCGCCGAGCTGTGGGACTCGCCCATCTTCGAACGGCGCATGGCGGCCACCGTCCTCCTCGAGCGCAACGTGGGCGCCCTGGGCCACGCGGATCTGCCGCTCGTCGAGCGGCTGTTGCGTGAGTCGAAGACCTGGGCGCTCGTCGACGGCATCGCCGCAGACGTCCTCGGCGCCCTCGTGGCCGGCGACGCCGATAGCGTGTCGCCGGCGCTCGACCAGTGGGCGCGGGACGACGACTTCTGGATCCGGCGCTCGTCGCTCCTGGCGGAGCTGCGGCCGATCCGCGCAGGAGCGCCGATGGAGCGCTTCCTGGCCCGCGCCGACCTGATGCTCGACGAGCGCGAGTTCTTCATACGCAAAGCGATCGGCTGGGTCCTGCGCGAGGCCGGAAAGCGCCGCCCGGAGGAAGTCATCGCGTGGCTCGCGCCGCGCACCCATCGAGCCAGCGGCGTCACGATGCGCGAAGCGGTGAAGTACCTGCCACCCGAGGTGGGCCGGAGCCTCATGTCTGCCTACCGGGAGCACCGGCCCGCCTCCTGAGCCCGCGTCGGCGTCGCCGTTGGTACGGCCCGGGTACCGGTCGCGCTGGGCAGTGCGGTGTGGTCGCGCAAACGGCCCTGCGCGAGCGGTGGTACGACTGGGCCGCCTTTCCTATTCAGCCGGCGGGACCACCGGTGCATCGTGCCGGCCACATGACTGCCGGTCATCCGATCACGCGTGAGCGAGGGCGTCCCGTGCTGTTGGCGCTCGTCGTCGGCGTCGTCCTCGTGCTCCTCGGCGTGACCGCCAGCGCGCTCGTCGCCATCACCTCGACCCACCTGTCGACGGCGACGCTGAACACCGTTGCCAGCCGCGACGCGTCGCTCATCGCCTTCTTCGTCAACAGCACCCTCAGCCCGAGCGACCTGGCGGTCGGTGGACCCGGCTCGGCGCGCCTCGCGGACCTCAACGACCAGCTCGACACGCTGACCGCCAACGACTCGGGCTCCGCGCTCGATCACGCCGACTCGATCCTGCGCGTCGAGCTCCGCGGGCTGGACGGCCGCGTCATCGCCAGCGACGATCCTGCCGCGGTCGGCCTCGACGGCGCCGCGTCGGCCGCGATGGCAGCAGCCCTCTCTGGCAGCGCGCCGCCGCCGTCGCTCATCGGGCCCGACGGCGCGGTCGAGGCCGCCGGCGGGCTGCCGAACGACGACGGCATGGTCCAGGAGTATCTGCCCATCCTCGACGGCTCGGGCGAGCCGGTCGCGGTCGTCGGCCTCTGGCGTGATGCGGGACGGCTGCTTGCCAGCCTCGAAGCCTCCCGGCGCGACATCATGCTCGTCACCCTCTTTGCAGGCTCACTGCTCGCGGCCATCTTGTTCCTCGTCTTCCGCGGGTCGCAGGCGCGGCTCACCCGGCAGCACCGCCAGCTCATCGACGCGACCCGGACCGACGCCCTGACCGGCCTCCTCAACCACGGCACGGTCGTCACCCGTCTGACCGAGGAGCTCGAGACCGCCCGCGCAGCCGAACGGTCCATCGGCGTCGCGCTCCTCGACGTGGACAACTTCCGCCTGTTCAACGACACGCACGGCCACGAAGCCGCCGACCTGGTCCTGCTCCGGGTGGCCGAGCTGGTGGGTCGCGAGCAGCCAGATGCGATCGTCGCGCGATACGGCCCTGACGAGTTCCTGCTTCTCAGGCCGGGCGCCAGCATCGCCGATATCGAGCGCATCGTTGACGCGCTGCGGCGCGACCTCGAGCAGGTCAGCGTGCAGTTCGGAGAGTCGGAGCGGCTCCCGATCAGCGTCAGCGTCGGCATCAGCGCCTATCCCGACCACGCGGACTCGGTCACCGAGCTCCTGTCGGCCGCGGCCGTCGCGCTCGGCGAGGCAAAGGCCAGCGGCGGCGACGTCGTCCGCGTCGCCCACGTCGGCGAGGAGGAACGAGTGGTGTCGGGCTCCCTCGACGTGCTCCAGGGCCTCGTCATCGCGGTCGACACGAAGGACCGATACACCAAGCGCCACTCGGAGGACGTGGCCCGCTACGCCACCTTCCTCGCGCAGCGCGTCGGCCTCGACGAGGAGATGCTGCGGACCATTCATCTCGCCGGCCTGCTCCACGACATCGGCAAGATCGGCATTCCCGACGTCGTGCTCCGCAAGCCGTCGAAGCTGACCGACGACGAGTACCGGATGTTCCAGCAGCACGTCGCGCTTGGCGACGCGATCGTCCGCGACGTTCCCAACGTCGAGATCGTGCGCGCCGGAATCCGGCATCACCACGAGCGCTGGGACGGCGAGGGCTACCTCGAGCACCTCGAGGGTGAGGAGATTCCCGTCATCGGCCGCATCCTCGCGGTCGCCGATGCGTTCAGCGCCATGACCACCACGCGCCCGTATCGGAAGGCGCTCAGCGTGACTGAGGCACTCAAGCGCCTTGGCGACGCTGCCGGGACGCAGCTCCAGGAGGAGCTCGTCACCGAGTTCATCAACGCGATCGAGACCGATGCGAACGCGCCGCTTCCCGGCGAGGAGCCGGTCCAGATGTGGAGGCCAGAGCTATGGGTGGCATGATCGGACGCCGCGTCGCTGCGGCGTCACTTGCGGTTGCACTGGCGGTCGGCGCCGCTGCCATGCCGCAGCCGGCGGCCGCCGTGGTGATCGTCTACACGGTGACCGTGATCCCGCTGACCGCGGTGGCGGACCAGGTGACCGACTTCACCGTGACCGTGACCAACGTTGTCGGCCCCGACGACCTCGGGTGCATCGAGCTGACCGTCCCGAACACGTACGAGCTCCACGCCGTCAGCGATCCGGTCCAGTCGGCAGGCCGCGACTGGACGGCGGTTGCCGAGGGCGGAACGGTGATCGCCTGGAGCGAGAGCGGCGGTGGCCGCCTGAATGTCCTCGAGTCCGTCACCTTCGTCGTCACGGCGCGTCCGAAGGAGGCCGAGATCGCCGACTGGACGCACCATGCCCATCGGTCTCAGGGCTGCGATGGCGAGGAGGAGATCGGTATCCCGGTGCCGGTGACGGTGCTGCCCCCGCTCCCGACGCCCACGCCGGTGCCGACACCGAAGCCCACGCCCCGTCCGACTCCACGGCCGACACCGCATCCAACGCCTCAACCCACCGTGGCGCCGACTCCGGTCGTCGTCGTGGTGCCACCACCGGCGACGCCGTCCTCGACGGCAACGGAACGCCCGACGCCGAGCCCGACACCGGAGCCCTCATCGACGCCCCGGCCGTCGGCGGTGGCACGCCCGGACGCCGTTCCACCCGGGAGCGCGACCGGCGGTTCGGGGTCGGGACCCGACGGCGGCTCAGGCCCCGACGGCGGACCTGGTGCCGTGCAGATCGCCTATGCCGACGAGGGCAGCGGTCCCGGGCCGATGGCCCTCGGGGCGCTGGCCGCGTTCACCGGATCGACGGTCTTCGCCGTGCCGGCGGCGGTCCTCGGCGGGCCGGGCCTGCTGATCCTGCTGTGGGTGGTGCTCCAGGCGCTCGGGACGGCCACGTGGATCCCGGCCGTCCGGCGGCTGCGAGGTCGCGACTCCGAGACGACCTGAGGGGTGCCTGCCGAAGGCTCAGCCGAGCGGAGTCGCGGCGTCCCACTCCTCGAGGAACTTGCGCACATCGGCCAGGAAGAATCCGACCTGCGCGCCGTCGAGCACCCGGTGATCGAAGGCGCACGTCATGTTCATCATGTGCCGCACCGCGATCACGTCCTCGCCCGCGATCTCGAGCACCCGCGGTCGCTTCACGATCGCCTCCATGGACAGGATGGCGACCTCGGGCGCGTTCACGATCGGCATCGAGACGACCGAGCCGAACCAGCCGGTGTTGTTGACCGTGAACGTCCCGCCCTGGAGCTCGTCGAGGCGCAGCTTGCCGGCATGGGCGCGTGAGCTGATGTCGCGGATGCGGGCGTTGACGCCGCTGATCGACAGCTGATCGGCGTTGTGGATGACCGGGACGATGAGCCCGTTGTCCACCGCCACCGCGATGCCGATGTTCATGGCCTGCTTGAGGATGATCCGATCGTCCGCGAACTGGCTGTTGAGGGTCGGGTGCTTGCGCAGTGTCTCCGTCACCGCCTTGATGACGACCGCCACGTATGACAGGGATGCACCCTCGCGCGCCTTGAAGGCCATGTTGTTGGCCTCGCGCCAGCGGACGACGCTCGTGAGGTCCACCTCCACCACCGTGTAGGCGTGGGGGACCGTCTGCTTGACCTGGGTCATCTTGCGAGCGATGCCCTTGCGCATCTGCGACAGGGGGATCTCGGTGTCGCCGGAGGCCGCGGTTGGAGCTGGTGCCGGGGCTCGGGGCTGGTGAGGCCGGGGCGGCTGGCGCGGCCGGCTCGGCCGGCGTCGCGGGCGGAGCCGATGGGGCTGCTGTTTCGGCGGGTGCTGCCGCCGCGGCTTCCGCGGCCGGCGCGCCCTTGGCGACGAACGAGAGCACGTCGTCACGCGTGACGCGGCCTCCTGCGCCGCTGCCGGTGACCTGGGCGATATCGATGCCGTGCTCGCGCACGAGCCGTCGCACGGCCGGAGTCATCCGGGCGCCCCCGTCACCGGTGTCGCCGTCGCCGGTCTGTCGGTTGGGTCGCCCGCGCCTCCGCGGGCTGCGCCGCCGGAGCGGCCTCGATCTCGAGCTCTGCCTCCGCCGGCTCGGCCTCAGCCTCGGGCTCGGGTGCCGCTGCCTCCGCGGCCTGCGGCTCAGGCTCGGGCACCACGGCCGGCTCGGGCTCCGGCGCCTCGGCGGGCGCAGCCTCCGCGGGTGGAGCCTCGGCGGGCGCTGCTTCCGCGGCCGGGGCGGCCTCGGTCGGAGCCGTCGCGGCAGCCCCGCCCTCGGCGTCGATCTCGGCCACGGCCGTCCCCACGGCGACCGTCTCGCCATCGGGCACCAGGATCTTCGTGACCGTGCCGGCGACCTCGGCGGGCACCTCGGCGTTCACCTTGTCGGTGACGACCTCGAAGAGCGGGTCGTACTGGGCGACGGTGTCGCCCTCCTTGACCAGCCAGCGCTCGATCGTCCCCTCGGTGACCGACTCGCCCAGCTGCGGCATCTTGATCGTGGTTGCCATGCGTCTTTCGCTATCCCTCGGGGCTGCGTGGGGCCATGGTGGCAGATTTCATCGGGTCAGTAGGCGGCCAGCTTCCGGACCGCGTCGACGACCCGGGCGGGCCCGATCATGAACCAGTCCTCGAGGTTGTGGTGGTACGGGACGCCCGGTACGTCGGGACCGGCCAGGCGGGTCACCGGGCCGTCGAGATGCTCGAAGGCGCGCTCGCCGATCTCCGCCGCGATCTCCGCGCCGAACCCGCCGAACCGGTTGGCCTCGTGGATGACGAGTGCCTTGCCGGTCTTCGCGACCGATCCCAGGATCGTGTCGAGATCGAGCGGGCGAAGGGTCCGCAGGTCGACGACCTCGGCCTCGATGCCGTCCTCGCGAGCCAGCGTCTCGGCGGCCTCGAGCGCGACGGTGCGCATGTAGCCGTAGCAGAAGATCGACAGGTGCGTGCCCGCGCGGGCCACCGACGCCTTCCCGATCGGGAGCACAGTAGTCGCCGTCGGGAACCTCGGCCCTGAACAGCCGATACGTCTTCTTGTGCTCGAAGAACATCACCGGGTCCGGGTCGCGGATGGCGGCCTTGAGCAGGCCCTTCGCATCGGCCGGCGTGCCCGGGGCCACGACCTTGAGCCCGACGGTCGAGGTGAAGTACACCTCGTTCGACTGGCTGTGATACAGCGCCCCGTGGACGCCGCCGCCGTACGGCATGCGGATCACCATCGGCGCGGTGAAGGTTCCGTTGGACCGGTAGTGGATGCGGCTGATCTCGCTGACGATCTGGTTGAAGGCGGGGTACACGAAATCGGCGAACTGCATCTCGGCGATCGGGCGCAGGCCGTAGACGGCGGCGCCCATCGCGGCGCCGGCGATCATGCCCTCGGTCAGCGGGGTATCGAGGACTCGGCGGTCGCCGTACTTGGCCCACAGGCCCTCGGTGGCGCCGAAAACGCCCCCCTTCTTGCCGACATCCTCGCCCATGACCATGACGCGTTCGTCACGCTCCATCTCCTCGTCGATCGCCGACCGGATGGCCTCGAGGATGTTCTGCTCGGCCATCAGTGGTCACCGCCCTCGTCGATCGGCTCGAGCGCGATCGCCGTCCCGCCGCCGGCAATCGGCTCGGCGTAGACGCGCTCGTGAGCGTCGTCCGACGTGGGCTCGGGGCGGGCCTCGGCCCGTGCCGATGCCTCGTTGATCTCGGTCTTGATCTCGGCCCGCATGCGCTCGTCGGCCTCGTCGTCGAGCGCGCCGAGGGAGCGCAGCTCGGCCGAGAAGGCGGGGATCGGGTCGTGCGCCTTGAGGTCCTCGACCTCGGCGGGGTCGCGGTAGCGGCGCTGGTCGTCGTCGGACGAGTGCGACGTGAGGCGGACGACGCGTGCTTCGATGAGGGTCGGGCCCTCGCCGCGCCGGGCACGATCGTGGGCCTCGCGGGCCGCCGCGTAGCAGGCGATCGGGTCGTTGCCGTCGACGGTGACGCCGGGCATCCCGTACCCGGCAGCCCGCGCGGCGACGGAGCCACCGCCGACCTGGCGGTCCAGTGGAACGCTGATGGCGTACCCATTGTTCTCGCACACGAAGATCACCGGCAGCCGATGGACCCCGGCAAAATTCATGGCCTCGTGGATCTCGCCCTGGTTCGAGGTGCCTTCCCCGAACTGCGTCATCGCGACGACGTCGTCGCCACGGACCCACGCCCCCATGGCGATGCCGACAGCGTGGAGCACCTGGGTGCCGACCGGGGAGCTGAGGCTGACGATGTTGTACTTCGCGCCCCCGTAGTGGCCGGGCATCTGGCGACCCCCGGAGCTGACGTCATCGGCCTTGGCGAGGTGGGCGGTGATGATGTCCTCGACGCTCATCCCGAACGTCATCGCCGCGGCGATCGATCGGTAGAAGGGCGCCATCCAGTCGGTGCCCTTGCGCATCGGCCAGGTCGTGGCGACCTGCGCACCCTCGTGGCCCTGGCCGCTGATGATGAACGCGATCTTACCGGCGCGCTGCATGAGCCACATGCGCTCGTCGACGGCACGGGCCAGGAGCATGGCCCGATACATCCCGCGCAGGTCCTCGTCGCTGAGGCCGAGCTCGACGTGCCGCGGACGGGTCTCGGTCGTCGCCATCGGCTCCTCCCTACACGTGGATCGGGTCGCCGTCTACCGCGAGCGCGGCCTCCGGCAGGACCTCGGTCAGCGTCGGATGGGCGTGGACGTTCATCGCCACCTCGGCCGCGGTGCCCTCCACCAGCTGCGCGAATGTCGGCTCGGCGATGAGGTCCCCCGCATGCGGGCCGATGATATGCGTCCCGAGCAAGAGGCCGCTGTCCGCATCGGCGACGAGCTTCGCGAAGCCGTCGATCTCACCGACGATGGTCGCCTTGCCTAGGGCGCGGAAGGGGAACGAGCCGGACTTGGTCTCGTGGCCCGCCGCACGAGCCTCCTCCTCCGTCCACCCGACGGATGCGATCTGGGGACGGCAGAACGTGACCCGCGGCATGAGCTCCATGCGGACCGGCTCCGGATCGTGGCCCGCGAGGTGCTCCACCGCCACGACCGCCTCGTGGCTGGCGACGTGCGCAAGGGCGAACCCCGGCACGATGTCACCGATGGCGTACAGGTTCGGGGCGCCGGTGCGCATGAATCCGTCGACCTTGACGTAGCCGCGGTCGAGCTCGACGCCGTCGATTCCCTCCAGGCCGATGCCCTCGGTGAGCGGCCGGCGGCCGACCGCCACGAGGATGACGTCGACGGCGAGGTCGCTCCGCTTCGATCCGTCTCGGGTCGCGATCTGGCAGGTCACGCCGTTCTCGCCGGTGCGCAGGGTCTCCGGGTCGATCGTCGACGCCGCGTGGACCGCGATGCCACGCTTGCGGAAGACGCGCCCGAGCTCCTTGCTGATGTCGGGATCCTCGAGCGGCACGATCCGCTCGAGGTACTCGATGAGGGTGACCTCGGCCCCGAAGTCGCGGTACAGGCTCGCCCACTCGACGCCGATCGCACCCGCCCCGACGATCGCCACTCGCCCCGGGACGTCGTTGCGCGTCAGGGCCTCGTCCGAGGTGACGACGAACTTCCCGTCGGGCTCGAGGCCGGGCAGAGACCGCGGAGCCGATCCGGTGGCCAGGATGAGGTTCGAGGCGCTGGCCTCGACGTCACCCGACTCGCCGCCGCTGACGCGGACGCTGGTCGGCCCGGTGAGCACGCCGTGGCCCCGGATGACGGAGATCTTGTTCTTCTTCATGAGGAACTCGACGCCGTTGACGTGCTTGTCCACGACGGCATCCCGGCGCTTCGCGAGGGCGCTGTAGTCGAGCCCGATGCCTTCGCTGCCGGTCAGGCCGAACTCGGCCCCCTGCTCGGTCACGCGATGGAAGAGGTCGGCCGTCTCGAGGAGCGCCTTCGAGGGGATGCAGCCACGGTTGAGGCAGGTGCCCCCCAGCCGGCCACGCTCCACGAGCCCCACGCTCAGCCCGAGCTGCGCGGCGCGAATGGCGCCGACGTAGCTCATCCCACCGCCGAGGACGAGGACGTCGAAGTGCTGCGGGTCGGCCATCAGCCCGCCGCGGCCGCCGGTCGAGAGGCCCCGGCCTCCAGCTCGCGACCCTCGTGGGCGCTGAATCGCTCGCGCCAGGGGTCGGGGACTCGCATCGGTCGCTCGGCCGCGTAGTCGAAGGCGACGAGGACCGAGTCCGCGTCGGCGGCGAGCCGGTCGTCGGGACCGATGGTCACGCGATGCGCCATCGAGAAGCTCGTCTCGCCGATCCGGTCCACCCGGCTCGCGATCGTGACCTCGTCACCGAAGAGGATCGGCGAGCGGAAGTCGATCTCGACGCGCGCCAGGATCAGCGGCAGCGTCGAAAAGTCGGCCTCGATCGCCAGAACGTCGAGGAGGTACTGGACGCGCGCCTGCTCGACGTAGCTGAAGAAGACCGCGTTGTTCACGTGCCGGAATGCATCGATGTCGCGGAAGCGGACCTGCACGGGCGTGCGATGGCGGTACTCGTCGGTCACGGGCGGCCATTCTACTTGAGGGGTGCTTGGGCCGGCAGAGTATATACGTATATATGATCACTGCTCGAGTACCGATGCCCCTCGCTGGCGCAACGTCTCGTCGGCCGACACCAAGGGACAACCCGGATTCGTACTCGCTCCGCAGCGCTCGCGGCTCGCCTCCGTCGGCATACCAGGCTAGGAAGGCGGGAGCGTCGAGCACGACCCGTCTCACTCCGAGAAGATGTCGTCCACCGCGCGGAGGGTCGAACGCACTGAGCCTTGAGCCCCGGGGCCGCGCTCTCCTTCGAGGTCGGCCGAGGCGAGTTGCGCCAGGTAGCCGCTTCGGGTGAGGCCGCGTCGCGCCACCGCGGCATCGATGCGCTCCAGGAGCCGCTCGTCGACCGAGATGAGGACGCGTTTGGCTGTCATGGTGTCGGAGTATATACGTATATACGGGCGGGCTGCCCGGGCAATCTGCGGACTTGCAGACCTAAAGCGCTTCGCCGATGCGATCGATGAGGCCCGCCAGGAGCGTCACCCGAGGCACGACGCTCTCGAGGTCCAGCCATTCGTCGACCGAGTGGTCGTCGCCGCCGATCGGCCCAAGGCCATCGAGCGTGGGAATCCCCATCGCGGCCGTCGTGTTCGCGTCCGACGCCCCGCCCGTGGCCGCGTCCCGCAGCTCGAACCCGAGCTCGGCCGGCGATCGCCGACCGCGAGGCCGACGAGCCGCGCGGACGCATCGGTCTTCTCCATGGGCGGGTGGCCCGCAGACCGGGACAGCGCAATGCTCACGCCGTCCACCGTGGGCGTCGCCGCGAGGCGCTCGATCTCCGCCGCCGCCGCCTCGAAGGCCTCGCCGGTGGCGGCACGCAGATCCACCTGGAGATGGCACTCCGCGGCCACCACGTTGGGCCGCGTCCCGCCGTCGATGACGCCCGCGTTGACGGTCACCGTCGGCCAGCGCCCGTTGAGGGCGTGCAGCGCGACGACCTGGTGAGCCGCTTCGAGGATGGCGGAGCGGCCCTTCTCCGGCTCCACGCCGGCGTGGGCGGCGCGCCCGGTGATAGCGAGGCGCATGTCGGCGATGCCCTTCCGCGCGCTGACGATGTCGCCGTTGGCGCGCGCGCACTCGAGGACGAGGACGGCGTCGTGGTCGGGCGCAAGCCCTCGGATGATCGGCCCGCTGAACGAGGAGCCGATCTCCTCGTCGGGGTTGGCCACGAACGTGATCGCCGGTCGCCGGCCGGCTTCCTGGAGGGCGCCGATGGCGTGGAGGCCCGCAAGCAGACCACCCTTCATATCGCTCGTGCCAGGCCCCGTGGCGCGCTTCCCATCGGACCGATACGGGCGCCCGGCGGCCGTTCCCGGATCGAAGACGGTGTCCATGTGGCCGATGAGGAGCAACCGCGGCCCGTCGCCGTCGATGCGACCCACCACGACGTCTCCCAGCTGCGGCCGCTCGCCCTCGGGCTCGTTGGCGATGCGCTCCACCCCCGCGCCGAGGCCACCGAGCGCATCGGCTACCAGCGTCGCGATCTGGTTCACCCCGTCGGGGGTGTACGAGCCGCAGTCGATGTTCACCATCCGCTCCAGCTCGGCGAGGTAGGCGGGGAGGCGGCCCTCCACGATGCGCCGCAGCGCGGCTGAGTCGGTCATCGGCGTCAATATACTCAGCGCCATGCCGCGGACCGCAGGCACTCGCGACCCGGGCGTGGAGCTTCTCGAGCTGCGCGTGCTCGACGGGCCGAACCGCTTCTTCCGCCGACCCGCCATCAAGCTCGAGTTCACGGCCGATACCCCCGGGGCCGCGGCGGAGGTGGCAGCGAGCGCCGCTCTGGCGGTCAAGCGCCTGAAGCGCGCCCTGGAGTTGCCGGACCCGCGCATCGCGACGCGGCACTCCGTCGATCGGCGCCGGACGGCCATCGCCTTCGTCTGGCGCCGCCGGGCGATCAGCCAGGCCGTCGCCGCGGCGGCGGCGAAGATCGCGCTCGGGCGCTCGACCGACCGCCGGGAGCTCGCCGGCCTTCGGGCCGTGGCGCCGGGTCCGCTGGCGCACCTGCCGCACCCGCGCATCCCGATCGTGGCCATCACCGGCACGAATGGAAAGAGCACGACGACGCGGCTCATCGCCCACGTCTGCGCGGAGGCGGGCAAGCGTGTCGGGATGACGAACTCGGACGGCATCTACGTCCGCGGTGAGCTCGTCGAGGCGGGCGACTGGACCGGGCATGGCGGGGCGGCGCGCATCCTCGGCGAGTCGGGTCTCGACGTGGCGGTGCTCGAGACCGCCCGCGGCGGCATCCTGCTGCGCGGCATCGGCTACGCCGCCAACGACGTGAGCGTCGTGACGAATGTCAGCGCCGATCACCTCGGGCTCCAGGGAATCGACACGGTCGACGAGCTGGCGGAGGTGAAGGGGACGGTCGTGGCGATCACCCGCCGCGACGGCTGGGCCGTCCTCAACGTCGACGATCCGCGCGTGTGGGAGATGCGGCGCCGCACGCGGGCCAACCTCTACGCGTTCAGCCTCCAACCCCGATCGGGCGCGGTCGAGGCGGTGCTCGACGCCGGCGGACGCGCGGCGGTGCTGGACCGCGACTGGATCGTGCTGCGCGGCGCCGGGCGAAAGCCACGCCGCCTTGTCGAGGCGGCGGGCCTGCCCGTGACCTTCGGCGGGCTGTCCCGCTACAACGTCGCCAACGCCCTGGCTGCCGCCGCTGCCTGCGACGCGCTGGGCCTGTCAACGCGCCAGATCGCGAGCGGGCTGGCTTCCTTCCAGCTCGACGCGGCGGCCAACCCGGGTCGCCTGAACCTCTACGAGCGCGACGGAGTGCTGGCCGTCGTCGACTTCGCCCACAACGAGGCGGGGCTCACGGGCCTGGTGGATGTGGCCCGGTCGCTGGCCGGGACGCACGCCGTGCGCCTCGCGTACGGAACGGCGGGGGATCGCACCGACGAAATCCTTCGTCGGCTGGGCGTCATCGCGGCCGGCGCCGACGACCTCGTCATCGCCGAGAAGCGCCACTACCTCCGCGGCCGTGACCTCGCGGAGATGAACGCGATCCTCCGCCGGGGCGCGCGGGAGGGCGGCTATCGGGGGAGGATTCCCACGCGTGCGTCGGAGCTCGGCGCGCTGAAGTCCCTGCTGGGCCGGGCCGAGCCCGGAGACGTGTGCGTGGTCATGGCCCACGTGGAGCGCAGCGAGCTCTTCGACTGGCTCGTCGCGCAGGGGTTCCGGCCGGTTGCCGGCGGCGAGGTTCGATCTCTCCTCGCGCGCGCGGCGAAGGGCGCCTAGCCCCCGCCGTCGCCCAGGTCGAGGTCCGCCCGAAGGTCTGACTCACCCGAGGCGCCGTGCTGGCGCCGCTGGAGCTCCTTCCAGATGACGTTGGCGTGGTCGACGCACACGACGACGACGTCGCCATCTCCGGCATGATCGAGCGCCGCTCGCGTGGCCTCCAGCTCGTCGAGGACCGTGCTGACCGTCGCCACCCGGGCGTCTGAGCCTGCCGACTCGATCCCCGAGCTGATGAGCTCCGCGGTGTTGCCGCGGGGCCGTCCCCGGTTGTTCTCGTCCTCGCGGACGATGATCTCGTCGAAGAACCGAGCCGCCACCCGCCCGAGCTCGACGATGTCCTCGTCGCGCCGGTCGCCGGCCGTCGCCACCACGCCGATGCGGCGGCCGGTCACGATGGGCCGCGCACCCCCTGCCGACGGGAGCGCGAGCCGGTCGACGAACTGGCCGAGGGCCTCCATGGCCGGGGGGTTGTGGGCGTAGTCGACCACGACCCGGTAGCCGTCGAGCTCGAACATGTTGAGGCGCCCGGGCGCCATGAAGTACGAGGTGGTGAACGTCCGCAGGCCCTGGCGGATGTCGTGGAGATGCGCGCCAGCGGCCCACGCCGCTGCCGTCGCGGCCAGCGCGTTCTGGACGTTCATGCGCGCCCGTCCCTCGAAGGTCGCGGGGATGAGATGGGTCCACACGAGGTCCATCGACTTGCGGCCCTGGCGCAGCACGATCTTCTCGCCGTTGCGTCCGCCCTCGACGGTCACCGAGCGGCGCCCACGCGATGCCTGGAATTTCAGGCGCTCGTGCTCGGGGTCCATGCTGAAGTAGATGACCGATCCGGACGTGTGACGCGACATCGCGGCGACGAGCGCGTCGTCGGCGTTCAGGACCGCCACCCCGTCGCGTGGCACGGCCTCGACGATGACGCGCTTCACCTCGGCCAGCTGGCGGACCGACGTGATCCCGCCCAGGCCCAGGTGGTCGCCGGTCACGTTGAGCACGACCGCCACGTCGTTGCGCTGGTAGCCGAGGCCCTCGCGGAGGATGCCGCCACGGGCCACCTCGAAGACGGCGAAGTCGACGGTCGGGTTCTGGAGCACCATCGACGCCGACTTGGGTCCGGACGCATCGGCCTTGCGAACGATCCGGCCGTCGACGTAGATCCCATCGGTGCTGGTGAGGCCGACCTTCCGGCCCATGCCCTTCATGATGTGGGCGATCATCCGGGCTGTCGTCGTCTTCCCGTTGCTGCCGGTGACGGCCACGATCGGGATGCGCGACGGCGCCCCGGGCGGGAAGAGCGAGTCGATGACCGGCTTGGCCACGTACTGGGCCTCGCCCTCGGTCGGGTTGGTGTGCATCCGGAAGCCAGGCGCCGCGTTGACCTCGACGATGCCGCCGCCGGTCTCGCGCACCGGCTGGCTGACGTCGGGGCAGATGAGGTCGATCCCGGCGATGTCGAGCCCAACCACCCGCGCCGCGAGCTCGGCGATCTCGACGTTGTCGGGGTGAGCCTCCTCGGTGCGATCGATGCTGATGCCGCCGGTGCTCATGTTCCCGGTGCGCTTGAGGTACACCCGCTGGCCGCGCGGCGGGACGTCGGCCAGCTCGAAGCCCTGCTCCCGTGCGTAGGCGATCGACTCGTCGTCGATCTTGATGCGGGTCAGCACCTTCTCGTGGCCGATGCCGCGGCGCGGATCCGCGTTGGTGACCTCGACCAGCTCTGTGACCGTGTGCTTCCCATCGCCGTCGATGTGGGCCGGCACCCGCTGCGCCACCGCGCGCAGCACCCCGCCGATGACCAGGCAGCGGTAGTCGTTCCCGACGAGATACGTCTCGACCACGACCGCGCCGCCGCGGCTCTGCTCACGGGCAACCGGGTAGGCGCCGCGCACCGCATCGGGGTCGGTCAGGTTGAGCATGACTCCGCGGCCGTGGTTGCCGTCCAGCGGCTTCATGGCCACCGGGTAGCCGATGCGCCCCGCCGCGGCCACCGCGCCATCGGCGTCACGGACGACCTCCGAGCGCGGCACCGGGACGCCGGTCGCGGCGAGGAGCCGGTTGGTGAGCTTCTTGTCCGAGGCGATGTCGACGCCCAGCGACCCGGTGAGGCTCGTCATCGTGGCGCGGATGCGCTGCTGGTGGACACCGTGCCCGAGCTGGACGAGCGACTGCTCGTTGAGGCGGATGTAAGGGATGTCGCGCAGCGCCGCCTCGTCGAGGATCGCCTGGGTGGAGGGCCCCAGGGCCGCCCGCTCGGCAAGGAGGATGAGCCGCTCGAGCTCGGCGACGAAGTCGAAGTCGCGCTCGGCCTTGACGAGGTGGTTGACCAGGCGAACGGCCAGCTGGCCCGCCGCGACCCCGACGCTCTCCTCGGCGTACGAGTACACGACGTGGTATTGGCCGGGCTCGCCGGTGCCGCGCGTCTTGCCGCGGCCGACCTCGGTGCCGGCCTCGCGCTGGAGCTGGAGCGCGATGTGCTCCGCCACGTGACCGACCCACGTCCCCTCGGCGAGGCGATCGGCGAAGCCGCCGACGCGGCCCGTGCCGCAGCTGTGCAGACCGACGTCGGGCAGCATCTGGAGCAGCCCCTCGGTGAAGCCGGTGATCGTGTTGGTGGGGAAATGCTCGAGCACGCCGAGGTCGACGACGAGCTTGATGGCGGGCTCGTAGTTCCAGTAGTTCGGTCCGCGGTAGACCCGCGTCTCGATGATCTTGAGATCCGGCTTCGGCTTGGCACCCGGCGGCGCACCCGCCGCCGCGCGTTGGCGCCGGGCGGCGCCACGCGAGCTCGCGCGCGGCGTGGCGGTCACTCGGACGCCTCCTCCTCGTGTCGCCGCGCCCGGAGCGCTCGTCGACGGGCCCGTTCCGGAGCGGTGTCGTCGGCGCCCTCGGCCGCGATGCTCCGAATGAGGCGCCGGGTGCGATCGGTCGCGGCCTGGAGGCTCGCCAGCTCGCGATCGGTTGCGCTGACCGGACGGAGCGGAGCCATGAGCCTGCGGCGACGGATGTCGAAGCGGTATCCCGACGGCAGTGAGTGAAGCATGACGCCCGAAACCATGATCGGGCGGTGGCGCTTGACCTCGTACGCATCGGTGTGAATCTGCGCCGGATCGAGGATGGTCACCGAGCCCTTTCCGAGGACCTCCAGCACGCCCTTCGGGCTGACCAGCCCTGCGGTGTCCTCGTCGATGCCCATGCCGAGCAGGGAAGGTGACTGGGCGACCAGGGCCAGGAGCCGACCGAACCGGTTTCGCTGCTCGAAGTGCTGGTCGATGAGCACTCCGGGAAGCAGCCCCAGCCCGGCGCTCATCTGGGTCATGCGCTGCTTCGGGGTGGCCCCACTCGTGCCGAACGCGACCATGTGGCTGGCGATGGCGGACGCGCCGGCGCTCGTTCCGGCGACGACCGCTCCGGCGCGGTGGCGGTCGACGATCGCTCGCCCGAGAAGCGTGCCTCCGATGACGCTCGACAGGCGCAGCTGATTGCCACCGGTCATGAAGATCGCCGTCGCGTCGTCCACCATCGCCGACCAGGCGCTTGTCGTTGGCATCATCGCGGACGAGCGGCCGCATGCCGCGCACGTCGCCGATCCCCATCTGGCGAAACAGGCCGAGGTACAGCTCTGTTGCCTCGTCGCCCAGTGACGAGGCGGTCGAGATGACCACCACGCGCGCGTCCGGACCGCCGGAGAGGCTGACGAACCTGCCGAGGATCTGGCGCTGGCGGAGCTTGTCCTCGGCGCCACCGATGATGAGCAGGTGGCCCGTCCGCGGATGCCCGGAGCCGGGCGTGGAAGGCATGGCGCGCAGCATACCCGAGGACGGATGGCTCCCAGCCCGGCGCTAGACTTCACCGGATGCCGTCGGCGAACCAGGTGCGCACCGAGGCGCGCGACTTCTACGAGGTGCTCGGGGCGAAGCCCTCGGCCTCGGCGGCCGAGCTGCGCGCGGCATTCCGCGAGGCCGTCCTTCGGCATCACCCCGACCGGGCCACCTCGTCCGACGTCGCCACGCGCCGGACCTCGATGCTGAACCGCGCGTGGACCGCGCTCCGAGACCCGGTGCGCCGCCTCCACTACGACCACGACCTCGAGATGGGCCGCGAGGAGATGCTCGAGTGGCCCATCGAGGCGGGCGAGCTCCGCCGGGCCGACGCGACGACGGGCTCGCCGGGGCGCGCCGCCGTTGACGGTGAGCCGCTGGCATCAGCCCCAATGGCGCTCGGTCGCCGGATTCCGCGTTCCCGCCGAGGTGTTCATGGCCGGGCCGGCGGCCCAGGAGCGCTGGATCGTCGAGCATCACATCGCCGGCGAGGACTGGCACGATCACTCCGAGCGGTACTGGCTCCGTTTCGCGGCGCGCTACTACGCCGAGCACGGCCGGACCGAGGACCGGCTCGGTGCGCTCGAGAAGGCAGTCCGGACCGGTCCGCCGCTGAACGAGATCATCGCCATGGGCCTGCGCGACGCCTACCTTGCCACCGGCGAGGAGCTGCGCGGGGCGATGGTCGTGGCCGAGATTGCCGGGCGCCGACCCGCCGGATCGCCGTTGCGGCGATGGGCCAACAACGAGCTGCGCGTGCTCCTCGGGCGAGTACCGGGACCAGCACGTGCGACGCGGACCGCCGGCCCAGCGGGCGGAGAATGCGGAGCTTCTGCTGAACTTCCTCGAGTCGCTGGAGCTCGAGCCGAGCTTCACCGACTATCGGGCGGCGATCGTGGCGCATCGGCGCGTGGGGCACGCGGGACGCGCGGCGGAGCTCGTCGAGCGCGTGGCGGCGCTGCCCGTCACCGACGCGGGGCGCTGGTTCAGCCTCGTGCAGCTCCTGACCGAGGCCGGACAGCTCGACCGCGCGTCGGGGATGCTGGCCGAGATCGCGCGCGGCGACCATCCCGAGGCCCTCGACCCGCGGCGCGTCCGGGGCCCGCTGCGCCGCATCGTGACGGCGCGCGAGCGCCTGGCGCGTGCCCGGCGGAAGGCGGCATCGTGATCCGCCTGCGACCGTGGCGAGGGTCGATTATCGGCGGCGCTCATCGGCGTCGGGGCCGTGCTCGTGGCCATATGGGCCAGCTCGGCCGACGATCGTGTGCTCCCCGTACACCCTCATCATCGTGCTCTCGGTGGCGCTCACCGGCCTCGCCCTCGGCGTCGGTCGCCGCGACCGCGACGTTCATCGCCGGAGCGTTGGGGCTGGTTGTGCATGCGCTGCTCGATCCCCGAGGGACCGAATTCGCCTCCTCGGACGTCGTCCGCATCGTCGCCTTCTCGGTCGGCTCGCCGGCGATCATCTTCCTGGTTCGACGGAGCGAGACCGCGCGCGACGAGGCGGCGCCGGGTCCTCGCGGCGAGCCGCGAGGCCACGAGCATGGCATCGGCCCGCGGCACGGCGCTCGAGCAGGCGCGCCAGGAGCTGGACGACGCCCTCGCCCAGGCAGAGCGCGAGCGTGCCCGGCTCGAGGAGGTGGCCGAGGCCATCCCGGAGCCGCTCGTTGTGTACGACGGCGCGCTGCGGGGCACGTACGGCAATCGCGCGGCACTGCGCCTCTTCGGGCGCAGCTTCGTCGAGCGGCCGCTGGACGAGTGGGGGCGGCTCACCGAGCCACGTGACGAGCAGGGTCAGCCGCTCGACATCGAGGAGTGGCCACAGGTCGTGGCCCACTCGGCCCCGCTGCGTCGCCGGATGCTGCTGCGCATCCCGATGTCGGGCCGTGACATGCTCGTCGACGTCGAGGGCACACCGATTCCGGGCGGTGGCGCCGTCCTGCTTCTCCGCGACGTCGGCAAGGAGGAGGACGCTCGGCGTCGCCTGTCGCGCTTCGCCAGCTTCGTGGCCCACGAGCTGCGCAACCCGCTCGCCGTGGCCAAGGCGCGGATCGAGCTGTCGCTGCGCGACCCTGCACGTGCCGCAGCGGACCGTCATGCACGCCACCCGCGCCCTCGAGTCGGTCGACTCGGCCATCGGCATCCTCGAACGGCTCGAGCTCTACTCCCGGGCCGACAGCGGCACCGTCGAGGCCGCCCGCGAGCCGTTCGAGCTCGGGCCGGCGATCTCGGCCGCCATCGAGCGGCTCAACGCCGAGGGCAGCACACGAGAGGTGCTCGTCGAGCTCCCGGCCGGCGTGCGGGTCATCGGAGACCGCCAGCTCTCCGAGCAGGTCATCACCAACCTGCTCACCAACGCGAACCGCTACTCGACCCCCGGTGCGCCGATCCACCTCGAGGTCGACGCGAGCGACCTCGTGACGCTGCGCGTCCGCGACGAGGGGCCCGGCATCGCCGACGACGTTGCGCGCCGGCTCTTCACCGACCGGGTCGCTGCGGGTCGCGGCCTCGGGCTGGGCCTCTATCTCGTCCACGCCTCGATGGAGGCCATGGGCGGATCGGTCAGCCTCGAGCGTCGTCGCCCGCACGCGGTGTTCGCGGTGCGATGGCTGGCTGCGCCGGACGAGGGAGCGCCTAGGCGGCCTGCACGACCTCGACGGGGGCGATCTGCGCGGCCTCCAGCTCGGCTGCGATCGCGGCGGCGTCGCCGGTGAGCAGGACGAGCGCCTCGTCGGGCCGGATCAGCTCGTCCGCCGCCTCGCGCACCCCCGCTGCGGTGACTGCCTCGATGCGCGAGCGGTACGTGTGCCAGAAGTCCTTCGGCAGGCCGTACACCGCCACCGGCTCGATCGCCGCGGCGATTCCCGGCGGTCGTCTCGAACCGGAGCGGGAAGACCCCGACGAGGAAGTCGCGCACCTCGGCCAGCTCCCGCTCCTCGGGAGTTTCCTCGCGGATCCGCCTGAGCTGGGCGAGCAGCTCGCGGATGGCGTCGACCGTCACCTCGGTCTGCACCGCCGCCGTCGCGGTGAAGGGTCCCGCGGCGCGACGCGGGTCGAAGGCGCATCTGGCCCCATAGGTGTAGCCGAGCTCCTCGCGCAGCCGCTTGTTGAGGCGGCTCCCGAAGACCCCGCCGAGGAGGGCGGCGAGCACCATGGCGTCGAAGTAGCGCGGATGGGCGCGATCGATCCCGAGGTGGCCGACCCGCAGCTCGCTCTGGACCGATCCGGGCCGGTCGACGAGCACGATCCGCGGCCCGCCGCGCTCGGCGGCCTCGATGCTGCGATGTCCGCGCCCCGTCCCTGTCCAGTCGCCGAACCGCGCCTCGACCGCCGCCACGGCGGCGGCCGGTTCGACGGCCCCGGCCACGATGACGTGGGCAACGTCCGGCGCCGATGAGGCCGCGTGATGAGCCTGCACGTCGGCGACCGAGAGGGGCTCGACGCTCTCCGGAGACCCGGCCGAGAGGCGACCGTAGGGTGCGCCATCGGCATAGACCTGGCCCAGGAACCGCTCGTCGGCGAGGCGGCCCGGATCGGCGCGGGCCTGGAGGATGTCGTTGAGTCGCTCCGCCTTGAGCCTGTCGAACTCGCCGGGGTCGAGGCGTGGCTCGAGGATCATCTCGGCGAGGAGCCCCAGGCCGTCGTCGCAGCTTGGCGGCCGAGCGCCGTGAACCCGGCCCGCGTGCTGTCCCACGACGACTCGCTGCCGACCTCGATGCCCAGTCGCTCGGTCGTCTCGGCGAAGGCGGCGGCGTCGAGGCTGCGCGTCCCGGTGACGAGAAGCTGCGCGGTGAGGGCGGCGACGCCGGCCTTCGACTCGTCCTCGCTCGCGGCTCCGGCATCGGTCACGAGCTGGACGCTGACGAGCTCGCGATCCGGGAGCGGCACGAGTCCAGACTCCCATGCCGTTCGCCAGGCTGGTGTGCTCGAAGTCCGGGAACCGATAGGCCCGCGGCGCGGTCGGTGGCGGGCGGCCGGTCATGCCGTCGCCTCGGCCGGGAGGTACGTCAGCGTCACGCGGTTGTCCGCGGTGATCGAGCTCTGCGAGCGCTGATCGAACGCGGCTCGCGTCGACCGACTCGTAGCGGGCCGACTCGACGTTGACGCGGTCGGGGTCGTCGAAGAGGCAGGCGTACATGCTCAGCCGATCGGCTCGCTCGCCGATGCGCTCGAGGGCGCCTGCGGCATGGGCACGGTGGAGGTTGCGGACGCGTTCGAGGTCCTCGTCACGAGGCCCGTCGGTCGCCAGGCGCTCGATCTCCGCCATCGGTCGCGGCCTCGAGCGCCTCGAGCGCGACGCCGGGGCGGGCCGTGACCCACATCGTGAACATCGCCGCGCCGCCCGACGATGGGGAAGACGAAGACGCTGGCGTCCTGCGCGATCTGCTGCTCGCGCACGAGGTGCGCGTACAGGCGCGATGCGCGGCCCGAGCCGAGCACGTCGGCGGCGACGTCGAGGGCATCGAACTCGTCCGTGCCGAAGGGTGGAATCCGGTGCGCGAAGTAGATGCGGGGCAACGGGACGGCTGGCGGTGCACCGTCTCGCGAACCTCCTGGCCGATCGAGGCCGCGACCGATCATGTCGGGGGGCGGCGGCAGCGTCGCATTGGCCGGGATCGGGCCGAAGTGGCGTCGCTGATCAGGTCGAGGGCCGCATCGGCCTCGAAGTCGCCGGCGATCGGTGAGCACCGCGTTGTTCGGGGCGTAGTAGGTCGCGAAGAACTCGCCGACGTCGTCGAGCGAGGCGGCCGACGAGGTCCTCCATCGAGCCGATGGTCGGGTGGTGGTAGGGATGGCCCTCGGGGTAGACGAGCGACTGGATGCGCTCGTCCCAGTCGCCGTACGGCTGGTTGTCGACGGCTCCAGCGGCGCTCGTTCTTCACGACGTCGCGCTGGTTGTCGAGCTTCTCCTGGGTCATGGCCGGGAGCAGGCTCGCCATGCGATCGGCCTCGAGCCACAGCGCCAGCTCGAGCTCGTGGCCGGGGAGGGTCTCGAAGTAGTTCGTCCGGTCGAGCCACGTGCTGGCGTTCAGCGTCCCGCCCGCGGCCTGGACGAGGCTGAAGTGCTCGCCCTTCGTCGACGTTGGCCGAGCCCTGGAACATCATGTGCTCGAACAGGTGGGCGAACCCGGTGCGGCCGGCCTTCTCGTGCTTGCTCCCGACGTCGTACCACAGGTTCACCGCCACCATGCGGCGCGCGTGGATCCGCGCGACAGGATGACGCGCAGGCCGTTGTCGAGTGCGGTTCGCTCGACCGGAACGTGGGGCACGCGGGGCCTCCGCTGCGTGAACCGATGCGCCGGGCGCGCGTCGGCAATGCGCGGCACGGTCGTGGACGAGATGGTGAGCGCCCGGGGATTCGAACCCCGAACCTAGTGATTAAGAGTCACTTGCTCTGCCGTTGAGCTAGGCGCCCGCCGAGATGATGCCGCAGCCTCCGGGGCGGGTCAATCGCGGACCACCGGCCGCGCAGCTCGTCAGCCGGCGGGCGGCCCCGGACCCCCGTTCGGCTCCGGGGAGCGGCCGTAGCGCTGGCGCGGCGAACTCGGCGATCGCGTCGGTGTCGGCGCTCTCGAGCTCGATCAGGTAGCGCCATGCCGTGACGACGACCGGGGCGGGGAGCGGCTCGGCCGACGACCAGGGGCTCAGGACGAACTTGAATCGGCCGCTCACGCCCGATGCGACCTGCGCGTCGACGTAGTCGGTCAGCGTCTGGACGCCCTCGGCGTCGAGCCGCTCGGGGTCGTACCAGATGACGATGCCGCCGTGCTCGAGGTTGTGGATCATCTGCGACTCGGCCGCCGGGCTGGTGTAGACGCCCCAGTTGCCCGGGTTGCCCCAGTGCGGGCCTGAAGTGGCGGGCAGCGAAGAGTAGGGGTTCCCGGACACCCCGCACGAGGCGGGGGACTCGCGGCACGCCGAGCCGTCGCTGGTGTGCGATGAACCGTCGTTTGCCTGGGCCGCGCCCGCGGTCGCGCTGGCACCGGAGCTCAGCACGAGGACCAGCACCACGACGATGGCACCGGCCGCCAACAGCCCGCCGATCGCGAGGAGGCGCCAATCGGGAAGGTTCGGACCCGACGCCTCGTCGAGGCGCCGGTTCATCGCATCGGTGCTGGCGCGCTCCCGGCGCTGGATCTGCGAGGTTCGTCTCTTGGCCATCGGCGCGGAAGGATAGCCGAGGATCGGGGAGCGTGCGTTCTGGCCCCTATACAGGGCGTTGTTAGAATCGTTCGGCCGCGAGCGATCGCGCGCGACCGAACTGCTCCGGAGGTTTGATGACCGCAGCCAATCCGCCACCGAACGACCCGCGGCCGACCAGGAATCCGCTCAAGCTCGCGAGGCGGATGGCGTCTGGCGGCTTCGAGCTCGCCAAGCTGGAGGCCCAGCGCGGGCGCCAGGAGATCACGGAGAATCTCCTCCAGTATCGGACCGGGGTCATTCTCCTGGCCCTGGCGTTCGGCTTCGTTATCCTCGGGGTGTTCGTCCTGATGATCCTGCTCGTGCTGGTCATCGCCGCCCTCACCGGCGTACCCGGGCTGGGTCGTATCTCTGGTCATCCTGCTCCTGCTGGTGGCGCTGGCAGCGCTGTTCGCCTGGCGGGGCATCCTCAAGATCCAGGCAACCAACTTCACGCCAGACGAGACCATCGCGGCCGTCAAGGAGGACCTCGAGTGGGCGAAACGCTTGCTGAGACGCGGCTAGAGATCGACGCCAAGAAGGCCGAGCTCGAGCGAACGTCCGCGCAGCTGCGCGAGGCGCTTGACATCCAGAGGCTTGTCAAGGAGAACCCGCTCCCGATCATCGCCATCGGTGCAACGGGCGCGTTCCTGATCGCCGGCGGGCCGCAGAAGCTGGCGGCCGTTGTGAGACGCCGCTTCTTCCCGTCGCGCGTCGAGAAGACCTACGACTCCCTGCCGAAGCCGATGCAGTCCTGGGTCGATCACATGGCCGGAGCGGTGGGACCTCGGGCCGAAGAGGCTCGCGACACGCTCGCGGCGGAGCTCGCCGCCGTGGCGATCCAACCCCCGCAAGAACGGCAAGATCAGCAAGAAGCTCGCGAAGCAGATCGCCGAGGGGCCGCCCGGCCCGAGCCGCACCGCGTGGACCGCCGCGGAGGCGGTCGCCACCGTCGTCCTCACCGCGATCGCCCGCAAGGCCGTCATGCGCGTCATCTCGGGCCAGCCAGAGGACGAGGCCGCGGCTTCGCCGGCTTCGTCGGCCCCAGCGGGACGGGCAGCAAGGCGACCGCGGCACCGGCGCGCGCGCCCAGCAAGCCCGCGGCGTCACGCCCGAAGGCCGCCGCCAAGAAGGACGCCGCCACGAACGATGCGTCGCGCTATGTCGCCGACGGCTATTCGGCCATGAGCTCGCCGCCCAAGGGGTAGAGCGGAACCCGTCTCGACCTGCCTTCGCGCCCATCGGGTCGCCCCGGGGTTGCGCCGGCGCGCTACTCTCCCCCTGAGCGACGGTCGCGAACGGACGCACCAGGTCCGCGCGGCCTCGACATCCACCCGAGCATCGGCACGAGGAGCATGCCCCAGTGAACTTTCTGGAAAACCTTGGTGACGTGATCTGGTTCTTCCTGATCTCGTTCATCTTCATCGCGTACCTGATGGCGCTCTTTTCGATCATCACGGACCTCTTCCGCGACCAGGAGCTGAGCGGGGTGGGGAAGGCGGTCTGGCTGATCGCCCTGCTCTTCCTTCCGCTGCTCACGGCGCTCATCTACCTCATCGTGCGCGGTGACGGGATGGCGAAGCGCGGGATGGCGCAGGCCCGCGAGAACCAGGCGGCGACCGACGAGTACATCCGGTCGGTGGCCAAGGCGAGCCCGACCGAGGAGATCGCCAAGGCCAAGGCCCTTCTCGACGCCGGCACCATCACGGCCGACGAGTACACCGCCATCAAGGCCAAGGCGCTGGCCTAACCCACGGCGGTTCGATCCCGACGGCGGGGGCTCGGTCAGAGCCTCCGCCGTCTTCGCTTTCTGCTCCGCCCGGACGCCGGCCGGCGCTCCTGCCGGCCGATCAGGGAGACGTGGGCACCACCGCCACGTTCATCCATCGGGCGCCGGTGGCCCGGCGCATCGCGAACGTCAGGTCGAAGGGCGCCGATTCGCGGCTGATCACCGCGCCGTCAGCGTCGACGGTCTCGGTGACCATCGTCCCGCGGCCGGCGAGGCCCAGGCTGAGGCCGGTCTGCTGGCCGAACGGCACGAGCAACGAGACGTCGATCGTATCGAACTCGTAGTGCGTCAGGACCGTCGGCCCGGGTCGCCGATGCCTCCTCGAGCAGGGCTCGCATCTCGTCGAGCCGGTCCCCGTGATCCACCTCGACCAGGATCGCGTCCTCCTCGCGCAGCAGGGCCTGGTTCTCGAGCTCGAGATTGCGCGCCAGGGTGACCACGACCTCGTGCATCCCGACGCCGGCGAGCTCGTGGTCGAACTCGGCGACGTCGTCGCCAACGGTGATGACCGGCAGCGTCGCGGGATCGACGTTGGTCGGCAGGCGACCCAGGAGGTCCTCGTCGGTTCCGAGGGTGGCGCCGCGCGCCGGCACGCCCGCCAGGACGATTCCGGCGCCGAGCACGACAACGGCAGCCACCCCGGACAGGGCGTACGTCGCACCACGGGCGGTGGCGGGAGAGAGCCGACGGAACTCGTCATTGGACGTGCCCGGGTCGGGGAGGAACCGATCCAGGATCGGACGAGCCGCACAGATCACGACCAGCCCGGCCAGGAGCCCGACCTTGGTCCCGAACTCGTCGGTCTGTGGCGCCATCAGCAGGACGCTGGCGGCGGCGACCAGCACGCCGAAGACGACGCGTCCGACCCGTCCGGCGGGCACGGTCTTGGGGTCGGTGATCATGAAGAACAGGAAGATCATCACCTCGGGGGAGGTGACCACCACCCGCCAGAAGTCGAACCCGCAGACCGGGGCGAACGCCCAGTTGGCGGTCATGCAGTGGCCGGAGGCCGCGAGGATGCCGAGCCCGACGGCGAGGGCCACCCAGAACGACGCCGCCAGGCCGAGAAGCCGGAGCCGTCGCGTGATGAGGATGCCGCCGATCCCGATCACCGCGTAGGCGGCGATCATCCAGCCGTTCAGCGGCGCCCACCAGAAGTCGAGTGGCTCGACGCGGGTGGGGCCGAGGACGACGAAGGCCACCACCAGCCCGATGTTCGACGGGTTGAACACGTGCGACCCACGCCATCGGATCACGTACTTCGTCAGCAACGAGAGGCCCGCCACCGCGGCGAAGATGTACCACGCGTAGAAGCTCCACGGCTCGTCCGCCGGCGTCCCGACGACGCGAAGGATGAGCGCGACGCCGCTACCGGTGAGCATCGCGCTCGCGGGCCAGACCAGCGCGCGCGACTGCCTGAAGGTGAGCGCGACCTCGAGAATGGCGCATGTCAGGATCGCTGCCAGAATCTGGGGGATGCTGACCCGAAAATCGAGGCCGAGCTGACCCAGGACGTGGATCGTGATGATCACCGCGGCCACGTGGAGCCGCGGGTCGCGGATGCTGGGCAGGATCAGCGGGTAGGTGTCGCCGCGGATCGTGACCGATCGTGACGTCATCGCAGGCGGCAAAGGCGGCGCGCAACGGACGTGCTTCGAGCACCGGGAGGCGAGGCCGAGGGTTCTTTCGTCGTCACGATCCGCGTAGGATACCCAGCGACCGCCCAAGTCCGGGTGGTCGCTCCATCTCAACCCTCAGGAGGCGGTGCATGACACGCGACGACGAGCGCATCCAGCGATCACAGGAAATGCCGATCGTCGGCGGGCTTCCGGACGAGCCCGGCATCCGCGCCGCGATGCTGCTTTCACCCGGTCTCGGCCTCCACCTGCGGGGATTGGCAGACGAGCTGCTCGTCCATGACTATCCGGGCGCCACCCTTCGTCGGGCTGAGCGAGAGATGATCGCCACCTCGGTGTCTGCCGGGAATGACTGCTTCTTCTGCATGGATTCGCACGCGGCGTTCGCCACCGCACTCCTGGAGCGTGACGGCGACGCACACGTGAGTCCGCTGCTCGACGAGCTCAAGGTCGGATCGCTGGACGGGTTCGATCCGAAGATGCGGGCACTGCTTCATATCGCGGGGACCGTTCGCCGGAATCCGCTGGACCTGAGCGCCGGCGACGTCGAGGCGGCGACGCAGGCAGGGGCAACCGATGGCGACGTCCAGCTGGCCGTCCTCATCGCCTCGGGCTTCTCGATGTACAACCGCATGGTCGACGGGCTCCGCGCCATGACCGCGCCCGTGGCGGAGGCGTACCGGGAGCGTGCGGGTCTGATCGCGGAGCACGGGTACAGCGCCGCGCCGGCTTCGTCTGTCCCCGGCACCGGCTGACCCGCCCGTTCAATTCGACGGCGTCGATCGGCGGCCGCCTCCGGGGTCAGTCGAGCGACTGGCGGAGCCGTTGACCAAGCCGTCACCCCGGAGAAGGGTGCCGCGGCTCGATCTGTGGCATTGTCCTTTCATCGCCAGATCGGCTCTGTGCCGACCATGCATCGCGGGTGGACCCATCCTCGAGTCGGGAGCCCGTTCCATCGACCGCAGAGGGCCCTCGCCATTCCTGTCTCGACTCCCGCCGATCGCGCCAGCTGGCTGGTGCTCGAGGCAGCGCTCGACCCGTCCCGTCTGCGGGCCGCGGAGACGATGTTCACGATCGGCAACGGTCGCTTCTCGACGCGTGGCAGCTTTGAGGAGGGCCATCCGGGCGATCAGCCGGCGACGCTGATGCACGGCATCTTCGCGCCCCATCCGATCGCCGTCAGCGAGCTCGCCAACCTGCCGGACTGGACCGCGCTCGAGCTCACGATGGACGGCGAGTCGTTCACGCTGGCGGGCGGCACGGTCCTCGACTATCGACGGAGCCTCGACCTTCGGGCCGGCCTGCTGCGGCGCGAGGTCACGTGGCGCAGCCCCAGTGCAGCGACATTCGGCCTTGTCTTCGAGCGATTCGCGTCGCTCGCGGATCCGGATGTCGCCGCTGTGCGCGTCGCGGTCACGGCGCTGGACTTCGAGGGCGTTGTGGAGGTGCGAGCCTCGCTTGGCGCCGGCGCCCTCACTCGAGACATCTCGCATCTCGAATCAGTCGACCAGCATGTCACCGAGACAACCGCGTCACTCGATGTGCGCGTTCGCGAGACGGCGATCCTGGTCGCGCTGGCGGCACGTCTCGAGGTCCACGGTGCCGACGCCGAGTGCAGGGGCGCGGACGTCCCAGGCGAACCGAGCGTCATTGCCCGATGGGATGCCACGCGCGGTCAGACGGCGTCGTTCGAGAAGGTGGTCGTCCTTTCCTCGTCACGCGAGGCCGCTGAGCCCGGAGCGGCCGCATCTCAGCGACTCGCCGCGCTTTCGGGTGCCGACTTCGATGCACTGCACGCTGCGTCATCGGCCGCGTGGGAGCGCGACTGGAGCGTGTCCGACGTCGTCATCGAGGGCGACCCGGATGCCCAGCTGGCGACGCGATTCTCGCTGTACCAGCTGCTGATCGCGGCTCCGCGGGGCGACGAGGACGTGAGCATTGGCGCGAAGACGCTGTCCGGATTCGGCTACCACGGCCATGTCTTCTGGGACACGGAGACGTTCATGCTGCCGTTCTTCACCCACGTCCATCCGACGATCGCGCGCGCGATGCTCTCGTACCGGTATCACCGGCTTCCGGGAGCTCGGCGCAAGGCGGAATCCAATGGGCATCAGGGCGCGCAGATCCCGTGGGAGAGCGCCGACAGCGGGGACGAGGTCACCCCGCGGTGGGCGCCGAACGCCGCGGTTCCGGGCAGCCATGGTCCGGATCTGGACGGGCGATATCGAGATCCACGTCTCGGCGATGGTCGCCCATGCCGTGATGGCGTACTGGCATGCGACGGGTGATGACCGGTTCATGGTCGAGCGCGGGGTCGAGCTCGTGCTGGAGACCGCCCGGTTCTGGGAGAGTCGGGCGGAGTGGAACGCCGACGCCGGCCGTTACGAGTTTTCCGATGTCATCGGGCCGGACGAGTACCACGAGCACGTCGACAACAACGCATTCACGAACCACTTCGCCGCATGGCACCTGAGGACGGCTGCGGATCTGATCGAATGGCTCCGCGAGGAGGCTCCCGATCAGGCGACAAGCCTCGGGGCGAACCCGGAGTCGGCCGCCACCTTCCGCGGTGTTGCAGACGCGATCTTTCTGCCACGCGACGGAGAGTCCGGCGTCATCGAGCAGTTCGACGGCTACTTCTCCCGGCAGGACGTCGACCTTGGCGTGTACGCCGGGCGGACGAGTTCGATGCAGGCGATCCTGGGAATCGAGGGCGTGGCGCAGACCCAGGTGATCAAGCAGCCGGACGTCCTCATGCTCGCCTACCTCCTTCCCAACGTCCTGAGCCCGACCGACCTCGCGACCAACTACGCGTACTACACCGCCCGCACGGACCACACGTACGGCTCCTCCCTGGGCCCGGCGATCCAGGCGATCATGGCCGTCCACATGGGCGACGTCGACGAGGCATACCGCCATTTCATGCGAGCCGCCGACGCCGACCTGGGAGACGTCCGGGGCAATTCCGCCGACGGCATTCACGCGGCCTCTGCCGGTGGCATGTGGCAGGCGCTGGTCTTCGGCTTCGCCGGAGTCCGATTCGAAGGCGAGGCTGTCGTCACGCAGCCGCGCCTGCCGTCGCATTGGAGCCGCCTCGCCTTCCGCCTCGTCCGCCACGGGCAGCCCGTCGACGTGGACCTGCGACAGCCGGTCCTCGAGGATCTCGCGCAATGACGATCCGCGGCCTCATCTTCGACCTCGACGGTGTCATCACCGACACGGCCGAGCTCCACTACCAGGCCTGGCAGCGGCTCGCCGACGAGGTCCGGGTCCCGTTCGATCGGCGCGCAAATGAGTCCCTGCGCGGCATCAGCCGCCGCGAGTCCCTGCGCCTCCTCCTGGGTGCGCGGACCGTCACCGAGCCGGAGGCGGTCATCGCTGATGGATCGCAAGAACGGTTACTACCGCGAGCTGCTCGAGACGATGACGCCGGACGACATCCTGCCGGGATCGATCGAGCTCCTCGACGCTGCCAGGGGCCGGGGGCTGCGTGTCGCGCTGGCATCGGCGAGCAAGAACGCTCCCGAGGTGTTGGAGAGGCTGAGAATCGCCGACCGCTTCGACACGATCTGCGACGGCAACACGGTCGCTGCCGCGAAGCCCGCTCCGGACCTCTTCCTTGCGGCAGCTGCTGAGCTCGGCTTGGCACCCGGCGAGTGCGTGGTGTTCGAGGATGCGACCGAGGGCGTTGCCGCAGCACACGCAGCCGGCATGTCGGCGGTTGGGATCGGGCCGGCCGAGCGCGTGGGCTCCGCCGAAATGGTGCTCGGCGGGCTCGCCGAGGCTGACCTCGATGCCATCGTCGCCCTCCGGCGACGTCAGAGTGTCTCGGCGTCTGGTTGAACGGTCTGGAACGACGCGGCGTCTTCCGACGACCTGGCGATGACGCGAGCGTAGGCTTCGAGGTAGTCGCGAGCCATGCGATCGACCGTGAACCGCTCCTCGAACGCCGCGCGGCACTCTTCGCGGCTGATCGAATCGAGGTTGGCGACCGCCTCCACCGCGCTGTCGATGGAGTCGACGATGAAGCCGTTCACGCCGTCGACGATGACCTCGGGAACGGACCCGGATCCGTATGCGATCACTGGCGTTCCGCAGGCCATGGCCTCGATCATGACGAGGCCGAAGGGTTCCGCCCAATCGATCGGAAACAGCATCGCTCGCGCTCCTGCCAGGAGGTCTCGCTTTGCAGCGCCGGCCACTTCCCCGGCGAATTCGACGTGCGCCGCTCCCAGCAGTGGCTCGATCGTCTCGGTGTAGTACGCACGGTCCGCGTCATCGATCTTCGCGGCGATCCGCAACCGCATCCCGACGCGGCGCGCGATCTCGATGGCGCGATCCGCACGCTTCTCCGCGGAGATGCGGCCGAGGAACGCCAGGTAGTCGCCCGGCTCATACGAGGGCAGGAACTCGTCGGCGGGCAGTCCGTGATGGACCGTGCCCACCCAGTTGGCGTGCGGCAGCGGCGACCGCTGGTTGTCGGAGATCGAGACGAGCGGCATGTCGCGGAACTCCGCATACACCGGCTGGAGGTCGGGGATGTCGAGCCGCCCGTGGAGGGTCGTGAGCTGCGGCACCCCGAGCCGGCGGGACATCGGGAAGTGGAAGTAGTCGAGGTGCCAATGGATGACGTCGAAGCTCGACGAGTCGGCGGCCACCTGCTCGAGCTGGACGACCATGTGCGCGAGCGGATCGATCACGTCATCCAGGAGGCGCAGCGCCCGCGGCGTCCCTGCGACGAGCCGAGCCGCGGTCCGGGAGTCGCCGCTGGCGAAGAGCGTCACCTCGTGACCCTCGCGGACGAGCTCCTCCGTGAGGTACGAGGCGACGCGCTCGGTTCCACCGTATCCGGCCGGTGGCACGCTCTCGATCAGAGGAGCCACCTGGGCAATTCGCATACAGCCTCCATGGCATCTGACCGTGCGCCGGCGCCTGCGCAGCCTCGTGCCGGCGGGTACCGCTTTGACGTGGATTCGAATCCTACCCCCGGAGAGGTGCTGGAGCCGTCGGCTAGAATCGGGTCTCGGTGGTTCTCGCACGAGTCTGGGCCTCCGGCCAGGACTCCGTGAACCGGGGCGAGTGGCGGAATGGCAGACGCGCCGGCCTTAGGAGCCGGTGTCGCGAGACGTGCGAGTTCGAATCTCGCCTCGCCCACCATCATCGGCTGAGCCGCACGCAGGAGATTCATGGTCAGCGTATCCACCCGGCCCGAGCCGGGGTCGAAGATGATCCTGGAGATCGAAGTTCCCTCCGACGAGGTGGACCAGGCCTTCGCCACCGCGTACCGCCATGTCGCGGAGCGGACGAAGGTCCCCGGGTTTCGGCCGGGGAAGGCGCCGCGCCAGGTCATCGACCGCTTCGTGGGCCGCGGCTCCGTCGTCGCCGAGGCGCTCGACCACCTCGTCAGCGACTCCTACGAGGACGCGCTGCGCCAGTCGGAGGTGTGGCCGATCGATCAGCCCGATGTCGACATCGATCCCGCACAGCTGGCCGAGGGGCAGCCGATCAGCTTCACCGCGACCGTGCCGGTGCGGCCGGATGTGGAGCTCGGTGCGTACAGCGGCTACGCGTTCGGGCTCGAGGTCCCGGACATCACCGACGAGCAGATCGACCAGGTGCTCGAGGAGCTTCGCGGGCAGCAGGCGGTGCTGCGGCCCATCGACGATCGACCGGTGGCGACCGGCGACATCGCCTCGGTCAAGTTCGCCGGCACGATCGACGGCGCGGCCTTCGAGGGCGGGAGTGCCGATCGGCTGCCGATCGTGGTCGGCGAGGATCGCATGATCCCCGGCTGGGAGGACAACCTGGTCGGCATGGCCATCGGCGAGTCGAAGGGCTTCGAGGTCACCTTCCCCGACGACTACCGCGTCGAGGACCTCCGCGGCAAGGACGCCCACTTCGACGTCGAGGTGCTCGACCTGCGCGAGCGCATCCTCCCCGAGCTCGACGACGAGTTCGCGAAGAGCGTCTCGGACGGCGAGACAATCGACGCGCTGCGCGCCGAGATCCGCGACGCCATGGAGCAGCGCGCGGCCGCGGAGGCGCGGCACGAGTTCGGCGATCGCATCATCGACTTCGCCGTCACCAATGCGACGGTCGAGCTCCCCGAGGTGATGATCGCCAACGAGGTCGACATCATGCGCGACGAGCTCGGCAGCCGGCTGGCGCAGCAGCGCATCGGGATGGACCAGTACCTCGCCCTGGCGCAGCAGAGCCCCGAGGAGCTCGCCACCGAGCTGCGTGAGCCGGCGTCGCGTCGGGTCAAGACGCTGCTCGTGCTCTCGGCCATCGCCGAGAAGGAGGGCATCGACGCGACCGACGAGCAGATCGAGATCGAGGTCGCCGAGCAGCTCGCCCGCTACGACGACCCGAAGCTGCGCGAGTACCTCGGATCGCGGCGTGGTCAGAGCTACCTGCGCATGACGATCCGCAACCGTACACTGGTCGAAACGCTCATCGACCGCGCGCTGGCGACCGATGCGCCCGCATCCGATGCGCCTGCATCCGATGCGGCTCCGGACGCTCCGGAGCCCGCAGGCGAAGAGTCAACCGAGCCCAAGTCCGAGGAGTCCACCTGACCGATGCTGGTTCCGATGGTCATCGAGTCGAGCGCCCGCGGGGAGCGTGCCTTCGACATCTACTCGCGGCTCCTCAAGGACCGCATCATCTTCCTGGGTGACGCGATCGAGGACCACATCGCCAACCTCATCATCGCGCAGCTGCTGTTCCTCGAGTCCGAGGACCAGGAGAAGGACATCCAGCTCTACATCAACTCGCCCGGCGGGGTGGTCACGAGCGGGATGGCGATCTACGACACGATGCGGTACCTGCGTGCCCCGGTCAGCACGATCTGCATCGGCCAGGCCGCGTCGATGGCCGCCGTTCTCCTGGCCGCTGGGGCGCCCAACAAGCGCTACGCGCTGCCGAACGCGCGGATCATGATCCACCAGGGCTCCGGCGGGTTCCGCGGCAACACGCCGGACGTGGAGATCCAGATGCGCGAGATGCTGCACCTGACCGACCGGCTCATGCACATCCTCGCCGACCACACCGGCCAGGAGTTCGACAAGGTCAAGCGCGACAGCGAGCGTGACTACTTCATGAGCGCCGAGGACGCGAAGGGATACGGCCTGATCGACGAGGTCTTCGTCGGTAACTCCGAGTCGCTCATCAGCATGACCCAGAAGGCCGGCGGGACCGTCCCCACCGCCGACGTCGCCGCCGAGGCCGACAAGGTCAAGACGAAGTAGGCTCGCCGGCCTCGTCCGCAAGCAGGCGCCGCTTCAGCCGGGCGTCGCCGCCCCAGCCGGACCAGCCGTCGGAGGCGCGCACGACCCGATGGCATGGCACAGCAGGAAACAGCGGGCAACGTGACATCGCCCCGCCGACCGCGCGCGCCGCACCCGGAGAGCCGATGAGCACAGCCACCTCGCCGTAGGTCATCGTCGCGCCGGGCGGGATTCCGCGGACGACCTCGTAGACTCGGGCGTCAAAGGCCGAGAGGCCGGTGAGGTCGACGCGCGGCTGTAGGCCCCCGAGCCACCCGACATCGAGCTCGGCGGGCACGACGTCGTGCCCAGGGAAGCGGCGATGGAGCTGAGCCAGGAGGGGCTCCGGCGAGTCGGACCTGCTGACGGCGGCGATGCCCGTATCGGTCTCGGCCACCCACATCGGCCCCAGCATCGAGGACTCCGCCCGCGCGAAGCGCAGCTGAGGCATCGGTGCATCCTACGACCTTCGGGTCAGCCGGGATGTTGGCAGCCCCGTGCTACCATCGGCCACCGATGACCACGAAGAGCAAGGTCCCGTACCGCTGCAGCTTCTGCGGCAAGAGCCAGGAGCAGGTCCGCAAGCTGATTGCGGGCCAGGGCGTGTACATCTGCGACGAGTGCATCAACCTCTGCCAGGAGATCATCGAGGAGGAGATGCTCGAGGCGCCGCGTGCGTCGAAGGCCACCGCGACCCCTCTACCCAGCCCGCGTCGCATCAAGGACCAGCTCGACAGCTACGTCATCAGCCAGGAGCAGGCCAAGAAGGTTCTGTCGGTGGCGGTCTACAACCACTACAAGCGGGTGAACGCCGGCCAAACCGTCGACGACGTCGAGCTCGGCAAGAGCAATGTCCTCCTCGTCGGTCCGACCGGTTCCGGCAAGACCCTGCTCGCGCAGACGCTGGCCAAGGTCCTCGACGTGCCCTTCTGCATCGCCGATGCGACCAGCCTCACCGAGGCCGGCTACGTCGGCGAGGACGTCGAGAACATCCTGCTGCGTCTCATCCAGTCCGCAGACTTCGACGTCCAGCGCGCCCAGCGCGGCATCATCTACATCGACGAGATCGACAAGATCGCGCGCAAGACCGACAACCCCTCGATCACCCGCGACGTCTCCGGCGAGGGCGTTCAGCAGGCCCTCCTGAAGATCCTCGAGGGAACGGTGGCGAACGTACCGCCCCAGGGCGGTCGCAAGCACCCACACCAGGACTTCATCCAGATCGACACGACGAACATCCTGTTCATCTGCGGCGGCGCCTTCGAAGGCCTCGAGAAGATCATCGAGGAGCGCGTGGGCAAGCGCGGGATCGGCTTCGGCTCTGCGGCCCAGCAATCGAAGGAGGAGCGCCGCCAGATCCTCCTGGAGAAGCTCATGCCGGAGGACCTGCTCAAGTACGGCCTCATTCCCGAGTTCGTCGGCCGCCTGCCGGTAGTCGTGAGCCTTGCCGCCCTCGAGCAGACCGATCTGGTCAAGGTCCTGACCGAGCCGAAGAACGCGGTGACGCGCCAGTTCACGAAGTTCCTGAGCCTCGACAAGGTCGAGCTCGTCTTCACGCCCGAGGCGCTCGAGGCAACGGCCAAGCTCGCCCTCGACCGAAAGACCGGCGCGCGGGCCTTGCGGACGATTGTCGAGGAGGCGCTCCTCGACGTCATGTACGAGATTCCCGAGCGAACCGACGTGACGAAGGTGGTCATCACCGGCGAGACGATCGAGCACGGCCAGCCCCCGATGCTGGTCACCGAGACCGAGGACGCAGAGCCACGGCGCCGGTCCCGCGGTGCCAGGGCGGCGCGCGACGTCCAGCCCGAAGAGGAGTCGGCCTAGCCCGAAACCGGGCTGGCGGCTGGGCCTCGAACCGGCCTCGAGTGATCGATGGTCGCGTCCCGTGGGGGTACGGGAGTCCCGGTCCCGGGGGTTACCTAAGGCGCCTTCGGTATGACCCTGCTCCACGGCTAGGATGTGGACTCGCCGCACCACCCGACCAGGTGGCCGCCGCCACGAAGGCAACAAAGGAGTGATCCGCGCACCATGACCGCGAACCAGCGACGCCCGGGATTCCGGCTCCCGTGGTCGTCCGAGACCGAAGGCGCGATGACGGACGGTGAGGGGGCCGCCGAGCCGGCCGTGGCCGACGACACCTCCGCCTCAGTCCCCGATGCGGTCGCCGGCGAGGAGACGCCGAAGCCCGAGGCTGCGCAGCCGGTCGCCGCTTCAGCCAGCACGTCGACGGCCCCGGCCGGACAGGACGCACCGAAGGCCGCCGAAGAGGCACCCTGGGACGAAGGCGCCGCTCCGGCACCCGCCGTCCCGCCAGCCATGACCTCGGCGGTCACCGCAGCGGCCGCCGCCGCGGAGGGCGGCGACGACTTCATGCACGAGCTGGTCGTGGCGATGCGCCGTGTCGCCGACGAGGCGCGCGAGTCGGGCATGGCCGACCTCATGACCCGAGCCGACGAGCAGGTCAACACCCTCGAGGCCGATGCCGACAAGCGGCGTAGCGATCTGCGAGCTGCCGCCGACGCGGACGTGGCAGGGATCGGCGAGTGGTCGACAAGCGAGGCGGAGCGGATCAAGCGCGAGGCCGAGGAGAAGGTCATCGCGCGCAAGGCCCGACTCGATCAGGAGCTCGCCGCCGACGCGGCTCGCACCGAGAGCGAGACCAAGGCGGTGCGCAGCCAGGTGTCCGACTATGAGCGCGAGCTCGAGGCCTACCATGGCCAGCTCGCCGAGATCAACGATCCCGCTGCCTTCGCCGCCGCCGCGAAGCGCCTGCCCAAGGCGCCGGTGCTCGGGGGGAGCGCGGTGGCGGCAGCCGGTGCTTCGGGGGCCGCCGATGCGACCCCGGACGCCGGTTCCAACGGGGCGGCGCCTGCCGAGACAGGGCCCGAGGCGCTCGCCGCGCGCCTGGCCGAGCTCGATGCGTCACTTGACACCGGAGCCGACGAGCCGGCCGCCGTCGTCGAAGCCGAGGCCACCCTCGAGGTCAGCCCGGCCGCCGAGGCCGAGGCCGTCGCTCCTGAAGTCGCAGCCGACGAGGCCGAGGCACCGGCCGAGGCCGAAGCTGACGCCGCGGAGGCTTCCGCCGAAGCACCCGCTGCCGATGAGCCCGCGACCGAGACCGCGCCGGCCGAGGCACCGGCTCCTGGGCCTGTCGCTGCCGTCGCACCCGATGCCCCCCAGACGTCCGCGAGCGCACCGGCGGCTGCCGGTGAGGCCGTGGTGACCGAGGTGGTCGTCAAGGGCCTCGGCAGCTTCGGCGCCATCACCGGCTTTCGACAGTCGCTCTCGTCGGTCGATGGCATCGACAGCGTCGCGCTGAGCCTGGGCCAGACCGGCGAGTTCGTCTTCCGCGCCACGCACGGAGCCGGATTCGACGTTCGTGCCGCGATCGCCTCTCTCGAGGGCGAGGGTGCGAAGATCGAGAACCGGCCCGAGGGCGGCCTCCGGGTCACCCTCGACCGCGCTCGCTAGACACCCTCCCAACCCGTTCCTGCGACCGCCCCACGACGGGCGGTCGTGGGGTGGGTGGTACACTCCGCGCCACGGCGACGACCGTGAGGAGTACCCCTCGATCGGCCTGCAGAGAGGCCGGGCTTCGGCTGAGAGCCCGACCGGACACGAGAGGGAGAAGGTCGCACGCGAGCCGAGCGGGGTCCGCCCGATAGCGCGGGACTGAGGCGACCGCCCCGAGCTGATCGGGTGAAGGCGGTCGCGAACGAAGGTGGTACCACGACCCGTTCGTCCTTCGACGAGCGGGTCTCTTGTTTGGAGTGGCCGATGACGACGCGACGCGAGCTCGCACCACGCTACGACGCGGCTGCCGTGGAGCCCGCGATCTACGAGCGCTGGATGGCGGCCGATGCGTTCCGACCCGCCGACGATCCACCGCCCGGTGCTCAGCCGTTCGTCATCACCCAGCCGCCGCCGAACGTCACGGGCGCCCTGCACCTCGGGCACGCCGCGCGCACGACGGTCGAGGACACCCTCATCCGATACCACCGGATGCGGGGCGACGACACGCTCTGGGTCCCCGGCGTCGACCACGCGAGCATTGCCGCCCAGTTCGTCCTCGATGGCATCCTTGCCGAGGAAGGGGAGACCCGCGCCTCGCTCGGCCGCGACCGCTACCTCGAGCGGATGTGGCAGTTCATGGACGAGACGCGCGACACGATCACGAACCAGCACCACCGGCTCGGTGCGAGCGCCGACTGGAGCCGGCTGCGCTTCACGATGGACGAAGGCAGCGCGCGCGCCGTCCGGGTCGCATTCAAGCGCCTCTGGGATGCCGGCCTCGCCTATCGCGGCGAAGCGCTCGTCACGTGGTGCCCGCGCTGCCTGACGACGATCTCCGACCTGGAGAACATCCACGAGGAGACCACTGGTCGGATCTGGACCATTCGCTACCACCTCGAACGGCCCGACGGAACCTCGGACCCCGACGCCTGGATCAGCGTCGCCACGACGCGGCCCGAGACGATGCTCGGAGACACCGCCGTCGCCGTCCATCCGGACGACGAGCGGTATCGGGGCCTGGTCGGGCGCAGGGCGGTGCTTCCGTTCCTCGATCGGCGGCTCCCGATCGTCGCCGACGAGCACGTCGACCGCGCGTTCGGCACCGGGGCGGTGAAGATCACGCCGGCCCACGACCCCGACGATTACGAGCTCGCTAAGCGCCACGGGCTGCCGGCCATCAGCGTCCTCGACGAGCTGGCCCGCATCAACGAGGCGGGTGGTCAGTTCGCCGGCACGGACCGATTCGAGGCTCGCGCGGCGATCCTGGAGCGCCTCGCCGAGGCGGGCGACCTCGAGGGCGAGCGCGAGCACGCCATGGTCGTCGGCCACTGCCAGCGCTGCGGCACCGTCGTCGAGCCCCGGCTGTCGGTGCAGTGGTTCATCCGCGTCGGACCGCTGGCCGAGCGGGCGCTCGCATCGGTCAGGGAGGGGCGGACACGCATCCTGCCGCCGCACTTCGAGAAGGTGTACGCGCACTGGATGGAGAACATCCACGACTGGGCCGTCGGGCGGCAGCTGTGGTGGGGGCACAGGATCCCCGCGTGGTACTGCCCCGACGACCACATCACCGTCAGCGACGAGGTCGGCGGCCCGGACGCGTGCGCGGAGTGCGGCCGCCCGGCGTCGGATCTACGCCAGGAAACCGACATCTTCGACACCTGGTTCAGCTCTGGCCTGTGGCCGTTCAGCACGCTCGGTTGGCCCGACGCGACACCCGACCTGGCGCGCTTTTACCCGACCAGCGTCATGGAGACCGCGTACGACATCGTCTTCTTCTGGGTCGCCCGGATGATGATGCTCGGCCTCTTCTGCACCGACGTCGAGCCGTTCCACACCGTCTTCCTGAGCGGGATGATCCGCGATCCGTACGGGCACAAGATGAGCAAGACCAAGGGCAACACGGTCGACCCGCTCGAGCAGATCGACGAGATCGGAGCCGATGCGCTGCGCTTCGCACTCGTCAGCGGGACGGCGCCAGGCTCCGACCAGCGCCTCACGCAGGCAAAGCTGGACGGCGGGCGGAACTTCACGAACAAGCTGTGGAACGCGGCGCGCTTCGTGCTCGCCAATCGTCCGGACATCCTCGCCGAGGCGGGTGAGCCGACCTTCGCGTCTCGCTGGATCCGCTCGCGGCTCGCGGATGCGACGAACCGCGCGACGCGACAGCTCGACGCGATCGACCTCGGCGGGTACGCCGCGACCGTCTACGACGTCGCCTGGAGCGACTACTGCGACTGGTTCCTCGAGATGGCCAAGGTCGAGCTCCGCCGCGAGGACGCGACCGATGCCGATCGGGCAGCAACGTGGCGTGCAGCCGCCGAGGGCCTCGGGACGCTGCTTCGGCTGCTGCATCCGCTCATGCCGTTCGTGACGGAGGCCATCTGGGAGTCACTCGGCGAGGCCGATGCCAGCGCGACGGCCGGAGAGCCGCTCCTCATCCGGGCTGCGTGGCCGGCCGACCGCGACGCCGACGCCGACGCCGGCGCCGACGCGGCGTTCGACGAGCTCGCGGCCCTCGTTCGAGGCGTGCGCAACCTGCGGACCGAGTCCGGGACACCGGCCGGCGCATGGGTTCCGCTCGTGGTCGAGCCCGCGGACACCGCGGCGGCGGACCGCCTGAGCGCGGCGACTGCTTACGTCGAGTCGCTGGCGCGCGTGCGCCCCATCCGCACATCCGACGGCGAGGACCGGCCGGCACTCGTCGCGGCCAGCCCGCTCGGTGCGGCCTGGCTCGGGGTCGACCCATCCAGGGCCGATGCCGCCGTCGACCGCCGGGAGGCGCAGGTCGCCGACCTGGATCGGAACATCGCCCGCCTCCGCGAGCTGCTCGACAACTCGTCGTTCGTGGGGCGGGCTCCGGCCGCCGTGGTGGAGCGGGAACGGGCTCGGCTCGCCGCGCTCGAGGAGGAGCGGCGCCAGCTGCTTCCGAATTGACGCCACCGGCCGGAGGCGGGCCGCGCGCCCTCGGCTGATAGAATCGCGGCGCTCACGTCCGAAGAGGCCCAGCTCGACGATGTCGTTCCTCAAGCGCAAGAAGCCCGACTCCACGCCGCCACCTCCGCCGCCGACCCCGGCGCAGGAGGAGGTCGTCGCGCAGGAGTACCAGCTCCGCATCGCCCTCATGGCCCGTAGCAGCGACGGACTGCGCCTGCCGGCCGATCCCCGCGTCGTCGCCTCGCTTGCCTCGATCGTCGAACCGCTGAGCCAGACCACCGTCGAGACGATCCAGCCGCTGCCTCTCGAGTACTCGGATGCGGCGCCGACCTTCGAGCGCTACAACGAGGTCCAGCAGTGGGTGCTGGCGCGGCGCGACGTGACGCCGATCGGGCGCCACGGTCTCTACGTGCTCGAGATGACCGACGCCCTCGACATGACCGTGGATACGTTCCTCTGTGGGTTGCTCCACGGCGACACCGACACCAGCGGCTACCCCGAGTACAACGCGATCGTGGGTGGATTGGCCACACACTGGGACGAGCTGTCCGGCGAGCTCATCGTGCGGGCGGTGCTGGGTTGGGGCGGGAAGGGCCTGCGCGGCGGAACCGAGCGCATCGGCACAAAGATGGTGAGCGCCCTCTACCAGCAGGTGCTCGCCTCGGGCTTCAGCCTCGGCGAGGCGGAGCAGGCGCGGCTGCCCTCGATCGGGCTGCGGTCCGGCCTGACCTGCGCCCACTGCGGGTTCGAGGCGGGCAACGCCAGCGCGTTCTACTGCCCGAAGTGCGGCATGAGGATGCTGCGCGGCTGAGGCGACCCTCCCGGTACTTTCGGGGTGGGCCTTACCCGGCCCGAGTCCCATTGCCGCGGTCAGCGGCCGGCCCGACGATGGTGACCTTCGTCACCGGACCCAGAGACCACTCGGTTAGGAAGGGCAATGGACCGACCGACCATCCTGCTTGCTGTCACGGCCGACTCGGACGCCCAGGTCAGCGCTCTCGAGCGCGCCGGCTTCGAGCCGATCACCGTCGAACCGTCCCACCGCGACGCGCTGCCGCCCGTCGACCTCGCGGTGATCGACTGCGACATTCCCAGCGAGGCGGTCCTGCACCTGTATCAGCGCCTCCACGAAGGTCGGCCCACGCCGACCCTGCTCCTGGTCGGGGAGAACACCGTCCTGCCCGATGGGGTTGGCGCCGCAGGCGACGAAGTCGCGCTCGCCCTGAAGCCGATTCCCGCAGAGGCGCTCGTCTACCGTCTCCAGGCCCTGCTGATCCGCACCGGCCGCCATCTGCCGGATGACTCCGCGAGCTGGGCGGCCGACTCGGAGGCCCACGCGACGCAGATCGTCGGTGAGGGTCATGTCGTGAGCGTCTTCGCGCCGAAGGGCGGCGTCGGCAAGACCACGATCGCGGTGAACATGGCCGTCGCGCTCCGCATGCAGACGCGCGCGGAGGTGCTCCTGTTCGATGCTGACGTCGGCGTCGGCAACGTCACCTCTGTGCTTGACGTTCCGTACCGCATGGGCCTCGCGGACCTGGCCGACAGCCCTCCCGAGGAGTGGACGGACGTCGCGTTCGAGCAGATCGCCACGATCCATGCCGAGAGCGGCGTTCGCGTCATGACGCTGGGGCAGCGATCCTGCCGAGACCGAGCGCGTCACCGTCGACCTCCTGCTCGCGGCACTGCGCTGGGCTCGCAACCACCATTCGTACGTCATCGTCGACAACCATCCTGGCTACGACGACCGCACCATGGCGATGCTCGCGGTCGCCAATGAGATCTTCCTGGTCGTGACGCCCGAGGTGGGCGCGCTGCGCAACAGCGCGCAGTTCCTCGAGCTGGCCCGTGAGCTCGGGCTCGGCAATGGCATCCGCGTCATCGTCAACCGGGCGAACCATGGGATCCGGGTGCAGGACATGTCCACATCGCTCGGCCTGCCGATCGCGGCCACGGTCGTGAGCAACGGGCCGAAGGCGGTCATCTCCTCGAACGAGGGCAAGCCTGTCGTCCTGAAGTACCCGCGCGAGGAGATCGCCAACAACATGCACGCGGTCGCTCGCCTGGTCAGCCAGCCCGGCCCCGATGAGCGAGCGGAGCCAAGCCCGACGGCGCGACGCTGGTGGGCTCGATTCGGGACGCGCACCTCCCAGGCCTGATCTCGCATCCGATCGGCCCGGGGCCGGGTTCGCTTGCGGCGGACCCGGCCCTTTGCCATCATGCGGCGGCCGTGCCGACCTACGACTACCAGTGCCGCTCCTGCGGCTCAATCACCGAGGTGATCCACTCGATGCTCGAGGATGGGCCCACCGCGTGTGAGCAGTGCGGTGGTGCCCTGCGACGGATGGTCTTCCCGACCGGGATCATCTTCAAGGGGTCAGGCTTCTACCGAAACGACTCCCGGAAGAGCTCACCGTCGTCGAACGACGCACCACCGGCCTCGAAGCCGGCGGGCTCAAAGGCCGGCACGCCAGAAAGCACTCCTTCGAAGGGCGACACGAACTCGGACTGAGCTCGGGATTGCGGGACGGATCCTGGTCTGGCCGGCTGGCCGATCAGGCCGACTGCGCCTGCGGGGTGCCGCATCGGCGGCAGAATCGCGCCGATGCTGAAAGCGACAGGCCGCAGCCCGAGCAGTTCTGAACGCCGACGATGGCGGTCGCATTGGCGACCTCGCGCGCCGACGCCTCCCAGAACGACACGCCCTGTGCCACGGCTCGGGCGGCAATCTCACCTTGCGGAACTGCGGCTCCACGCGAGCGGTACGGGACGATCGCGGGCGGCTCGGGCAGTACCGGGCCCGTGCCTGGGTCGCCGAGGCCGAGACCCTCGAGCTGAGCACGCCGCGCGGCGAGTTCGGGACTGTCGTCCTCGGCGGCCACGCCGGGTGCCTGTGGCGGACGCCGCCTGGCGCTCGGGGAAGCGGAGGATGGTCTGGCTGATGGGACCGACAGTCGTCCGCCGCTCGGACTCGAACGCAGCGACCGGCTCGGGCTCGACCTCGGCCACGACCGGCTCGGGCTCGGGCTCGACCTCGGCAACGACCGGCTCGGGCTCGGGCTCGACCTCGGCAACGACCGGCTCGGGCTCGGGCTCGACCTCGGCAACGACCGGCTCGGGCTCGGGCTCGACCTCGGCAACGACCGGCTCGGGCTCGGGCTCGACCTCGGCAACGACCGGCTCGGGCTCGACTTCGGCCACGATGGCGGCGGCCTCGACGTCATAAGCACCGTCTGGCTCCCAGGACAGGATCCGGAGCGGCGGTCGCTGGGCAACCGCCGGCTCGGTCTGGGGCTCCGCCTCGGCCACCAGCTCGGGCTCGGGCTCGGGCTCGACTTCGGCAATCACCGGCTCCGGCTCGACCTCTGCAACCAGCTCGGGCTCTGGCACTACTTCGGCCACGACCGGCTCGGGCTCTGGCTCGACCTCGGCCACGACGGGCTCAGGCTCGACCTCGACCTCGCCTACGACCGGCTCAGGCTCAACCTCGACCTCGGCCACCAGTGGCTCGGGCTCTGGCTCGACCTCGGCCACGAGGGGCTCGGGCTCGACTTCGGCAATCAGCGGCTCGGGCTCGTCGAGCTCGATGCGCGGGGTGTCATAGACGAAGCCATCGTCGGCGAGCACGCTGTCGGCCGGCTCAGCCACTGCGTCGGACTCGGCGAGCAGTTCAGCCGCCGGCCACGCCTCGACGCGGCGCGCCTGGTCGGTGACCGGCGCGGAAGGAAGGTCGGTCGTCGGCCATGCCTCGAGGCCCATGCGCGCCTGGAGAGCATCGGTCGCCATGACCTCGGTCCCGGTGACCGGCGCGGCCGGCATCGAGTCGGGGACGTCGTCGGTGCCCGCCATCGGGAGGCACGTCCTGCATCGGCCAGCGTCGTCGTTCCAGCAGTTCAGGCACGTGTACTGACGGCAGTCGATGCAGAAGTTGAACGACTCGTGGAACGCCTCGAGCTGAGCCGAGGCGAGCGCTCCCTGCTCGGTGCGCATGGAGTCGCTGAGGGAGTCCGAGAAGGAGTCCTGGCTGGTCAGGTAGTTCTTCAGCCCACCGACCATCCCGCGCGTCTTGCGCAGCGGGTTGAGGCGGGTCGGCGCCTTGAACTCGTAGCGCGTCCCGCAGCGTTCGCAGAAGGACTCTGTGAGGGTGTCAGCCAATGGTTGCGGTTCTCCCCCAGATTGCTGTGGCGCGATCAGGGCCACGAAGTATACCGAGGGAACCGCGTCGAGCCCCATCCGCCGATCGGGTGCCCCGATCCGGCCGTTCGTACCCCGCGTGCTAGGATCGGGCGCGATGGGCATCCTCTCGCGTCTCGAGGCCTTCCTCGAGAGGCTCTTCGAGGCGCCCGCCGGCCGCCTTGGCGCGTCCATCCAGCCGATCAGCCTCTCGAAGCGAATCGAGCGCGCGATGGACACGAACAAGTCGTATGGCAGCGGCGGCGTCATCGTCCCGAACCGCTATGCGCTCCACCTGAATCCGGCCGACTTCGAGGGCTTTGCCTCGTATCGCACCGCGCTGGAGGACGACCTGGCCCACGGCGTCATGGCACGCGCGCGGCACGAGCGCTACACGCTCGTGGCCCGTCCCAAGGTCGAGATCGTTGCCGACACGGCGACACGCCGCGGCGAGATCCGGGTCGCGGCAAACGTCGTCGATGAGCATGGCGACGCGCCCCGAGATGCCGATCATGCCCTGGCCGGCTCGCAGACCATGGTGCTCGAGCGGAGCGCCGCCGCGACCCCGGACTCGGCCCGACGGGCGTTCCTCATGGTGAGCACGCGCGGCAGCATCCCGGTCCACTTCGACCTGGGCGGTGCGCTCATCGGCATCGGTCGCGCGAGCGACAACGACGTCATCGTCGACGATCCGATGGTGAGCCGGCACCACTGCCAGCTCAAGCTCCAGCACGGTGCGTACAGCTTCACCGATCTGGGCAGCCGCAACGGCTCGACCGTCAACGGGGAGACGGTGAGCCAGGTCGCGCTCGGTCCAGGCGACCTGATTCGAATCGGCGACACGGAGATCGAGTTCGGGGTCAGGACGTGACCGGTGACATCCTTCGCGTCCTGCTGCTCATCCTCCAGCTCGGGTTCGTGGCGCTCCTCTACGTCGTCCTCTTCCGATTCGCTGGGTCGCTGCTGCGGGACCTCCGCAATGCCGAACGGGCCCAGGCAGCCTCGCGCTCCGGGATCGGCACACTGACGGTGCTCGATTCCCCGGGTGACGAACCGCTCGCCGGAAGCGTCATACCGCTCGGCCCGATCAACTCGATCGGGCGAAACGTCAACAACTCGGTGTACGTCGAGGACGACTTCGTGAGCACGACCCACGCGATGCTCACGTTCCGTGGCCGCTCCTGGTACGTCGAGGACCAGGGAAGCACGAACGGAACGTACGTGAACGGTCATCGCATCGACCGGCCCGTGGCGCTCAGCTTCGGTGACGAGCTGACCATCGGACGAGTCCGCATGCGACTCGAGCGCTAGGAGCCGATGCGGATCGCCTGGCGCACCGTCGAGCTGCGCCTCCTCCTCCCGATCGTCCTTCTCGTCCCCCTCGGGTTCGTCGTCACGCACATCGCGCTGAGCGGGACCTTCGAGGCGGGCGATCTCGGGCTCGCCCTCATCTACATCGGCATCCTCGTTGCCGCGCACCTCGTGCTCGTCCTGTCAGGGCACCGGGGCGATCAGCTTCTGCTCCCCGCGGTCGGCGCCATCGGCGGCATCGGGATCGTGATGCTCAACCGGCTCCCGCAGGACCTCGCCGGCACGAGCCTGGGGGAGATCGAGCTGGGGATGGCGGCGACGCAGGTCCTGTGGATCGCGGTCGGGATCGTGGCGATGCTTGCCATCGCCATCGGGCTGCGCGACGACAGGATCCTGCGTCACTACAAGTACTCCTGGGCCGCCCTCGGCATCGCGATGCTGGCGGCCACGCTGCTCTTCGGGTACGAGGTCAACGGGGCAAAGCTGTGGATCGACCTCGGGCCCATCGGCATCCAGCCCGGCGAGTTCCTCAAGATCGTCCTCGTCATCTTCCTCGCCGGGTACCTGTCGGAGACGCGCACGCTGCTGACCAGCGCCCGCCTTCGCATCGGCTTCCTGTCGATCCCGCCTCTGCCGTACTTCCTCCCGATGCTCGCGTTGTTCGGCGTCGTGATGGTCATCGTGGTCGGGCTGAACGATCTCGGGACCGCGCTCCTCTTCTACGGCACGTTCCTCACCATGCTGTTCGTCGCGACCGGTCGTCGCAGCTACGTGCTCATCGGCCTGCTCCTGTTTGCCGGAGGAGCGTTCGTTGCCTATCAGCTCTTCCCGCACGTGCAGGCGCGGTTCGATGTCTGGCTCGACCCGTTCGCCGATCCGCTCGGCGCCGGCTATCAGCAGGTGCGCGCGCTCTACGCGCTCGGCCGGGGCGGCGTCTTCGGCGAGGGCCTTGGGCAGGGCCTCATCACCCTTGGCGGCTCGACGACGATCCCGTACATCCAGACCGACTTCATCTTCACCGCCATCGCGGAGGAGCTGGGCCTCGTCGGCGCGTTCGCGCTACTCGGCTTCATCGGCGTCGTGGTCTTCCGTGGCCTGCGCATCGCCTCGCTCGCACGGGACGACTTCAGCGCCCTGCTCGCGCTGGGCCTGACGGTCAGCCTCGGCCTCCAGGCGCTCATCATCATCGGCGGCAACACGAAGCTCGTCCCGCTCACCGGGATCACCCTGCCATTCGTGAGCTATGGCGGCTCGAGCATCCTGGCCAGCTTCATCATGATCGGCCTGCTGCTGTCGGTCAGCCATCGCTCCGCGGTCGGCGAGGCTCCCGCGCCATGATCGCGACGAACGTGCGCCGCCTGGGCCTCTACCTGATGCTCGCGTTCGCGGTCGTGTCGGCCAGCATGACCTGGTGGCAGGTCATCCAGGCACACGCCCTTTCGACCCGGCCCGACAATCCCGAGGTCATCGCGGCTCGCCAGACACTCCTGCGCGGGACGATCTTCGATGCCAACGGCCTCCCGCTGGCGACCTCGTCGCTCGTGAACGGCCTCAGTGTCCGGACGTACGCCGACACCGCCTTCACGCACGTGATCGGCTACTCGAGCCATCGGTACGGCACGACGGGGATCGAGCGCGCTTTCGAGGACCTTCTCGTCGGGAGGACCGATCCGAACCCGATCCGGGACCTCATAAGCGACGTTCTCGACCGGCAGCCGCAGCCGCGCGACCTCTCGCTGACCATCGACCGCCGGCTCCAGGACTTCGCCGCCGCACAGCTCGGCTCCGAGGCGGGCGCCATCGTCGCGCTCGACCCGAACACCGGCGAGATCCTCGCCCTCGTCTCCTCGCCGACCTTCGACGCCACGGCCATCAGCGGCGATCCGGCCACCGCCCAGGCCCCGATGGACGCTCTGCGCAGCGACCCCACCGAGCCGCTCCTGCCGCGCGACCGGCAGGGGACCTACGTGCCCGGGTCGATCATGAAGGTCTTCACCGGCGCCTCGGCGCTCGATGCCGGGGTCATCACCCCCGAGACGACGTTCCCCGATCAGCCTGCCCAGGAGGTCGATGGCATGCTCGTCGACGGGTTCCTCATCACCGAGCACGACCTCCCCGGGATCGAGCCGGACCTGTGGGCGCTGTCGGAGGCGCTCCAGGTGTCGAGCAACATCTTCTTCGCCCACGTCGGTCTCGAGCTCGGCGCGGACCAGTTCCTCGACTATGCGCGCCGCTTCGGCTTCTGCGAGCCGGGCGGGATCGGCCCGGCCGATCGACAGCTCAACGTGGCGCCCAGCTACGTCACGAGCCCGGTGGAGGGCGACTGCGGTCCGTTCGCGGGGGACGCCGAGCTGGCGAGCGCGTCCTTCGGCCAGGGATCCACCGTGGTGACGCCGGTGCAGATGGCGCTCGTGGCCGCCGCCATCGCCGGTGGTGGCGTCATGCCCGAGCCCTACGTGGTCGCCGACGTCCGGCCCCATACCGAGGACGGCGCGCGCAGCGACACCGTGCAGGAGACGTTCACCTCCGGCGGCGGGCGGCGCGTCATCGATCCGCGAGGCGGCGGCCCAGATGCGCGCCGCGATGGTCGACGGGGTGAACGGCGAGCTCGGACGCCTCTTCGCGGGCCAGGCCGACGTGACGCTCTACGGCATCAGCAATGCCCGAACGGCAGGCAAGACCGGCACCGCGCAGCTCGGCGGCGAGCAGGCTCCGCACTCGTGGTTCATCGGCTTCGCACCGGGCGAGGACGGAGCCACTCCCGCGATCGCCATCGCGGTTCTCGTGGAGAGCGGAGGTTCGGGCGGGATCACGGCAGCACCCATCGCCGGCCAGGTCCTGGCCGAGTGGCTCCGGATCTCGGGTGCCGGCTCGTAGGATTCAGCCGGCTGCGGATGAACCGGTCCGTAACGGCGTGGGGTATTGTTTGAGACCATCCTCCCGCACCGGAGCCCCTCCCGAGTGAAGAACGTCCAGCAGCCGGCCGAGCGCGTCATCGCGAGCGTCGAGCGCGTGATCATCGGCAAGCACGTCGAGGTGCGGATGGCGTTGGTCGCCCTGCTGTGCGAGGGCCACATCCTCATCGAGGACGTGCCGGGCGTCGGCAAGACCATGCTCGCCAAGGCGATGAGCCAGAGCATCGGCTGCTCGTTCCGGCGGATCCAGTTCACCCCCGACCTGCTCCCGTCGGACGTCACCGGCCTCTCGATCTTCAACCAGAAGACGACCGAGTTCGAGTTCCGAGCCGGCCCGATCATGGCCCAGGTCGTCCTGGCCGACGAGATCAACCGCGCGACGCCGAAGACCCAGTCGGCGCTGCTCGAGTGCATGGAGGAGCGCCAGGCCACGATCGACGGCGTGACGCACCCGATGCCCCAGCCGTTCCTCGTCATCGCCACCCAGAACCCGATCGAGTACGAGGGCACCTTCGCCCTCCCCGAAGCCCAGCTCGACCGGTTCATGCTCCGCCTGCGCCTGGGGTACCCCAAGGCGATGGAGGAGATCGTCATCCTCGACGAGCAGAAGCGCCGCCACCCGCTCGAGGAGGTGACCCAGGTCCTCGGGCTCGAGGAGCTGCGCGTGATGCAGGCGGCCATCAAGGAGGTCTACGTCGACCAGGCCGTGGCCGAGTACATCGTCCGGCTGGTGCACGCCACGCGCGAGCACCCCGACGTCTACCTCGGGGCCTCGCCGCGCGGCTCGCTCAACCTGTATCGGTCCGGCCAGGCGTATGCCGCCCTGGCCGGGCGCGACTACGTCATTCCCGACGACGTGAAGCAGCTGGCGGTGGCCGTCCTGGCGCACCGCCTCATCGTGAAGAGCCAGGCCTCGCTGCGCGAGGTCGACCCGGAGCAGATCGTCAGGGAGATCCTGGCGTCGGTCCCGGTGGCCGAGGCCGCCGGCGCCGCCGAGACGGGACAAGCGCGGATCTCCTGAGCGGCCGATGCGGTTCTTCAGCCGTCACCTCCGGCTTCTCTTCCTTCTCACCGCGCTCATCGTCGCCGCCTTCAGCACCGGGCTCGACTTTCTCTTCTTCCTCGTCTACCTCTCCGTGGCGATCCTTGCCGGCTCCTGGTTCTACGCTCGCAACGGCCTGCGCGGCGTCCGTGCCGACTACCGCGTGGTGAACCCGCGGACCCACGTCGGCGAGGTGCTCAAGGCGATCTACCGCGTCGACAACCGCGACCGTGGCTCGAAGCCGTGGGTCGAGCTGTGGAACGACTCGACGCTCCCGGTCAGCCTGCCGGGCCGCGTGGTCGGCGTGCCCGGGCGCGCGACTCGTCAGTGGGTCGCCAAGGTCACGCTCACGCGTCGCGGCAGCTATCGCGTCGGCGCCCTCAAGGTGCGGACCGGCGACCCCTTCGGCCTCTTCTCGAGCGAGATGATGATCGGCCACCCGACCAGCGTCGTGGTCTTCCCCGAGGTCGTGCCGCTGCCGCACTGGCGGCTCCCGCCGTCACCGATCGACGGCACCACGCCGACGCGTCGCCGCTACGAGGCAGCCACGCCGCTCGTCACCGGCATCCGCCCGTACCAGCACGGCGATGCGATCAACCGCATCCACTGGCTGTCGAGCGCCCGCCACGGCGAGCTCCAGGTCAAGGAGTTCGACCTCGAGCAGGCGGCCGATGTGTGGATCGCGCTCGATCTCGATCGGTCCGTGCACGCGGGGATCGGCAACGATGCATCGGTCGAGACCGCGGTGACGATCGCGGCATCGGTGGCGATGCGGACGCTCGCCGACAATCGATCCGTGGCGATGACGGCGTCCGCCAGGCGCATCCAGGTCCACCAGCCCGACCGCGGACCGCGGGTCGAGCAGAAGCTGCTCCACCTGCTGGCCAACGTGCAGGCCGACGGGGCGATGCCGCTGGCGGAGGTCATCAACGCGACGCTGCCGCAGCTGCGCCGCGGCATGACGCTGTGCATCATCACCGGCTCGACCGACCGGGCGTGGGTTCGCTCGCTCGCGGCGCTGCGCAGGCGTGGCGTCGCGGCGCTCGCGATCCTCCTGGACCGGGCCTCGTTCATCGGCGTCGAGCCGGACGAGGCCGCCCAGGCCGACCTGGCGGCGGTGCGGCACGCGCTCGCCGAATACGCCATCGAGTATCGCCTCGTGCGGCGCGGTGACCACATCGCCGATGCGCTCGGCGGCGGGGCTCGCGCTCGTGTCTGACCTCCGCGACCGGCTCCTCCACCCGCAGCCGGGCTGGCTCAGCCTCGGGCTGCTGCATCGTCATGGCGCTGTCGGTGGCCTGGTCGGTCCAGGGCGCGGAGTGGCTCGAGCAGCTCGAGTTCCTGCCGCCGGTGGCCCTGTGGGCCGTGCTCATTGGCGCCCTGCTCGGGATCCTGAGGCCGTCGATCGTGATCAGCCTGCCGTTCGGCGCGGTGGCCGGCGCCGCGATCGTCCTCTGGGCCATCGGCGGCGAGTACTTCCCAGATCTGTCGCAGGTGGATCGGCTCCTGGCGTTGAGGACCGAGGTCATCGAGTGGCTGCGGGTGATCGTGCGGACCGGCTACCCGCCCCAGATGGCGCCGTATGCGATCGGGCTCGGGGTGCTGATGTTCGCGACCGCGTTCGCCGCCGCCCACACGCTCTACCGGCACCACAAGGTCCTCGACGCGATCGTGCTGCTCGGGGCGGCCATCGTCATCAACATGTCGCCGATCCAGACCGATCTGAATGCCTACCTCGCGCTGTTCGTCATCGCCGCTCTGCTGCTGTGGTTGCGGGGGACGCTCGCCGACCGCCAGAACGGGTGGCAGCGTCGGCGGGTGAGCGAGACGCTGGAGGTGCCGGGCGCGATCATGCGGTCGGGCGTGATCTTCGCCGGCGCGAGCGTCGTGCTTGCCTGGCTGCTCATGTCCGTCGCCGTGGCATCGCCGCTCACCGGGGTGTGGCGCAACCTCGACACCGCCTGGGTCACGGTGTCCGCGACGAGCTCGAGGGCGTCTTCGGCAGTCTCTCGAACCCGAACTCGCGGATCAGCGGCAACTCATTCGGACCATCCTTCACCGTGTCGGGGGAGTGGGTCAGCAGCGACGAGGAGGCGCTCATCCTGACCGCGGACCGCCCGCTCTACCTGCGCGCGGCGACCTACGACGAGTACACCGGGCTCGGATTCCGCTGGAGCGACAGTGACAAGCGCTCGGTCGAGAGCGGCGACCTCCTCTTCGCCGGGACGACCTCGGAGCTCCCGACGATCGAGGAGTCGGTCGTTGCCGCACGCATCGCCATCGAGATGCGCCAGACGATCGGCAACGACCTGTTCACCGCGGGGTCACCGGTCGTGATCGATGCGCCCAGCGTCGTGGTTCAGACGAACGGGGCCCCGGTGCTCGCGGGGACCGAGCACGAGACCCCGCTGTCGGAGGGCGAACGGTACGAGCTCGAGATCGCCCTCAGCCGTGCGAACCAGGCGGAGCTGGGCACGGCGGGACGGGACTATCCGCCTGAGGTGAGCGAGCTCTACCTCGACACGACCGGCATCACCGACCGCGTGGCCCAGCTCGCCGAGGACGTCATCGAGCAGGCCGGCGCGGAGAACGACTACGAGCGCGCCGAGGCCCTCGCCGGCTACCTGCGCCTGGACGAGAGCTTCACCTACTCCACCAAGGCCGAGATGCCCGGCAACGGCCAGGACTTCGTCGACTTCTTCCTCTTCGACCCGCGCGCCGATCGCACCGGGTACTGCGAGTACTACGCCACCGCCATGGCGCTGATGGCGCGCTCGGTCGGGCTGCCGGCCCGGGTGGCCGTCGGCTTTGCTCCCGGCGAGCGCCTCGAGGAAGGGACCTACCTCTATCGCGAGTCGAATGCCCATGCCTGGGTCGAGATCTATTTCCCCGGATATGGCTGGCAGATCTTCGAGGCCACGCACACCATCCGCGGCGTCTTCCGCGCCAGTGGCGACCCGAGCGTCGTGGCGCCGCCGATCGGGACGGCAACCGACCCGATCGACTGGAATCGGTTCATCGAGGAGGGAGGCGGGATCATCCCGCTCCCGTCGCAGGGCGAGGTCGTCGGGGCCCCGACCGACCAGGGCGACGACGGACGGGCCGAGCGGGCCGGGTAACGCGCTCCTGATCACCGGCCTGCTGTTCGCCGCTGCCGTGGCCATCACGCTGCGGATGCGTCACACCCGCCGGAAGTGGCGGCTCCTGCCCGCCGGCGACCGCGCCTGGCGCCAGCTCACTGCGGCCGCCGAGCGCGCGGGCATCGGCCAGCGACCGTCGGAGACGATCTACGAGTACGCCGGATGGCTCGAGGAGCAGCTTCCCAGCCACGGCGAGCCGATCCACGTGGTGGCCGACGGCAAGGTGTGGCAGTCCTACTCGGGCAGGCGCCTGACGGCGACCTCCAACCTGCGGCTCGATGCCGCACTGCGCGCCCTGCGCCTGCCGATGCTCGGCCTCACCGCGAAGCACTTCATGCGCCGGCTCTTCAGGCCCGACTCAAAGGACTGACGCCGCCGGCCCCAGCGTCACAGCGCCAGCGGCTGACCCTCGGCCTCGTCGACGTGCGTCGGCTCCAGGCCGAGCAGGTGGAGCGAGTCGTTCCAGCGCTCGAGGTGCCACGCGTCCCCGCGTCGCGCGAGGACCGAGACGGCGGCGTTGTCGACATCCAGGCCGAGATTGCTCCGGTCGAGCTCGAGCAGGGTGTGGGCCATGAGCCGCAACGCGCCGCCGTGGCTGACGATGCAGGCCGGCCACGGGCCCCGACTGGTCATGTCGGCAACGACCTCGGCGATGCGTGCGGTGGCCTGCTCGAAGGGTTCGCCGCCGGGCGGGGGCTGCATTCCGCCGGCCGCTCGCCAGGCGTGGTACTCATCGGGATGGGCCTCCTCGATCTCGGCGTAGGTCAGTCCCTCCCAGTCGCCCTGGCCGATCTCGACCAGGCGCGGGTCGGGCACCGGCTCGAGGGCCACCGCGCGGCCGATCGTCACCGCCGTCGCCAACGCGCGCTGCAGCGGCGAGGCGATGAGGCGCGCCGGGCGCAGGTCTTCGACTGCGGCGAGGCGCCGGGCGACCAGTCGCGCCTCGTGTCGGCCCGCCCGGGACAGCGGTGGATCGAGATGGCCCTGGAATCGGCCCTCGCGGTTCCAGTCGGTGAGGCCGTGCCGAACGAGAACGAGGCGGGGAACGGTCACGCCGCGGTGAGGGCGGCCTCGAAGGTCTCCCGGGCCGCGCGGGCCGCGGCGGCGCCATCGGCCGGGTGGCCGAATCCGGGCAGGGTGCCGCCCATGATCTCGAGTGCCTCTGCCATCTCGTCGATCCCGACCTCTCCCATGTGGCCGAAGCGGAGGATCTTACCGACCCACTTGCCCTGGCCGCCGGCGATGACGAGTTCCTTCGCCCGCATGGCGGCATTGAACGGTCCCCACTCGACGCCGTCGGGGAGCCACGCCGCCGTCACGGTCGCGCTGCGGTCGGGCTCGGCGGCAACGAGGCGCAGGCCGAGCGCCTCCATGCCCGCGCCGACCCCGCGCGCGATCGCGGCGTGACGTGCCCAGGTGCGCTCGCGGCCCTCCTCGCGCAGGCGGCGCACGCCCACGCGAAGCCCGTACAGGACGGCGACGGCCGGAGTCCACGGCGTCTGCCCCTTGCCGGCCCACTGCCGCGCCTCGGCGAAGTCCCAGTAGAAGCGCGGCATGCGCGCCGTCTCGCTGGCGGCCACGGCCCGTGGTCCGATCGCGGCGATGGAGATCCCAGGCGAGGCCATCCACGCCTTCTGGCTGGCGCTCACGACGAGGTCGACGCCCCACGCGTCCATGTCGAATGGCATGGCCCCCAGCCCGCTGATCCCGTCCACCAGCACGAGCGGCTCTCCTGGGGCGGACCTGACCACGGCGGCAAGCTCGCGGAGCGGGTTGGCGACGCCCGTGGACGTCTCGTTGTGTGTGAGGAGGACCGCGCGGTATGGCTCGGTCGAGGCGAGGTGCTCACGCACGACCTCGGGGTCGGCGGAGGTGCCCCACTCGGCATGAACGGAGGAGACCGACGCGCCAAAGGCCGTCGCGATCTGCGCGAACCGATCGCCGAACGAACCGATGTTGACCGACAGGACCCGATCCCCGGGCGACAGCGTGTTGACGATCGCCGCCTCGAGCGAGCCGGTGCCGGAGCCGGTCAGGAGGACGACGTCGGAGGTCGTCCCGATGAGCTCGGCGAGCCCGGCGCTCGTCTCGGCGAGGAGCTCGGCGAACTCGGTGCCGCGGTGGTCCACCATCGGCTGAGACTGGGCCTCGCGGACCTCGGCGGGGATGGGGGTGGGACCGGGCGTTCGCAGGTTCTGGGCCATGGCTCGCATCATAATCGGCGCATGCCCCGCCGCCGACCCGCCTCCGACGCGACCGAGCCGATGTTCGGCGAGGCGTCGGCCGCGGATGCTCCCTTGGCCGCTCGCATGCGGCCCACGACGCTCGAGGAGTTCGTCGGCCAGCCGCATCTCGTGGGAGACGGCGGCGCGCTGACGCGCGTCGTCCAGCCGGGCCACCTGCCCTCGATGGTGCTGTGGGGCCCGCCGGGCTCCGGCAAGACGACGCTGGCGAGGCTGCTGGCCGAACGGGCGGGCGGGACATGGCGCCAGCTCTCGGCGGTGACCTCGGGGGTTGCGGACGTGCGGGCGCTCGTCGCCGACGCGAAAGCGCTGCGCGCCGCGGGCGGGCGCACGGTGGCGTTCATCGACGAGCTGCATCGGTTCAACAAGAGCCAGCAGGACGCGCTGCTGCCGCACGTCGAGGACGGCACGATCAGCCTCATCGGCGCCACCACCGAGAATCCGTACTACGAGATCAACAGCCCGCTCCTGTCACGGATGCGCGTCTACCGCCTGGAGCCGCTGGACGCCGATGCGCTCGGCGCCATTGTCGACCGGGCGCTGACCGATCCCGACCGCGGCCTCGGCGGCGCGGTGACTCTGACCGACGAGGGCCGAGTGACACTCCTCGACCTCGCCGGGGGCGACGCGCGCCAGGCGCTCAACGCGCTCCAGTCGGCCGCCGTCACCGCGGGAAGCGGCGGGTCGCTGGGCCCGGAGGACGTTGCCGAGGCGGCACAGCAGCGCCTTCTCGCCTACGACCGGGTCGGCGACCAGCATTACGAGGCGATCAGCGCCTTCATCAAGAGCATGCGCGGCAACGACCCCGACGCGGCCCTGTACTGGCTCGCGTCCATGGTCTCGGCGGGAGAGGACCCGACATTCATCGCGCGGAGGATCGTCATCGCCGCGTCGGAGGACGTGGGCAACGCCGACCCCCGGGCGCTCCAGCTGGCGGTCGCGGCGATGCAGGCGACCGAGATGATCGGGCTGCCCGAGGCCCAGTACGCGCTTGCCCAGGCGGCTGCTTACGTGGCCGCCGCGCCGAAGTCGAACCGAGCAGGAGCGGCGTACTTCGCCGCCCTCGCCGAGGTCGAGGAGCACGGCCGGCTGCCGGTGCCGCTCCATCTGCGGCCATCGGCGCATCGGCGCCTGGCCCGCGAGCAAGGCTACGGCAAGGGCTATCTCTATCCGCACGACTACGACGACGCCGACGTGGAGCAGCAGTACCTGCCCGACGACCTCGTCGGCCGCGTCTTCTACGAGCCGGGGGACGAGGGCCTGGAGCTCAAGATCGGGGAGCGGCTCCAGCGATTGCGGCGGCAGCGTCTCGAGGCGCGGCGCAAGGACAAGCGCGGCACCTGAGAGGTGGCAGCCAGGTTCAAGCGGGGGGTTGACAGGAACGCCTGATCCCCCTACATTACCGACAGGTTATATAACCCACTGGTAATGGAGGAGATGGAGCAGACCGATCCGCTGAGCGCGACCTTCTTCGCCCTCGCCGATCCGACGCGCCGGGCGATCCTGGCGCGACTGGCCCGGGGCGAGGCCTCGGTCACCGAGCTCGCAGCGCCGTTCGACATGAGCCAGCCCGCCATCAGCAAGCACCTCCGGGTGCTCGAGCGGGCGGGACTCATCGAGCAGTCGCGGCAGGCCCAGTGGCGGCCGCGACGGCTGCGGGCCGAACCGCTGAAGGCCGCGGCGGCCTGGGTGGGCGAGTACCGCCGGCACTGGGAGGCCAGCTTCGATCGCCTCGACACCTACCTCAAGCAGCTCGACGAGAGCAAGGACCGAAAGGACATCGACCGATGACGGCGACACGCACCGACCGCGGCAGCACCGATACGACCACGATCTACTCGGAAGACGGAAGCCTCACCTACGAGCGCGTCTTCTCGGCCCCTCGCGAAGCCGTCTGGCGCGCGAATACCGATCCGGAGCTCATCCCGCGCTGGTGGGGCCCGCATCGGCATCAGACGCGCGTCGAGAAGATGGACGTCCGCGTCGGCGGGGAGTGGTGCTTCGTCAGCACCGACCGCGAGGGCAAGGAGTTCACCTTCTACGGCGAGTACCTCGAGGTCGTGGAGCCGGAGAAGATCACGTGGACCTTCATGTTCGACGTGCCGGGCGTGGGGCCGCAGGGGGGACCCGAAACGCTCACCCTGGAGGACCTGGGTGATGGCCGGACGCTGATGCGAGCCGTCAGCAACATGGGCTCCGAAGAGGCGGTCACGGCCGCGCTGGGCACCGGCATGACGCAGGGTGCCATCGAGACCTGGGATCGGCTGGAGGCGCTGCTGGCCGCGGCCTGACTCCCTCGCGACGCCAAGCGCCGGGCTCCCAGCTGGGGGCCCGGCGTCGTATGGCCGAATGTCAGGAGGCGATGCCGGTTGCGCTGAAGACGAACCAGGCCAGCAGGAGGAGCGCGGCCATCACCGCCGTGAGGATGCCGATGTCGCGAAGGTCACGCTCGACATAGTGATACTCGGAGCGCTCGGCCGCGGTCAGCTCCGACCCGACCGCCTGGCGCACTGCCACTGGCCGACGGGTAGCCGTCGAGCTCGACGTCGTGGCGGACGCCTTCGGCGTGACGGCGGCGGATGCTCCCGTCTCGACGCTCTCGCCCGGGGCGGGCGCGGATGCTGCGGGCGTGGCGGGCGGGCGCGGGACGTTGCGCTGTCGCGCCTTGCGCGATGCGGCCTTGCCGGCTCGTCGGGCCAATTCGAGTACCTCGGTCAGAGTGATGAAGGAGTCGTCCCGGCTCGAACGTCGGCCGAAACGCGGCGGCTATGATACCGCCGATCCGATGGCCGAACTCAACCGCCTCCTATCCGAGAACCTGGCGCTGGCGTTCGGCGTGCTGGCAGCCCTGGTCGTCGTCCTTCTCGTGGTCGTGATCCTTCAGCAGCGGCGCCTGGGCCGGGCGGTCCGCGCCTACCGAGAGATCGTCCGCGATGACGCCGGGGGCTCGCTCCACGATCGCCTGGCCGGAAGCGCCGAGCAGTCCGTCCGCGCGTCGGAGCGCATGGGCGATATCGAGGCGCTATATGCGGGGATCGATCAGCGCAGCCGGCAGAGCCTCCAGCACATCGGCCTGGTGCGCTTCAACCCCTTCGAAGACACCGGCTCGGACCAGAGCTTCGCGATCGCCCTGCTCGACGACGAGCGCAATGGCATCGTCATCAGCAGCCTGCACGGCCGCGCCAACACGCGCCTCTTCGCCAAGCCGGTGAGTGACGGCACGTCCACGCACACCCTCTCCGACGAGGAGGGCGAGGCCATCCGGCTGGCGCTCGGATCGTCGCCGCGGGCGTGACCGTCGGGGCGATCGACCCCGAGCAGCGACGCATCGCAGAGCGGCTGCGCGCTCGCGGCGCTGCGTCGGTTCCACCGCGAGCAGCCGGTCGCAGCCGACATCCGGATCGACACGCTGGTTGCTCGCGTGCAGTCCGCGTCCCGGCGCAGGCCGCCGCCTCGGCACCGTGGCTCGACGCCGATGACGCTCGACGACGCCGATCTCCGCCGGGTCATCGAGGAGATGTCAGCCGACGGCCGCCTCGTCCGCACCGGGCGCCGAATTCGTCTTCCCGACGCCAATCCCGGCCTCGAGCCCGAGATGCAGGAGCGCGTCGATCGGCTCCTCACCGGGCTGCGCGCCGCCGGCGCCGACCCACCCAGGGTCGACGGGATCGCCGGAAGGCTGGGGATCCCGATCGGCGTGATCGACCAGCTGCGGACCGCGGGCATCCTCCGCCACATCGGCCCCGGCATCGACTATCCCTCCGACGTGTGGGCCTCCATCCACGCGCGACTCGAGAGCCTCCCGGGACCGATGACCGTCGGGCGGGTCCGGGACACGCTCCATACGAGCCGGCGCCATGCCGAGGCAATCATCGCGGCGTTCGGAGCCGCTCCGCGACCCGGACCAGCTCGGAGGAGGAGCCCCGGCCGCTGACCAGCGGCAGCGCGCGCTCGCAGCTTCAGGCGAAGCCCAGGCGCTCCAGCGCGGCATCGGCCGGAGGGCACGCATCGTTCGCGGCGCGCCGCGCGTCCCTGAACGCTGCCGCGGCGGCGGATCGATCTCCCCGCTCCTCGTGGTGCATCCCGATCGCGAGGAGCAGGTCCACATACCGCCCGCGCAGGTGCTCGCGGCGATCCTCGACGTCGGCGCCGTCGCCGTAGAAGGGGCAGTCGTCCATGTAGTCGCCGCGGTAGAGATCACGGGCACCGATGAGCGCAGCGAGGCCATCGTCGGGATCGGTTGCTGTCGAGGCATCGGCCAGGAGCTGCTCGAAGGTGGCGAGATCGCTCCAGGCCACAACTCCCGGATCGAGGCGGTATCGGTCGTTCGAGAAGCCGATCGCGGTCGATCCCTCTCGCTGGCCGCGACCGGGCTCCAGGGTGCGTCGCAGTCCGCCGAGCGTGCGGTGAAACGCCAGGTCGGCTCGGTCCAGGTCGACGTCGGGCCAGATGAGCTCGATCGCCTCGTCCTTGGTGACTCCGCTCTCACCGCGGTCGTAGAGGAAGGCGAAGAGGGCCTCTGCCTGACGCGTGCCGGCCTTCTCGCCGCCCCACTGGCGGATGAGCTCACCGTCGCGTTCGGCGTGCGAGGGCGCCGAGCGCGTAGACGTGCAGCCCGGATCGGACCGAGCCCGGAGTCGAAGTATCGAGCACACCGGACAGACGACGGCCGCTGGTGGAGACGGCCGCGCGCTCGCGCGACAGCCGATCGAGCTCGCGAGCCTGACCCGCCTGGCGCGCCCCCAGCTCCAGGCTGGCGGCCAGGTATGCAGGTGGCCATCTCGAGGACCTCGCGCTCCCGCGAAGTGAACGGCAGACCCGACTCCTTGGCGCCGAAGGCGACCGATCCATACGACGTCTCGCCCCGCTCGAGGACCAGCTCCAGCGCGGCGCCGTCCTGCGCCACGGAACCGGTCGATGCGATCAGCACACCGGACGGGTCTCGCGCGGTGGCGCCCGTCAGGCCGAGCCCACGCGCCAGGCGCCCGAGCGCCGGGCTCGACCGAGTCCTCGGGCCGCCCCGTCGCGAACACGTCCTCCCCGAGTGCTCGCAGCATTCGGACGTACGCCCGATCCTCATCACCGGTGCCGAGCCAGCGCCGGACGCGGGCGGCCGCTGGCTCGAAGACGGCCACCGTCGCCACCAGCGCCAGGCCGATGACGATCGGCAGCTCGATGTCCAGCGCCTCCCGGACGACGCCATCGAGGGCCAGGAGCGCCCCCGACGTAGACGGTGATTCCCAGCCCGGCCAGCACAGCGGTGCGGAATGCGCGCCCCGCGATCTCCGGGGCGAAGAAGATCCCCTGCGCGAAGATCGCGTAGACCGCGAGGACCACCGAGACGGTGACGAGCGAGACCCCGATCCATGGCTCCGAGTCCGAGAGCGGCGGCGTGATGCGGAGCACCCCGCCGATCGTGCCGACGACGAGGGCAAGCAGCGTCACCTCGAGCTGGCGCCGGCGGGCGCGGTCGAGGCCCGCATCCGCGACGGCCATTGCAACCCAGGCGATGGCGGCCACGAAAATGATCACCCGCAGCGCGATCCATCCCCAGCCGATCACCTCGCCCGGAATCCCCGCCAGGGTCAGGTGGGGAGGCGCGACGCGCGGCTCGAGCTCGGGAGCAACGATCGTCAGGACCGCGACAGCGACCGAGATGGTCCACAGGACCCCGAGCATGAGGGCCATCCAGCGAGGCGTGTGCCGCTCCACGGTGAGCGCGGTTGCGACGGTCAGCACGGCGGGCGGCAGCAGCGATGCGCCGGCGACCTCGAACCAGCGGGCCACCTCGTCGACCCCGGGATCGAGCGTCAGGCGCCGAACGATGATCGACAGCGACCAGGTCACGAGGAGCACGACCAGCACGCCGAAGGCGCGGGCCCCGGGACTCCGTGGCGCGCGCAGTGCGACGGTCAGGCCGAGCCACGTGGCCAGCATCGCCGTCGCGCCGTGGGCGACGACCTCGAGCTGCTCGGGCATCCCCATGTGACGCTTCCTCGCTGACGTCGGCCGCCACGCTACTCGCGTGCGGAGGTCGCGGCAAGGGACCGCAGTCGTACCGCAGGGTGCCGATGCGAACGTGCCAGCAGAAACCCATCACGTGCCACGAAGCAGAACAGGAGCCGACCGATGACGACCGCGACCGACGCCCGCGCAGCGACCGAGCCCTCGCACGGATGGCGTCCGGGCGTCATGCTGCTCGCCATCGTGGATATGCTGCTGCGCCTCGTGGCGCGCGAGTACGGGACGATGCGGTGGACGTTGGAGCGGACACCGCCCGCCTGGGCATCGGCCCTGTCCGAGGCAAGGGCGCTGCGCACGGCGCGCGAGGCCGCCCGCCGGGTGCCCGCGTACCGCGATCACCTCGAGAGCCACGGGATCGACCCGTCCCGGATCCAGACCCTCGATGAGCTGCCAGAGACCGACAAGGCGAGCTACATCGACTGCCACTCCCTTCCGTCGCGCTGCGTCGACGGAAGGCTGCCGCTGGTGGGCACCACGATCGACGAGTCGTCGGGCAGCACCGGCACGCCGTACAACTGGGCACGAGGCGCAGAGGAGCGCGACCACGTCAGGCGCATGATCGGCTTCTTCTCACGCTATGCCTTCGGCGACGAGCCCCTGGTCATCCTCAACGCCTTCTCGATGGGTGCCTGGGCGACCGGCCTCACCACCGCCATCGCGCTCGAGCGCAACGGCCTGGTGAAGGCGACCGGCCCTCACATCGACAAGATCATCGGCACCATGCAGGAGCTGGGCACCGAGTATCGGTACCTCATCGTCGGCTACCCGCCGTTCCTGAAGCTGCTCCTCGACGAGGGCGACGCGCGCGGCTTCGAGTGGAGCTCGTACTCCATGCACGCGCTGCTGGGCGGCGAGGGCAACTCCGAGGGCCTGCGCGACTACCTGCTGCGTCGCTTCCGCAGCGTCGTCTCGGGCTACGGCGCCACGGATGTCGAGATCGGCCTCGCCGCCGAGACGCCGGTCACCATCGCGCTGCGGCGTCTCGCGCTCGAGCGGCGCGACATCGCCGAGGCGCTGTTCGGCGAGACGGACCGCGTGCCGATGGTCTTCCAGTACAACCCGATGCTCCATCACGTGGAGACCAACGCCCGCGGCGAGCTGCTCTTCACCGTCTGCCGCTCTGCGACCTTGTCGCCGAAGGTCCGCTACAACGTCCACGACGAGGGCGGCGTCCTGCGCGACGACGAGCTGCGCCGGCGCCTGGAGCCGTTCGACGTCACCCCGGAGTCGCTGGCACCCGAGGGCTTCGGCCGCCTGGTGCGCATGCCGTACCTGTTCGTCTTCGGCCGCGCCGACTCGACGGTCTCGGTGATGGGCGCCAACATCTACCCGGTCGACGTCGACGGAGGCATCTACGCCGATCCGTCGCTCGCCGGTCATGTGCGCTCCTTCCGCCTCTCGCTGCTGGAGGAGCGTCCGGGAGAGACTCGACCGCTCGTCTCGATCGAGCTCGAGCGGGGACGAGCCGACCGAGGCGCTGACGTCAGCACTGAGGGCCGCGATCGAGGAGCACCTGCTGGCCACGAACACCGACTACCGCGAGGCGGCGGGGGAGTATCCCGACCTCATGGTGCCCGTGGTGCGCCTGTTCGCCGCGGGGACCGGCCCGTTCGTGGGGGATGCCGACCGCATCAAGCACCGCTACGTCGGCTAGGTCCGCGCGCTCACGCCACCGCGACACCCGAGCTGTCCGGTAAGCCGGCGATAACCACGGGGTGAATCGGTCCTCGGCTATCGTTGACGAGATGTCACCGGTCGTCCCCTCGCCCGACCAGCTCCCCATCTTCGCGGAGCTGGCTCCGGAGTCGGACGCGCCGGCGAAGTCTCGCCGCCCCCACCTGCGCGTCCAGCCGCCGCTCCTCGCGGACCTCACGCCGCGCCAGCGCAAGGCGGTCACCCACGGCGACGGGCCGCTGCTGATCGTCGCCGGGGCGGGGACCGGCAAGACCACGGTCATCACGCGCCGGATCGCGTGGCTGATCGCCGAGAAGATGGCGAGGCCGTCCGAGATCCTGGCGCTGACGTTCACCGACCGGGCCGCGTACGAGATGATCGAGCGCGTCGACCGGCTCGTTCCCTACGGCCACAACGACGCGCAGATCGGGACCTTCCACGCGTTCGGCGACCGCATCCTGCGGGACCACGCGCTGGAGGCCGGCCTGTCCGACCGCACGACGGTCCTGTCGCGCGCGGAGCAGATCATCTTCCTGCGCGAGCACCTCTTCGAGCTGCCGCTCGACCGATACCGCCCGCTGGGCGACCCGACACGCTTCCTCGGCGCGCTGGTCACCCTCTTCAGCCGCCTCCGCGACGAGGACGTCGGCCCCGATGCGTACCTCGCCAGCGCCGGACGCCTGGCCGAGGCGGCCGCCGCCGCTCCGGGCGACGCGGCCCTGGCCGAGCGCGCGGCCAACCAGGCCGAGCTGGCCGCGACGTACGCCGCCTACGAGCGGCTCATGCGGGCGGCCGACCGCATCGACTTCGGCGACCAGGTGAGCCTCGCCCTGCGGCTCCTGCGGGAGCATCCCGCCGTGCTCGAGCGGGTCCGTGGGCGGTATCGGTACATCTGCGTCGACGAGTTCCAGGACACGAACCACGCCCAGTGGGAGCTCGTGAGGCTCATCGCCGAGCCGCACCACAACGTCACCGTCGTCGGGGACGACGACCAGAGCATCTACCGCTTCCGCGGTGCGGCGCTGGGCAACATCCTCGGGTTCCGCGAGGCCTATCCACGGGCGGCGAGCGTCGTGCTGGTCGACAACTTCCGCAGCCGGCAGCCCATCCTCGACGCTGCGCATCGGCTCATTCGCCACAACGACCCCGACCGGCTCGAGGCTCGCGAGGGCCTCGACAAGCGACTCAAGGCGCGTTCCCGGTTCACGCGTCCGGAGCCGCCGGACGGCGCGATCTCGCTGACCGCGTACACGACCGGGTCCGACGAGGCCGACGGCGTGGCCGATCGGATCGCCGCCTCGATCCGGTCCGGGCGCCGCGCGGGCCAGCACGCCATCCTGGTCCGCGGCAATCGCGACGCCGATGCGTACCTGCGCGCGCTGAACGTGGCCCGCATCCCGTGGCGCTTCAGCGGCACCGCCGGGCTGTACCGGCAGCCCGAGGTGCGCGTGCTCATCAGCTTCCTGCGAGCGGTCAACGACCCCGACGACTCGGTGAGCCTCTACGACCTCGCCACGAGCGAGATCTTCGGGCTGGCGCCGGCCGACGTGACCCTCGCGCTCACGCGGGCGCGGCGTCGACGCTCCAGCCTCGCTGGTCGCCCTGCGCGAGGCCGCCGACGATCCGGCGAGCTCGGCGTTCGGCGCGCGGGCCCTCGACGTCGTCCAGCGCCTGCTCGGGACCCTCGACGCGCATCGGGCCATGAGCACCGAGCGGAGCTGCGGCGAGCTGCTGTACCACTTCGTCACCACCTCGGGCTGGCTCGGGCGGCTCGCGGCCGAGGCGCGCGAGACCGGGGACGAGCGCCTTGCGAACGTGGGTCGCTTCTTCGAGATCGTTCGGCGCCAGGGGGGCCTGCTGCGGGATGATCGGCTCCCGTTCCTCGTCGCCCAGCTCGACACGCTCATCGAGACGGGGGACGACCCGTCGACCGCCGATGCAGAGCCCGACGAGGGCGATGCGGTTCACGTCCTGACGTACCACAAGGCCAAGGGCCTGGAATTCGACGTGGTCCACCTTGTCGGCGTCGTCTCGGATCGATTCCCGGGCTGGGATCGGCCCGACCCGCTCGAGATGCCCGCGGAGCTCATCGCTGATCGGCCGGCGGCGGGCGGCGACCAGCACGTGGCCGAGGAGCGGAGGCTGTTCTACGTCGGCATGACGCGAGCCCGCGAGGAGCTTGCCCTCAGCTGGGCCCAGGACTACGGCGGGCGCCGATCACGCGCGGTGAGCCAGTTCGTGGCCGAGGCGCTCGATCTACCTCCCGCGACGCCGCCTGAGACGGTGAAGCCGGCCGTCCTCGAGCGGCTCGCGCGTCACGAGTCCTCGCCACGTGACCGAGCGCCAACCGCGCGCCCGGTCCCGGCCGACCGTCCGCTCCAACTGAGCTACGGCCAGATCAGCGACTACCTCGACTGCCCGGCCCGATACCGATACGCGCATGTCGTGCGAGTGCCGACCCCGGTCACGCATCAGATGGTGTACGGCCGAGCGCTCCACGCGGCCGTGCAGGCCATCCATCGGCGTCAGCTGTCCGGCACGCCACTTCCGCTGGAAGGCGCGCACGCCGCGCTCGACGCAGCCTGGGAGTCGGTCGGCTTCCTCACGCGCGACCACGAGGAGGCTCGGCTGGCTGCCGCGCACGCCGCGGTCGAGCGCTTCTGGGAGGCGCAGCAGCGGGAGCCCGCGCGCCCGATCGCCGTCGAGAGCGACTTCACCGTCGCCTTCGGGCCGGACCGGCTCAGGGGACGGTACGACCGCGTCGACCGTGACGACTCGGGCCGCGTCACGATCACCGACTACAAGTCCAGCGACGTCGGCGACCTGGCCACGGCCAACCGCCGCTCGCGTGAGTCGCTGCAGTTGTCGATCTACGCCCTCGCACACGAGGCGGAGACCGGGTCGCTGCCCGACGAGCTGGCCCTGCACTTCCTCGAGACGGGCCTCGTGGGCCGGAGCTCGCCGAGCGAGAAGCGCCTGGCCGCTGCCCAGGAGAAGCTGTCGGACGTCGCGAGTGGCATCCGCGGTGGACGATTCGGCGCCTCGCCCTCGCTCATGCGCTGCGGCTACTGTCCCTTCCGCGAGATCTGCCCCGACGCCTCGCGATGAGCGGGCGCCACCGCACCATCCTCGCCGCCCTCTTCCTCCTCGGGATCCTGGCGGCACTGGCCCTCATCGCGTTTGCCGCGAATGCCTGCCCGGTGGAGACGGACGCGCAGCCGTGCCCCGATGCCGGCCGCAACCTGGTCATCGGGATCGTCCTCGCGGCAGTGACCCTGGGGCTTGGTCGTCACGCCGTTCGCGTTCATCGCCGAGTTCGTGGCGCGCCGGCGCATCGTCTATCGTGGCGCCTGGTTGCGCGCTGCACGGCGCGGAATCATCGCCGGCATCGCGCTGGCTGTCCTGGCCGGGCTGCGCCTGGCCGACGTCCTTGGGGTGGCGACGGCCCTCTTCGTGGTGGTCGTCGCCGTCGCGGTCGAGTGGCTCATCGCCCGCACCGACACCTGAAGGGAGGCTCCGTGACCGATCCGATCCCCGGCCTCGCCGATGCCGTCGCGGCGGTGGCGGCCGATGCGCTCGACCTGTCGCATCGCGTGCACGCCAACCCGGAAATCGCCTTCGAGGAGCACGACGCGGCACGCTGGACCGCCGAGCTGCTCGAGCGCCACGGGTTCGAGGTCGAGGCGCCGGCGGGAGGTCTCGAGACGGCGTTCGTGGCGCGCTGGCGGGGGAGCGGCGCGGGGCCGGTGATCGCCCTCGCCGCCGAGTACGACGCGCTTCCGGAGGTCGGTCACGGCTGCGGTCACAACCTGATGTGCTCGTCGAGCGCGGGCGCCGCCATCGCCGCCGCCCGGGTCCTGGGCAGCGACTTCGGTGGCGAGGTACGGGTCATCGGGACACCCGCGGAGGAGGCGGGCAACGGGAAGGTGCACCTCATCGCGGCAGGCCTGTTCAACGACGTCGACGCCTGCCTCCAGATCCATCCGTCGGACTCCAACAGCTCGGAGATCCTGGCGCTGGCGGTCACCGAGGTCGGCGTCACCTTCCACGGCACGCTGGCGCACGCATCGGGCGACCCCTGGCTCGGGCGGAATGCGCTGGACGCGCTCGTCCTGCTCTACACGATGGTCGCGCAGTGGCGTCAGCACCTGCTGCCGGGTGAGCGGGTCCACGGGATCATCACCCACGGCGGGGCAGCCCCGAACATCGTGCCCGACCTGACCAGCGGGCGGTGGTACCTGCGCACCCCGGTCGACACCGACCTGGACGCCATGATCGGCCGATTCACCACCATGGCCCAGGCGGCAGCCGATGCCACAGGCTGCACGGTCGAGCTCTCTATCGACCCGATGAACCGATGCCGCACGATGCTGAACAGCCCGACCCTCCTCGGGCTCTGGCGCGGACACCTCGCCGCGGCGGGAATCGCGGACGACCCGATCGATCCCAACGTCGGAAGCACGGACATGGCAAACGTCAGCCACGAGGTGCCGACGATTCACCCGTACCTCGCCATCGGGCCGCGCGGCATGCCCGGCCACTCGCGCGAGTTCGCAGCGCACGCGGGCGGCGCCGAGGGCGACCTCGTGCTTCCGGTTGCGATCGAGCTCCTGGCCGCCACGACCCTCGACCTCGTCCGGCAGCCGGGCCTCGTCGATGAGGCGTGGGAGGAGCTGCGCGCGATGGGCGGCGGACAGTCCCGGGAGCGCACGAGCTGAGCGACATCTTCGCCGGCCAGGCCGCCGAAGAAGCCGTCCTGGCCGAGATCTACGACCTCGAGCACGACGAGATCACCGAGGATCTCGTCTTCTATCGGGAGCAGGCGCGCCGCACCGACGGACCGGTGATCGACCTCGGCTGCGGGTCCGGCCGCCTGTTCGGGCCCCTGCTCGGGACGAGTGGTCGCAGCCTCGTCGGGGTGGACGGCTCGGCCGCGCTCCTGGATCGCGCGGACGATCGCATCTCTGCCGACGAGGCGCTGCGTGCCGCCCGCGACGAGGGCAGGATCGACCTCGTCGTCGGCGACGTTCGAACCCTTCGTCGGCGCGAGCGTTTCGGGTTGGCGGTCATGGCCGGCGTCCTGGCGCACCTCGACGGTCCCGAGGACGGGCTCCGTGCGCTCGACGCCGCGCGCTCGCTGCTCACGCCGGATGGCATGCTCATCATCGACAACCTGGGGCCGGGGGCGCTCCCGCCGCACGACCTGCCGTTGAGCATCGACTGGGAGCGCGATCTGGAGGACCGGAGGGTCGTTCGGCGCAGCAGCCTCGTGCGCCGCGAGACGCCCGAAGGGCTGCGGGTGGAGTACTCGACCCTTACGGACCTCGTGGGGGCCGATGGTACGATAGCCAGACTTCCGGCAGGCTTCCGTCTCTGGTATCCATCAGTGCATGCCCTGATCGGCCTCGCCGACGAGGCTCGACTGGCGGTCGAAGCGACGTTCGGGTCCCATGACCTGGACCCGCTCGACGAACGGAGCGAGCGCTGCATCCTCGTGCTGCGCCCGGTCCCTGGTTCTCGCAGGGAGTGAGAGTGGCAGGCGAACAGATCCGGCTCCTGGTCGTGGAGGATGTGCCGCAGGTTGCGTCGCACATTCGTTCCATGCTCCAGGCGCAGCACCAGATCAAGATGCTCGACGTGGTCACCGCCGGTGACCGCGCGCTGACGAGCGTCGCGGAGATGAAGCCGGACGTTGTCATCGTCGATGCCCTGCTCCAGGGACGCGTATCGGGACAGCAGGTCGCGCAGCAGATTCGCCAGGGCGAGCCGGAGGTCGGCGTGATCATGCTGACCGTCCCGCAGAACCCGGTGAAGCAGAGCACCGAGCGCGGCGTCGACGCCGTCCTCACCATGCCGTTCTCCGGCTTCGACCTCACCACGCTCATCCGCAAGGTGGGCGAGACACGGTCGGCCGAGGCGGCGCGAGCGAGCTCCCTGGTGGTGACGCTGTTCAGCCCGAAGGGCGGCGTCGGGCGGACCACGCTCGCCTACAACCTGTCGGTCGCACTCGGCCAGCGGAACCGCGTGTGCCTTGTCGACGGCTCGCTCCAGTTCAGCGACCTCCGGGGCCTGCTCCGCGTTCCGGCCGTGGCGCCCAGCATCGTGAACCTGCCGACCGACAAGATCCGAGAACAGGACCTCGCCGACATCATGTGGCGCGACCCGTCGGGCATCGACATCCTCCTGGCACCGCCACGCGTCGAGATGGCCGAGATGGTCACGACCCGCGACGTGGAGAAGGTGCTGCTCATTGCTGCGCCAGCTCTACGAGTTCGTGATCATCGACACGCGCGCCGCACTCAGCGAGGACGTCCTGGTCTTCCTCGACTCGGCCGACCTCATCCTCCAGGTCCTCAGCTACGACAGCATGGCAATCCGCAGCCTGGCCATGTCGGCCGAGACCTTCGCCGCCATCGGCTATCCGTCGTCGAAGCTCGCCACCATCCTCAACCGCGCCGATGCGGACGGTGGCTTCGACAAGCGTGACGTGGAGCAGGCGCTGGGCAGCCGCATCGACTTCGAGGTCGTATCGGACGGACGGCTGGTCCTTGCCTCGAACAACGAGGGGATCGCGTTCGTCACCTCCAGCCCCGACTCGCAGATCTCCCAGGACGTCGTCCAGATCGCCACCGCCCTTGCCGCGCACCTTCGCGAGCGGTCGCCCGCGCTCGCGAGCGGCTGAGCGGCCCGGTGGCCGCGTCGGGCGACGGCCGCCCCATCGGCGTCTTCGACTCCGGAGTCGGAGGGCTCACCGTTCTCGCGGAGCTTCATCGCCGGCTTCCGGACGAGTCGACGATCTACCTCGGTGACAACGGGCGCACCCCCTACGGTCCGCGTCCTGCCGAGGAGGTGCGGGCGTACACGCTCCAGGCCGTCGACTGGCTGCTCGCCAGCGACGTGAAGCTTCTCGTCCTCGCCTGCAACACGGCGACCGCGCGCGCCCTCGAGCTGGTGCGGAACCGCTCGCCGGTACCCGCGCTCGGGGTCATCCGACCGGGTGCCGTTGCCGCCGCCGCCGCCACGCGGAGCCGCGAGGTCGCGGTCATCGCCACGGCCGGCACCGTCGAGTCGGGGGCCTACTCACGAGCCATCGCCGAGACCGACCCCGCCATCAGCGTCACCGAGCTGGCCTGCCCGGAGCTCGTCCCGTTGGTCGAGGCCGGCGTGGTCGACGGCCGCCGCGCCGAGTCGGTCGTCCGCGCCTACCTCGAGCCGCTGCTGGCGCAGCGTCCAGGCATGGACACGCTGCTGCTGGGCTGCACGCACTACCCGCTTCTGCGCGGTCCGATCGAGCGGATCGTGGGCGATCCGGTGGCCGTGGTCGACTCGGCGTTCACGACGGCCCTCGCCGTCGAGGACCTCCTCGACGCGCTCGACGCGCGGGCGCCCGCGGATCTGGGCACGCCGCCGATGCGCCGGATCGCCACCACCGGGGACGTTGCCGCGTTCGTCGCCGTCGCCGAGCTTCTCTTCGGCGACGGGCTGCCAGCCGGTCGAATCGGTCGAGCTCGAACCGGTCGGAGTCGCGCTTCCCCTAGACTGAGCCCGATGGCTCGCAACTCCGCACAGCTCACCGCCGGCATCGTCGTCGGCGGTCTCCTCGCCTTCGGCGCCAGCGTCGCGTCGCGCGAGATCATCCGCCGCTCGGGCACGCGTCTGATCGACTGGGACGTGGTGAGGCAGATCGCGCACCGCCGGCTCGGACCTTCCGCGGCGCCCATCCCCGAGGCGCAGCGGGCCGAGGCCGAGGCCTTCTACCGGGCCACGCTGCTCCGCATCGAGCCGATCGTTGCCGCCGAGATCGGCTCGCAGCTGCCCGAGAGCGCTCGAGACGCCGGCCGTGGTGGACCGCGTCGAGTGGGTCGACCTCAACCTCGCGACGTTCCACGCGCTATTCGAGCGCATCGAGCGGACGCTGGTCGGGCTCGCAGGAGGGTCCGGACACCGCCGGCCGCGCCATGTCGCGCTGGCTCAACCGGACCGTCGGGAACCAGCAGCTCGGATTCATGCTCGCCTTCCTCGGCCGCAAGGTCCTCGGTCAGTACGACGTCAGCCTCCTGGCCGCCGGCCCGGCGCGTGGACGCCTGCACTTCGTGGAGCCGAACATCGCCGGCACGGCCGCGGCGATGCGCCTGCCACGCGACGAGTTCCGCACGTTCATCGCCCTCCACGAGGCGACGCACGCCTTCGAGTTCGAGGCCCACGCCTGGCTGCGCCCCTACTTCGCCGATCTCGTGGGCCGCACCGATGGAGCTGCTGGCGAGCGAGTCGGGTGGCCTCGCCGAGCGGGTGCGGCAGGCGGTCGGCGGCGGGGAGGGCCACTGGCTCGAGAGGATCATGACCCCGGCCCAGCGCGAGACGTTCGGGAAGACGCAGGCGCTCATGTCCCTGCTCGAGGGGTACTCGAACCACGTCATGAACGCGGCGGGCAGGCAGATCCTGCCGAACTTCGACGAGATCCACGACCGCTTCGAGCGGCGCGGGGAGCGGCGCGGCACCGTCGAGCGCGCGATCATGCGGATCACCGGGCTGGACCTGAAGATGGAGCAGTACGCCGCCGGCGAGCGGTTCGCCGACATCGTGATCGCGGCCCGGAGCCGTGACTTCCTCAACCGCGTCTGGAGCGGCCCGAAGCGCTGCCGTCGATGGCGGAGATCGGCGACCCGGACGCCTGGGTCGCCCGCATGGAGGGCACGGTCAGCTGACGCCGGCGGCCACGACCACGATCCTGGCCACCCCGATTCTCGGCTCCCCCCTGTCGCGCGAGCTGGTGGCCCGCATCGAGGAGGTCGAGGGCGTTCGCTGCGCGCGCATCTCGGCCGACGGCCAGATCCACGGCGACGCCGACGAGTCGGTCTTCGACGAGGCCGAGGTGCTGCTCGTTGGGGCAGTGCCAGCCTCGGTCCTGGATCACGTGGTCACCCGCTCGCCGCGGCTCCGCTGGATCCACTCCGCCTCGGCCGGGGTCGACCGCGTCTCGACGCCCGCCGTGCGCGAGCGCCGCCTGGTGGTCACGAACGCCCGAGGCGTCTTCAGCCGCCCGATCGCCGAGTACGTCGTGATGATGTCGCTCGCCATATCGCGACGGCTTCCCCAGCTGCTCGAGCTCCAGCGGGAGCGCACGTGGCAGCCGCTTCGCGGCCGTGAGCTGAGCGAGCTCACCGTCGGCATCGTCGGCTACGGCAGCATCGGCGAGGAGGTCGCGCGCCTCCTCGCGCCGTTCGGCTGCAGGATCCTCGCGACCCGCCGACATCCCGAGCGCGGCGCGGGCGAGGCTCCCGGTGTCGAGCTGTTCGGGCTCGACGAGCTGCGCGACGTGCTGCGCGCCAGCGACATCGTCGTCGTCGCCGCACCGCTCACCGAGGAGACCGCGGGGCTCATCGGTGCGGAGCAGTTGGCGGAGATGCGCGAGGACGCGTGGCTCATCAACATCGCCCGCGGGCGTCTCATCGACGAGCTGGCGCTCCGCCGCGCGCTGGAGTCGGGCTGGATCGGCGGTGCGGTGCTCGACGTCTTCAGCGAGGAGCCGCTCAGCGCGGAGTCGCCGCTCTACCGGACGCCCAACGTCATCATCACGCCGCATACCTCGTGGTCGTCCGAGTCCGTCATCGAGCGCGGCATCGACCTGTTCATCGACAACCTGCGTCGCGACCGTGCCGGCGAGGCGCTGCGCAACGTCGTCGATCTCGACGCCGGCTACTAGGCCGATGCAGGTCACCCTCGTCGGCGTGCCGGGCAGCGGGAAGACGACGGTGTTCAACGCCCTCACCGGGAGCCATGCCGAGACGGGCGGCTACTCGGGTGGTCGGGCCGCCCCGAACCTGGGCGTGGTGAAGGTGCCCGACGAGCGGCTCGATCAGCTGACGAGCCTGTTCGTCCCGAAGAAGACGACCCATGCCGACGTCACCTACGTCGACGTCGCCATCCCGGAAGGAGCGGCCCGGGAGGGGACGATCAATCCAGAGGTCCTCGCCCTGGTCCGCAACGCCGATGCGTTCGTCCACGTGGCGAATGCATTCGCAGCGGACGCCGATCCGTGGCGCGACGTCGCCAACCTCGACCTGGAGTTCACCGTGGCGGACCTCTCGGTCATCGAGAAGCGCCTCGAGCGGCTCACGACCCAGGGCCGCCATGGCTCGGCCGCCGAGCGCGAGGCCGCCCAGCGCGAGGAGGAGCTGCTTCGCCGGCTCCAGCCCCACCTCGACGAGGGACAGCCGCTCCGCGCGTTCGGCCTCACCGACGACGAGGAGCTGCTGATCCGCGGTTACCGCTTCCTGACCCAGAAGCCCGCGCTCGTCGATCCTCAACATCGACGAGGGTCGGTTGGGCGAGGCCGCGGCGCTCGAGGCCGATGGGCGGTCGCGCCACACCGAGCCTCACACCGACGTGGCCGCGCTGGCCGCCAAGATCGAGGCCGAGATCGCCGACCTGCCCGACGAGGACGCCCGCCTCTTCATGGACGACCTCGGCATCGCCGAGGCATCGCGCGGTCGCGTGATCGGCCTCACGTACGAGCTGCTGGGCCTGTTCAGCTTCTTCACCGCCGGCGAGGACGAGTGCCGCGCCTGGACGCTCAGTCGCGGCGCCACGGCGGTCGACGCCGCCGGCGTCATCCACACGGACCTCGCGCGCGGGTTCATCCGGGCCCAGGTCATCGGCTGGGAGGAGCTGCTCGACGCCGGGTCGATGGCCGAGGCCCGCAAGCGCGGCACGCTCCGCCAGGAGGGCAAGGACTATCGCGTCGCCGACGGCGACGTGATCGAGGTCCTGTTCAACGTCGCCCGCTAGGGAGCCTCGAGCTCGGCCACGATCGAGCGGAACTCGTCGGTCTGCTCGACGAGGTAGTTGTCCTCGTCTTCCATGCCCGACGCTCATCGAGGCGCGCAGCTTCTCGTCACCGATGTAGGTGAGCCCGTGCGAGCGCTCGAGCTCGCGCGCCACCGCCTCGACCAGGGTGTCCTCCTCGAACGTCTCGAGCACCGCTGCGCGCGCGGCCTTGACCATCGCCTCGAACTGGGCTGGGGTATGGTCGCGCTCGGACACGAGAAGCGCATCGGTCAGCAGATCGGTCGCGCCTTCGTGGATCTCGAAGAAGAAGAGCGGCATGGACCGATGATAGACCGATGCCCGAGCTGCTGATCGTCGGCGGCCTGACCATCGACCGCTTCGCGGATGGGACGCTGGCGCCCGGGGGATCCGTGCTCCACGCGGGTCGCGCTACCGTGGCCGATGGCGTCCGACCGCGGTTCCTCACGGTTGCCGGCGACGAGCCGGAGGCGCGCGCCGGCCTCGCGTCCCTGGCGGACATGGGCGAGGTGGACCGATGCTCGGCTGACGCCACGACCATCTACGCGCATCACGAGTCCGATGGGCGGCGAACCCTCGTCTACGAGCAGGCCGGAGGCGCGATCGCCGCGGACGGCCTCGTCGAGCGACCCGGCGTCGCGTTTGATGCTGCGCTGCTTGCCCCGATCGCGGACGAGCTGCCGGCCGCGGCGCTCGACGACCTGGCGGCTTCGATCCGTCCTCGGTTGAGCGTCCTGCTCATCCAGGGCTGGCTGCGCCACCTCGTGGTCGGCGACCCGGTGCGGCCGGTCGGCCTCCACGAGGTGGACGCCGCGACCTGGGCGGCTTTCGGGGCTGCGGATGCCATCGTCGTCTCGACGGAGGACCTGGCCCTTGCTCCCGCGGACCCGTTCGCGCAGGCGGCCGAGCTGCGCGAGCACCTCGGGCCACGGCCACTGCTCGTGCTGACCCTCGGGCAGCACGGCTACCTCCTCGACGACCGGGCCGCGTCGGCCGTGGTCGCCTACGTCCCGCGCCGGGTCGTGCGTGGGGTGGCGACGGTCGGAGCGGGGGATACGTTCGGTGCGGCCCTCGCCCTTGGCCTCGCCGCAGGCCGGCCACTGCCGGAGGCCGCGGCGCACGCCACGGACCGCGTCATCGCGCTGCTCGAGTCGCGCCGGAGCTGAGCTGGCACCTGTCGATTCGACGGGCGCCCGTTCGTCGGTCCTGCACACATCACCTCGACAAGGAGCGACCGTGAAGTATCTGCTGTTGATCTGCTGGGACACCGAGCGTATGAATGCCCAGGCCGAGCCCGACCCCGCCGTGACGCCGGGCGACGAGGACATGCCGTGGGTCGACGATCTACGAGCGCGCGGCACGTGGATCATCGGGGACCAGCTGGCGCCACCGCGACGTGCCCGAACCGTCCGCGTGCGCGACGGCAGCCCGGTCGTCACCGACGGGCCGTTCGTGGAGGCCAAGGAGGCGATCGGTGGGTTCGATCTCCTCGAGTGCGAGAGCCTCGATGAAGCCGTCGCGATTGCGGCGAAGCACCCGGTCGCGGCGTTCGGCACGATCGAGGTCCGGCCGCTCTGGGGAAGCTGACGGTCCGGTCGCCCTAGGCGACGCGGCGTTCCGCGCCTCGCTCGGCACGTCGGTCCGCTGCCGCCACCCAGCGCTTCAGCCTACGCAAGCGACGCTCGACGACCAGACGCGTGCTCGCGACCTCGCCAATCGAGCCGCCTCGCCCGAGCGCAAACGCGATGTCGAGCACGCGCGACGCCGCCGCCGCGGCCTCCAGGGCGCCCCGCAGGTCGCCTCGATGCCGCTCACGGATACGCGCCACCTCGATCCAGGCGCCCGCCGCATCGACCGACGCCCGTCGCGTCCCGACCTCCCACAGCGCCTCGGCGCGCTCGACGTGGCCGAGGGCGATGAGGAGCCGCCCGGCCACCCGCCGGAGCGCGTTGGCCTCGCGAGGATCGGGGTCGATGGCCTGGGCAGCCTCGACCAGCTCGAGGGCGTCGTCGATGGCGCCGGATCGCAGAAGCTCGAGGGCCATGCCCCGTGCGTCGAGAATCGTCGCGTCTCGCCAGCCTCCGCTCCGCAGCCGGTGCAGCTCGGCCTCGAGGAGGACCAGGCTGGCGACGTCCTGCAGGTTGTGATCGAGGACCTCGGCCAGGATGTCGGGCGAGCCACCGCGCAGGTAGCCGAAGTAGCGCGCCGGCACCTCGCTGCCCGGGCAGTCCGAGCCACGCCGGACGCCCAGCACGCCGGCCTCGACGTCCGCGAGCCGGGCCCCGCCCAATGGGCGCCTGAAGAGGCGTCGCGCGTCAGGCAGGAGGTCGTCGTGATCCGCCGGCAGCGCGGCTGCCTCCCGAAACAGGCCGTGCACGGTGAGGCGTGCGGTCAGCATCGGCACGTCGAACGATCGACCGTTGTACGTCACCAGCCTCGGGGCGGTGGCGAGGTCGGCGGCGAGGGCCCGCAGGAGCGCCGGCTCGTGCGGATAGTCGGGGAGCAGGTACTGCCGCACGGTGATCCCGCCGCGGTCGACGCGGCCAACGGCCGCGAGGAAGATCACGGTGCCGGCTCCGGTCGACAGCCCGGTGGTCTCGGTGTCGAAGTACGCCCCCTCCGGGTACGTCGCCAGCGCCTCGGCCACGTGCCTCTCCACGGGAAGGCGCCGCTCGACGACGAGTGTGGTGCCGTTTCCGACGACCTCGGCGCGCGCATCGAACCAGCGTGCGAGGGTCGCGATCCGGTCACCCGAGTCCTGAGGACGTCGCTCCGACGGAGCGCGGTCCGATCGGACGACCGCCAGCCGCTCAGCGAGGCTGCGGGTGGGCGTCATGGGTCAGCCCATCCCGCTGAGGAGCTCGAGGGCGACGGCCTTGCCCTTCGTTCCGACCTCGAGGGCCGGGCCGACGCACGCGGGACAGCCGTCGGCGCACGGGCAGGAGGCCACGGCCTCGCGACACGCGCGGATCAGCTCGTCGGTCAGGGTGTAGAGCCGCTCGGTGAGCCCGACTCCCCCTGGCACGGCGTCGTACAGGTACAGCGTCGGCTGCCCGGTGAACGGCGCCTGCACCTGGGCCAGCACGCCGAGGTCGCGAGGATCGGACATGAGGAGCAGTGCCGCGGTCGTGCGCGCCACTCGCGCCAGGCCGATGAGCGCCCCGTCGAGGGTGTCGCGGTCGTAGCGGTTGACGAGCTCGGCCGGGGGCACGAGCCAGGTGGCGGTGGTGTGCATCGACTGCTCGGGCAGGTCGATCGAGCCCCACCCCACGTTCTCGTGCGTGTGGAACTTGATCTTCTTGAACATGGTCACCTTCCAGGCGACCATCACCTCGCCGTGCTGGCGCCGCCCGGCCGGCACGTCGTCGGCGGTGTCGAAGACATCGAGGACCTTGAGGGTGATGCCGAGGTCCGCATCGGTGTAGTAGTCGACGTCCGTGCGCGTGACGAAGGCCTTGCGCTCCTCCCAGTCGAGCACGTCGACGTGGTGCTGGATGCCCTCGTGGATGTAGATGGCCCGCGGGTGGACCAGAAGCGGCGCGGCGAACAGGTCCACCTCGCCGAGGACGCGGTTGCGGTCGCCGGTGGTGTCGACGATGACGACGTTCTCCGGCGCCCCGCTGCGCAGGCTGAAGTCGCTGGCGGGGAAGTTGTCGTGGCTCCAGTAGTAGCGGTCGTCGTCGGCACGACGCAGGTACCCGTCCTCCTCCAGGACATCGAGCAGGAGCGGCGTCTCGTCCAGCCCGAACCGCTCGTCGGCGGGAACCGGCAGCTCGAAGCTCGACGCGCGCAGGTGATTGAGCAGCACGTGCAGGTTGTCCGGGTTGACCAGGCCGTGCTCGGGAGACTGGTCGAAGAGGTATTCCGGATGCGCGGCCAGGAACTGGTCGATCGGGGCCGACGAGCAGACCAGGGCCGAGAGGCTCGTCCCGCTGCGGCGGCCGGCCCGGCCCATCTGCTGCCAGGTCGAGGCGATCGTTCCCGGGTAGCCGATGCTGATGGCGGCGTCGAGGCTGCCGATGTCGATGCCGAGCTCGAGCGCGTTGGTGGCCACCACGCCTCGCACTCGCCCGTCCCGCAGGCCTGCCTCGATGGCGTGGCGCTCATTGGGGAGGTACCCGCCGCGGTAGCCGCGGATGGTGTGGGGATGCCCCGGCGGGGGAGCGAACGTCTCGCGCAGGTAGCTCGTCAGCACCTCCACGGCGGTCCGCGATCGGGCGAACGCGATGGTCTGCACGCCGCCACCGATGAGCCGCTCGGCCAGCCGCTGTCCGGTGAGAAGCGCCGAGCCGCGGATCCCGAGCTGCTCGTTGGCGACCGGCGGGTTGACGATGAGCACGTGGCGCCGGCCGGACGGCGCACCGTTGTCGTCGATGAGCTCGATCGGGGCCTCGAGCACGCGCTCGGCGAGCTCGGCCGGGTTGGCGATGGTGGCGCTGGCGCAGATGAAGGTGGGGTCGGAGCCGTAGTGGGCGCAGACGCGACGCAGGCGCCGGATGACGTTGGCGACGTGGCTGCCGAAGAGGCCACGGTAGGTGTGCAGCTCGTCGATGACGACGAACTGGAGGTTCTCGAAGAGCTTGAACCACTTCGTGTGGTGGGGGAGGATCGCCGCGTGGAGCATGTCCGGGTTGGTGATGACAACCTGGCCCGCGGCCCGGACCACGCTGCGCACGTTGGCCGGCGTGTCCCCGTCGTAGGTGTGGGTCTTGAGGTCGATCTCCGCGGCGTCCGCGAGGGCTCGCAGCGCCACGAGCTGGTCGGCGGCGAGCGCCTTGGTCGGGAAGAGATAGAGGGCGCGTGCGGCGGGATCGGCGGCGACCGCGTCGAGGACCGGCAGGTTGTAGCAGAGCGTCTTGCCCGATGCGGTCGGCGTGACCACCACGGTGTTGCGGCCGGCGCGGGCCGCGCGATACGCGGCGGCCTGGTGCGTGTACGGAGCCTCGATCCCCGCACGCCGCATCGCGTCGACGATCCGCGGGTCCATACCCTTCGGCCACGGGGCGTGACGCGGCGGTCGGGGCTCGAGCTCGCGGTGAGCCACGATGAGCGGCGCGATCTCCGGGCTCGCGAGGAGCGCGGCGATCGCCTCGTCGGCGTTCGAGGGTGGAGCGGACAGCATCGGCATCTCCCGGACTCACGAGCTCGAAATCGAACATCTGTTCGATCGAGGACCATAGCACAAGTGTTCGAATCGTCCGTTCCGGTTGTGACAGCTCGCCTGTCACAGGATCGCCGATGCCGATACACTGGCCCGCGATGACCGTCGTCGACGCTCCCAACAGCGCCGCCGCCGCCGGCCCCGCGCCGGCCGCTGCGCAGGCTGCCGTCATCCCGGGGAGGGTTGACGTGGCTCGTGGTGCTGATCGTCATAGGCGGCCTGCTGGCCTTCCAGTTCGGGCGGCAGGTCTTCGCCAACTGGGAGATGGGGCAGCGTGCCGCGGAGATCGAGGCGGAGATCGCGGCCATCGAGGCGTCGAACGCGCGCCTCGCCGAGGAGCTCGCCTACGTCCAGAGCCCCGCCTTCATCGGCGCCGAGGCGCGCCGGCTCTCGAACGTCGGCCAGCCCGGCGAGGAGGCCCTGATCATCCCGCCCGGCGCCGAGGCTCCGCTGCCGGACGAGCTGCTGCCGGAGGTCGAGGACGTTCCGCTCCTCGACCAGTGGCTGAGGCTCTTCTTCGGATCGCCGTCGCCGTAGCGCCGCGTTCCCGCGACGACGTCAGCCCTCGGCGCCGAGCAGCGCCCCCAGGCTCCTGGTCGCGGGGAACGCGTCGAAGAGGATCTTCACGCCCACGGTGAGCGGCAGCGCCAGGATGGCACCCACCGGCCCGAGGATCGCCGCCCAGATGAAGAGCGAGACGAAGACGACGAGGGGCGACAGGTCGAGCTCGCGTGACATGTAGCGCGGCTGAATCACGTAGTCGGTGATGACGTTCACCCCGGTGTAGCCGGCGATCACGAGCAGCGCGGGGCCGAGTCCCAGGCTGACGAGCGCCAGCAACGTCGGCCCGAGCACCGAGAACATGAATCCGATGTTCGGGATGAAGCTGAAGAAGAAGGCGACGAGGACCCACAGCAGGACGAGGTCGACGCCGATGAGGAGGAGCACCACTCCGACACCGAGCGCGAAGACGAGCCCGAGGACCGCACGCGCTCCGAAGTAGAGCTGGATCTCCTGGGCGAAGTGCGTCCATCCCGCGAGGAAGCCGGCAGGCGCGGTGCGCTCGGCGCGCGATCGCAGCCCGGGAGCGTCGGCGAGGGCGTAGACGACGACGAGCGCGCTGATCCCCAGCCCGATCGCGATCCCGAGCAGGGCGCCGCCGGTTGGGAGTGACGCGGCGTCCCGCAGCGCATCGAGGAACGAGCTGATGGCCTGGCCAAGCACCTCGCCGAACGACTGCTCCACGTCGGCTCGGGCCTCGTCGATCCCGGCCAGGACGGCGGGCAGACCGTGCGCAGCTCGGCGAAGGTCTGCAGCGCGATGAGCGCCACGATGAGCAATACACCCAGATAGGCGGCGGTGCCGGCCGTCACGGCCAGCGCGCGCGACCAGCCCCGCCGGACGAGGGCATCGTGGAGGGGGAGCACCAGCAGCGCGACGAAGCCGCCGATGACGAACGGCGCCAGCGTGTCGGCGGCGAGGCGCAGCCCGACGATGACGATGACGGCCGCGGCCACGACGAGCATGGTGCGCCCGAAGCCGATCTCCACCCGGCCACCTTAGCGAGGCGGAGCGGTCGTCCGCGGAGAGAAATCGTCAGGACGGAGAGCCAGCCGACCCCGGCCGGTCAGCCGATCCGCGGACCCGCGACGCGCACGGCCTCCGAGACGGCATCGGCGTACTGGCCGAAATTCTCGGCGAACATCCGCGCCAGCTCGGCCGCCTTGCGGTCATAGGCAGCCGGGTCGGCCCAGGTGTCGCGGGGACGGAGGACGTCCGACGGAACGTCGGGCACGCCGAGGGGAACGGCCACGCCGAACACCGGATCGGTCTCGTACGAGACGCCCTCGAGGAGGCCGCCCAGTGCCGCGCGAACCATGTTGCGAGTGTGGTCGATAGGCATCCGCTCGCCGGTGCCGTACGGCCCGCCCGTCCAGCCGGTGTTCACCAGCCAGACCGGGATGCGATGACGGTCGAGGCGATCGGCCAGCATGGCGGCGTACTCGCCCGGATGGCGCGGGAGGAACGGGGCCCCGAAGCACGCGGAGAACGTGGCGCGCGGCTCGGTGACGCCGATCTCGGTGCCGGCCAGCTTGGCCGTGTAACCGCTGATGAAGTGGAACTGCGCCTGGTCGCGGTCGAGCCGGCTGATCGGCGGAAGGATCCCGAACGCATCGGCGGTGAGGAAGATGACCGCGCGCGGGTGCCCGGTCATGCCCGTCGGATCAGCGTTGCCGATGAACTCGAGTGGATAGGCGCCACGGGTGTTCTCGGTGAAGCGCTCCGAGTCGAGGTCGAGCTCGCGGGTGACCTCGTCGAGGTCGACGTTCTCGAGGATCGTGCCGAACCGACGGGTCGTGGCGAAGATGTCCGGCTCGTACATCGGGGAGAGGCGGATCGTCTTGGCGTAGCAGCCGCCCTCGAAGTTGAAGAGACCTTGTGGGCCCCAGCCGTGCTCGTCGTCGCCGATGAGCGAGCGCAGCGGATCGGCGGAGAGGGTCGTCTTCCCGGTGCCGGAGAGCCCGAAGAAGATCGCCGGGTCGCCGTCTCTGCCGACATTCACCGACGAGTGCATCGGGAGGACCCACTCGTCGGGCATGAGGTAGTTCATCACCGTGAAGGCCGACTTCTTGATCTCGCCGGCGTACTCCGTCCCGACGATGAGGATCTCCATCCGATCGAGGTGGAGCATGATCGCAGTCTCGGAGCGGACGCCCTCGGTCCCGGGATCGGCCTGGAACGAGGGGATGTCGATGATCGTGAAGTTCGGGGCGAAGCCCTCGAGGTCCTCGAGTGGCGGCCGCCGGAACAGGTTGCGAGCGAAGATGCTGGCCCACGCCGTCTCGGTGTAGACACGGAGCGCGCGCCGGTGCTCCGGGTCGGCCCCGATGTACAGGTCCTGGCTGTAGATCGGCCGCTCAGCGATGTAGGCCGTGAGCCGATCGTGGAGCCGGTCGTAGCGGGCCTCGGCCATCGGCTGGTTGATCTCGCCCCACCACACCTTGTCTGCGCTGCTCGGCTCGCGGACGACGAACTTGTCCTTCGGAGAGCGCCCGGTGTGCTTGCCGGTTCGGACGACGAGTGAGCCGTGCGCGGAGATCAGGCCCTCGCCGTTGCGGACGGCGTGCTCGTAGAGCTCCGCGGTCGACAGGTTGCGATGGGTTGGCCGGATGGTCGATCGCGTCGTTGGTTGAGCGGTCGCCACGGTCTCCTCCTTGCCGGCGACCCTCCGAGCCACCGTACGAGTCGACCGGCCGCGCGTCACCGGGCGTCGCCCGGGAGTCGGCTTCCACGGTCAGATGTCGCAGACGAGCGCGGGTTCCCGCGCGCCTCATTCTATCCCCGGCCGCCAACCGGGGTTGCGATTCGGTTGCGTCGACAGCCTCCTTCTGCCCGGGTCGCACTTGTTAGCCGCTATCCTTCTGCTCATCCAGGCGATCGCGGTGGCCGCCGCCCGCGGGTCCACCGTCCCGTGACGAAAAGGGCGTTCATGGTTGCGACGTCACCCACGCGAGTCACTCGCGCGGTCTCCGGTTTCGATCTGATCCTTGGAGACGCATGGCCGCTGCGCAGGACGACCAGATACGCCTGTTGGGCCGACTGCTCCCGTCCAGCGTGCGTCGCCCTCGTCCACGTCGCCCGGACCTGATGTTTGACCCCGCGTGGACGGCGCCGGTACCCTAGGATCCCCGGTGGGTGCTTTCGCACGCCTCGGGTTTGGGTCGTGGCGGAGTAGCTCAGTGGCAGAGCAGGGGACTCATAAGCCCTTGGTCGGTGGTTCGAATCCGCCCTCCGCTACCAGCACCCGTTCGCTCGATCGCCTTGCCGCCGCGGTCGATGCCGGTGCCCGGATCCTCGAGATCTCCGACGACGCGATGCTCGTGCTCGCCGTATCGGGAGGCCCCGACTCCATTGCTCTCCTTCACGGCGCCGCTCGCCTGGCCGCCTCGGGCGCTCGCCGCTGGCGCCTCACGGTCGCCCATCTCGATCACGCCCTGCGACCCGACAGCGCCGAGGACGCCACCTTCGTGACCGATGCCGCCGCAGCCCTCGGGCTGCCGGCGGACGTGCGACGGACCGATGTCGCCGCGCTGGCGCGCAGCGAGGGCCGCTCCATCGAGGATGCCGCGCGCGAGGCTCGCTATCGGTTCCTCGAGGAGGTCGCGCCCGATCGACGCGCTCATCGCCACAGCCCACACGGCCGACGACGCGGCGGAGACGGTGCTCCTCAACCTTCTCCGCGGCAGTGGCCTCGCCGGGGCGCGCGGGATGCCGGCGCGGCGCGGCCGCATCGTGCGACCCCTGCTGCACGCTCGCCGCGACGACTTGCGAGCGCTTCTCGACGGAGGCGGGCATCGCCTATCGCCTCGACCCGTCCAACGCCGATCCCGCTCACCTGCGCAACCGTGTGCGCGCCGAGCTCCTGCCGCTGCTGGAGAACCTCCGGCCAGGGGCCGTGGAGCGGCTCGGCCGCTATGCCAGGCTCGCCTCCGACGACGATGCGCTGCTCGACGACATCGCCGCTGCGGAGCTGGCGCGGCGCATCGGACCCGACGGGCTCGACTGGCGGGACCCACCCTCGCCGGCGCTCGGGCGGCGCGTGCTGCGACTCGCGATCGGCGACCCGGCACCGGCCGCCGAGCGGATCGAGGCGCTCCTGGAGGCGGCGAGCGGAGATCGCGGCGGGGTCACGATCGAGCTGGGCGGAGGGCGGGACGCATCGGTCCTGAAACGGAAGATCACGATCGAGCGTCAACCGTGACCTCTGGATGGGCGTTTCGGTACCGGATGGCACGTTTGTTCGGGTGGCAGGGCGCACTTATACTGGCCGGGCCGTTGGCCGGCGCACGCCTGCCACGCACGCACTGACATTGAGGACAGACCCAACTTGACCAGCCGCATCGTCCGCAACAGCGTCGTGCTCGTCGTGCTCGCCGTCTTCGGGCTCGCCGTGCTGTGGACGTTCATGGGTGATCCCCAGCAGGGGACACGAGATCAGCTACGGCCAGCTCATCGACGATGCGCGGACCGGCGAGATCACGACGATCACCCAGGAGGGCACGCGCCTCACCGGGACCACCCAGGGCGGCCAGGAAGTCGACCGCCGTCGTCCCGAACGACCTCACCAACGTCTATGCCGACCTCGGATGCGCCGGGCGGCGACCACCGGCAGCTTCGAGTGCGCAGAACTTCGAGGCCACCGAGCCGAGTGCCGCGGGCGGCATCCTGACCCTGCTCATCAGCGCGCTGCTGCCGGTGCTCGCTCATCGGCGGCTTCATCTTCTTCATGATGCGGCAGGCCCAGGGCACGAATAACCAGGCCATGAGCTTCGGCAAGAGCCGGGCCCGCATGTTCCTCGGCAACAAGACCGTCGTCACGTTCAACGACGTGGCCGGCGTGGACGAGGCGAAGCAGGAGCTGACCGAGGTGGTCGAGTTCCTCAAGTACCCCGAGAAGTTCAACAGCCTCGGCGCCCGGATCCCGCGCGGCGTGCTGCTCGTCGGCCCGCCCGGCACCGGCAAGACGCTCCTCGCGCGCGCCGTCGCCGGCGAGGCCGGCGTGCCGTTCTTCAGCATCTCCGGCTCCGAGTTCGTCGAGATGTTCGTGGGCGTCGGCGCGAGCCGCGTGCGCGACCTCTTCGAGCAGGCCAAGCGCAACTCGCCGTGCATCGTGTTCGTGGACGAGATCGACGCGGTCGGTCGCCAGCGTGGCGCCGGCCTGGGCGGCTCGCACGACGAGCGCGAGCAGACGCTCAATCAGATCCTCGTCGAGATGGACGGCTTCGACACGAACACGAACGTCATCGTCGTGGCCGCCACGAACCGGCCCGACGTCCTCGACCCGGCGCTCCTGCGCCCGGGCCGCTTCGACCGCCAGGTCGTCCTCGATCGCCCGGACATCAAGGGCCGCAAGGAGATCCTGAACGTCCACATCAAGGGCAAGCCGCTCGACAAGACGGTCAACATCGAGGCGCTCGCGCGACGCTCGCCCGGCTTCAGCGGCGCCGACCTCGCGAACCTCGTCAACGAGGCCGCCATCCTCGCCGCCCGGCGCAACAAGAAGAGCATCGGCGCCTACGGAGTTCAACGAGGCGATCGACCGCGTCATCGCCGGTCCCGAGCGACGCAGCCGGATCATCACCGAGGACGAGAAGAAGATCATCGCCTACCACGAGGGCGGTCACGCCGTCGTGCAGCGCGTCCTTCCCAAGTGCGACCCGGTGACCAAGGTCACGATCGTCTCGCGCGGCATGGCCCTCGGCTACACGATGAGCCTGCCGGCCGAGGACCGATACCTCCACAGCAAGACCGAGTTCGAGGACAAGATCGCCGGCATGCTCGGCGGGAACGTGTCCGAGACGATCGTGTTCGGGGACACGACCACCGGCTCCTCGAACGACATCGAGAAGGCGACGAACCTCGCCCGGGCGATGGTCACCCAGTACGGGATGAGCGAGAAGCTCGGCCCGCTGGCGTTCGGCAAGAAGGAGGAGATGGTCTTCCTGGGCCGCGAGATCAGCGAGCAGCGCAACTACTCCGACGAGGTGGCGGCGAAGATCGACTCCGAGGTGCGCGAGATCATCGACCGCGCCTTCGCCCGCGCCACGGAGGCGCTCACCACGCACCGCGCCGTGCTGGATCGGCTGGCCGAGCTCCTCGTCGAGAAGGAGACGATCGAGCACGAGGAGTTCGAGTCGCTCTTCGAGGGCATCCTCCCGCCGCGTTCAGGCGGCCCGACGCCGCAGAAGGTCGGCGCCGTCGAGGCCACCGATGGCGACGGGGTCGAGCCCGACGTCGAGCCCGGCACCGAGGAGAGAGGGCGGCAAGCGCCGCCGTCCGGGACCCGCGCCGCAGCCGGCTTAGCCCAGCGCGAGTCGGCCCCTGACAACGAGACCCGCCGAAAGGCGGGTCTCACGCATGTGTGGCCGCGGAACTACGTTCGGCATGCGACCGTGGGCCGAACGGCACTGTGCGCCTGGTGCGCCGGGCTGGATGTTGACGGCGACATCACCGCTCGGCACGCGCCTCTCGAGGTCCAGGCCTGATTGCGAGCGCGTGCGCGGCATGACACAGGTGCATAGAGGCGGAAGGAGTGGCCGGCATGACCGGGGCTCATTCGTCGCTCAGGGTTGGGCTCGCCGCGGCGTTCGGGTTCGCCATCATGGGCGGCGCGCTCATGGCCGTGCCGCCAGCGACGGCCACAGACGGCGCTCCTGCTCGCCGATCAGTCGGCATTCGCAGGGCATCGCGACGGTTGAGCTCGTTGAAGCCACGGACGGAGGGTCGGTGGCAGGGCCATCCGCTCGGAGAGTGCTCCCTCAGAGCGGTCGGCAGCGACGGGTTCTTCACCGCGGGCGCGGATCGCGTCGGGGGACGAATCGTGGTGGTTCCGCATGAAATCACGACCCTGACGGGTACCGGATGGACGCCGCACCTCGATGTTCACCTCGTCGCTGAGCGTCTCGGAATCGGGTACGTCTTCTTCAGGTTCGGCGCGGTCGCCGACGACCGCGGCGCATTCCTCGTCCGATTCGACCCTGATCCATTCCTCACACAATTCGACCCCGATCCTAGTCGCCGCGGCCTGTGGCTCTTCACCGCGACGCAGGCCGAGACGCCGTCCGATCCGTGGTGCGAGACAGAGAGGGTGGTACAACTGCTGCCGCTCGCCGATGTGTGGAACAGCAAGTTCCTTGGGGACATCGTTCCCGGGTGGTTCAGCCCTTGCCGGTGAGGCGATCCCAGAACGAAGGTCCGTCGCGCAGGTCGTCGATGAAGTTGCCCCACTCGGCCTCGGCCTTCACGGCACGCTCGAGTCCCTCGACCCGCTCCTCGACGAGCTCTCGCACGCGGACGGCCTCGCCCTCGTCGAGCCAGAACCCGTGCCGCTGCACGCACACGTCGAGCTCGAGGTTGTTGGCGCGGTAGTTGAAGGCGGACATCCGGGTCGCCGCACTTCGGGCACGAGAGCTCCGACTCCCGGTTGGCGTACTCGATCATGCCCGACCGCTGCTCGTCGGTGGACTCGACCGTTGCCTCGAGCTTCGTCAGCTCATCGGTCGTCGAGCCAGCCACCCTTGCACTGCGGGCACCGATCGACGTCGATGCCGCGGTGGGTCTCGACCTGGAGCTCGGCCTGGTCCCTGGGACAGTGCACGATGCGCCTCCTCATGAACATGTCGGCGGACAAGCACCGCCTCGCAAAGAGTACCGGCGGTGCTCGGTCGTCCGGCGCAGGGCTCCTGACGCCGGCGGGGCGTCTGGACCACGATCGGACGGTCGCATCGGTAGTTCTTTCGGGTCATTGGGGTGGATAGGAGGTGGACCGTATACTTTCGCTCACGTGGTGCGCGCAGGCACAACTCGCGGCACCATCGAGCAGCCACATCGAGCATTGATCACATGGAGTTATCGCATCCCATGATCGAAGAGCCCGTCGCCGAGCCTCAGACGGCGACTGCCCCTGCGGCGACCAAGAAGAGCACTGCCGACTGGAAGCTCGACGCCGGCGACGGTACGCTCCTGCCGCGATCGGCGCTCGACGTCCTGACCAAGCTCAACGAGCGAGTCGCGCAGGGAAGCATCGACGACCTCGTCCCGATCGCCACCGGCTTCGTGCCGATGGACAAGACGATCGGCGGCGGCCTCCGTCCCGGCGAGCTGCTGCTCATCGGCGGCGCCCAGGGCCAGGGCAAGACGACCATGGCGCTGCAGATGGCGCGCAACATGGCCGCATCGGGCCAGGCGACCGTGCTGTACGTGTGCTTCGAGCACGACGAGGAGTACCTGATCCAGCGCATGGTGGCGATGGAATCGGCGCTGGCGCACCTGCCTCAGAAGCAGGGCGCGGTGAAGATCCAGGACGTCAAGAAGGAAGTCGTCAGCTCGTACACCGCCTCGGCCGAGACGGGGACGAAGGCCAAGCTCGGCGCGAACCCGCGCCTGCGCCCCTCGCTCGAGCGGATCGCCCGATACGGGTCGAACCTGTACCTCATGCGCGGGACGGCCACGCACTCGACGATCGACAACCTGCGCGCGCTGGTGAAGGAGCATCGCGGCTCCGATGACGAGCGGCGGCTGGTCCTCTTCGTCGACTATCTCCAGAAGGTGCCGGTGATCCCCGAGCCCGCCACCGAGGAGGAGAAGGTCACCAGGATCGTGTCCGGGCTCAAGGACATCGCGCTTGCCGAGTCCGTGCCCGTCGTCGCCATCGTGGCGGCCGACCGCGAGGGATTGAAGGCCAAGCGCCTCCGCAACCATCACCTCCGCGGCTCGTCGGCGATCAACTACGAGTCGGACATCATCCTGATCCTCAACGACAAGTACCACATCGTCGCCAAGGTCAACATCGAGTTCAATCCGTACCAGGCGCAGCGCTATCGCGACTGGATCGTTGCGAGCATCGAGAAGAACCGCGGCGGCCAGGACAACGTCGATCTGGAGTTCGAGAAGCTCTTCGAGTACAGCTGCTTTGATCCGACGGGTCGGATCACGGCCGAGAAGCTGATCGAGGAACGGCTCTACAACGACTGAGGGGGCAGCGCCGATGTCGACGTCCCCCGGATTCGATCCGTATTCCGTCCTCCAGGTGGTGCCGACCGCCGACCAGGAGGTCGTGCACGCGGCGTTCAAGGCGCTCGCGCTGAAGTACCACCCCGACCACGACGCCACGCGTCGCGCGGCGACGAAGATGGCCGACCTCAACCGCGCCTACGCGATCCTGCGCGACGAGCGGTCGCGCGCCGCACACGATCGATCCCAGCGCCGGGTCGTGGCCGGCGTCTCCGTCGCGGCTCCGCGCGCGACGAGCGAGCCGCCGCCGGCGCGACCCAGCGCCGGCAGCGTGCTGACCTTCGGGCGCTACACCGGATGGAGCCTGCGCGACCTCGCGCGGCGCGATCCGGACTACGTGCTCTGGCTCTCCCGCCACTCCTCGGGCATCCGCTACCGCACCGAGATCTACTCGATCCTGCGGACGATGGGGGTCAGCGCGGCCTGAGCGCGCGTCCGCTAGGCTTGGCCGGCAGATGAGCCCGAGCCGAGAGCCCGTCCGGGCCGTCTTCCTCGACATCGGCGACACGGTCATGCGCCCGAACCCGTCGTGGGAGGCCGTGTACGCCGTCGCGTTTGCCGAGTACGGCATCGAGGTGAGCGTCGACGACCTCCACACCGCGCTGCGGCGGGCGTACCACCACGGCGGCTGGGGCGGCGAGGGGGGCTTCGAGCCGTCGGAGGAGACGAGCTTCCAGCGCACGGTCGCCATCGACGCGGCCGCCATCGCCGAGCTGGGCATCGGCCCGATGCCCGACGAGTTCTATCGGCGCCTGGCCGAGATGTTTCTGGTGACCAGCCACTGGCACATCTTTCCCGATGCGGAACGGGCCATCGAAGCGCTCTCCGCGCGCGGCATCACCCTCGGCGCGGTGAGCAACTGGGTGTGGACGCTTCCCGAGCTGCTCCACTCGCTCGATCTCGTGCGCCACTTCGCCTTCATTGCCGCCAGCGCCCGCATCGGCTTCGAGAAGCCGCATCCCCGCATCTTCGAGTGGGCCCTCAACCAGGCCGGAGTGCCGGCTTCGCAGGTGATCCACGTCGGCGACCATGTCGACGCCGATGTGCTGGGAGCCAGAGGGGTGGGCATCGGTCCGGTGCTCATCGACCGCCATGGCCGATACGGCCCGGCCGAGGTGCCCAACGACACGCCGGTCATCGCGAGCCTGGACGAGCTGGTCGACATCGTCGACGCGCGGAACCGCGCCGCGTGAGCGAGACGTGGCGATGCTTCGTGGGGGCCTGGATCGGCCCGACTCTCCGCCGTGACCTCACCGCCTCCGTCGAACGCTGGCGCGAGCGCCCCGACCTGGCCGGTCTGCGCTGGGCCGCGCCGGACTCCTGGCACGTGACCCTCGCCTTCCTGGGCGACACCGATCCTGACGACATCCGCGTGCTCCAGGCACGCCTCGCACGGGTCGCCGCGCGGCACGGGCCGATGCGGCTGCCAACGGGTGGGCTCGGGGCCTTCCCGTCACCTGCCCGCGCCCGCGTGGCGTGGTACGGCGTCGGCGACCCCGGCGGGCGGCTGTCCGCGCTGGCCGCCGATGTGACGCGCGGGTCCGGGCTCGAGCCGGACACCTTCACCGGCCACGTGACGCTCGGCCGGTCGGGGCGCCAGCGGCTCGACCTGCGCTCCTGGACGGCCGAGGAGGCCCCGGCCGGCTCCCTGGCGGTCAGCTCGATCGAGCTCGTCCGCTCGCGCCCGGGCGGCCGGGCGCGCTATGAGCCGATCGCGACGTTCGCGCTCGGACCGTCTGGGGCAAACTTGGGGCGACGCTCTCCGTCCTGACACCACCCACCCGCACCCGCACCCGCGAGCCGCCGAGATGCCCGACACCGCCGCCAACCCGCGCCCGCCGTTCGTCGCCGTCATCGGTGACGGGGATCCGCACGGGCCGGATGCCCAGCGCATTCTCGACTGGGCCGAGCAGGTCGGCCGCCTCCTGGCCCGCGGCGGAGCCGTCGTGGTCACCGGTGGACTCGGCGGCGTGATGGCCGCCGCATCCCGTGGCGCGGCAACTGCGGGCGGCCAGACGATCGGCATCCTTCCCGGTGCCGCTCCCGACGACGCGAACGAGTACGTGCGCATCCCGATCGCAACCGGCCTCGGCGTGGCGCGCAACCTCGTCGTGGTTACGGCCGCCGATGCCGTCGTGGCCGTCGGCGGACGCCACGGAACGCTCTCGGAGATCGGTCTCGCGCTGCGCATGGGCCGCAGCGTCGTCGCGCTGGCGTCGTGGCGGATCGAGTCGGACCAGCGGCTCGGCGGGCCGCGCGTCCACCGCGTGCGAGACGCGGACGAGGCTGCGGGCCTGGCCCTGCGCCTTGCCCACGCCGGACCCGAGGCGCCATGACCGAGCGGGTCCTCGTCCTGCCCCGTGACCGGGTCCCGGGTGGCTGCGACTTCCGGGGCATGCGGGCGGCCACCGCCGGCATGCTCGACGAGCTTCGGGCCAGCGTGGCGAGCCACGGCGCATACGTCGATCGACCGGCGGCGGAGCAGGACCCGAGCCACAAGCAGCTGATCCCGTACGTCGTGGTGCGCGATGCGGATCGCGTCTTCCTCATGCACCGGACCGATGCCGGTGGCGATCCCCGGCTCCATGGGCGCGCCAGCATCGGGGTCGGCGGCCACCTCAACCCGGTCGACGAAGGAGCCGATGCACTGATGGCGGGGCTCCGACGCGAGTGGGCCGAGGAGCTCGACGCGTCCTGGGAGCCGGAGTTCGAGCTGCTCGGACTCCTCAACGACGACACCAACCCGGTCGGCGCGGTCCACCTCGGAGTCGTGTTCGGCGTGGAGGCGAGCGGGCGGCCGCTGACCGTGCGCGAGCGAGACAAGCTGACGGGGACGTTCGTGGAGCCGGCCGAGGTGGCGGCGAGCGAGGAGCGGCTCGAGACGTGGTCGCAGCTCGTGGCGGCCTGGCTCGGCCTGGGCGCGAAAAGGGACGTTGCCCTGCGGTAGATATACTCGACGCATGAGACGTCGAGCGCTCGCTGCGCTGAGCCTGGCGTTGGGGGTGGTCGCGCTTGCCGCGCCGGCGGGCGCGCAGGAGGGCGGTGTCGCCCAGATCGACCTGCGCGGCGTGATCGACCAGGTCAATGCGGCCTACATCGAGGAGGCGCTCACCGTCGCGGCGGACGACGGCTACGACGCCGCGCTCCTCGTCATCAACTCCCCGGGCGGCGAGCTCACCAGCATGCAGCGCATGATCGAGGCGATCCTGGGCAGCGACGTTCCCGTGATCGCCTGGGTCGCGCCCGAGGGGGCGCTGGCCGGCTCGGCGGCAACGTTCATCACTCTCGCGGGCGACGTGGCGGCCATGGCTCCCAACACGAGGATCGGCGCGGCCTCGGTCGTCGGAAGCGGCGGGGCGGAGCTGCCGGAGACGATCTCGGCCAAGATCACGAACGACGCGGTGGCCCTCATCCGCTCGCTGGCCGAGGCCCAGGACCGCAATGCCGACTGGGCGGAGTCGGCGGTCCGTGAAGCGGCGAGCGTCAATGCCGCCGAGGCCGTGTCGATGGAGCCGCCCGTCGTCGACCTCCTCGCTGCCTCGACCGAGGAGCTGTTCGCCTCGATCGACACCGGCGAGCGCGCCGACGGGCACGCATACGAGTTCAACGGCGAGCCCCTGCCGACGCTGTCGGGGCAGGAGATCACCGAGCTGCCGATGAACCCGGGCCAGAGCTTCCTCCACCTGCTCAGCGACCCGAACATCGCCTTCCTCCTGTTCACCATCGGCTTCTACGGGATCCTCGCCGAGCTGTTCCACCCGAACTTCTTCTCCGGGATCCTCGGCGCGATCGCGATCGTCGTGGCGCTCATCGGCTCGAATGCGCTCCCGCTCAACATCGGCGGCCTGCTGCTCATGCTCGGGGGCATCGGCCTGCTCGCCCTCGAGACCGTGGTCGCCAGCTACGGCCTCCTCACGGTCGGAGGCATCGTGGCGATCGTGCTGGGTGCCTTCGCCCTGTGGACCGGCGTCCGACCCGGGCGAGCTTGCCTTCGACGTGTCGGTGAGCCCGTGGATCATCGCCATCGTGGTGGTCCTCGGGCTCGTGTACGTCTGGGTGCTGGTGCGGGCAGTCATGCAGATGCGTCGCAATGCCGGCGGGGTCGCGAATCCTCCGGTCTCCGCGCTGGTCGGGGTCACCGGGACGGCACAGACGGTGATCGCCCCGACCGGGATCGCCTATGCTGGCGGCGAGAGCTGGTCGGCGCGGAGCCTGACGCGTGACATCGGGGTCGGGACACCGCTGCGGGTTGTCGGCGTCGAGGGGCTCGAGCTCATCGTCGAGCCGGATGGTGGCTTGGACGCCCCGGCCAAGGAGGGATAGGTGCCCGCACTGGATCAGCTCGCCGGATGGATCGCCCTCATCCTGGTAGCCGCGTTCGTTCTGTGGCTCATCTTCAGCATCGTCAACATCGTGCGCGAGTACGAACGCCTTGTGGTGTTCTTCCTCGGTCGCCTGCAGGGCGCGCGCGGGCCGGGCATCGTGCTGCTCATCCCGATCGTCCAGCAGAAGGTCAAGGTCGACCTGCGCGAGGCGTTCTTCGAGGTCCCACAGCAGACCTGCATCACCAAGGACAACGCGCCGATCAGCGTCGATTTCCTGGTCTACTCGAAGGTCTTCGACCCGGCTGAGACGGTCAATGCAGTGGTCGACTTCACCGGCGCGTCGCAGGCCCTGGCAGCGACCACCCTGCGCGCCGTCATCGGCGACATCCCGCTCGACGACGTGCTGGCCAAGCGCGAGGAGATCAACCACATCCTTCGTACCAAGCTCGACGAGGTCACCGAGCGCTGGGGGGTCAAGATCACGAGCGTCGAGATCCGGGAGATCTCTCCGCCGCGCGACATCCAGGACGCCATGAACCGGCAGATGAGCGCCGAGCGCAACCGGCGCGCCGTCATCACCGAGTCCGAGGGCACCCGCCAGGCGACCATCAACGTTGCGGAGGGCGACAAGCAGTCGAACATCCTCCGTGCAGAGGGCGAGCGCCAGTCCCAGATCCTCCGCGCGGAGGGCTACGCGAACGCGCTTCAGACGATCTTCGGCGCGGCGCAGGGCATTGACGAGAAGACGATGGCGCTCCAGTACCTTGAGTCCCTCAAGGCGCTCGCGGCGGGGGAGAGCACGAAGTGGATCGTGCCGATGGAGCTCAGCGAGCTCACCCGGCCGATCAGCAACCTGATGCGCCGGATGGATGCGATCGAAGAGCCAGGGTCACCCGGAACGCCCGCCCAGTCCGGATGAGCCTCGGCGGGCTCGTCCGCGGGCTTCTGCGACTCACCGGGCTCGTGCTCGGCATCTACCTCGTCTACGTGGGAATCCGCGGGTCGCGGATGCTCGTTCGGCCTGAGACGCGGCCCCTCCTGCCCGAGACGGCGGGCGCGCCGTCGACTCCCGCGGATCTCGGCCTGGCCTACGAGTCGGTCGACCTCGTCACCGCCGACGGCGTGCGGCTGTCGGCGTGGTACATCCCCGCGGCGCGGACGACGACGACCGCGGTGGTCGTGCTTCACGGCTTCACCGGGAACCGGCTCCCCGAGCTGGCCGGGTTCGTGCCCTGGCTCCAGCAGCGGCACAACGTCCTCCAGTTCGACTTCCGCGGGCACGGGACCAGCGACGGCGAGACAGTGACCATGGGTGCCCGCGAGCGCGCCGACATCGGGGCCGCGGTCGATTACCTGCGCGGACGCGGCCTTGACCGCGTCGCGCTCTTCGGCGTGAGCATGGGTGCCGCGGTCGCCATCCTCGCCGCCCCGGACCTGCCGGTCGCCGCGGTCGTTGCGGATGCGGCCTACGCCCGCGTCAGCCACCCGGTCGCCAGCCGCCTGCGCGATCAGGGTTGGCCGCTGCCCGAGCTCGGGGCGCGGGCGATCGTGGCCGCGGCGGGGGTGCGGGCGCGCTCGGCGCTGCCGGATCCGCTGGGATCGGTCTCGCGCATCGCGCCGCGGGCCCTGCTCGTCATCGCCCCGACCGGCGATCGGCTCATCAGCTGGCGCCAGGGCCTCGCCCTGTTCGAGGCCGCCGGCGAGCCGAAGGAGCTGTACGTGGTCGAGGGCGCGGCCCACGGAGACTCCTACATCGCCGATCCGGACGTCTACCAGGAGCGCGTCCTGAGCTTTCTCGAGCGTCATCTGGAGGCCGCCTGACCGGCCCCACCCCCGGACCATTGGTGCATGGATGCACCCGTTTGTGAGCATATAATCGGCCCGTCTCCAACGTCTCCAGGGGTCATACATGGCTGCCACAAAGGTCCTCGTCGTCGATGACGACCTGAACATCCAGCGCGTCCTCGTGTTCACCCTCAAGCAGGAGGGCTACGAGGTGCACGTCGCCTCGGACGGCCAGGCCGGCGTGGAAATGGCCGCCAGCATCGGACCGGACATCATCCTGATGGACGTCTCGATGCCGCGCCTGGACGGCTACGGCGCCACCCAGCAAATCCGCGCCGCCGAGAGCGGCGGAAGCCACGTCCCGATCATCATGCTCACCGCCGACGCGGACGTGGAGCAGCGGGTCAAGGGCCTGCGCGCCGGTGCGGACGACGACATCGTCAAGCCGTTCCACCCGCTCGAGCTCATCGCGCGCATCAAGGCGCTCATGGCGCGCAGCGGCGCGACCACGGGGCCGGCGACCACCACGGGGCGCGCGACCCTCGGCCGCCTCGCCAGCTTCTACGGCGCCAAGGGCGGCGTAGGCACCACGACCATCGCCATCAACACGGCCATCGCCCTCGCGGCGCGGCATCGGCGCAAGCTCGCGATCGTCGACGCGAACCTCCAGTTCGGGGACATGCGCGTCTTCCTGGACCTGAGCCTCGACTCGAGCTCGATCGTCAACGCCATCAGCGAGCCGGATCTCGACGCCGACCTGCTGCGCAAGCTCCTGGCGAGCCACCACGCCGGCATCGACCTGCTGCTCGCTCCGCCGAACCCCGAGCAGGCCGATATCGTGGTCGAGCGTCAGAAGGCCGATCCGGCCGCGCTGACGAACATCCTCGCCCTCCTGCGCCGCAGCTACGACTACACGCTGGTCGACACGTCGCGCAGCATCGACGACTTCACGCTCCAGCTGTTCGACGAGTCCGATGTGATCTTCGTGGTCATGACCGCCGACCTGTCGTGCCTGAAGAACGTGCGTCTCGTGCTCGAGACGATGGACTCGCTGGGCTTCGAGCGCGAGAAGGTCCAGCTCGTCCTGAACCGATCCAATGCCTACACCGGCATCAACGTCGACAACGCCGAGTCCGCGCTCGGGCGCAAGATCGACTACCAGGTCATCAACGAGTACCGCGGCGCGATCAGCGCGCTCAACTCGGGCGAGCCGTTCATGTCGTCTCGCGCCGATGGGCCGCTCGGCCAGAGCGTGTCGAAGTTCGCCGACGATCTCGACGCGCTCTTCGCCGGCGCAGCCGTCGCCGCCCGCGCCTGATCGCGGCCGATCCGCCGGCAATAAGCCCCTCGTAACGGGCCGGTAACGACCCTCTCGATAGCCTCGGCGTCGCCGGTCGCCGCTGGTAGTAGGGAGGCGAGCAGGCAGGCGGCCGGCACCACCTGCGACGCAGCACGCCTCCCATCGGGGTTCCGCCCATGCTGGCCACCGCTCTCAGCGCCTCGGTCATCGGCGTCGACGGGATGCCGGTGCGGGTCGAGGTCGACGTCGCCTTCGGCCTGCCCGGGCTGACCATCGTCGGGCTGGCGGGGAGTGCCGTGCTCGAGGCGCGCGAGCGGGTCCGGGCCGCGCTGCGCAACTCGGGCTTCGAGGTGCCGTCCCGGCGGATCACGGTGAACCTTGCCCCTGCAGACCTGCCGAAAGAGGGGACGGGCCACGACCTGGCAATGGCGATCGCGATCCTCGCCGCATCGGACCAGCTCGACGCGGCTCCGCTTGGCACGCACCGCCCTGATCGGAGAGCTCGCGCTCGATGGCTCGCTGCGCCCCGTCCCGGGTGCCATGGCGCTCGTCGCGGCGGCGAGAGGCGCGGGCGTCGTCGAGGCGGTCCTGCCGATGGCCAACGCCGACGGAGGGGGCCGCGGTGGGCCGCATCGTCGTCCGTCCGGCGACCTGCCTGCGGGAGGTGACGCGGCACCTTGCCGGCCTGGAGCCGCTGGCTGCCGCGGCGGCCCCGGCCCCCCGCGATCTCGCGATCCTGCCCGACGGGCACGCCGGACCTCGCGTCGGTGCGCGGCCAGGCCGTCGCGCGTCGGGCGCTCGAGGTCGCCGTGGCCGGACGTCACAACATCGCATTCACCGGCCCGCCGGGCGTGGGCAAGACCCTGCTCGCGCGCGCCGCTGCCGGCCTGCTGCCGCCGCTTGACGAGAGCGAGGCCGCCGAGGTCAGTCGCATCCACTCCGTCGCGGGTGTCGGCCACCGGCCGCTGTCGCTGACGCCGGCCGTTTCGCGCCCCGCATCACACGATCTCGACACAGGCGCTGGTCGGGGGCGGCCCGCGGGTCCGGCCCGGCGAGGCGAGCCTCGCGCATCGCGGCGCGCTGCTCCTCGACGAGACCCTCCAGTTCCGGGCGGACGCGCTCGACGCGCTGCGCGGTCCGATCGACACCGGCTCGGTGCACATCGCCCGGGTCAACGGCGTCCTCGCGCTGCCCGCGCGCTTCATGCTGCTTGCCGCGTTCAACCCGTGTCCGTGCGGTTGGCACGGGGTCGGCCGTCGCGGCTGCGCCTGCGACGACTCGGCGCGTCGGCGCTACCAGGCCCGCCTGTCGGGGCCGATGCGCGATCGGATCGACCTCGTGCTCCACCTCGAGCCGGTCGCGCCGACGCGCGCCTCGGAGCCGGAGCCTTCCGAGGCGGTGGCCAGGCGCAGTCGGTGCCGCGTGGGGCAGCCAGGTCGAGCGCCAGGGACAGCCGAACGCCGAGCTCGCCCCGGAGCGGCTCGGTCCCTCGACCGGGTTCGATTCGCCGGCTCGCTCGCCCTGCTCGACCGGCGCGGTCGCCAGATGGGCCTGTCACTGCGGCGCATCCATCGCGCCGCTCGCGTGGCGCGCACGATCGCCGATCTGCGGGGCGCGGCCGCGGTCGCGACCGATGACATCGACGAGGCGCTCCAGCATCGGCCGAAGGAGGCTGCCGCGTGATCGGGGTCGCGAGCCTCGTCGCGGAAGCCGCACGCGCTGGGGCGTGCATCCGAACGTGACTGCTGGATTGCGCTGTCGCTCGTCCCCGGGCTCGGGCCCGCGGGATTCGCGCGGCTGGTCCGAAGCCACGGGTCCGCCGCCGCTGCCTGGCAGGCCGGCCCGTCGGGCCTGGGAGCCATCGGTCGGGTCGCGCCGGAAGCCGCGCCCGGGTTCGACGCGCTGGCGCGAACCGGGGCGCGGAGCGTGGCAAGGGACCTCGCTTCGCGCACCAAGCAGGCCGGCGGGCGGCTGGTGTGCGCGCTCGACGACGAGTACCCGCTCGCGCTCCGCACTCTCGATCCGCGGCCGCCGGTGCTCCACGTCGCGGGCACCACTTCCGGCCTGGATGAGCGGGCGGTCGCAATCGTCGGGACGCGACGCGCCAGCGGGTACGGGCTGGCAACCGCAACGGAGCTCGCTGCCGAGCTGGCGCGCGCCGGCGTCGCGATCGTCTCGGGGCTCGCGCTCGGCGTCGACGGGGCGGCCCACCGTGGGGCCCTCGAGGCGGGAGGGCGCACCGTCGCCGTCGTTCCCTCTCCACTCGACCGGATCTACCCGCCGCGCCATCGGGCGCTGGCTCGCGACATGATCCGGCGAGGTGGGGCACTCGTCACCGAAGCGCCGGTCGGTGCGCCCATCGGGCGACCCGACTTCGCTCGTCGCAATCGGGTCATCGCCGGCCTCGCCGAGGCAACCGTGGTCATCGAGGCTCCCGATCGATCGGGAGCGCTCCTCACCGCCGCCGCAGCGGTCGCCATCGGCCGAGAGCTCTACGCAGTGCCAGGCCCGATCGACGCGCTCACCTCCCGTGGCTCCAACCGGCTCATCGCCGATCACCACGCCGTCATGGTGACGTCGGCCGGAGCCCTGCTCCACCAGGTGGGGCTCAGCGTCGGCCGTCGGCCCGCGGCGGTGGCGAAGCTGTCGGAAGTGGAGGGACAGGTGCTTCGGCGGCTGCTCGAACGGAGCGGATCGATCGAGGAGCTCGTCGACCGGACGGGCCATCCGCCCGCGTCGGTGGCGAGTGCGCTGACCCTGCTCGAGGCCCGCGGACTCGTCAATTCGTTCGGCGGCGCGACCTTCCATCCGACCCTGGAGGCGCGTCGTCTTGCGGGTACCGAGTGACAGATCCGGTACGGATGGGCTATCCTGCCGACCTCAGCCCATCGCTCGTGCCCGCCCCGCGGCGATCCCGGAATCCCCACGGAGCCTGTGTCTATTGCTTCCGAGCCGAACCGTGCGTGCGGCATTGCCCGCCCCCCGATTCGAGTCGCTTAGCCTCTCGCTGAGCAGCCAGCGTGCCCTCCTGAGGGTTTCGCTGGCCGCAATCTCGTTCGCCTTTCTCATTGCCGCCAGCCACCAGGAACCCGCCCAGGCGGGTCCGAGGGCCGGCGCTCCTGCAGCTCCCGAGCCACTGCTCCCGCAGACGGTCGGTGTCGCTCTCGAGGGTGACGCCACGATCACCATCGCCTTTGACGAGCCGATGGATCCCTCCTCTGTCGAGGAGAGCCTGCTCATCGTCCCCGCGCAGCGGGTCGACCTGGAGTGGGACCAGACTCGCACCGAGCTCACCGTCGTGCCTGCCAGTCGCTGGCGGGCCGATGAGCGCTACCTTGTCGTGGTCGACGGCTCGGCCGAGACCGATGGCGGCGAGGCCATGCCCGCGTCGCGCCGCTTCACCTTCACGACCCAGTCCGCCCCCGCGGTGGTCGAGTTCCAGGTGCACCTCGCCGCGACCGCAAATGCCGAAGACGGCGGCGCCGACCTGGCCACCGCGCGTGCCGCCGTACTCGAGGCGGACCGCAGCGCCGGTGGCACGGACTCCGCCCTGGAGCAGCCCATCGGCAAGGGCGCCACGGCGGAGGTGCCCGACGACACCGCCACCGAAGTGAGCGCCTCGAGCTCGATCTCGATCGGATTCAGCCACCCCATGAACCTCGCCGATGTCGAGGCGCACTTCCTCATCAGTCCGGTCGTCGAGGGAACGCTCTCATGGAGCGGCGACAGCCTCGTCTTCTCGCCGAGCCAGAGGCTCGCCGCTGGCATGCGATACACGATCAGCCTTACCGGCGCGCACGACGCGGAGGGCAACCTGCTGGGCGACACGAGCAGCTTCTCGTTCGTGGTCCAGGACGGCGCCCAGATCACGAAGACCACCCCGTCGCGCGATGCCGATGACGCGGGCAGCGACTACGTTCAAATGTGGTTCAGCCAGCCGATGGACGTCGAGCACACCAACGCCGCGTTCTCGCTCATCGACACGGTGACCGGCCAGCCCGTCGGGGGCCACCTGGTGTGGAACGAGGCCTCGACCCAGATCTGGTTCACTCCTGACGCACCGCTCGCCGGCAGCCGCACCTTCCGCGTGGTCCTGGCCGAGGGAGCGCGTGACTCGTTCGGGAATGCGCTGAAGACCGACTGGGAGTTCACGACCGGCGCCACGGTCGGCGCCACGGCCGGGTCCCCGAGCGTTCGCTCCTCAACCGCCACGCGAAGCGTCACCGTCCCGCCGGCCGGGCCGGCGACGACGCTCGCCGGCTACGCGCTCAACCAGGTCAACGCGGCCCGCGCGGCCTACGGGTTCGCGCCGCTCGTCCTCGATCCGGCAATCTCCGCCGTGGCGGCATCGCACGCGTACGACCAGGCAAGCAACGGCTACTTCAGCCACACCGGTCTTGACGGCAGCTCGCGCAATACGCGTCTCGCGCGTGGAGGTGTCGGGTTCGGCTGGACGGGTGAGAACCAGTGCTACCACGTCGGCATGAGCGAGCAGGCGACCCTCAACTGGTGCCATGCGCAGTTCATGTCCGAGCCGTGGCCCGGGCACTGGAACCACATCGGCAACATCCTCAACCCGCAGGCACGGCGCCTCGGCGTCGGCATCGCCACGGTCGGCGGACGCACCATCGTCACCTGGGACTTCACCGACTGAGACGCCCGGGAAGGTGGCAGGTCCGCCCGGAGGCCGATGCTACACTCCCGAACCGATGAGGCGGACGAAGCGCGCCGGCCCATCGACCGCGAAGGGCTGGCACGGATGTCGAAGCCACTGGTGATCGTCGAGTCGCCGGCGAAGGCCCGGACGCTCGCACGCCTGCTCGGCGACGAGTACCGGGTCGAGGCCAGCGTCGGCCACGTTCGCGACCTCCCCGAGAACGCGAGCGAGGTCCCGGCAGAGATCAAGGACCGGCCGTGGGGCCGCATGGGCGTGGACGTCGAGAACGGCTTCCGGCCCTACTACGTCATTGCCCGCGATCGTGCCAGCCGCATTCGCGACCTCCGCGCCGCCGTCCGCGAGGCGCCCGAGGTCCTGCTCGCCACCGACCCTGACCGCGAGGGGGAGTCGATCAGCTGGCACCTGCGCGAGGTCCTCAACCCGTCCGTCCCGGTGCGGCGCATCGAGTTCCACGAGATCACCGAGGAGGCCGTCCGCGAGGCGATCGCCAACGCGCGCGAGATCGACCACGATCTCGTCGACGCCCAGGAGAGCCGGCGCATCGTCGACCGGCTGGTGGGATACATGGTGTCGCCCGTCCTGTGGCGACGGGTCCAGACCGGCCTGAGCGCCGGCCGCGTCCAGAGCGTCGCGGTGCGCCTCGTGGTCGAGCGGGAGGAGGAGCGCAAGCGCTTCCGCTCCAGCGCCTACTGGGACCTGGAGGCGCGGATCCGGGCCGCCGACGGCACCTTCACGGCGCGCCTCGATCGCATCGGTGACGCCCGTGTGGCAAGTGGCCGCGACTTCGACGACACGACCGGCGCGCTGCGCAGCGACGCAGTCCGTCATCTCGACGAGTCCGATGCGACCCGGCTGGGCGAGACCCTGCGCGAAGCCCTGCCGTGGACGGTGACCGCGGTCGAGGAGCGCCCTGCGACGCAGCGCCCGGCGCCCCCGTTCACCACCTCGACGCTGCAGCAGGAGGCCAACCGCAAGCTCGGCTTCTCCGCGGAGCGAACGATGAGCGCGGCGCAGCGACTCTTCGCCGATGGCGTGATCTCCTACCACCGCACCGACTCGACCGTGCTCAGCGACAGGGCTCTGGGCGAGGCGGGCACCGCCATCCGCGACCTCTACGGCAGCGAGTACCACACCGGCCCGCGGCGCTACAAGACGCAGGTCCAGAACGCGCAAGAGGCCCACGAGGCTATCCGACCGACGGACTTCGCCCGGACACCGCAGCGCGCGAGTGGCCTCGGCGACGACGAGCGACGCCTCTACGAGCTCGTCTGGAAGCGAGCGGTGGCCTCGCAGATGGCCGACGCGCAGCTCCTTCGCACCTCGCTCGAGATCACCGCGTCCGGCCCCGACGGCCCATCCGTGTTCGTCGCGACGGGTCGGGCAACCCGCTTCGCGGGCTACCTGCGCGCCTACGTGGAGGGGACCGACGACCCGGCCGCGGAGCTCGGTGACAAGGAGACGCTCCTGCCCCGGGTCGCGGTGGGTGACCAGGTGACGCTCGACGGGTCCCTGGCCCTCGACGCGCTTGATCCGAAGGGCCACGAGACGACCCCGCCGCCACGCTACACGGACGCGACGCTGGTGAAGCGCCTCGAGGAGGACGGCATCGGCCGTCCATCGACGTACGCCTCGATCATCTCGACGATCGAGCGACGCGGGTACGTCTGGCGTGACGCCAAGGCGCTCGTTCCGACGTTCACTGCGTACGCCGTCACGAAGCTGCTCACCGAGCACTTCGGCCCGCTCGTCGAGCTGGGGTTCACCGGCATGATCGAGGAGGACCTCGACGAGATCGCACGCGGGACACGCGGTCGCGACGACTTCCTCGCGACGTTCTACACCGGCGGCGGGGACTGGCCCGGCCTCCAGCAGCTGGTCGAGGCCGCGACGGACATCGAGTATCCGGTGGTCAGCCTCGGGACCGACCCGGACACCGGGTCCCCGGTCGTCGTCCGCATCGGTCGCTTCGGGCCGTACGTCCAGGTCGGTGAGGGCGACGACGCCCGCAACGCATCGGTTCCGGAGGATGTGGCACCGGCCGATCTGACCCTGGAGCGGGCGATCGACCTCGTCGCAACCCGAGCGCGCGGACCGGAGAGCCTCGGGGACGACCCGTCGGGCCTGCCGGTATTCGTCATGACGGGCCGATACGGGCCGTACGTGCAGCTCGGGCCGACTCCCGAGGATGGAGCCGGGGACAAGCCGAAACGCGCGTCGCTGACCGCCGACGATGACCCTGCCACGATCGGGCTGGAACGTGCCCTCCAGCTCCTGTCGCTGCCGCGGACCGTCGGAGTCGACCCGGAGTCCGACACGCAGGTCGTCGCCAACTTCGGACGATACGGTCCCTACGTGAAGCGAGGAGACGAGTTCCGCTCGCTCGCGAGCGATGAAGCCGTGTTCTCGGTCACGATCGACGAGGCCCTGGAGCTGCTCCGCCAGCCACGGCCGAGTCGTCGCGGCGCGACCCGGACGGTCCTGAGCGAGCTCGGCGCCCACCCGGAGTCGGCAGCGCCGGTGCGGCTTCTCGAAGGTCGGTACGGCCCGTACGTGACCGATGGGACGACGAACGCGTCGCTTCCTCGCGAGATGAGCCCGGACACGGTGACGCTGGAGTCCGCGGTCGAGATGCTTCGCGCCAAGGCTGCCGCTGGTCCGTCGCAGGCGTCCCCGCAAGCGAGCGGCGACCGGAAGCCGAAAGTCGGGCGGGCGCACCAGCTCGGGGCGCAAGCGCTCGGCATGACGTCCGTGGCTGACGCGGCCACCGCTCCCACGCTGCCACCCACGGCCCAGGACGCGATCGACGCGTTTCTCGAGGCCCTCGCCGCGCGCAACGTCTCGCCGCGGACGATCGTCGAGTACCGGCGCAACGTGACCGCGTTCCTCGGATTCCTCGCGCGACGTGGCGTCGACTGGAGAGCCCCGAACCGTGCAACCATCCGCGCCTACCTGGCCAGCCTTGCCGACCGCGGCCTCGCGCCGAGCTCGGTGGCGGGCAGGCTCGCCGCCTCCCGGTCCTTCTACCGCCACGCGCTGCGCGCCGGGACCGTCGACGCCAACCCTCTGGTCGGTGTCCGGGCTCCGAGGCGGCCGGCCCGGCTGCCACGCGTGCTGAGCGTCGAGGAGGCCGAGGCGCTGGTCACCGCTCCCGGCAAGATGACTCGCGAGGCTTCCGGCGAGGCGCTCGGCATGCGAGACGCCGCGATCCTGGAGCTCCTGTACGCGACGGGCATGCGCATCAGCGAGCTGGCCGGGCTCACGCTGGACCGCGTCGACCTCGACCGGCGGCGGATGCGGGTCGTGGGCAAGGGCAGCAAGGAGCGCGAGCTGCTGTTCGGCGCGCCGGCGGAGCAGGCCCTGCGTCGATACCTCGCCGTCGCCCGCCCCACCCTGGCGGCGCGCGGCCCGGCGACTGCCGCCGGCCCGGGGCCGGTCATCTTCCTCAATGCCCGCGGCGGACCGCTCGGCGTGCGAGGGCTGCGGCTCATCGTCGACCGCTGGGTCGAGGCCAGCGCGGTCCCGACGCGCACGAGCCCGCACACGTCTGCGCCACTCGTTTGCGACGCACCTCCTCGAGGGCGGCGCCGACCTGCGGGTCGTGCAGGAGCTGCTCGGGCACGCGGACCTCCGGACGACCCAGGTCTACACCCACCTGTCCGATGCCGCGCTGCGCAGCGCCTATCGCGAGGCCCATCCCCGCGCCCGGCGGGTGCGTGACGGGCAGGCGGGCCGGTGACCGGGGGCGAGCCCACCCAGACGCCGTCGATCCGCGCCTCCGCGACCCCAGGCTCGGGGCCGTCGAGCGGCGGTCCCTCGGCTGGTGGCGTGCTCCTCACCGCCAGCCTCATCCTCACCGTCGCCGCGCTGGCGAGCCGCCTGCTGGGCTGGGTGCGGCTGCTCGTCATCGGCTCGCAGTTCGGTGCCAGCAGCGAGCTGGACGCCTACTTCGCCGCCTTCCGCATACCCGACGCGATCTTTCAGCTGGTCGTCGCGGGCGCCCTGAGCGCGGCGCTGATCCCCGTCTTCCAGAGCTACCGGGCGCGCGGCCAGGACGAGGAGGCGTGGCGCCTCGCCAGCAGCATCATCAACCTCGTCCTCATCGCGCTGGTCGCCCTCAGCGCGCTCATGGCCATCCTCGCCCCGGTCCTTGTCCCGATCGTCGCGCCGGGCTTCGACGCGGAAACTACCGCGCTCACGGTCGAAGCTGACCCAGATCATGCTGCTGAGCCCCGTTCTCGTTGGCATGGGCGCCGTCGTCACCGGCATCCTCAACAGCTACGAGCAGTTCACGATGCCGGCGATCGCGCCGCTGCTCTACAACCTGGCGATCATCGCGGCGGCCATCTTCCTCGCGCCGGTCATGGGCGTGGAGGGCCTGGCGGTCGGCGTGGTCATCGGCTCGGCGGCGCATCTGCTGGTGCAGCTGCCGAGCCTCGCCCGCATCGGGGGCGAGTTCGAGCTGCGCATCAACCTGGGCCACCCCGGCGTCCGCAAGGTGGGCTGGCTGATGGGGCCGCGCCTGCTCGGCCTTGCCGCCGGACAGCTGAACTTCCTCGTCAGCACGGTGCTCGCATCGGGCCTCGTCGCCGGCAGCCTGACCGCGTACAACTATGCGTTCCAGCTATCGCAGATCCCCGTCGGCATCATCGGCGTGAGCATCGCCGTCGCCCTGTTCCCGACGCTCAGCCACGACGCGGCGCTGGGCAACGTGGGCCGGATCCGGGCCCAGGTGTCCGGCTCGGTCCGAGTCCTCGTGTTCATCTCGGCCATCCTCACCGCGATGACGATCGTCCTTCGCGAGCCGATCGCGGCAACGTTCTACCAGTACGGTGCCTTCAGCGCCGAGGACAGCGCGCGCACCGCGAGCGCGCTCGCCTTCTTCGCCATCGGGCTTGGTCGGCCATATCGTGGTGCACGTGCTGACGCGCGCCTTCTACGCGATGCAGGACACGCGCACACCGGTGGCGTGGGCGATCGTGGCCGTGGCGATCAACATTCCGCTCATGGTCGGCGCTGGTCGGGCCGATGGGGATCGAGGGCCTCGCCCTGGCCCTTTCGGTGTCGGCGGTGATCGAGGTCATCGGCCTGCTGTGGTACCTCCACCGCCGCCTCGAGTCGATCGAGGGCGCGGCCATCGCGGCTGCCGTGGCCCGCGCCACGCTCGGTGCGCGTGGCCGCGTCGGTCGTCATGTTCGCCGGGCTGCGGGCCTCCGAGATCGCCATTCCGACGCTGCTCGCCGACCCGATCGGGCGGCTGGTGGTCCTCGCTCGTCCTGGTGGCAGCGGGCGGTGCGGCGTTCGTCGCCGTCGCGGCGGTGATCCGCTCGCCCGAGCTTGCCCAGTTCGTCGTGGCGCTGCGCCGCATGCGCCGGTGGGGCAGGGCCGCCTGATGTTCTTCCGTGGCGTCGATCGCGAGGAGGCGCGACACTGGCAGACCTTCGTCGAGGCGTGCCCGTCGGGCGACTTCCTGCACGACTGGGCCTGGGGCGACGTCGCCGCGTTCGACGGCGAGCCCCAGCGCAGGTTCGTGCTGGAGGACGGTGGGCGGATCGTGGCGGCCGTCGCGCTCCAGGCACGACCGCTGGCCCGTGGTCGATCGTTCTGGTACGTGCCCCACGGGCCGGTGCTCGACTACGCGCACCCGCAGGCCGGTGAGAGGCTCGCGGCCGTCGTCAAGTGGCTGAGGGTCGCCGGGCGACGAGCAGGGCGCCATCGCCGTGAAGCTGGAACCGCGCCTCGCCTCGGACGACCCTGCCCTGGCCCTGTTCGACCTGCCCGATGTGGTTCGCCTCCCAGACACGCTCCAGGTTGGGCAGACGCGGATCCATCGAGATGGCCGGCGACGAGGATCTGCTCGCGGGATTCGACAAGGACACGCGGTACTCGGTGCGGCGCGCGATTCGCGAGGGCGTCGAGGTGTGGGTCTTCAACGACGCCGAAGACCTCCGCCCGATCGACGACCTCCACGCGGCTCGTGGAGGAGACGCAGCGGCGCGCCGGGCTTCCCGATGCCCGCCTGAAGCGGTATCGGATCGCGTGGCACGGGCTGGCCAAGGCGGGTCGAGCGAGCATCCTCGAGGCACGGCACGGCGGAGAGCTGCTCGCTTCGGGCATGCTCGTCGTCGAGGGCGATCGGTCGTTCTACCTGTTCAGCGGGTCGCGCCGCGAGCTCCCCGGAGAGCCGAAGCGGTTCGCGAGCTACGCGCTGCAGTGGGGCATGCTCCAGCTCGCCCGCCAGCGCGGAGTGCGGCATCACGACCTGTGGGGCGTGGCACCTCCGGACGCCGGGCCCGAGCACCCCTGGCACGGCGTTGGCCTCTTCAAGAAGGGCTTCGGTGGCCGCGAGGTGCAGTGGGCCGGCTCCTGGGACGTCGTCGTGGATACGCGCCTGTACCGCCTGCGCGAGACGACGTCCGCCATGCGTGGATGGCTGCGGGGCCTCCGCGGATGACCGCGGGCCGCCACATGGGCCTCGGCGCCCTCACCGATGCGATCGCGCCCGATCGCGTCGTCGGCATCCCCGTCGGCGAGGTCTCCGCCCTCGCCTACGACTCGCGCCTCGTCGGGCCGGGGACACTGTTCTTCGCGGTTCCCGGCGTCCATGTCAACGGCCACGCCTTCGTCGCCGACGCCGTGGCGGCCGGAGCGGTCGGCGTCGTGGTCGAGCGCGAGCTCCCCGACGTCGCGCGCCGCAGCTCGTCGTCGATCGATCGCGTCGGGCCCTGGCCGATGCCGCGGACTGCCTGGTTCGGTCGACCCTCGGAGCAGCTGACGGTCATCGGCGTCACGGGCACCGACGGGAAGTCGACGGTCGCGTCGCTCGCGGCCGAGATGCTCTGGGCGACCGAGCGCCACCGGCCGGGGCTGATCGGGACCGTGTCCACCGGCATCGGGAGCACGTTGGAGTCCGAACGACTCGCGCGCCACGACCCCGGAGGCGCTCGAGCTCCAGGAGCTGCTGAGCGAGATGGTCGCGGCCGGCAACGACAGCGCCATCATCGAGGCAACGTCGCACGGGCTGGCCCTGGGGCGGACGCGGAACTGCCGATTCGACATCGGCGTGGTGACCACGGTGACCAGCGAGCATCTCGAGTTCCATGGCACGCTCGAGGCCTACCGCGCGGCCAAGGCGCTCCTGATCGAGGAAGCTCCCGTGGCCGTCCTCAACGCCGACGACCCCGCCTTCGGCTACTTCCGTGAGCGCGCCGCCGGCCGTGTCCTCAGCTACGCCATCGAGGCCGATGCGGACCTGCGCGCCACCAGGCTCGAGGCCGACGCGACGGGAACGCGGTTCCACCTGGCCAGCCCTCGATGGAGTGGCAGCGTCACCGTCGCGATGCCGGGACGCTTCAACGTCTCGAATGCGCTCGCGGTCCTCGGCATCGGCGAGGCGCTGGGCGTGGACCTCGATCGAGCGGGTGCCGCGCTGGCCGACACCTCCGGCGTGCCGGGGCGAATGGAGCGGATCGACGCCGGTCAGCCGTTCACGGTCATCGTCGACTACGCCCACACCGCCGACTCGCTCGGCCAGGTCCTCGCGATGCTGCGCGCCGTGACGACGGGCCGACTCATCGTCGTGTTCGGCTCGGCCGGCGAGCGTGACCCGACGAAGCGGGCTCCGATGGTCGGCGTCGCCGCGACGTCCGCCGACTTCGTGATCGTCACTGACGAGGACCCGCGCCTCGAGGACCCGCGCGACATCAACGAGCAGATCGCCGGCGGCGCGCGAGCTGCCGGCGCCGCCGATGGCGAGCGGCTGTGGGTCATCGACGATGGACGCGACGCGATTGCCCGCGCCGATCGGGCCTGGCCCGCGACGGCGACGTCATCCTGCTGGCCGGCAAGGGCCACGAGGACTCGCATCTTCTACGGGACGGAGAAGCGAGCCTGGGACGACCGACGGTGGCGCGCCAGGTCCTCGCGGCCTCCGGGTGGGGGAACGCCGAGTGGCCCGAGCTGCGCGCCTGGCGGATCACGGACGCGACGCGTGGAACGCGCTTCGTGGAGGAGGCCCCCTATCACGCGTTTCCCCAGCTGTGGGAGTGGGGCGAGCTCCGGGCCCCGGCGCGGGCTGGAGGCCCGTGCGCATCGCGATCGGACCTACACGAGAGGAGCCGGCTCGCCGGGGTCCAGCTCCTGCTGCGACCGATCCCGATCGTTGGCTGGCACCTCGCCTATGCGCCGCGCGGGCCGATGGGCCGGCTCGACGAACCACCGGTGCGCGACGCGCTGGTGGCTGCCCTGCGGTCGCTCGGCCACGCCGAGCGCGTCGCGACGGTGCGCGCCGATCCCGAGGTCGGCATCGGCGCACCGTTCGAGCAGGCCCTCATCGCAGCCGCCGTGGCATCCAGCCGCGAAGGTCCAGCCACCCATCACCCGCGTCATCGACCTCACGGCCGGCGAGGACGCGCTGCGGGCAGCGCTGCGGCGGAAGCATCGGCAGTACGTGAACAAGGCCGAGCGCGACGGCGTCACCATCGAGCGGTTCGACGGATCCGCGGCGCCCGATGTCATAGGGCCAGGCCCTCGCAGACTTCAACCGGATCTATCGGCTCACCGCGAGCCGCGCCGGGTTCGTGGCGCGTGACCCCGCCTACTACGAGCGGGTCTGGACGACATTCGCGCCCGGAGCGGCCGCGTCCGGCTGAGCTTCGCCCTCCTCGGCGGCGAACGAGTGGCGACCCTGTTCCACTTCCTGTGCGGGGATCGCGTGGTCGAGTCGTACGGCGGAATGACCGATGCGGGCGCAGAGTCGCGGTCGAACTACCTGCTCAAGTGGGCGGCAATCGCCGGCTTCGCCGGGACGGGTTCGCGATCTACGCCTTGGGAACTGGCCACCGGCGGAGTCCGCCAGTCCAAGGAGGGCTTGGCGGCGCGGAGGTGGCACCTTCTCGGCGCGCGCGACCTGCCGCTCGGCTCAGGTTGGACCTGCTCTGCGTATCGGCGTTGCCGCCTACTCGGCGGCGCAGCGGGCTCGCCTCGCCTCGGGGACGGGCAACGCCTCCGGCAGGCGAGGCGCCCTGACGAGGAGCAGCCAGGTCCAGGCGCACGGCGGCGCCGAGCAGCGTGAGGCCTATGGCCCATACGCCGGCGGGCGCCACGAGGACCTCGGCCTGACCCACGGGGAGCTCGTAAGGCCGTGATGTCGTGGAGCGAACAGCAGGCTGGCCGCGAACCCGGTCGCCATGACGATGTAAGCGATCAAGCCGCCCGCCGGCGCGACCGCGAACGGCACCAGCAGCGCCATCACCGGGAACAGGTACCGGTCGTGGACCCGCGTCGGAAGGAAGTAGAAGGCGATGACGAGCATGGCGCGAACCGCCAGCATCGTGGCCTGTCGTCTCCCCGACGCAGGCCGACGATCGCCCCGACGATGCCGACCAGCAGCGCGACCGCCCCGATCGCCACGTACCCGTCGTCTGGCACGCCGAACCCGCGAGCAGCCCGACGGTTGAAGGCATGGAGCGACGTGGACGGACCCTGCTCCGCGGTGTCCGAGACGAGCTCGGCGTACGAGCCGGGTGGAGGGCGAGCGGCCGCCGACCACCAGCCAGGTCAGGGCGATCCCGCCGAGGGCGCGACCGACGAGGCGAGATCCCCGTCGCGCCTGGCAGCGGATGGCTGGACCGCCACGACGGGCAGCGCGACCAGCCGAACTGGTGGCTTGAAGGTCGCCAGCATGGCCAGGGCGCGGGCCACGCCCACCGCGCGCCGGCGCTCGCCGAGCAGCGCCCCCAGGAACGTGAGCGTCCTGGCGCTGTCCACCTGGCCCTGCACACCGGCCCGGCCGAGGATGACCGCGGGGTCGAACAGGAGCAGCCAGGCCGCGGCCAGTCCGGCCAGCCCGTAGCTCCCCGGCCGGACGACCACGCACAGGACGATGCCGATGCCAGGTCGAACGGGATGGACAGGGCCTTGATCGCGAGGGCCAGGGCCTCCTGGTCGAAGCGGTCGCTGAGCGCCGATAGCGGGAACAGCAAACGCGGGACAATCGAGCCATCCGCGTCGTAGAAGTGCGACGACCGACTTCGGCCATCTCGCTCGGCCCAGCGGGCCATGACGCCGACGCCGCCGTCATCAACCTCGAAGCCGAGGGCACGAAGGCGGAACGACGAGCGCGATGAGCAGCAGACAGCCGACGCGGACCAGGTCCTGATCGCATCGGCATCACCCCGCAGCCTAGCGGCTCGCCGACGCCAGGATCGGTGGGCTCATGGAGCGAAAAAATCCTGCTGGCCTCCTTGATGACCGCACGCCAGCACGGCTGATGCGCCGGGCATCGACGACGAGGCGCACGGCATGCGATCCGAGCCCGCCGATACCGCCGGCGTTCGCTGGCGGCGACGGCGTGCCGCCCCAGCGGAAGCGCGAACATCATCGTCGCGGGGATTCCAGAGGCGCGGAGCCAGCGTCCGTTGCCTGCACCCTCTTGCGAAGACCTGCGCTCGACGTGAATAAGGTGTTGCTCGTCACGAGCCGGGCGGCGAAGGCCGTCGCCAGGCTGCGCCCATCCGCTGCGCGGAGCCGATCCGGCACTGGAGATCGGCGCGCTCGCACGCCTCGGCCTCCGCCGAAAAGCTCCCGCGTGGATCTCGATCCACGAGCCATGGAGCTGTCCCCTGGATCATCCCTTGGAGGCATTCGTCCCCTCGAAGCCGCGGATGGCAACCGCGTCGTTGCTCGAGCTTGCGGCACGCGTGATCGAGGCCCTTGCCGCGCCCGGCTCGACGGTCTCGCGCTGGACTCGCCCATGGTCCGCGCCGACACTCCAGCCGTGCGAGCGTGTCCGAGCCGTGGTGAGGCTGAATCCGGACCGAAGTTCAGCGCCTGCGCGTTCTGTGGGACCGCCTGCTGCAAAGGCGGCAAATCCAGAAGAGGAGCGCAAGACCCATGTCGAGGTGTTCCGCGACCTGAAGGACTCCACCGGCCTGGCGAATGGGTCTATCTGGAGCCGTCTGGCCGAGGTGCTCGACCTCTTATTTCATGGCGATGACCGGTTCCTGACCCGCCAATGCGGGACGCATCAGAAAATCATCGGCCACGCCGTGGTCGTGGTGGGATTGTAGCTCGGTGCCGCACGAGGATGACGCGCTCCAAGCGGTGCCAGCCGCGGCGGGAGATGCGCGAGGCGCTCGCCGCCCGAACCGCGCCAGCTGGAGGCGGGACACGAGATCGCCCTGGCGGCGAGGACGGTTCCACACCGGGGAGGTCGTGGTCCGTGTCGCGGTCAACGAACAGCAGGCGCCGCTGCCAGACCCCCAGGATGGCCGTGCCGCGCCGGGCAGGCCGTCGTAGCCGGACCAGATCCGATCGGCTGGTCCACCCATCGCCGCGCGCGTGCGGCCCTCCATGTGGAGGCGGTGGAACCGCTCCCCAGCTCAAGGGCAAGGAGAAGCCCGTGCCCGCGTTCGGCTGTCCGCGTCACGGCGACGAACAGGTCGGCGCTGCCACCCTGCGCCGTTCGTGGGCGTGAGGATGTGGAGAAACGCCGCTGCCCTACGAGCGTAGCGGCGGGCTGGGCGCGCTGACCGTCCCCATGGACCTCGGCTAGGCGGCCTCGGGAAGGGCTGGTCCTGCGGCCGCCCCTCGAAGCTGAAAGCGACGCAGCCATCATCCTCCGCGGCCGCTGCTGCCGTACGGCGAAGCGATCACGCCGCCCTGGGCCAGAACAGCGGCGGTAGGTCGCCCTGCATGCCGGATCAGGACGTGGTCGGCGACGAGGCCGGCGCCAAGGTCGAGGAGCTCAGCGGCTGATGCCGAGATCGGCGCGGCGGTGTCGCGTCCGTGTCTCGACTGGAGCGAGGAAGAAGCTGCCGGTGCCGGAGCTCTCCTGGGCCTCCGTGACTTGGGCGAGGTAGGTCTGCCCTGTACGGTCATCAATCGTGGTCGGGATGGACTACGTTCATCTGGGTGCCGACGTTCATCGAGCCGATCGAAGACCTGCTTGAGCGGGTCGCTCGAACGCCGACGCCCTGATCGTCTGCACGGCCCGCCCGGCACGCCTTGAGACACAGCCGGACCGGGAAGTGATGGACGATTCCGCAAACGCGGCCAAGAGCTGACGCTCGACAACCCGCCCGACGAGGCATCGGAGCAGCTGATCGAGAACATGACCGGCGGCCTGGAGATGCCGACAGCCCATCCCAGCAAAACTCATCGTGCGCGCGGCCGGAGGGCAAACCGCGCCCCGAAGGGGAGAGCGTCCTCGACGCCGACCGAGAGCGTGTACCGCCGTGCAGGCGGGCGAACGCTGGCAGGCGACGGCGACCTGGGCCGGGCCGAGGTGCTGCCGAGCATCGAGGTGCTCCTCGCCGCCGCTGACCGGCTCGAGGCGGGCGAGCGCTGGCCGTGGATCCTGGCGCTCGGCCACGGCCTCGAGTCTCCTGTCCGAGACCGCGCCGGGTCCCGCCGGACGCCGTGCGCGCGGGGTGCTGGACGACCTGAGCCTGGCCGCGAGTGGCTGTGCGCGAGGGGCAGTGCCCGACGAAGGAGACCGACCTCTGGTTCGACCACCTGCTCATCCGAGACGCGGTGGACGTGGGCGTCCTGAAGCGGGCGCGAGCGAGTCGATGAGGTGTAGCGCGGAGTGGCTCGAGGCGTCGACGGGCCAGTGAGCGTGACGAGACACTCGAGGATCACCTCGAGCAGGCGGGCGGCGTACCGGACCGAGCCGGCACCGCCACGCATGATATGCCCGCGGCTGGCGGTGTGGTCGGAGAAGCTCGCCCGCTGGTCGCGGCGCGTTGACGCGCGGGGACCTTCCGGGAGTGGTCGACCTCCTGCGCGGGCGCGCGAGACGCTGCGCCGACGATCCGCTCCGGAGCTAGCCGTCCGAACCCTGCCGAGGCGCTGATCGGAGAAGGGCGACGCGAGGCTGCCGACCCGCCTTCCGCAAGACCGACCGGTGGCCGATGATGCGCGCAGCGGACGCGCCGTGCCGCCCGCGGGCGCCTCGTTCGGCCGCTGGTCGACCTCTACTCCGGCAACGAGGGGTGGCGGCGAGGGCCGAAGGCGGAGGTCGAGCGCGCCATCCGACCTTCGAGGCGAGCCGGCAGACCGTGGGCCTGGTGACCGTGTGGCGCGTCCGCTACGCGCGCAGATCGCGCTCGAATACGCGGTGGCGGAGGGGAGGCGGAGCCGTCGTCCGGTACGCGAGTCGGTCGACGACGTCCGCCAGCACGACGAGGCGCGGCGCGTACGCGCTCGCTGTCGCGATGGTCGATGCCGCGGTGACGCGAGAACTTGGCGGTAGGCGGCTCGACCGTCTGTCAGGGCGACTGATCGACCCAGGTGGTGATCCATGCTCTTCCTCTTGCAGCTGCCCGCGATGGAATCTTGGACGACGAGGCGCGCGAGGCGTACCGGCGCGCCAAGGCATGATCGAGGAGCTCGGTCAAGAGTGTGCCTGGCGGCCTCGACGTCGACCGATGCCGCCCCGGTCGAGATCCTGGCCGGCGACCTCGACGAGGCCGAAGCGCTGCTGCGCGCGATGACGCGCGACCTCGAGGTGCTCGGCGAGAGCTACCTGCGATCATCGGTCGTCGGGGCTCCTGGCCATGTCCTGGTCAGGAAGGGCGACGTTGCCGAGGGCCGAGCGCGTCGCCGTGAGGCCGCGGCGCTCGCGGCACTCGACGACGTCGATGCCCAGGTCGCTGGCGCTCGTCCTCGGTCGGTGCCTCGCGCGCACGAAGGCGAACTCGACGAGGCGCCGCACTCGCCGACGAGGCGGTCGCGCTGACCGACGGACCGCAGCGCCGATCCTCCGTGCCGAGGCGCTCGACCGACTCGGGGATCGGTGCTCGCCGCCGCGGCCGCGGAGCCGAGGCGGCGGACGCGCTGACCGCCGCGCTCGCGATTCACGAGGCGAAGGGCAACATCGTCGGCGCGGACGAGCCTCGCGGCTCGTCGATGTCCGTCCGGCGGCGTAGACCGGCTCGCCTAGAACCCCTTGCCGCGGCCGTTGATCGGCAGCTCGACGCGGATGACCAGCTTCTTGTGCGTAGCCCAGCCCGTCCACCAGGCGTCGAAGCAGAACCCGTCGTTCCGATGGTGGCAGAAGCGCGGCGGGAACTGACAGGTCCCGTCATCGAGCTGGTGGACGAACCTGATCTTCCAGGGATCGCGATAGCCGATCGGCCGACTTCTCGTAGGTGAGGGTCAGCGTCAGGTGCGGCTCGACAGCCGCGCCGTTCGCGATCGACATCTCCACCGCGTCGCCGAAGCCGGCGTACGTCTGGCCGTTGCTGCAGACGATCGACTCGTCGACCTCGCCGAGCCGCACCGGGTAGCCCACCGGCACCGGCGGCACGGACACGTTGGAGCTCTGGCCGTTGTCGTCGCCGACCGAATCGGTCGAGAACGTCAGGGCGCCGGCGTGGGCCGGCTGCCAGCTTCCGAAGAAGTTCGGATCGTCGCTGACCGACGCGGTCGCGCTGTCCTTCAGCTCGGGCTTCGACCAGTACGAGTAGCCACCCGAGTTCTTCAGCTTCGCCGAGAAGGTGAGCGTTCCGGCCGCGGCCGGCGCCAGGAAGACGAAGCGGAGCGTGCGAGTCTGCCCCGAATAGAGCTTCCCGAGCACGCAGGTGACCGATGCACCGCTGCCGGTGCACCCGGCAGGCGCGGATACGAAGGTGCCACCCGGCGCGGTCCCTTCGATCTTCGTCTGGTTGAAGGCATCCCGGCCGTCGCTGCGGATGAAGAGGTCGAACGCAGCGGGCTGGCCAACCGAGCACGTCCGTGGTGAGCGCGGTGACGTCGAATGCGGCATGCGCGCCGCCGGAGCCGCCGGTGGCCGACACCGACAGCGGAGCGGCCAGCAGGGACAGGGCCGTGGCGAGCACGACGAGGAGGCGGATCAGACGAGAAGAGCTCGAGCGCATCGGTTGGGACTCCCTCCGTGGCGCGGGCGCGGCATGGCTCGCAGTCCCCTAGGGTACTAGACCGGTCCTGCCAGGTGCGCGAGGCGGGGCGGAAGCCGGTGCGTGCTAGCATCACGCTCCCATGGCGCAGCTGGCTCGCTTTTCCCCTGCGGCCGTCGTGCAGCGGATCACGCGCGGCGGCGAGGCGGCGGGTGCCCGGATCACACCATCGACGAGATCGTCGCGGAGGCCGCCAGCCACCGGCCGAACATCGACGCCGCCCTGATCCGCCGCGCCTACGACACGGCCGTCACCGCGCACGAGGGCCAGCTCCGCAGCTCGGGCGAGGAGTACATCACCCATCCGGTCGCGGTGACCCACTACCTCGCCACGCTCCAGATGGACGCCGAGACGCTGGCCGCGGCGCTGCTCCACGACGTTCCCGAGGACACCGACTACACCATCGCCGAGATCGAGAAGCGCTTCGGCCGGGACGTCGCCCGCCTCGTGGACGGCGTGACGAAGCTGTCCAAGTTCGGGAGCGCCCGGACGATGGAGGAGCAGCAGGCCGAGAACATCCGGAAGATGTTCATGGCCATGGCCGAGGACGTGCGGGTCGTGATCATCAAGCTCGCCGACCGGCTCCACAACATGCAGACGCTCCAGCACCTGCCGCCGGAGAAGCAGCAGCGCATCGCGCGCCAGACGATGGAGATCTACGCGCCGCTGGCGCATCGGCTGGGCATGTGGCAGATCAAGTGGGAGCTCGAGGACCTCGCCTTCAAGTACCTCGAGCCCGAGAAGTACCGCCAGCTGGTCGAGACGCTGGCGGACCGGCGACGAGCGCGCGAGAGCTTCGTCAACAAGTCCATCGGCATCCTGCGCAAGGAGCTCGCAAAGGTCGCGATCAACGCCGAGATCAGCGGGCGGCCGAAGCACCTCTACTCGATCGCCAAGAAGATGGAGCGCAAGGGCGCCGAGTTCACCGAGATCTACGACCTCAACGCCATCCGCGTGCTCGTGGACGACGTGAAGGACTGCTACGCCGCCCTCGGCGTCGTGCACTCGCTGTGGCGCCCGGTGCCCGGGCAGTTCGACGACTACATCGCCATGCCCAAGGCGAACATGTACCAGTCGCTGCACACCGCGGTCATCGGTCCGGAGGCCAAGCCGCTCGAGGTGCAGATCCGCACCCGGCAGATGCACGAGATCGCGGAGGCCGGGATCGCGGCGCACTGGCGCTACAAGGAAGGGTCGCGCGGCGACCGCAAGTACGACGAGAAGCTGGCCTGGGTGCGCCAGCTCATGGACTGGCAGCGCGAGGTCAGCGATCCGACCGAGTTCGTCGAGGGCCTCAAGCTCGACGTCTTCCAGGACCAGGTCTTCGTCTTCACGCCGAAGGGCGACGTCAAGGACCTGCCCGCGCGACGCGACGCCGCTCGACTTCGCCTACCGCATCCACACCGATGTCGGTCATCGGACCATCGGGGCCAAGGTGAACAACCGGCTCGTGCCGCTCGACTACCGCCTGCGCAACGGCGACATCGTCGAGATCGTCACGACCAAGGCCGCCCACGGGCCGAGCCGCGACTGGCTGAACATCGTCAAGACCAGCCACGCCCGCGAGAAGATCCGCGCCTGGTTCAAGCGCCAGCAGCGCGACGAGAACATCACCCAGGGCAAGGAGCTCCTCGACCGGGAGCTGCGGCGGCTGGCGCACGAGACGCTGGCCTCGATCGACGGCGCCAAGCTGACCGACCTCGCGGCGCAGTACCGCTACCGCGAGATCGACGACTTCTACGCGGCCATCGGCTACGGCGCGATCAGCTCCGCGTCGGTGGTCAGCAAGCTCGAGATCCACGACGACGTCGAGATCACTCTGCCCGAGGAGGCCCCGCCGGCAGCTCCGTCGACCACCGGGGTGAAGGTGAAGGGCGTCGGCGACCTGCTGGTCCGCTTCGCGAATTGCTGCTCGCCCATCCCCGGGGACCAGATCACCGGATACGTGACGCGGGGCAAGGGCGTGACCATCCACCGCTCGTCGTGCCCGTCGGTCCTCTCGGAGCGCGACATCGAGCGGCTCATCGACGTGGAGTGGGAGCTCGTCGGCCAGCAGACGTATCCGATCACCGTGCGCATCACGGCCATCGACCGGCCCGGGCTGCTCAACGAGGTCACGAACGTCGTGGCCGAGTACAAGGTCAACATCGTCGCGGCCTCGGTCGCCACCCACGACGACGGCACGGCCACGATCACCGCGACGTTCAAGGTGACATCGCTCCAGCAGCTGGCGCACGTTCTTACCAAGATCGAGCGGCTGCGCGACGTTACCTCGGTCGACCCGCGAGGCGCGCTGACCGATGAAGGGCGATCGCGTCGAGGCGGTGGTCGACACCGGCCAGGGCGGCACGCAGACCTTCGAGATCGTCGCGACACGCGCCGGGCGGCGGATCGAGGTCACCACGGCCCGCGGCGTGGTCGAGGTGAGCGAGGTGACTCGCTCCGGAACGCCGGTGCGAACTGGCCGCTTCATGGCGAGCCGCCTCGTCGCACTCGTCGAGCATCCCGCGCACGAGCAGACCGAGCGGCCGGTCGACGTCCAGACGCGTCGCCGGATGGGTGCCGGGACCGACGGCTGAAGCCTCAGGCGCCGATTCGTCCGCCGACCGGCTGTCGGATGACGGTCCGGGTCCGCTCCGGCGGTGTCTGCGGGCCGCTCAGGTAGATCTCGTGGTGGCAGCCGATCGGGCGAAGGCCCGCCTCCCGGATCGCGGTGGTGAGCCGCTCGATCGTCGGGTACTCCGCGTCGTACCGCCCGACGTGGAGCAGCTGGGCGACCCGGCCCTCGTGCCACGTCATCACCTTGGGCACGGCGCAGAGCCGGTTCCGCGCTTGGCCATCGTCCGCTCGATCGCCGCGGTAGACCTCGTCGCCGGTCGCCTCGTCCGGAATCGCGATGAGCAGGCGCCACTCCATCGGCCCCGACGCGCTGGCTTCCCCGCGTGTAGGGACAGGGCGATCGGCTCCGGCCGCTCGAACCAGTAGAGGCCGTGGAGGTGCCCGACCGGCGCCTGAACGCCTCGCGCGCGGATGGCGAAGTGGAGCCCGTAGGCCGTGCCAACAGCGCACCGATCGCCTCCTGGAAGGCCTTCCCGCCTGGCGTGGCGTCGCCGTCGATCGCCAGGTATCGGCGCTCGGGGATCGAGACGAAGCGGGCGCGCGTCGCCGACGCCTTCGCCTCATCGCCCTCGTTCGCGGCCGTCTCGAACTCACGTGTTCGTCGCTCAGGATCGTCATCGCGCACCTCCACTGCTGCACGGTGACGGTGGGCCGCCCGGCGAGGGCCGCACCAGTGCCGGCTGTCCCGAACCGAGGTGACCAGCGGCCCAAGCCCGCACGCCAGTAGACTGCGGCGCATGTCCCGCCGCCAGATCACCGCTCCTCGCGGTACGCGCGACATGCTCCCCGAGGAGGGCCCTGCCTGGGATCGGGTCGAGTCCGTCGCCCGCGACCTCGCCCGTCGGTACGCGCTCGAGCGCATCGATACGCCGCTCTTCGAGCGCGTCGAGCTCTTCGCCCGCGGCCTGGGGGAGAGCAGCGACGCGGTCGAGAAGGAGATGTTCCGCGTCTCCGGTGCTGCGCGGGAGCGACGAGGAGCGCGCCGAGTGGGCGCTGCGCCCCGAGCCGACGGCCGGGATCATCCGCGCCTTCGTCGAGCACGGGATGCACGTGCGTCCCGGCCCACTGCGCCTGTCGATGATCGGTCCGATGTTCCGCTACGACCGCCCCCAGGCCGGCCGCTACCGGCAGTTCAGCCAGTGGGACGTCGAGGTCATCGGCGATCCGGGTCCGGCCGTTGATGCGGAGCTCGTCGAGCTGGCCCATCGGTTCTACGCGACCGTCGGCCTGACCGATGCGGTCGCCCACGTGAACTCGATCGGCGACGCGACCTGCCGGCCCGCGCTACCGCCAGGCGCTGGTCGACTACTTCGCGGAGCACCTCGAGCGACCTGACGGATGACTCACGGCGGCGGCTCGAGATCAATCCGCTGCGGGTGCTCGACGACAAGGGGCTCGATCCCGAGCTGGCCGAGGGCGCGCCGAAGTCCGCCGAGCACCTCTGCGACGCGTGCCGTGACCACTTCCGCGCCGTGCTCGACCTCCTCGACGCCCTCGAGCTGCGGTACGTGGTCGACCATCGGCTCGTGCGCGGGCTCGACTACTACACGCGCACGACGTTCGAGTTCGTGATCGCGGGGCGCGAGGGCCAGCAGCAGGCGATCGGCGGCGGAGGCCGCTACGACGGGCTGGCCGAGCTCCTCGGCGGGCGCCCGACGCCGGGAATCGGGTTCGGGATCGGCCTGGACCGGACGATCCTCGCGATGTCCGAGCAGGCGGTCGCGTTGCCGCCCCGGCCGCCGCTCGTCGCCGTCGTGGGCGCGACCGACGACCAGGCGGCACGGCTGCGGGTGGCCGGCGAGCTTCGTGGGGCCGGCCTCGCCGTGCGACCCGACGGGAGCAGCCGCAAGCTCGGGAAGCAGCTCGAGAGCGCGGCGAAGGCCGGCGCCCGCTGGGCGGTCATCGTCGGCGACGAGCTGGAGCGCGGAGAGGTCGGGCTCAAGGACCTCGAGAGCGGTGAGCAGCGCACCGTCCCGCTCGCGGAGGCGATCGCGGACGTCGGCGCCTGACCAGCTACCATCGGGCCTCGATGCAGACCGCCTTCCGAAGCCACACCTGCGGCGAGCTGCGCGCCTCCGACGTCGGCACGCGCGTGACGCTTGCCGGGTGGGTGCATCGGCGCCGCGACCACGGCCATCTCGCCTTCTTCGACCTGCGTGACCGCCATGGGATCACGCAGGTGGTCACCAACGCCGACGACGCGGCCGACGCCCATGCCGCCGCCGAGCCCGCGCGAAACGAGTGGGTCGTCCAGGTCGTCCGGCGTGGTCCGTGCGCGTCCGGAGGGCACAGCCAACGCCGACCTTGCCACCGGCGAGATCGAGCTGGCGGTCGATCGGTTCGAGGTGCTCAACCCCTCGAAGGTGCCGCCGTTCTACATCAACGAGGAGCAGCCGGGCCTCGACGAGAGCCTGCGCCTGAAGCATCGGTATCTCGACCTCCGCCGGCCGCCGATGCAGGAACGGATGCTCCTCCGTTCACGCCTGGCATCCGCGATCAGGCATGCTCTCGAGGACGAGGGCTTCGTCGACATCGAGACGCCGACGCTCATCCGCTCCACGCCGGAGGGGGCGCGCGACTTCGTGGTGCCATCGCGGCTGCGGCCCGGCGAGTTCTACGCGCTGCCGCAGTCGCCGCAGCAGCTCAAGCAGCTGCTCATGGTCGCGGGGTACGACCGCTACTACCAGCTGGCCCACGCCTACCGCGACGAGGACATGCGTGGCGACCGGCAGCCGGAGCACACCCAGGTCGACATCGAGATGAGCTTCGTGACCGAGGAGGACGTCATCTCGACCGTCGAGCGCGTCGTGACCCGCGTCGCCAGAGAGGTCCTCCCGCAGCGACCGCTCCTGGCCGAGCCCTTCCCGCGGCTGACCTACGCGGAGGCCATGAGCCGATACGGATCCGACAAGCCGGACATCCGCTTCGACATGGAGCTCGTCGACCTGGCCGATGCGGTCCGCGACGTCGACTTCCGCGTCTTCTCCGAGCCGCTCGCGGCCGGTGGGGCCGTCTTCGGGATCGTGGCGCCCGGTTGTGCGGACTACTCGCGCAAACAGCTCGACGAGCTGACCGACCTCGCCAAGCGCCACGGCGCCAAGGGCCTCGTGCACCTCGGCGTCCAGGCCGACGGATCGCTCCACGGACCGGCCGCGAAGTTCCTCGAGGGGCACGAGACGGGCCTGCTGGCCGCCACGGGTGCGTCGGCCGGCGACCTCGTGCTCATCGTCGCCGATGCAGACCGCATCGCGGCTGCCGAGGCGCTCGGGCACGTGCGGCTCGAGATGGGGGATCGGCTCGGCCTGCGTGACGCATCGGTCCTGGGATACGTCTGGGTCCACCGGTTCCCGATGTACACCTGGGATGCCGAGGGCGATCGTTGGGACGCGACGCACAACCCGTTCAGCGCGCCGGTGCCCGAGGACATCCCCCTGCTCGACTCCGATCCGGGGAACGCCCGTGCCCAGCAGTACGACCTTGCCCTCAACGGATGGGAGGCCGGTGGCGGATCGGTCCGGATCCATCAGCGCGAGCTGCTGGAGAAGTCCTTCGCGCTCATGGGGCACACCGTCGAGGGCATGCGCGACCAGTTCGGCGCGCTCCTCGACGCGCTCGAGTACGGGGCGCCGCCACACGGCGGGATTGCCATCGGCCTCGACCGCTGGGCCGCGCTCTACGCGGACGTCGACAACATTCGTGAGGTGATGGCCTTCCCGAAGACGCAGTCGGGGACCGACCTGATGATGGACGCCCCCTCGCCGATCGCTCCGCAGCAGCTCGACGAGCTGCATCTGCGTGTCGTCGAAGACGACTGAGGTCGTGCCGCGGAACCAGCGGCACCACTTGGGCGTTCTGGCGGCATGAGACCAAGCCTCCTGGCCCTCGCAGCCATGCTCCTCGCGAGCGGCTGCGTAGCGCCGCTGATGCCGACGCCCGTCGGCGTGCCGGAGAATCCCGGCGCCGAAATGCGCCCCGACCTCATCGTCGCCGAGCCGGTGCAGGTCGAGCCGGGCGGGATCGCGGCGCTCACGTTCCCCGAGGAGACGACCCGCGGCATCCTCTTCACGCTCGATCTCGAGACGGCAGAGGGATGGCGCACGCTCTACTTCCTGACCTCCGACGGGCCGGGGCCGGAGTGGGAGCGAACGTGGAGCCGCGCCGGGGGTGCCGGCCTGGCGGTGGAAGACATCGGTGTCGGCGGTCCTGGACCCGACCAGGTGCTCATTCCCGACATCGCGGAGCCCGGGACCTATCGAATCTGCACCGGCAACGCGGCCGAGGTCATCTGCGCCCCGATCGAGGTCGTCGCGCCCTAGTCGGCGAGCTCGTAGCTGCCATCGGCGTCGTGCGTCTCTCTGCCCGTCAGTGCGGGGTTGAAGACGCACACGAGACGCAGCGGGCTCAGCACCTCCACCGTGTGACGGTCATGACCCGGCGCGTACGCGTCCCCCGGACCGATGCGATGCATCGCGCCCGTGTCGCGATCGGTGACGATCGCCTCGCCCTCGATCACGAAGCAGGCCTCCTGGTGGTTCTTGTACCAGAGCTCCATCGTCCTGCCGCCGTCGACGGTGGTTTCGGACATCGAGAATCCCAGTCCGTCGGCGCGGACGAAGTGGCGTCGCGCGCGCCAGCCATCGCCGCGGACGTCGTTTTCGGTATCGGTGATCTCGGCCAGCGTTCGAACCAGCATCGGGCTTTCTCCTTCGTTGTCTGCGCCGATGCTATCCGCCGATGCGGGCGCAGGCGGCACGCGGGATGCAGTGACCGCCGCATGTGTTTGACATGTGGCTGCATGGAAGCCCACAGGGAGATGGGCCAGGCCAACATCCGATATGAGGACGTCAAGGCCGCGGCCGATGAGAACGGCCGAACGGTGGAAGAGACGCTCGAGATCGTGAAGAAGACCGTCGACATCGACCGCGCTGAGCATTCCTCGGAATACAACTGACCCACTGACGCCGATGAGGCGCCGGGTGCAACCCGCCGCCAAAGGGGAGTCGGGGCTATCATCGGCGGGCGATGGCCATCTACCTCGATCACGCGGCGACCTCGCCGCTGCGCCCCGAGGTGCTCGAGGCGATGCTCCCGTACCTCACCGAGCACCACGGCAACCCCTCGAGCATCCACGCCTCGGGCCGGCGCGCGCGCCAGGGGCTCGACGAGGCCCGTGAGCGGATCGCGGCGGCGCTCGGTGCCAAGCCGCGCGAGATCGTCTTCACCTCGGGCGGAACCGAGGCCGACAACCTCGCCCTCAAGGGCGTCGCGTGGGCCGCGAGCGCCAGGGGCCGGCACCTGATCACGAGCGCAGTGGAGCACAAGGCCGTGCTGCATGCCGCCGACGTCCTCGAGCGGCAGGGCTTCGACGTGACCCGCATTCCAGTGGACGAGTACGGCCGCGTAGACCCGGACGAGATCGCGGCGAGGATCACTGAGCGCACCACCCTCGTCAGCATCCAGTCGGCAAACAACGAGGTCGGCACCATCCAGCCCGTGGCCGAGATCGGCGCCATCTGCCGCGAACGCGGGGTGCCCTTCCACACCGATGCCGTCCAGTCCGCCGCCTTCGCCCCACCCGCCCCCGATGCCTGGCAGGCCAGCCTCGTGAGCCTGTCGGCCCACAAGCTCGGCGGCCCGAAGGGTATCGGCGCGCTCTACGTCCGCCACGGCACGCCGATGCTGCCGCAGCTCTCGGGCGGCTCCCAGGAGCGCCAGCGGCGCGCGGGGACCGAGAACGTGGCCGGCGCGGTCGGGTTCGGGGAGGCCATCGCCACGGCCTACGCCACGCCGGCCCTGAGCCCGCTGCGGGATCGCCTCATCGCCGGACTCCTGGCCATCGACGGGGTCGGCGCTCACCGGGCACCCGAGCGAGCGGCTGCCGAACAGCGCGTCGGTGGTGGTCGACGGCGTCGAGGGCGGCGACCTCGTGGCGGCGCTCGACCTCGAGGGCATCGAGGCCAGCACGGGAAGCGCCTGCACCACCGGCAGCGTCGATCCCTCGCACGTGCTCCTGGCGATGGGCATCAGCGAGACGCAGGCCCACGGTTCGCTGCGCCTGACCCTCGGGCCGGGAACGACGCGCGGTGGACATCGAGCGCACGATCGAGACCGTCGTGGCCTGCGTGGCCCGTCTGCGCACCTCGGTCCCCGCCGTGGAGGCGACGGTCGCGTGACGCGGATCGTGGCGGCCATGAGCGGCGGCGTGGACTCCTCGGTCGCGGCGGCACTCCTCGCACGAGAGGCCGGCGAGGACGAGGTCATCGGCGTCTGGATGCGCACCCACGGCGACCTGCCGGAGGGCTACGAGCTCAGCCGCAGCTGCTGCTCGCCCGATGCCGCCGACGACGCGCGCCGCGTCGCCCAGCTCCTCGGCATCCCGTTCTACATCCTCAACGTCGAGCGCGAGTTCGGCGCCCGGGTGATCGACACCTTCGTGGACGCCTACCTCGACGGCGCAACGCCGAACCCGTGCCAGGCCTGCAACCAGTACATCAAGTTCGACGAGCTCCTCCGCCGTGGCCTGGCCGCCTACGGGGCCGATGCGGTCGCCACCGGCCACTACGCTCGCCTCGAGCACCGCGACGGGCGATGGCGCCTCATGCGGGCCGCCGATGCGAACAAGGACCAGACCTACTTCCTGTGGGTCCTCGACCAGCACCAGCTGGCGCGGACGCGCTTCCCGCTCGGCGAGATGACGAAGCCGGCGGTGCGGGCCCTTGCCGCGGACCTCACGCTGCCGACCGCCCACAAGCCCGAGTCCCAGGAGATCTGCTTCGTGCCGCTCGGCGACTACCGCGAGCTGCTCGAGGAGCGGCGCGGCTACGCCGGGGAGCCGGGGCCGATCATCGACGCCGACGGGACCCAGGTCGGCACGCACACGGGCTACGCCCACTACACGGTCGGGCAGCGCCACGGCCTCGGCGTCGCCCTCGGGGAGGCGGTGTACGTGCGCGAGGTTCGGCCCTCGTCGAACACCGTCGTCATCGGGCGCCGCCAGGAGGTCGCGCAGCGTACGTTCAGCGTCGACGGCGGGCGATTCGTTGCCGGGGAGCCGCCATCGCGAGCGTTTCGACGCATCGGTTCGGATCCGTCATCGGGCGCCGGACGTGCCGGCCGAGATCACCATGGTCGGCCGCGACCGGTTCGTCGTCGAGACGGCGGAGCCGGTCTGGGCCCCGGCGCCCGGCCAGGCTGCCGTGCTGTACGACGGCGAGGAGTGCCTCGGCGGGGGCCGCATCGCGCGTCCACCGGACTGACCGCGGCCGGTGTCCCCCTGGCTGCTATGGGTGCCGCTCCTCGCGCTCGCGAACCTGCTCGTCTTCGTTGCCATCCGCGGCCGATGGGGGAGGATCGTGCTGGCGCTGCTCGCCGCATCGGTGGTCGGCGTGATCCTCGGGGACGCTGTCGGGGGTGCCACCGGGATCGACGTCCTGCGCATCGGTGACATGCACGTCCTCGCCGCGTCGATCGGCGCACAGCTGCTCATGCTGGCCGTGACGCTCCTGACCGCGATCGGCCCGGTCCGGATCGAGGACCGGTAACGGGTGTAGAGTCCCCGACCATGGACGTGGCGCTCGCCATCTTCAACATCGGCGTCGGCCTCGGCGTGCTGGCCGCGGGCATCGCCCTCGTCTACCTCGCCTGGCAGACGACGCCGCTCATCCGGGAGTCGCGCGCGCTGGCGCGCGACCTGAGGCGCCTTGCCCGCACCACCGACGAGGAGCTCCGACCTCTGCTCGTCCAGGCGCGCGAGGTGGCCGGTGGCGTCGAGGTCCTCAGCGCCGACGTGGCCGTGCAGGTCGATCGTCTCAGCGAGGCGACGGCGGCATTGGAGCGCAGCGTCGGGTCGGCGTCGGTCCCGGTCGCCGCGGGACGGGGCGAGACGCTGCCGGTAGAATCGTGGGAAACGCGAGAGGACGCAGCGAACTCATGAAGGACTCCGGATTCGGAAGTTTCCTGGCGGGCGTCGTCATCGGCGGCCTGATCGGGGCCGCGCTGGGCCTCCTCCTCGCGCCGCAGACCGGCGACGAGCTTCGGGAGCACGTCGGCGAATTCGTCGACGGCAAGAGGGCCGAGCTGGACGAGGCGATCAACGAGGGCCGCGCCGCCGCCGACCAGGCGCGGGCGGAGCTTGTCTCCGGCATCGACGCCGCCACCGAGGGACAGGCATAGGCCTCAACACCGGAAGGACCCGAGCAGGAGGACGAGAGCCGGTGGGCATCATTCACCGGCTCTCTTCGTGAGCCGAGCATGGACCAGCCGACGCCGCCGATGAGCGCGGCCGACATCCGCGAGCGATTCCAGCGCTTCTTCGAGGAGCGGGGTCACACGCGGGTGCCCTCGGCTCCGCTGCTGGCCCGCGACGATCCGACGCTCCTGTTCGTCAACTCGGGCATGGCGCCGTTCAAGCGGGTGCTCACCGGCGAGGAGAAGCGCGACTACGTCCGCGCCGTCGACGCCCAGGTCTGCCTCCGCGTGGCGGGCAAGCACAACGACTTCGAGGAGGTCGGCCGCACGCCGCGGCACCAGACCCTGTTCGAGATGCTCGGCAACTGGAGCTTCGGCGACTACTTCAAGCACGACGCCATCCACTGGGCCTGGCAGCTCCTGACCGAAGAGTTCGGCCTGGACCCCGAGCGCATCGCCGCGACCGTGTACACCGACGACGACGAGGCGCACCGCATCTGGTCCGAGGAGATCGGGCTCCCCGCCGATCGGCTGGTCCGATGGGGCAACATCGCCGCCGGCGACGAGAAGAACTTCTGGCAGATGGGCGACACCGGTCCCTGCGGCCCGTGCAGCGAGCTCCACTACGACCGCGGCGCGGAGCTGTCCGAGGGCCCGGAGTGCGTGCCCGACCACTCGGAGCACTGCCCGCGTTGGCTCGAGATCTGGAACCTGGTGTTCATGGAGTTCGACCGCGCCGCCGACGGCACGCTGACGCCACTGCCGTTCAAGAGCGTCGACACCGGGATGGGGCTCGAGCGCATGGCGAGCGCGATCCAGGGCGTCGACTCGAACTACAAGACCGACCTGTTCGCGCCGATCATCGAGCGCCTGGCCGCGTTCATCGGCCACGACCCGGAGACGGTCGAGTCGGAGCGCTTCAGCTACCAAGTCGTCGCCGATCACTCGCGGGCTATGACATTCCTGCTCGCGGAGGGCGTCACGCCGTCCAACGAGGGACCCGGCTACGTGCTGCGTCGGATCATGCGCCGCGCGGTCCGCCACGGGCGCCTGCTCGGGATCAACGGGCCGTTCCTGCGCGAGACGTGCGGCGTCGTGATCGATCTCATGGGCGGCGCGTACCCCGCACTGGCCGACCAACGCGCCGCGATCCTCGACGCGGTCGAGGCGGAGGAGGACAAGTTCGCGCGCACCCTTGAGGCGGGCTCCACCCGCCTGGACGAGCTCGTCGCCGCGGGCGGCGAGATCAGCGGAGCCGATGCGTTCCGGCTGCACGACACGTTCGGCTTCCCGATCGACCTGACCATCGAGATGGCCGCGGAGCGCGGCGTGACCGTCGACCGCGCGGGCTTCGACGCGGCCATGGCCGAGCAGCGCGAGCGCTCGCGTGGCGAGCGGCGCGGCGCCCTCGCGGTCAGCGACGACCTGGCCGCGCTGACGAGCGAGTTCATCGGCTATCCCAACGTGACGGCGGTGGACGACGTGCGGCTGATCGGCCTCGAGCAGCTCGACGACGGTCGCTGGGCGGCGGTCCTCGACCGGACGCCCTTCTACCCCGAGGGCGGCGGCCAGATCGGCGACCGTGGCACGCTGCTCGGCGAGCGCGGGCGGATGGCGGTGCAGGACACCCAGCGTGTCCGCGACGCGATCGTCCACGTCGGGAGCGTCGAGGGGATGCTGTCGGCCGGCGAGCCGATCTTCGAGGCCCGCGTCAACGAGGACCGCCGCTGGAGCGCGGCGCGCAACCACACCGGCACGCACCTGCTGCATCGCGCGCTTCGCGACGTCCTCGGCGAGCAGGCGAAGCAGGCGGGCAGCTGGGTCGGGCCGGAGGCGCTGCGCTTCGACTTCCCCGCCCAGTCGGCCACGCCGCGCGAGGCGCTGCGCGAGGTCGAGCGCCTCGTCAACGAGCAGATCCGGCGCAACGCGCTCGTGCAGCCGGAGCAGATGAGCCTCGAGGCCGCGCAGGAGCTCGGCGCGGACATGTTCTTCGGCGAGAAGTACCTGCCCGACTCGGTGCGCGTGGTCCAGGTCGACGGCTACAGCAAGGAGCTGTGCGGCGGAACCCACTGCGCCAGCACCGGGCAGATCGGCGCGTTCGTCATCACCGGTGAGTCGAGCATCGGGACGGGGCTGCGGCGCATCGAGGCAGTCACCGGCTCGGCGGCGACCGAGCTCATCGCCGAGCGCCTGGACGCGCTCCACCGGACCGCCACGCTACTCGGGGAGCGGGAGGAGAACGTCCCGACCCGCGTCGAGTCCCTGCTAGGCCGGCTGCGCGAGGCCGAGAAGGCCGCCAAGGAGCCGCGCGCGGCGACGCCGCGGCTCGATGCCGCCGGGGCGCTCCACGACGCGAAGGACGCCGGACGCACGAAGGTCGTCGTCGCCTCGTACCCCGAGGCGGATGCCGCGGCGCTGCGCGCACTCGTCGACGACCTGCGAGGCATGACCGGGCGCTTCGTGGCCGTCGTTGGAGGCACCGGTCCCGGCGAGAAGCCGTCGCTGCTCGTGGCGGCCAGTCGGGACCTGGCGGCGGAGGGCTTCGACGCGGGTGCCATCGTGCGCGAAACCGCGCCGATCATCGGCGGTGGCGGCGGCGGGCGCCCCGATCTCGCGCAGGCCGGTGGCCGCGACGCGGGCCGGCTGGCGGAGGCCATCGAGCAGGCCGGCCGCCTCGCCCTCGAGGCCCTCCGCCGGATCGAGACGGACTGACCGCAGCGTGACGGGCGTCGCGCAGCTCTGGGGGCGCGTCACCGACCGAGTGCGGAGCGCCGCGCGCGGCGGGACGCCGCCTGCGATCGCCGCGCTCGACATCGGCACCGAGTTCGCCAAGGCGCTCGTCGTCACCGTCGAGCGTGACTTCGGCGGGCGCCTCATCGGCACTGTGCGGGGCACCGGTCGCACGCGGCAGGGGCTGGCGCACATGCAGTCGGGAACCGTCAGCGACATCGACGCGGTCGTCGCCAACTGCCGCGTTGCCATGGACCAGGCGCGGGCCATGGCCGAGCTGAAGCCGATGGCCGCGGTCATCGGCATCGCCGGCGAGCTGGTGAAGGGCACGACCGCCACGCTGGCCACGCGCCGCGACGACCCGCGACGCCCGCTCGATGAGGCGGAGCTCGATCGCCTCGTGCGGCGGGCGCAGGACCACGCGCTGCGCGAGGCCGAAGAGCGGATCCGCTGGGAGTCCGGCGTCGATCGGCTCGAGGTGCGCCTCGTCCACGCGGCCATCGTCGAGATGACGATCGACGGCTATCCGGTGAGCAATCCCCTCGGATTCACGGGCTCACAGGTCGAGCTCGGGGTCTTCAACGCATTCGCGCCGATGGTTCACCTCGGCGCGCTCCAGGCGGTGGCCGATGCGCTCCATCTTCAGCTGCTCGGGGTCATCGCCGAGCCCTACGCCGTCGCCACCTGCCTGAACCCGGGTGAGCTGGGCGACACCGGCGCGGTGTTCGTCGACATCGGCGGCGGCACGACCGACGTGGCCCTCGTTCGCGGCGGTGGGGTGAGCGGTACGAAGATGCTGGCGCTGGGTGGGCGGGCCTTCACCCGCGGCCTGGGCGAGCGGCTGGGCCTCTCCTTCGCCGAGGCCGAGGCGGCCAAGCTCGCGGCCGGCAAGCCCGACGCGCCAGCCGAGGTCGGCGAGGCGCTGCTGGAGGACGCCCGCATCTGGCGCGACGGGGTCGAGATCATGATCGGCGACCTCGCCGCGGGCGAGCTCCTTCCGGGACGCGTCCTGCTCTGCGGCGGAGGCGCCGACCTGCCGCAGATCTCGACCGTCCTCGCCGAGGACGAGTGGTGGAAGCGCCTCCCGTTCGCGCGCCGGCCGGCAATCCGCGCGCTCGCCCCCGACGAGGTCGTCGGGCTGCGCGACGCGACCGGGGAGCTCTCGACCCGCCAGGACGTCACGCCGCTGGCCCTCGCGCACCAGGCGCTCGTGCTCGATGCGGGAGCGTCCGCGGTGGATCGGGCCATGCGGGGTGCCGTTCGGGAGCTGCAGCTGTGAGCGACGAGACGACGCTCATCTACCTCGAGGCCGATGACGAGATCACGACCGTGGTGCGTCGCGTGCGAGACACCGACCCGGGGAAGATCGTGTTGGTGGCGCCGGGTCGTTCCCGCGCGACGTCCAGCTCGGTCGCCCTCCGCCTGCTGGCCCGGGCAGCGGCGGATGAAGAGCGCGAGCTGGCGGTAGTCGGCGACGCGCTGACCCGCTCACTCGCCGCCGATGCCGGCCTGGCGACATACCAGAGTGTCGAGGATGCGCGGAAAGCCGTCCCGGGCCAGCCGGTCACGCCGGCCGATCCGGCGGACGCGCGGACCGCGGCCATCCACGTCGTGCGCGGCCCGGCGACCGAGGACATCGCACCGACCCTGGCGGCGGTCGCGGTGTCCGGCAAGGCCGTGACGCGCGAGGCCGAGACCGAACCCGTCGGGCCGATCGGGCAGCCAGGCGGCGCGCCAGCTCGTCCGCGCACCGCGCGTCGGCGGCCACGCAACAGGCGCCTCTCATGGGTCGCCATCGGCGCGGCGCTGCTCGCGGTGGTGGTGGGCTGGGGCGCGGTGGGCGCAATCGTGCTTCCCGCGGCGACGGTGACGATCGTGCCGCATGCCGAGGAGGTCGGGCCGGTCACGGAGGCCTTCACCTTCACCGACGCCGAGCACGTCTCCGGCACGGTCACCGAATCCGCGACGGTGACCGCGACCGGCAGCTTCGACATCAACGATCCGGCGGCCGGGCGAGTGACGTTCTTCAACTTCAACTTCTTCAACGTGGAGGTGCCCGCCGAGAGCCTCGTCGCGACCGGGGAGGAGGAGGGCGACCAGGCCTTCACCACGGTCGAGGCCATCATCGTGCCGGCCGGCTCCTTCGACCCGTTCCAGGGCGGGATCACCGCGGGCGAGGCGAGCGTCGACGTGACGGCCGCCGCACCCGGTCCTGCCGGCAACGTGGAGGCCGGGGCGATCGACACCGTCCTCGACGACTCGCTCGAGGGTCAGCTGCGCGGCTTCCCGTCGATCACCGAGACGCTCGTGGTCAACCCGGAGCCCACCAGCGGAGGAGCCACGGAGGCGGGCTCGGAGATCACCCAGGAGGACGTGGACCTCGCCGTCGCCGATCTCACCGAGGCGCTCCGAGCGGCGGTGGACAACGCGTTGCCGGGAGGGGAAAACCTCGTCCGTGTCGACGCCATCGCCGGTGCGGAACCGGAGATCAGCGGGCTCGACGACCTCGTCGGCGCACGTGACAGGCAGTCCGCCAGGATCACCGGCACGCTCGAGTACGACGAGCTCGTCGCGGAGGTCCCCGACATAGAGGCCGAGGCTGTTGCGCGGGTCTCCGCCGACACCTCGCTCCTGCCTCAGGGGTGGATCCTGGACAGCACCTCCACCGCGGTCGACATCGCGTCGACCACGGCCACGGAAAACGGCCTCGAGGTCGAGACCACCACGAGCGGCACCCGCGTCGCGGTCATCGACACCGACTCCATTCTCCCGATGATCGTCGGGCTCGACCGCGAGGAGGCAGTCGCGGCCCTGTCCCACCTTGGCACGGCGACCATCGAGCTGTGGCCCTTCTGGGTCGGCACCGTGCCCGACCGCACCTGGCGCGTCGACATCCAGGTGCTCGAGCGGTGACGCGCGCCATCGGGCTCGACCACGGCGAGCGCCGCATCGGCGTGGCGGTCGGCGACAGCGAGACGCGAATGGCCTTCGCGCGGACCGCGTTGCGAACCCGGAGCTTCGCCGACGCGGTGGAGCAGGTCCGGCGTCTCATGGCCGACGAGGGGGTCGAGTTGCTGATCATCGGGCTTCCGGTCACACTGGGCGGCCGCGAGGGGACCCAGGCCGCGCGCGCCCGCGCGTTCGGCGATGCGCTGGCGGGTATCGGTGCCGAGATCGTCTTCGTCGACGAGCGGCTCACCTCGTGGGAGGCCGACGCGCAGCTGCGTGCCGCGGGCTCCATCCCGGATCGGCGCGGTGGCGACGTGGACTCAGCGGCGGCACGCCTGATCCTGCAACAATATTTCGACGCCATCCCCGCGGCGCCGAGCCACGATCTTCGTCCCGGTGAGGAGACCGAATGACCCGACGCCCAGGCGACTGGGAATACGAGGAGCGCCGCAACTCGCGGATCCGTCAGCTGCGCGAGCAGCGCGAGGGTCCCATGCGTCGGCGCAAGCGCGCTCAGCCGCTGCTGCTGCTCATGTGGATCGCCGGCTCGATCGGCCTCCTCATCATCGCGGTCATCTTCGGCTTCAACGCCTTCTTCGCCCCACGGGTCATGGCCTGGGTGCAGGAGAACCCCGGAGCCATCGAGCACGGGCTGGTCCAGGACTTCGTGCGCTGGTACGACCCGACGGCGCTCGCCGACGAGCCGGCCTCGACTGAGCCGAACCGCGTCACCGTCGTCGTGGAGCAGGGCGCGACGGACACCAGCATCGGCCGCCTCCTCGCCGCCGAGGGGCTCATTTCGAGCGAGGTCGCGTTCCAGTACGCGGTCATCACCTCGGGCCGGGAGGGAACGCTGGCGGCGGGCACGTTCGACCTGTCGCCGACGCTCCGCCCTTCGGAGATCGTTGCGGCCCTCCAGGGTCAGCCATTCGGACCGACGACGAGCGTCACGATCCTCGAGGGGCTCCGGCTCGAGGAGGTGGTCGCAGCGTTTGCCGAGAGCGAGATGACGACGAACATGGAGGAGCTCGCCGCCATCCTCCAGGCGCCACCCGCCGACCTGCTCAACGAGTTCGACTTCCTCGCCGACCTCCCCGCGGGACGCTCGCTGGAGGGATACATCCTGCCCGAGACCCTCGAGTACCAGATCAGCGGCCAGGAGGCGGCCCCGGTGAACGTGGTCCGGCGTCTCCTCACCGAGTTCGGCACCCGGCTCACTCCGGAGATCCGCGACGCCATCGCGTCGCAGGGCTTGACCCTGGACGAGGCGATCATCATCGCCAGCATCGTCGAGCGCGAGGCGGTCCTCGACGAGGAGAGGCCGCTCATCGCGGCGGTCTACATCAACCGCTACCTCCAGCCCGACAACCCGCAGACCGTGGGCCTCCTCAACGCCGACCCGACGCTCCAGTACGGCCTGATGACCGGCGAGGCGCACCCGATCGGGCACCCGATGCTGGCCAACGTCGAAGGGACGCCGCTCCCGGTCGACGGATGGGGCTCGATCGACTGGTGGCCGCAGCTCATGGTCCCCGGCGGCGAGGTGGCGCTCGAGGAGGAGCTCATCGGGTTCCAGACCTACACGATCCCGGGCCTGCCGCCAATGCCCATCGCGGCGCCCCGCACGGGGTCGATCGAGGCGGTTGCCACGGCGCCGCTCGACGACGGGTATCTCTTCTTCGTCGCGGGCTGCCCGGGTGGCACGCGCGACGGGTCGCACTACTTCGCCCGCACCCTCGACGAGCACAACGCCAACATCGCCCAGGCCAACACGGAGTGCGCCGGCCAGTGACCGATGCGCGCCTGGCGGCGCTGCGCGCGCTCCTCGACGACCGCGGCCTGGACGCCGTCCTGATCAGCAGGACGGCCAACAAGCGCTACTTCAGCGGCTTCCGCCTGACCGACGCGGAAGGCCCGACCTCCGGCTGGTCCGGCACGCTGCTCGTCACCCGCGACGCCTCGCTCATCCTCGCCGACTCGCGCTACACCGAGCAGGCGACCCACGAGGCGCCGGGCTGGACGCTTGTCCAAACGACGGGCTCGATGGATGCCGACCTGCCGCCGATGCTCCTCGAGCACGGGATCGAGTCACTCGGCATGGAGGCGGCGGTCGTTCCGCACGCGGCCTGGTCCGGGTTGGCCGCCGCCGCGCCGGGCGTCGAGCTGCACGCCCTCGACGACGAGCTGGCTCCTCTGCGGCTGCTCAAGACGCCCGATGAGGTGGACGCCATCGCCCGCGCCTGCGGGCTGGGCGACGCCTGCTTCGCCCACATGGTCGAATGGATCCGCCCGGGCATGACCGAGAGCGAGGTTGCGTGGGAGCTCCAGGGATACTTCCGCGCCAACGGGGCCGAGGGCCTCGCCTTCGACACGATCGTGCTCGCGGGGTCTCGGGCAGCCATGCCGCACGGCCGCCCCTCATCCGCGACCGTCGAGCCCGGCAACGTCCTGCTGCTCGACTTCGGGTGCATCGTCGACGGGTATCGGTCGGACATGACCCGCACCTTGTTCGTCGGCGAGGTACCCGACGACATCCGTCGCTACCACGACGCCGTGCGTGAGGCGCAGGCCGCCGCCATCGAGGCACTGGCGGTCGGCGTGAACGGCAGGGACATCGACGCGATCGCGCGCACGCGCATCGAGCGCGAGGACGTTGAGCCGTACGGGCACGGGCTCGGCCATGGCATCGGGCTGGAGACCCACGAGCCGCCCGGCCTTCGTCGCACCCTCGACGCGACGCTCGAGGCGGGGATGGTGTTCAGCGTCGAGCCGGGAATCTACCTGCCAGGCGTGACCGGCATCCGGCTCGAGGACATCGTGTCGCTGGAGCCCTCCGGCCCGCGCCTCCTCACGTCGTCGCCGCGCGAGGCGCTCGTCATCGGCTGAGGTCATCGGCGCGATAACTCGAGGCGCATGCCCTGGATGGCTATCCTGTGGCACGCACGCATCGGCCGCATCGGCTCAAACAGGAGATCACCGCTTGATCAGCACCGGCGACGTCAAGAAGGGCGTCATCATCGAGCTCGACGGGCAGCTCATGAAGGTCCTCGACTGGAGCCACATCAAGATGGCCCGCGGCTCTGCCCAGGTCCGGATGAAGCTCCAGAACGTGCGCAAGGGCGACATCGTCGAGCGCACGTTCCAGGCCGGGACACGGTGGCCGCGCGCGCGCGTCGAGCAGCGCAAGGCGCAGTACCTCTACTCCGATGGCGACGCCTTCCACTTCATGGACACCGAGTCCTACGACCAGTTCGTCATCACCGCGGCGATGATCGGCGAGGACGCGTCGTACATGCTCGAGAACACCGAGGTCTTCGTCAGCACCCACGAGGGCGAGGTGCTGGGCCTGGACCTGCCGGTCACCGTCGACCTCAAGGTGACCCAGACCGATCCGGGCTTCGCCGGTGACACCGCCACGGGCGCCAAGAAGGCCGCCACGCTCGAGACCGGCCTGGTGGTGCAGGTGCCGCTGTTCGTGAGCGAGGGCGACACCCTGCGCGTCGACACGCGCACCGGCGAGTACGTCACCCGGGTCCAGTAGCCGGCGCATGGCCGACCAGCCGACCCTCTGGGACGAGCAGGCAGCCCGGCCCGCCCCGCGCATCCTGCGCGTCACCGATCTCAACCGTCGTGTCCGCAGCCTCCTCGACGCCGATGCGACACTCGCCGACGTCTGGGTCGAGGGCGAAGTCAGCCAGCCCTCGTTTCCGGCCAGCGGACACTGCTTCTTCGTCCTCAAGGACTCGAGCTCGCAGATCCGCGCGGCGCTGTTCCGCGAGGAGCTCGCCCGCGCGGTGGTACGCCCCGAGCACGGGATGCAGGTCATCGTGCACGGGCGCGTCCGCGCCTACGAGCCCCAGGGTGTCTACCAGCTGTACGTCAGCTCCATCACCCCCGCGGGAGCCGGCGACCTCCATGCCCGATACGAGCAGCTCCGGCAGCGCCTCGCCGCCGAGGGCCTCTTCGACGAGGGTCGCAAGCGGACGGTGCCGCGATGGCCGCGCCGGATCGGGGTGGTGACCTCCGAGCAGGGCGCGGTGTGGCGCGACATCGGCAACGTCCTCCGCCGCCGATACCCGCTCGTCGAGCTGGTGCTGTCGCCGACCGTGGTCCAGGGCGGTGCCGCCGCCCCGTCGATCGTTCGCGCGCTGCGCCGCCTCTACGCCCAGCCCGACATCGACACGATCATCCTGGCGCGCGGCGGCGGCTCGCTCGAGGACCTGTGGGGCTTCAACGACGAGCGGGTCGTGCGTGCCGTGGCCGATGCGCCGGTGCCGATCGTCGTCGGCGTGGGCCACGAGTCCGACACGACGCTCGCGGACTTCGTCGCCGATCTTCGCGCGCCCACGCCCAGCGCCGCGGCCGAGCTTGCCACGCCCGACGGGGCGCAGCTGCCCGCGATCCTGTCCCGCTTCCGGGAGCGGGCGAGCGCCGCCCTCCTGGCCCGCGCCGCGGATCGTCGCCAGTTCCTCGACGCCGAGGCCCGCGCCCTCGGGCGGCTCTTCCCCGACATCGGCGCGGCTCGCCAGCGCACCGCCGACCTGCTGGACCGCGGAGCGCGATCGCTGGGCGACCGGCTGGAACGCCGCCGCCTGGCGCTCGCGGCCGTGGCCGACTCACTCCGAACCCTGTCCCCGACGGCCACGCTCGAGCGCGGCTATGCCGTGGCCCGTGCCGCCGATGGCCGCATCGTGCGCGACCCGGCAACCCTCGCCGCCGGCGATCCGCTCCAGGTCATCGTTGCGCGGGGTACCGTGGACACGCGCGTCGAGCGCACGAGCACCGACGGCACCGAGGAGCTCCTGGCATGACCGACGACCTCGATCTCGCCTCCCTGTCCGATGCGGACCTCGCGAAGCGGCCGTTCGACGAGCTCGTCGCCGCCCTCCAGCGGTCGGTGCAGGACCTCGAGGCGGGCAACGTGGGCCTGGAGGAGAGCATCGAGCTCTACAAGCAGGCGCTGCGGCTCCACGCGGCGTGCGAGAAGCGCCTCAGCGAGGCCGAGCTGACCATCACCGAGCTCGGCCGCCGAGGGTCTGCCGCCCCGGAGCCCTCCGAGCGCCCCTAGCTGCCGGAGGGTGGCGTCACTTTCGTCGGCGCGTACCGCAGCGGGTACGCATCGGACCCCGAGCGCTCGAAACTGGCCGCCATGTGCTGAGCTGGGTACAGAACCGACGTTTGCGGCCAGCCCTGGGGCTCAGGACGGCCGTTGCGTACCCACCAGGTACGGGGCGAGGCGCCTTCGCGGCTCGATGTTCAGTCCTCGTCGGCGAAGCGGGCGTCGAGCTCAGCGCCGGGCGTGGCGCGCTCGATCCACCCGAAGGTCCCCGACTCGGCGGTCTCCGTCATCGCGGCCAGGAACCCGGCCCACGCCGCGCGGGCCAGCTGCCCACCGACGCTGATGCGCCGCACGCCGAGCGCCGCCATCTCGGCCACCGAGGCGACCTCGCTGCCGGCCAGCACGTTCACCGGCTTGGGAGCCACGGCCTCCACAACGGCGCTGATCTCGGCCTCGGTGCGGAGGCGAGGGGCGTACAGGCAGTCGGCGCCGGCCTCGGAGTACGCGCGAAGGCGCGTGAGCGCATCCCCGAGGTCCGGGCGCCCGACGACGTACCCCTCCGACCGACCGACGAGGACGACCCCGCTCCCGCTGGCGTCGATCGCGGCACGGGCGGCCCGGACGCGCTCGACGGCGAGGGGTAGATCCAGCAGCGGCGCGTCGGGGTCCCGCGTGGAGTCCTCGATCGACAGGCCGGCGATGCCCGTCTCGACCGCCGCGGTGACGTTCGCCGCCACGCCCTCGGGGTCGATCGCGAAGCCGCCCTCGAAGTCGGCGTTGACCGGCACGCTCACTGCCGCGCTGATCATGCGCAGGTGCTCCAGCTCGGCCGCCAGGCTGACCTGGTTGTCGGCGCGTCCGAGGGACCACGCCATGCCGGCGCTCGTCGTCGCCAGCGCCGGGAACCCGAACTGCTCGAGCGCCCGCGCGGTGCCGACGTCCCAGGGATTGGGGATGACGAAGCATCCGGACTCATGAAGGGCGCGGAATGCCGCCACCCGCTCCGATTGGCTCATGGCGACCAAGGTAGCATCGGCCTCCAGCCATGACGACCGACATCCGCATCAGGCCGATGCGTCCCTCGGACGCCCCTCACGTCGCCGACCTCGCCACCCAGCTCGGCTATCCCTCGACCACGGAGGACATCGTCCACCGGCTCGCCGATCTCGACGGGCACCCGCGAGCAGCGGCGCTCGTCGCGGTGAACGACGCCGACGAGCCGATCGGCTGGATCCAGGTCGAGCGCACGCCATCGCTGGCGGTGGGCGACACGGCGCTCATCGGAGGCCTGGTGGTGGGCGAGGCGCATCGGTCGGGCCGCATCGGTCAGGCGCTCCTCAGCGCGGGCGAGGCGTGGGCGCGCCAGCAGGGCGCGAGGACGATGACGGTGTCGTCGCGGATCGCCCGCGAGCGGGCGCATCGGTTCTACGAGCGAGAGGGGTACGAACGGGTGAAGACGAGTTACATCTTCACCAAGCCGCTCGTCTGAAGGGCCACAACGCCGGCCGTATACTTTCGTGCGACCCAGGGAGGGCACGTTTTTCCTTGACTCTGCTCGAATCCATCCATGAGCCGCGGCAGCTCCGTGACCTGACTCCGGAGCAGCTCGCCACGCTCGCCGCGGAGCTCCGAGAGAAGATGATTCGCACCGTCCACAAGACGGGTGGCCACCTTGCCAGCTCGCTCGGCGCGGTCGAGATCACGATGGCCCTGCACCGGGTCATGGACTCGCCGCGCGACCGGATCGTGTGGGACACCGGGCACCAGGCATACGCCCACAAGCTCCTCACCGACCGATGGGACCGCTTCGATACGCTGCGCGCCGTCGGCGGCGTCGGCGGCTTCCCACGGCGCAGCGAGTCGGAGCACGACGTCTTCGACGGCGGTCATGCGGGCACCGGTGTCAGCATCGGGGTGGGGCTGGCGGCGGCGCGCGACCTGCGCAAGCGCAGCGACCCTGAGCGGCAGCAGCGGATCGCGGTCTGCGTCGGCGATGCGGCCATCGGCTCGGGCCTGACGATGGAGGCTCTCAACCACCTCGGGCATGCGAAGCACCCGCTCCTCATCGTCCTCAACGACAACGAGATGAGCATCAGCCCCTCGGTCGGCGGTCTGTCCACGCGGCTGAACAAGATGCGTCTGTCCCGGGCCTACCAGGAGACGAAGTCGGCGACGGCCCGCGTCCTGCCCAAGGTCCCGGTCGTCGGAAAGCCCGCCTTCGACGCCCTCGGCTGGGCCAAGGAGGGCTTCAAGCGCACGTGGGCCAAGGTCGGGTTCTTCGAGGACATGGGAATCACGTACATCGGCGTCCTCGACGGCCACGACCTGGCGGAACTCGAGGAAGCGTTCGAGGCGGCCTTCCAGATCGGCAAGCCCGTGCTGGTCCACGTCAAGACGATCAAGGGTCGTGGCTACGCGCCGGCCGAGCTCGACGCGATGACCTTCCACGGCGCCTCGCTGCCGCCGATCGACCTCGCGCTCATCGACCCGACCGAGGAGCCGCTGCCGGCCGAATCGGCCCCGCAGCGCAAGCCGAAGACCTACACCCAGACCTTCGTCGAGGAGCTCGTCCGCCTGGCCGAGACCGATGCGCGCATCACCGCCATCACCGCCGGCATGCCGACCGGCACCGGCTTGCAGCGCTTCTACGATCACTTCCCGAAGCGCTTCACCGACGTCGGGATCGCCGAGCAGCACTCGGTGGCCCTCGCGGCGGGCCTGGCACTCGCCGGGATGCGGCCGGTGGTGGCGCTGTACTCGACCTTCAGCCAGCGCGCGTTCGACCAGCTCGTCCACGATGTCTGCCAGAACGACCTGCCGGTGCTCCTGGCGCTCGACCGATCCGGGCTGGTGGGGGAGGACGGCACCAGCCACCAGGGGATGTTCATGCTCCCCGCCATGCGGTCGCTGCCCAACCTGGCCGTCGGCTCGCCCAAGGACGAGCAGGAGCTGCGTGACCTCGTCGCCACCGCGCTCGGCCACGACGGCCCGACGGCGCTGCTCTACCCGCGCGACGCCGGCGAGGATCTCGCCGATCGGGAGGGCTCGCCGCTCGAGATCGGACGCGGCGAGGTGCTGCGCACGGGCGATGACGTTCTCCTGGTCGGCTTCGGGCCGATCGTCCAGCGCCTGCTGTCCGTCGCCGACGCGCTCGACGCCGATGGCGTGGCCGCCACCGTCATCAACGCCCGCTGGGCGAAGCCGCTCGACGAGGCGTTGATTGCGGAGCACGCGGCCGGCAAGCGGCTCGTCGTGACGGCCGAGGAGTCGGCCGCCATGGGCGGCTTCGGCGACGGCGTCCTCGATGCGCTCAACCGCGCCGGCGTGCGTGTTCCCGCTGCACAAGGTCGCCCTGGCCGAGGGCTTCGTGCACCACGGCGCCGTGGACGACCTGCGAGTCCAGCAGCGCATCGACGCGCCAGGGATCCTCGCGCAGGTACGGGACGCGCTCGGTACGCCCGCGAAGGCCTCGCGCCGCTCGAGGGTCACCGCCGCCTGAGGCTTCGCCCGCGACGGACGTCGTAGGGATTCTCGGCCTCCGGACCGATGATTCCCGGTGTCCACCCGAATGAATCTCTCCGCATGGCAGTTCAGCTCGCGACCCGACCTCGCACCAGCTTCGGCGTCGATCGGGCGGCCGTCGGCCGCGTCGGCGGGATCACGGCCGGAAGCGTCCTGCTCGTCACCGGCCTGGGATTCATCGGTCTCGGTGCGGCCTTCCCGATGGCGATGTCCATCGTGGCCGGGGCGGCGGGCGGCACGCCGCCGGACCTTGAGATCGCCACACGGATCGCGCCGTTCTGGTGGGTCCTCGTGCTGGTGGGCGTCCTCAACCTCGTCGCCGCCTTTGCCGCTCCTGACGGTCGCGGCAGGACCAGCGGCTTCGCGATCATCGTCGCTGGCACCGGTGCCGGCCTGACCGTGATCGCGGCAATGACCGCCACGGGACCCGCGGTCGTCGCCACGAGCGTGCTCGCCGCCGCGTACGTCGCGGCCCTCACCGGAACCGTTCTCGTCCCCCGACCCGAACGCTGACGGCGCGGCCACCTACCATCCGCGCATGGCGCGGATCCGACTCGACCAGCTCCTGACCGAACGCGGCATGGCGAGGTCACGCGCCGAAGCCCAGGCCCTCATCCACGCCGGCGACGTCGAGCTCGACGGGAATCGGCAGCTCAAGCCCGGGCAGCTCGTGGCGGCTGACGCATCGGTCCGAGTGGTCGAGAAGCCGAAGTGGGCGAGCCGGGCCGGCCACAAGCTCGATGGCAGCGCTGGATGCCTTCGAGATCGACCCAACGGGCCTCGCCTGCCTGGACGCCGGCGCCTCGACCGGTGGCTTCACCGACGTGCTCCTCGCACGCGGTGCGCGGACGGTCTACGCCGTCGACGTCGGGCGTGCCCAGCTGATCCAGCGCCTTCGCGATGACCCGCGCGTGGTGAGCATGGAGCGCACCAACCTGCGGACGCTGCGCGAGCTGCCGGAGCCGATGGACCTCGCCACGCTCGACCTCAGCTTCATCAGCCTGCGCCTGGTGCTTCCGGCGGTGCGCGACCTCCTGGCCGATACGGGGCGCATCGTCGCCCTCGTGAAACCCCAGTTCGAGGCGGGGAAGGAGGATGTGCCTCGCGGCGGCGTCGTGCGCGATCCGGTCATCTGGGAGCGCGTCCTCCTCGCCGTTGGAGCCGATGCGACTGATTCCGGCCTCGCGCCGCGCCGCGCCATCCGTTCACCGATCGCCGGTGGCGACGGCAATGTCGAGTTCCTGATCGAGCTGCGCGTCGGGACGCGAGGACCCCGCCGCCTACCGCGAGCACGTCGCGCTGGCGCTGAGCGCCGACACGATGTAGTACGCGCGTATTACGATGGGCGCCGATGAAGCGCAGAGGCGCCACGGTTCGCGCGCGTCGCAGCCTGCCCGAGGTGGAGCAGCTCGGGATCGGCTTCGAGGGCATCGAGGTCATCGAGCCGTCGCACGAGCCAGGTCCGGACACGATGCGCCAGATCGTGAGCCTGCGCATGCCCGATGCGCTCCTCGCCCGCGTCGAGGAGGCCGCCAACGCACGTGGTGTGTCGCCGTCGAGCCTGATGCGGGCGCTCATCGCCGCCGGACTCGACCGCTCGTATGCGGCGGTCCGAGAGCCGAGCGACCTCGCCGCCGAGCTGTCGGAGCTGCGTCGCAGCGTCGAGCGGCTGGCGCAACGCATCGGTGAGGGTGCCGTCGACGCATCCGCCGAGGACGAATGAAGCGCATCGGATTCGCGTTCAACCCGTACTCCGACCGCGCCCCGGCCATGCTCGAGCGCGGCCGTGCGTGGTGCGAGGCCAACGACGTCGAGGCGTGGGACGCGCCGGGGGATGCCCAGGAGCGCATCGGGGCCGAGCTGGAGGGCACCGATCTCGTCTGCATCCTCGGTGGTGACGGCACGTTCCTGCGTACCGCCCGGGCCATCGACGGGTCCGGCGTGCCGGCGCTCGGCGTCAACCTGGGCCGGATCGGCTTCCTGGCCAAGGTCGAGTCGGATGACCTGGAGGGTGCGCTCGACCAGGTGAAGGCGGGGGACTACGCGGTCGAGGATCGCTTTCGGATCTCGGCGCGCCTTGTCCGGGCCGACGGCGCCACCGAGGATCACGCCTGCCTCAACGAGGTCGTCGTGGCGCGCGGTCGACGGGTGCGCATGATCCGGCTCGAGGTCGAGGTCTCCGGATCGCACCTCGCCACCTACGTCGCCGATGCGGTCGTCGTCGCCACCCCGACCGGCTCCACCGCCTACAGCTTCAGCGCCGGCGGCTCGATCCTCGACCCGCGGCTGCGGAACATGGTCATCACCCCGGTGGCGGCCTACCTGTCGCCGCTGCACAGCGTGGTCGCCGGGGAGGACCACGTCGTGCACCTCACCCTGCGGGAGAGCCACGACGGAGCGCTGGTGAGCCTCGACGGGCAGCTGGACCTGCCCATGGCGGTGGGTGACCGCGTCGAGATCAGCGCCCTGCCCGAGCCGCTGCGCATGGTCGAGCCGGCCGGGAGCACCCCGTTCTACGACCTGCTGCGCACCAAGGCTGCGCTGCTGCCGTACTGATGACACTTCGTGAGCTGACCGTCGAGAACCTCGCCGTCGTCGAGTCGGTGCGCCTCGAGCTGGCTCCCGGGCTTCACGGTTCTCACCGGAGAGACCGGGGCGGGCAAGTCGCTCGTGGTCGACGCGGTGGCCCTGGTCCTGGGAGCGCGGGCAAGCACCGACCAGGTCCGCGCCGGGACCGATGCCGCCCGCGTCGAGGCGCTGTTCGATGCACCCGCGCCGACCGACGACGACCCGCTGGCCGACGTCGTCGAGGCGGGGGAGGGGATGCTGATCGTGCGGCGCGAGGTCGCCGCCGACGGGCGATCGACCGTGCGGGTCAACGATCGTGCGGTCACGGTCGGCGGGCTCGCGACCATCGGTGCGCGCCTGGGCGAGATCCACGGCCAGCACGATCAGCAGCGGCTGCTCGACCCCGCGCGCCAGCTCGCGCTGCTCGACGCGTACGGGGGTCACGAGCCGTTGCTGGCCGAGGTCGCGTTGACGCACCGCGCCTGGCGCGGGGCGATCGCCGCCGGCACCGAGCTGCTCGCCGACGAGCATGAGCTCGCACGGCGCGTGGAGCTGCTGCGTCACCAGGTCGACGAGATCGCCGCCGCGGCCCCGCTCGCCGGTGAGGATGCCGAGCTCGAGGCCCAGCTTCGCGCGGCGGCCCATGCCGAAACGATCGTCCGGTCGGCCGGCGCCGCCGTCACCGCGCTGCGGGACGAGGCCGGCGCAGGCGAGGCGCTGGCGATCGCCGAGCGCGGCCTGGTCACCGCGGCCGCCCACGACGACCGGTTCGCCCCGCTCGCCGAGCGTGCCGCGGCCCTCGCTGCCGAGGCAGCCGAGCTGGCTCGCGACGCCGAGATCGGCGCCGAGGGTGTCGATCTCGACCCTGGCAGCCGCGCCGAGGCCGAGGATCGCCTCGCGGTGCTGTACGACCTGCGGCGCAAGTACGGCGACTCCCTCGACGCGGTCGTCGACTTCGGGGCGAAGGCCGCCGAGGAGCTCGCGCGCCTGGAGAACGCCGAGGGGGAGCGCGACCTGCTCCGCGCCGAGCAGGAGCGCCTTCGCGGCGATCTCGAGCGGATCGCGGCGATGCTCAGCGCCGCGCGCCTCGCCGCCGCCGATCGGCTCACGACCGCCGTCAACGCCGAGCTGCCACCCCTGGGCCTGCCGGCCGGTGCGTTCGGCGTGGCCATCGAGCCGATCGAGGTCGGTGGCAACGGCGCCGACAGCCTGACGTTCACCTTCGCGCCCAACCCCGGCGAGCCACCGCGGCCGCTGGGTCGCATCGCGTCGGGCGGTGAGGCGAGCCGCCTGTCGCTGGCCCTCAAGGTCGTCCTCGCGGCGGCCGACGAGACGCCGCTGCTCGTGTTCGACGAGGTCGACGCCGGGATCGGCGGGCGGGACGCCATCGAGCTCGGCCAGCGGCTGCGGGCGCTGTCCGCGCACCACCAGGTGCTGTGCGTGACCCACATGCCGCAGGTCGCGGCACACGCGGATGCCCACATCGTCATCGGCAAGCGCGTGGTCGACGGCCGGACCGTGACCGATGCGCGCCGGCTCGACGCGGAGCAGCGTGGCGCGGAGCTCGCCGCCATGCTCGCCGGCGCGGATGCTGGCTCCGAGGCCCACGCGGCCGCCGACGCACTCCTGCGCGCCGCGGCGAGATGACCGCGGCCGCCGGATCCGGCGCTGCTCGAGGCGATCGAGAGCTTCCTCGTCGAGCTGCGGGTCGAGCGCGGCCTCTCGCCGCTGACGATCGCCGCGTACCGACGAGACCTTGCCCAGTTCGCGAAGGTGGCCGGGCCGCGCTGGAGGGAGGATCCGCGGGCGCTCATCGGCTTCATCACCTCGCTCCAGGCGAAGGGCGCCAAGGGCAGCACCCAGGCCCGCAAGAGCGCCGCGGTTCGCAGCTTCTACGCATTCGCACTGCGCGAGGGGATCGCCACGCGGGACATCGCCTCGCTCGTCGACGCGCCGAAGCCGGGGAGCTATCTGCCCGACGTCCTCGCGCCGGACGAGGTGGAGGCCATCCTCGACGCGCCGCCGGATGCCGACCCGATCGGCATCCGCGACCGGGCCATCCTCGAGCTGCTCTACGCCTGCGGCCTGCGGGTGAGCGAGCTGGTGGGCCTCGACGACGACCGCGTCGACCTGCCGAACGGCCAGGTGCGCGTCATCGGCAAGGGCAACCGTGAGCGTCGCGTGCCGATGGGGGACGAGGCGCGCGAGCGCCTGCATCGGTATCGGTCGGGTCCGCGCAGCGACTGGACGGCGGGCGGCCGACGCCCGCGGTGTTCGTCGGGCGTCGCGGACACAGGCTCAGCCGGGAGGCGGTGTGGAGCCTGGTGCGGCGCTGGGCCGACGCGGCGGGGGTGCGGCACCGGGTCACGCCGCACACGTTCCGGCACAGCTTTGCGACCCATCTGCTGGAGGGAGGGGCCGACCTTCGCGTGGTCCAGGCCCTGCTCGGCCATGCTAGCATCAGCACCACCCAGCTCTACACCCATCTGACCGGCGAGCGCGTGCGCGAGGTCTACGCCCGGGCGCATCCGCGAGCGTGATAGTGGAGCGCCACAGCCGATGAGCTACGTCACCAAGCACCTCTCCCGCGGCGAGGAAGTCGTCTACGCCAGCCGCCAGCACTGGTTCGCCGTCATTGCGCGCATGGGGGTCTGGATCCTCGTCACGATCGTGGCCCTCGCGCTCGCCATCTGGATCGGCACGAACGACACGGTCCTCGGCAACAGCACGGTCGACGGCGCCATCACGGTCGTCGTCCTCGTGGCGTTCGTCGCCACGCTCGCGTACCTCGCGTTCGTCATCTGGGACTGGCGCAACCAGGAGTGGGTGATCACCTCCCAGCGCGTGATCCGGGCCGAGGGCGTGCTCAACAAGAGCGTGAGCGACTCCAACCTCGAGAAGATCAACGACGCGCGGCTCGACCAGTCGATGTTCGGCCGCATGTTCGGGTTCGGCACGCTCGACATCCTCACCGCAGCCGAGGAGGCGGGCGGCTCGAATGTCGCCGACTTCCCGATGATCGCCGACCCCGTCTCGTTCAAGAAGGCGATGTTCGACCAGAAGCAGATGATCGAGCGCCCCGACCTGGCGCCGCCGCGCTACCAGCAGAGCGGTCCGACGCCCGAGATGCGACCGGCCGAGCCGATGCCGCCGCGGGCCGGGTCGGACCAGGTCGCCGTCGCTGCCGCTACGGCCGCCGCGCCCGTCGAGGCACCCGCGGCACCGCCGGCGCCCGCGGCGCCCCAGCCCGACGACGTCAGCGCCAAGCTGGAGAGCCTTGCCGGCCTGCGCGACAGGGGCCTCATCACGCCCGAGGAGTACGAGGCCAAGAAGGCCGATCTGCTGGAGCGGATGTAGGTGGGTGAACGGGCCCTGCCGGCCCTCTCCGACGGCCTGTACGGCGCGGAGCTCGATCGACGCATCACCGAGACGACCGCGGCCCTCGCCGATGCGCTGAGGGCAACCCCGGAGCTGGCGCAGCCGCGCATCGTGGCGATCCTCGGATCGGGGCTGGGAGGCGTCGTCGACCTTCTCGACCCAGAGCCGCGCGTTCGGTTGCCGTACGGCAACATCCCCAACGTCCCCGGCTCGGGCGTGGAGGGGCACGCCGGCGAGCTCGTCTTCGGCATGATCCACGGCACCCCGGCGGCGGTGATGTCGGGCCGGGCGCATCCGTACGAGGGCTATTCCCAGCGCGAGGCGACACTGCTCCTGCGGGCGGTGCTGGCGCTGGGGGCGGAGACCCTGGTGGTCACCAACGCGGCGGGGGGCCTCGACCCGTCCTACGAGCCGGGCGACGTGATGCTCATCGCGGATCACATCAACCTGTCGGGCGACAACCCGCTCCTCGGGCCCAACCTGGATCGGTTCGGCGCCCGCTTCCCGGCCATGACCGATGCCTACGACGCCGACTTCCGCTCGCTGGCTCGCGAGGCGGGCGAGCGCGCCGGCGCGCCCTTGCGCGAGGGGGTCTACATCATGCTCTCGGGTCCCACGTACGAGACGCGGGCCGAGATGCGGATGCTCCGCGCCCTGGGCGGCGATGCCGTCGGGATGAGCACCGCGCACGAGGTCATCGTGGCCCGCCACGCCGGCGCGCGAGCCCTCGGCTTCAGCCTCATCACCAACAAGGCCACCGAGGACGTGGAGGAGCCCGCCACGCACGAGGAAGTCATCGAGATGGGGCGTCTCGGTGCGCAGCGGCTCGTCACGCTGCTGGGAGACCTCCTCCCGCGCCTTGCCTGAGGCGCCGCCATGTTGTTCGGTTCGCCGTCCGTCCCTGAGCTCGTTGCCGGGCTGATCGCGATTGCGGTCGGGCTCACCTTCCACGAGTTCAGCCACGCCTACGTGGCGGACGAAATGGGCGACCGTGGGCCGCGCTTCGCGGGGCGCCTGACGCTCAACCCGATGGCGCATCTCGATCCGCTTGGTGCGCTGCTGATTCTCATCGCTGGATTCGGCTGGGCGAAGCCCGTCATGGTCAACGCCGCCGCGCTGCGTGGCGGAGCCAGGTCGATGGCGTTGGTCGCGTTCGCGGGACCGCTGGCGAACGTGGCGGTGGCCGTCGCATTCGCGGTGGTCTTCCGCGTCTTGATCATCCTCGGAGTGCAGAACGACTTCATGCTGCAGGTCCTTGGATCGGTGGTCCAGCTGAACCTCGTCCTCGCCATCTTCAACCTGTTGCCGATTCCGCCCCTTGACGGCTACAACGTCGCGCTCGCCGTACTTCCACCCCGAGAGGCCATGGTCGTCCGTCGCTACGCAAACTACGGGGTCATGGTGCTCCTGGGGCTGGTGCTTCTCAGCTACGTGAACAGCCCCATCAACCCACTGGGCTGGATGTTCGCGATCGCCAGCCTGCTGACCCAGCTCCTTCTCGGGTTGTGACCCCTCATCGCCGCGTCGGCCAGTTCGTCGCGCACGTCACTGCACGCGTCGAGCCGATCGAGGAGGCGCTCGCCGCAGAGCTGTTGCCCACGCCCCAGCACGAGCTCTTCGCAGCCATGCCGGTTGCGGATCGCCGCCACGCCCTCGACGTGGTGGAGAAGCTCATCGGGGCCGGCCAGGGCGATCCCGACCTGCTCGGCGCGGCACTGCTCCACGACGCGGCCAAGGGCCACCAGCATGCGGCTCTGGCATCGGGTCGGCGGCGTCCTGCTGGAGTCGTTCGCGCCCGCGACCCTGGAGCGTATGGCGGATCCCGATCCCGCCTCATGGCGACACCCGTTTCACCTCTACCTGCATCACGAGGCAATGTCGGCCGAGCTTGCGGCAGCATCGGGAGCCTCGCCGCGGCTGTGCGCCTTCATCACCGGCTCGGCGACCGGGGCCGATGCGCACCTTCAGCGTGCGCTGAAGGTCGCCGATGACGCATCCTGAGCCGATGCAGCCCATCGCCATCCAGTCCGAGGCGGGCGTGGCGGTCCCAATCGGTGACGGGGAGTTCACGCTCACCCTGCCCGTGTTCGAGGGCCCGCTCCAGCTGCTGCTGCATCTCATCGAGTCGCGGCAGCTCGACGTGCTCACGGTCCCCCTGGCCGAGGTGGCCGATGCCTACGTCGAGCACCTCTCTCGCCACCCGGTCGACCCGGTGAACCTCTCCGAGTTCGTGGCCACCGCTGCGCAGCTGATCCTGCTCAAGTCGCGGCGCATGCTTCCCTCCGAGCCGATGCCCGCTGCCACCGATGGCGAGGACGAGCCCGACGAGGAGGAGCTGCGCCGGCGGCTGCTCGAGTACCGCGCCATTCGGGACGCGGCGGTCGCGCTCGGACAGCGCGACGGCGTGGCGCCGGTGATGCGGCGGGAGCCGCGCGAGTCGGACCTGCCCGAGACCCCCACGGAGCCGATTCCCGCGGCGCGGCTGGCCGATGCCCTCGCCGCGCTCGCTGCGGTTCCCGAGCCGGTGGCCCCGCCGCCAGAGATCGTTGCGCGCGAGGTCACCATCGGCCAGCAGATCACGGTGCTTCGGTCCGCGCTGGCGCGGGGAGGACGCGTCGTGCTCCAGAGCATCCTCGCCCGCTGCGGGTCGCGGACCGAGGCGACGGTGACGTTCCTCGCAACCCTCGAGCTCGTCCGTCGAAAGCAGGTTCGCGTCGAGCAGAGCGACCTGTTCGGACCGATCGTCATCGAGACGCTGCCGGAGGCGGGCCGATGAGAGACGAGCTCGACGTGTACTTCGAGGCGCTCCTCTTCATCGCGGAGCGGCCGCTGTCGACCGTCGAGCTGGCCGAGCTGGCCGAGGTGCCGCTGCGCCACGCCGAGGGCGCCCTCTCCGCGCTGTCGCAGCGCCTGGAGGCCGATGGTCGTGGCATTCGGCTCCAATCACTCGACAACGCCTGGCAGCTCGTGACCGCGCCGGAGGTCGGCGCGCGCCTGGCGGCCTACGCGGCCCGCGAGGAGGCGCGCCTGTCGCCGTCGGCCCTGGAGGCGCTGGCGGTCGTGGCGTACCGCCAGCCCTGCACGCGCGGCGACGTCGAGCGGGTGCGTGGCGTCGACTCCGACTACGTGATCCGTTCGCTTCTGCACCGACGCCTCATCACTGAGGTCGGACGGCGCGACACGCCCGGGCGGCCGATCATCTTCGCCACCACCTTCACCTTCCTCGAGCGCTTCGGGCTGACCTCGCTCGACGACCTGCCGCCGCTGTCGAGCGACGCCGCCCAGCTCACCGCTCTCGTCGACGCGGCCGATGGCGCGTGAGCGGCTCCAGAAGCTGATCGCCGCGGCCGGCGTCACGTCACGGCGTGGCGCGGAGCAGCTCATCGCCGACGGCCGCGTGGCCGTCAATGGCACCCGGGCGGGGCTGGGCGACTCGGCAGACCCGGCAGTGGACAGGATCGAGGTCGACGGGCGTCAGCTCGGCGCGACCGCCACCCCGGTTCACCTGGCGGTGCACAAGCCGCGTGGTTACGTCTCATCCGCGCAGGACGAGCGCGGGCGGCGGTCGGTGGTGTCGCTGGTCGACGCGGGCGGCGAGCGTCTCTGGCCGGTCGGTCGCCTCGACGTCGAGTCCGAGGGCCTCCTGTTGCTGTCGAACGACGGGCCCTGGGCCAACCGTGTGCTCCATCCGCGATACGGCAATGAGCGCGAGTACGCCGCGCTGGTCGCGCCCCCGCCGTCGCGGGCGATGTTGAACCGCCTCGTGAGCGGCGTGACGCTGGAGGACGGACCCGCCCGGCTCCTCTCGGCCCGGATCCTGGCGCCCCCGCGGGAGGTGCGCCGCGAGCGTACCGAGGAGGGCACCTGGGTTCGCATTCGGCTGGGCGAGGGCCGAAAGCGCGAGGTCAGGCGCCTGTTCATCGCCATCGGCTGCGAGGTGAACCGGCTGGTCCGGACTCGGGTCGGGACGCTGACACTCGCCGGCCTGCACGAGTCGGAGTGGCGGCCGCTTCGACCCGCGGAAGTCGCGGCCCTGGCCGGGCGGCCCCGCGGGTGAGCCGCCGCATCGCCGTCGACGGGCCGTCCGGATCGGGCAAGAGCACCGTGGGGCATGCACTCGCCCAGCGCATCGGTGCAACCTTCGTCGACACCGGGCTCATGTACCGGGCGCTGACCCTCGCCGCCGTCGAGCGGGGGATCGACCTCGACGACGGGGCAGCGCTGGGCGCGCTGGCGGGCGAGGTGCGCATCGAAGTTGAGCGACCGCGACCCGAGCACGGCGACCGCCGCGAGACGGTCCTGCTCGACGGCCGCGACGTCACCGACGAGGTGCGCGAGCCGCGCATCGATCGTGGGGTCAGCGCGGTCAGCCGCCATGCGGAGGTGCGCGACGCGATGCTCGGCGTCCAGCGCGCTGCTGCGCAGGCCGGTGACACGGTCATGGTCGGGCGCGACATCGGGACGGTGGTGCTGCCCGACGCCACGCTGAAGGTCTTTCTCACCGCCGCGGCGCAGGTCCGAGCCGCCAGGCGCGCCGCCGAGATGGGCGCGCCCGAGCGCGTCGACGAGTACCTCGTCGAGATCGAGCGCCGCGACGCCGCGGACTCCGGTCGCGACGTCGCTCCGCTCGCGCCGCGCGCGCGACGCGATCCAGCTCGACTCGGGCGCGCTCGGGGTGACCGAGTGCGTCGACGCCATCGTGGCGCGGCTGGAGGCGATCGGTGGATAGCTGGTTCTTCCACCCCAGCACCGCTGTCAGCGGCTTCCTCGCCCGCGCCCTGTTCTCGGCCCGCTACGAGGGCCTCGAGAAGGTCCCGCGCAGCGGACCGTTCATCCTCGCCGGGAATCACTGCTCGAACCTCGACCCGGCGATCATCGCCTGGGCCACCGGCCACCAGATCGATCGCGTCATCCACTTCATGGCCAAGGCGGAGATGCGGAGCTGGCCGTTCGCCGGCTGGCTGGCGTCGAAGACCGGAGCGATCTTCGTGCGCCGCGGCGAGGGTGACCGGGCGGCTCAGCGAGCCGCGCTCAGCGCCCTGTCCGAGGGCCGCCCGATCGGGCTCTTCCCCGAGGGGACGCGCTCGCGCGACGGGCACCTCAAAACCGGCCGCGACGGCGCGGCGTACCTCGCCATGCGCACCGGGGCCCCGGTGCTTCCTGTCGGGATCAGCGGGACGCATCGGATCTTTCCGGGGAAGTCGCGCTGGCCACACTCGACCAAGGTGGTGGTGCGGATCGGCGAGCCGTTCACGCTTCCGCATCGGCCGAGCGGGAAGCTCACGCGGGAGGAGCTCGGGCAGGGTACGGAGCGGATCATGGCGGCCATCAACGAGCTGCTGCCGCAGGAGCAGCGTCGCCAGCTCTGACCGGGGCGTATATACGTATATACCCGGCGTCTGACCTAGAATTGGCACTGATGACCACAACAACCCGTCCCGAGGTCCGTATCGCCGAGCGCGCCGGCTTCTGCTACGGCGTGCGCCTCGCGATCGACAAGGCCAAGCACGCTCGCGAGGAGGGCAAGGAGGTCACCACCCTCGGCCAGCTCGTCCACAACCCGGGCATCAAGGCTGACCTGAGTGACCGCGGCATCCGCACCGCCGACCTTGCCGACCAGGTGGAGGGCGGAACGCTCGTCATCCGCGCCCATGGCGTGCCGCGCTCCGAGTTCGAGCAGGTCAAGGGCAAGGAGAGCCTTGAGGTCATCGACGCGACCTGCACCTGGGTGCTCCAGTCGCAGAAGGCAGCCCGCGAGCTCGCCGATGCCGGATACACCGTGTGCATCATCGGCCACGAGGACCACCCCGAGGTCAAGGGCGTGCGCTCGTATGCCGGCGAGAAGCACGTCGTCGTGGACGACATGGACCGATCCACCTGGGAGCGCGTTCCGCGCACGAAGAAGATCGGCGTGCTCAGCCAGAGCACCATCCTGCCGAACAAGCTCGAGGAGTTCGCCGCCTTCTGCCTGCGCCGATGCCACGACCTGCGCGTCGTGAACACGGTCTGCCCGGTCACACTCACCCGCCAGGACGATTCGGTCGCGCTGGCGCGCGAGGTCGACGCCATGATCGTCGTCGGCGGAAAGAACAGCAGCAACACCAAGGAGCTGGCGGTGAAGTGCCGCGAGATCCTGCCCGAGACCGTCCACGTTGCCGATGCGGACGAGCTCGCCGCCGAGCACGCCGGCTGGCTGCGCGACAAGGCGCGCATCGGGATAACGGGCGGGACCTCGACGCCCGAGGTCGACCTCGAAGAGGTGCGCGACCGCATCTACGCCCTCGTCGCCGCCTGAGCCCGTGCCCGAGCTGGTCGTCACCCAGGCGGTGCGCACCGATCCCGGCACGACGTACGCAGCGTTCACCTCCGCAGAAGGGCTCGCCCGTTGGTGGTGGCCGCACATCCCCGACACGATCTACGCGGTGGATGGGCGCATCGGCGGCGCGTATGACATCCGATCCGAGGCAGCCGGCATCGGCGTCCGCGGTGAGTTCCTGGACCTCGAAAAGCCGCGTCTCATCCGGATGACGTGGATCTGGCTCGACGGCGGGGAAGAGAGCCCGACCGAGGAGGTGCGGATGGGCTTCACGGAACGCGGAGCTGAGACGCTCGTGACGGTCGAGCACGCCCTTGCGACGGCGTCAGGCGACGGCTCCGATCTGCGAGAGGGCTGGGAGTCGGTCCTGGATCGGCTGGCGACTGTCTTCGGCGGCTAGCCCTCCAGGGAGCCGATGAGCCTGCTGAGCCGGCGGCGCAGGACGCGATACGACAGGTGCCTCTCCGCAATCTCGAAGTTGTGGCGCGCCCAGGCTCGACGGCGCTCCGCGTTGCCCGTGAGGGCACGGACGGCGTCGACGGTGGCGTCGGTGATGGCGCCATCGATCTCGATCAGCTTGAGCCCGAGCGGCGCGATGTCGGCCACGTACACCGGGTACCGGTTCACGAGCACCGGGACGCCGTAGAAGAGCGCTTCCAGCAGCGCGTTGCCGTAGCCCTCGTACAGCGATGGGTAGGTGATCAGGTCTGCGGCGAGGTACGCGTCGTGGAGCGAGTGGGCGGGGCGGATCGGCTGGCCCTCGAGGTCATCGGGAACGAAGCGGTCCGCGGCATATCGCAGCCGGACCCCGGCTCGTTCGGCGAGAAGCTCGAGACTGACGAGGTAGTCCAGGCCCTCGTCACCAGCGGGCGAGGTGATGAGCAGCACCGCGTCAGGGTCACCGAGGCGCCCCACGAGCTCGATCGCCAGCTCGATGCCCTTCCGCGGCACCACTCGCGTGGGCTGGACCACGAGCAGCCCCTGCTCGTTCATGCCGAGCTCGTGCCGCAGCCGTCGGCGGACGGTGGGTGAGCGCTTGGGTCGCGGGTTGTCGTAGTCGAAGACGTTGGGGATGACCTTCGACTCGATGCCGCGGCGGCGCTTCAGCTCGGCGGCCGCAATCGAGTTAATGCTCACATGCCGGATCTGGGGCAGATCGGGCGGGAACGCCTGCTCGAGGACCTCCGGCACGATGCAGCCGGCGAACCGCTCGCGTTCCCACCAGTAGTCGTGGTGATGACCGATCGCCGGCATGTCGGTCTCCTCGACGACGCGGCGCAACGCCACGCCGAGCGGCAGCTGCATCGGGATGGCCCAGGCGTTCTCGACAACGAGCGCATCGATGTGGTGGGCAGCGACCCAGTCGAGGAGCACCGGGGTCAGGAGCGCCGCCAGGCGATCGATCTCGGCCCGGACGACATCGGGGTCGCTCTCGGGGTCGAACGCGGCGGCGCTGACGCGGGCAGCCTGCGGATAGGTGAAGTGCATCGCCGGGACGAGCCGCGCATTCGGGCGCAGGGCGTCGACCTCGCCGGCGCAGAGGTAGATGCCGTGCCCGAGTTGCGCCAGGACGGTTTCCCATTTGGCAGCCTCGAAGGTGACGCCGTCGACTCCGGCAAGCCGCGTCGCCACCACGCCGATGCGCATGCGCCGATCCTAACGGTCGGGACCTACACTGCGCCGCATGCCGTCGCTGCCGGTCGTGGCCATCGTCGGGCGCCCCAACGTCGGGAAGAGCACGCTCTTCAACCGGCTCATAGGATCGCGCCTGGCAATCATCAGCGACGTCGCGGGCACGACCCGCGATCGCGTGTACGGGACGGCGGAGTGGAACGGTCGCACCTTCACCGTGGTCGACACCGGCGGGCTGGAGCTCGATCCGGGGACGCACATCGAGGAACGCGTTCAGGACCAGGCCCGGGTGGCGGTCGAGGAGGCGGACCTCGTCCTCTTCGTCGTGGACGCCCACGCCGGCCTCGCGCCGCTCGACCACGAGGTGGCCGATCGGCTGCGCCGCGCCGAGGCGCCGGTGATCCTCGTCGTCAACAAGGGCGACAACCCCGCGCGCGAGGCCGATGCGGTCGAGTTCTACGCCCTTGGGATGGACCCCACCATCACGATCAGTGCGCAGCACGGCCGCAACACCGGCGACCTCGCCGACCTCATCGTCGACAACCTTCCGCCGGCGACGGAGGCGGAGGCGGCGGCATCGGTCAGTGCGTCGGACAGCGAGGAGACAGACCTCACCGAGGAGGAGATGGCCGAGCTGGCCGAGGTCGAGCTCGGTGCTCCGCGGGTGGCGATCGTCGGGCGTCCGAACACCGGCAAGTCGACCTTTGTGAACCGGGTGCTGGGCGAGGAGCGCATGGTCGTATCCGACGTGCCGGGCACGACCCGCGACGCGATCGACACGACGATCCAGCTCGACGAGCAGGAGATGGTCCTCGTCGACACCGCCGGGATCCGGCGGCGGGGGAGCATCGAGCGCGGGATCGAGCGCTACAGCGTGCTGCGCAGCATGAAGGCCATCGACTCGGCCGACGTCGCCGTGGTCCTGACCGATGCGACCGAGGGCTACACCGCGCAGGACGCCCACGTCGTGGGCTACGTGCTCGAGGCGGGCAAGGGCGTCGTCCTCGTGCTCAACAAGTGGGACGCCGTCGAGAAGGACGAGTACACCGCCGACCAGTGGCTCAAGCAGCTCCGCCGAGAGGCGCCGTACCTGGTCTGGGCGGACATCGTCTTCGCCTCTGCGCTGACCGGGCAGCGGGTCGAGCGCATCCTCAACGAGGCGCTGCGCGTCGCCGAGGAGCGCTACCGCCGGGTGCCGACCGGCGAGCTGAACCGCCTGGTCATGGGCGCGGTCCGCGCGCACCCGCCTTCGCACGTTCGGAACCGCCTCCCGAAGATCTACTACGCCACCCAGGTCGGGGTCGCGCCTCCGACCTTTGTGGTGTTCGTCAACGACCCGTCGCTCGTGCACTTCAGCTATCGGCGCTACCTCGAGAACCGGATCCGCGACGAGTACGGCTTCCTCGGCACACCGATTCGGCTCATCCTCCGCCAGCGCGAGTCCGAGGAAGCGGCCCGCCGCTCGGCGACTGGGCGCAGGAAAGCGCGCGGGCAGCGCAAGGCGCGGTGAGGCGAGTGCCGGTGGTCCTCGGCGGCGTCCTGGGGGCGATCGGCGGAGGACTCTGGCTCCTCGAATTTGGCGGCGCCGACCAATCGCCCCTCTCCCCGCCGTTGTGGCTCTTCCCGCTGCTCTTCGGCGCGACGGTCGTCGCCCTCACCGGGCTCGACGGATCGCGTCCCGGGGTGGCCCATTGGCTGCGAGTCGCCGCGATAGTAGTCGCGATGGCGTCATCGCTTGGGCTGATCACGTCCGAGATCGTGGCGACCGAATCCGCGGTGGCCTACGCGGGTTGGCTCGTCTTCGTCGCTGGGCTGGTCGGGCTCTCGGCGCTGGTGCTCGGCTTCGGGCTGGCCCACGCGCGGCGACCGGGACTTCGTGGGATCGCCTGGCTGGCGATCGTCGTCAGCCTCGCGCCACTCGCCTTCGCCGGGATAGGTTTCGCGTACAAGGCGCTCACCGGCTGGTGGGTCACCGACCCCGGGCTGATCCGGATCGGCGAGGTGGTAGCCGCCCTGAGCATCGGGGGCGGGTGGCTGGTGCTCGGGGTCGGGATCACGCTCCGGTCGCTGATATCCTCGCGGGCGTGACAGACCAAATCGGGGTCCTCGGTGCGGGCGCCTGGGGCACCACGCTCGCCGTGCTCCTCGCCGATGCCGAGCGGCCGGTGAGCCTGTGGGCGCACTCGACCGAGGCGGCCGAGCGCCTGGCGCACGAGCGGACCAACGAACGCTACCTGCCCGGGATCATATTCCCGCCGAACCTGCGCGTGGCCGATGCGGCCGATCTCGCGGAGCCGCATCGCTTCTTCGTCCTTGCCGTCCCCTCGGCGCACCTGCGCGCCACGTTGCGCGACATCGGTCCTCAGCTGCACGGAGGTGCGGCGCTGCTGTCGGTGGTCAAGGGGATCGAGGAGGGCACGCACCTGCGCATGACCGAGGTCATCGCCGAGGAGCTCCCGGGCCGCCGGGTCGCGGCGCTGTCGGGACCGAACCTGGCGCGCGAGATCGCGGCGGGGAAGCCGGCCGCCTCGGTGGTCGCGTCGGAGGATGCCGAGCTGGCGGTGGAGCTCGCATCGGTCCTGTCCGGCGATCGGTTTCGGGTCTACACGAATGCCGATGTCATCGGCGTGGAGCTCGCCGGCGCGCTGAAGAACGTCGTGGCCCTCGCGGCCGGCATGGTCGACGGCCTGGGCCTCGGGGACAGCGGGAAGGCGGGGATCATCACGCGCGGCCTGGCCGAGGTGACGCGCCTCGGCGTGGCGGCAGGTGCCCATCCGCTGACGTTCTCGGGGCTGGCCGGTGTCGGAGACCTCATCGCCACGTGCATGAGCCCGCTGTCGCGGAACCGCAAGGCGGGGGAGCTCATCGCCTCGGGCGTTCCGTGGCCGGAGGCGCGCGACCGGCTCGCGGGCGTGGCCGAAGGCGTGAGCACCGTGACCGGCGCCCTCGAGCTCGCAGCGGTCGCACGGCGTCGAGCTCCCGATTGCCGAGCAGGTGCGCGCGGTCGTCCTCGAGGGTCGCTCGCCGCTGAGCGCACTGGCCGAGCTGATGTCCCGCGCCCAGCAGGACGAGCTCGTGCGCGACGAGTGATCGCCCCGTGACCGACGAGACGGTCGAGGAGCCGGCGACCGAGGTCCCGGCGAGTCCGTCGACCAGCGAGCGCCTGCGCACGCAGCTGTGGTGGGTGCCGCTCGCAGCCTCGTTGACGTCGCTGGTGCTCGCGATCGGGAGCATCATCATCGCCACGCGGGAGCCGGCGGTGAGCGTGATCGTGCCCGACCAGATCCGATTCGTGCAGAGCGAGCGCATCGGCTATGCGTACGCGTACCTGCAGCCGACCTTCGTGAGCACCGGTGACAACGATCGGATCGAGGTCATCAGCGACATGCGGCTGGAGCTCACGCCGGCCGACGGCGAGGCCGCGACCTTCGCGTGGGACGAGGTCGGAGCAGCTGACCTTCGACCCGTCGGATGACTCGCTGACCTACAGCTACGTCGCGGACAACGTGCCGCTGCTCGTCGCACCGGACTCGGTCGAGAACCCGCTCGCGCTGTTCCAGGGGCCGGATGGCTGGTACCTGGAGGCGGGGACCTACCGTGTCGAGCTGGAGGCGACGCGCGTCGTGGCCTCGGCGCCGATCCGGGTGAGCTTCGAGGTCACCATCACCGACGACGACATCGAGTTTCTCGAGTCCGCGGACGGGAACCAGTTCCTGTCGCTGCCCATCTCGACCGACGGCTGAGGGCAGGCGAGCGCATCGCTATACTTGCCGCGTTCGGTCGGGGCGTGGCGCAGTCTGGCAGCGCACTTGGCTGGGGGCCAAGGGGTCGGAGGTTCGAATCCTCTCGCCCCGACCAACACTTGAGCACGGAATCGGCGGTCGGCTCGTGGTGGGATCTTCACGTGCGCGATGCCCCCCTGGCGCAGGCGAGTCCCAATCGCCGGGTGAGCCTGTTCATCCGAGTTGGCTTCCTCTCCGCACGCTGCTCCAGCGCATTCCACGTTCCCCGTCGCATTGGTGCAGCGATGGCGGTATCGGTCGCCACATCATCAACGGCCGACGGCCCACCGCAACCGGCCACCGCCCCCGCCATCGACGGGGGAGAGGGAGTCATCAGCCGGCGAAGCTCGATTGTCCTGGTCCGGTTCCTCCTGTCGGTCCATCCCTCGACCTGGGACCCGCGACAGGCGCACCAGCTAAAGCTGGGACTGGGACCCGTGATGGAGCGCGGCGCGGACTTCCTCTGGCACTCGTCGACAGCGTGGTCGACGGCTACTTCCCGATCTTCGACCAGCTCGCGGACGAGATCGACGACCTGCAGGACCAGGTGATCGAGCGGGCCGACAAGGACACGCTCGAGCAGGTGTTTCGCCAGAAGCGTGAGCTGATCCGGATCCGCCACGTGCTCGCCCCGAGCCGCGAGATCTTCAATCAGCTCACGAGTCGCGAGTACACCCTCATCGCGGATCCGCAGGTCCTCTACTTCCGGGACATCTATGACCATCTGATCCGGCTGACCGACGACTTCGACAGCTACCGCGAGCTCGTCGCCGCGACCGTGGACGTCTATCTCTCGACCATCAACAACAACCTCTCGACGATCATGAAACGGCTGACAGGCGTGACCGTGGTCCTCGCCGGGATCGGCGCCATCGGCGGCCTATTCGGGATGAGTCAGGCCACACCTGCGCTCTCGGGGCAGGAGGGCTTCGGCTTTGGTCGATCACGATCGCAACGATCGTCATCGCCGGAATCGTGATTGCAGTCCTTCGGCGGATCGGCTGGGTGTAGCGAGGCACGTCGAGACTGTCCGCCCGCTCTGCCCCCGGCGCGCACTGTGGACCACGAGCCATCCCGCAGCTCGACCCGCATGGATCAGCTGCTCGGTTGTCAGACCCGATCGCGCACGCCGGCGAGGTGTCGCTTCACCGTGCTCGGACGGATACCAACGAGCTCGGCGGCGTCGCTTGCCTTCCCTGCTCGGTCGGCGACCAAGGTCCCGCTAGACTCCGTGGGATGGCGACCTACGAGTTCTCCGAGACCGCCGAGCGGGCGGACATCACCACCGATGACCTTCGCCGAATGGTCGACCTGGGCATCATCGTCCCCGATGCCGATGGCCGGTACCTGTCGGGCGACGTGCGCCGTGCCGAGCTCGTGACGAGCCTCTCGGCAGCAGGGATCTCCCTCGATGACCTGGGTGCTGCCATCCGCGAAGGCAAGATCTCGCTGGCCTTCCTCGATGCGCCCGCCTTCGACCGGTTCAAGCCGCTGAGCCGCACGACTTTCGCGGAGATGGCCGAACAGGTCCACGTACCGGTGGAGCAGCTCATGCTCATCCGCGAGGCCGCCGGTTCCGTCGCACCGACCCCGGACAGCCGCATGCGAGAAGGTGAGATCCCATACGCCGCCTGGATCGGGCTGGCGGTCTCGGCGGGATTCCGCCCGGCCGTATGGCAGCAGATGGTCCGCGTGCAGGCCGACGGCCTGCGGCGAATGGCCGAGACCGAGGCGGCCATGTGGCAGTCCGAGGTGATCGATGCCGGCAACCGCGCCGGCCAGCGGACCGACGAGGTCCTGGGCATCGAGTTCGGCGATCGGATGAGCGAGCTGACCGAGCAGGCCACGCTCGCGATGTATCACATGCAGCAGACGAAGGCGTGGACTCGGAATCTCGTCGAGGGCGTAGAGATGATGCTGGCCCAGGCCGGCCTGCACAGCCGTCTCGAACGGCCCCCGGCCATGTGCTTCCTCGACATCACCGGGTACACGAGGCTCACCCAGGAGCGCGGCGATGCGGCCGCGGCACAGCTCGCCGAGGACCTCGGCCGCCTCGTCCAGCGGTCATCGCTCAAGCACGGGGGCCGGGCGGTGAAGTGGCTCGGGGACGGCGTGATGTTCCACTTCCCCAATCCCGGGCCGGGGGTCGCGGCTGCACTGGAGATGGTTTCCGGGGTCATCAACGCCGGGCTGCCGCCGGCGCACGTCGGCCTGCACGCCGGGCCGGTGATATTCCAGGAGGGGGACTACTACGGTCAGACCGTGAACGTCGCGGCGCGGATCGCGGCGTACGCCAGGCCGGGAGAGGTCATCGTCAGCCAGGAGGTGGTCGAAGCGTCGGCCGGGACGCCCGTCGCGTTCCGGGAGATCGGTCCCGTCGATCTCAGCGGCGTGGCGGGCCCGATGCACCTTCACTCGGCCTCCTTGCCCGGCTGAGCCGCTGCGCCGACGTCTACGTGGCGTACTCGAGGACGAAGAGCGGAATGATCCGGTCGGTGCGCGCCTGGTACTTCACGTAGAGCGGAAACGCCTCGCACGCCATCGCCCAGAGGCGCTCGCGCTCCGCGCCGTCGACCTCTCTCGCGATGATCGTGCGCTCACTGTTGCCGATTCGCAGCTCGGCGCGAGGGTGCGCCCGCAGGTTCCCGGCCCACGCCGGATCTATCGACGTGCCGCCGCGGGAGCCGACGACGACGATGTCGTCACCGTCGGGCCAGCCGAAGAGCGTGACCGGTCGCGGCCCACCGGAGCGGCGCCCCACCGTTGTCAGCGTGACCTGCATCGGATCATGCTAGGGGGACGACGCCAGCAGCGAGGAGCGACAAGTGGGTGCGACAGGCCGCGGAACGAAGGATGACCCCTGGCAGCTGAAGACACCGCCAGGCACGAGCGACTACGCGATGTATCGCGATGACGAGGCTGATCCGCCTCAGCTGGTATGCCAGGTCGGGAGCACGAAGCTCGCCTACCACGCCAGTGCCGTCGAGGACCTCCACGCGTGGCTGAAGGCACAGGGCGACTGGGTCCCCCTCGGCGCGGCCGATGAGCAGAAGGACGCCTCGCCCGGGACCGTCGAGGCCTGGGGCCGGGACGCCGCCAACCCGAAGGGCGGCTGGTACGGGCTCCGCAAGGGATATCGCGGCCGGTTCGGCATGTACCTGCCGCCGCTGCTCGAGGCGCTCGGGCTGGCCGAGCTCGAGCACAATCCGCGCAACAACCGGATCCGCGCGATCTGATTGGCGCGGGAATGGACAGGCCCCCACGGAACCCGTGGGGGCCTGAGTGAATGCGGGCGAGCCGCTTACGGCGCCTCCGAGGCTCCGACCGAAGGCAGCGCGCCTTCCGACATGGCTGGGGTCGACGCCCCGGCGTCGATGCTCGAATCGGTTCCGCTGTCCTGGCAGCCGGCGATCACCAGCGTGAGGACCACGAGGGCGCCTGCGGCGGCCATCCTGAGTCGCTTCATTTCCTTGGTCTCCCTGGGTGCGGTGTCAGGCCACGCGGAACGCGGCCGCTGATGACACGGCACCGGGCGTGCCGCCGCGCCGGTGCCCCCGGGAAACGTAAAGGCTTCTTAACGAGGGATCAGACCCGCGACAGGATCTCGGCCTTCTTGGCCTCGAACTCCTCGGGGGTGATGGCACCCGCGTCGCGCAGCTGAGCGAGCTTGGTCAGAGCTTCGAGCTCATCGGACTGGGTGGGGCCGGCAGCGGCCGGCGCGGGCGGCACGGGCGGCACGGGCGGCACGGAAGCGGCCTGGGTCGCTGCCGCGGCGGCGGCAACGGTGGCGCCAGTCGTTGTCGAGTGGGCGGCCGACATCAGCTCATCGCGGAACTTGGTTGGATGGCTGATCGACGTGAATCGGTCGCTCGCCTTCTCACCGCCGGGACCCATGATCAACAGGTCACCGTATCCGAGGGGCTTGCCGAGGAGCCCGACGCGGCTCTGAACGTCGCTGACGGATGACAGCATCGTGGCCGACGATCGCCTCCGCAGCACGCCCTCCTCGCGCACGACGCGCATGTTGGTCACCACGAAGGTCGCGGTGCGCCAGGCGACGATGTTGTAGACGATCCAGGCGGCTCCGCCGACGAAGAGGCCGATCCGCAGAAGGTCGAGGAAGTTTGCGAAGAACCCGGCGATGCCGTCCTGGGCCTCGGGGGTGATGGAGCCGACGATGAAGGCACCCACGATCATGAGCGCCGCGATCCACGAGTCTCGGACCGGCGCGATCCAGTGCTTCTCCGTGCTGAAGACGAGCTCTTCGCCGCCCAGCATGTCGATGGTCCCTGGCACCTCATCACCTCGGACGTTGGAGGCGGGCTTGGCCCGCCCGTTGGGCGGAACGCGCGTGCCGGCGGCTGCGGAGTCCGCAGCTGCGCCGGCAGCGTGACGCGATGCGATCAGGCTATTCGGCGGCCCTCACGTTCGACGCGCGGGGTCCGCGCGGATTCGATTCGATGTCGAAGGTCACAGCTTCGCCGCCAACGAGGCGGTCGAAGTCGACCGATTCGGTCAGTCCGTCGCGATGGAAGAAGTAATCCTTGCCATCCTCGCCGGTGATGAAGCCGAAGCCGCGATCGGCTACGACCTTCTTGATGGAACCATTGGCCATCGATGGGCCTCCTAACGGTAGGCCGCAAGGGTAGCATCGTCCCAATGGCCGCACCGGCGTCGCTCGGGCATTCCCCACCGTTCGCGCTCCGGGCGCGGCTGCTGTCGCCCTTGGCGGGGGGCGGATTGCTGGATCTGCCCGACGGCCTCCTGTCCGTCGATGCGTCCGGCCATATCGCAACGGCCGGGCCGTGGCAGGGCTCCGGGGACCCAACCGACGTCGTCGACATCCGGCCCCTGGTTGTGATGCCCGGGATGGTCGACCTCCACGCGCACCTCCCGCAGCTGCCGAACGCGGGGCTGGGGAGCGGGCTCGATCTGCTGACCTGGCTCGAGCGCTACATCTTCCCGCTCGAGCGTGGCTACGACCGCGCTGCCGCCGAGCGCGAGGCGCCGGCCGCGTTCCGGGCCTTCGCCGCGGCCGGGACGACGACGGTCGTCGCCTACGCCGCCATCTGGCCGGACTCGACCGATGCGGCCTTCGCCGCCGCCGAGGCGCACGGCATCCGCGCCGTCATCGGCAAGGTGATGATGGACCACCTCACCTACGACACGGCCATTGCCCCAAGCGAGATCCTCGAGACGAGCCTGCGCCAGTCCGACGAGCTCGCGACGCGGTGGCACGGGCGGGACGGCGGCCGCCTCGCGTACGCGTTCACGCCACGCTTCGCCGTGAGCTGCAGCGCGGAGATGCTCCGAGAGTCCGCTGCCCTGGCCCGACGCCACGGCGCGTACTGGCAGACGCACCTCTCCGAGGACCGCGCCGAGATCGCCGTCGTGGCGCGGCTCTTTCCAAGCGCTCGCGACTATCTCGACTGTCTACGAGCGGGCCGATGCGCTGGGTGCGCGTACTATCCTGGCCCACGCTATCCACCTCTCCGACGACGAAGTTGGCCGCCTCGTGGCCAGCGGGTCTGGGGTGGCGCACTGTCCGGCGTCCAACCTGTTCCTCTCGAGCGGCCTCATGCCGCTGGCCCCGTACCGCAGCTCCGGCATGCGGGTCGGCCTGGGGAGCGACGTGGCTGCCGGCCCGGAGGTCTCGATCTTCAGTGTCATGCGCGCGGGGGCGGTGACTCAGCGAGTCCTCGAGCTGACCGGTGCAGCCTCACCGGACACCGCGCTGCGCGGGCTCGACTGGCTGCGAGCCGGATCGCTGGACGGGGCGAGGGTGCTGGGCATGGACGACCGCATCGGCTCGCTGGAGGTGGGGAAGGAAGCCGACGTCATCGCCGTCGATCCGCGCTTCACGACCCCGCTGCCCGACGGCGATGTGCCGGACGACGCCGATGACATCGCCAGCCGCCTCATCTTCCGCCAGCACCCGAACATGGTCCGCGCGGCCTGGGTGCGCGGCCGCCCGGTCGCCGGTCCGCCCGGGGTCGCAACGGTCGGGTAGGCTACCGCGGTGAATCGGGTCATCGGCATCCTCATCAGCGCCGCGTCCCTGTACGTGGCGGTGTGGGCGGTCACCGGGCTCGACTTCGACTTCGCGCCCGATGGAGCATGGCTGCGGTTCATTCTGGTGGCCCTGATCTTCGGCCTGGTCAACTCATTCGTGCGGCCGATACTGAGGCTGCTGACCCTGCCGATCACGATCGTCACGCTCGGGCTGTTCCTGCTCGTGCTCAACGCGCTGCTGCTCATGCTCGTCGGCTGGCTGTCGTCGCAGCTCAGCCTCGGCCTGGTGGTGGCCGACTTCGGCGCCGCGTTCCTGGGAGCGCTCGTCATCAGCGTGGTGGGCACCGTCCTGGCGCTGGTCGCCGGCATCGGCAGGAAGGCCCTCTGACGCAGACTCCGCCCGCGCGCGTTGCACGCGCTCCCGGCTGGATCGGCGCCGCCTTCGCGGTCGCGATGGCCATCCTGATCACGCTCGTGGGTCCGCTTCTCCTGTTCAACCCGCCCTTCGTGTCCGCTCCTCCAGGAGCGTCACGGCGTCGCGGCCAGCTTCGGAATGTCGCGCGCGGAGGTCGACCGGGTCACGAGCGAGATCCTGGTCGACCTGCTCACAGACGGCGAGTTCGACGCGGCCTTCGCCGGGCGGCCGCCGCTGCTCGACGCGCGCGAGCGGTCTCACATGCACGACGTCGCGAGGCTCGTCCGGATCCTCGTCCTGATCGTGCTGGTCGCGGCCACGGTCGCGATCGCCACGGCATGGCGTCTGCGCCGCGAGCAGGCGCGGCGGGGCCGGCTGATGATCGCGGCATCCGCTGCGATCGGGATTGCCGCCGCGATCCTGGCCGTGATCTTCGCCGTCGCGTTCGAGCCGGCGTTCCTCGCATTCCACGCGATCTTCTTCCCGCCGGGCTCGTTCCTGTTCGAGCCGGGCTCGAATCTCATCACCCTGTTTCCCGAGGCGTTCTGGTTCGAGGCGAGCCTGGTGGCCGGGGTGAGCATCATCGTCTCCGCGGTCATCGTCGGAGGGCTCGGGTGGTGGAGCGTCCGGAGGCACGCGGCGACGCGCGAGGACGCCTGATCTAGACTCGGCGCCATGGGAGCGGGATGGCGCATCGGCACGGTGGCCGGGATCGAGCTGCGGGTGCATCCCAGCTGGCTCGTGATCGCGTTCCTCATCGTCTATTCGCTCGCCGTCGCCCAGCTGCCGCGCCAGTCGCCGGGGTGGTCGCCGGCTCAGTACTGGGGCGTGGCGGCGAGTCACCGCGGTCCTCTTCTTCGCGTCGGTCGTCGTGCACGAGCTGTCGCATGCCCTCGTCGCACGCCGCTTCGGGATGCGCGTCACGGGCATTCAGCTCTTCATCTTCGGTGGCGCGACGACGCTGGACGGGGACTCCCGCGGCCCGCGCGAGGAGGCGATCATCGCCGTCGCCGGGCCCGCTGGCGAGCATCGGGCTGGGGCTGGTCTTCCTGGCGCTCGACGTCGTCGTCGCCCAGGTCCAGCTCGCCACCCTCGTCGCATGGCTGGGCGTCGTGAACATCGCGCTCGGCATCTTCAACCTGATTCCCGGCTTCCCGATGGATGGCGGCCGCGTCCTGCGAGCCATCATCTGGCGCGTTCGCGGCGATCGCCTGGCGGCAACCCGCAACGCGGCCATGGTCGGGCGGGTCCTGGCCTACGTCCTCATCGCCGGTGGTGTGCTCATTGCCCTTCAGCCCGGAGGCGTGTTCAGCGGCCTCTGGCTGGTGCTCATCGGCTGGTTCCTCTCGACCGCCGCAGAGGCGACGGCGTCGGAGGCGGGCATCGAGGCCAGGCTGGCGGGCGTCACCGTCCGGGATGCCATGGACCTCACGCCCGCCGGTCGTGTCGCCGAACGAGACGGTGGCCGAGCTCGTCCAGGACCGCCTCCTGCGCGGGGAGGACCGCTCGTATCTCGTCCAGCATGACGACGGCGGGCTGGCCGGGATCGTGACCCTGACCGACGTCCGGCGCGTCGCGCAGGACGACTGGGGATCGGCGCGCGTGACCGACATCATGACCCGTTTCGCGGATCTCGCGACCATTCGCCCCGACGCGCCGCTGGTGGATGCCCTGCGCTCCCTGGAGGACCGCCAGGTCGGCCAGCTGCCGGTCGTCGAGCGGGAGTCGCGGGAGCCCGTCGGCCTGGTGACGCGTCGCGGAATCCTCCGCCTCCTCGAGGCTCGCATGAAGCTCGGCGTCTGAAGCCGATGCTGACGCTCGATGAGGCCCAGGCCCGGCTTCTGGCCGGCGCCCGGTTGACCGACGCCGAGACGGTGCCGTTGACCGATGCCGTCGGGCGCGTCCTCGCCGATTCCCGGGTCTCGGCCGCGGTCGACGTCCCGCCGTTCGCCAACTCCGCCATGGACGGATACGCCCTGCGTGCCGCCGACGCGCCCGGTGAGCTGCGGGTGGTCGGGGAGATTGCGGCGGGCGCGCCGATCCTGCCCGAGGTGGCGGTCGGAACCGCGGTGCGGATCATGACCGGCGCTCCGATGCCGCCCGGTGCCGACACCGTGGTCCCCGTCGAGGACGTCGAGGAGGCCGAGGCGACGGTGCGCGTCCCCGCGTCGCCGGTCGGCGCCAACGTCCGGGCCGCCGCACACGACACGCGGGCGGGCGACGAGATCGAGCTGTCCGGACCGCTCACCGCACCGAAGGTCGCGGTGCTCGCCTCGGTCGGGCTCGGCGAGGTCCTCGTGCGTCGGCGCCCGCGCGTGGCGATCCTCTCGACCGGTGACGAGCTCGTCGGGGTGGGTGAGGCGCTGGGACCGCACCAGATCCACGACTCGAACGGCGTCGCGCTGGCTGCCGCGGTCATCGAGGCCGGCGGAGAGCCGATCGTTCTGCCCCGCGCTCGCGACGATGCCGGGATCATCGAGCGCACGCTCCTCGACGGTGCGTCTCGCGCCGACCTCCTGGTCACCTCGGCCGGCGTATCGGTCGGCCGGCATGACCACGTGCGGAGCGTCCTCGCCGAGCGGGGGAGCCTCGACTTCTGGCGCATCGCGATCCAGCCGGGCAAGCCCCTCGCCGTCGGGGAGCTGGGCGGCGCAACCGTGGTCGGGCTCCCCGGCAACCCGGTGAGCGCCCTGGTGGTGTTCGAGCTCACCGTGCGACGGCTCATCCGCGCCATGCTCGGGCTCGCGCGGCGACGGTCGCTCGCACGTGATGGCCGCCGCCGAGGAGCGCATCGGCAAGGATCCGAAGCGGCGCGCCTTCCTCCGCGTCCGTGTGACGTCCCGGGACGGCCGGCTGGTGGCCGCGCGCGGCCGGCGGGCAGCAGTCGTCCCAGCTGCGGCCGCTGGCCGACGCCAACGCGCTGCTCGTGGTGCCTGAGGGCGCCGACGCCGCCGAGCCCGGCGTACCCTACGAGGCGATCTTGCTCGAGCCCGCTCAGCCTGCTGGACCGATGAAGCCCACTCACCTCGACTCCGATGGTGCCCCGCGCATGGTCGACGTCGGCGACAAGCCGGTGACGGCTCGCCGCGCGGCGGCCGGCGCGATCGGTGCGCATGCGCCCGGATGTGCTCGCCACAGCTCCTCGACGCGGGCGGCCCGAAGGGCGACGCCTTCGTCACCGCGCGCCTGGCGGGGATCGGTGCCGCGAAGCACACCGCCACCCTCATTCCGCTGTGCCATCCACTGCCGCTCGACAAGGTCGACGTGGAGCTGACCGCCGACCGCGATGCCGGCACGGTCGCCATCCGCGCCGAGGCTCGTGTCACCGCCCGGACCGGCGTCGAGATGGAGGCCCTCGTCGCCGCATCGGTCGCCGCCCTGACGCTGGTCGACATGGCCAAGGCGCTCCAGCGCGACATCGTCATCGAGCGCGTCGAGCTGCTCGAGAAGTCCGGCGGGCGGTCCGGCGACTACCGCAGCGACGCCTGGCGTCGGCGCACCGGCCGCGACCCACGAGGCGGTCGTCGTGACCTGCTCGAATCGATCCGCGGCGGGGGAGCGGGAGGACACGTCGGGACCGGCGCCTCGTCGCTGCACTGCGCGACGCCGGCTTCGACGTGGCACCCGAGGCCATCGTCGTCGCCGACGACGAGGGCGCAGATCGCCGCGCTGCTGGTGCGACTGGCCGACGCCGGGCACCGGCTCATCCTGACCACCGGCGGAACGGGGCTCACGCCCACCGACGTGACGCCGGCCGCCACGCGACGGTGCATCGACCGCGAGGCGCCGGGCCTGGCCGAGCTGATGCGCACGGCGGGCCTCGCCTCGACCCCGATGGCGGCGCTGTCGCGTGGAGTCGTCGGTGCGCGCGGGGCAGTCCCTGATCGTGAATCTGCCGGGGTCGCCGAAGGGCGCGACCGAGTCCCTCGACGCGCTCCTGCCGGTGCTCCGCCACGCGATCGAGCAGCTCGCCGGCGGCGACCACTAGCATCGGGTACGGTCGCGGCACTTCGGTAATGGTCGGCGAGACGCGCAGCCGTCAGCCGATGTATCACTAACGACATCGTCGCTCAGGGCGATCGCGCTGGTCGACCGATCCGTCCCGGCTCTCGCCTTCCTGGGCCTCTGGCTGTTGGCGGGTGGGCTCGTGGCTCTCGTGCTCATGGGCACCGGCTGACCCGGAGCACACCTTGGCGTCGAGGCCGGACCCGTGACGAGTTCGGGCGCCGGTACCATGGCCGGCACCCATGGAAGCCTCCATCCCGTTCTATCCGCTGATCGTCGTGCCCGTCGGCGCGGCGATCTATCTCTTCTGGCGCCGCTCCCGCTGGCACATGGCGGTCCTGCGCGAGGGCCGCCCGCTGGAGCGCGGCGATCGCATCGGCGAACGGATCAAGGGCGCTCGGGGTCTTCGTGGTCGGCCAGCGCCGGCTGCTCCAGGACCTCGGTCCCGGGCTGGCTCACGCCTTCGTGTTCTGGGGCTTCATCGTCCTGCTGGCGACGACCGGCAACTACCTCACCAACGGGCTTGGTGGAGACCATCCTGGGCTGGCCCTTCGGCGGCTTCCTGTGGAGCGTCGTGACGTTCATCGCCAACGTGTTCGTCGGCCTCGTGCTGGCGTCGGTGATCTACTACGTGATCCGCCGGACGGTCGTGCGGCCCACGAGGCTGGCGCTCACGCGGGACGCGTTCATCATCCTCGGGCTCATCTTCTTCATCGTGCTGACCGAGCTCATCGGCGATGCCTTCGTCTACGTGCTGGAGCCCGACCACCCCGCCCGCCCGTGGGCCATCCTGGCCGGTCCGCTGAGCCTCGCTGCTGGCGCCGCTCGGCACCGAGGTGGCGCAGATCGGCTTCGGGATCATGGCCTGGGCGCACATCGGCCTCGTCCTCGCCTTCGGCGCGTACCTGCCGTACAGCAAGCACCTCCACATCATCAGCAGCGAGCCGAACGTCTACTTCCGCAGCCTCGAGCCGCGCGGCGCGCTCCGCAAGATGGATCTCGAAGTGGAGGCAGAGCCCGGAGAGCCCGAGCCGGTGTTCGGCGCGAAGGGCCTCAAGGACCTGACCTGGCGGCACCTCCTCGATCCGCTGGCCTGCACCGAGTGCGGCCGGTGCATGGAGTTCTGCCCGGCGAGCTCCACCGGCAAGACGCTGAGCCCGAAGCACCTCATGGAGGGCCTGCGCGACCAGATCTGGGCAGCCGAGACCGCGCTGGCGGCGGCCGCATCGGCGCAGCGCGCGTGGAAGGGGGGAGCCAACGGCGGAGCCGAGGCCTCGCGAGGTGACCCTGAACCTGGCCCGCGACCGGGCCACCGAGGCGCTCAGCCTGCCGCTGATCGACAACGCCATCCCCGAGGAGGCCGTCTGGCAGTGCACCACCTGCGGCTGGTGCGTCGAGGGCTGCCCGGTGCTCATCGAGCACGTCGACACGATCGTCGAGATCCGCCGCAACGCGGTGCTCGAGGAGAGCCGCTTCCCGAAGGAGCTCAACACCGCGTTCCGCAACATGGAGAACGCCGGCAACCCGTGGGGCCAGCCGAAGAGCGCGCGGCTGGACTGGGCCAAGGGCCTGGATGTCCCGGTCCTGGGCCAGACCGATGCGACCGTGCCACGCGCGGGGGACGGCGCAGCCCCGTGGCGCACCGTGTACGAGCCGATGCCGGCCGGTGACCCGCTCGACGGCCGCGTCCTCTTCTGGATCGGCTGCGCCGGTGCCTTCGACGATCGGAACCGCAAGGTCGTGCGTGCCATGGTCCAGCTGCTGCGCCAGGCCGAGGTCCCGTTCGCGGTCCTCGGCTCGGGCGAGACCTGCACCGGCGACCCGGCGCGGCGGGCGGGGAACGAGTACCTCTTCCAGATGCTGGCCGAGGAGAACGTCGCGACGCTGTCCGCGGCGCACGCCGAGCACGGGATCGGCACGATCGTCGCGACCTGCCCGCACTGCTTCAACACCATCAAGAACGAGTACCCGCAGTTCGGGCTGAGCGGCGTGCAGGTCATCCATCACACGCAGCTCCTCGACCGGCTGGTGGCCGACGGGCGTCTCGTCCCATCCGAGCACCACGAGGCCGTGGTCGCTTACCACGACGCCTGCTACCTCGGCCGCTACAACAACGTCTACGACGAGGGCCGTCGCGTGGTCGAGTCGGTGCCGGGGCAGTCGGTCACCGAGATGGAGCTCCACCACCGCAAGGGCATGTGCTGCGGCGCCGGCGGGGCCCGGATGTGGATGGAGGAGCGCGAGGGCCAGCGCATCAACCATCGCCGGGTCGAGCACGCCCTGGCCACGAACGCGGACGAGATCGCGACCGCCTGCCCCTTCTGCCTGATCATGCTGCGCGACGGGACCACCGACCTCGAGCGGACCGACGTGGCGGTGCGCGACGTGGCCGAGCTCCTCGCCGACGCGACGGGGGCGTGGCAGCGTGACGTGAGCACGACGCCTGCGGAATCCGCAGAATCGAGGGCCTGATCCTGCGGAAAGTTGACCGTCAAGCGCGAGTCAACCTAGACTTGCCCCAACCGTGGCAATGCGCAGCCTCTCCAGCCCCAAGCGTCCGGCCCTCGATGACCTCGACAAGGCGATCATCGGCTGCCTCCAGGCGGACGGTCGCCGGCCGTATGCCCAGATCGGGCGGGAGCTCAAGGTGCCCGAGGCCACGGTCCGCCAGCGCGCGGAGCGCCTCATCACCCGGGGCATCGTGCAGGTCGTGGGCGTCACCGACCCCCTGGCGATGGGCTTCCAGCAGCCGGCCCTCATCGGCCTCAAGGTGGACCTCTCCCGGCTCGACCGGATCGCCGAGCAGGTCGCCAAGCTCGACGAGGTGACCTACGTCGTCATCACCGCTGGCCGCTACGACCTGTTCTGCGAGGTCGTGTGCGAGGACAACGAGCACCTGCTGCGCGTGCTCACCGACAGCTTCGCGGCCATCGAGGGCATTCACTCCACGGAGACGCTCGTCGAGCTCCGATTCGTCAAGGAGAGCTACCGGTGGGGCACTCGCTAGGAGGACGACCGTGACGGTCACCGAGTCCAGGATCGACCGGGCGCGGATCGCCGAGATCGGCGCGCGGGAGGAAGCCGAGTACCGGCGCCGCACACCCCGGAGCGCCGAGCTGTTCGCGCGGGCGCGCGAGGCGATGCCCCTCGGCGTCTCGTCCTCGTTCCAGGCGTATGACCCCTACCCGCTGTTCATGACCGATGCGCGCGGCTCGCGCATCACCGATGCGGACGGCAACGAGTACATCGACTTCGACATGGCCTTCGGCGTCCTGGCCGCTGGCCACTCGCACCCGATCCTCGCCGAGGCCCTTCAGCACCGCGTTGCGAACGGCACCTGCTACACGTTCCCGGTCGAGGACGGGGTCGCGCTGGCCGAGGAGATCAAGGCCCGTTTCGGCGCCGACTTCGTGCGGTTCAGCAACTCCGGCACCGAGGCGACGATGGACGCCATCCGCGTCGCCCGTGGCTACACCGGTCGCGAGAAGATCATCAAGTTCGAGGGTGGCTATCACGGCCACCACGACGATGTCCTCGTCAGCATCCAGCCGCCGCGCGAGCTGATGGGCCCGATCGAGTCGCCGGCGACGGTTCCGGCCAGCGCGGGAATCCCGCGCTCTCGCATCGCCGAGACCGTCATCGCGCCCTTCAACGAGCCCGAGCTGCTGGCCGGGATCCTGGAGGCGAACGCCGGCCAGATCGCGGCGATCATCGTGGAGCCGGTCCAGTTCAACATCGGCGTGGTGCCGCCGAAGCCGGGCTACCTCGAGCGCGTCCGCGAGCTCGCGACCGAGCACGGGGTCGTCCTCATCTTCGACGAGGTGAAGACCGGCGTCGTGCTGGCCTGGGGCGGCGCGTACGAGTACTTCGGCGTGCGGCCGGACCTGTTCTGCCTTGCCAAGAGCATCGGCGGTGGGATTCCCATCGGCGCGTTCGGCGGGAAGCACGAGGTGATGCGCGTCATCGAGACCCTCGAGGGCAGCCAGCACCACGCCGGCATGGGCGGCGCCACCGGGGAGAGCACGATCGAGCACTCGACCCTGCCGTCGACGGCCACGCGCGTCGCGCACCTGGGAACGTTCAACGGCAACCCGCTGTCCATGACGGCGGGCCTCGTCACGCTGACCCAGATCCTGGTCCCCGACGCCTACCCGAAGCTCCACGCCCTGGCCGAGCGTCTGACGGCCGGATGCGCCGAAGTGCTCGCCGAATTTGAGCTGCCCGGGTATGCGATCAACGTCGGGCCGAAGGGCTGCGTCATGTTCACGCCGGAGCGCGTGACGAACTACCGCGACTTCAGCGACCTCGATGCCGAGCTATGGGAAGCGTTCTTCTTCTACCTCGCCAACCGCGGCATCCTGCTGCCGCCGGGGCCGGACGACCAGTGGACCCTGTCGGTCCAGCACACCGAGGCGGAGATCGAGCGCCACATCGCCGTATTCCGCGAGTTCGCCGCCGAGCTCGCCGCCTGAGCACCGGGCACTGGGCTTGCTGGAACGTCGCCCGTATCGGTATGCCGAGGAGGTGAGGTGATGCTCGAGCGAACGGCGCGCCCGCTGCGCGGCGTCGGCAATGCCATTGCGGGCGCGATGGACGCGATCTTCAGGGCACTTGGGGGGCCGGGCCGGCTGCTCCAGGACCTGCTCAACGGCTCGTGGCTCGGGCACTCGCTTCACGCGCTGCTCGTCGATGTGGTGATCGGTGGTGCCACTGTCGTGGTGCTGCTCGACGTCCTCCGAGTCGTCTTCGGCGTCGACGGGCTCGAGACGGCCGCGATGTGGGCGCTGGGCCTGTCAACGCTTGCGGCCCTCGGCGCCATCCTGAGCGGGCTTACCGATTTCAAGGACACGCCGCCGAACAACGCCGAGCGCGACGTGGCCGTCTTCCACGGCCTCCTCAACATCTTCGCAACGGTGCTCATGGCGATTTCGCTGCTGCTGCGCACAGGTGGCGGGCACGACGCCGGGTTCTGGCTGCTGCTGGTGGCCTACGCGGTGCTGAGCGCGGGCAGCTACATCGGTGGCCACCTCGTCTTCAAGTACGGCTACATGGTCAACTACAACGCCTTCAGCAAGGGCAAGCGCGCCAAGGAGTTCACCGCCGTGGCCGCCGTGGCCGATGTGCCAGATGGCGTTCCGACGAAGGTCATGTTCGGTCCGACCGCGGTCATGCTGGTGCGGCGCGGCGAACTCGTCCATGCGCTCAAGGACTCCTGCTCCCACGCCGGCGGACCGCTGTCCGAGGGCGAGCTCTCCGGAGACACGATCACCTGTCCCTGGCACGGATCGGTGTTCCGCATCGCCGACGGCTCGGTCGTCCACGGGCCGGCGGGGACACGCCAGGTCTCCTATGCAGCGCGCGTGAGCGGCGACCAGGTGGAGCTCCAGGGCCCGCACGACTGAGCGTTCGGCGGGAGGGCACTGACCGATCGGCTAGACTCGGATGCACCTGACCCGGGCCACGCCGAAAGTCCCGCGAGGAGCCGAGTGCCCTACCTGCCAACCGCCGATCACGAGGAGCTTCGTGCCGTCGTGCGCGAGCTCGCCACGGAGCGCATCGCGCCGCGGGCCGCGGAGATCGATGCCGCCGCGGAGTTCCCGTGGGACCTCAAGGAGCTCCTGGCCCGCCACGACCTGCTAGGGACGTGCTTCGAGGAGCGTCACGGCGGCACCGCGCTCGACGAGGTCGCGCAGGCCATCCTGGTCGAGGAGGTCGCGCGTGCCGACGCCACGACCAGCCTCATTCCCGCGGTGCAGAAGCTCGGCGCCCTCCCGATCCTGCTGGCAGGATCCGAGGAGCAGCAGGACCAATACCTGCCGCGGCTCGCTTCCGGGGAATGGCTCGCGGCGTTCGCCCTGACCGAGGCGGGGGCCGGAAGCGACGTGGCGGCCATGCGGATGCGGGCCACCCGTGACGGCGACGACTATGTGCTCAATGGCTCGAAGCGCTTCATCACCCACGGCTCGGTCGCGGGCCTCATCACGGTCTTCGCCATCACCGATCCGGAATCGGGCGGTCGCAAGGGCATGAGCGCGTTCATCCTCGAGACCGATACGCCCGGCTTCTCCGCCCCTCGCGTCGAGCACAAGATGGGGATCCGCGGCTCGCCGACCGCCGAGCTGACGTTCGACGACGTCCGGGTCCCGCTCGCCAACCGCATCGGCGAAGAGGGCGATGGATTCAAGATCGCGATGGCCACGCTCGATCGCAGCCGGCTCGGAATCGCGGCCCAGGCCGTGGGGATCGCCGCCGGTGCGCTCGATGCCGCCGTCGGATACGCCGCCCAGCGCAGCCAGTTCGGCCAGCGCATCGCCGACCTCCAGGGCATCCAGTGGATGCTGGCCGACATGGCCAGCCAGACCGAAGCGGCCCGCCAGCTGGTCTACGCGGCGGCCGCACGAGTCGACGCCGGGGACCCCGAGCTGTCGTACTGGACGAGCAGCGCCAAGCTCATCGCGGGCGACACCGCCATGCGGGTCACGACCGACGCGGTCCAGGTGCTGGGCGGATACGGCTATATCACCGAATATCCCGTGGAGCGCATGATGCGCGACGCGAAGATCACCCAGCTCTACGAGGGGACCCAACAGATCCAACGCCTCGTCATCGCGCGCCAGGTCCTGGCAAGGGCCGGCGTCGAGCGGCGAGGCACCTAGTCGAGGAGAGCCCACGCGCGCCGTGAAGATCGTCGTCTCCATCAAGCAGGTGCCCGCCACGGGTGCCGACAAGCGCTACACCGATGACCTGCGCCTCGACCGCGCCGGCGCCGAGGCGATCATCAACCCGCTCGACGAGTACGCCATCGAGCAGGCGCTGCGCCTCGTCGATGCTGGCGTCGTCGCATCCGTCACCTACCTGTCGATGGGACCGGAGCAGGCGTCGGAAGCCCTACGGCGCGCGCTCGCAATGGGTGGCGACGATGCGGTGCTCGTGACTGATCCCGCCCTCGCCGGCGCCGACGAGTGGGTCACCGCCAGGGTGCTTGCCGCGGCCCTCGACAGGCTGGCCCCGGACGTGGCTCTGATGGGCATGGCCTCCGACGACGCGCGCGGTTCGCTGGTGCCCGGCGCCGTCGCCGCGCTGCGCGGCGTGCCGCTCCTTTCGTACGGCTCGGAGCTCCAGATCGCCGACGGGTCGGCCCGCGTCCGCCGCCTCACGGCGACGGGCTTCGACTGGGTCGCCGCCCCGTTGCCGGTCGTGGCCAGCGTCACCGACCAGGTCGGGGAGCCGCGCTACGCGAGCCTGAAGGGGATCATGGCCGCCAAGCGCAAGCCGCTCGAGACTTGGTCGCTGGGCGACCTCGGCCTCGGGTCCGACGATCTCGGCGGAGCGCTCACCCGCGTGACCGACGCGCGCCCTCCCGAGGCCAAGCCGCTAACAGAGCGCATCGAGAACCTCCCGCCGGACGAGGCCGCGACGCGGATCGCGGACTGGCTGGCGGCCCGCAAGCTGATCTGAGACCGAATGACATGAGCACCGACATCCTCTTCCTCGCCGAGTTCAGCGCCGGGGCTCCGGCGCGCTCGGCGCTCGAGCTCGCCACGGGGGCGGCCGAGCTGGCCTCTCAGTCGGGCGGCGCGGCGGTGGCCCTCGCCTACGGTCCGGGTGCCGCTGCCGGCGCCGCGGGGCTCGGGGCGCATGGCGCCGCGCGCGCCATCGTCCTCGGCGACGACGAGCGCCCCGCCATCGGCTATGCCCCGGCGGCGCTCGCCGCTGCTCGCGACGCCGGCCTGGCACTGCTGGCGCCGGCGACTCCCAATGGGCGAGACCTCGCCGCGGCCCTGGTCGGCGGGCTGGGCCTGCCGGCCTTCGGCCCGGTGCGCGCGGTTCGCGTCGTCGACGGTGTGGTCGAGACGGAGCAGGCGACCCTCCAGGGGTCGGTCGTCACCACCTCCCGCCCGATCGAGGGCGCTCCGGCGCCGGCCGTCGTGCTGGTGCTGGCGAACACGTTCACGCCGGCGGAGGGCGGCACCGGGAGCGCGGAGGCGTCCGATGCGGCGGGAGCCACCGCATCGGCATTCGACAGCGTGACGATCGCCGAGAGCCATCCGGCCGAGGCGAAGGTGGTCAACCTCGAGGAGGCCACGATCATCGTCGCGGGCGGCCGAGGCGTCGGAAGCGAGGATGGGTTCGCGCCGCTGCGCGAGCTCGCCGAGGCGCTGGGTGGCGCCGTGGGAGCCAGCCGCGCCGCGGCCGATGCCGGATGGATCCCGTACCAGCTCCAGATCGGGCAGACCGGCAAGGTGGTCAAGCCGGCGCTGTACATCGGCGCGGGGATCAGCGGAGCGATCCAGCACCGGGTCGGGATGCAGACAGCGGAGCACGTGGTGGCCATCAACCGCGACCCGGATGCGCCGATCGGCGAGTTCGCCGATCTGTTCGTGGTGGGCGACCTCTTCGCGATCGTGCCGGCGCTGACCGCCGAGATTCGTCGGCGCAAGGGCGCGTAGGGTAGGATCGCCGCGATGCGCGCGTTGTTCGGAGGGCGTCGTCGCCGCCCGTTCACTTCGGGAAGCGAGCTCGGGTCGTATCGGAACGACCTGCATGAGCGCACCCAGCGCATCGACGCGCGCCTCGGCCAGGTGTCCGACGACATCGACGCGCTGCGCCGGCGTGACCTCGACCCGGTCGAGGCCGTCGGTCGGCTCAGCGTCCACGAGGACTCGCTCGACGAGGAGTCGAACGGCCTGATCGAGATGCTCGCGCCCGAGGAGCTCCACGGGCTTCACATGGAGTACGAGGCAAACCTCGAGCGCGCCCTGCGCGGGATCGTGACCGTCGAGCGCGGCTGCGGCATCACCCGGCTGCGGCACCGCCCACCCGACGACGAGGAGCCGTTCATCTACTACAAGCGCGGCCACGCCAACATCACCCACGCACGCATGCGCATGGCCGAGATCGTCGACGTGATGCTGACGTGGGAACCGGGCCAGCCGGCCGAGGCGACGGTCGCGGCTCGCATGGAGCGCAGCCGCAACACCTGACGCGTCAGCGCGTCAGCGTCACCTTGTCGAGGCCGCTCGGCGCATCGGGGTTGACCCCGCGCTCTCGGGCGACGGCCTCCACGAGGAGCTGGCCGGCCGCCACGAAGGTCACCGGTGTGAGCTCTTCGGGGACACTGTCGGCGATCACGAGCGCACCGGCCGGGCTCGTCAACACCGGGGCCGCAGATCATCGTCACCGGTGCTCCGCGGTCGCGCACCCCGGCGACCGTCTCGTCGACGAGCGCGCCCATCGGCCCGTCGGGCCGGATCGCGATCACCGGAACGTCCGCGCGCGTGAGCGCCCGAGGCCCGTGGGCGAAGTCGGCGGTTGAGTAGGCCCCGGCGTAGAGGCCGCAGGTCTCCTTGAGCTTCAGCGCAAGCTCGAGCGATGTGGCGAGGTTGTAGCCACGCGACACGAGCAGGGCGCGGTCGGCCGCGGCGAGCGCGGCGACGTCGGACCGCCCCGGACCCGCGAGCCATTCGGCCGTCGTGTCCAGCGTGGCGCGCAGGGCCGCGGGCAGACGCTCGAGACCGTCGTGCAGGGCGCCGTCCGCCGAGAGCTCGTCGACGAGCGCGGCGATCGCCACCAGCTCGGCGACGTAAGTCTTCGTGGCCGGCACCGCCAGCTCCGGCCCGGCATGGCAGTCCAGGTGCAGCTCGGCCGCTTCGGCGAGGGGCGAGTCGGCGGCGTTCGTGATCGCCACGGTCAGCGCGCCCGAGCTCCGCGCCGCCTCCACCACGGCGACGATGTCCGGGCTCCGCCCCGACTGCGAGAACGCCAGCACCAGGCCGCCGCGCCAGTCGAGCTCGGCGCCGTAGATGGTCGTCACCGATGGCTTGACCAGGCCGGTGAGCAGCCCGAGGCGGGCTTCGACGAGGTACTGGGCGTAGACGCCCGCGTGGTCGGAGGTCCCCCGGCCGGCGATCATCACCCATCGTGGGTCTGCGGCCGCGATCGTCGCGGCGACGGCTCGGCGCTCGGCATCGGCCGCGAGGATTCGTTCCACCACGGCGGGCGCCTCGCCGATCTCCCGGAGCATCCGGGACGGGGGATTGAGGGTCACCGCACCGCGCCGAACCGCGGCAGGTACGGCTCGTTGGCCTCGAGGAGCGCGTCGAGCAGGGGATCCACGTCGCCAATGCGGCCGCCCACGAGCGGGTGAGCAGCGAGCGCGGCACGGACGTCGTCCCGGTCCCCGCTGAGGGCGGCCGTGATCGCCAGCCGCTCGAACGCCTTCACCCTGCGCACCAGGTCGGCCGCGGCCGGAGCCATCGCGCCCTGGGGCAGCGGGTGCGCCCCGTCGCGGTCGATGCGAGCGGGCACCTCGACGACGTCGTCGGGTGCGAGGTCGGGGAGTGCGTCGCCATTGCGGACGTCCACGACCTGCACGTCGCCGCGGCCGTCGTGGAGTGACGCGAGCAGGCGCGCCGCCGCCTCGCTGTACCAGGCGCCGCCACGGCCGTTGAGCAGGTCCGGCTTGGTGTCCAGGGTCGGGTCGGCGTACATGGCGAGGAGCTGGCGCTCGAGATCCATGACCTCCTCGGCGCGCCGGTGGCCGGCCCGCTGCTCGGCCATGACCTCGTCGAACGCGTAGAAGTAGCGCAGGTAGTACGAGGGGATCACTCCGAGCTCTCGGACCAGCTCGACGGGGAGCTTCAGGTCGGCGGCGACAGCCTCGCCGTGGCGGTCGAGAAGCTCGGGCAGGATGTCGCGGCCGTCGACGACCGCCGCCGTCACCCAGGAGAGGTGGTTGAGCCCGACGTGACCGATCTGGATGCGCTCGGGGTCGATGCCCATCCTCTCGGCGATCGCGCGCTGGAAGGTGATCGCCACGTTGCACAGCCCGATGGCCCGATAGCCGCGATCCAGCAGCGCCTGGGTCACGATCCCGACCGGGTTGGTGAAGTCGACGATCCAGGCATCCGGCGCGCCGCGGCGAGCGGCGATCTCGGCCAGCTCGAGCACGACGGGCACGGTGCGCAGCGCCTTGGCCAGGCCGCCGGCGCCGGTCGTCTCCTGGCCGATCGTGCCGAAGCGGACCGGAACCGACTCGTCAAGGAGGCGCGCCGCCTGCCCGCCGATGCGGAGCTGGATGAGTACGAAGCTCGGCGCCATCCACGGCGGCCTCGACGTCCCCGGTGAGCGTCAGGCGCCCCTCGAATCCGAGGCGGGTGAGCATGCGCCCGGCCATCCCGCCGACCACGGTGCGGCGCTCTTCATCGATGTCGTGGAGGACGAGCTCGTCGATGGGCAGCCGGTCATGGCGCTGCGTCAGACCCTCGATCAGCTCAGGGGTGTAGGTGCTCCCGCCGCCGATGACCGCGACCTTGATCCCCATCAATTTCCTCGCAGGGTATTGACACGATTGCTTATAACGTTATGAGCAGCTATCGGTCAAGGTCGCGAGAGGGTTGCATGGCGCGCTTTCAGTTGGAACGTGGCCCAATCCCATTGCACCACCAGGTCTTCCGAGACCTGCAGTCCGCGCTCGACGCCGGAGAGTGGCGTCCTGGTGACCGGATGCCGACCGAACGAGAGCTGGCCGAACGATATGGCTGCAGCCTGATCACCGTCCGCCACGCGCTCGGCGAGCTCGTCCGCGAGGGGCGCATCGAGCGGACGCGCGGACGGGGCACGTTCGTCCTGCAGCCACGCATCGACCGCGACATCGCCGGCACGATGAGCTTCGCCGAGGAGATGCGCCGACGCGGCCTCGACTCGGCCACCCGGGTCGTCACCGCCCGCTTCGAGCCCGCCGGAGATACCGTGGCCTCGCTACTCGAGATCGCGGCAGGATGCCCCCGTCGCCTACATCGAGCGAGTTCGGCTCGGTGGCGGCGAGCCGCTGATTCTGGAGCAGGCCCGTCTGCCCGCCGAGCGATTTCCGGGCCTGCTCACCTTCGACCTCGAGCAGCGTTCGCTGTACGACCTGCTCGCCGAGCGCTATCAGACGCGCATCGTGCGCGCCCGCGAGACGGTGGAGCCGGTCATGCTCCGCCGCCGCGAGGCCGCGCTCCTCGAGCTGCCGACCAGGTCGCTGGCGCTCCAGATCGACGGCGTGGCGCACGCCATCGACGGTTCGCCGGTCGAGGCGGCGCGCAGCTTCGTTCGCGGGCGATCGCACCCGCTACTACCTCGAGCGCGACGTGGTCCGCGCCCACTGGCTCGAGGCTCCTGACCATCTGCGTGTCGCGGTGGCCGGCATCGGCAGGAGTGAGCCGAGGCCTGGCCCGGGGGGAGAGGAGGGGAGCGGCTGAAGACGAGTTCCGAACCTGTTGGGGAGCCAACAGGTATCTGTTTGGAGACTTCGGGTATGGAGGTTGTAATGCGGAGCACCTTTCTGCGATACGGATCGCTCTTGGCGATCCTGGCGCTCGTCCTCGCCGCGTGCAGCGGTGGGGGAGGGTCGTCAACGGCACCCGAGAGCGAGGCCGCGGCGAGTGAGCCGGCCGAGAGCGAGGGAGCGACCGGCGAGGTCGTCGAGATCCGCTGGTTCTGCTGCCTCGGCGCCGGTGACGACGCCGAGACCCAGGTTCCGACCGAGGAGGCCGTCGTCGCGGCCTTCAACGAGTCGCACGACGACATCGAGCTCGTGCTCGAAGTCGTCGACTACGACTCGGCCTACGACGCGCTGGCCGTCCAGATCGCGGGCGGGAACGCCCCCGACATCCTCGGCCCGGTTGGCGGCACCGGAGCCGCGGCGTTCGAGGGCCAGTGGCTCGACCTGACCGATCTCATCGAGTCGAGCGGCCACGATCTGACCCAGTACTCGGAAGGATCGGTCGAGTTCTACCAGGTGGAGGGTCAGGGCCAGGTCGGCCTGCCGTTCGCGATCTTCCCGTCGATGCTCTTCTACCAGCGCTCGATGTTCGACGAGGCCGACCTCGAGTACCCGCCGCAGACGTACGGCGATCCGTATGTCCTCGACGGCGAGGAGGTCGAATGGAACTTCGACACCCTCCGGGAGATCGCGAAGCGACTGACCGTTGACGTCAACGGCAACGACGCGACGAGCGCTGACTTCGATGCGACCCAGATCGAGCAGTACGGCTACGATCCGATCTTCCAGGATGCCCGGGCCATCGGCTCCTACTTCGGTGCCGGCAGCCTGGTCGCCGATGATGGGACCACCGCGCAGGTGCCGGACGCATGGCGCGAGGCCTGGACCTGGCACTACGAGAACATCTGCGACCGAGCACATCACCATGGACATTGCGCTGCGTGATGCGCCAGAGTTCGGCAACGGGAACCCGTTCAACGCGCTGCGCGCCGCGATGGCGCTCTCGCACACGTGGTACACCTGCTGCGCCAACGCGGTCGACGATGACGGCGTTCCGATCGATCCCGACTGGGACGTCGCCGTCGTGCCGTCGCACAACGGTGTGACAACCGCGAACTTCAACGCCGACACCTTCCGGATCTGGGGCGAGACCGAGCATCCGGAAGAGGCGTTCACGGTCCTGGACTACCTCATCGGTGATGCGTCGCTGGACCTGCTCGGCATCTACGGCGGCATGCCCGCCCGAACGGCCGACCAGGACCAGTTCTTCGCCGACCTCGACGAGCGCTGGACGCAGGGCGTCAACTGGCAGGTCGCCAGGGACGGCGTCGAGTTCGCGGACAATCCGAGCTTCGAGGCCTGGATGCCGAACTACCAGGAGGCGTTCGCGTCGATCGTGACCTTCGGTGACACGATGCGCACCGATGGCACGCCTCGACATCGAGGCAACCATCGACGACTTCACGGCGGAGCTGCAAGCGATCTTCGATTCCGCCGAGTAGAGACCACCGGGCCCGTCCGCCATCCGTGGCGGGCGGGCCCGCACTCGATCAACGGAGCATCGACATGACGATCGTCGAGCTCGAGTCCTCGGAGCGACCGGAGCAGCAAGCCGCCGTGGCTGACCCTCTCGCGCAGGGAGACGCTGTGGGGCCTCGCCTTCATCTCGCCGTGGCTCGTCGGCTTCATCCTGCTGACGGCGATCCCGATGATCGCCACGCTCGTCTTCACCTTCACCAACATCAGCCTGGCCCAGGACGAGCCGCTGCGCTTCGTCGGCCTGGAGAACTACCAGGAGATGCTCAGCGATCCCAAGACCTGGGACGCGCTGATCGTCACCCTCAAGTTTGCCGCATTCTCGCTGCCGTTCTTCCTGCTGCTGCCCTTCGCGCTCGCCATGCTGCTGAACAGCAAGTCGCTGCGGGGTTCGCGCTATTTCCAGGCCCTGTTCTTCATGCCGTTCGTGATCCCGTTCGTGGCGGCGCTGTTCGCGTGGTCCGGGCATGCTCAATCCCGCAGACGGGCTGGATCAACGGCCTCCTCGAGGTCTTCGGGATCGCCGGGCCCAGACTGGCTCAACGACCCGACCTGGATCTACCCCTCGCTGGTCATGATCGGCCTGTGGGGCATCGGCAGCGCGATCATCATCAACCTGGCGGGCATGCAGAACGTCCCGACCGAGCTCTACGACGCCGCCCGCGTGGACGGGGCCGGCTGGTGGGGCCAGCTGCGGAACGTGACCCTGCCGCTCATGTCGCCGGTCATCTTCTACAGCATCACGCTCGGCGCTGATCGGCGTGCTGCAGTACTTCCTCGTGCCGCTGGTGCTCAACACCGGTGACGGCAGGCCCGCGGGCACGACCTTCTTCTTCAACGTCCACATCTACAAAACGTTCTTCACCTTCCAGGACATGTCGGCCGGCGCCACGCTGTCCTGGTTCCTGTTCGTGATCATCCTGGCCATCACGCTCGTCCTGTTCTGGAGCGCGCGCTACTGGGTCTACTACGCCGGGGAGACGAAGTAGATGGCCACCGAAACCGAGTTCCTGGGGCCGCCAAACATCCAGGTGGTCGAGGAGGTCCGCGTCGCCCGCCGCCCGCGGAACCGGCGCGCCATCTTCAAGTCGTTCGGCGTCACGTTCTTCGCGGTCGTCGTTGTCGCCGCCTTCCTGTCGCCGCTGCTGCGCACGGTCACGATCTCGCTCAAGACGCCGACGCAGATGGGCGAGACGAACTCACCGCTGTGGCCGGCGACCCCGGGGACGTTCGAGTTCGAGGGCGAGGAGCTGGACGTCTACATCGTCCCGCTCCCCGATGGCATCGACCCGTGAGCTCGCACTGATCGATGCTGGTCGCCAGGAGAGCGTCTTCATCGATCCGGCCAACCCGACGGGGGAGCCGATCACCTGGGAGGGCTCGTGGCGCGCGCTCGAGCGTCCGTGGGAGTTCGACCCGCATTGGGAGAACTTCTCCGAGGCGTGGGACGATCATCGACTTCCCGAGGCTGCTCTTCAACACCGCCATGCTCGCCCTCATCGGGACGCTCGGCACGCTGCTGTCGTGCGTCCTCGTGGCGTACGGCTTCTCGCGGTTCCGCTTCCGCGGGCGAAACTTCCTGTTCCTGGTCCTGCTGTCGACGATCTTCCTGCCGGCCGCGGTGACGCTCATCCCGACCTATACGATCTTCGTCAAGCTCGGCTGGGTCGGCACCTGGCTGCCGCTGCTCGTGCCGGCCTTCTTCGCCAACGCCTATGACGTGTTCCTGCTCCGCCAGTACTTCATGACCCTGCCGCGTGAGCTCGACGATGCCGCCAAGATCGACGGCGCCGGGCCGATCCGCATCCTGAGGTCGGTCATCATCCCGCAGTCGTGGGCGGTCATCGTGGCCGTGGCGGTCTTCCACATCGTCTACACCTGGAACCTCTACTTCGAGCCGCTGCTGTACCTGTCGTCGAAGCCCGATCTCCAGCCGATCGCGACCGGGCTGGCACGGTTCAACAGCATCTACAGCGAGCAGGTCGAGCTCGTGCAGGCCGCGACGCTCATGACGATCGTGATCCCGATGGTCATCTTCTTCCTGTGCCAGCGCTTCTTCATGCGCGGCATCGTCATCACCGGCGTCGAGAAGTGAGCACGGGACCACGCGTCGCCCTCACCTTCGACGCCGAGCATCCGGACCGGCCGCACCACGGCGACCACGCGGCATGGGTGCTCGACGAGCTCCAGCGGCTGGACGTCAGGGCCACGGTGTTCATCCAGGGCCGCTGGGCGGAGGCGTACCCGGACCTGGCGCGGCGCTGCGCCGAGGGCGGGCACCTCATCGGAAGCCACACCTTTTACCACGCGCGCGTCTCGCTCTTCAGCGAGGACGGCTTCGCGACGGATATCGCCGATGCCGAGCGCACCATCATTGAGATCACCGGGGTCGACCCGCGGCCGTGGCTGCGGTTCCCGTTCGGAGACGGCGCGGACGCGAGCGATATCGTCGCGCGCCTCCCGACCCTTGGCTACCGGCACATCGGCTGGGACCTCGAGCTGTTCGAGTGGGAGGCCGGCTGCACTGCAGCCGAGCTTGCAGCGCGTGCCGTGGACGGGGTCCGGGCCCACGGCGACGGTGCCATCGTGCTCCTCCACACGTGGCCCGATCCCGTGGCCCCGGCCCTGTCCGAGATGGTGACGCGCCTGCGCGACGAGGGCGCCCGGTTCGTCGGCGTCGACGAGCTCGATCTCCCGGCCGGCCTCGAGCCGGTGGCCATGCCGCGTCCCGGTGAGGCGGTCGCGGCGACGTGACCCGACGGCGTCCGGCCGTCCTTGCCGTCGACGGGGGAAACTCGAAGGTCGACCTGGCGCTCGTCTCGCGCTCGGGTGAGCTGCTCGCCCTCGACACCGGGCCGTCGATCTCGCATCAGCAGGTGCCGATGGAGGTGGCCATCGCCCGCCTCACGGAGCTGACAGCGAGGGCCACCCGAGACGCCACTGCCGCACCCGGAGCCGATGTGGGCGTCTTCTGCGTTGCCGGTGCCGACTTCCCGACGGACGTGCGGGTGCTGACGGCCGCCTTCGGCGCCTCCGGGGTCGCCGAGCGGGTCCTCGTCCACAACGATGCCTTCGCGGCGCTGCGGGCCGGCGCCCCGTCCGGGTGGGGCGTCGTCGTGGTCTGCGGAGCCGGCGTCAACGCCGCCGGCATCGGTCCCGATGGCCGAGCGTCGCGCCTGGCCGGGATGGGCGACCTCTCGGGCGACTGGGGCGGCGGGCAGGGGATCGGTCGCGCTGCCCTCGCCGCGGCGGTCCGCGCCCGCGACGGACGCGGGCCCGCGACCGCGCTCGCACGTCGGGTCCCGCAGCGCCTCGGGCTGCGACGACCGATCGATGTCACTCGCAACATCTACGAGGGAGCGATGAGCGATCGGCGCCTCGAGGAGCTGGCGCCGCTGGTGTTCGAGGTCGCCGCCGAGGGCGACGCGGTCGCACGCGGCATCGTCGACCGACTCGCCGATGAGCTGGCTGCGATGGCAGTGGCGATTGCGCGCCAGCTGCGCGTCGCGCGCCGGGAGGTCGACGTGGTCCTGACCGGTGGCGTCCTCCGCGCGACCGACGAGGCGTTCCACTCGCGACTGGCAGCCGGCGTGCACCGAGGGGTGCCGGGTGCCCGGCTCGTCCGATTGCGTGACCGGCCGGTGTTGGGTGCCGCACTGCTCGGCCTCGACGAGCTCGGCATCAAGCCGGGAGGGGCGGCCGAGCGCCGGCTGCGGCGGGAGTTTCGCTCGCGGGCCTGACCCGCACCCGGCATCGCTACGGCGATGGGCTAGGCTCTGCGCCGTGGCGAACGAGGAGACGCGCGACGGCGTCACGCTGACCAATCTCGACGCCCCACTCTTCGAGAACGCCGGCGCGACGAAGCGGGACCTGGTCGAGTACCTCGACGCGGTCCGCGACCGGATCCTCCCCGAGCTGGAAGACCGGCCCCTCTCGGTGATCCGTGTGCATCGCGGCGAGGAGGCCTTCATGCAGAAGAACCTGCCTCGCTACACGCCGGACTGGGTGCGGAGGACGGCTCTGTGGTCGGAGAGCTCGCGGCGCGACGTCAGCTATGCGCTCTGCAACGACCGGCGGACGCTCATCTGGTTCGCAAACCAGCGGGCCGTGGAGTATCACCCGACCCTCGTCCGCGTGGATGGCCTCGACAGCCCGACGCACCTCGTCATCGATCTCGATCCGCCCGACGCCGATGCGTTCGCCGCGGCCGCACGCGCGGCTTACCTGGTTCGTGCGGCACTCGCTGAGGAAGGTCTGGTCGGCGCGGTGAAAACGAGCGGATCGAAGGGACTGCATGTGTACGTGCCGCTCGACGGCAAACCCTCCATGGCCGACGTCGCCGCCGCGACGCGAGCGATCGCGGAGCGGGCGGCTCGCCTCGACCCCGAGATCGCAACGACGGCGTTCATGAAGGAGGACCGGGGCGGGAGGGTCTTCGTCGACGCGACGCGCGTGGGGTGGGCCTCGGTCGTCTCCGCGTACAGCCCCCGGGTGCGAGCGGGCACGCCCGTGTCGTTCCCGGTGGCGTGGGAAGACCTCGATTCGGTCTCGCCTGGCGAGTTCACCATCCTCACCGCCATCGGCCACCTCGGCGACCGGGACCCGTGGGCGGCGCAGCTTCGTTCGCCGCAAGCGCTGAGCGCATCTCTCATCGAGGAGGGCGCATCGATCCCGGGTGGGCGCGTGCAGGCCATGCACGAGGGCAAGCGTCGCGCTCGCGCCGCGAGGAAGGCTCCTTGACGCGGACATCCGGCCCCACATGTTGTGGTACGCTTCCCGACGGTACCACCACTGGTATAGGAGGAGCCCGACCGCGTCATGCGATGTCCCCGTTGCGAGGCCGTGGCCACGCGTGTCATCGACTCCCGCGACCTCGAGGCCGGCAGCACCATCCGTCGCCGCCGCGAGTGCGAGGCATGCTCGTATCGGTTCACCACCTACGAGCGTCCTGAGGGTGCGCGGCTCGTCGTCGTCAAGCGCGACGGCTCGCGCCAGGACTTCGACCGCGACAAGCTGCGGGCCGGGTTGCTCAAGGCGCTCCAGAAGCGACCCGTCACGCTGGACCGGGTCGAGGCCGCTGTCGACGACATCGAGGCGGAGCTGCGGACGCGCGGCGCCGCGGACGTGCCCTCCACCGAGATCGGGCGGCTGGCCACCGATGCATTGCGAGAGCTCGACCAGTTGGCCTACATCAGGTTCGCCTCGGTCTATCACGCCTACGACGACATCGAGACGCTGCAGCGCGAGGTCGATCGGCTCATCCGCGATCGCACGGAGTGACGGGCGAGTAAGATCACCCGCGCATGATCCTGTCCGACCGGGACATCCGCGCCGAGATCGAAGCCGGGCGGATCGTCATCGATCCCTTCGTGCCCGAAGCGATCCAGCCATCGAGCGTCGACCTGCACGTCGGCAACCGGTTCAGGGTCTTCCGCAACAATCGCACCGCGGTGATCGACCCGCGTGAGGAGCAGCCCGAGCTCACCGAGCTGGTCGAGATCGTCGGCGACGAGCCGTTCATCCTCCATCCCGGCGAGTTCGTGCTCGGCGCGACATTCGAGAGGGTTGGTCTGCCTGACGACCTCGTCGCGCGGCTCGAGGGAAAGTCGAGCCTCGGCCGGCTCGGCCTGCTGATCCACTCGACTGCGGGCTACGTCGACCCGGGCTGGGAAGGCACCTTGACGCTCGAGCTGAGCAATGTGGCGAACCTGCCGATCAAGCTCTACGACGGCATGAAGATCGGCCAGATCAGCTTCCAGCGCCTCAGCTCGGCGGTCGAGGTCGGCTACGGGGATGCCCGCATCGGCAGCAAGTACCGCGGCCAGACCGATCCGACGGCCAGCCGCTACCACGCCGACTTCGAACGAGGTCGCGTGCGGCGGTCGTGACGGAGCCGCTGCATCTGCTCGAGGAGCCGAACGTCTTCGCCGGGGGCGTCAGCGTTCAGGTCGTGCGTGCCGGCTGGTTCCGGCCCGATGCCGGCGGCTTCTTCGGCGTCGTCCCGAAGCCATTGTGGAGCCGCTTCACCGACACGGACGATCGTGGCCGCATCCTGTGCCGGCTCAACCTGCTGCTCATCGATGCCGATGGCAAGCGCATCCTGGTCGAGACGGGCACGGGGGTCCGCATGCGTGACAAGGAGCGCGACATCAAGGGCGTCGAGGGCGGCGACCCGGTCGCTGCATTGCGCGCGGTGGGGGAGGATCCGGCCTCGATCGACTTCGTGGTCGTGACCCACCTCCACTACGACCACGCCGGCGGAATGCTGGGGACCGATGGGCGCCCGGCCTTCGCCAATGCCCGCTACGTGGTGCAGCGCGACGAGGCCGAGGCGGCCCACGGCGACGAGCTGCGGGTCCAGGGAGTGATGGAGGTCGAACAGCTCGACGCGGTCCGCGCCGCCGGACAGCTGGCAGAGGTGAACGGCGAGGTCGAGCTCGTGCCCGGGGTCCGCGTGCTCCGGACGGGCGGCCACACCCGTGGATCGCAGGCGGTGCTCATCGGTCTCGACCGACCTGGCTCGCGCGCGGGTGATGCCACCGACCGGGCGATCCTGTGGGGCGACCTCATCCCCACCCGCTGGCAGCTGCCGACGCGCTGGACATCGGCGTACGACGACTACCCGGTCGACGCCATCGAGATCCGCAGCGAGCTCCTTGGTCGGGCCGCCAGCGAGGGCTGGTGGGCGTACTTCACGCACGACCCCGGACCGATGCCGGTCCGCGTCGAGGCCGCCGACAGGGGAGGCTATCGCGCCGTCGAGTGAGGCCGAGACCGTCGTTCGACCGGGACACCGGACCCACGTATCATCTGCTCGTTTCGCACAGCGCCCACTGCCACTTCCCTGAAAGGACGCTCCGACCCCCATGACTCCACGATCATTCGCGCTGCGCCCGGCCGCGCTCATCCTCCCGCTCGTAGCGGTCCTGATCGCTGCCTGCTCGTCGGGCGAGAGCCCCGAACCGGGCGCGACCGCCACCGTTGTCGACGGCGCAGTGACGATCACGGTCGCCGAGCTCGCCTTCGACGCCGGGACGATCGAGGCGACGGCCGGCGAGGCCTTCACGATCACGCTCGAGAACGCCGACTCGGTGCCTCACAACATCAGCATCTACACCGAGGAGGGCGGCGAGGAGATCGTCGTGGGCGAGATCATCGACGGCGGCGACTCGGTCGACGTCGAGGTCCCGGCGCTCGAAGCAGGCACCTACTTCTTCGTATGCGACCTCCACACCACCATGAACGGCAGCGTGGTCGTCACGGCGCCGAGCTCGTAGCCAGCAGCTCGTCGACGAGCTCGACCATGCGGGCCGGCTCCAGCGGCCCGACGACTTCGCGAAGGACCGTGCCCTCGGCGCCGATGAAGTAGTGCCGTGGCAGGCCGTCGGTGCCGGCCCACGCATAGAAGGCCTCGAGGCCCGGGTCGAGCAGGACCGGGTACTCGACCCCGAGCCGCGCCGCGAAGTCAGCGACGCGATCGGGGTCCTCGCCCCAGTTCACGCCGAGGATGAGGAGGTCCTCACCGTGGACCTCCGCGAGGCGCTGCATGAGCGGCATCTCTGTGCGGCATGGCTCGCAGCTGACCGCCCAGAAGTTCACCCAGACCAGCGGGGCCCCGACGTCGGCGAGGTCCCATGCCCGGCCATCGAGGTCCCGCAGCACGAGCGGCGGCGCGGGCTCGCCCACCCGCACCCCGTCGCGGCCGGCGTCGTCGGACGCGAGGAGCGGGACCGAGGCCAGCCAGCCGAGAAGGACCCCGAGTGCCACGATGATGAGGAGCCAGGCGAGGCTCCATCGGCGCCGGCGCAGGGCTGAGGTCATCGGGCCAGCGCGTCGGCCACGTCGGGCCCCGTGATCACCATCTCGGCTCGTTCGATCCCGTTCACGACGAGCACCGGTATGCGGTGTGCGTAGCGCACGAGGAGGTCGTCATCCGTCTCGATATCGACCGCGTCGTAGGCCCCGGAACCGATCATGTCATCGAGCAGGACGCTGGCGTCCTCGCACAGGTGGCAGCCGGCTCGGACATAGAGGATAGGGCGCGGCATCGCGCGGATCATACGGTAGGATGCCGGGGGCATTGCCCGCGTAGCTCAGTGGATAGAGCGCCGCCGTCCTAAGGCGGGCGTCGGGGGTTCGAATCCCTCCGCGGGCGCCAGCAACCGAGCACCGCGCGAAGGAGAGGATGGAGACGTGATCCGCTTCCTGCTGTCGATCCTGGCCACGGCCGTTGCCCTATGGGTCGTGACCGCCTTCTTCCCGGGGCTGATGACCTACGAGGGTGAGCCGTCGGGATTCATCGGCCTGGCCCTGATCGTCGGCGTCGTGAACGGCCTCATCGGTCCGATCGTGCGCCTCCTGGCGCTCCCGCTCACCGTTGTGACGCTCGGGCTCATCGGCATCGTGATCAATGCCGGCCTCCTGTTGCTCGTGGCCGGGATCGCGGGGGCGATGGAGATCAACTTCCACGTCGGTGACTTCCCCCCGGACCTCCTCACCGGCGGGACCCTGACCGCCGCGCTCGTCGGGGCGATCGTCCTCGGCGTCGTCAACACCATCGTCCACAAGCTCGTCCCAGGCTGATCGAGCGGTTCCAAGACAAGGAGTTGGCTCATGGACATCGCGTTCGCCGATCAGCATGCGTACCTGCTCGAGGAGCGTCTGACCGTCGAGGAGATTCGCCAGCGGGCGATGGATCGCCGTGCGGGAGCGTTCGGGTCCGGAATCGGCAGCATCCTTCAGCGGCCGAAGGCGGACGACATCGAGCTTGTCGCGAGCCAGCGCCGCCTCGAGCCGTTCTGGCACGTCGAGGCGCAGGCGCGCTACGTCTACGACCGCTCGCGGACCTACACCATCGCTGCGAGCGCGGCCGAGGTGCGCGACGTCACGGTCCATGGCAACGACCATCCGATCAGCGGCGGCTCGTTCACGCTGCCGACCGTGGAGCACTGCCGTGAGGAGCTCGCCGGCACCCTCTTCGTCGACGGCGTCACCGGAGAGCCGAGCCCGGACGGGGCATCGATCATCACCGGTCCGAAGCGTGAGATCACCGACTTCGCCGCGCTCGAGGAGAACGACACCGTCGTCCTGCCCCCCGAGCAGCGCGCGTCCTATGTCGTGCGCCAGCTGCTGGGAACCATGATGAAGCCGATCCACGCCGACACGCTGAACGAGGAGTCGCTGAGCGTCGATCACGTGGACCTGTACTACCGCCCGTGGTGGGCGTTTGAGTTCCGCTGGAAGCCGAAGGAGAAGACGGCGGTCGTCGAGCTCGACGCCATCTCGGGGCAGATGCGACCGGGGCAGGCCCTTACCGCTCGCGTCTCCAAGATGGTGAGCCGGGACGCGCTGTTCGACATCGGCGCCGACACGGTGGGCCTGCTGGTCCCGGGCGGCAGCATCGCCGTCAAGGTCGCCAAGATGGCGATCGACAAGACGGAGAAGCCCGCTCCCTGATCTGAATCAGGTTGACTCAGCCGCCGCGGATCCGATCGTAGATGGGCCCAAATACAAGCAGCGCGAGCACGACCGTCACCAGAGGGGTCCAAACAGGCCACCTGAGTGCAAACGGGATCACCAGGGCCAGCACGACGACGCCGATGAGGAATGCTCCCGCAAGCAGGCGGCGTGTCCGGGGGGTCACAGGGGCAGGAGCATAGCCGGTCGTCAGGCGGCGGCGTCGCCTCCGGTCGGTGCCGGTTCGGGCTCGCCGGATGCCGCGAATGACCGAAGCATCGCCTCGTTGAAGGCGGGCAGGTCGGCCGGGCGGCGGCTCGTCACGAGCCCACCGTCCACGACCACCTCGGCGTCGACCCACTCGGCGCCCGCATTGCGCAGATCGGTCCTCAGCGACGGGTAGCTCGTCACCCGACGGCCACGGACCGCGTCAGCCTCGATGAGCATCCACGGGGCGTGACAGATGGCCGCTACGGGCTTGCCGGCGTCGACGAAGTGGCGCACGAACGCGACGCCCTGCTCGTTCTGCCGCATCGTGTCGGGGTTCTTGACCCCGCCCGGCAGGAGCAGCGCGCCGTAGTCGGCGGGCCTCGCCCGCTCCAGCGTCAGGTCGACCGTGGCGAGGTCCGCATCGGTCTTGCCGGTGATCGTGCCGTCGTGGTTCGAGACGATCGTCGGCGTGGCGCCGGCCTCTCGAAGGGCGCGCATCGGCTCGGTCAGCTCGCTCGGCTCGTATCCGTCGGTCACGAGGACGGCGACCTTGAGTCCATCGAGGTGCATCGGCTTCTCCTTTCGCTCGACTGCCAGCGCAGGACACGTGCCAGCGACTACAGGATGACGGTGAACATCGTGGCGAGATAGGCGAACGCGTTGAAGTAGATGAGCACGCCGATCGCGATGATGAGGAGGCCCGAGCACACCTGGACGGCGCGGTGGTGGGAGCGGAGCCACTCGACCAGGGGGCGGAGGCTCGGGAAGGCGACTGCCGCCGCCAGGAAAGGCAGCGCCAGGCCGACGGAGTAGGCGGTTAGCAGGATCGCCACGACCGGGGCGGACCCGCTCGACGCGCCCATGGTCAGGATCGCGCCGAGCACCGGTCCGATGCACGGCGTCCAGCCCACCGCGACGAGCGCGCCGAGCCCGATGGCTCGCGCCGAGCGCGCCGTCGGGACCCAGGATGGGTCGACCCCGACAGACAGCCGATCGAGCACGGGGCCGAAGACGCCGGTGGTGAGCACGCCAAGGACGATCACGGCGATGCCGGCCACCTGGCGGACCTCCGGGATGCGGAACAGTGGAGCTCCGACGATGCCAATGGCAGTGCCCAGCACCACGAACACGAGGCTGAAGCCCGCGACGAACAAGAGTGCCTGGGGGAGGACCGCGGCACGTGCCGGCATCGACGCCCCAGGCCCGCCCTCGGCCGCGGCCTCTCCGAGGAAGGCCAGGTAGACCGGCAGCAGGGCGAGCACGCACGGCGACAGGAAGCTGAGCGTCCCCGCCGCAATGGCCACGGCGATGCTGACCTCGGTCACGCCGGTGAGCCTACCGCAGGGCGCCCGATGCGGCTCCCGGGTCGGCCACGATGGGCTGGGCGATGATCCACAGGCTCAGGATCGTGTAGCCGACCATGAGCGTGAGCATCGGAAGCCCGGCGATCGTCGCGCGCCCGGGGCTGTCGCGAATGGCGACCCGGTGCGCCAAAACGACCCCGGCGATGTGACCGCCGACGATCGCCCCGACGCTGAGGTACCAGATGGCGCCGATCGGGACGAAGGAGAGATCGGGCGCGAGGCTCATCAGCGGATCGACGATGAGGGCGGGGAGCCAGATCAGCCCCTGGATGACGAGGGTCAGATAATGGGCGATCAGGTACCCCGCCGCGATGGGCAGAAGGGTCGAGGCGTAGACCCCCGGGCGCATGCGCTCGACGTGGCCGATGCGGCGGGTCAGCCACAGCACCGTCGTGAACGCGATCGCGAACGCTGCGACAACCAGCGCGAACGCCACGGTGTCGGCGAGGAGGAACGCGAACAGCGTTACGCCGAAGGCGTCGGTGAGAGGTGGCAGCAGCCTCTCGAGGATCGACGCGCCGAACGGCGTCTCGCGAAGCCCGTCGAACGTGACCCCGGACAGGAGAAGCACGATGAACGCGGCGTCCGAGGCGCCGCCGCGTACCACGTCGGTGAGGCCGCGGATCGGCAGCCGCAGGCCCGCTCGACGGTCGGGGTCGTCGGCCGCGACCGAGCACTCGGGGCAGTCGACGCAGCGCTCGACCCGGCACGCCTCGCCGCATCCGTCGCACAGGTCGGCGCTGACGGATTGCCGTCCGACCGCGCCGATGCGGCCGAACCAGCCGAGCTCCACCTCGAACAGCTCGGCGTGGCGCAGCCAGGTGACCTGCCCGAACGCGACCATCCCGGCGAGAGTCAGCAGGGTGTAGGCGATCATCAGCGCCGCCACCGTCGCCGCGTCGGCGCTGCCCGGAAGGATGAGCTCGGCCCAGAAGCCGCCGGCAAGCAGGATGACGGCCGGCCACCGACCGAGCCATCCCGGGTAGCGGATCCCGAGGTCGAGCCGCGCGATCCCGCCCCGCCTCGCGAGCCACTCGATACCGGAGAACGTGGTCCGGAACGGGCTGAGCGACGGCCAGGGGTTGCCGAGGGCCACTGACGCGATCGGCAGGCCGACCCAGATGCCGACCCACAGCAGCACCGCCGGAAGCGGCGAGATGTCACCGACCACGAGGCCCACCGCGATGGCTCCATACCACCACGCGATGCCGAGGTTGCGCAGCACGACGCGTGAGATCCCTGCGGTGCGGACCCCGACATCCCGGAGGCGGTACGACGGCGGACCCGGGTCGCGGATGACGACCGCGGAGACGACGAAGGAGGCCCCGACGGCCACGGCCGCCCCGACCAGGTACAGCCACAGGGGTAGGGGGAGGGTGTAGGTCGCGTCGCCCAGGGCATGCGCCGAGGCGGCCGCCGGCACCATGGCCGCGATCACCGCGGCCGCGACGGACAGTCGCGCGCGGGCTCTAGGGCTCATGCACCGTGAAGATGCCGACGCCGATCCCGGATGGGTCCTCGCCCAGGTGAAGCTCGATCGGGAACTGGCCGCTGCGATCGGCGACGAACTCGACCGTTTCCTGGCTCCCGGCGCTCACTTCGATGATGGGCACGGCCTCGTCGTAGCCGTGGATGTGCAGGTAGCCGTCAGTTGCCGAGTCGACGACGAGCGTGACGTCCTGGTCGCGGCACACCGCCGGATCGTCGGGTCGCAGCTGATCGGCGGTCAGCATCAGCTGGATGGTGACATCATCCTCGCCGCAGCTCGACGGACGGGCATCGGTCACGCACGACGCCGCGACGACGGCGACGACGGGCAGCAGGAGCGTGAGCGAGCGGCGCGCCCGCCGGGGGAGGTGCATCGGTGGTGCGGAGTATACGAAGGCCCGGCCGCCAGCCTCGGCGACCGGGCCCACGCCCCTGGCGGCATCAGGACTTCGCCTTGCGGCCGCCCTTCGTCTTCGGACGATCTGCATCCGGCGTGCCGACCCCGGCGGCTGGCGCGCAACGTGCAGCCGTGAGGGGCATGAACCGACGAGATCCGTCGAGTGGCGGCATGACGGGCGCCACGGGCGACCTCACCCCGGACGAGACCGAGGGTGACTTCGAGCCGGGCGAGCTGCACGAGCAGCACGCGGCCGATGTCACTCGCCACCAGGCGCACCACGGCCGCGGCCACGACCCGGTTGACCCGGCGCGCACACCCAGCGCGGGCGGTGACACCGTCGAGGAGCGCGACGAGCGCTTCTGACCCGCGGGGCCGATCGCGATCAGGTGAGGGGCAGCGAACGGCCCCGAAGCAGGCTCGCGCCGATGAGAAGCGCCCCCACCGCCGGCACCGTGATCCATGCGAGGAGCAGGATCACGAACGGCAGCAGGGACAGCGGCTCGGCAGCATGCGCGGCGTTCCTGAGCTCGTCGAGCTCGTCCGCGAGGCCGTTGAGCTCTTCGGCGATCAGCACGGCATCCGACCGCACCTCGGACAGTGACGCGCCGACCTCGTCCAGCGAATGGGCCACCGCGGCCGATTGGTCGGCGACCTCGGCGAAGTCCTCCGCCAGCGGTGCAAGCGGCTGGGCGCCGAAGATCGAGAGGTCCATAGCGTCCGCGAGCCGGTCGAGGGTCTCGCTCGCCTCCCTCGCCAGCGCCGCCGCGCCCTCCGTCGCGACCTCGGCCCCCGCAAGCCCCGTGTCGACGCTGTCGAACGACTCTGCCACGGCGCGCGTCGAGCTCGCAGCGGACTCGAGTGTCCCGTCGATGGCGGCCAGCGTGCGGTCGAGGCGGGTGGCGACGCCGATCCCGACGAACGCGCCGACGACGACGACCGCAATGCCCAGCGCGCCGTAGGCGATCAGACCCCAGGCCAGCCACGCCGCGCCGGCGCGACTCAGGCCTCGGCGAAGAAGGGGTCATCGCCGTAGAGCTCGAGCCAGCGCCGGCGCATCTGGCGAATGGTGGCGACGACCGAGGCCTCGGTCGTCCCAGGTGGGAGCAGGCTCGCCACCGCCGCGCGGACCCGATCGCTGCCCTCCATGCCGAGCAGTGCCAGGTAGTCGGCGACGCGCTGCGCCGGGCCCTTCCCGGAGGCCCGCTCGCGGACGAGGACGTCCGCCTCGTGCTCCAGCGCGCCGGAGTAGTCGGCATCGCTCCGATCGAGCTCCGCCAGGAGCAGTGGGATGTCCTCGACCCGCGGATCGGAGTACGCCCAGCGCAGAAAGCTGTCGTTCGCGCCCGGCGTTCGCTCGTGATGTCCGCTGTGGTACTGCTGCAGATACTGGCGTCGCTCGGCCTCCGTGCGGGTCAGCGCGATCTGGACGATCTGGCGCATCTCCGGCGTCCAGCGCCGGAGCGACTCGACGAACTGGCGGAGCGTGAGCGAGCCGGCCGGCTGAGGTTGAAAACGGTGCTCGTGGACGTTCTGCACAGCGTCCGTATACTAGCCGCCGTGCGCGCTGCCCTCCCCCTCTCGCCCCCTGCACCGGAGACCGAATGCGGTTGATCCGGGTGGGCGCGGCGCTCGTCGCGCTCCTCGTCGTCCTGACCTCCAGCGCACTCCCGGTTCCAGCCCGCGCGGCGGGGCCGCCCTTGCGCTACCTCGCCGGCACGGCGGGCACGCTCGACCCCGCCTACATCTCGAATGCCGCCGACGTTCAGCTCCTGCTCCAGCTGTATGCCGGCCTGACGCGGCTGGACGAGACGGGTGAGCCGTACCCCTCTCTGGCCTCGGGATGGGAGGTCAGCCCGGATGGGTTGACCTATGAGTTCTCGATCCGTCCCGACCTCACCTTCAGCAACGGTGACCCACTCGACGCGAACGACGTCCGACGCTCATGGCTGCGGCTGCTGGACCCAGCGACCGGCGCGACCGCCCCGGACGTGCTCAGCATCATCGAGGGCGCCGAGGCTCGCATGGCGGGCGAGGGCACCGAAGAAGAGGTCGGCATCACCGCACCCGATCCGGAAACGCTCGTCGTTCGCCTCCGTCACCCGGCTGCCTACTTCGTCGAGATCACCGCGACGCCGTCGGCCTTCGTGGTCCCCGAGTCGGCGGGGACCGATGACGGCTGGCAGAGCGCCGACGACTTCGTCGGCAGCGGGCCGTACGTGCTCGACGGCACCGATGGCGCCGACCTCGTGCTGCGTGCGAACCCGGAGTACGTGGCCGGACCCCCGCCCATCGACGAGATCCGGTGGGTCGACTCGGTCGACTCCGACGCGGTGACGGCCTTCGCCCAGGGCGCAGTCGATCTCGTCCAGGTTGCCGGATCGGACGCCACGTGGATCGCGTACGACGCCGAGCTGGGACCCCGGCTGCACGCCGCCGAACCCCTGACCGTGAGCTACTTCGGGTTCGACACGACGCGGCCGCCGTTCGATGACGCACGGGTGCGGCGCGCCTTCGCGCTGGCGCTCGACCGCGAGCGGCTCGTTCCGCTGAGCGAGGGAGCCTCCTCGTCCGCGGCGCCCAGCCTCGTGCCGCCCGCGATCTGGCCCGAGGGCTTTGCGCCATCCTTCGAGCACGACCCCGACGAGGCCCGCCGTCTGCTCGACGAGGCGGGGTACGCCGATCGCTCGGAGCTGGGGACGATCGTGGTCAACGGCACCGGGCTCGACGTGGATCCCGCCGTTGCCACCTGGCGCGAGGAGCTCGGCGTCGAGATCGAGGTCGAGGCCATGGCCTTCGGCGACTTCCTCAGCGGGCTCGAGGAGTCCGCGCCGAACGTCTTCACGATCAGCTGGATCGCGGACTACCCATCGCCACACTCGATCTACGGCCTGCTCCTCGAGCCGGGCGCCGCGAGCAACTACGGACGCTGGAACGACGAGACCTTCGTCGAGCTCCTCGAGGATGCGGCCCGTGCTCCGCAGGACGACTCGGGCCCGGCATACGACGCGGTCGACGCTCGAGTCGCCGCCGAGGCGCCCATCATCGCCTGGGCGTACGGGGAGACGTGGTGGCTGGTGCCCCCTGGCCTCAGCGGTCTCGGCAACCTGACGATCGGCCTCATGGACTTCGGAGGCGTGTCGTGGGCCGACTGAGCCGACTCGTCGCGTCCGCCGCGGTCGCGGCCGTGCTGCTGCTCGGCGTGCGCGGCACGGCGGCCGCCTTCGACGGGTTCGGCGCCGGAGAGGTCACCTCGACCTACGGCGTGGGGATCGAGTTCGTCGTCGAGCTCGAGGGGGCCGTGCCCGACCGCCTGGAGCTCCTGCTGCGCACGCCTGGGTCGGACACCTCGTTCGTGGCGCAGGCGACCGTCACCGGCCAGACCGGGACCTACACGTGGGACACCGCGAGCTCGCACCTGACGCCCAACACGCCGGTGACGTTTCAGTGGCGGGCGATCGACGGCGGGGAGGCGCTCCTCAGCAAGGAGAACACGATCCGCTACGAGGACGATCGGCCCGGTCTCGACTGGCAGAGCGCGAGCCTGGGCGAGGCGACCGTGCACTGGTACGGCGATCACGAGGACCAGGCGCTGCGGTTCGGAGAGGTCACGGCCATCGGCGTCGAGCAGGGCGAGGAGCTGCTGGGGACCGAGCTCGCCGGCCCGATCGACGTCTTCGTCTACGACAGCCAGGAGGACTTCTTCGGGGCACTCGGGCCCGGCGCGCGAGAGTGGACCGGCGCCGCGGCCTACAACGAGATCCGGACGATCTTCATGTGGCTGGGCGGGGGCTCGCCAGGCTACCTCGAGCAGGCGATGATCCACGAGGTGACCCACGTCGTTTTCTATGACGCGACAACCAACCCCTTCCACAAGCCCGCGCGCTGGCTCAACGAGGGCATCGCGACCTGGTCGGAGACGCGCAGCGACGATGGCGAGCGCCAGGTCGTGGAAGCCGAGGCGGCCGGCGACGGCCTCTTCTCGTTCGAGGCGATCAGCGAGCAGTTCCCGATCGGGGAGCGTGGCGCCGTGCTCTCGTATGCCCAGGGCACCAGCATGGTGCAGCTCATCGTCGATCGCTACGGCGAGTCGGCGATCGCCGGGATCACCGCCGCGCTGCGCGACGGCGCCTCGGACGACGAGGCCCTGGAGGCCGGAACCGGGGCCCCGGCTGACCAGCTGTACGCGGACTTCTTTGCGGACTTCGGCGCCGAGACCCCCGAGCCGGTCACCGCGGAGCCGATCCCGCCGTCGAGCGTCGGGCGGCCCGATCCGGGTGAGGTCGATCAGGGAGGGGTCGATCCAGGACCGCCCGGCGGCACTCCCGCACCGGTGGAGCCCGATGACGACGGCTCCTCGGACGTCCTGGTCCTCGTCGCGCTCGCAGCGGCCCTCGGGGTCGCCGGCGCCGCGGCCGTCGGAGTTGCCAGGCGAGCGGCCCGCACCCGACCATGACCGCTCGTGGCGTGCGCGGCCCGCGGAGCCCGAGGGCGGTGTGGACGATCAGCATCGCCGCGGCGCTGGCGGCCATCGGCTTCCTCGGGGCCGCCCAGTTCAACGGCTCGCTGGGGCGCCAGGAGTTCATCACCTCTGCCCAGCGCGTCCTCGTGACGCAGGCGGAGCAGGCGCAGCGCGAGCAGGAGCGCCTCCGCGGCGCGATCGAGGCTGCCGAGGCGCGGGTCCAGGAGTTCCAGGCCAGCAGCGCCGGCTCGGCCGCGGAACGCGAGCGGCTGAACGCCGAGCTCGCCGCCGCGCGCCTCCAGTCCGGGCTCGTCGAGGTCACCGGGCCGGGCATGGTCCTCGAGATCGCCGACAGTCAGCGCGAGGTGCCCGAGGGCGAGAGCCGCACGAACTACCTCGTGCTCGTGGACGACCTGCGTGACCTCGTCACCGCACTGTGGGCGTCGGGCGCGGAGGCGATCTCCATCTCGGGCGGGACGACCGCCGGCGCGCCGGCCGAGCGCCTGGTGGCCACGTCCTCCATTTACGGCGTCGGCTCGTCGATCCTGGTGAACACCGCCTTCCTGTCACCCGCCGTTCCGCATCGAGGCCATCGGACCCGAAGGGCTTCACGAACGCTTCCTGGCCGATCCGAGCTATCTCGCCCGCGTTGCCAGGCGCATCGACGCCTACGGGCTCCAGTTCGCCAGCGAGCCGCGCGACGATCTCACGCTGCCGGCCTTCATCGGCAACACGGCCCTGCGATGGGGCGTGCCGCGCGAGGAGAGCGACTGATGGGTGCGCGGATCGCCCAAGTCAGCCTCTTCGTGGTGGCGCTCCTCATCGGGCTCCTCCTCGTCGGTCAGCTGCGAAGCCAGGCGCGTCCGATCGAGCTGTCGAGCCTGTCGGCCCAGGAGCTGTCCACGCTGGTCGACACCGTCGAACGCCGGAACGTCGAGCTCGGCGACGGCCTGGCCGAGCTCGAGGCCCAGATTCGCGAGTACGAGCAGGCGGAGGTCGAGGGCCAATCGGACCTGGCCATCACCGAGGAGGCGCTCCTCCGCATCGGTGCCTTCGCTGGCCTCAATCCGGTGGTCGGGCAGGGGATCGAGATCGAGATCGACGGCGCCTTCGACGCGACCGCGGTGAACGACCTGATCTACGAGCTCCGCAACGCCGGTGCCGAGGCGATCGCGATCGACGACACGCGCATCACGGCCGCGTCGGTCGCGGTCATGGGATCACGCGCCATCACCATCGACGGCGTGCCACTGGAGGCGAGCTTCACGGTGCGGGCGGTCGGCTCGCCCGACGGGCTGCGTTCGGCGATCGAGCGGCCGGGGGGCCTCCTGACGTTGCTGGAGCAGTCGATCAGCGCCCGATTCACCCTCACCGAGGTCGCCGATCTGATCATCCCGGCGACCGAGCGGGACCTGGCGCCTCAGGCCGCGCACGCAGTCGAGTAGCCGGTGCGGCAGACTGTGCGCTCCGCTACGGTGATTCTGTGAACGATCTGATTGACCGCGCCCTCGACGCCGCGCAGCGTGATGGCGCTGATTACGCCGACATCCGGCTCGTCGAGCGCCTCAACGAGAGCCTGACCGTGAAGAACGGTGCGCTCGAGGCAGCCAACTCCAGCGCCAGCGCCGGATTCGGCGTGCGCGTCCTCCTCGACGGCGCGTGGGGTTTCAGCGCGAGCTCCCTGCTCGAGGCCGACGAGGTGGAGAGCGTGACGCGTGAGGCGCTCGAGATCGCGAGGGCCTCCGGAGCCGCCCGGCTGGCCCCGGTCGAGCTCGACGACACGCCACCGATCACCGACTCGTACCGCACGCCCTACGACGAGGATCCCTTCGAGGTCAGCCTCGACGACAAGCTCCGCATCCTCATGGACGCCGACGCGGCCATGGGAGCGGTGCCGGGTGTCGCCATTCGCGAGGGGACGCTCGTCGCCGGACGTGAGCGCAAGACGTTCGCGTCCCTGGCCGGCGCGCGAATCGAGCAGGAGATCGTCGAGTCCGGCGGCGGGATCGAGGCGACCGCGGTGAACGACTCGGAGATGCAGCAGCGCAGCTACCCGAACTCGTTCGGAGGCCAGGCTGTGACAGGCGGCTTCGAGGCCGTGCGCGCGCTGGACCTGCCGGCCCACGGTCTGGAGACCGCGGAGCTCGCCGTCGCCCTGCTCGATGCGCCGCAGTGCCCGTCCGGCGAGATGGACCTCGTGCTCGACTCGACCCAGGTGGCGCTTCAGATCCACGAGTCGTGCGGCCACCCGACCGAGCTCGATCGCGTGTACGGGACCGAGGCCAGCTTCGCCGGCACCAGCTTCCTGACCACCGACAAGCTCGGCACGCTCCGGTACGGCAGCCCCATCGTCAGCATCGACGCCGATGCGACCGCGCCCGGAGGGCTCGGCACGTTCGGCTACGACGACGAGGGCGTCCCGGCGCAGCGCGCGCCGCTGATCTCGGAGGGCCTCCTGGTGGGCTACCTGACGAGCCGGGAGACGGCGCCACGCATCGGGCGTCAGAGCATGGGCAGCGCGCGCGGCTGGACGTGGAGCAGCATCCCGCTCATCCGGATGACGAACATCAATCTTCGCCCCGGCGACGCTGGGTCGCTCGAGGACCTCATCGCCGATACGCGAGACGGCATCTTCATGAGCATCAACAAGAGCTGGTCGATCGACGACCGGCGCCTGAACTTCCAGTTCGGCGACCAGGCGGGCTGGCTCATCAAGAACGGAAAGCGGACTCAGCTGGTGAAGAACCCCACGTACACCGGGATCACCCCGCAGTTCTGGGGCAGCTGTGACGCGATCTGCGGGCCCGATGAGTGGACGCTGTGGGGGCTCCCGAACTGCGGCAAGGGCGAGCCGGTCCAGACCGGGCACGTCGGCCACGGGGCATCTCCCGCTCGCTTCCGCGGCGTGAAGGTGGGAGTCGGGCGATGGTAGCCACCGGGACGGACGTCATGGCGCTCCTCGACCGTGTGCTGGCCCACTCCACGACCGAGGCTACCGAGGCGCTGTACCTGGGCCAGGACGCGGCGCTGACGAGGTTCGCCAACAACCAGATCCACCAGAACCTTCGCGAGCACGATGGCACGATCCAGGTGCGGGTCGTCGATGGCGACCGGGTCGGCGTGGCCAGCACGAACCGGCTCGACGAGGCGGGCATTCGCAGCATGCTCGCCCAGGCAGCCGCCATCGCCGAGCGGTCGGAGCCCAACCCCCGAGCCGCGGTTATCCCCGAGCCGTCCGCGGATCAGCATGACCCCGAGCTTGGCTATGTCGCGGCCACCGCCGAGGCGGGTGCCGCCATCCGGGCCGAGGGTGCCCGCGCGGTCATCGCGGCAGGCCAGGCGGCGGGCCTGGAGACGGCCGGGTCGTTCGCGACCTCGACGCTCACCGTCGCCGTCGCGAACTCGAAGGGTGTTCGCGCCGAGCACCGCTCGACGCGGGCGACGCTGCTCACGGTGATGATGGACGGCTTCGCGTCGGGCGCCGCGTCCGGGTACGCGCAGGCCGGCTCGCCCGACGTGGGCGACATCGACGCCGCCTCCATTGGTGTCGAGGCAGCCGAGAAGGGCGACCGCATGCGCGGCGCCACCGAGCTCGAGGCGGGCGAGTACGAGGTCGTGCTCGAGGAGTACGCCGTGTCCGGCCTGATGGAGTACCTGTCGTACATCGGCTTCTCGGGCCTGGCGCACGAGGAGGGGCGCTCCTTCATGGAGCTTGGAAGCCAGGTCATGGGCGACAACGTCTCGATCTGGGATGACGGCGCAGATCCGTCCGGCATGCCCGCGCCGATCGACTTCGAGGGCGTCGTCCGCCAGCGTGTCGACCTCATCGAGGGCGGCGTCGCCAAGGCCGTGGTGCACGATGCCGCCACCGGCGCGCGCGCCGGGACCGGGTCGACCGGGCACGGGCTGCCCGCGCCGAACCTCTTCGGCCCGATGGCCACGAACCTGTTCATGGCGCCCGGCGACGAGGCCCGCGACGACCTCGCCGCGCCGATCTCGCGTGGCGTGTGGGTCACGCGCTTCCACTACATCAACCCGGTTCACCCCAAGAAGGCGATCCTCACCGGGATGACGAAGGACGGCACCTTCCTCATCGAGAACGGGCAGATCACGCGGCCGATCCTGAACTTCCGCTTCACTCAGTCGATTCCCGAGGCCTTTAGCGCCGTGCGCGGGGCGAGCCGCGAGACGAAGCTCCTCCCAGGCGAGTTCTTCGGTGCGTCCCGGGTTCCGGCGCTCCGGCTCGGGGCCTTCAACTTCACCGGAGTCACCGCGGCGGAGAGCCCCGATTGACGATGGCGCCGCCACTCGAGCTGCGCCTCGGCGACCGGCTCCGACTCCGTCGCGAGCACCCGTGTGGCAGCCGCGAGTGGTCGGTGGTCCGGCTGGGCGCCGACATCGGGCTCGTGTGCGCCGGATGCGGCCATCGCATCCTGATGGACCGCCTCGACGTCGAGCGTCGCGTGGTCGAGCTCGTCGAGCGCGGGCCCGACGTGGCCGGCTGAGGGGATGGCGCACATCGAGGTTCCCGCCGGCAACGGTATGGAGGAGCCCGATCTCGCGGTAGCTGCCGGCACCGTCTTCCGCAACCGAGCGTTCGTCTGGCTCTGGTCCGCTCAGGCCCTGAGCCAGCTGGCGAGCAACATGGTGCTCGCGGCGCTGATGGCGACGGTGCGGCGAACCACCGGATCGGACACGGCCGTCGCCGTGCTCATCCTGACCTTCCTCGTCCCGGCTGTGCTGTTCAGCACGCTCGGCGGCGTGCTCGTCGAGCGGAGCAACGCCAAGATCATCATGCTCGCGACGAACCTCGTCCGGGCGGTGGGCATCTTCGCGTTCGTCTTCGTGGCGCCGACGACCTCGACCGCGAACGTCTTTCTCGTCTACCTCATCAACTTCATCGTCGGCACGGCCACCGCCATCTTTGCCCCGGCCGAGCTGACGTCGATCCCGCGCATCGTCGAGCGCCGCAACCTGATGGCGGCCAACTCGATCTTCGTGCTCACGATCAACGCCACGTTCGCCATCGGCTTCGGCTTCCTCGGACCGCTCGTGCTCAACGTGCTCGGGCCGATCGCGGTGTACGTGATCGTGTCGGTGATGTTCCTTGCTGCCGCGGCCGCGATCCTCCCGCTCCCGAACGTCCTGCCCGAACGGATCGCTGCCTCGGCCGGCGACGCTGCCGGACGCGCGGTGGGGGAGCTAGTCGGCCAGATGCGCGAGGGGATCACGTTCATACGTCAGCACCGCGTCATCGCCTGGAGCTTGGCGTACCTCGGGATCAGCTCGAGCCTGATCGGGGTCCTGGGAGCCATCGGGCCGGGCTTCGCCGTCGACATCCTCGGCCTCTCGCCGGAGAACTTCTTCTTCATCATGGGACCGGCCGGCCTCGGCGCCGTCGTCGGCATCCTGTTCCTCAACTCGTACGGGAAGTCCATCCCGAAGCGCCTCGTCATCGACATCGGGTTGGTGGCGATGGGGATCACGCTGATGCTGCTGGCCTCGATCCGACCCATCGCGGCGACCTTCGGAGCCGCCGTCGGCCCGATCGAGGAGGTGGTCCCGGCGATCGCCCCGCTGGTGAGCCTCATCGCGATCGTCGTCGTCATCGCCACCTTTGCCGGCATCGAGTACGCCTTCGTGGCGATCCCGTCGCAGACGGCCCTGCAGGAGGACCTCCCTGCGGATGTGCGCGGCCGGATCTTCGGCATCCTCAACACGCTGCTCTCGGTCGCAGCGTTCGGACCGGTGCTCCTCGCCCCCGCCATGGCCGACATCCTCAACATCTTCTTCGAGGGGTCCGGGATTCCGTTCGTGATGGGAATCCTCGGCGTGCTGACCCTCCTTGCCGGGATCGCCTCGTGGCGCCACAACGCCCGCGCCGGGTTGCACGAGCACGATCGGAAACCAACGGCCCCGCCGGCAGACCTGGCCGGCGCCGGGAATTCGGCGACGGCCGATGAGGACTAGGCTCGCCGCCGCGACGGTTCTCGGTGCCGCGGCGCTGATCGCATGGCTCGTGGTCATCGTTCCGCCCGCGGCTCGCGTCATCCAGGTCGTCGTCGCCATCTCGGTCGCCTACGTCGCCTGGCTCGCCTGGCATGGCTGGCGAGAGATCCGCTCAGCCGTGGCGAGCGCCGGCAGCGAGCCGCCGGCCGTCGCGCCACGCCCGTTCGTGTCGCTCGTGCTCCCGGCGCGCAACGAGGCCCCCTCGGTCGGCGGGACGATCGCGGCGCTCGTGGCCCTCGACTACCGCGACGCTGCCGGGGAGCCGTGCCACGAGCTTCTCGTCGTCGACGACGGCTCCACCGACGGCACCCGGGCGGTGGCCGAGGCCGCGAGCGCGGGCCACGCACACGTCCGGGTCGTTCGGCGCGAGCCGGGCAGCGGTCCTGCCACGAAGGGCGCGGTGCTGGCCTGGGCGATGCCGCAGCTCCGCGGCGAGGTGATCGGCGCGATCGACGCCGACACCCGGATCGCGCCCGACTTCCTTTCGCGCGTCCTCAGGGCGTGGGAGCGGGACTCCAAGGCGGCCGCGCTCCAGGTGGCACGCGTGGCGCGGAACGCATCGGCCTCGTGGCTGACGCGCGCCCAGGAGGAGGAGCAGCTCATGGACCTCGCGAGCCAGTGCGGGCGCTGGGCGACGGATGGCACCGCCGAGCTCCGGGGGAACGGCATGTTCGTGCGCCGCGATGCGCTCGAGGCCGTCGGCGGCTGGGGTGAGCGCGCCCTGACGGAGGACCTCGATCTGTCCACCCGCCTCGCCGCGGCCGGCCGCGGCGTGACGCTGGCGCCCGAAGTGGCCGTCCGCGAGGAAGCCGTCGAGACGGTTGGCGCGCTCTGGCGTCAGCGCCTCAGGTGGGCCGAGGGCAGCCTGCGAAGGCTCCTCGAGCACGGGCCGACGCTGTTGGCCGGCCGGGTGCCGATCGGCCGCAAGGCGGACTTCCTCGCGTTCGCCGCCGAGTTCGCCGTCCCACCGCTCTTCGCCGCCACCGCCATCGCCAGCTTCATCACGGTCTTCCTGCCAAGCCCCGCGGACTGGACGGCGCCCGCCTCGCTGGCCGTCGGATACGCGCTCGGCACCTTCGCGCTCGGCGCTCGCCGGCCTGCATGCCATCGGCATTCGGGGCCTTACCCTCGTCGGGCCGCGCGACGCGCGGCTCGGTGTTCCTGACGCACTGGCTGCTCGTCGTGCCGTACGTGCTGCTGAGGATCGCCGTCGGACCGGAGACCACCGGCTTCGCGCAGACGCCTCGCTTCATCACCGACCGATGACGGCGGCGCGGGCCGGGCTCCTCATTCGCGGCACCGTCGTCCTCGAGGCATTTCCTGATCGGCTCGACACGGTGGAGGCGATCGGCATTGACGGCGGCAGGGTTGTTTCCGCCGGCAGCTGGTCAGAGGTCTCCGCGGACGCCCGGCCGCGCGCGCGAGTCGTGGACGCGCGCCACAACGTGGTGATACCAGGGCTGCACGACTTCCACGTCCATCTCGTCGGGCTGGCCCGGAGCCGGAGCGACGTCCAGCTCGCCGAGGCTGCCGACGGCGCCGACGTCACGCGACGCATCCTGGACCGGGCGGCAACCCTGGCGCCGGGGGAGTGGCTGACGGGCCGCGGCTGGAGCGAGGCGCACTTGGCGACGCTCGACATCCCGGCTCTGGCGTCAGCCCTAGGCAATCGGCCCGCGTACGTCGGCAGCCACGACATGCACTCGGCCTGGGTCTCGCCGGGGGCCCTGGCGCTGGCCGGCATCACCGACGCGACCGCGGACCCTGCGGGCGGCCGGATCGAGCGGGACGCGTCGGGACGTCCCAGTGGCGTGCTGCGAGAGACGGCGCTCGACCTCGTGGCCGGTCACGTCCCCGAGCCCCATGGCGAGGCCCTTCATGGCGCCCTCGACACCGTGCTCCGCGAGCTCGCGACGTTCGGCGTGACCGGCGCGAGCGAGGCCGGCGACTACACCGCCGACGACGGCGTCGGTGCCGATGCGGCCCTCGGCGACTCGGCGTCCAACCTCCTCGAGCTCGGAGAGGTTCTCGACGGGCGCCTGCGCCTGAACCTCGGAATCCCGGTCGACGCCCTCGCCGCCGCGGCCGGTCGCGGCCTCCGGACGGGAGTGTCGTTCCCCGGCCGGCGGACGATTCGCCTCGGCTGGGCGAAGGAGTACGCGGACGGGTCGTTGGGCTCCGGGACCGCTGCCCTATCGGCGCCGGTTCCGGGTGGCGCGGGGCCGGGGATCATGCGGGTGAAGCCGGACGACCTCGACGGCCTCTTCGCAGCCTCGCGGGGCGCCGGGATCGGGCTCGCTCTCCACGCCATCGGCGACCTGGCCGCGACCGTGGTGCTCGACGCGCTGGAGCGCGCTCCGGTTCGCGGCCCCGAGACGCCGATCGACCGCATGGAGCACGTCCAGCTCCTGCGCCCCGCCGACCGTCCGCGCTTCGCCGCGCTCGGCATGGCCGCCAGCGTCCAGCCGATCCACGCGGCCGCCGACCGGGACCTTGTCGACACGCAGTGGCGAGGACGGGAGTCCGATGCCTACGCCTGGCGCAGCCTGGCCGATGCCGGGGCGCTGCTCGTCGCCGGCTCGGATGCCCCCGTCGAGTCCATCGACCCATGGCGCGGCCTCTTCGCGGCCGTGCATCGGCGGCTGCCGGAGGATGCGCGCGGTGACTGGACCCCTGCGCAAGCGCTGACCATCACCGAGGCCCTGCGCGCCTACACCATGGGTCCGGCGCTGGCGCTCGGAGCTTTGGACGAGGGCCACCTGCGGGTCGGTGCGCGAGCGGACCTCGCGGTCCTTGACGCGGACCTGGCCACGATCCTGGCCGGGGACGAGCGCCTGGCCGGTGTTCGTTCCACGCTCACCCTCGTCAACGGGGAGGACGTGCCCCGCGGGTAGGTGGTTCGCCCCCGCGCGTGCTGGGAGCGTCGGCTGCGTCATTGCGGCTGCAAGGTTGGAAAGGATAGGATCGGGCCATGGACGACCAGCACCGCTCATTTGAGGTCGACGACTCGGGCCAGCGACCGGTGGGCCCGGGGCCGGACTCGAACTTCGATTCCACGCGGCTCGACTTCGGCCACTACTCCGGCCGCACGCTTGCCGAGCTAGCCGACGAAGACCCAAACTACCTGCGCTGGCTGGCACGCCATCCGTCGGGCATCCGGTACCGGGCAGAGATCGGCCGGGTGCTCGAATCGGCCGTCCCGCACGCCAGCGACTGGGAGCGCTGAACGCCGGTTCGGTTGACGCTCGGCGGCGCATCGGCCACGATAACCACCCTTCGACGGGCGGCTAGCTCAGCTGGTTAGAGCACTTGCTTGACATGCAAGAGGTCACTGGTTCGAGTCCAGTGTCGCCCACCACACACCCACCTTGAGCACGAACCGACCGCCATGACGGCGGTCTTGCTGTGTCCGGACGAGGCGACAGCACATCGCGTTCCGCCCGCTTATCCACAGCCAGTGGCCCGCGGCTTGCTCCAGACACGACAGAGCCGACCCTGGCATCCGGGGGGAGGGGATGCCAGTGGCCGGCTCTCTTTGACCCTAGCCCGTCCGTCAAGGCACCGCGGCGGCTTCTGCCTAGACCGCCGGCTGGTCCAGCAGGGTCACCTCACTGATGAAGACGATCACCGCCAGAACCATCAGGCACAGCACGCCGAGGACAATCAGCATACGCCCCATTGGCGAACTCTACGCCGGCCGCCCCGCAATCAACCCAGTCGGGCGAACACCTGAGCGTGTCAATGACCCTTGACATTCGTGTGGAGCACCGGCATCATGATGTCGCGTTACCTTTACACAATGACAAGGAGCATAGACACGTGGCCACACACTCTCCCGACTCGGGCGCCTGGGCGTCGCGACAGATCCGGCACACCGGGGACCTGGTCGCGTGGACCGTGGCCTGGGTCGCGAGCCTCGCCCTGGCCTCCTTCGGCCCGGAGGTCCTCTGGAATGACCAGGTCGGCCTGAGCCTCCTGGCCATCGCGGTCAACGTTACTGTCGGCGTCGGCATGCTGCTCGCCAACAAGCGCTTCCTGCAGTCATTGGACGAGCTGCAGCGCACCATTCAGCTCCAGGCAATGGCCTGGTCGCTCGGGGCCGGTCTGGTCGGTAGCCTTGCCTGGACGCTGTTCGACCGGCTCGACCTGGTTGCCTTCGAGGCCGGGCTCGCCCACTTGGTGGCGTTCATGGCACTCGTCTACCTGGCCGGGTGCGTCGCCGGCTTGCTGCGGTACCGATGAGGAATCAGCTCCGGGTGCTGCGCGCCACGCGCGACTGGACCCAGCTCGACCTCGCGGTGGCGCTCGAGGTGTCACGGCAGACCGTCAACGCTATCGAGACGGGCAAGTACGACCCGAGCCTGCCGTTGGCGTTCAGGCTCGCGCGCCTGTTCGGACTGTCGATCGAGGAGATCTTCCAGGACCAGGCCGAGGTGTGAGCCGAGCGGCCCAGCGTCGTGCGCTACGCCGCGACGGGCTGATCCGGGATTGACTTCACCTGGTAGCCGAGGACGATCCACATGATGCCGGCCATTACGAGCATGAACCCGACGTAGAAGCCGATCGCCACCGCCGACACCGGGATCCCGGTCCACAGCCAGATGCCGAGCAGGATGTCGATGGCGCCGATGACCCCGAGCAGCACCCGATGGCCGCTCTCGCGGGTGAACGCGAACCACAGCTTGACGAGGCCCTGGGCGATGAGGAGGATCGAGATCACGATGGCGAGCGTGATCGCTCCGAAGTCCGGGTTGGCCATCATGTAGACGCCGCCCACGACGTAGAGCACGCCCAGGACGCCGTGGAGAATCCGCATCCCGAACGAGCGCTCCACGGCGAAGGCACCGATGACCTCCACCACGCCGCCGACCACCAGTGCCAGCCCTACGAGGAAGGCGGTCACGAGCGTGGCGTCAACCGCGTTCCACAGGGCGATCCCCCCGAGGACAAGGAGGACGATTCCGAATCCCACGAACCATCCCCATCCACCGCGAATCGCAGCGGCGTCGGGTCCCTGGACCATTGACTGCATCCGAATCTCACCTCTCGATGTCGCTCCGCCCGGCGGGCAGATCCCACGAGCCGATGGTACCCGCCCGCTCAAGCCGTCGGCCGCCCCTCGCACGCGGGGAACCGGATCGGCGAAGCGCGCGTCTACGCCGGCGTGAAGACGATCACTGGACTCCTCGTTGTGGCGTTGATGGCAGCGGGCTGTGGCGCCGGTGCCGCCGTCGACCCGCTGGACGGCCGGGACTTCCTATCCACATCGGTCACCACGGACGGCGAGCCGTTCGCGCTCGTCGATGGCACGCGGGTTCGCCTCTCGTTCGCCGATGGGCGGCTGACGGCATCGGCCGGGTGCAACACGATCGGCTACACCTACCAGCTTGATGGCGACACGCTTGTCGTCGAGGGCGGCGCCATGACCGAGATGGGCTGCGACCCGGCGCTTCACGACCAGGACGAGTGGCTGAGCGAGTTCCTGGGGTCGCGTCCCACGGTCGCGGCGAACGGCAACGACCTCGTCCTGACCTCGGGCGGCACCGTGATGGACCTCCTCGACACCGAGGTCGCCGAGCCCGATCTGGAGCTCCAGGGGACCCTGTGGACGGTCGACTCGATCATCAGCGGCGACGCAGTCTCGTCGATCCCCGCCGGCGCCACTGCCACGCTTCGCTTCGCCGCCGATGGCACCGTCGCGGTCGATGCTGGCTGCAACAGCGGCAGCGGCACGTACGAGGCCGACGACGACACCGTCCGCATCACCGACCTGGCCGTGACCGAGATGGCCTGTGACGGGGACGCTGGGGCGCTTGAGGCCGCGGTCCTGCTCGTCCTCGGCGCCGATGAGCTCGGGTACACGATCGACGCGTCGCGCCTGACGCTCATGGCGGGAGACAACGGGCTCAGCCTGATCGGGGACTAATCTACCCGGCCACATTGGCCACGACGACGCGTTCGTCCGCAAGGTCGCAGATTGCACTAACGATGCGGCGGTGGGTCTGGTGCTAGCCCAGTAGTTCCCCCGCGGTCAGGTCTTCTTCTTGGGCTTCCGGCCTAGACTCGCCGCATGGGACTGTTGACCTTCAGCATCAACGTCACCCTGGACGGCTGCGTCGACCACCAGGAGGGAATCGCCGACGACGAGTCACACGCCTTCTTCACCCGCCTCATGGACGAGGGCGGGGCGATGCTGTGGGGCCGCGTCACCTACGAGATGATGGAGAGCTCCTGGCCGGCGGTCGCCCGCGGCGACGAGGAGGCGCCGCCTGCGTTGCGCGAGTGGGCCGTCAAGCTGGAGGCCAAGCCGAAGTACGTGGTGTCGTCGACGCGAACGGACTTCCCGTGGACCAACAGCCACCACATCGCCGGCGACCTGCGCACGGGCGTGCAGAAGCTCAAGGACGCGACCCCGGCCGGCGTGCTCCTCGGCAGCGGCAAGCTCGCGACCGAGCTGGACCGGCTGGATCTGATCGACGAGTACCAGTTCCTCGTCCAGCCCAGGATCGCCGGCCATGGCCCGACCCTGTACCAGAGCGGGCTGCCCAGCGCGCGACGGCTCGAGCTGGTCTCGGCGAAGCCGTTCCGTAGCGGCGTGGTCGCCATGCACTACCGGCGCGCGCGCTGACTCAGAGGGACTAGCCAGATGGGGCGTGCGGAGCGCGGTCCCTCTTCAGGTCCCGAGCAGCTCCAAGATCGCCGAGCGAACCGGCATCCCGTCCCTGGCGCCATCCGCCCTCACCGAGAGAGATCCCGCGGCGTTCGCGGCGCGTATGGCGTCATCGAGCGACTCGCCGGCGGCCAGCCAGGCCGCGAGCACGCCGCAAAACGCGTCTCCCGCCCCCGTCGTGTCGACGACGTGCCCGGCCGGAATCCCGTCGAATCGCTCGCGTCGGTCGCCATCGGCGAGCAGGGCACCGGCCGGGCCCTGGGTGACGATCACCGGTCCGCGCGTTGCGGGTGGCAAGCTCGTCGAGCGCGGCCGCCGTGTCGTCGTTGCCGATGGCCACGATGAGCTCGTGCTCGTTCGGCGTGAGGATCGGCCCGATCGCGAGCACGTCGGCGGGCAGGGCGCGTGCCGGTGCGGGATTGAGGATGCCGATCCGCCCAGCCTCGCTCGCCGCTCGCAGGCCCGCCAGGATGGCCGCCTGGGGCACTTCGTGGCTGACGAGGAGGACATCGGCGCTCGCGATCACCGCGAGATCGTCTTCGGTGAGCTCGATGGCAGCGTTTGCCCCCGGCGCGACGGCGATCTGGTTCTCTCCCCGCGGTCCGACGGCGATGATCGCGACGCCGGTCGCCTGCTCGTCGAGTAGGCGCACGCGGCTGACGTCGATCCCGGCGGCCGACAGGGCGCTGACCGCTCGCGCACCGTACCCATCGGCACCTACGGCGCCGATGATGGCAACCTCCGCGCCGGCGCGCGCCGCCGCGACCGCCTGGTTCGCCCCCTTGCCACCGTCGTGCGTCGCGAATCGGCCCTCGCCAACCGTCTCTCCAGGCTCGGGTAGGTGGTCCACGCTGACGACGAGGTCGACGTTGATCGAGCCGATGACGGCCACGCGTGAGGTCATGAGTCGGAGTATGGCGTCTATCGTTAGGCCATGAGCCACCCAGCCCGGCCCGCAGCGGTCGTGTTCGATCTCGATGGAACGCTGGTGGACACCGTGCTCGCCCGTATCCAGGCCTGGGAGGCGGCATTCGCCGAGCGAGGGATCGACGTCGATGGAGAGCGCCTTGGCCCGATGATCGGCATGGATGGGGTTCGCCTGGCGCGCGAGATCCTCGGCACCGGCACCGCGAGGCTCGCGAAGGAGGTCGATCGACGCGCCGGGGTCGCTCTTCGACGAGCGCAACCGCCACCCGCGGCCGCTTCCCGGCGCGAGCGAAGCGCTGGCCCGCCTGGATGCCGCGGGCATCACCTGGGCGATCGCCACTTCGTCCCGGGCGGAGCAGGTCTCAGCGTCCATAGGGGCTCTGGCGCTGGACCTCGAGCCGACCGTCGTCGACGGCAGCGCGGTCGCCAGGGCCAAGCCCGCGCCGGACCTGCTGCGACTCGCTGCCGAGCGGCTGGGCGTCGCGTCGGCCGAGTGCTGGTACGTCGGGGACTCGACGTGGGACATGCGGGCCGCCGTCGCAGCGCCGATGCGGCCCATCGCCGTCCTCGCCGGGGCGGCGGTGACCGCCGATGTGCTCCGAGCGCGGGCGCCGACCTCGTCCTGCATACCCTGGACGAGCTCCCCATCGGATAGGGCAGATGCCGCTCGAGGAATACCGCCGCAAACGCGACTTCGCCGCCACACCCGAGCCCGCGCCCGGAGATCTCGTCCAGCGCAGCGGACGGTTCACCGTCCAGCGGCATCGGGCCACCGCGCTCCACTACGACTTCCGCCTGGAGATCGACGGCGTCCTCGTGAGCTGGGCTGTGCCCAAGGGCCCGACGCTCGACCCCCGTGCGCGACGCCTGGCGATGCGCACGGAGGACCACCCGATCGAGTACCTGCCGTTCGAGGGCACCATCCCGGCAAAGCAGTACGGCGCCGGGGACGTCATCGTGTGGGACTGGGGCACCTTCGAGCCCGAGGACGAGACCCCCGATCCGGGCAAGGCGCTCCGTCGCGGTGAGATCAAGTTCGTCCTGCACGGCCGACGGCTCGGCGGGCGCTACACGATCGTCCGCACCGACCGCGATGGCGACCGTGAGCGCTGGCTCCTGCTCAAGAAGGCGGACGAGTTCGCGGTCGCAGGCTGGGATGCCGAGGACCATCCGACGAGCGTGAAGAGCGGGCTCACCAACGACGAGGTCCTCGCCGGCACGCCACCCAGGGAGCATGCCGACCCGCCGGCGGCGCCCGGGGAGATCGACCTTGCCGCGGCGGTGAGCGCACCCATGCCCGACTTCATTTCGCCGATGCGCGCGACGCTGGCCACGGACCCCTTCGACGATCCGGACTGGCTATTCGAGGTCAAGTGGGACGGGTACCGGGTCGAGGCCGTCGTGCGTGACGGTCGCGTGCGGCTGTGGACGCGCAATCGCCAGGACGCTGCGCGCTACTTCCCGCAGCTGGCCGAAGCGCCGGACTGGATCGAGGCGCAGGAGGCGATCGTCGACGGTGAGGTCGTGGCGCTCGACGAGGCCGGCCGCCCGCGGTTCAGCCTGCTCCAGGACCGGACCGGCATCCGCACCTGGCGCACCCCCGGCAGCGGGCGGAAGGGCGAGCCAGCACCGATCGTGTACCAGGCGTTCGACCTGCTCCATCTCGATGGGCAGTCGCTCCTGCGGGTTCCGCTCGAGGAACGCAAGCGTCTGCTTCAGGCACGGCTCCGACCGCATCCGCTCGTCCGGTACGCGGGGCACGTCCACGCCGATGGGACCGCCTTTCTCGAGGCCGCTCGCCAGCAGGAGCTCGAGGGGATCGTCGCCAAGCTGCGTCACTCGCCGTACGAGCCGGATCGCCGCAGCCGCTCGTGGCTCAAGCTCAAGGTCCGCCGCGAGCAGGAGGTCGTCGTGGCGGGCTGGTTGCCGGGGCAGGGCAGCCACGCCGACCTCGGCTCGCTCATCCTCGCGGTGCGGAGCGGCGACCGATGGGCGCACGCCGGGCAGGTCGGCAGCGGCCTCGACGCACGCACACGGCGCGCGATGCGCGAGCGCCTGGAGTCGATCGAGCGGACCCAGTCGCCACTGGATCCCGCGCCGAAGCTGAAGGGTGCGCGGTGGGTCGAGCCCGAGATCGTGATCCGCGTCGAGTTCGCCGAGTGGACGGCCGACGACCTGCTGCGCCAGGCGGCCTACAAGGGCATCGAGCCGGACAAGGCGCCCAGGGACGTTCGCCGGGAGCGCGCGGTCTCCACCGCGACCGCGACAGCGGCGGCCGAACGGGAGCATGCCGATCGCGCCGTGGCCTCCACCGACTCCGAGATCGCCGCGCTCGACGCTCTCGAGAAGGAGGGCACCTGGATCGTCGAGGGCCGCGAGATCCGCGTCACGAACCTCGACAAGGTGCTCTTCCCCGGCCGGGACGGCGATGGTCCAGTCACCAAGCGTGACCTGCTTCGCTACCACGTGGCCATCGCTCCGACCCTGGTGCCGTACCTCGACGGTCACGGGCTGACGGTTCAGCGCTACCCGAACGGGGTCGAGCAGAAGGGCTTCTGGCAGAAGGATCTTCCCGGCCATGCGCCAGCCTGGATCCGCCGGTGGACCTACCACCACCAGTCGGAGGGCCCGAAGGAGTACGCCGGTGGTCGACTCGGCCGCGACGCTGGCCTGGCTCGCGCAGGAGGCCGCCCTCGAGCTCCACCCCTGGACGAGCACGACCGAAGCGCCCGATCGCCCGAGCTACGCCCTCATCGACGTCGATCCCGGCCCCGACACGACCTGGGACGAGGTGCTCGTCATCGCGCGCCTCTATCGGGCGGCGCTGGACCATCTCGGCGTGCGCGGCCATCCCAAGGTCACCGGCAAGCGCGGCATCCAGGTCTGGATCGGTATCGAGCAGGGCCCCGGCTTCGACGAGACGCGCGACTGGGTCGAGGGCATCTCGCGGGCCGTCGGCGCATCGGTTCCGGATCTCGTCAGCTGGGAGTGGGCCAAGCGCGCGCGGAAGGGCAAGGCGCGCCTGGACTACACCCAGAACGTCATCAACAAGACGCTGGTCGCGCCCTACTCCGCGCGCCCGGCGCCGGGAGCGCCGGTGAGCATGCCGATCGACTGGGACGAGCTCGATGACCCCGAGCTGCGGCCGGACCGCTGGACGATCCGCGACGTCGTCGATCGGGTCCGCGACGGCGGTGACCGCTTCGCCGGGCTCCTCGGCGACCGCCAGCGGCTGCCGCCGCTGGGTTAGGAAGCGCGACGCCGCGAGTCCACTGCCCGTGGGCTACCATGGAGCCGACATGATCACGCAGCTCCTGACCCTGACTCCCGAGGCGCGCGAGAAGATCGACAGCGTCCGAACCTTCAACGAGTTCCCCGACGCGGTGCTCCGCGTGCGCATCACCGCCAAGGAGGGACCGCGCTTCCTCTACGAGATGACTCTCGAGGATCCCCGCGACCGAAGCGAGGACGACCTGTCGGTCGACCTCGATGGGATCGCGGCCGTGATCGACCCGCGCAGTGCCGCGGACCTCGCCGGCGCGACGATCGACGTCGACCCGACCGTGACCGGTGGGGGACTGAAGATCGACAACCCCAACGAGGGATGGCAGGACCCGGTGGCCCGTGCGGTCCAGGACGTCCTCGACACGCAGATCAACCCCGGCGTCGGCTCCCATGGCGGCATGGTGACGCTGGTCGAGGTGAAGGACGGCACCGCCTACATGCGCTTCGGCGGGGGATGCCAGGGCTGCGCCGCGGTGGACGTCACGCTCAAGCAGGGCGTGGAGACGGCCGTGCGGGGCGCCGTGCCAGCGATCTCCGCCATCGTGGACGTTACCGACCACGATGCGGGCGCGAACCCGTACTACAGCCACGCTCACTAGAGCCACGTCGACCGGGCACGGCGGCGGGCACGAAGAAGGGGCCCCACCGAGAGTGGAGCCCCTGGATCGTTCCTAGCGGAAGCGCGGGAAGTCGCCGCCGCCCGTCGCCGCCATCACGGTGGTGGCGAGGCTGACGAGGGTAAGCGCGGCCGCCGTCGCTGCGAGCGCGAGCTGGCGGACGAATCGGTTGTTGCGCATCGGTCGTGTTGCTCCCTTGCGGTGCGGCCGATAAGGGAGTGCTTGGCCGCTTGGTCACAACCGTCGCGCCGATGGGACCACCGGACAATGACCCGAGAGTCCCGGTGATCGCCGCTTGGGGGGTACTTTCATCGGAGCCGCGGTCAAAGGATGCTTGCCAAGCCGGTGTAGACTGCCTTGGATGCCACGAACGAAGGCGAGTGTCCCCGCCTCGGAGAAGGATCGCGATCTGGCGCGCCGCATCGGTCAGCGCCTGCGCGAGGCCCGGCTTCGAGCCGGCCTGACGCAGCAGCAGCTGGCGGGCGAGCGATACACCAAGGCGTACATCAGCGCGCTCGAGACCGGGATCGCCCGCCCCTCGATGGTCGCGCTCAGCTACATCTCCGATCGCCTCGGCCAGCCGGCCAGCCACTTCATCGACGAGGCGCACCCCGCCTGGACGCGCCTCGAGGTCGACATGCGCCTCGCGGCCGGCGACTGGACGGCGGCGGCCGACGGGTATCGAACCCTGCTCGAGGACGCGATCGATGACAGCCTGCGCGCCGACATCCTGCGCGGGCTGGCGGAGGCGTCCGCCCGGCTCGACCTCGGGAAGGATGCCATCGCAGCGGCATCCGAGGCCGTGCGGCTGTACCAGGCGGCCGGCCGCGCAGACCGACGAGGCACTGGCCCGTTACTGGCTGGCATACGGTCTCTACCAGTCCGACAACGAAGTGGACGCGCGAAGCGTGCTCACCGCACTGCTCGAGCAGGTCCGCGGCGGCCTTCACGTCGAACCCGACTTCGAGATGCGCCTCCTCACGTCGCTGGCGGCGGTCGAGTCGCGCGCCGGACAGGCCACACGGGCGCTCGCGTACCTCGAGGAGGCTCGTGGCCTGGCGGCGGACCTCGACGATCGCCGCCGCGCCGCGTTCCTGTTCAACCTCGCCATCAACTACCGCGAGGTCGGTGACTTCGAGGCCGCAATTCGCGCCGGCACACAGGGTATGGCCCTCTACCGTGCAGCGGGCGCCATCTTCGAGTCGGCGCGCATCGAGAACGACCTCGCCCTCGCGTACCTGGCCAGTGGGCAGATCGACCGGGCGCGTGACCTCGCCACCGACGCCCGCCGGCAGATCGCCGAGACCGGCGACGAGCGATGGATGGCGGCGGTGGTGGACACCGAGGCCCAGGTCGCCCTCGCGTCAGGCGACGTGGAGGAAGCGTTGCGCCTCGCCCAGGCCGCGCGTGGCCACGCCGACCGCAGCGGCAACGAGTTCAACGGCCTCATGGCGATGCTGACCGAAGCCCGCATCCTGCGTCGGATCGGTCGCGCCGAGGAGGCGAATGAGCGATTCTCGGAGGCCGCAGTCCTCGCTCGACAGAGCCGAGCGCCCAGCCGTCTGCGCGAGGTGCTTCGCGAGTGGGCCGATCTGCGCGCCGAAACCGGCGATCATCGCGGCGCATACGAACTGACGAGTGAGGCGCTTGCGGTCAATTGAGTGTTGACAGGTGCGGTCGCAGGGCCGTAGGCTGTCGCCCGACGAGTCGGATGGGCACGCCGACTTGCCTTCAGGGACCGAAGCTGGGGCACGGCTTCGGTCCCTTCTCGTTGCTCAGCCGCCTGGAGACGCGCTCGGCGCCGGTTCGTCGATGAGCTCGAAGGTTCCGGCAGCCATCGGAGCCGCCCCGGCTTCGAGCGAGATCGTCATCTCGTAGGTCCCCGCGCCGAATGCCTCGAAGAGGTTCACGGCCGGTACCTGGAAGCCGATGGTGGCAGGTCCCTCGGGAATGGCCTGGGCCTCCGTCGGCGGCTGGACGACCTCGACGGGCCCTCCGCCGATCCGACGCACACCGACGTAGACGCTCGCGGCGGCGGGCGCCTCCGCGACTGAGTAGGCGAACAGGTCGTCGGCGACGAAGCGGTTCGTCTCTGCGGAGGCCGGCACGATGCGATCGTCCCCCAGCTCGGTCCCGAAGGTGATCGCGTAGACCGTGGTCGATGGTGCCGGGCTCGGGGTCGCGAGGACGGCGTCGCCATCGGCGTTCCCGCCGAAGATGCGCACGGCAGCCGCGATGCCCAGCACGAGGACGACGGCCGCGAGCCATCCGCCGATTCGACGCGCTCGCGGGGAGAGGTCGAGGCGTCGGTCCTGGACCCGACGTCTCGCCATCGAGCGCGACCGGCTCAGGCGCAGGCGCTGCCGCATCGGGCCGTGGCCGGGGTGCGCGCCGCGGTGCTCATCTGCACCGGCCATGCTAGCCGGGCCGAGCGGGTAGCATTGAGCGACGATGACACGGCGCCTCTTCATCTTCGATGACCCCGACCGATTCCTCGCCGGAGCCGTGGGAGGCCCCGGTGAGCGCGCGTTCTACCTCCAGGCACGCAAGGGCGAGGCGGTGGTCAGCGTGGGGATCGAGAAGGTCCAGGTCGCGGCTCTCGCGGCTCGCCTCGACGACCTCCTGGCGGCAGTCGAGGCACCTGACGCATCCGCGGCGGACCCCATCGAACCTGGCCTCGAGGTGCCGATCGTCGAGCTGTTCCGCGTCGGAGCCATGGCCCTCGCCTGGGACGCCGGCGACGAGGCTGTCGTCATCGAGGCGCAGCGACCGACCGAGGACGGCGAGTACGTCGAGGCGCCCGACGACGACGAGCAAGGTCCCGACCTGCTGCGGGTCCGCATCGGTGCTGGCCTCGCTCGAGACTTCGTTCGCCACGCGCAGGCGCTGGTCGAGGCCGGACGGCCGGCGTGCCCGTACTGCGGGGAGCCGCTCGATCCGGTGGGCCACTTCTGCTCGCGTGGCATGGGGAACGGGCGCGTCAGCTAGGGTGGATGATCCGGAGCTTGATCCGCCTCTGCGCGTCGACTGGGTCACGGCCGCCGAGCTCGGCGACGGGCGCCCCGGCAGGCTGGGCCTGACGTTCCTGCCCGGCAAGCGCGGAGCCTCGACGAGATACCCCGGTCGGGTCTACCGACGGAGGCTCGATGCCGATCTCGAGGCGCTCGTCGGCCAGCGGCTCAGGTGGCTGTTGCTCCTCGTCGAGGATGGCGAGCTGGCCCGGTTCGGCGATGCCGACATCGTGGCTCGGGGTGCCGCGGCGGGCGTGACGATCGTGCGCCGGCCGATGACCGACGGCACCGCGCCGCACAGCGTTGCCGCAATGGACGAGATGCTCACGCTCGTAAACGCGGCCCGCGATGAGGGCGACGCGGCCGCGGCGTGCATGGGAGGCGTGGGCCGGACCGGCCTGGTGGTGGCCTGCGCGCTCGTGGCCGCCGGCGCCAGCGCCGGCGCCGCGATCGCCCGCGTGCGCGAGGTGCGGCACCCCGAAGCGGTGGAGACGGCGGAGCAGGTCCGGTTCGTGGAGTTGTACGAACGTCATGTGGCGGCGGCCAGTGAATCGGATAGGCTCGCGCGGTGAATCAGCGATGGGTCTGCAAGCGCTGCTTTGCGGACAACGACGACACGGCCTCCTCATGCGTCAAGTGCGGGCTCGCCCGCGGCGCCGACCTGGGCGCCGCCGACGCGGGCCAGGGGCCGCTGGCGGTCGGACCGCCCCCGAAAGCGGAACCGGGCTGGACGAAGTGGCTCAAGTTCGCCTGGATCCCTGTCGTGGTGGTCGTGCTGGCCGTGGGGTACTTCGCATCGGCGCGCCGCGACAACCAGGGGAACGTCGAGGCAGGTGGAACGCTCTCGGTCTTCGACCTCCAGACTGGCGACTGCTTCGACATCTCGGATGAGAGCGCGACCGAGTTCAGCGAGGTCAACGCCGTTCCATGCACCGACCCGCACCCGTACCAGGCCTTCCAAGTCACCGACCACGAGACCGCGACCGCTCCGACGGACGCGGAGCTCACGACGATCTTCGAGACCATCTGCCTGCCGGTGTTCGAGACGTTCGTCGGTCTTCCCTACGCGGACTCGGCGCTGTTCGCCAACTTGATCTCACCCAGCGAGTCGTCGTTCGAGGATGGCGATCGGGAGTACGTGTGCTACCTCTACGAGCCGGACGCGAGCGGCGAGAACCTCGATCTGACGGCCTCGATGGAGGGCGCCAACCGCTGACCGGGTGTCGGTCAGGCCTGGCTCCCCGCCAGCTCGGCGAACTGGCACAACGCATTCGCAAGACGCATCTGCTCCGGCGTTCGGGCACGGACCCGCAGGAGCGAAGGCTCCGCCACCACGACGGCGATGCAGCGCGCTCGTGACGTCGCAACGTTGAGCCGATTCCGCGAGTAGAGGAAGCTCATGCCCCGCGGCGCGTCCTCCGGCGAGCTGCTCGTCATCGAGTAGATGCTGATCGGGGCCTCCTGGCCCTGGAACTTGTCGACGGTGCCGACCCGGGCCTCCGGCGGCAAGAGGCTTGCGATCTGTCCCACCTGGGCGTTGTAGGGCGCCACCACCAGGACCCCTTCGTAGCCGATGGGTTGTTCGACCCCGTGCTGATCCACCCACGTCGACCCGCTCTCGACGAGGGCGCGCACGACTCCGGCGACCTGCAGCGCCTCGGCGCGCGACAGGCTATCGGCCCCTGCGTGGTGCGCCGGGAGGAGACGCACGCCGCTGCCGCGCAGGGGCTCCGGACCGTGGAGCGCCTGGTTGACGAGGGGCTCCTCCGACTCAAGGCGCCCATCGTAGAACGCGGCCGAGGTGAAACGGGCGAGCTCCGGATGCAGCCGATGCGTGTGCTCGAGGAACAGCCCGTGCTCGTCAGAGATCGTGGCGCTGTCGCCCAGCACGTGAGCCAGGGCCGAACGGTCGGCACCGGGTGGGTGCGATCCCTGGAGCGGCTGGTCGAGCTGCTGCGGGTCACCGAGCAGGACGATCGAGGCGGCCGCGTCGGCCATGGCAAGGACATTGGCAAGCGACATCTGGCCCGCCTCGTCGACGAAGAGGACGTCGACGGCCCCGCGGCTCTTCTCGGACGCCCACAGCCACGTCGTGCCGCCCACGACGTCGATCGTTCCGTCGACGAGCCCGCCGATGACCGCGTCGGTCTTCGTCGAGACAGAGACGCCGTCGAGCTCGACTCCCTGGCCGTCCTGGGAGATCCGCTGCGCGATGCGCACGTTAACGCCCTCGTCGCGCGCCGCGCGCCAGATGGCACCGATGAAGTTGCCGATGACCTTGTGGCTGTTCGCGCTGATGCCAACGCGCTTTCCGGCGCTGACCAGGGACAGCGACCATGCGCGCCCCGGTGAACGTCTTTCCCGAGCCCGGCGGGCCCTGGATGGCAAGCGACGGTGTGGTCGAGGGCCGTCGCCAGGCGCCGCGCGGCGTCCAGCTCCGACTCACCGGGCCGCGCACAGCGGCGATCCGTCTGCCTGCCCGGCACGCGGCTCGCGGCCGAGCAGCAGGTCGCGCGCGGCACGCCAGTCGCCGGGCGCGTCGATCCCGTGCTCGACCACCCACTCGCCGAGGCGGAGGATCGCGGCGCGGTGGGCATCGTCGTTGAACTGGTCGAGCGGGACGAGCCCCACCGGGTGGATCGGCTCCTCGTCACCCATCCACTCGAGGTCGACGGTCGCGTCTCCGTCGTCGATGTCGGCGACCGTGGCGTTGATCCTCCAGGTCTTCCACGGCTCGTCGGGATGCGCCTGGCGCCGCGCCGGGTCGTAGAGCTCGGTTCGCTGCCCGAAGTCGTAGTCCTGGGGCGCGAACCGATACCGCCACCGCCAGCGCGGGTTCGAACGCGGTGTCGGCCGGAACGGATCGCCGACCGGGCCGACGATCTCGAGCGGCCCGAGCGCGCCCTTGTCGATCGTCAGCTCCGTGGCGTCCATGTCCATCCGGTGGAAGAACTCCCAGTAGGTCGCCTTCTTCTCGCGGCGATGCCACGAGAGGAGCTGCGCCAGCAGCCACCGCGCCTGCTGCTCCTCGCTCCGTTCGGTCGGGTCTGCCGGGACGTCGACGGTGAGTGCGTCGGCGACCTCGGCGACCCGTGCGTCGGCAGCCGCCGTGAGGACCGGCGCCTCGCCCGCAACGGGAGTGGGGCGCGGAACCTCCTGGCCGGTCGCGGCCGCGAGCTCGCCGCGCAGCGACTCGAGCCAGTCGCGCAGGCGAGCCGTGCTGACGACGTCGTCCCGGTTGTAGGTCTCGATCTCGCCGAGGATCGCCGAGCTCGGGCGATCCCCCTCGCCGAGCTCGAGCCACTCCTCGAAGGCCACGATGCTCTCGCCGGCGTCGCGCAGCTCGACCTCACGCTCGAACCCGTAGAGCGGCTCGAGGCGCTTGATGCTGTAGCTCTCGACCGATGCACGGAGACCCTGCCGAACTGCCCGGAACAGGTCCACCAGGATGCCGCCCCGGAGCAGCCGATCGACCTCGTCCTCCCGGGTGGCGTGTCGCCCCATGAGCCGCTTCAGGGCGGTCGGCTCGTAGCTGGCGTAGTGGTAGACGTGCATCCCCGGATACCGATCCAGCCGCTCGACCAGGAAGTCGATGAGACGCTCGAACCCGTCCTTCTCGCCGGCGAGATTGATGTCCTCCGGATGGTCGGGGTCGAACGACCAGATCGCCGTGAACTCACCCGAGGTGTCGAGGACGCCGAACAGGTAGTCGATGCCGTCGTCGAACGCATAGGGGTCACCCTCGAGGTCGAGGAAGAGATCTCCCTGGTGGGGCGGGGGAAGCATGGCCAGGCCGCGCTCGGCTTCGATCGGCTCGCCGTCGCGCGGAAGGAGCAGCTCGTAGATCGGCTTGGGGAGCCCGCGACCCTCCACCTGGATCCTCGCCTGCTCGCGCACGCGCTCGACGCTCGTTGCGCTCGTCCCGTCGAGCGGTGGCGAAAACGGCAGCGGCGCGTTGGCGAGGCGGACGACCGTGTCGATCTCGCGGGTGCCGAGCGCGGTGCGCTGGCGTGAGGTGATGCCGGCAACGAGCGACAGGTGGTCGTCCTCGCGTCGGCGCTTGACGCAACCGGCGACCCATCGACAGACGTCGCAATGGTCGACCGGCTCGGGGTACGTGGTGCCCGGCGTCTCAACCGGCAGCAGCAGGCCAGCGGGGTCGAGGACCGCGGACTCGAAGCGGGCCTTGGCGGCGCGGTAGTACGCCATGTAGTCGTCCACCCGAAGGACCGCCGTCTCGCGGGCGCTTCCTCCCAGGACGACCCGCATCGCACGCGGCGCCACGCCCTGCAACCGCTGGAGCTGGTCCACATATGAGCAGATCTGGAGCACGGCGCCGGCCTTGACGTGCCGGGCGAGCTTGGTGTCGGCAACCTCGTAGTGGAAGTCACCCCATCGCGACGGGCGCTCGGGCGATTCGACCCGGATCAGGAAGTCGGCATACCCCAGCCAACGTCCGTCGAAGAACGTCGCCTGGAAGATGACATCGGCGCCGGACTCCATGGACGCGACCGTCGCGTCCGCCCCTGCCCGGATCCTGGCCCCTCGGTCGGTCGTGTCGTCGCGCTCGATCTCGACGATCGTGCGTCCCCCTGCCCGGAGCTCCTCGAGATAGCGCGCCTCGTGCGCGAAGCCGCGCTTGCGGATGATCTCGAGCTCGCGATCATCGCGATGAGGGCGGTCGACCAGGCCCGCGAGCAGCGACCGTTCGAGGACCGTCAGGTGCTCGCAGGCGAGATAGCCTACGAGATCGGTGGCGGAGAAGACGGGCTTGCCGTCGATGAGCTGCATCGGTGCGCAAAGCCTAGCCGCGCATCACGACAGCTCGCCGGTCGCGACCGACAACGTCAGCCGGACTGCGCGGGCTCAGGCGTCGCCTCGGGCACGCGCACGATGGCCAGCCCCCAGTCGCAGTCGGACTCGACGAGTACGAACACCTGGCCGCGCGTGGCGAGCGCGTCGAACGCGTTGGGCTGGAGCGTCCCGGGCACCACCTCGCCACCGAGCGTGGCGCGAATGGCCGGGACGGCCTCATCGGTCCCGACCTGAAGGCTGACCGTGAAGGCGCAACGCTGTCGTTCGGGGTCGGCCGCGACCCAGCGAATGGCGTAGTCGGCGTCCTCGGCGATCTCGACAGGACCGTGATCGGCGTTGCCGCTTCCCGCCAGTCCGACCGCGGTGAGCGAGCCGCTTGCAAAGGATTCGGTGGAGACCAGGAAGGGCTCGGGCTCGTAGCCCGCTGCGACCCAGCCCTCATCGAAGCCGAGGTCCCGCTCGCCAGCGTCGAGCACGAGGTACCAGCCCTGGCCCGCGTTCAGGATGGGGCCCATCACGACCTCCAGCTCCGCGCCTGACGGGAGCAGGCCCGCGGTCACCCGCGCGTCGGTGTCAGGACGCTGGCGCACGCGCATGCCGTCGATCGTGGTCGTCACCACCTCGGCGCCGGCGAAGGTCGGGACCTCGGCGCGGCCCGGCGTCGCGTCCGGCGTCGTTGTCGGCATCGGCGTGGGAGAGGGTGGCGGCGTGGGGGCAATCGGCAGAGTCGGCGTCGGGCGCGGGCTGGCTGTCTCGAGCGGAGGGAACGTGCAAGCCGCGGCGATCAGGCAGGCGATGATCGGCAGCGTGCGACGGGTCCCCACCCGCCACAGCCTAGCGAGTCAGCGGTCGAGCCGGGGCACCTCGGTGGCCAGCAGGTCGGCGATCTCGCGCGCGTTGGTGGTCCCGTAGTTGGCGTAGCAGTTGTTCATGAGGAGATGGACCTCGGGCACCTGTTCCGCGGCCTCGCGGATGCGCGGAACCCACTCCACCAGCTCATCGGGCTCGTAGAGGTAGCGGAAGCGCTCCACGACCGGGATGCCGGACTTCTCCCAGGTTTCGGTGCGCCGGCCGTGGAAGCGCACCACCGCCATCTTCGGAGACGTGACCACGCTCATCGGCGGCAGCGACGAGCGAGTCCCCGGCGGCGCATCGACCATGACGAACGGGATCTCGTACTTCGAGAAGAAGCGCAGCGTGCGGTCGGCGTTCTTCTCGTTGAGCCAGCTGCCGTGGCGCAGCTCGACCGCGAACGGAGTGTCGCCGAGGCGCTCGCGCGCGGCCACGATCTCGTCGCGCGACTCGTTCGACGGGAAGAACCAGCGCGGGTACTGGAGGAAGACCGCCCCCAGCTTGCCGGAGCTGCGCAACGGCTCGATCCCGTCGGCAAAGCGTGCCCAGATCTCGTCCACGATCTCGCCGGAGAGGTCGCGCGCGTAGACGCGCTTGCGCTCGAGGACCTCTGCGGGAAGCGACTCGCGCAGGTCCTTGGGCAGGCGGGCCACCTCGGACGGCTGGCCGGTCATGAGCGCGTGTGCCTTGATGTCGAAGGTGAAGTCCGGCGGCGTCCGCTCCAGCCACAGCTCCGCGGTCCGGCGCGCGGGGAGCGCGTAGTAGGTCGCGTCGACCTCCACGAGCGGGAACTGGTTGGCGTAGTAGACGAGCCGATCCTCAGCCGTGCCGGCATCCGGTGGATAGAAGACGCCCGGCGCCGTCATGGTCGGGTCGGTCCACGACGCGGTCCCGATCCTGACGCTCGCGCCCCCGATGCTGATCGGCTCGCGTGCGGCTGTCGCGTGGGCCTCCCCGCGCTCTGCCGCAGCTTCCGCCCCGGGATCGTGCACGTTCACCTGGGTCATCAGGTCCAGCCTAGTGTCAATTGATGACGGATCCCGTCATGTACTTTCTCGAGGGGGCTTGCGACGAGCGGTACGGATCTTCACCGGGTGACCGCTATCGGTCTTCATCGGCACCGAATCGGCAGGATCTTCACCCGCTGACCGCCAGGGCGTCCGAAGGACCGTTCGCGGGGCACGGGGGCTCATAACAGTCATCCCATGAAGACCCAGACTGCTGAGGGCGCGCGGGCCGCGCGGCTCAGGCCTGGCCGAGAGCGCGGCGTACGGCGCTGGTCGAGAGCACGAGCATCACCAGCGTCGGCAGTGCGAAGCCGATGAGGAACAGCGGGTGCCACTCCGAGACGAGGATCGCGACGCCGGTTCCGATGGCAATGACGACCTGGAGCATCGCGGCCAACGTCCAGGCCGACCCGCGGCGCCGGCGCACGCCCCTCGAGGCGAAGGCAGCCAAGATGGCAACGATGATCGTACCGCCGGCGGCGAAGCGAATCGTCGTCTCGTCGGCGCCGTTGCCGGCTGCCAGCATGCTCAGGTAGATCGTGGCGGCGAGCATGCCGACAGCTTCCAGGAGGAGGAGGCCGCGCAGGATCCCCAGCATCGGCAGGCTGGTGCCGCTGGCATCGGTGGTTGGAGCGTCCATGGACGTCATTGTGCCGTGTGCGCGTGGCGTTCGAGGGCGCTGCGTGCGAGTGCCAGGGCCCGGTCGCGGACCTCGGGCGGTCCCAGGATCTCGAGGCCCTCACCGACCGCCAGGAGCTTTCCGGGGACCTCCTCGGGCCAGTCGGCGGCGACGCGCAGCCGATACCAGCCGTCGGGGTCGTCGGCCTCGATGCGCTCGGCCTGGCGCAGCGCGCGCTCGCCGACCTGCTCCGCGAGGAGGCCGAGGGCGCGCGGGTCGACTCGCAGCGTCACGTCGACGCGCGGCGTCTGGCGCTCGTAGGCGGCGATCGACTCCGTCCAGTGGCGCGCGAGCTCGAAGTCGGCGGGCCTGGCGAACGTCTCCCCGGTCGGCTCCGCGGCGAGGATGCGGCGCGCGCGGTAGGTGCGCACGTCGCCGTCGGTGATGGCAACGACGTACCAGATCCCGCCCTTGAGGACGAGGCCGAGGGGATCGATGACACGCTCCACGCTGTCGTCCCCGCGCCGGTAGCGGATCCGCAGCTGCCGCGACTCCCAGACGGCATCGGCGATGGCGGCGAGGTGAGGGACGGTCTCGCCGGCCTGGAACCAGCCGGCAGCGTCGAGGTGGAATCGCTCCACCAGCCGGGAGGCCCTGGCTCGCAGCTCGGCGGGGAGGGCCGCAAGGACCTTCAGGCGTGCGGCGGCGACCACCGTGCCGAGCCCGAGCTCCGCGGCGGGACCAGGAATGCCCGACAGGAAGAGGGCCTCGGCCTCGTCGCCGGTGAGGCCGGTAAGGCGAGTCCGATACCCGTCGACGAGCTGGATCCCGCCATGCGGACCGCGCTCCGCGTAGATCGGCACTCCGGCGGCGCTCAGCGCATCCACGTCGCGATGGATGGTGCGCTCGCTGACCTCGAGCTCCTCGGCCAGCGCGGCCGCTGTCATGCGGCCACGGGCCTGGAGCAGGAGGAGCAGCTGGACGAGTCGAGACGCGCGCATCGGCTCAGGATAGTCGCGAATTGGTGACGCGACCTGTCAGGTATTGGCCTCGATGAAGGCGGCCACCTCGTCGAGTGCCGCGTCCAGGACGCGGGTCAGGGAGTGGCCCTCGCCCGGGTAGGTCACCAGGCGTGCGTTGGGCAGGCGCTCCACTGCCCGGCGAAGGAGGCCGATATCGGCGAACGGATCCGACTCGCCAGACAGCAGCAGCATGGGGGCGGTGATGCGCGGCCAGTGGGAGGTGCGATCTTCCCACGAGTCCTGCCGGCCGGGCGCGTGGAGCGGGTAGCAGAAGCACACGACGGCCGCCGGCGCCACCGCCGGCGCGATGAGGGTCGCCACGCGGCCGCCGAACGACTGCCCGCCGATTGCCGTCTCTGGGGCAAGATCGCCGAGCGCCTCACGGTAGACCGGCATGGCACGCTCGGCCGTCCCGCGCGGCAGCGCCACGTGCTCGACCTCGAAGCCCCGGTCGGCGAGCCCGCTTCGGTGGCGAGCGAGCTGCTTCGGATCCCCCGATGCGCCGGGGGCGAGAAGGATGTGGCGGGCAGGCATCGGTTGCAGGATAGGGGCCGATGGCTAGGCTGTGCTCATGACCGAGAAGATTGCCAAGAGCGAGGCCGAGTGGCGGGCCGAGCTGACACCCGACCAGTACCACGTGCTCCGCGAGAAGGGCACCGAGCGCGCCTTCACCGGAGCGCTCTGGGACGAGCATTCGCCCGGCGTGTACCGATGCGCGGGCTGCGGCGCGGAGCTGTTCGACGCTCGCACGAAGTTCGAGTCCGGCACGGGATGGCCCTCCTTCTACGAGCCGAAGGACGCCGCGGCCGTGGAGACCGAGACCGACGGCTCGTTCTTCATGAAGCGCACCGAGGTCCATTGCGCGCGCTGCGGCGGGCACCTTGGCCACATCTTCGACGACGCGCGCGACCAGCCCACCGGGCTGCGCTACTGCATCAACTCCGCGTCGCTCACCCTCGATCCGGAGGCTCGTCCCGAGCCGATGGAGCAGGTCTGACCCCACCGCGCCGTGTCGCTCGGAGCCGTGATGCACGAGAGCGTCATGATTGTATGAAGGGCGCCGGAACCGTCGAGATCCAACCGAGTCCGTGATCCCACAATGACACCGAGTCCTGCGACGCCGCCAACAGCCTCCCGCGCACGGGCGGCCGTGTCGGGCGTGGTCGCGGGAGCCGTGGCCCTTGGCATCGCCGAGCTGTTGGCAGGGATCCTTCCGGACGCCGCGAGCCCGGTGATCGCCATCGGCGACCTCGTCATCTCCCTCCAGCCGCCCGGCGCGAAGCAGCTGATGGTCGAGCTGTTCGGCGACGCCGACAAGCTCGTCCTCAACCTGGCCATCGTGGCGGTGGCGCTGGCCGCGGCGGCGGTCATCGGCCTGCTGGCGAGGCGACATCCGAGTGCCGGGCCGATCGGGTTCGGTGGATTCGGGCTCCTGGCCCTCGCGGCCGGGCTGCGCGACCCGCTGGCCGAGGCGGTCACGACGCTCATCGTGATCGGCGTGGCCGTGGCGGTCGCGATCGGCGTCCTGCGGCTGCTCCTGAGGATCGCGGCATCCGAGTCCGGGCCGGCGGCCGAGATGCCGGACTGGGGACGGCGGCGCTTCCTGGGCGCCTCGATCGCGTTCGGGGCCGTCGCAGTGGGGAGCGGTCTCATCGGGCGAGCACTGCTCGAGGGTCGGTCGACGGCAGCCGCTACCGAGCTCCCACCCGCGGCTGAGCCACTGTCGCCACCGCCCTCCTCGGCGTCGCTGGACGTGGGCGGGATCACGCCCATCGTCACGCCCAACGACCAGTTCTACCGGATCGACACGGCCCTCCTCATCCCGCACCCCGACGTCAGCGAGTGGCAGCTGCGGGTCAAGGGCCTCGTGGACACCGAGTTCGCGCTCACGTACGACGAGCTCCTGGCGATGCCGCTGGTCGAGCAGTACATCACCATCGCCTGCGTGAGCAACGAGGTGGGAGGCGACCTGGTCGGCAACGCGCTGTGGCGCGGCGTGCGCCTCAAGGAGCTGTTCGAGCGCGCCGGGGTCCAGCCCGAAGCGACGCAGGTCGTCGGCCGCTCGGTGGACGGCTTCACGGTTGGGTTCCCGCTGAGCCATGCGATCGCCGCGGATCGGGAGCCGCTGGTGGCGGTAGGGATGAACGGCGAGGCCCTCCCTGCGCGCCATGGGTTCCCGGCGCGCCTCATCGTGCCGGGGCTGTTCGGGTACGTCAGCGCCACGAAGTGGCTTTCCGAGATCGAGCTCACGACCTGGGAGGGGTTCGATGCCTACTGGGTGCCCCTGGGATGGTCGAAGACCGGACCGATCCTGACGCAGTCGCGCATCGACACGCCACGGGACGGCGAGCGTCGCTCGGAGGGATCGGTCCCGATCGCCGGCGTGGCGTGGGCCCCGGACCGCGGCGTCGCCGCGGTCGAGGTCCGCATCGATGAGGGTGAATGGCTGGCGGCCGAGACCAGCACGCCCATCAGCGGCGCGACCTGGGTGCAGTTCGTGCATCGCTGGGACGCGACGCCGGGCGACCACGTGATCCAGGTGCGCGCCACCGACGGCGAGGGGGACGTGCAGACCGACGAGCGAACGCAACCTGCCCCGGACGGCGCCCGGGGCCATCACACCATCCGGGTGACGGTGGAGCCCGCCTGAGCCCTAGCGCCGCGCCGGGCGGCCGATGTCCTCCTCCTGCTCCTCGACATCGAGGTAGATCTGGACCTGGACGAGACCTTCCTCGAGCGGCGCATCGGAGACGAGCCGCCAGGCTGCGAACGACAGGTTGGCCACGCGCTGGTCGCCCGTTCCCACGTAGCACGGACAGGAGTCGACGACCGGAAGCGAGACGCATCGATCGGCGCACACCAGCACGCGCCGCGGCGCGCCATCGGGGATGGCGCCCCCGAGTTCGAGCGGGAGCGCGACCGTCGGCCGGCCTTCCCAGCCGACGCTCTGCGAGTAGTTGGACGCCTCGCCGGTGACATACCCACCCTCCGTCGTGAGGTCCGGCACCGGCTCCGGCGACCACTCGGGCTCCACACCGCCCTCGCCGGCGAACGTGGCGGCCGGATCGCCGGCGAACGCGTACCAATAGTCGGAGACGCCCTCGAAGTAGGGGCTGTGGTGCAACAGCAGATCGACGCCCTCGAGCTTGGAGTGTGGGAGAGCGGTGACCGCATCGGCCTGGAAGCGAGGCTCGGACGCGAAGATGTCGCCGAAGGCCGCATCGGGGTGGTCGAGCAGAGCTGCCACGAGGTGGGCTGCGCCCGCGTAGAAGTCCGTGGCGAAGTACCCGCTCGCCCCGAGCTCCTCGAGCGGGACGCGCGAGTAGGCGCTGACGCGCTCCGCCGCGACCTCCTCGGACGCGGGGTCCTCGAAGCCCTCGCCCGCTCCGGGCGCGTAGCAGGCGTTCGAGTAGATCATCACCCAGCCCGGGGCCGGGTGGGCATGCTCGGCGATCCATTCGTCGCCGTAATACGCCAACGCGCCGTCTCCGACCGAGTCGTCATGGTCGTCCGACGGGTTCCGCCCGTTCAGCGCCCAGCCGTTCACCACGGCCGCGTTGGCCGACGTGCCGTAGGGGTTGGGCGTTCCCAGTCCGTGGCCGAAGTACACGACCACGTTGGCGTCCTCAACCGCGGCGAGGACGCTTTCCGCGGTGGCCTCCGGCGAGTAGGCACGTCGCACCTCGGCGCCGCGCGTCTCGGCGGCGACGGAGGCGGACTCGGCGAGGTCGAGGTAGATCGGCGTCAGCTCCGGACCCACCGGCCCGACGATCACGGCGACGCGCGGCGCGGCGGGCTCGTCCGCGGCGGCCGGCGCGGCGAGCGTCAGCCAGCCGGTGAGGAGCGTGGCCAGAAGGAACTGGACCGTGATCGCGCGACGCAAGGGACCAAATGACTCGGGGACACTCGAGTGGACGACGCTAGGATGCCTCGCCCTCCACCCCGCGGCAAGCCTTGGAAGCCTCAGGCGCCCGCCGGCGCGCTCTCGATCTCCGTTCTCGGTGGTCCCGAGTACAGGGCGTCGACGATGACATCGGCCCATGCGCCGTACCCCGCCTCGGAGAGGTGGAAGCGGTCGGCGGCGAGGATGTCGGTTCGGCCACGGATGCGCGGCGGGACGTCGCGGGCCAGATCGGCGTAGGCGACGCCCGCACGTTCGGACTCGCTGCGGCTGACGGGTCGCAGCAGGCGGGCGTAGTGGTCGGTGATGAGCATGAGGGGCTCGAGGGTCCGCAGCGCGCCGCGGAACGCCGGGACGCCGGCGTGGACGATCCGCGCTTCCGGGGCCGAGGCGCGGACCGCCTCGAACGTCTCGCGCAGGGCGGCCCGAAATGCCGCGGGGCGCGTCCTGTGGGTCGCGTCGTTCGCGCCGATGACCACGACCACGACATCCGCGCCGGCGATGAACGGCTCGTGCTCCTGCGGGCGTGGCTCGAGCGCGCGGGGGAGCTGCCGGGGAACGAGGTCCGCGGCACGCGCGCCGGCGACGCCGTAGCCGAGGACGTGAACCGGCCTGCCCTCGGTATCCGCGACCCGCTGGGCGACCTGGTGCGGGAGCGCGTGCTCGGGGCGATCGACACCGACCCCGGCGGCGGTCGAGTCTCCGAGCACCACCAGCCGGAGTGGCTCCGCATCGGCGCGGCCCCGCGCCGGAGGCACGACGTGGTCGATGTCGAACCCCGGATGCGACGGCAGGAACTCCATGCGCCGCAGGCGCACGAGTTGGACTGCGACGATGCCCAGGAAGGCGCCGATCGCCGTCCCGATCAGCCGTGCCGCGCGCGTCAGCCATCGATCCATGCGTATGACCGTACCGAATTCCACGGCGCGCTGCCACCGGGTCGCGACGCGTCGCCTTGACCGGGATCGCACAATCGGCGCGTGCCGACTGCGCCGCTCGTCATCGTCAACCCCGCCGCGGGATCAGGAAAAGCGATTCGGCTGCTCGAGTGGCTCCGCGAGCGGCTCGTCGCACGCCCGGACATCGAGCTTCGGGTCACGGCGCGTCCTGGGGAGGCGGAGGAGCTCGCCGCAGCCGCTCGAAGCCGCGGTCGCCACCGCGTCATTGCCGTCGGTGGCGACGGAACCATCCAGGAGGTGCTGAACGGGCTGCTGGCGGCCGGCATGGACGGCGAGCCTGAGCTCGGGCTCGTCCCGGTCGGAACGGGGAACGACCTCGCACGAAGCCTCGGCCTGCCCACCGACGCTGCCGAGGCGTGGACCGTGGCGCTCGGGTCGACCACTCGCCCCCTCGACGTCGCGCTCGCAACGAATGGAGAGGGGCGCGATCGCTGGTTCGGATCGGCCGGAGGCATCGGCTTCGACGCGCAGGTCGCGGCCGCGATGTCGAGCCGCAGCGGCTGGCAGGCGGGCCAGGCGGGGTACCTGCTCACGACGCTGTCCGAGCTCCGCCGGTTCGACAACCGGGCGATCCGGCTCACCATCGACGGCGAGATCGTGGAGCGCAGCGTCCTCCTCGTCGCGGTCGCGAATGGCGCGTACTACGGAGGCGGCATGCGGATCGCGCCCGATGCCCGTACCGACGACGGCCGGCTTGACGTCTGCGTCGTCGGCGACATCAGCCGCCTGACTGCGCTCCGCCAGCTCCCGAACCTGTACCGCGGAACCCACGTGTCCCACCCGGCGGTCTCGATGCATGCCGGCGCAGAGATCGTCATCGAGGCCGATGCGCCCGGTGGCGACACCGCGACCCGGATCCACCTCGACGGCGAACCCTTCGGCACCCTTCCGCTGCGGGTGCGGCTGGTCGCGGGCGCGCTGCGCGTGGCGATGCCCGAGCCGCGGGCCGTGGAGTAGCCTCTCCGGCATGGCAGGTGTGGAGCGTGAGACGACGCGGGTCGGTGCTGCGCTGCGGGGGACGCGCGGCCGCCGTATCGGCACCGTGGACGCGATCTTCGCCGACTACCTGCTCGTGCGGACGAGCGGCCTCTTGCCGGTGGACCTCTATGTGCCGCGCACGGAGGTGCGCGCCGAGGGCGAGCACCTCCTCGTCGACGCCGCCAGGGACGAGGCGTATGAGCGCTGGCATCGGCCGTTGAAGCGCGCCCCGCACACGAATGAGCTCCGACGGTTTCGATCCCGAGCTGCTCGAGCTCCTGCGAACCGAGGCCGAGGTGCGGATCCTGACCAGCCGCGGCCCCGAGGCTCCCACGCACGGCACGATCATCTGGATCGTCGTCGACGAGGCCGATCGCGTGCTCGTGCGGTCGGTACGCGGGGCGCGCGGCCGCTGGTATCGGGAGTGCGTCGCCAACCCATCGTGCGGTCTCGTCGTCGCGGGCCGGGAGGTCTCCATGACCGCCGAGGTGGCGAGCGACCCCGACCGCGTCGAGGCCTGCTCCCGCGCCCTGAGCGCGAAGTACGCCCGCTGGCGCGCGTCGCTTGCCGCGGTGCTCGTGGAGGAGACCCTCGAGACCACCCTGGAGCTGCGTCCGGCCTAGACAGGCTCTACTGAGGTGGGTGCTGTCCGTCAGACCCTCCGCGTGCACCCGTGGACTCGTGGAACGGTGCGCTCGGACGGACGTCTGATGGCTACGGCGACCACGCGGATCGGGCGTGTGGCAGGACCGCGGTATCCTTATGAGAACCCATGATGAACGACGCCGACACGATCCAGCCGCTCAACGGGCGGCCTCCTTACGAGCCGGGTGACGCCGACGCGTTCTTCGCGCATGTCGGCTCCGGCGGCAAGGTCGAGGCCGACGACTGGATGCCCGACGAGTACCGGGCCGCGGTCCTCAAGTTCGTCGAGATGCACGCCAACTCCGAGCTGATGGGCGTCCTGCCCGAGCGCGACTGGATCATGCGCGCACCGACCTTGCGCCGGAAGCTGGCGCTGACCAGCAAGATCCAGGACGAGGTCGGCCACGCGCAGCTGCTCTACCGCGTCGCCGAGGACCTCGGCAAGCCCCGCGCAGCGATGCTCCAGGACCTGCTCGACGGCAAGACGAAGTTCCACAACGTCTTCCACTACCCGACGCGCTCGTGGGCCGATGTGGGGATCATCGCCTGGCTCGTCGACGCCGCGGCGATCGTCAGCCAGCAGGCCCTGCGCGACTCGTCGTACGCGCCGTACGCCCGCACGATGAAGAAGATCTGCTGGGAGGAATCGGTGCACATCATGCACGGCCGCGATGTCGTGCTGACCCTCATGAACGGGACCGATTCACAGCGCGCCATGGTCCAGGAGGCGCTCGACCGATGGTGGGGCCCGCTGATGCAGATGCACGGCCCGCCAACCGATCCGGCGAAGGACAAGGACCTGCATTGGGGCATCAAGGCCAAGAACAACGAGCAGCTGCGCCAGGAGTTCCTGTCGATCTACGTGCCGCGCATCCTCGAGCTAGGCCTGCGCATCCCCGACCCGAACCTGCGCCACGACGAGGCAACGGGGCGCTGGGAGTACACCGAGCCCGACTGGGCGGAGCTGAGGTCGGTGGTCACCGGCCACGGCCCGGCATCGCAGTCGCGCCTCGAGTTCCGACGCGACAACTACGCGCAGACCCAGTGGGTGCGCGACGCCCTCATGGGGACGGCGACGGCAGCCTGACCATCGCCGTGTTGGGCAGCAGCGCCGATCCGCCGGCCTGCTCCATGGCGTAGAGCGCTGTATCGAGGTTACGCGCCGTCTCCGTGGCGATCGCCTCGTCCGGCATCGTGAACGAGTCGCCCATCTCGAGCGTGAAGCTGAGGATCCGGTGGGTGGCGTACATCCAGTCGACCTCGTTGCCGACGTGGATCTCGCCACTCGAGGACTGGGCTGCGGCGTAGCCGCTGCGTCGCGCCATCTCGGTCGCCATCGCCACCAGCTGCGCGTGGTCGCCCGCATCCATGTCGGCGGGGATCGGATCCGTGGTCCAGCCGAACGGGTAGAGGACGATCCGGCCGAACTGGTGGAAGGTCATGTGCACGCGGATCTGCTGCGTGCCGCCGACGACGCGCGACTCGACGTAGTCGCGGATGGCAGTTGCCTCCGGCGTCGACCACGGCGCCGGCCCTCGATACGTGTTCGCCGCCGCCGACGCGTTCAGCGTGTTCTCGCCCCAGTGGTAAGCGAAGTTGCGGTTGATGTCGGTCCCGATCTCGCTGGAGCCCGGTGTCGGCTGCCGGTTCTTGCGCCAGCTCAGGTAGCCCGAAGCGGTGTGGTCGTGCTCGGACCCATCGGGGTTGAGGTTGAAGAGGATCGTGACCTCGCGCGAGTCGACGATCCGGGTAACCCGCGGATCCGAGCCGTAGCCGTCGACGAGGCTGCGGAACAGGAAGACCGCCATCTCGGTGCTCATGTGCTCCCGGCCGTGGATCCCGCCGTCGAAGAGGACCTCGGGCTCGCCCTCGTCGGTCGCGACGTTGTCGCTCACCGTCGCCGCCCAAAGCTCGCGGCCCTCGAATGACTGACCGATGCTGAACGCGCGCGCGATTCCCGGGTTGCGATCTGTGATCGCCGTGATCTCGGCGACCATCTCGGCGTAGTCGAGGTACGCGGCATCCTGGGGTGGATATGCGGCAGCCGGGGACGCGACGACACCCAGCTGCAGGCCCACCGCCATGAGGGCGGCGGCCGAGCGGTGTCGAAGGCGGGTCGTGGGGCGCATCGGTCCTGTCTCGGAGGGATGGTACGGCGAAGACGGCCCCCCTCACCACGATGTTGCCCGCCGCGCTACGCTCTGACGCGATGAGCGCCGACGAACGGATCGAACGCGTCTGGGAGGTCTTCCGCCAGGAGGACGAGGGCGATCCGATGATCCACGCGGGGAACGTGAACGCGCCGGACGAGGAGCTCGCGGTGCACTACGCGCGCGAGTTCTACGGCCGTCGAGGAGAGAGCCACCGGCTGTGGATCGTGCCGCGCGAGGCGATCACCGAGCTGGACGACCCGGACCTCCTCAAGCCGCCGTTCGACCGCAGCCACAAGAAGCCCGGCGGGTACCTCATCAAGCACAAGCTCGAGGCGGCGAAGCAGCGCGCTGCCGCGGAGGCGGGGGAGTGACGAGCGCTCCGCCAGCGCTCGACACGGCGACACGTACGGCGTTGGCCGAGCTCATCCTCAGCGTGGCCGACGACGAGTTCGTCATCGGCTTCTGGGACTCCGAGTGGACCGGCATCGCGCCGATGCTGGAGGAGGACGTTGCCACCAGCTCGGTCGCCCAGGACGAGATCGGCCATGCCAAGGCGCTCTACGAGCTCCTTGCCGACCTGACCGGTGAGGATGCCGATGCGATCGCCTTCGGCCGCGACGCCGATGCCTTCCGACACGCGGCGCTCCTCAACCATGGGCGTGGTGACTGGGCGTTCAGCGTGGCGCGTCGGTACCTGTACGAGACCGCCGATGCCGTCCGTCTGGCAGCCCTGGCCCGCTCCGCGTACGAGCCGCTGGCGCTGCTGGCCGGCAAGATGCGACGCGAGGAGACGTACCACCTGCTTCACGCCAACGCGTGGCTGCGCCGCCTCGCCGACGGCGGGCCCGAGGGTCGCGATCGGCTCGCGACGTCGATCCGCATGCTGTGGCCGGACGCCCAGGCCGTGTTCACGCCGGCGCCCGGAGAGGCGATCCTGCTGAGCTCCGGCCTCCTGCCCGAACCGCCGGCCGCCTGGCATCGACGTTGGGAGGCCGACGTGCGACCCGTGGTCGAGGCGATTGCCGGGCCATTGCCCGACGCGCGGGTGCCCGAGGACGGGCGGTCGACGCGGACCGACGAGTTCCGCTGGCTCCACGGCGAGATGACGATGGTGGCCGCATCGGAGGAGGGAGCGGTGTGGTAGCCGGGCCGGTCGACGTGCGCGAGCGGCGGGTCTGGGACGAGCTGAGCCGCGATCTCCGATCCGGAGATCCCGGCCATCAGCCTGGTGGACCTCGGCGTGATCGGCTCGGTGTCGGTCGACGCGGAGCGCACGCGCGTCGAGCTGCTGCCGACGTTCGTCGGCTGTCCGGCGATTGACGTCATGCGCAGCGAGGTCACCGATCGCATCGGGGCGCTCGGCCTCGGCGGCCGGCTGGAGGTCGAGATCAGCTTCAATCCGCCGTGGACCAGCGAGCGGATCACGCCGGAGGGACGTGAGCGGCTGCGCCTGAGCGGGTTCGCGCCCCCGCATACCGGCCCGACGGTGCCGGACGAGGCCGCCGGCCTCGACGAGCTGGCCGTCCTGCCGATCGCCGAGTGCCCCTACTGCGGCTCGCGCAACACGACCCTCGAGAACCCCTTCGGCCCGACGCTGTGCCGCGCGATCTACCACTGCGCCGATTGCCGTCAGCCGTTCGAGCAGATGAAGCGCGTCTGACGCATGCGCTACCCTTCGGCGCATGACGATCGACGCTGACGAGATCGCCGAGGACGCCGCTGCGGCGCTCTCGTCCGGGACCGAGGACCACCTCGCCGCGATGCGCCACAGCGCGGCGCACATGATGGCCGCCGCGGTGCTCGAGATCTTCCCGGACGCGAAGCTCGGCGTCGGTCCCGCCATTCGCGATGGCTTCTACTACGACTACGACCTCCCTCGGCCGTTGACGCCGGCCGACCTCGAGCAGATCGAGGCGAAGATGCGCGAGCAGCAGGCCGCGGACCTCGCCTTCGAGCACTCGAAGGACCTCCCGCGGGCGGAGGCGATCGCGGAGCTCGAGGCGAAGGGCCAGCCCTTCAAGGTCGAGATCGTCCAGGACCTGCCCGAGTCCGAGGGACCGACCGTCAGCTTCTACCGTCATGGATCGTTCGAGGACCTGTGTCGTGGCGGTCACGTCGCCTCCACGAAGGAGCTGGGCGCCTTCAAGCTGCTCAACACCGCCGGCGCGTACTGGCGCGGGGACGAGACCCGGCCGATGCTCCAGCGCATCTACGGGACGGCATGGGACACCACCGAGGAGCTGGATCGGCATCTCTGGCGCCTCGAGGAGGCGAAGAAGCGCGATCATCGGCGGCTCGGTCGCGAGCTCGACCTGTTCACGTTCCATCCCGAGTCTCCGGCCGCGCCCTTCCTCCACCCCAAGGGCATGGCCGTCTGGCGCGCGCTCGAGGACTGGTCGCGCGAGGTCCGCGCCGCTGCCGGGTTCCACGAGGTCCGCACGCCGAGCCTCGTCCGCAAGGAGCTGTGGGAGACGTCCGGCCACTGGGCCAACTACCAGGACAACATGTTCGTCCTCGACGACTACGACCACGTGTCCGGCCTGAAGCCGATGAACTGCCCGGAGGAGATCCTCATCTACCGCACCCGGGGACGTTCGTACCGGGAGCTCCCGATCCGGTTCAGCGACTACAGCGTGCTGTTCCGCCGCGAGCGGACCGGCGTCCTCGCCGGCATGTTCCGGGTGCGTCAGCTCACCCAGGACGACTCTCACGTCTTCTGCCGCGAGGACCAGGTGGACGACGAGCTGCGCCTGGCGCTGTCCCTGGTCCGACGCCAGTACGCGCCGTTCGGCTTCGAGCCGAGGGCCAAGCTGGCGACACGGCCCGAGAAGCGCATCGGCTCCGACGAGTTCTGGGAGCGGGCCGAGGCGCAGCTGCGCGTGATCCTGGACGACGACGGCATGGCCTACGAGCTTGACGAGGGCGGCGGTGCCTTCTACGGCCCGAAGATCGACATCTTCATCGAGGATGCGCTGGGTCGCGAGTGGCAGATGGCCACGATCCAGGCCGATTACCAGCTCCCTCAGCGCTTCGACCTCGAGTACCGCGCGGCCGACGGCGGCTTCGAGAGGCCCGTGGTCGTGCATTACGCCATCTACGGCTCGTTCGAGCGCTTCATCGGCATCATCACCGAGGAATACGCCGGTGCCTTCCCGCTCTGGCTGGCGCCGGTGCAGGTCGTTGTCGTGCCGATCGCCGACCGCCACCTCGAGTACGCCGAGTCCGTCCGAGCCGCGCTGACCGAAGCCGGACTGCGCGCCGAGGTCGATGCCCGCTCCGAGCGGATGCAGGCCAAGCTGCGCGAGGCCCAGGAGCAGAAGGTGCCGGTGATGGTGGTCGTGGGCGATCGCGACGCCGAGGCCGGCGCCGTTTCCCCCGCCTTCGCACCGGGGAGTCATCGCAGGGCGTGCCCCTGGCCGAGTTCATCGCGGACCTCCAGGGTCGCGCGGCAGCGCGCGAGCTGTGGCCGGTCGCGGACGAGGGCGACTCCTCGAACTGATGCGTTCAGCCGTCAGGGTATCGGCGTGCGGCACGGAAGTCGTGCCACACGAGTCTCGCGCAACACGCCGGACCGCTGACACCGGCGGGCGCGCGTCCCCGCGAGCTCCCGGGCCCGGAACACCATGAGGAAGATGCGTGGCGTCGGACAGCTGGCGCTGCTCTCAACCGACCCGCCGCGCGCCGCCGAGTTCTACGAGTCGGCCTTCGGCTTTCGGCGCCTGGCCGGCGACGAAGCTGGCGTGGACCTGGAGCTCGGGGGCTTCGAGCTGAGCTTCCGCCGCGGGGAGTCGGCCACGCGCGATGGCCTCCAGATCGGCTTCAAGGTCGAGACGGCGGCCGATGTCGACGGATGGGCGCAGGAGCTCGCGCGTCGGGGCTTCGCTCTGGCCGCGCCGCCATCCGGCGATCATTGGGAAGGCTCCCGCAGCTTCCGCCTCGCCGATCCGGATGGGCGCCAGGTGGCGGTCTTCTACGACTATCCGCGCCCTCGCTGATCGGCGGTCACCCCGTTCCTGCGCGCAATGCGGCCACCGCTGCGCGGAGGGCTGGCGCGGGCACCGCGATGCGCGCCGACCCGTTCACCCAGGCTGACGCGCGCGCCTCGCCGCCAGCGGCCTCGCACCAGGCCACGACGGCCCCGAGCCTGAGGAAGCGCAGGTAGAAGCCAGCGGGATCGGCGAATCCGCCTCGCGAGAGCACGATGTCGTCCCTCGCGTCGACCCGGGTTCGGAGCGCCCGGACCGCATCGGCGATGTCGACGGCCGGGTCGGAGACCGCGACCAGCAGCGCGTTCGGTGAACCGGGCGGGAGCTGTCGCAGCTTCGCGAGCAGCACCCGGCCCAGCGCGGCGCCGCTCGCCGCACGATGCAGGCGCGTGACCTCGAGATTGAAGGCGGCATGGTCGCGAAACTCGACGGCGAAGTCGGGACCGCCCCGCGTGGAGCCGCTCGCCTCGAAGGCCAGCTCCATCCGCCGATCGGCGAGCAGCAGGTGCGCGACGGACAGCTCGGCTCGCACGTCGAGCCGAGCGTCCGCATCGGTCGCGCCGCGCAGCTTCTTGCGAATCTTGTCCCGGTGCGCATCCGCGAAGGCGCGGAAGCGGGGCGACGCCGACAGCCAGCCGGCCACCTCGTCGGCCATCGGTCCGTCCGAGCCGTCGTGGAGGTACTCCGCGAGTCGTGCGGCCGCGGGGTTCATCCGATGTCTAGGCCACGAAGCCCAGGACGTTGATGACCCAGATCCCGTACGCGTGGACGACCACGCCGATGACGACCGTCACGCGCAGGAGCCAATCGGCACGCTCGCGGTAGACGAGGCCAAGGAGCAGGAGCAGCAACGGGACGACATCGAGGATGCGCCGGTAGCCGAACTGAGCGAAGCCCCACGAGCCCCACATCAGGTCCGGGAGGATCACGAGCGCCACGCTGAGCCAGATCCAGGGGACCATGCGCCCGCGGGCGAGGACGGCCAGGAAGAGGAACGGCGCCGTGAGCAGGAGCGAGGTGCCGGACCACGATGGACGGAGGAATGGCGCCTGGTCGACGAGCGTGAACCCGCCGAGGAAGATCACCTCGAGATGGCGCGGGATGTAGCTCAGCGACAGCAGTCCCTCGCTGAACCAGGGCTCGTCGGTGATCAGCCCGGACTCGCCCGACGGAATGTGCGCGTAGCCGAAGTCGAACGGCGAGCCGAAACGGGCGAAGTTGTACCAGGCGAGCCCAAGCACCACGACCCCGAGGCCGGCGAGCAGCGAGGCATGCTCGCGGCGGACGCGCCAGCCATCATCAGGCCGCCAGGCGTAGAGCGCCGCGAAGGCGGGGAACGCGAGGCCGACCGGGACGCGCGACCCGGCAGCCAGGCCGAGCAGGAGCCCCGCGGCGAGCGGGGATCCGCGGCGCACGGCCACGTTCAGGCCGGCGAGGCCGAACATCACCGCGCACAGCTCGGCGTAGTGATGGGGTCCTGCCATGCCCGCCACCCACCAATGCGTCGTCAGCGCGAACCCGATGACCAGCCAGCGACGCGGCGAGGGAGCCACGCCCCAGCCCAGGAGCAGCCAGTAGGCGAGGAACACGTTGATCGCGCCGACGATGCTGGCGTACACGTTCCCGTCGAGCTCGCCGAATGCCGTCCCCGGCCCCGTGAGGATCGCGGCGGGAATGAGCGTCAGCGCCGGGACCGGCGGCAGGGGCACGTACTGCCCGCCGTCGAGGCGCGGCACGAGCTCCAGCCACGTCCGGTCATCGATCCACAGCCGTCCCGACAGGAACGCCTCGGCCAGTGGGGGCCACATGTCGCCCTGCATCGGCGGGCCGGTGAGCCAGTACAGGACCAGCGCCCCGATGGCGAGCAGCGAGGCCTCGACGACCGGCCTGTCGAGGGCGGCGAGCGACGGGCGCGAGGCGCTGGCCGAAGCGGCGGGTGCCGTCATCTGAGGCTCATCGGCGGCTCATCGGAGGAGGCTCGGCTCGTTGACCATGTGTTCGATATCGGTGTATCATCCGCGGGCAATTCGCGTACGTTTGCAGGGCCACCCGTCCGTGATCGGCCAGGTGGCTTATTTGTTGAAGGAGTAGCAGACACTGGCAAGAGATCTCCGCGTCAACGAGGTGATCCGCATCCGCGAGGTGAGGGTCATCGATGATGAGGGTGAGCAGCTCGGCGTGATGCCCACCGCCCAAGCACTGGCCCTGGCGCAGGAGAAGGGGCTCGATCTCGTCGAGGTCGCGCCCACGGCGGTTCCGCCGGTGTGTCGCATCCTCGACTACGGCCAGTACAAGTACGAGCTGCAGAAGCGCGAGCGCGAACAGAAGAAGAAGCAGAAGTCGCAGACCTTCAAGGAGGTGCGGCTGGGCGTCAAGGTCGACGTCCACGACCTCCAGGTCAAGGCTCGCCGTGCGGCCCAGTTCCTGGACCACGGCGACCGGGTGAAGGTCACGGTCCGCTTCCGCGGGCGCGAGATCAGCCACGCGAACCTCGGGCGAGACCTCCTCATGAAGACCGTCGAGCTCCTCACGGAGCACGGGGCGATCGAGCGACAGCCCCTCCTCGAGGGTCGCAGCATGTACATCGTGATGGCGCCGCTCGAGAAGCGGCCCGACAAGAAGACCGATGCCGACGGCGAAGAGCCAGCGGCCGACACCATCGGTGACGCGATCGCCGCCAAGGCCCCGGTGCCCCAGGCGACGACCGAGGCGCCGGCTCAGCAGGGACCGTAATCGACATGCCGAAGATGAAGACCCACAAGGGGACGGCCAAGCGCTACAGGAAGACCGGATCCGGAAAGTGGGTCCGGCCCAAGGCCTGGCGCGGCCATCACCTTCAGATCAAGTCCAGCCGCCGCACCCGCCGCTACGCGGGCACGACCGAGGCATCCGACACCCATGTCCGGCAGCTCGAGCGGCTGATGCCCTACGCCGGCAAGGGCAAGTAGCCGATGTCCCGAGTCAAGCGCGGAGTCACCGCCCGCCGTCGCCACAAGCGGCTGCTGAACCGCGCCGAGGGCCGTCGTGGCACGCGCTCGACGCTCGTTCGCCCCGCCCGCGAGGCGCTGATCCACGCACTGGTCTATGCCTACCGCGACCGGCGCGATCGCAAGCGCGACATGCGGCGCCTGTGGATCGAGCGCATCAACGCGGCGTCGCGCCAGCACGGCCTGCCGTACGGCCGCCTCATCCACGGCCTGAAGACCGCCGGCGTCGAGGTCGACCGCAAGACGCTCGCCGACATGGCGGTGCGGGAGCCGGCCGCGTTCGCGGCCATCGTCGAGACCGCGAAGGCCTCCTTTACCAGCTGACCGGCGTCACGCCGACGCCGGTCCATCGGCCCTGTCCCGGAATCCGGGGCGGGGTCGTTCGTTTTCCCCGATGATTGCGCTTGAACCGATGAAGACGATCCCCGGCCATCATCCAAGGCGCCTCAGCGCCTCAGCCGACTGCACGAGACCACGAGCGCACGAGGCCTGTGCTCTCGGACTCGGTGCTGACAGCAGACGCCCGCCGGCATGAGCCTCGCCGAAGACCTGACCGCGCTCCGTTCGAGCGCGCGCGAGCGCCTCGACGCGGCGGCGACCGCTGAGGAGGTCGACGGGCTGCGCCACGCGCTCCTCGGCCGATCGGGTGAGCTGACTGCGCTCATGAAGGCCCTGGCGATCGCGCCTTCCCAGGATCGACCGGCGCTCGGCCGGCTGGCGAACGAGGTGCGGCTCGAGGTCGAAGGCGCGATCGGGGAGCGTCTCGCCGCGCTGCAGGGCTCGGCGCTGGAGGAGCGCCTGGCGGGGGAGGCGCTCGACATGAGCGCGCCCGGGCGGCCGATGCGCGTCGGTCACCTGCACCCGGTGCACACGCTCATGCGTGACGTGCGCGAGGTCTTCCATGCGTACGGCTTCGAGGTCTTCGAGGGACCCGAGGTGGAGACGGAGGAGTTCAACTTCGAGCTGCTGAACATCCCGCCGGACCACCCGGCGCGCGACCTGTGGGACACGCTGTACGTCGCCGAGCCCGGCGCGGAGCCGTCGCGCCCCGCTGACGACGGGACGATCCTGCGCACCCACACCTCGCCGACCCAGGTCCGCGCCATGCGCGCCCTCGAGCTGCCGATTCGGGTCCTGACGCCGGGCCGCTGCTTCCGCTACGAGGCCGTCGATGCCAGCCACAGCTTCGAGTTCTTCCAGATCGAGGGACTTGTCGTCGACCGCGACACGAGCCTGGCCGACCTCAAGGGCATGCTCGAGGAGGTCGCCCGCGCGCTCTACGGGCGCGACGTCCGCACGCGGTTCCGGCCCGGCTACTACCCGTTCACCGAGCCGAGCGTCGCGTTCGACATCGGCTGCCTCGTGTGCGGCGGCGAGGGATGCCCGGCATGCAAGCGCAGCGGCTGGATGACGATCCTCGGTGCCGGGATGGTCCATCCCGAGGTCATTCGCGCCGGCGGCCATGATCCGGCGGAGGTGCAGGGCTACGCCTTCGGGATGGGCCCGGACCGGATGACGATGCTGCGCCACGGCATCGGCGACATCCGGCTCTTCTTCAGCGCCGACCTGCGCTTCGTGACCCAGTTCGCGGAGGGTCGCTGACCGATGCGCGTGCCGCTGTCCTGGCTGCGCGACTACGTCGACATCGACCTGTCGCCGCGCGCCCTGGCCGACGAGCTGACGATGCGCGGCATGGAGGTCGGCGCCATCGAGACGGCCGCGGCCTGGACGGACGTCGTGGTGGGCCGCGTCCTCGAGGTGGAACGCCACCCGAACGCCGACACGCTGTGGCTCACGCGCGTCGACGTCGGTCCGGCCGGGGGCGAGGTGGGGATCGTGTGCGGTGCCCAGAACCTCGAGGTGGGGCAGCTCGTGCCGACGGCGCTCCCCGGGGCGGTCCTTCCCGGCGACCGGCGCATCGAGCGCTCCAAGATCCGCGGCGAGGTCAGCAACGGGATGCTGTGCAGCGCCATCGAGCTCGAGATCGGGACCGATGCGGACGGGATCCACGTCCTCGGCCACGGAGACGAGCTGCCGCTCGGGCAGCCGGTCTCGGAGATCCTCGGCGAGATCGTGCTCGACGTCGACGTGAAGCCGAACCGGGGCGACGCGCTGTCGATGGTCGGCCTCGCTCGGGAGATCGCCGCCTTCACCGGCGGGACGGTCCGCATGCCCCCGGCCGAGGTGCATGAGAGTGACGAGCCGACCGATGCGCACGTGAGCGTTCGCATCGAGGCGCCCGACCTGAATCCGCGCTTCGCGGCGCGCTGGTTCGACGACATTGCCAACGGGCCCTCGCCGGAATGGATGCAGCGGCGTCTCCTCTCGGTCGGCATGCGCCCGATCAGCGCGGTCGTCGACGTCACGAACTACGTCATGCACGAGCTCGGGCAGCCGATGCACGCCTATGACGCCGATGCCATCCCCGATGGCGCGATCGTCGTGCGCCGGGGTCGCGATGGCGAGCGGCTCGTCACCATCGACCATGTCGAGCGGACGCTTGACGAGCGCATGCTGGTGATCGCGGATCGTGAGCGCGCGATCGGCCTTGCCGGGATCATGGGCGGGGCGTCGACCGAGGTTGGGGAGGCGACCCGGCGCGTCATCCTCGAGGCGGCGATCTTCGACGGTCCGACGGTGCGCAACACCGCACGGCGCCTCGGGCTGCGCTCGGAGGCGAGCATGCGCCACGAGAAGGGGATGGGCCATGACCTGCCGCGCTTCGCCGCGGACCGCGCCGCGCGGCTGCTGGCCGAGATCACCGGCGCCCGGGTGGGACGGGGGATCGTCGACAACGACCCGGAGCCGAAGGACCCGGTGCGGGTGCGCGTGGAGGTCGGCCGCCTCGAGCGCCTCCTCGGCATCGGTCTCGATGCTGCCGCGGTCCGCGGGCTCCTCGAGCCACTCGGGTTCTCCGTGGAAGGCGACGGCGACGCGCTCGAGGTGTTGGTCCCGTCACATCGGCTCGACGTGCACATCGAGGCCGACGTGGCCGAGGAGGTGGCGCGCGCCCACGGCTACGAACGCATTCCCGGCAGGCTCCCCACGGCGCAGCTTCCGCCATACCGTCCCGACCCCAGCGAGCCGCGGCATCGGCTCCGGCGCGTCCTGGCGGGCTTCGGGCTCGACGAGATGGTCGGTCACGCGCTGATCGGCCCGGAGGACCTGGCGCGCAGCGGCCGCGATGCATCCGACGCGGGCCTCGTACGGGTTCACAACCCCCTCAGCCCCGAGCACGCAATCCTCCGCCCCTCGATGACGCCCTCGCTGCTCGCCGGCCTGGGCGAGAACGCACGGCGGCGGCAGCCCGACGCGTGGCTCTTCGACCTCGGCAAGGTCTACTGGTACCGGCCCAGCGACGCAGGACCGCGAGAGCGGGACGCCCAGACCGCGGGAACCGGGCGCTACGAGGCGTGGGAGCTCGGGATCGGCCTCGCCGGGAGCGCGGTCGCGCCAACGGCCGGCGACGTTGCGCGGGCCGCCGACGTGGCCACGCTGAAGGGCATCGTCGACGCCCTGCATGACGCGCTGGGCGCGCCGCGCCCGGCCTACGTCGCCGAAGACGACACCGAGCTGCATCCACACCGCCACCCGGGCCGCTCGGCGAGGATCCTCGATGCCTCCGGCCGCCCATACGGCTCGCTCGGCGAGGTGCACCCGCGGGTCGCCGAGGCGTGGGGGATCGGCGGGAGCCCTGTCGACGCAACGATCGCCGTTGATCGCCTTCTCGCCCTCGTGCCGGAGGGCGAGCGCTCGCGGCCCGTGCCGCCAGCGCAGCCGGTCGATCGTGACCTCGCCATCGTGCTGGACGAGGCCACGCCGGTCGGAGAGCTGCTTCGCGTGGCGCGCATGTCGGCGGGGCCGCTCCTGGTCGATATGCGCCTCTTCGACGTCTACCGCGGAGAGCAGATCGGCCCGGGCCGCGTCAGCTACGCGATCGCCTTCCGCTTCCAGCCGGCCGAGCCCGGCGACGAGCGCGCGGTGGACAAGGCCCTCAACCGGGTGCGGGGTGCCGTGCGCCATCACCTGGGCGCCGAGGTGCGGTGACGGGCGGTCTGGTGCCTTGTCCGGCGTTGCGAGGGGCTGGTACCCTTGCGCCCGCTCCGAGCCTGCGACGGTGGTCGCTCGCTCGAACGACAACCAAGCACTGAGGACTGAACCGCGTGGAGCTGCTCTCACAGCTGACCTGGGTCGACCTGGCGATCATCGCCATGCTCGCCGGTGGCGTCTTCGCGGGCTTCACGCAGGGGATGATCCGCTACATCCTCAACGCGATCGCCGTGATCATCGCGTTCGTGCTCGCGTCGCAGCTGACCGTGCCGCTGGTCGACCTCCTCGGGTTCTGGGAGGCGTTCACGCCCGAGGGCCGCGAGTTCCTCGTCTTCAACGTGCTGTTCTTCAGCCTTCGTCGCCATCGGCTTCCTCGTCATTCGCGCCGCCTACAAGCGAACGCGCCTGCCCATCATCCGGCAGCTCGACGAGATCGGCGGCGCGATCTTCGGGCTGGTGTGGGTCGTCCTGGTCATCTGCTTCGGCCTCATCATCATGGATGCATTCTTCGAGGGCGGTGGCCAGACCGGCGGCTGGGTGGCGTCGCTGTACGAGTCGCTCAACGACTCGGTCATCATCCAGTTCTTCCGCGACACGATCATCCCCTTCGTCGGGTTCCTGGTTCGGCCGTTCGTCCCCGAGGACCTGACCGAGTTCATTCCGCTGCCATGACCGATGCGGCGGTCGCGCCGTCGCTCAGCCTCGACCGATCCTGGTTCGACCGCCCGGCCACTGCCCTCGCTCGTGACCTTCTCGGCTGCCGCCTCGTGGCCGATGCCGCCGACGGCACGGTCGGCGGCCGGATCGTCGAGACCGAGGCCTACCGCGGCCCCGAGGACCGCGCGGCGCACTCCTGGCGCGGCCCCACGCCACGCAACGCGGTCATGTTCGGCGAGCCGGGTCACCTGTACGTCTACCTCGTCTACGGGCTGCACCACTGCCTCAACGTCGTGGCCGGCCCCGGGGCGAAGCCCGAGGCCGTGCTGGTCCGCGCGCTGGCGATCGACGAGGGGATCGAGCTGGCCCGCGCTCGCCGAGGCAGCGTGAACGACCGACGCCTGGCGGCGGGACCCGGCAACGTGGGGAAGGCGCTCGGCGTAGACCGGACACTGAACGGGACCGATCTCCTGGCCGGCCCGGTGCGCGTCGAGCCACGCACCGGTCGTGCGCCGCGCGTCGAGCGCGGTCCGCGGGTGGGGATCGACTACGCCGGCGCATGGGCCTCCCGCCGGTGGCGCTTCTGGATCGCCGATGACCCGCACCGCTCCCGCGCCTGATCGCGTCGGCGGGACGGCCGCCGACGACGGGACGTTGCGCGCATTGGAGCTGCCGGCCATCGTCGAGCAGCTCGCCGCGGTGACCGCGTTCGAGCCATCCCGTGAGCTGGCGCTCGCCACGCGCCCTGTGGCCGACGCGAAGCACGTGGCGCTCCTCCACGATCAGACCGACGAGGCAGATCGGCTCCTCGCCGAGCAGGCGCAGGCATCGATTGGCGGGGCTCGCGACATCCGGGCCGCGCTGGAACGGGCATCACGCGGAGGCCGGCTGACGTCCGAGGAGCTGCTCGACATCGGCGAGACGTTGATCGCGACTGAGCGATTCGCCGCGCGCCTCAAGTCCTGGACCGGACCTCAGCTCGCCGGCCTGCGGGAGGTCCTGGACCCGGCGCCGGAGCTCGCGAAGCAGATCGGTCGAAGCATCGACGAGAGCGGCGAGCTGCTCGACACGGCGTCGTCGGAGCTCGCCGCCATCCGCAAGCGTCTGCGGACCGCCCAGGACCGCGTTCGTGACCGCCTCAATGGGATGCTCCGCTCGAGCACGATGGCCGGCGTCATCGGCGAGCCCATCGTCACGGTCCGCGCCGGCCGCTACGTGATTCCCATCCGCGCCGAGGCGAAGGGCCGCGTCAAGGGGATCGTGCACGACCAGAGCGCCTCGGGCGCCACGCTCTTCGTCGAGCCGCTCACCGTCGTGGAGCTGAACAACGCCTGGACCGAGGCGACCCTGGCCGAGCAGCGCGAGGAGGAGCGCATTCTCGACGAGCTCTCCGCCGCCGTCGAGGCGCGGGCGACGTCTCTCGGCGCATCACTGCAGGCGCTGGCGCGCGCCGACCTATGGATGGCCCGTGCCCGCCTGGGCGCGGCCATGGACGCGGTGAGACCCGCGGTCTCCGACGATGCGGCCGAGCTCCTGTCGGCACGTCACCCGCTGCTGGGCGAGTCGGCGGTGCCGATCGACCTCAGGCTCGGCGACCGATTCGGCTATCGGGCGCTCGTCGTCACCGGGCCGAACACCGGGGGCAAGACCGTGTCGCTCAAGACGCTCGGCCTGCTGGTCCTCATGAACCAATGCGGCCTGCGCGTCCCGGCGGCGGGCGGGGCACGGCTGCCGGCGTTCGCGGCGGTCATGGCCGACATCGGCGACGAGCAGAGCATCGCCCAGTCACTTTCGACCTTCTCGAGCCACCTTCGCAACGTCGTGCGCTTCGTCGGTGCGGCTGGACCCGGGTCGCTGGTGCTGCTCGACGAGGTCGGCGCGGGCACGGATCCAACCGAGGGATCGGCGCTCGCCATGGCGGTGGTGGCCCACCTCATCGACGCCGGCGCGATGGTCGCGGCGACGACGCACTACGCCGAGCTGAAGGCATTCGCCACCGAGCATCCCGGCGTCACGAACGCGGCGGTGGAGTTCGACGTCCGCACGCTGCGGCCCACGTATCGGCTGACGATCGGCCTGCCGGGAAAGAGCCAGGCCTTCGCCATCGCCGATCGCCTGGGCCTGCCGGCACCGATCCTGGCCGACGCGCGCGAACGCATCTCCGCGGACCACGCGAGCCTCGAGGAGACGCTTGCCGAGCTCGACCGGCTCCGAGAGGAGCAGGCCAGCGCCATGGAGGGAGCCAGCGCCGAGCGCGCCACGGCCGCCGACGAACGCAAGCTCGCGCGGGAAGGCGTGACCCGGGCGCGAGCGGAGGCGGGCCAGATCCTGGCCGAGGCGCGCCGCGCCGCCGACGACCTCGTCGCGCGCGCCGAGCGCGAGGTGGCGGACCTGCGTCGCGAGATGACGCGCCAGCGCAACCTGGCGGGGAGCCGTCGTGGCGCGAACACAGAAGCGCTCGCCGCTCTCGAGCAGCAGACCACCCGCGCGAGGGAAGAGCTGCCGCGGGACCCACCGCATGCCGCCGACATCCCGGACACCGAGCCGTCTCAGCAGCCGCGGGTCGGCCTGTGGGCGCAGTCCCGGACCCTGGGCACGACCGGCCGGATCGTCGCGATCAGCGGACGGACGGGCCGCGTCACGCTCGAGACCGATGATGCGCGCGTGGTCATCCCCGCCGACGATCTCGATGTCGTGCCCGAGCCGATCAGCGGCCCAGCACCGCGCGACCTCGAGGCCGAGGAGCTCCGTCGCCGGGCAGCGGCGCGAGTGTCGCCCACGCTCAACCTCCAGGGCCAGCGAGTGGAGGAGGCGATGGAGGCACTGACGGCCTACCTGGACGATGCACTGCTCGCCGGGCTCGACAGCGTCACGATCGTCCACGGCGTCGGAACCGGCGCGATCCGCCGCGCGGTGCGTGACGCGCTGCGGGAGCACCCGCGCGTCCAGGGCTTCCGCGGCGGCCGCAAGGAAGAGGGCGGCGACGGCGCGACGGTCGTCGAGCTCTAGGGCGACCCGCGGACTACGGCGCCGGCGTCGGGGTCGGCGTGAGCAGGGGGGTCGGCGTGGGCTCGATGCTCGGCTGAGGCGTCGCGATCGGCGTCGGTGAGGGCGTCGGGGACGGGGATGGCGTCGGCGTGGGGGACGGCGACGGCGTCGAGGTGGGGACCTCGCCCGGGGTGCAGTCCTCGAGCGGGGCGAACGGGGCGTCCACTGGTCCAGGGAACGGCGTGCGCACGAAGGCGTTGAGCTCCTCTTCCCGCCCGGTCCATTCCTCGAGCCACTCGAGGTTGGCTGCCTGCCAGGCGGGATGCTCGTCGTCCCAGTCCGCCAGGTCGAGATAGACCCGCAGCAGCGCCTCGGGCGGGACGGGGGCTGCCGACGGATCGGGCTCCTCGGAGGGCTCGGCCGGCTCGAAGTCGCCGCAGCCGTCCTGCCAGATCTTGCCGGTCTCGGCCTCGATGGCGAGCTCGCGGTGCGTGGTGTCCGGCTCGCTGGGCGTGATGTCGGAGCGAACGATCTCGGTGACGGTCGTCTCAGTGAACTCGCCGGGGCGCATGCCGCTCATGGCGTCGATCTCGATTTCGACCACCCCGTCCGGCTGGCGGAAGTCGTACACCGGCAGGTCGTTGAGCTCGGCGACCTCGGCCATGTAGTCGTGCCAGATGAACGTCGGCCCATCGGCCGCGAAGACGTCGGCGATCGCGCCGAAGTCGCTGTTGCCGACCCACACCCCGGTGACGATGGCGCCGGTCGGGTCCTCGGGGTCCTCAGGGTTGCCGGCCAGGTAGCCGTAGGCCTGGAGGTCGCGGAAGTCGTTCGTGGTGCCGGTCTTGAGCGTCGCCGGCCGGCGACCGTCATCGGTCTGGAGCTGGAAGCGCGGGCCCCACAGCGGGTTGGCGGCCGGATCGGTGTTGTCGGCGAGGATGTCGGTCACCAGGTAGGCCGAGGCGGGGGAGAGGACCTGGGTGCCGTCGTCGGCGTCGGTGTCGTGGTCGTAGATGACGTTGCCGTCGGCGTCCTCGATGCGCTGGATGAGGTACGGATCCTCGAGCCGCCCCTCGTTGGCAATCGCGCCGTACGCGCCGGCGAGGTCGAGCTGGTGGATGCCGAGCGTCCCGAGCGTGAGCGACGGGACCTCGTACTCGCCGTTGTGGGCCGGGTCGAACTCGAGACCGAGGTCCTGCGCCATGCTCGACCACGTTGGCGGTGCCGATGAGCTGCTGCGCCTTGCTGACCGGGACGTTGAGCGAGTACTTCAGCGCGTCGCGAACGCGCACGGGCCCACGCTCGCGCCCATCGGCGTTGGGCGGATCGAAGCCGTCGGCGATATCGGTCCGAACGTCCATGAACATCGTGGCCGGGGTGATGGCACCGGTCTCGAAGCCGGTGGCGTAGGTGATCGGCTTGAAGGCCGATCCGGACTGGCGGTACGCCTGGCCGATGACGTCGAAGTTGGGCTGGTGCGCGGGGGTTGCCTCGCCGTAGAAGTTGGCCGACCCGACGTACGCGATCACCGCGCCGGTTCGGTAGTTCACCGTCACGATCGCGTCGTTGTTGATGTTCCGGCCGCGCAGCTGGCGGATCCACGGCAGCGCCGCCTCACCGTAGACCTCGGCAAGCTCCTCCTCGGTCAGCCGATCCAGGTCGTACGCGAGCCTCGCCCACTTCTCGGCCACGACCTGGTAGCCGTTGTACTCGAGGGTGGTGTAGATCCGCAGCCCGTCGGTGTCGAGCGCCTGCTCGCCGTCGAGCAGCTCCGATGCCTCGCGGCGGACGGCGAAGACGAAGTGGGGAGCGAGATAGTCGCGGCTGCGCGGCGGCGCGAGCACGATCTCCTCGGCGACGGCCTCGTCGTGCTCGGCCTGGGTGATGAACGCGGAATCGAGCATCTGGCGCAGCACGAGGTTGCGCACGAAGATCGACTGCGCGGTCTCGGGCACGACGTAGATCGTCTCGTCCGCCCGTCTCGACCTGCACCGCCTCGTTGGTCGGGTCCAGGCGCGAGGGTGCCCGAACCAGTCCGGCGAGCAGCGCCGCCTCGCTGACGCTGAGCTGGTCCTCGGGAGCGTCTGAGGTGATGTCCTTGCCGAAGTATGCGTTCGCGGCTGCCCAGATCCCGTACGCGTTGTTGCCGTAGTAGGACTGGTTCATGTACATGGCCAGGATCTGCTCCTTGCCCTCGTCGCCGGGGAAGCGGCGGTCGAGGCGGAGGGCGAGCAGCGCCTCCTTGATCTTGCGCTCGACCTGGCGTTCCGGGTCCGCCATGTACTCGGCGTCGAAGAGCCGCATCCGGACCAGCTGCTGGCACACCGTCGAGGCGCCCGAGACCGTCTCGCCGGCCTGGAAGTTCTGGAGGAAGGCGCGCACGATGCTTCGCAGGTCGACGCACGGGTTGGTCCAGAACGTCTGGTCCTCGGCCGCCACCTGCGCGTCGACCATGACCTGCGGAATCTCGTCGAAGTCGATGGCGCGCCGATCCTCGATCGCGAACGTGGCGAGCTCGACGCCATCGGCGGAGTAGACCGTCGAGCCCTCGGCCAGGTCGAAGTCCTCGATGCCCTCGAGGGTCGGCAGGTCGGAGGTGTACGACGCGTAGACCGACATCATCCCGAAGAACAGCGCAATGGCCGCGACCCCGAAGAAGCCGAGGATGATGCGCGGCAGCGCGGTGGAGCCCGGACGGCGACGCGCCCGGTTCGGGGGCGGCCGACGCCCGGCAGGCGGCGGTCGGCGGGTCATCGCGCGGCAGGGTAGCACGGGACGCCGTCAGCGGGCTTTTCGGGCACCTCGGCGGGGCGGGCCGGCGGCGCTCCTATACTGGCCACCGATGTCCACGCCCGACGAGCGAGCAGCCGTCCTCGACGACCTGGAGTGGCGGCGCATGATCGCCGACCGCACCGACCTCGACGCGCTCCGCGCGGACATGGCGGCCGGCCCGATCCGCTTCTACGGCGGATTCGACCCAACCGCGCCGAGCCTCCACTTCGGCAACCTCGTTCTGCTCGTCACGATGCGCCGGTTACAGCTCGCGGGTCATCGGCCGATCGGGCTGGTGGGCGGCGCGACCGGCCTTGTCGGCGATCCGAGCGGGCGCACCGCGGAACGAACGCTGAACGAGCGCGAGGTCGTTGGCGAGTGGGTGGAGCGCATCCGGACCCAGGTCGAGCGCTACCTCGACTTCGAGGGAGAGAACGCCGCGATCATCGCCAACAACCTCGATTGGACCGGCGAAATGAGCGCCATCGATTGGCTGCGCGACGTCGGCAAGCACTTCAGCGTGAGCCGCATGCTGTCCAAGGAGTCGGTCAGCGCGCGCCTGGAGGCGGGCGGCATCAGCTACACCGAGTTCAGCTACCAGGTCATGCAGGCGCTCGACTACCTCGAGCTGTACCGCCGCCACGGCTGCGTCCTCCAGCTCGGTGGATCGGATCAGTGGGGGAACCTCACCGCGGGCGTGGACCTCATTCGGCGGGCGGAGGGCGCATCGGTGCATGCGCTGGCCACCCCGCTCATCACCCGACCCGATGGCGAGAAGTTCGGCAAGTCGACCGGCTCGACGCTCTGGCTCGACCCTGCCCTGACTTCGCCCTTCGCGTTCTACCAGTGGTTCATCAATGCCGATGACGTCGTGATCGGCACGTACCTGCGGGTCTTCAGCTTCCGCTCGCACGACGAGATCACCGCGCTCGAGGCTGCAGCCGAGGCTCGCCCCGATGCTCGCGACGCGCAGCGCGCGCTCGCGGAGGAGCTCACCGAGCTCGTCCACGGGGCCGATGCGGCCGCTCGCGCGGCCGAGGCCAGCCGCGCCCTCTTCGGAGACGGCGAGCTGACGACGCTCGATGCGACGACGCTCGAGTCAGCCTTCGCCGACCTGCCCCGCGCCACGATCGGCGATGACGGCATTCCCTCCGTGCTGGATCTCCTCGTCGCTTCAGGACTGTCCGAGAGCCGGGGCCAGGCGCGGCGCGTGATCTCCGAGGGTGGCGCCTACGTCAACAACCGACGCGTGGCGGATCCCGCGGCGGTGCCGGACCGCACGGAGCTGCTTGCCGGGCGATGGCTCCTCCTGCGGCGTGGCCGGCGCAACCTGGCGGTTGCGGAGGTGCCGTCGTGAGGCTGGCCTTCGCGACCGGGGCGCTGGCCGCCGGCTTTGCCGTCGCCGTCCTGGCGACGCTCGTCGTATGGGCACTCACGCTCCTGACCCGGTCGAGCGATCCCTGGAGCGTCGCCCCGTGGCTGATTCCGCTCCTCGCGGCCCTCACCGTCGTCGCGACCTACGTCGCCGAGGTCGTTGTCGATCGCGCCGCGCAACGCCGCAAGCGCGATGCGGGCGAGCCGTGGGCGTATCGGGAAGACTGACCGGAGGAAGGTCGGCGGTCAGTGAGCGCCGCGCTCGGCACCGTGGCCGTTCGTGGCGGCCTCCGCCACGACCTTCTCCGCGATGGTGTGCGGCACCTCGGCGTAGTGATCGAGGGTCCAGCTGAAGCGTCCGCGGCCCTGGGTGATCGAGCGCAGCTCGGTGGCGTAGTGGAACATCTCGGCCTGGGGGACCTGCGCCTTGAGGTGCTGCATCCCGTCGGCGGAGTCCATGCCGAGCACGTGGCCGCGCTTCGAGGTGATCTGCCCCATCACGTCGCCCATGTACTCGTCGGGAACGACGATGTCGACCTGCAGGATCGGCTCGAGGAGGGCCGGCTGGCCGGCGTCGAACGCCTTCTTGAGCGCCTGTGACGCGGCCACCTTGAAGGCCATCTCCGAGCTGTCCACGGTGTGGTACGAGCCGTCGACCAGCGTCGCCTGAAGATCGACCACCGGGTAGCCGGCGAGCACTCCCTCGGACATGGCCTCGCGGAGGCCCTTCTCGACCGCTGGGATGTACTGCTTGGGCACGACGCCGCCGACGATCTTGTCACCGAACTGGAACCCCGTGCCCATCTCGGCAGGGGCGAACTCGATGACGACGTGCCCGTACTGGCCGTGGCCCCCGGTCTGGCGCTTGAACTTGTTGTCGATGCGGGCCGCCTGGCGGATCGTCTCGCGATAGGGCACACGAGGGGTGGCCGTCTTCACCGCGGCGCCGAACTTGCGCTTGAGCCGATCGACGATGACGTCGACGTGCGCGTCTCCCATGGCCGTGAGGATCGTCTCGCCGGTACCGTCCTCGCGACGGATCTCGATGGCGGGCTCCTCTTCCTCGAGCCGATGCAGCGCCTGGCCGAGCTTGTCGAGATCGGCCTTCGACTCGGGCTCGATGGCGACCTGCAGCGATGGAGCGGGGAACGCGAAGCCGGCCAGCTGGACGGCGTAGGCCTTGTCGGCGACGAGCGTGTCTCCGGCCCGAGTGGACGTGAGCTTGGCCACGGCCGCGATGTCGCCGGGACCGACCGAGGCGAGGTTGGACGTGTCCTTGCCCTGGGCGGCGAGGAGGTTGCCGACGCGCTCCTCTTCCCGGCGGTTGACGTTGTAGACGTGCGCCCTGGCCACCGAGGCTGCCGCGGACGACGCGGAAGTAGGTGAGGCGGCCGACGAACGGATCGGCGGTGGCCTTGAAGACCTGAGCCACGAAGTGCCCCGAGGGATCCGGGTCGATGTTCGTCCCGTCGGCGGTCGTTCGGGAGCCGACCTCGGCGGGGGAGGGGACGTGCTTGGTGATCATCGACAGCAGCTCGCGGACGCCGATGTTCTTGATCGCGGAGCCGACGAAGACCGGGACCACCGATCCCTCGCGCGTTCCCTTGTGGAGCGCCGCCTCGATCTCCTCGTCGGTGAACGCTTCGCCATCGAGGTACTTCATCATGAGATCGTCGCTCGCCTCGGCGGCGGCCTCGACCAGCGCGTCGCGCCGCGTGTGCTCGATGCCCTCGAGCTCCTCGGGGATCGGCACCTCCTTCGGCGAACCGGCCTCGTAGATCGTGGCGTGCTCCTCGATCACGTCGACGTAGCCGCGGAAGGTCTCCGCCGATCCGATGGGCAGGTAGACCGGGGCGATCTTCGGGCCGAACCTTGCCTTCAGCTGGTCCAGCGCGGCGTCATAGTTGGCGTTCTCGCGGTCCATCTTGTTGATGAACACGAGGCGCGGCAGGCCCCGCGCGTCGGCGAGGTTCCAGACTTCCTCCGTGCCGACCTCGACGCCGGCGGAGGCGTCGATGACCACGATCGCCGCGTCGACCGCGGCCAGCGCCTCGACGACGTCGGCCTGGAAGTCGGCATAGCCGGGCGTGTCAACGAGGGTGATGCGGACGCCGTCGTGCTCGAGTGAGCCGATCGACAGGTTGATGCTCTGGTTGCGCTTGTGCTCGTCGGGATCCCAATCCAGGGTCGTCGTGCCCGCCTCCACCGTGCCGAGTCGTGAGATCGCGCCGGCATCGAAGAGCATGGCTTCGGCGAGGCTCGTCTTGCCGGCGCCACCGTGGGAAATGAGTGCGACGTTGCGGATCCTATCGGGCGTGGTGGGCTTCATCGGTGCTCCTTGCGCCGTGTGGTGGATCTGCCGAGTACGCCGGGTGTGCGCCTCGGACGGCGATGGGCCGGTATGGGAGCATCGATGATACGGCATGACATGGCAGCGACACCGCGCCAACCGAAGGTTCGCGGTAGAGGCCGTTTGATACTCTGTGGCACTGACTGGCCCGGGCCCGTGTCGCGCTGCGCGTACCCTTGAGAAGCGCTGCTGGACCCATTACTCGACCGGAGGTCCACCCATGTGCCTCTTCCTGACGCTCCTGCTTCTCGGACCGCGCGCCGCCATCATCCTGTGGTGGCTGGTCGAACCTCTCCGCTGGTCGGTCGTGTTCGACACGTTCTTCCTGCCCTTCCTCGGCTTCATCTTCCTCCCGTGGACTACGCTGATGTACGTCGTGGTCGGGATCGGAGGGATCACCGGGTGGGATTGGCTGTGGATCGGCCTCGCTGTCTTCGCCGACATCGCGACCTACGCGGGAGGGGCTGTTGGCGGACGCGGACGGGTGCCCGGCTACCGGTATTGATCGTTACCGGGCCGCCCCTCGCGATGCATTCATCCGCACCGGGTGATGCCGTCGGATCCGCGCATATCTACCGTGCCCTCGATGGCTGATCTGCCCGCGGTAGGCCCCGAGCCGTCGCGCCCTGCCGCGCCCGTCGTGCCGACGTGGTTGTCACGAGCGGGCGCATTCACCTGGCGCTTCTTGGCCATTGCCGCCTTCGCGGCGGTGCTCATCCGGGTGGCCTTCGTGCTCGGCACGGTGACCGCCGCGGTCCTGGTATCGCTCATCATCGCGGCGATCTTTGCGCCGATGACCCAGGGGCTCCGTGCTCGCGGGTGGTCACGATCGAAGGCGGCCGCGGCGGTCACGGGAACCGCATTTCTTGTTGCTATCGGCGCCCTGGTGCTGCTCGCGATTCTCGTCATACCGGAGCTGCGCGATCTGAGCGCGGGGATCAAAGACGCGATCGCCAAGCTGGAGGAGGACCTGGCGAGCGGCTCCGCGGAGGATGGGGTTCGGCTGCTCCTCCGAGCCGCCGAGGGTGTCTGGAACTGGCTGGCAACCGAGGTCGGCGACCTTGTCGGGACCGTGGCGTCGGTGGTCACGGTCGGCATCCTTGCGCTGTTCCTGACGTTCTTCGTGCTCTCGGACGGGGATCGCGCCGAGGAGTGGGCACTTCAGGGGACACCACCGGAACACCGTGAGCGAATCCGGGCGGCGGACGGTGAGGCCCTTCGGCGAGTCGGTGGGTCATTGCGGGGAATGGCCGTCGTTTCCGTCGTGCTCATCCTGGCCTATGCAGCGGCGCTGACGGTTCTCGGCGTTCCGCACGTCCCCGCACTCGCGTCCCTCGCGGTCTTCGGCGGCGTCATCGCCTACATCGGCGCCATCCTCCCGATCGGGGCCGCGTTCCTCGTGGCGGCCAGCAATATCGGACTTACCGGCGCGTTGCTCTTGCTCGCGCTGATGGTCATCGCCACGATCCTGGCCGAGCGTTTCGTGCGGCCCGCGGCAGCGGGCGACGCCATCCGGCTCCATCCGGCCATCGTGCTCATCATCCTGCCGGTCGGTGTGGCCGTGGCCGGCGTCATGGGCTTCCTCGTCGCGATTCCACTGGCGGCGGTGGCACTTCTGGTGGGCCGTTCGATCATCGAAGCGCTCGACGCCGCAGGCGCATCCGACGCAGGGCCAGTTCCCGGATGGTACGACCGATTGGCACAGTGGAGCTGGCGCATGCTCGTGGTAATCGCAGCGGTCTCGGTCGTCGTGTTCGCCGTGGGCCAGGCGCCATTCATCATCGGCCCGATCGTGCTCGGCACGATCGTCGCGGCAACGGTCGCGCCGCTCACGCAGCGCCTTCGTGAGCGCGGCTGGGGCACAACGCTCGCGGCTGCTGTGTCGGTCGGTGGAGTCTTCCTGCTGATCCTGGGCCTGATCGCGCTCGCCGTCACCCAGCTGGCCGGTCCGATCGCGTCGGCCGTCGAGTCGGCGATCGACGCGGCCGGCAACGCGGCCAACGATGGAGGCTCTCCGCTCGGCTGGCTTGAGTCACTTGCGAACATCGTGGGCGGGGAGCTCCGCCAGGCTCTCCGGGCGGTGGTTGGGGCGATTGCCCTCATCGCCATCGTGTTCGTGGTGGCCGCACTGCTGGCGTTCTACTTCGTCCGCGATGCGGGACGAGGATGGCAGCGAGTTCTGCAGCTGGCCGACCCGTGGCGACGCCAGTCGCTGGACGGCGTGGGCGTGCGATCAGCGGAGATCCTGGGCAGCTATATGTTCGGGACGGCAGTCATCTCCGGAGTGGGGGCAATCTCGCAGCTCCTGATCATGCTCATCCTCGGGCTGCCATTCATCGTCCCGATCTTCGTGCTCTCATTCATCCTGGCGTTCATCCCCTATATCGGCGGGTTTATCACCACCGGCCTGGCGTTCCTCATCGCCCTCGAGTTCGGGACGCCCACGGAGATCGTGATCATGTTCATCTTCACGATCGTCATCAACATCGTGCAGGGGAACATCGTCACGCCGCTGGTCTATAACCGCGCGGTCAACCTCCATCCCGCGGTCGTGCTCCTTGCGGTCCCCGCCGGCAATGCGGTGGCCGGGATCGCCGGCATGTTCTTGGCGGTGCCGATTCTCGCAGTGATCGCCGCGAGCTGGCGTGTCGTCCTGGGCGTCCTTGGCAACCAGCCGGAGCCCTCGCCCGCGCAGGAACCCTCGCCCGCGCCGGAGCCGTCGCCCGCGACGGAGCCCGCCGCGGGCTGACTGGCCCGGGCTGGCCGGGTGCCCTAGGAGCTGGCCGCAACCGCCTTCGCCGGCTCGGCGGTCGCGGCAACCGCTGGTGCGGCCGGCTTGCCGAGAGGAATGTCGATCGCCTCGAGCCAGCTCCGAATACTCCGGTAGATTGCCGGCGCGCCGAGGGGAACCTCCTCGTCGAGCGTCCACTCGACCGGGTGAAGGATGAACGGCTGGGTCTGGAAGCCGCCCAACCCGCCGTGAGAGCCGATCAGCTCCTCGAACGCGGCGACCTCGCCCATGACCGGGTCGTACTGGCTGAGGAGCAGGAGGTCGGGAGCGTGCTCCATCCCGTCCTCCCGTTTGAGGCTCATGATTGTGTGCGGCCCGAACAGCTCGGTGGGGTCCTCGCCCTCGACCTTGTCCTCGTCGAGGTATCGGACGCCGCGAGCGCCGAGGACCATGGCCCCGCGGCTGGCCGAGCGCACCATGAGGAGTCCGACGCCAGGGTGGGCCGCCAGGGTCGCGACGAGCTTCGGATGAAGCTCCTCGAGCTCCTCGATGGTGAGACGCTGGTCGTGACCGGTGAACCACACGAGGCCGAGGTTGCCCGATCCGACGACCGCGATGGTCGACGGGTCCGCCGGCGGGGGAATCTCCTCCTCGTCGAGGTTGACCACGCCGTCGGTGGTCTGCCCGGAGAGGGCCGCCCGCGCTACTGCCGGACCGATCCCGCTGCTTCGCGTAACCTCGGACAGGAACGAATTCACGAACGTCGAGCCCTCGCCCTGGGTCTTTGACTCGATCAGCGTCGCGCGACCGCTCATGAGGTCGCGCACAACATCGCCCAGGCTCTGCCCATAGCGCTGCTTGAACGTCGCACCCAGGCTCTGGCCGTGGTCGGAGAGGATGATGAACTGATACGGGCGCGGCGCATCCTCTGCCGCCCTGGCAATCGTGCCGATCGCGCCGTCGACGCCGTCCAGCGCGGCGAAGGACTCGATGCGCTCCGGGCCGCAGTGGTGTGCGAGCTCGTCATAGTCGGTGAAGTCGGCGTAGATGACGTTCGCGCCGCGGTACATCTCCTCGATGATCAGCGAAACGTTCACGTCTCGCAGCACCACGTTGCTGCCGGCGCGCATGGCCGCGTACTTGAGCCCACGATGCATCTGCGGCTGGATGCCCGAGCGGACGGTGCGCCGCGCCTGGATCCGCTCCTTGATCATCTCGCCGAAGAACATCGAGATGGTTCGCATGTAGCCGCTCGGGCTGAGGAAGAAGCCGAGGAATGCCTGGCTCTCACCGAGACCCTGGGCCTGGTCCTTCAGCGTGCCCGCGGTCATGTAGGCACGCGTCGCGTCGCCGCTGACGAGGTTGCAGATGCTCGCGCCGTTGTTCGACAGCAGGCCCTCGCCGTTCGATACGCGCCGAATGATCTCGGCCGCATCATCGGGCTTCGAAGAGACCCTCAGCAGCTTGAGGTCACGCTCGTACCAGCGGAACGCCGGGATCCCGTCGTTGTTGCCGTGGAGGATGCCGGCCTGGCTGGCCGAGGTCATGGACGGAAGGATCGCTTCCCACTGCGAGAGGGTGTGAGTGCCACCGCGAATCCAGCTCGCCATCGTGTTCACTGATCCGGCTCTGACCCGCGCCGCGAGGATGGGGTGGGCGAGCCCGTCGATCTGGATGATCACCACGCCGGGCTTGTCGGTCGGCGCTGCCGCGCGCTTCGCGAGCAGGCTCGAGACGAGCAGCCCGTAGTACGACTCCCCGCGGTCCACACCGAGGATCGCAGTCAGCGCGGTATTGAAGGCCGCGTAGATGAACGATGCGAAGAAGGCAGTGGTGAACCCTTCGACTTCTACGCCGGGCGCGAGCGGCACGACGACGAGGAACGTGATGACCTGGAAGACGATGACGAGGATCGCCATCAGGATGAGCGACCGTGGTGCCACGACCGCCAGGAGTATCGGTCGGATGACGGTGTTGACAGCCACCATCAGCACCACGGCGATCACAGCGTCGAGGAAACGCCCGATGTTGACGCCGGGCATGACCCAGGCCGTGAGCACGAGCGAGACCGAGGAGACAAGGAGCGTGATGACGAGTCGCTTGATCAGCGCCCACGGCCCACCGCGCCACTCCCACAGAACTCGCGCCTGCTCCTTGTAGAAGTCTACGAGACTCACTGCACCTGCCCTGCTCGATAGTTGGTCATTCCGGTCATCGTAACCGCCCTCCGACTCTCAGCCGCACCATACAAGTGCGCCAACATCCGCAAACCATGATGCGGTGGTCATGCGATCGCATCGCCTTATTGGGATGAAACCCCACCGCCGGCTATCCGGCATGTCCCGCGCTTCATCGCCCGATCTGGGTGATGACCGCCGGATGCCCCGGCGATAGATTCGACCGATGACCGGTCTCGCATGGCGGCAGCGGCGCAGGCGACCACAGACGATCCAGCCGCGAATAGAAGGGTGAATTGATGTTCAGACGCAACGATTCCGACGACGGGGCCCCCGCAAATGTCTACCAGATGCGCGAGAAGCTGGTCTCGATCGGCGATGACTACTGGATCGAGGATGGGACGGGTCAGCGTGCCTTCAAGGTTAACGGGAAGGCGCTGCGCATCCGTGACACGCTCGTCCTCGAGGACATGAGTGGCCAGCAGGTCGCCACCATCCAGGAACGGGCTGTCAGCGTACGGGACAAGACGAACATCGAGCGCGATGGGCAGCACCTGGCAACCGTGACAAAGGCGATGTTCACTCCCCTCCGGGAACGATTCGAGATCGAGTGTGAGAACGGCATCAAATACGCGGTCCAGGGCCACATCACCGACCACCAGTACGAGTTCGAACGTGACGGCAACACGGTCGCAAACGTGTCAAAGAAGTGGTTCCGCGTCCGCGACTCGTACGGCGTCGAGATCGGGCCGAACGAAGATGTGGCACTCGTGCTGGCGGCAACGGTCGCACTGGATCAGATGACGCACGACGCAGGCTGACAAGGAAGCGCAACGAAAGGACGGATCATGACCATAACAATCCCCGAAACCCCGGTCCTGGACCTGATTGCTCGCATGACGGCGGACTCGGTCGAGTCCTCGAGCCTCGACCCGCAATCGCTCATGCTCGTTCGCATCGCGGCGCTGGTCGCCGTCGATGCCCCACCAGTCTCGTATCTGCTCAACCTGGGTGCCGCAGCTGAGGCCGACGTAAACGCTGATGACGTTCGCGGCGTGCTTACCGCGATCGCCCCGATTGTCGGGACGGCGCGAGTGGCCTCGGCGACCGGCAAGATCGCCAGGGCGCTTGCGGTCGCCATCGAGGTCGCGGAAGAAGAGGCAGAAGCGGAAGAGGACGAGGCAGAGCGCAACGAGAGCTGAGCAGCCGATGCCGGCTCGGCCACCAAGAGGGACCGGCCTTGAGGGACGGTCCCTCTTCTGTTGCCCCCTCCGCCCGATCCCTCCGCGTTGATCAGTGCGGTGGGTTCGTGACCGCGTAGCCGGCACGCTGGTGAGGCTGCACGCACGGCCCCGTTGCGGACGCCGTCGCTGTAGGTACGGGTGTTACCAGCGTGACCGCGGCCCACTCCGGATCGGTCTGGGCCCCCGACGAGTGGGACGCGACCGCATCGGCGCACCTGATCCGGCTGGACGCTGGAGTCGACCCCGATCAGGCGGGTTCGGGCTCGGTGGCGGGTGCCGAAACCTCGGCGTCTCCCCGCGTGAGCAATGTGGCGAGCCACTGAGTGCGCTCGTTGCCCTGCAGGACGAGCACGATGAGTACCGTCAGGGGCATGGCCAGCAGCGCGCCGACCGGCCCGATGATCCAGACCGTGAAGAAGAACATGATGAAGACGAGCCATGACGAGAGCGACAGCGCCTTGCCGGTCATCGAGGGCTCCAGGACGTTCTCGGCCACGACGTTCAGGATCATTCCGCCGATGACAATGCCGACCGCTGGGCCAATGCCTGACTCGGCGAGTGCCAGGATCGTAGGCGGAAATGGCCCGCCTCCTCACTCCGCTCGTTCAGCGGCGCAAGTATCGGCGAAGGCCCCGCCGGTTCGGGCGAGGCCTTCGCGTGATCAACCGAGCTGCGCTTGCCTAGCCGCAGCCGACGCCGTTCTGCATCTCGGCGAAGGCCGCCCGAACCGCGTCGGCCGCGGTCTGGACCGGGCCGATTGCCTCCGACAGCGGCACATCGGTCGGAATGTCGTCGATCGCGGTTTCGACGTCCTGCCACGCCGACTCGACCGCGGTGTCGTCGGCGTCAGCCACGTCTGCGGCCGATTCCTTCACGGCATCCCAGGCGTCCTGGATGGAGGTCCGAGTGGACTCGACGTCCTCGGCGGTCGCGGTGGCCGGGTCCAGATCGGTGAGCCCGCCCAGTGCCGTCGCGAACGCATCGAGGTCGGTACAGAGCTGGCCTTCGGCGTCCGCCTGGCTGGTGGGCTCGGGCTGCGTGCAGGCGGAGAGGGCGAATAAAGCCACTCCGGCGATCCCCAACGCTGTCATGCGTCGATGGAGCAAGGTCATTCTTCGGTCTCCTGATGGTGTAGCGTGTGCGTCAGGCTCACTCTCCCGGAGAATTGGACCGCATCGCATCCCCCCATCGGGATGAAATCAGCGGATTCCCTCCGGGCATGACCGATGCGGTACCATCTCAGCTTGCGGGCGCTCTGCGCCTGGCGCGGGGGCCCGAGTGAGAACGAAGCATCCTTTATGGTCCCGTCCCCGAGCGCCAAACCGCCGCCGCCCGAGTTGCAACTGTCCTGATGACATCCATGCGGCGGATCTGATGACCCACGCTGGCGCCAGCCGCCCCGGGAAACGTCCGAGCGTGGAGCGGTTGCTGGCCAACGGCTTTCCCGTTCTCGAGACGAAGCTGTTGCCGCCTCCGTCTCGCCCGGGCTTGCTGCTGCGCTCGGCCCTCATCGATCGCCTCGCCGCGACCAAGGGGGTCCCCATCGTCGCGCTCCTGGCTCCAGCTGGGTACGGCAAGTCGACGCTGATCGCGCAATGGGCGGAGACAGACTCACGTGACTTCGCATGGGTGTCCGTCGACGAACGCGATAACGATCCGTCGTTCCTCCTCGCCTACATCGCCTTCGCGCTAGGTGGCGCATCGGCCCTCGGGCCGGATGTGGACCAGTCGCTTGCAGCGCCCGGGCGATCGATCTGGACGTCGGCCGTACCGCGTCTCGGCGCCGCCCTCGCCGCACGTAAACGCGCCTTCGTCCTTGTCCTCGACGACGTCGATGCGCTGACCGAGCGGGATTCGGCGGACGCAATTGTCGCCCTCGCCAGTCACCTCAGCGGTGACTCGCAATTCGTCCTCGCCGGCAGGTCTCCCGGACAGCTTCCGATTCCGCGCATCGTGGCGGGCGAGCGCGGAGTCCTGATCCAGACCGCAGACCTGACGCTCGACTTGAGCGAGGTCGCTGCGGTGATGCGTGCCGCGAACCTCGATCTCTCGTCCGAGGATCTGGAGTCAATTGCCGCGCGCACCGAGGGCTGGCCCGCCGGCACCTATCTGACGGCCCTCGCGATCCGCTCGCGCCCGAAAACCTCGACCGGGCGTGTCCGCGCCAGCCCGCTTCGGGATGTGATCGTGGCCGACTACATTCGGACCGAGCTCCTCGGCCGGCTGTCCAGAGACGAATTCAGGTTCATGCTCGACGCCTCCGCACTGGAGCGCCTGAGCGGCCCGCTGTGCGACAGCGTGATGCAGCGCGACGACTCCGGTACGAAGCTGGCAGAGATCGCGCGCTCCAACCTGCTCCTCATCCCGCTCGACGACCGCAATGAGTGGTACCGCTATCACCACCTGCTGAGGGACCACCTGGTCGCCGAGCTCCGCGCCAAGAACGCGACGCGCATCCCTGCGCTGTACTCACGGGCTGCGGCGTGGTACGAGGCGGCCGGCGACGCTGAGACGGCACTTGACTACGCTCTGCTGGCGGCGGACACGGACCTTGCCGCCCGCCTCCTGCCGGAGCTCGCGCAGCGGGCCTACAACTCTGGCCGGGTCGGCAGCCTCCGCCGATGGTTCCAGGCGATGGACCAGGGGGGTCTGCCCCGTCACCACGTCGACCTCGCCGTCCTCGGGGCGATCATCTTCGGATTGCTCGACGACGCCGCCCAGGCCGAACGCTGGGCACAGTATGTTCTTGACCAGCCCCTGGACGACGCGGACCCTCAGGGGACCGCCATGCTCAGGTTCGGCCGGGCGTACCTCTGCCGCAATGGCGTGCCGACGATGCTCACGGATATCGAGGCCGCGCTCGCCCTCTTCCCGGAGGACTCGCAATTCCTCGCCGAGGCGTTGATGCTCCGGGGAGTCGCCCAACTCGCCTTGGGGATGACCGATGAGGCCGATGCGAGCCTCGACGCGGCCGTTGACGCTGCCGCGGCCCTGGGCATTGCGCAGACTGCCGCTGCAGCCGCCCTTGCCCACCGCGCGGTCATCGCGATTTCGCGAGGTGAATGGGATGCCGCCGACGGCTACCTGGGCGAAGCCCGCAAGGAGGTGGACGCGGCCCGGAGTGGCGAAGAGGTCGCTGCCGCTCTCGTAGACGCCGCCTCCGCCCGCGTGGCGCTCCAACGAGGCGATCAGCAGACGGCGCGGGCGAACCTCGCTCACGCCCAGCGCCTCCGACCCATCCTGACGTCCGCCATCCCGTGGGTCGCCATTCGGGCGCGTCTCGACCTGGCCCATGCCTGCGTCGCATTGGCCGATGCCCCGGGTGCACGTGTCCTCCTGGCCGAGACCCGCGACATTCTCGTCCGTCGACCGCAGATGGGGGCGATGGTCGACGAAGCGTCGGAGATCCAGCGTCAGGTACGGGCGATGCGGGGCGAGATCGTCGGGGCGTCGACCCTCACGACCGCGGAGCTTCGGCTCCTGCCCCTCCTCACCAGTCACCTCTCCTTCAAGGAGATCGGCGCGCAGCTATTCGTCTCTCACAACACTGTCAAGACGCAGGCGATTTCGATTTACCGGAAGCTCGACGCGACGTCGCGCAGCGAGGCAATCGAACGCGCCGTCGAGCTCAGCCTGCTCGAGCCGATGCATGGCGCGCATCGTTTCATCCCCTCGGGATGATGCACCGACGTCCGAATTGCGCTGGACTGGAGGTCGCCCCTGAGGTCCAAGCATGACGGCGCAACGGGATCGGCTCCGAAGACTCTCCCTCAATGACCAGGAGTTCCTCGAAGGCGAGATCGCTCGGGACGCGAACGGCGGCTGTCTGCTCGACGCGCATCGCCAAAACCTGGCGAGGCTCGCCGCCCTGTTCGCGGTTGACGGATCCGTCACCACCTACAGTTGGTATGCATCCGCGGCCATGGCTGCCGGAGCAACCTCGGATGAGCTCGTCGACCTGCTCCTGACGGTGGCGCCGTTGATCGGTTCGGCCCGTGTTGTTGCTGCGGCGCCCAAGCTCGCGCTGGCGCTCGGGTACGACGTCGAAGCCGACATCGAGGGTCTCGATGCCGGCCCCGGTCGCTAGGGCGTCTGCCGATCAGTAGCCGGGGACTCGACCTCGTCCACCGATCGCGCCGCTGGCATACGAGCCGACATCAGCGGCGACCGACAACGCGATCCAGAGCCAGTCGAAGCCGATGAGTCCGCCCGGCGCCACGATGACGTACATCAGCGTCGTCCACGGCAGGAACAGGAACCCAAGCAGCGGCAGGAAGAACGAGTCAAAGACCAGGGACCACCGCGCTGGCTCGATCAATGACCACAAGAGAATGACCAGGCGCGGACCGAAGAACAAGAGACTCAGAAACAGGCACATCCCGACGCGACCCTCCGAAATCTGTCCCCGGATGAAGCTATGCGCGACCCGGGCACGCGTAGGCTACGCGTGGCGGTTCACCGCGGACATCACCCGGACCGGGTGAAAGGAGGAGGGATACGAATCCTGCCGACGACAAGAGTCCGGTTGCCCCGATGGAAGACCGAGGCCGATCCCTGCGCCGCGCGGCGACGCTCACCGCGGCGGTGGGTGCCCTCCACGCCATCCTCTTTCTGGTGGCGTACTTCCTCTTGGCCGGGGCGCCCGGCCCGCAGGCAACCGACGAGGAGATCTATGCCGGATTCGTCGTCGGAGCGTTCATGCTCCCGAGCGTGTCACTCACGCCGCTCCTCCTCCTCCGTCTTCCCGGCATGGCTCATCGCGCTGAGCACTATCCTGCTCATCAAGGCGAGGTCGATCCCGCGAGAGGTCCGGCTGCCGTCGGGGACCGGGGCGATGTTCGGGCGGTTCTCACCGCATCGGGAAGGTGATGACCCTACGGAGGTGCCTGACCCCTAGACCTATTCGACGGCGTGCCTGACGGCGTCGACCTGCGAACCGAGCTTGGAGGCGTCGGAATGGATGCGATCGACCTGGCGATCCTCGCCGGTGTCGGCCTGCTCTACGCGGTCTTCTCGGGCTGGCTCGACCGGACGGTCCTGACGCCGGCGATCGTCTTCCTGACCGCCGGCATCGTCCTGGGCAACGCCGTCCTTGGCTGGTTCGACGTCGCGGCCACGGGGCCCTCCCTGCGGCTCATCGCCGAGGCGACGCTCGCGCTGGTCCTGTTCGCCGATGCCTCGAAGATCGATCTCCGGAGGTTGCGGAGGGAGATCGCCCTACCGGCGCGCCTGCTCGGCATCGGGCTGCCTCTGACGATCCTCGTCGGCACCGCTGCTGCACTGGTCCTCCTGCCGGGGCTCGCGCCGATCGAGGCCATCCTCCTGGCGATCGCCGTGGCGCCGACCGATGCTGCTCTCGGGGCCCCGGTGGTCGCCGATGAGCGGGTGCCGTTGCGCATCCGCCAGAGCCTCAACGTCGAGAGCGGGCTGAACGACGGCCTGTGTGTGCCGCTGCTGCTCATCGCGCTTGCCTTCGCCTCGGCCGAGGGCGGTGGGGAGACCGAGCCTCTCCGGCTGGTGGTCGAGGAGATCGGATTTGGCGTGGTGGGCGGGCTGCTCGCCGGCGGCCTGGGGGCGCTGGCGCTGCACACGGCGCTCACACGCCGCTGGGTCGCCCGCGCCTGGGAGTCGGTCGTGCCGTTGACCATCATCGGCCTCGCCTACGGCCTGGCGACGATCCTCCACGGAAGCGGACTGATCGCAGCGTTCATCGCGGGACTGGCGTTCGGCACGATCGCGTCGACACGGGAGGAGCGCAGCACGGAGCTGACCGAGACGATCGGCGGTGCCGCGAGTGCCGTGACCTTCCTCGTCTTCGGGGCGGCGATCATTCCGCATGTGCTCCGGGACGTCGGCTGGGGGCCGATCGCCTTCGGCGTGGCGGCCCTCACGCTGGTGCGCATGCTCCCGGTCGCCATCGCAGTGCTCGGGCTCCACGCGCGCCTGCCGACGATTGCGTTCGTCGCCTGGTTCGGCCCGCGCGGGCTGGCCTCGATCGTCTTCGCGGTGCTCATCCTGCAGGCAGGGCCGATGCCCGGGCTCGAGGTCATCATTGCAACGATCACCGTCACGATCATCCTGTCGGTCTATGCCCACGGCCTGACGGCGCTGCCGCTCACCGATCGATACGTCGCCTGGCGGGCGGCCCACCCCCCGAGAGTGGAGACCGCCGCAGTGGAGCACGTCTAGTCCGCTTGGTAGAATCGCGAGCCGAATCGAGCACACTTGGCCCGCGCCCTGCGCGAGGCGGGAGGATCCATGTCAGGCCACAGCAAGTGGTCCACCATCAAGCGGCAGAAGGGTGCCAACGACGCGAAGCGCGGGGCCCTCTTCACGAAGCTTGCCCGCGAGATCATCACCGCCGCACGCCAGGGCGGGCCGGATCCCGAAGCGAACTATCGGCTGCGCATGGCCGTCGACAAGGCGCGCGCCAACTCGATGCCGGCCGACAACATCAAGCGCGCCATCGAGCGCGCCACCGGCAGCGGAGCCGATGCGGAGCAGTACGACGAGGTCACCTACGAGGGGCTCGGCCCGGCCAACGTCGCGGTGATCGTCGCGGCCATGACCGACAACCGCAACCGCACCGCCTCCGACGTGCGGAGTGTCTTCAACAAGCACGGCGGGTCGCTGTCGCCGGTGGCCTGGCAATTCGAGCAGCGCGGGCTCATCAGCCTGCCCCTCAACGGCCAGGACCCTGACGAGGTCACCCTCGCCGCCATCGATGCGGGCGCGAGTGACGTGGCTGCTCCCGATGGCGGCTCCATCCTCGTCACGACCGAGCCCGCTCAGCTCGAGGCGGTGCGCCGGGCGCTCGCGGGCTCCGGCTACGAGGCCGAGTCGGCCGAGCTGTCGATGGAGCCGACGACCGTCGTTGCCATCGACGACGAGCCGAGCGCGAAGCAGGTCCTCGGCTTCCTCGAGCGTCTCGAGGACCTCGACGACGTGCAGAACGTGTACGCCAACTTCGACATCCCCGCCGCGCTCATGGAGCGCCTCGAAGCCCAGGTCGTCTCCTAGGCGCGCCTCAGTGGCTGAAGCGACGGGTAACGGGGTGGTAAGCGAGCCGATGCGACCCTGCCCGGCATGGCTCACGAGAGCGGCAAGATCGTCAACCTGACGATCCGGGTCGACAGCGGGACTCTGCTGCTGGCCAAGCATCGAGCCCTGCTCGAACGGACCTCGGTCAACAAGTACCTCGCCGACCTGCTCGAGGACTACGCGGACGGCACGATGGATGTTGCGCGGCGGTCGAACAAGGCCGTGTTCGTGTGGGGGATCGTGCAGGAAGTACGAGCGATGCGCCGGCAGGAGAAGGCACGGCGCCGCGAGGAACGACGCAGGATCGGCCACGAGCCCTCGGAGGCGGAGCGCGCCCCGTATCCCAAACTGGACGGCAGTGAGAGCGCCGAGAGCTAACCGTGCCGGAGTGTCAGGCCCTCATCAGACTGCACCGAAGCACGAGTGCACGACTGCACAGCAGTGTTTCGGGTGCCTGAGTGCGAAGGGCAAGACATCCGCGCGGCTCGGCGTCCGGCGTATCAGGAAGCGCGGCGCGGGGCCTTCGGACGTGCCTTCGAGCCGGACTCGGGGGCGGCCAGGTAGGCGTTGAGCAACGTCCCGACATCCGGCACGGCCTCGTCACGCAGGCGGTACCGCTTCGAGCCGACGGTGGCGGAGATCAGCCCTGCCGAGCGCAGCACGATGAGGTGGTGGTGCATGGTGGTCTTCGCCACGCCGAACATGTCGGCCAGCTCCATGAGCCCCTTCTCGCCCTCGGCGAGGGCGCGCAGGATCCGGAGGCGCTTCTCGTCGCCGAGCGCCTTCGAGAGGCGCACGAGGCGCAGCGGCGGCGCATCGGTCTCGGCCGTGACGCTCTCGTCCGCGACGGGGTAGGCGATGAGCATGATGTCGCCGAACTCGTCGTACGTGACGAGCGGTCGGTTCACGAAGCTCGGCGTGAGGACGATCCGCTCGATTCCCGGACGCGGCGAGAACTCGACCCCGTTCGTGGCGGTGGTGATGAACCGGTCGAGAGCCAGGGTCTGCTGGAGCTCGCGCTTGGCCGATGCGTCCCGCTCGAGGATGGGCATGATCGTCAGCGACTCGGGCTTCCAGATTCGTTCCGCCCACAGCTCGAGGACATCGATCAGCTCGGCCTTGAAGGCGTCGGGATCGGTCTCGAGGATCCGATCCAGGTAGCTGGCCCAGTCGGGCCACTCGGGGTACGAGGTCTTCAGGAACTCCGCGCGGGCCGTCGCGTCGCCGGCGACCGCGGCCCGGATGACGCTCGGCGGAGTCATGCGCCGCACCTCGCGCGCGTAGAACTGAACGAGGTGCAGCCGGATCTCGAGTGGATCGGTCGCGCGCAGGTGATCGAGGAAGGCGGCGACCGTGCGCGGGGCGGGGGTGTCGTGGACGAGCCCGGTCAAGTTGGTGAAGGTGTCGCTGCTGTCCGCCGAGATGGCGCGCAGGCGCTCGATGAGATCCTCGCCGGCCCGCTCGCGGATGTCGGAGACCCACTCGGCTCCCAGGTCGCGTGTGTCCGTCTCGTCGTCGTCGAGCGCGGCGAGGAGGGACAGGAGGAGCTCGTAGGCCGGTGAGACCTCGATGACGGCGCGGGGGGGATTACCGGGACCGCGGGTCGGGGTCATGGCTCGATGATCCTCCGTGGAGGGCGGGTGTCAAGCCGGCCGTGGGGACGATGAGGGCCGGGCAGGGAGATCGGCCCTCTCGCCCCCCACTGACCGACCGGCCGCGATGAGGACGCGACCGACTCGCACGCGAAGGCCGACGCTGCGCGATTCGGCGCGCATCCGGGGCGTCGGGCGCAGCCGAGCCTGCCGCGCGCGAATGAGCTCTTCCATGTAGCCGGGGCCGGGGATGATCATGGTTCCAGTTCCGTTTCCCTGTTCGATCTGTGCGGTCTGTACGAATGTGATCGAACGAGACGAATCGTACGACGAGAGTCGAACGCTGTCAAGCCCTTCGAACCGCAGCATGGCGGCGGCTGCCCGGGCTACCATGCATCGCGTGATCGTTCTCGGCATCGACCCCGGCAGCGCGATGTGCGGATACGGGGTGGTGGCCCTCGAGCGGGGTTCCCTGCGGCTCGTCGATGCCGGCACGGTCCGTACCGAGCCGGGACCCGGCGACGGGGAGCGCCTGCGGCTCCTGCACGCCGCGCTGGGCGAGCTCCTGGCGCAGCATCGGCCCGAGCTGGTGGGGATCGAGCGGCTGTTCTTTCAGCGCAACGTCCAGACCGCGATGGCGGTGGGCCAGGCCCGCGGGATCGCCCTGCTGGCGGCCGCGGAGGCAGGCGTGCCGATCGACGAGCCGACGCCGAACGAGGTCAAGCAGGCGGTCTGTGGCAACGGGGCCGCGGACAAGGCCCAGGTGGCGGCCATGGTGGGCCGGCTGCTCAACATCTCGGTCGCCGGCGTGCCGGACGACGCGACCGATGCGCTCGCCGTCGCCATCGGCTGCGCGCACCGTGGCGCCGCTCGCCCCAAGGCGGTGATCGGATGATCGGATCGTTGCGAGGAACGGTCACGCACCTCGGTGCCGACCACGCGCTCATCGAGGTCGGGGGCATCGGCTACCGCGTGGTGGCCGGGCCGGCGCTGCTGGCGAAGCTGCGGACGGGGAGCGAGGCATCGGTCTTCGTGCACCACCTCGTCCGCGAGGACCAGCAGGCGCTGTTCGGGTTCGCCACGACCGAGGAGCTGGCGTTCTTCGAGCTGCTGATGACCGTCTCGCAGGTCGGCCCGCGGCTCGCGCTGGCGATCACCGCCGCGCACCCGGTCACCAAGCTCCAGCTCGCGATCGTCACCGACGACGTCGACGTGTACACCGCGGTCTCCGGGGTCGGTCGCAAGACCGCGCAGCGCATCATCCTCGAGCTGAAGGAGAAGGTGCACGCCGCCGGAATCGCGGTGGGGCCGGGCACGTCGGACTCCGACGTCGTTGCCGCGCTCGAGTCGCTCGGCTACTCGTCGACCGAGGCGCGCCGTGCGGCGGGGGCCGTGGCCGCGACGGACGGGGAGCTCGACGTACGGATCAAGGCCGCGCTCCAGGAGCTGGCACGCTCGCGATGATGGATCTGGTCGCCGACCCGTGGAGCGACCCGGCCGTCGCCGAGCGGATCCTTCGCTCGTATCGGGTCTGGGCGGTGATCGGCTGCTCCTCGAACCCGTCACGTCCCTCCCACGGCGTGTCGCGCTACCTCATCCGCCAGGGCTACGAGGTCGTGCCGATCAACCCGCGCGAGTCCGAGGTCCACGGCCTGACGGCGCATGCGGACCTGCGCGGCCTGCCGCCCGACCTGCGGGAGCGCATCGAGGTCGTCGACCTGTTCCGGCGCGCGGACCTGGTCGTGCCGCACGTCGAGGAGGCGATCGAGATCGGCGCGAAGGCGATCTGGATGCAGCTCAACGTCTGGAACCAGGAGGCCGCCGAGATGGCGGCGCACGCCGGGCTGCTGGTCGTCATGAACCGATGCCCGGCGATCGACCATCCGCAGATGATCGGAGCCGCCTGAGCCGGCTCAGTCGCGCTTGAGGACGAGCCCGATGTGCCCGAACGGCGGACGCGGGTCGGCGTAGGTCTTCGTCCGGCCGTCATCCGCCTCGGCGCCGACGTCCCAGAGGCGGTTCTGGGCATCGAAGCTCACCTGGGCCAGCTGCGGCCACCGCTCGAGCATGCGGATCCCGATCTCGTTGACGAGGTGCTGGATCGAGAGGCTGACGAACTCGTGGAAGACGGTCGCGGCGAGATCGGCCACCTGGTCGGAGGGCACGTAGCGTGAGGGGTCGGCGAGGACCGCATCGGCTGCATCGGTGTAGCGCCAGCCGATGTCGAGCCAGATGTAGAGGGGCCGGTCCGGTCGCTCGGGCAGCGTGGTGTGCTCGTCGCGGGCGAAGTCCGCGAACGCCGAGCCGGTGATCTTGATGAGCTGGAGGTCGCGGCGGCCCGACTCGTGGTCGGTGATCGTGACAACGCCGTCGGGAGTGCGGGCGAGCTCCAGGCGGGCTGCGCCGGCATCGCCTCGGTCTCGGCTGAACAGGCGATCGGAAGCGGTGAAGCCACCGTCTCCACCGGGCACGTGCGCGGCCGGAAAGGGAAGCTCCCGGCCGAGCATGGTGAGCCGCTCCATGTGCGGGTACTCGTCGAGGAACGCGGTGCCGACCTCGAGCAGCCACTCCTCCAGGCATCGTGCGCGCGCCCGCAGCGACACAGCGTGGATGAAGTTCTTCATCGTGTCGGTCGCCACGACCTTGCGGTTGTCGCCCTTCGTGTACGCCTCGAGGAACTCGGTGCCGTGGACGATCACCTCGATCGCCGCGGCGGTGAGGGCGTTCTCGCGGCCGGTGAACGGCGACTCGGGTATCGGCGTGATGCCTCTGAGCGGCTCCGCGTAGGTGCGGTACACCTTCACGTCGGCCTTGCCGTAGCGGATCTCGTGGCGCATCTCAGGCGGCTCCCTGGTCGAACAGTTCCTTGGCCTCGCGGGTGATGAGGACGTCGATGGCCTCGCGCTGGTCGGGGGACGACTCCCAGCGCGCGATGAGCTCACGCAGTCGCGGATGCTCGGTCACCGAGACGATTCTGCGCGCGCCGTCGATGGGGTGGCTGACCTCGCCGAGGACCGATGCCGCCGCGTGGAGGGCCAGCAGCTGGCCCGACTGCCCGGCGTCCCACCCGGCGAGATCAATCTCCGCCATGAGCTGCTCCACCGGCTCGGTGACGCTCTGGCCATCCGCGGCGGCGCGATGCAGAGCGAGGAGTGCGGGCGACTCGACCCCCTCGTCGATGAGCCGGCGGGTGCCACGGAGGAGCCCTTCCTCGCCGGTGTCGCCGACCATGTGCCGAGACACCTCGAGCGCGATCGACTCTCGGATACTCCTCGGGGAGGCGGCCGGGCCCCCGGATGGTCCGCATCCGATCCGCGGCGATGAGGATGGTGTCGTCGAGCCCGCGCCGCAGCTCCTCGTCCGGATCGGCGGCCACCGCCCGCTCGAGGAGCGGCGAGGATCTCGGATCGAGGGCGGCCGGCGACGAACACGACGTACCGGAACCCGAACCGCTCCTCGTACGCCTCGTTGAGGGCCTCCAGCTCGTCCGCCACCCAGGCCTCGTTGTCCGGCGGCGGCTCGTCGTATCCCTGCTCTTCGAACGACATGCTGGACACCGCGGCGGGGTCGGCTCCGATCCGGGGATGCCCGTTCAGCAGCTCCACCTGTTCGTCACGTGGCATCGAGCGCGCGATCGCCGCGCGCGGCGTCGATCAGCTCGTCCTCGCTGTCGAAGGGCCGCGCTTCCGCGAGGCGCGCAACGAAGCGGGGAGCACCCTCGAAGAGGGGAGCGAAGGCTTCCGCGAAGGCGTCCTCATCGAGGCCGTTCAGCTCATCGAGCGTCCAGAGCACCGGCTCAGCTGCCCCGGTAGGTGCTCATGCCGAACGGGCTGAGCAGGAGCGGAACGTGGTACGAGCGCCCCGCGTCGGTGACGCGGAGGGCGACCGCCACGCTCTGGAAGAAGGCGTCGGGATCGTCGGCGTAGCCGCCGACATCGAAGGCGAGCTGATAGTCGCCATCGGTCAGCTCGGCGCCGTCGAGGAGGTCGCGGATCCTGCCGTCGGCATCGGTCTCGAGCTCGGCGAGCAGCTCAGGCGTGCCATCGGCGGCCAGGCGGAAGAGGGCGACTCCGACGCCAGCCGCGGGCGCGCCATCGGCGAGGTCGAGGACGTGCGTGCTGATGGTGGGGCGGGCGTCTGTCACCGGGCCGATGATGCCCGTTCGGGCATGGTTGTGGCGCGGGAAGCCGGCGCGCGCTGTGCACGACGGGCCTCTCCGGCCAAGGGAGTCGACTGCCTCGCTGAGGCTAGGGGCCGTTGCGCTTGACGCACCGTCACGCATCGGCCAAGCAAGCGCCTGGCGTTGGCCGTGGCGTACCGGTGGTGCACGGCACTGTGCGGCAGAGGACCGGGATCGGGTCTGCACGCCGTCATTGAACCTCTCAATGTCCGATGCATGACTCTCCGGCAAGCCTCCCCGGCCCCGCTGGCCGGCTCGATGCCACACGCGCACGAGTGAGACGACCGTGGCTCGACCCGGCGCTCCGCTGCTGTCAGCGGACATATCACCTCTGGCATATCGGTCCCTGCAGCGCAGGACCGCTTCTCGAATGGCTGTAGGCCTCCGCGGAGGCGTATCCTCAGCGCATGTCCGACCTGACGATCCGCGTGGGCGACCTGACCTTCACTGCCGCCTGGGAGGAGGGTGCGCCGCTGACACGGGCCGTCCTGGAGCCGTGGCTCCCCATCAGCTCGCGGCTCATCCACTGCCGCTGGAGCGGCGAGTCGACCTGGATCCCCTTCGGCGATCGAGCGGCCCGAGGTCGGGTTCGAGAACCACACCTCGCACCCCGCACCCGGTGAGCTGCTCATCTACACCGGCGAGATCAGCGAGTGCGAGATCCTCTTCCCGTACGGGGCCTGCAGCTTCAGCTCACGCGTCGGCCCGCTGGCGGGGAACCACTTCGCCACGGTCGTCTCGGGTGCCGAGCAGCTTGGCGAGGTTGGCCGCAGGGCGCTCTGGGAGGGCGCGCAGCCGATCGAGATCAGCGCCAGCGCCTGACCGATGCCCCCGCCGGACCTCGTCGTCAGCGGAGGCACCGTCGTCACGCCGACGGGCACGAGCGTCGTCGACGTCGCCGTCAGCGACGGACGGATCGAGAGCGTCGCGCCGGACATCGCCGGTCCGGAGCGGATCGATGCCACCGGTCTGCTCGTTCTCCCCGGCGTGATCGACGTTCACACGCACCTCCGCCTCAACGATGCCGAGCACCCGGACCGCTTCACCCGCGACACCGCGGCGGCCGCGCGCGGCGGCACGACCACGGTGCTCACCTTCAACAATCCGGGGACGGGAATCAGCGATGCCGGCGCGGCCTCGCCGATGGCGGGGCTGGGCGAGTTTCGTGAGCGCACCGAGGGCGCATCGGTCGTCGACTACGGGCTGTGCGCGGTGCTCAGCGGCCAGCAGGCCGACCCGATCGGCGAGCTGCCGGCGCTGATCGAGGCCGGTGTGCCGACCTTCAAGGCGTTCATGGTCTACGACTTCCGCCTTCCGGACCCGCAGCTCGAGCGAGCCATGCGCGTCGCCGCGCGCCACGGCGGGATGCTCCAGGTGCACTGCGAGGAGGCATCGATCATCGACCCGCTCGTGGCCGATGCGCTCGGCGCAGGCCAGACATCCTGCCGGCACCATGCACTGACCCGGCCCGCGCACGCGGAGGCCGCCGCCACGCGCAAGGCGATCGAGATGGCCCGCCGGGCCGAGGCTCCGCTCTACATCGTCCACCTGAGCTGCGCCGAGGCGCTCGAGTCCGTCGCCGAGGCGAAGTCGCGGGGCGAGCCGGTGTACGCGGAAACCTGCCCCCACTACCTCACGCTCACCGATGCGCTCTACGCCGAACCCGACGAGTCCGAGGTCATCAAGCGCGTGATTTCTCCGCCGCTGCGGACTGCCGCCGACGTCGACGCGCTGTGGGCGGGCCTGCGTGACGGCATCCTCGACGTTGTCGGAAGCGACCACGTGCCCGACCGGCTCGACACCGAGAAGCGTCTCCCGGCCCCACCCTTTCCGGAGGTCAGCAACGGGGGACCGGGCATCGAGACGCTGCTGCGCGTCGTTTACTCGGCGGGAGTCGCATCGGGAAGAATCGGCGTCGAACGCCTGACGGAGGTCCTCTCCTCGACGCCGGCGCGGCTGTTCGGACTGCCGGCCAAGGGTGCCATCGAGGTCGGGCGGGACGCCGACCTCGTGCTGATCGACCCGGAGGAGCGCTCGGAGATCCGCCAGACCGACCTGGCGCATACGAGCGACTACTCCCCGTACGAGGGCATGCCGGTGGCCGGCGCCGTCCGCGACGTCCTCGTGCGCGGGCGCCGCCCCGGCGATGCTCCGGGTGAGTTCATTGAGCGCCGGCTGAGGGCCGGTTAGGCGGCACGGGGTACCCTAGGGGTACGTGACCCGTACTCCGACGCGACTTTCCCGGCGCAGCGCTGCCGATTTGCGGGCAATCCGCCGTGCCACGCGTCACATCCAGGAGCTCAGCGTCACGCTCGACCGCCAGCTGGGATCGGACCCGCGGCCCGAGGAGCAGATGCGCCACCTGCGGCATGCGACGGGGCAGATCACGCGTGCCGCGAACGACGCGGTCCAGGCCTATCGCCGGGTGTCAGGGGCGCTCAAGGCTGAGGCGGCTCACCCCGACGTCGATGCCGAAGAGCTCGAGCACGCCCGTCGGGAGCTGGCGAAGGCTCGGGCCGCCATGCTCGAGGTCCTGAAGTCGGCCGGTGACCGCTATCCGTGGGCGGAGCCCTTCGGGCCAACCGGCTGAAATGCGAACGACCCGGTGGCGTGAGCCACCGGGTCGCATCGGTGCGAGAAGCTTCGAGCCTAGCGGCGGAAGCAGTCGCTGCAGTAGACGGGCTTGCTGCCGGTCGGCTTGAAGGGCACACGGGCCTCCTTGCCGCAGCTGTCGCAGGTCGTCTCGAACATCTCGCGAGGACGATCGCTGTAGCCACCGCCGCCGCTGCTGTAGCCGCCGCCGTTGCCGTAGCCGCCGCCGGAGTCGCCTCGGGCTGCCTTCTTCGCGGCGCGGCAGGCCGGGCAGCGTCGCGGATCGCTGAACTGGCGATCGGCGTAGAACTGCTGGTCGCTTGCCGTGAAGACGAACTCGGTGTTGCAGTCGACGCAGCCCAGAGTCCGATCGGTGTAGGTGTACAAAGGAAAAACCACTCCTTACTCATGCGGCCTCAGCGAGCCACCTCGCCGTTGGACCGAGAGGGGAGTGTTCGTGGTGCCGCGATGATCTTGTCGCCCGCTCGGGGGCGTAACCGTGGCGCAGCGTACCACGGATCTGTTCCGCGTGCGCCGCGGAGCGTAGACTTCCGCGACATGGTCGCCGATGAGAAGCTCGAGCACCTCAAGCGCGTTCCGCTCTTCTCGCGGATGGGCCGTCGCGAGCTGGAGCGGCTGGGCCAGCTCACCGACGAGATCGAGGTCGGCCTCGACCAGCTCGTCACCCAGCAGGGTGAGACCGGCCAGGAGTTCTTCGTCGTGCTCGACGGCCGGCTCATGGTCCTCGACGGCCACACGCCGATCGCGACGCTCGGGCCCGGCGACTTCTTCGGCGAGATCGCGCTCATCGAGAGCGTGCCACGGACGGCCACCGTGCGGGCAGAGGGCATTGCCCGGCTCATGGTCGTCGGCCACCGCGAGTTCCACGCGCTGATGGACGAGTTCCCCGAGGTCCGCCGCGCGGTGCATGGACGCCCTCGCCGAGCGCCTCCGCCAGAACGAAGGTCGGTGAGGGACCGGCTCACCGGGCTCGGCGCGCGCTACGTCCCGCGCGGCGTCGCGATCCTCTCGCTCCTCTTCTTCGCGAGCTACGTGATGGGGCTGCTGCGCGATCGCACGTTCGCGCGCGAGTTCGGCGCCGGCAGCGAGCTCGACGCGTTCGTCGCGGCATTCCGCCTCCCCGAGCTCCTGTTCGACGTCCTCGTCGAGGCCGGCCTGGCGGCCCCCTTCATCCCGATCTTCGTCCGGTTGCGAGGGCTGGACACGAAGGAGGCGGACCGATTTGCCCGCACGATCCTGACCGGCGCGGTCGGGGTGATGGGCGTGGCATCGATCATCCTCTTCATCTTCGCCGATGCGACCGTCGACATCGTCGCGCCCGGCTTCACCGGGGCCGAGCGCGAGCTGTACATCTCGCTGTTCCGGATCATGCTCATCACCCAGGTCATGTTCGCCGCCTCGCTGACCCTGGGGCAGGTGCTTCTCGCCGAGCAGCGCTACTTCTGGTACGCGGTCGCGCCGCTGCTCTACAACGCAGGCATCATCGCGGGGACGCTCCTGCTCAGCGACCGCATCGGCATCTATGGCGCCGCGGTGGGGGCGGTCTTCGGCGCCGCCATTCACCTGGGCAGCCGCTTCGTCGGCCTGCGCGGGAGCGAGTTCCGGCCGGGGCTGGGGACGGCGTTCCGGACCGGATCCGTTCGAGAGTTCGGGCGGCTCATGCTGCCGCGCATGGTCGCCCAGCCAGTCGAGCCCGCGGTGTTCCTGTACTTCACGAACATCGCCTCGGGGATGGCCGCGGGATCGGTAGCGATCGTGGACTACGCGCGGAACTTCCAGGGGGCGCCGGTGACCCTCATCGGCGTGGCGTACGCGGTGGCCGCCTTCCCGGCACTCTCGATGGCGCACGCCGCGGGCGACCGACCGACCTTCCTGCGCCTGGTCGGGACGACAGCGCTCAGCATCACCGTGCTCACGATCTTTGCGGGCATCGCGCTGATCGTGCTGGGGGACCTCGTGATCGGGACGCTGCTGGGTGGGGGAGCCTTCACCGCCGATGACGTGGCCCTCACCGCGGCCGTGCTCGCGGCGTTTGCCATCTCCGTCCCGTTTGAGAGCCTGTCACATCTGCTCAGCCGGGCCATCTTCGCGACGCGCGACACGCTGCTCCAGGTGCTCGCCTCGCTGGCAGGGCTGGCCATCACCATCGGCGCAACGCAGGCCCTGCTGCCGAGCCAGGAGATCATTGCCATCCCTCTCGGCTTCACCATCGGCCAGGCGGCCAAGACCGTGCTGTTGGCGCTGGCGCTCTGGATCCGCGTGCGAGTCAGCACGTGGGATGCTCAGCCGGCTGCAGCGTAGCTTGGCGCTCAGCGCGGCAGTGGGTTCGGGCCGGTCGCCGTGACCAACTTCTGAGGAACCCAATCCTCGACGTGGTGGAACCCATCTTCGAATCGGCCACTATCGAGCTCGACGGATGCCTGCAGTGAAAGTCGATAGAACTTCACGTGGGTGAAGTCCTCGAACAGGATGTAGACAGGGTCGGGTGTGCTGTTCGGGCCCTGGAATTGCTGTCCCGTCAGGACGGGCTTGTGGGCTTCGACGAACACGTCGAACGCGTCGCCGACCACGACTCCGAGGTGCTCCAAGCCCATCTTGTAGACGCGCTGGTGGACGGGCGGGATGAGCTCGAGGAGCGAGACGGGCTGGCCGTCAAGGACCTCGAGCGGCTGCTTGAGGACGATCAGGGAGATGGGGCGGCCGTTCCAGACGTTCTCGCGATTGGCGACGGCGTGCCGTTCGAGGAGACTCCGCGCGCGCACGTACTCGTCCCACTCGGGGACTCGGTATGCGAGGTGGCTGAGTTGGAATGGGGCGATGTCGATGCCGCGCGTGGCGAGCCGGCCGCGCTGCAGTGCGGCGAATGCCCGGTAGTCGCCGATGATGTCCTCGATCGGGTCTGCCATCCGCCGTCCTCGCATGGCGACGCACGCGCCGGCAACGCCGTGCGCCGCGTTCGTCGTGGGCGACACGATAGCGCGTCGGGTCCGGTGGATCGAGTGCCCGGTGGCTCCAACTTGCCAATGCGGAGTGGCGGTAGCATCGCGTCGTGGACCCGAGCTGGAGGGTGCGGCGCGCGACGACCGACGACGGTGACGCGATCAGGGCCGTCGCGGCGTCAGCCTGGGCCGACACATACGCTGGTCTCCTGAAGCAGCAGACGATCGAGAAGTTCATCACCGCTGCGTACTCGCCAGAGCGCGTGGGGATCCGCATCACCGAACACCACTTCTTGGTGGTGGATGGCGACGAAGGCATCGTCGCGTTTGCCGATGCCGTTGCGCAGGAAGACCACGTCGAGCTACAGGCGATCTACGCACTTCCAGAGTTGCGCGGCCGCGGCGCCGGAACGGGCCTGCTCACAGCGCTTGTCGAACTGTTCCCCGAGCAACCCATCTCGGCCGATGTGGTAGTCGGTAACCGAAAGGGTGAGGCCTTCTACGAGCGAAGGGGCTTTGTGCCGGCTGAGCGGCTCGAGCTAACACTGTTTGACGAGCCGGTCGTAGAACGACGTTGGTGGCGGAAGGCGGCGAACTCGGCGTAACGCTCGTGCCGCTGGGTCGAACCACGCAGTGATGTACGCGTCGGGAATGACCGGGTCAGGGGGTTGCGGTGCGCGGCGTCGTGGGGAGAAGGACCACGAAGCGGCCATCGCGGTCGGGGTAGGCGCCCTCGGGCCGCGTCCAGCCGGGGCCGATCTGCTCGTAGCCGGGCGGCCCCTCGAAGGCCGGCCAGTTGCGCTCGAGCTCGGTGAGGTCCTCGAAATTGCCGGGCGGATCCGATGCGCCCCAGATCGATGAAGTGCGCGGGTACCACGGGTCGAGGATGTAGGCGCCGCTGATGTCGGCATCCTCGAAGAGGGTGGGGTCGGCATCGGCGCGGAACCCGGTCATGACCCAGGTGTGTGCGCCCCACCACGGGAACATGACCACGGGCTTGTCGGTCTCGGCGATGGCGATGGCCGAGTCGCGGAGCGCATCGGCGTAGTTCTCGTAGGCGCGGATCTCGTACCCAGGCTCGCCGTAGTCGGCCAGGGCCAACGCGACGGCCGCGGGCCCCCAGCCGCCGTTGAGCGAGTCGTCCAGCGACTCCCACTCGCCGATGCGGTCGTGGATCTCGGTCTGGAACTCGGGTCCACGCCTCACCGAGACCGAGGATGGTGAGCACCATCTGGGTCCCGGCGACGGCACAGTCCTTCTCGGTGATCTGCGAGGTGAAGACCGCCTCGTGGTCGTCCGTCACGGCGATGTCGACCGGCTCGCGCGGGATCGGCGTCGGCGACGGCGTGGGCGGAGCCGACGGCCTCGGCTCGAGGGTCGGCTCGGCCGTGGCGCTGGGAGCGGGCGTCACGACGACGGTGGGGATCGTGGAACGGTCGGGTGGGGGATCGATGAAGTTCTCGATCCGTGCGGTGAGGCGCTCGAACCGGTCGCCCATGCCCATCACGTTGCCGCGCACGACGGCGAAGCCGGAGACGAAGAGGAGGACGAGGACGCCGGTGGCGAGGAGCCACGGCCGCGGAATTCGGGTCACGGTGAGGGCCGAGGATGACAGTCCGACCCCGCTTCGGCAACATGGGCCGATGCCCGCGCGCCGCGCCTCGGTCCTGGTCCTCCTCATCGCGATGGGTGCGCTGGCAGCGCCGGCAGCGGTCGAAGCCGCGAATCCGGCGCGGCTTGGGCAGCAGTACCGGATCTCCGCGACGCTCGACCTCGCCTCGGCGCGGCTCGAGGCGGTCGCTGAGATCGAGCTGACGAACCGTGGCACGACGCCCATCCACCACGTCGACCTGTCGCTCGTGCCCCGGGCCCTCGGCTACCTCGAGGCCGATCCCGTCGTCACCGTCGATGGCTCGGAGGTGGCCGCCGAGTGGACCACGTCGATCAACCTGCGCGTGCCGCTCGACGCCCTTGCTGGCGGCGCGACGACGGTGGTGCGCGTGCCTTATGCGTTGGCCATCGCGCGCAGCCCCGATGCCTTCGGGGCCCGCACCAGCGCCGAGAACGGCGTGCTGTCCTTCGGCCAATGGTTCCCGATCGTCTCCAGCGAGCACGAGGTGTACGGCATCGGCGATCCCCAGATCTCGTACACGGCGGAGTCGGTCCGGCTCGAGCTGACCACCACGACCGCGCTGCCTCGCGACGCGGTCGCCTGCCCGGGCCTGGTGGAGGCGCCCGAGGTGAGCGGCACGGCCTGGACCTGCGAATCGGCCCTGGTGCGCGACTTCAGCTTCGTGGTCAACCCGCGCTTCCACCTCACGCGGCGGGACGTCGATGGCGTGGACCTGCGCGTCTACACCGAGACCGTCGGCGGTGGCACGACGGCGACGTTGGCGTCGGATGCCCTGACCCGCCTGGCCGATGCCTTCGGCGCCTATCCGTGGGACGACCTCGTCCTCGCCGAGGTGGGCGCGGGTGGCGGGTTCAGCATGGAGTATCCGCGGATGATCCACCTCACCCGGGGCAAGGTCGCCGACACCTACGTCGTCTACCACGAGGTCGCCCATCAGTGGTTCTATGGGCAGGTCGGCAACGACCAGCAGAGGGAGCCGTGGCTCGACGAGGGCCTGGCCGACTTCAGCGCGCGGTGGCTCATGGGCATCGGCGAGAACCAGTGCTCGACGCGCCCGGTCGACAGCGAGGTCTTCGCCTGGCCCGCCGGCCCGGTCAGCGGCGGCGACTGGACCTCGTGCGACGGCTACTTCCACGCAGTCTTCTACCAGGGCACCGAGATGCTCAACGCGATCCGCGGCGCCATGGGCGACGAGGCCTTCTTCGAGGCCATGCGCTCCTGGATCGCCCGAAACCGATACGGGTTCGTCAGCACCGATCGCTTCCTGGCGCACTTCGACGCGGCTACGACCGCTAACCTGCGACCGACCTTCGGCGCCTACCTCGATGACCCGCTGTGGCGGCGGCCGATCCGCTCGACGGGCGTGCGACCCATCTGACGAGGGGCGCTCAGTCGTCCTCGGCCGACACGGCTGCCGACGATGGCGGCGATCGCATCGGTCATGCGCGCGAGGCGTGCGAGGTCGACATTGACGATCGTGTCGCAGGCGGCGTGGCTGCACGGATCGGCCGGCTGGCCGGCGACGGCGCCATGACGGTCGGCCTGCGCTTCGGTCACCGGCTCGCGGCCACCGCTGAAGAGGCCGCCGGTGGGGATGCCCGCGGCGGTGAAGGGCCCGTGGTCGGCGTGTCCGGTGAGGTCGATCGGCTCCCAGGGCAGTCCGCGACGCTGGAATGGGCTGGAGACGAGCGCGGTCAGCGCTTCGGATCCCGGGGCCGCGCCAGGTTCGTCGTAGACGAAGGTCAGCCCGTTGGGCGAGCCGAGCATGTCGAAGTTGAGGTAGCCGTCGATCTCGCCGAGGGCGTCGGCGTCGAGGGCGGCGACGTACGCGGCCGATCCGAAGCGGCCGCCCTCCTCGGCTCCCCAGAAGGCGAAGCGGATGGTGGCATCAGGTGGCGCAAGGTGGGTCAGCGCCTCGGCGATGACGAGAAGCGCCGCCACGCCCGATGCGTTGTCGTTGAGCCCCGCTCCGGCGACGACCGAGTCGACGTGCGCACCAAGGATGAAGAGCCCGTCTCCGCTACCGGCGCGCTCGGCCAGGACGTTGGTGCTCGTGACTCCGCCGACCTCGAACGGCTGACGTTCGACGAGGTATCCGGCTGCCTCGAGCCCCGCTGCCACGTGCTCGATCGATGCGTCGAAGCCCGGCGTCCCGGTGGCGCGGTTCCCGCCGTTCGCATCGGCGATGGCCTGGAACGCCTCCAGGTGGCTGCGGAGGGCCTCTGGATCGATGAGGTCGGTGAGCGCGGTCTCGGTCAGAGCCGAAGAGCCGGGCGCATCGCTGCCCACGGGACCGGACGACGACGTGGCGGCGGGCTGTGCGACCGATGCGGGGGCGAGCGACTCGGTCTCGAAAGCGCTCGGACTCGTGCGGTCAGCCGCGCATCCCGCTGCGAACGTGAACAGCAGTGCGACGCCGGCCAGCGCGCCCGCTGAGAAGCCCTTCATGAGATGCATCGTACGAGGGCGGCCGGCCGGACGGTGCGTGGTGGCATCGGCTGGTTCGGCTTGGGCCTTGACGCCCGACAAGCGTGCCCCGATGCTCACGCCAAATGGACCACGAGCTGCTCACGAGCCAGCCTTGGGAGGTCGTTGAGATCGGGGGAGAGGCCCTCGAGCTCGAGCGCCTGCCCTCGATGGAGTTTGCCGAAGGCGGTCGGGTCTCCGGCAGCACCGGGGTGAATCGGCTCATGGGCTCGTTCGAGCTCGACGGGTCGACCCTGAAGCTGTCGCAGCTGGCGACGACGATGATGGCCGGCCTGCCCGAGGCGATGAAGGCGGAGGCGAGGCTCGTCCAGGCTCTCGGCGGGGGCGGTGAGGTCGAGCTGCAGCTGCTCGTGCGTAACGCCGATACCGGCGACACCGTGCGTCTTCGAGCCGTCGCCGTCGAGCCGGAAGCGGAGTCGGTGGCCGACCCGGTCGTGGAGGAGGTCGCACCCGAGGCGTCCGCGCCGGATGCCCGCACAAACGGGTTCGCGGCAGCCGAGATTCCCGCGCCGGAACCCGAGCCCGAGCCGCAGGCGGCCCCGACCGCGGTGGCGGTCGCGATGCGCGACGGCACGCTGCGCGGCAGCGTCGTCTACCGCGAATTGACGGCAATACCCGTCGGGGCGGTGGTCATGGTGCGACTCTTCGACACGTCGCGTGCCGACGCCCCCGCCGAGGTCATCGGCCAGCAGGTGATCCGTGAGGCATCGGAGATGCCCGTCGCCTTCGAGATCGGGTACGACCCGGAGCAGATCGACGCGTCGCACGCCTACGCGGCCGCGGCCCAGATCGTCGTCGACGGGCACGTGGCCTGGCACTCGACGATGCACCACCCGGTCCTCACCCGAGGCGCCGGTGACTCGGCCACGATCATGGTCGCGCGCGTCGGGCGCTGATCCCGGCCTGATCCTCGCGACCCGCGCCACCGCCGGTGCCGTCCCTAGAATGATCCGGTGACGATCGCTGCCCAACGGCTCGAGCGCATCATCGGTACGGGCGGTCTCGACTCGCGGACGGTGGCGCGAATCCTCGAGCGGAGCCCGCGGACGGTTTCCCGTTGGCTGCGCCACGGGGTCTCTCCTCGCAAGGAGAGCCAGCAGCGCCTCGGTGAGCTCGATGCGGTGATCGAACGCCTTCGCCTCAGCGTCGACCCTGGGGCAGCGAGCGCGTGGATGTTCACCCCGGTCCCGATGCTTGACGGCCGGCGCCCCGCGGACCTCGTGCGCGATGGCGAGTACCGTCGGGTGATCGCGGCGATCGACGCCATCGGCGAAGGGGCATTCGTCTAGGCCCGATGGAGGCTGATCCGAGGCTGGCAAAGGCGCTTGCCGCCGTCGAGCCGATGCCCTGGAGCGGGCGCGTGCTGCGGCACCACGCGCCGCGCTACGGCACGCTCGATGGAGAGGGTGCGAGAGCGCATGGCGGGCGGTGGAATCCACCCGGGTCATTCCCGGTGGTGTACACCGCGATCGACCACGCCACCGTCGACCGCGAGCTGGCGCGGCTCGCGGCCCGGGCCGCCCTGCCGATCGAGGCGCTGCTTCCTCGACGCCTGGCGACGATCGAGGTCTCCCTCAACCGGGTCCTCGACCTGACCGATGCCACCGTTCGCCGCCGGCTCGGCATCCGTGCCGGCGACCTGGTGGCCGATGACTGGGCTCGAACGCAGGCCATCGGTCAGGCCGCCCATGACGCGGGGTTCGAGGCCGTCCTCGCGCCCGGGGCGGACGGGGGAACGTCGCTCGCGATCTTCCGCGACCGGCCTGCCCCGGGATCGAGAGTGCGGCGCATTCGAGACGTCGCCTACCGCATCGGCTGATGGACGCGATGGACTAGAGTGCGACCACAGGACACATCCTTCGGAGGCGCGGCATGACGGTCAGCGATCGATTCCTCGTACAGCGCATGGGCGAGGAGCAGGGCCCCTACGGGATCGCCGAGCTCCAGGCCCAGATCGCGAGCGGCGACCTCAAGGCCGACAGCATGATCAAGCGGGTCGAGGGGCAGAACTGGTTCCGCGCGGTCGAGGTGCCAGGCCTGTACTCGGACAAGGACTGGCTCACCACGGTCCTCATCTCGTTCTTCGTGGGCTGGCTCGGCATCGACCGCTTCTACCTCGGCTACACCGGCCTCGGGATCCTCAAGCTCATCACGCTCGGTGGGTGTGGCATCTGGGCGCTCATCGACCTCATCCTCGAGGTCATGGGACGCGTGCCCGACGCGAACGGGCGTCCACTCCGACGCTGAGACAGCGGCTCGATCGCGCCCTGGCGCGCATCGCCGAGGGCGATCTCCTCGTCGTCGCCGCGCTCGCCGCGGCCGCGATCACACCAATCTCGCTCGTGGAGCGTGGCCCGCGGCTGTGCCTGATCAGCCGGATCATCGGTCGCCGTTGCCCGGCCTGCGGGCTCACGCGCTCGTGGGTGGCGGTCGCGCACGGTGACCTGGAGCGCTCGCTTGCCTGGCATCGGCTCGGTCCAGCCACGTTCGCGTTCGCTGCGGGGCTCGCGGCCAGGAACAGCGTGGTCAGGAGGCGTCGCTCGAGTCCGCCTCGATGATCGAGAGGATGTTGCCGCCCGGATCGCGGAACCAGGCGATTGGCGGTCCGTACTCGCGCATGATCCCTCGCTCGTCCTGCGGCTGCCCCTCGTAGCGCTCCAGCTCGACCCCGGTGGCGAGGAGCTCATCGGCTGCGCGATCGATATCGTCCACCTCGAAGTTCAGCACCGTGTACGTGGCGGCCCGGTGGTCGTCCTTCGGGTACACGAGGACGGTCTGAGTGCCGATCTTCAGCGTCAGCATGCCATCACGCTCGGTGACGTCGATGCCGAGCGTGTCGCGGTAGAACGTCCGCGCCGTCTCGAGATCGTTGGTCGAGAACCCCGAGAACGCGGATCGGAGAGTGAGCATGGCTGGAACTCCTCGCATCGGAATTTGGGACTTCCCTCAGCATAGAACTGGGTGTATCGTTCATTTGTATTAGTGATAGAACCGAGCTCTCGCACTCGGGTAACACAGGAGGACCCCGCATCATGTCCGACGCAAGCCTCTATGAGCGACTCGGCGGCGCCTTCGCCATCGCCGCGGTGGTCGACGCCTTCAGCGACGCCCTCATCGACGATCCGCTGGTGGGGCGCGATTCGCGGAATCCCGCCCTCCGAAAGTGGCACACCGAGCAGCTCGACCGGCTCCCGGGGCTGAAGTTCATGCGGACGCTGTGGGTCTGCAACGTGTCCGGCGGCCCGTTCGAGTACGTCGGTACGCGACCCGGCAGCACGCCCGTGGGCCTGGAGGAGGCACACCGCGCCCTCGAGATCGCACCCGAGGAGTTCGACGAGGTGGCGGCGGTGCTGGCCCGCACGCTCGACAGCGTCGGCGTTCCAGAGCGCGAGCGAGATGAGGTGCTGGCCGCCTTCGCCGCGCACAAGGGCGAGGTCACCGAGGGCTACTTGGCCAAGGTCTCTTAATCACCCTGGCCGCTCAGCCGAGGCGGTCGTAGGCCTCGAGCGTCAGGAACTCGGCGAAGTCATCGGCCAGGACGAGCTCGTCGAGGAGCTCGGCGGCTTCGCGCAGCCTCGCCTGGTCGATGGCCGGAGGGAGACGGGCGAGCTCCTCGTCCCGGATCGTTCGGTAGCGCTCCGCGGTCAGCGGGCGCGCCGCCGTCGACCGGGGTGCCGTTGACGCGCCACTGCCACAGCTGGGAGCGGCTGATCTCCGCCGTGGCGGCGTCCTCCATCAGGTTGTTGATGGCCGCGGCACCGTTGCCGTCGAGCCACGAGGCGAGGTAGGCCAGGCCGACACTGACGTTGGCCCGCACCCCCGCCTCGGTCACGCCGCCTCCCGGCACAGTCACGTCCAGCAGCTCGGCCGGCGCCACGCTGACCTCGTCGCGACTGCGCTCCTTCTGGTGCGGACGCTCGCCGAGGACGCTGGTGAAGACCTCGTTGGCGAGAGGGACGAGGTCGGGGTGGGCGACCCACGTGCCGTCGAAGCCGTCCGACGACTCGCGCTCCTTGTCGGCCCGCACGGCCGTCATGGCGCGCTCGTTGACCTCCGCATCGCGCCGGGACGGGATGAACGCCGCCATCCCGCCCATGGCGTGCGCGCCGCGCCGGTGACACGTTCGCACGAGGAGCTCCGTGTAGGCCCGCATGAACGGGACCTTCATCGTCACCGATGCGCGATCGGGCAGCACGAACTCGGGCCGCGATCGGAACTTCTTGATGATGCTGAAGGTGTAGTCCCAGCGACCCGCGTTGAGCCCGGCGGCGTGGTCGCGCAGCTCGTACAGGATCTCGTCCATCTCCAGGGCGGCGAGGATGGTCTCGATGAGCACGGTCGCCCGGATCGAGCCGTGCGGCGATCCCCAGCCGCTCCTGGGCATGGACGAAGACGTCGTTCCACAGCCGCGCCTCGAGGTGGGACTCGAGCTTGGGCAGGTAGAAGTAGGGGCCCGAGCCGCGATCCAGCTGCTCGCGGGCGTTGTGGAACAGGACGAGGCCGAAGTCGAAGAGCGAGGCGCTGATCGGCGACCCGTCGACGAGCACGTGCGCCTCGTCGAGGTGCCAGCCGCGCGGTCGGATCACGAGCGTGGCGATCTGGTCGTTGAGTGAGTAGGCCTTCTCATCGGTCCGGAAGGCAAGGCGTCGGCGGACGGCTTCGGCAACGGCCCACTGGCCGGTGACGACGTTGTCCCAGGTGGGGGAGAGGGCGTCCTCGAAGTCGGCCATGAACACGTTGGCGCCGGAGTTCAGCGCGTTGATCATCATCTTCGGCTCGACCGGCCCGGTGATCTCGACGCGCCGATCCTGGAGGTCCGGCGGTGTCGGCGCGACGCTCCACGAGTCGTCCTCGCGGACCGATGCGGTCTCGGGCAGGAACCCGGGCAGCTCGCCGGCGTCGAATCGCGTCCTGGCGCTCGGCGCGGGCGGCCAGCAGCTCCACGCGGCGCGCATTGAACGACCGATGCAGGTCGGCCACGAAGGCCAGCGCCTCGGGCGTCAGCACCTCGTCGACGTGGGCCGCATCGGGGTGGGTGAGCGTGACGCCGTCAGGCAGGTTCATGCGCTCAAGAGTAGATGCTGAGCCGGTAGCCGGACGGATCGCGCAGCCAGGCGTGGCGCGCGCCCCATTCGGTGTCGGTCGGGGGCGAGTCGAAGGCGATGCCCGCATCGGCAAGGCGTGCGAAGGCGGCGTCCACGTCGGGGACCGCGATGACGAGCTCGATCCCCTCCGCACCCACCGGCTCTCCCTCCTCCATGCCCATGTGCCAGCCATCGGCGTTGCCCACGCGCAGGTAGCCGCCACCCTCCATGAGCACCTCGAGGCCCAGGAGGTCGACGTAGAAGTGGCGCGCGGCCGCCAGGTCGGCGACGTGGACGAAGAGGTGCGACAGCCGTGCGCCGGTCATGCGAGCCCGGCATCGTCGCGAGCCTTGCGGGAAGCGTCGCGGCTCCGATCGCGTTCCTCGAAGGCGCGGAGGCCGGCGGCGTGCATCCGCCCTGCGGCGCGGAGCTCGGCGACCCTCGCGATGTTCGGCGCGCTCCAATTCGACGTCCGACGCCGCGGCGTGTAGCGGTTGGCGGTCACCTCGTCGTCGATGCGGAACGTGATGCCGTCGATCCAGCCGAAGCACAGCGCCTCTTCCACGACCTGGTCGTAGGTGACCGATGCCTTCGCCACGCCCTTGCGGTAGAAGCCGATGAAGGCCTCGGGCACCGTGGCGTGGTTCTCCTCGAACCAGCTGCGCAGCTCATCGGCCGTGGCGAACACGAGGACCTGGTCGCGAGTGGGTCGCGCGATCGGGCTCACGGCCGGAATGGTGGCAGATGGGCGACAGCACGAGTGGCCGCGCGGTGACAGCACGTGCTCGCGGCTGCACCTATGATTCCCTCGCCAAGGCCGCACGATTGGGAGGCTCTTCCGAGTGCCACTCTTCCTGGACGAGCACGAGCACATTCCCGGGCTGACCGCCGCCGCCGTCGCCGATGCGCACGCCCGCGACATGGAGGTCGGCCCCAAGCACGGCGTGACCTATCTGCGCTACTGGTACGACGAGGCCACCGGCAAGGTCTTCTGCCTGGTCGAGGCGCCGACGCCGGAGGCCGCGGTCGAGACCCATCGCGAGGCGCACGGCCTCCTGGCCGACCGGCTGGTCGAGGTCACCGAAGGGGCCTAGTCCGAGGCCGCCCCGCGCTCCAGGATTGCCTCCCACGACGCGGCGCGCCCCGCTCGCGATCGCAGCTGCGACGGCCTCGAACCCCGCGCGCCGGCCGAGCTTGTCGAGGAACTCCTCCACGGTCCGCTGCGACGCGGGTGAGAGTGGCGCTCCCGCCTGGTCGCGGAGGGCATCGGCTGCCCCGAGGAGCGTGGCGGCCCGGAGCGGCCGGTCGTCGCACACCCCGGCGAGGCGCTCGAGGACGCTGGCCGCACCCACGCGGTCCATCGAGCTCGCCGCGAATGGCCAGGCTCATGCGGTAGAGGCGCTCGGCCTCGGGCTCGTCGCCGTCCTCGGCAGCCAGGTCTCCCAGCGTCGCCGACAGGCGGGCGGCGCCATGTCGGTCGCCGATCTCCTCGTGGATGGCGAGCGCCTCGCGCATCCGTGCGCGCGCGGCGCCGCGGTCGCCCCGGCGGCGAGCCGCCTGCGCCAGCTTGGTCGTGGCGTGGGCAACGCCGAACCGATCGCCGAGCATCCGGAACGCGTCGATGCTCTCGGCGAAGATACGGTCCGCCTCGTCTGCATCGCCCTGGCGGGCAGCGACGTCGGCGAGGTTGATCATGGTGTAGGCCGCGCCCTGGACGGCGCCCTTCGATCGTGCGAGCTCGATTCCCTCGGTGTACAGCTGGCGGGCACGGTCGAGGTCGCCGCGCTCGACGGCCACACTGGCGCTGTTGCTGCAGGCGGCTGCGATCGCCAGCGGGTCGCCGAGCTCCCGGTACAGCATGAGGCTCGCGTCGTGGTACGAGGCCGACTGCGCAAGGTCGCCGCGGCGCGCCGCGAGCACCCCGGCGCCGGTGAGCGCCGTGGCCCGCCGGACCGAGACCTCGCCGCCGATGCGCGCCAGCGCTCGCCCGAGCCATGCGCTGCCCTCGGTGAAGTCGCCGCTGATCTCCCAGAAGCGCCACAGCCCCGATGCGAGCTCGATCTCCGCATCGGCGCCATCGGGGTCCTCGTCCGCCCAGCGGAGGGCGGCGAGGAGGTTCTCGTGCTCGAGCCGGAGGCGCGTCACCCACTGCGGCTGCACGACGCCCGAGAAGAACGCCGGGCGCGCCTCCTCGACGAGCGCCAGGCACCAGTCCCGGTGCCGAGCGCGGACCGAGACGGCGTCGTCCGAGCCCGGCGAGGTGCTCCTCCGCATACTCGCGGATCGTCTCGAGCATCCGATAGCGAGCCTGTCCGCCATCGGCGTCGGTCTGGAGGAGCGAGCGGTCGATGAGCCGGCCGAGGAGATTCAGCACGTCGTCGGCCGGCACCGCCGCTCCGCTGCACACCGTCTCGGCCGCCTCGAGCGAGAAGCTGCCGCCGAAGACGCACAGGCGTGCCAGGAGGGTCTGCTCGGCCCTGTTGAGGAGATCGAAGCTCCAGTCGAAGGTCGCGCGGAGCGTGCGGTGCCGCGGCAGAGCGGTGCGGCTGCCGCCGCTCAGCAGGCGGAAGCGGTGGTCGAGCCGCGCGGCGATCTGTTCCGCCGGTAGCGAGCGAACCCGCGCGGCGGCGAGCTCGATGGCCAGCGGGATGCCATCGAGGCGGCGGACGATCTGGGCCACGGCGCCTGCGTTGGACTCGTCGAGGCGGAACTCCGGGAGGACGGCCATGGCGCGGTTGACGAAGAGCTGGACGGCCTCGCTCTCGGCGAGCGCGAAGGGGTTGGGCCGGTCGCCGGCGGTGGCCGGAACTGACATCGACGGCACCGGCATGAGGACCTCGCCCGGGATGCCCAGCGCCTCGCGGCTCGTCGCCAGGAGCTGGAGGTCGGGGACCTGGCGAAGGAGGTCCTGCCCCGTCGTCACCACGGCGTCGAGGAGGTGCTCGCAGTTATCGAGCATGAGCAGCACCGGCCGATCACCGAGGGTCTCGACGATGCCGGCGACGAGGCCTGCCCCGGCGCGCTGCTTGACGCCGAGGGCGGACGCGATCGCGTCGGCCACCATCGGACCCTCGGCAACGCTGCCGAGATCGACGAGCCACACGCCGCCGGGGTAGGCCGCGGCCTGGCGCGCTCCGATCTCTATCGCGAGGCGCGTCTTGCCGACACCGCCCGGTCCGGTAAGGGTGAGCACCGCCGCCTCGCGCAGGCGTTCCTCGGCCTCGGCGATCTGCGCGGCGCGCCCGACGAAGCTCGACAGCTGGCGCGGGAGGTTGTTGGGGGTCGTGTCCAGCGATCGGATCGGCGGGAAGTCGGTCCGCAGCCCTGGCGCCACGACCTGGAAGATGCGCTCGGGAGCGTCGAGTCCCTTGAGCCGATGCGTCCCGAGATCCTGGAGCGTGACCCCCGTGGGCACGGATGCGGCGCACAGGATGCGGACCGCATCCGACACGAGGACCTGGCCCCCGTGGCCGGCGGAGCAGATCCGGGACGCGCGGTGCACGTCGATGCCGACGTAGCCCGTTCCCGCCGACTGCGGCTCGCCACTGTGCAGCCCCATCCGAACGCGAATCTCGGCGTTCTCCGGCCAAGCCTGATCGTCCAGGTCGCGCTGAGCCGCCACCGCCGCCGCGAGGCCGCCGCGGGCGGTCTGGAATGAGTAGAACAGCCCGTCGCCGGCGGCATCGACCCGCCGGCCGCCGTTGGCGGCAGCCGCGGCATCGACGATGCGATGGTGCTCGACGAGGACCTCGGCGTACGAGTCACCCAGCCGTTCGAGAAGCTGCGTCGAGCTCTCGATGTCGGTGAACATGAGCGTGACCGTGCCCACGGGCATGCTCGTATCGGTCACGCGGCTACCACCCACCCTCGTCACGGATGAGCCGATGCAGGACGCGGCCGGCGACCATCCGACGGTAGACCGCGGTGGATCGCACGTCGTCGATCGGCTCGATCTCGGCCATGAGACGCTCGGCCGCGGCGTCTGCCGTCTCGCGCGTCGGGGAGGAGCCTTCGAGGAACGCCTCGGTGTCGTCGGCCCGGATCGGCGTGGCCGCCACGGAGCCGAGGGCGAGCCGGACCGCGCTCCACGTCCCGTCGGGGGCGCTCTGCCACGCCAGCGCCATGACCACCTTGGAGATCGCCTGCGCGCGCCGCGTCCCGACCTTTCGGAACCGAGCCTCGCGGCCCTGGACGATGGGGACCCGGATGCGCACGAGCAGCTCGTCGTCCCGGCGCGCAGTCACGCGGTACGTCGGCCAGAACGTCGCGGCGGGAACCGTGCGCTCGCCGGCGGCACTGGCGAGCACGAGCTCGGCGTCGAGCGCGAGCAGGACCGGGAGCGTGTCTCCGGCCGGCGAGGCGTTCACCACGTTGCCGCCGAGCGTGCCGCGGTTCTGGATCTGTGCGGCCCCGATCGTCGCGGCGGCATCGGCGAGGACCGGTGCCACCTCGGCCACGATCGGCGAGCGCCGCAGCTCGGTGTAGGTCGTCAATGCACCGATCTCCAGCGTGTCACCGGCGACCTCGATGCCGCGCAGCTCGTCGAGTGCCCACAGGTCGAGGACCCGCTCCGGGGGCTCGCCGATCTCCCCGGTGAGCTGGACCATCAGGTCGGTGCCGCCGGCGATCGGCCGCCACGGCGGTCCGTCCGCCTCGGCCAGCAGCGCCAGGGCACCGGCCAGGTGCGCAGGCGACTCCGAGCGCGGCTCGACGGCGTTGGGCATCAGGCCTGGCGCAGGGCGCGGATGAAGCGCAGGAGAATGACCGCGCCGAGCGCCAGCACCACGAGCTGCGTCGTGGTCAGCGCCAGCGTGATATCGCGCTCCTCGAGCGCCTCCGTGAATGGTCGTTCGCTCATGAGATGCCTCCTCGTTGCGCCGCCAGGGCGATGGCCTCGACGATCTTCGTGTAGCCGGTGCAGCGACACAGGTTGCCGGCGATCGCGTCGCGGATGTTCGCGTCGCTGGGCTCGGTGCCCGATGCCAGGAACGCGACGCCGGCCATGAGCATCCCCGGTGTGCAGATCCCGCATTGGGCGCCGCCCGTCTCGAGGAACGCGTGCTGGAGCACGCTGAGCCGCTCCGGAGTGCCGAGACTCTCGACGGTGGAGACCGAGGCGCCGTCCACCTGGCTCACCGGAACCAGGCAGGCATCGACGACGGCGCCGTCCACGAGGACGCTGCAGGCGCCGCACTCACCTTCACCGCAGCCCTCCTTCGTGCCGGTGAGGCCCAGGTCCTCGCGGAGGACGTCGAGCAGGCGCCGCATGCCGGTAGCCTCGACCTCGACCAGCGCGCCATTCACGGTGAATGCGAAGCTCACCGTGGATCTCCGGGGTCGGTTGGGGCGCGGAACGGCATCTCGTCGCCGCCCGCGGGTAGGTCCTCGATCGGAGGCGTCATCGGCGGCGCCGCTTCCGAGGAGACGCCCGGCGCGGGCGGCATCGGCGAAGCGGTCATGGCGGCCAGGATCCGCTCGGGCGTCGCCGGCAGGTCCTCGATCCAGACGCCGGTGGCGTCGTGGATTGCGGCCACGACTGCCGGCGCGCCGACGTCCATGGGCAGCTCGCCGATGCCCTTCGCGCCGTGCGGAACGCCCGAGTAGGGCTTCTCGACGAGGATCGTGCGGATGGTCGGCGCGTCGAGCGCCGTGGGAATGAGGTACGTCGCCAGCCGATCGTTGAGGTAGCGCCCGTCGACGAGCTTCATCTCCTCGATGGTGGCGTAGCCGATGGCCTGCAGCGTCCCGCCCTCGACCTGGCCCTCGGCCATGACCGGATGGATGACTCGCCCGACGTCGTCGGCGGCGACGCAGTCACGGACCGTCACCTCACCGGTGTCGAGGTCGACGTCGACGCGCACCACGGCGCTCGCCCAGCCGAACGCGGGGTACGCATCGCCGCGGTAGGTCGCATCGTCGAACGGCTCGCCGGGGTAGGGGACGAACCGCTCGTCGATGCGGATCGGACCGTGGGCGCCGTACGCCTCGGCAAATGAACGGCCCGACTCGATCTCGACGGTGTCCCGCAGCCGCTCGGCGGCCCGGATCAGGAGCCCACCGACCACCATGGCGGTGCGCGAGGCGACCGTGGGACCGGAGTCAGGCACGATCGAGGTGTCCTGCGGGGCCAGGTCGATCTCGGCCGCGGTGACACCGAGTGCATCGGCGACGAGCTGCGGAAAGATCGTCTTGGTGCCCTGGCCCATCTCGGTGCTGGCGGTCAGCACCCGGATGCGACCGTCGTCGGTGATCTCGACGCTGGCCACCGACGCGAGCTTCACCTCGCCCGATCCGGTGAACCCCGCGCCGTGCCACGCCAATGCCAGGCCGATGCCGGACGCGGTGCGGGCCGCATCCGTTCGCTGCTCGCGCATGGCACGGGTCTGGGCATGGGCGCGGTCGAATCCGGCCTCTTCCGCGGCGGCCTCGAGCACCTCGATCCCGCCGACCGACTCGCGCAGCACCTGGCCGGTCGGCGTCACGTCGCCCTCGCGGTACACCCAGCGTCGCCGCAGGTCGAGCGGAGAGGCATCCAGCGCCTCCGCGATGCGGTTGATCTGCATCTCGGCGGCGAACTCGGTCTGGGGGGCGCCGAAGCCACGGAAGGCGCCGTTCGGAGGCGTGTTCGTGGCCATGGCCCGACCGGTGATCCTGACATTGGGACAGCGGTAGGGCCCGCCGGCGTGGAGCACGCCCCGGCTCAGCACCACCGGCGTGAGTGTGCAGTAGGCACCGCCGTCCATGATGACCTCGATCTCCTGCGCCACGAGCTCGCCGGTGCCCGACACGCCGGACCGGTAGCGGACGACCGCGGGGTGGCGCTTGGTGGTGGCGCTGATGTCCTCGTGGCGGTCGTAGATCATGCGCACCGGCTTGCGGCACTTCAGCGCGAGCAGCGACGCGTGGAGGGCGATGATCGAGGGGTACTCCTCCTTGCCGCCGAAGCCGCCGCCGGTCTCCGCCTGGACCACCACGGCCAGCTCGTCGCCCATGTCCAGCGCCCGCTTCATGGCCTTGTGGATGTAGTACGGGCACTGCAGCGAGCCGTGGACGGTGACGCCTCCATCCTCGCGGGGGACGGCGATCATGGCCTGGTTCTCGATGTAGAGCTGCTCCTGGTGGCCGACGCGGTACGTGCCCTCGATGACGAGGGCGGCTTCGGCCATCGCCGCGGCCGCGTCACCGGACTCGACCGTGTAGTGCGCGAACTCGTGATCCGATGCGAGCGGATCGAACACCGGGGGGAGTGCCTCGGTCCGGAGCCGCAGGTGCCGCTTCGCCTCCCGCAGCGTCGCCCGGTCGGGCGCCGCGATGAGGGCGCAGGGCTCGGCCTGGTGACGGATCTCGCCGCCGACCGGCACGAGAACCGGCTGATCGGCGTCGATCAGGCTGACGACGTTCTCGCCGGGGATGTCGTCGGCGGTAACGACCACGACGCGCTTCCAGTCGAACGCCTCGTCGAGCTCGATGCCAAGGAGGCGTGCCCGTGGCTGGGTCGAGCGGATCGTCGCGCCGAACCAGGCGCCGGGGACAACGAGGTCGTCGGTGTACAGCGCCGTGCCGGTGAGCTTCTCCGGTCCCTCACGACGGAGCGGGGAGGCGGGCGTGGCACGTCCTGGTGCAGGTGCGTCCGCGGGGATGATGAGCGCGCCGGCATCCGGCGCCGAGATGCCGGGCAGGGCGCGTGTCGTCAGGGCGGGGCGCTCCATGACGGCATCGTAGCGCGTCCGAGAGCGCGCACCGCCTCAGTCGATGGTGAGGAGCAGCTCCTCGCCGCGCAGGACTGCTCCGGTGCCGGAGCCGCCGAGGGTGCCCTCCTCCCAGGCCTCGTAGAGGGCGCGGAAGACGGGACGCTCGATGAGGTCGCCTGCGACGAGGGCGATGAGGGCGTTGTGGGCCGCGGCTCGCACCGGATGGGCCACGTGGCCGGTCACGCACTCCGCGGCCAGCCGCTCGGTGGCCGATTCGAGAAGGTCGAGACGATCGGCATCGGCGATGGCGGCAAGGGCCTCCTGGCGGGCGGCGAGGGCCGCTGGCTGTCGGGCAGCGCGCCACGCGGCGCTTCGGTCGATCTGGTGCTGCTGAATCTCGGCAAGCTCGTCGATGAGTGTCTGCACGGCGAGCACCGCGACATCGGCGACGGTGGGCATGACCGTCATTCCTCCCCTTTGCGCGGCCGATCGAGGGTGGGCACCCCTCTCGGGAGTCGCGGGCGCCGATTATCCCCGAGTGGTCAAGACACGTCCAGACCGCACTCCAGTGTGGCCATCCGGCTCAACGGTCACCTCACCGTTCACCACCACCCAGTCGATCCCGTCGGGGAAGCGCCGCGGCTCGTCGTACGTGGCATTGGAGCGCACGCGGTCGGGATCGAAGACGACGAGGTCGGCCGCGTAGCCGTCGCGGATCAGGCCGCGGTCGCGGAGACCCAGCCGGGCCGCCGGGGCGGACGTCATCGAGCGAACCGCCTCCTCGAGGCTCATCAGCGCCTCGTCGCGCACGAACTGGCCCAGGACGCGCGGGAACGAGCCATACGTCCGGGGTGAGGGCCGCTCGGCGACGAACGTGGAGTCGGTGCCGATCATGCCGACCGGATGACGAATGAACTCCGGCAGCGACTCGCTCCACGGTCCGGGCGTGACCTGGTTCGGGCGCAGGTCCTCGTCGAGGAGGACGTCGCACAGCACGTCGACGGGGTCGTCGCCTCGGTCGTCGATCAGCTCGCCCAGCGTCCGCCCCTCCCATGGCAGGTACTCCGGGGTGGCGAACGCGCCGAGCCGAACGTCGTGCCAGGCGCCGCGCCCGGCGAACAGCACGCCGCGCTCTGCGAGCTCGCGCCGGATGCGCTCGCGCACGGCGGCGTCGGCAAGCCGCTCCTTGGTCGGCAGCGGCCCGCCGGCCTGGACCCACGGCGGGATCATGATCAGGAGCCGCGTCGAGGCCCACTCGTAGGGATACGTGTCGAAGGTCACGTCGAGTCCTTCGGCGCGCGCGTCGTCGACGAGCGCGAGCATCGGGCCCGGTCCGCCGGGGAAGGTCTGCCGATGGTAGAAGTGAGTGATGTGGGCCGCCCCGCCCGCGCGCCGGCCGATCTCGATCGCCTCCCGGAACGGGTCGAGATAGCGGTCGCCGAGCGCGTATCGGACATGGGTGTGATAGAAGCCGCCGTGGCGCGCCGCTTCCTCGGTGAGCGCCACGAGCTCGGCGGTGTCGGCGTAGGCGCCCGGCGGATAGTCGAGCCCGGACGACAGCCCGATCGCCCCCTCCTGCATCGCCTCGCGCAGCATCGCCCGCATGTCCGCGACCTGCTCGGGCCGCGCGGCGACCTCCTCCCAGCCGATGGCGCCGATGCGGAGCGCGCTGTTCCCGACGAGCATCGCCAGGTTCACCGAGGGTCGGAGCGCGGTGAGGCGCTCGAGGTAGGTCTCGACGCTCGACCAGTCGTGCGGTCGTGCCTCCGGCGGGGCTCCGTCCAGCCCCGCGTTCATGTGGATCAGCGCCTCGAGGTCCGCGGGGTCGGGGATCGGGGCGTAGCTGAGGCCGTCGACGCCGATCACCTCGGTCGTGATCCCCTGGCGTACCTTCGGCTCGTGGAGCGGATCGGCGAAGATCATCAGGCCCGAGTGCGAGTGCAGGTCGATGAACCCGGGAGCCACGACGAGCCCGGTCGCATCGATCCGCCAGTGAGCCGCAGCCGTTTCCTCCGTCTCGCCGAGGACGACCTCGAGCCTGTCGCCGCGCACGCCGACCGCCGCGGCGAAGCCACGCTCACCGGTCCCGTCCACGACGGTCCCGTTCTCGATGATCAGGTCGTACGGCTCGGTCACGTCGCCGATGGTAAGCGGCCAGAATGCACCGATGCAGGTCGCGGCAGTCATCCTCGCCGCCGGCGCCTCGACCCGGTTCGGTTCGGCGAAGCACGAGGTGCGCATCGGCGGACGAACGATGCTCGAGCACGTCGCCGACGCCGCCCGGGAGGCGGGCCTCGCGCCTCTCATCGCGGTCGTGCCGCCGGACCGCGCGGTGCCGGGCGACGTCGTGAGCGTGGTGAACGTCGCGCCGGAGCAGGGGATCAGCCGGTCAGTGCGCCTCGGTCTGGCAGCCGTCCCCGCTGACGCGGATGCGGCGATCGTGCTCCTCGGCGACGAGCCGCTGCTGGGCCCGGGGCCGATCCTCGAGGTTCTCGTGGCGGCCATGCCGGACGCGGAGATCGTGGCGACGCGAGCCGGCGAGCGCATCGGTCCACCGGTGTTCCTGCAGCGGAGCCGCTTCGGCCTCGCCGATGAGGCGGAGGGTGACGAGGGCCTCGGCAAGCTCCTGCGCAGGCAGCCCGACGTCGTGTTGGTGGACGCCGGCTCCGCCCCGGCGGACGTGGACACGGTCGCGCAGCTCGACGCGCATCGCGCCGCCGTGCGGTGGCTGCGGCGCGCGGTTCCTCGCGTCCATCGAGGGACCGACCCACGAGTACATGGTCGCCAGCCCGGGCTGCTGGGCCGCGTTCACCGAGCTCATCGCCCGCGAGTTCGGCGATCAGGCGTACGGCGCGCTGCACCGCCACGCCGTCGATGCCTACGCCGTGCAGCACCCCGGCACCGACGACCGGCGAGCCCGCCAGTCGGTGGCGGTCCACCTGATCGGCCTCTGCCACTGGCTCGAGCACGGCATGCCGGCCGACGCCCTGACGCGGATCACCCAGGCCCTCACGACCGAGCCACGGGAGTGGCCGTGGCTCGACGCCGCCGACGTCGTACAGGCTCACGGCGATCGACGTGCTCGCCGCGAGGGACGGCGAGGAGCACCTGCGCCTGGTTCGGGAGTGGGCCGAATCGGCCTGGGCGGCGTGGTCGGCGCACCACCAGCAGGTCCGGCACTGGGCTCGCGAGTCGTTACCGTGACTCCCGTGACCGGTAGAATCGGACACATGTTCGATTCGACCGTGGAGCGGATCCGATGACCATCGAGCGCATCACGAGCGCCGAGGTCGCCGAGGAGGAGCTGGCGCTCGAGTCGACCGTCCGCCCGCGCCGTCTCGACGAGTTCGCCGGGCAGGATCGCGTCAAGGAGAACCTCGGCATCCTCATCGACGCGGCCCGCCACCGCGACGAGCCGGTCGATCACGTCCTCCTCTACGGTCCGCCGGGGCTCGGCAAGACGACGCTGGCGAACATCGTCGCGGCCGAGATGGGTGCGCAGATCCGCACCACTTCTGGCCCCGCCATCGAGCGGGCCGGCGACCTGGCGGCGGTCCTCACCGCGCTGGGAAAGGGCGACGTCCTGTTCATCGACGAGATCCATCGGCTCAGCCACGTCGTCGAGGAGATCCTCTACCCGGCGATGGAGGACTTTGCGCTTGATGTCGTGCTCGGCAAGGGCCCCGGCGCGCGCACGGTCCGCCTCCAGATCGAGCAGGTGACCGTCATCGGAGCGACCACGCGCGTGGGCTCGATCACCGGCCCGCTGCGGGATCGGTTCGGGGCCGTCTACCGGCTCGACTACTACACCGATGCGGACCTCGAGCGGATCCTGCGTCGCTCGGCGGAGATCTTCAGCATCGCCCTGGAGGACGACGCTGCCGCGCTCGTGGCGCGGCGCTCACGGGGAACGCCGCGCATCGCGAACCGGCTGCTGCGGCGGGTGCGCGACTACGCCCAGGTCCGTGGGGGAGGCGACGAGCGGGTGACCCTTGCCCTCGCGACGGACGCGCTGTCGCTGCTCGAGATCGACGACCGCGGCCTCGACGCGATGGACCGCCAGCTGCTGCGGGCGATCGCCGAGCACCACGGCGGCGGCCCGGTCGGCCTCGCCACCATGGCCGCAACGGTCTCCGAGCCGATCGAGACGATCGAGGACGTCGTCGAGCCCTACCTGATGCAGATCGGGCTGCTGGCCCGGACGCCGCGCGGCCGGCAGCTCACCGCGTCGGGCTGGGAGCACCTCGGGATGACGCCACCCGCGGGCGCGGCGGCGCCCGTATCGGTCCAGCAACCGGGGCTCTTCGACGGAGGCTGATGAGTCCCGAGCTCGGCAGGATCCTGCTCATCGTCGGTGGCGTGCTCGTCGTCATCGGCGGCCTCGCGATGGCGGGCGTGAAGCTGCCGTTCGGCCACCTGCCGGGCGACATCGCGATCGAGGGCGAGCGGGGCGGGATCTACATTCCCATCGGCTCGATGATCGTGATCAGCCTGATCCTCACGCTCCTCGTGAACTTCCTGCCTCGCCGCTAGCAGTCCTGCTGGAATTCGGCCCCGCGGCGCCTCGCGGCAAAGTAGGCTGCGCCTCGGCACCGGGAGCCCAACGATGGTGTCGGGTCCCGCGTTGCGCACGGACGGAGGGTGGCGCGAGTGACGGCAAGCGAGGTACCACAGAGCGAACCGGTCGCCTCAGGTGGTGGCGGGCTCGACGGCTTCTTCAAGTTCACCGAGCGCGGCACGAACATGGGCACGGAGGTGCGGGCCGGCCTCACCACGTTCCTGGTGATGGCCTACATCATCTTCCTGAACCCGCTCATCCTGTCGAACATGTTCCCGGAGGGTGCCGAGCGGGATGCCTTCATCCCGGCCGCCAGCGCGGCCACGGCGCTCCTGGCGGGGATCCTCACGATCGCAATGGGCGCGATCGCCAACTACCCGATCGCACTGGCCGCCGGCCTGGGCATCAACGCGATCGTGGCCTTCTCCCTGGTCCTCGGCCTGGGCCTGTCGCCGGCTGGCGCCATGGGCGTCATCGTGCTCGAGGGCCTCATCATCCTCCTGCTGGTCATCGTCGGCCTGCGCGAGGCGATCATGGACGCCGTGCCGCTGGCTCTGAAGCGGGCGATCGGCGTCGGCATCGGCCTCTTCATCCTGTTCATCGGCTTCGTCGATGGCGGGCTGATCGGCCCGGGCAACCCGATCGTCCAGTTCAACTTCCCGCTCGAGACGTCCGACTGGGTGTTCCTGCTCGGGCTGCTCCTGACGATCGTGCTCTTCGCGCTCAAGGTTCGCGCCGCGCTCCTCATCAGCATCGTCGTGATCTCCGTCGTCGCGTACATCACCGGCCTCACGACCGTACCGGCTGACCTGAGCTTCGCTCCGGACTTCTCGACGCTCGGCCAGTTCGACATCACCGAGGTCTGGAGCCTCGGAGCCCTGGTGGCAGGGCTGACGATCTTCTCGATCATGCTCACCGACTTCTTCGACACGATGGGCACGGCCACCGCCATCACGGAGCAGGCGGGCCTGACCACAGCGGAAGGGGCGGTGCCCGGGATCAACCGCGTGCTGCTCGTCGACTCGGTCGCCGCGGCGGCGGGCGGTGCCGCGGGCATCAGCTCCAACACGAGCTACATCGAGAGCGCGGCGGGGGTGGCCGAGGGCGGCAAGACCGGCATGACCTCGATCGTGACCGGCATCCTCTTCCTCCTCGCGGTGTTCGTGACGCCGCTGGCCTCGATGGTTCCGTTTGCGGCGACTGGGCCCGTGCTCGTCGTCGTCGGGTACCTGATGGCCACCCTCATCAAGGACATCGATTTCAGCGACGTCGAGGAGGGCCTCCCCGCGCTCCTCGGCATCACCCTGATGCCGCTGACCTACAACATCACCGTCGGCATCGGCGCGGCCTTCGTCACGTACGTCCTCATCAAGGCCGTGCGCGGGAAGGCGGCCGAAGTCCACTGGCTGATGTGGCTGGTGGCAGTCGCCTTCGCGATCTACTTCGCCCAGGCGTGGATCAGCTCGTTCCTGTAGGGACCATGCTGACCGATGGCGCCCGGCCGGGCCATCCGGCCGGGCGCTACTGTGTCCGCTCCATGAGCGGCATGCGCCTCCGCGTCGACGACTTCGACTACGACCTCCCGCCCGAGGCGATCGCGCAGGTGCCCGCGGATCCCCGCGACGCGTCCCGACTGCTCGTGCTGGACCGCGCGACCGGGGCGATCGAGCATGCGCGGTTCGCCGACATCGGGCGCTGGCTCGATCCGGGGGACCTGCTCGTCGTCAACGACTCGAGAGTCCTCGCCGCCAGGCTGCGGGGCCTGCGTGCCGGTGGCGGATCGGCGGAAGTGCTCCTGCTGAGACCAGCCGGCGACGGACCGGCGGGTGCGTGGGAGGCGCTCGTCCGACCGTCGCGGCGGCTCGCGGTCGGCGCCACGGTCACGCTGCCAAGCGGGCACCGCGTCGAGGTGGGGGAGCGGCTGCCGGACGGGATGCGCCAGGTCCGGCTCGACGCCGATCCGTTCGAGGTCATGGCCGATGACGGCGCGATGCCACTGCCGCCGTACATCCACGACAGCTCCACGCCGGCGGAGCGCTACCAGACGGTGTACGCGGATCGCCCGGGGTCGGCTGCCGCGCCAACGGCGGGGCTTCACTTCACGCCCGAGCTGCTCGAGCGGCTGGAGGCCGGCGGCGTCGCGCGAGCGGCGGTGACGCTTCACGTCGGCCTCGACACGTTCCGGCCGCTCGAGGGCGACTTCATCGACGAGCATCGCATCCACCGCGAGTGGTACGAGGTGCCGCCGGCGACCGAGGCCGCGCTCGAGGCGGCTGCGCGCGTCGTCGCCGTCGGGACGACATCGGTTCGCGTCCTGGAGACCGCGGCGGCGACCGGCGCGGCGCAGGGCTGGACCGACGTCTACATCACGCCCCCGCATCGGTTCGAGAGCGTCGGGGCGCTGGTGACGAACTTCCACCTGCCGCGGTCGTCACTGCTGCTGCTGGTGACCGCCTTCGTCCAGGCAGGCATGCCCGACGCGAATGCGTTCGAGGCGCGCGATCGGCTGCTGGCGGCGTACCGCGAGGCCCTCGAGAGCGGCTATCGGTTCTTCAGCTTCGGGGACGCGATGCTGATCCGCTGAGCGTCAGTCCCAGCCGCGAACCACGCCGCGGTCGTCCGAACGGGTGGGGATGGCCTCGAGGTCCTCCTCGCCGAGATCGATGATCTCCTCGCCCTCGCCGATGCGGACCGCCATCGGGTCGCGTTCGCCGACGGCTTCGTTGTCTTCGGCGTCCTCGCTCGGCGGTGCCTCCGCTTCGTGCAGCGCAGCTCCCGGCACGTCTCCAGGCTCCGTGGCATCTGTGGCCTCGGACAGCGGCATCCCCGTGCCCGGCTCCGGCGCTGGCGGCGCGTCGCCGGTCGGCGGAATCGGCCGCGGTCCGCCCGGAATTGCGCCCGGCACCTCCGAGCTCGCTCGGCCGGCGGGAACGCCGAATGGCTCGGCCATGACGGCGCACACGCGCGCGAGGTCGCAGAGCGCCCCTCCGAGGTCGGGCATCTCGGTCGCCGCCTCGAAGTGCGGGTGGTGCAGCCGGAAGGACCAGCGCGTCCGATGCTCGCGCGCCCACAGGCGGAACGTATCGGCCCGCAGCTCGACGCCGCGGAGCACCTGCCACGGATACATGAGCATGGCGAGGCGGTAGCGCGCCGAGGAGCCGAACGGGGCATACCGGTGATCGAGGAGCCCGATCTCGGTTGCGACCATGACGCGGCGCTCGTCGCCCTCGGTGCCCGCCTCGAGGGCATACACCGCGAGGTCCTCGACGCCCAGGCTCTCCAGCTCCAGCGCGATCCATTCCTTGACCTCGTCGTTCAGGAATGGCATGCGCGGCCACTCGGTCAATCGCACGGGGGTAGGGTATCGAATGCGCACAAGCCCGTGGCGCCATCTCGACCCGATGGGGCCCCGTATCCTGCCGGCATGTCCCAGCAGGCCGATGCGGCCGGTGCACCGCAGCCCCTGACCGCGACCTGGACGGCGACCTCGGTCGGACGCGCCCGGCTCGGGCGGGTGGTCACCGCGCACGGGGCGATCGACACACCACAGTTCATGCCGGTCGGGACCCAGGCGACCGTGAAGGCGCTCACCCCGGGCGATCTGCGTGCCGCCGGCGCGCAGGTCATCCTCGGCAACACGTACCACCTCAGCCTGCGACCGACGGCGGAGCGAATCGCGCGCCTCGGCGGCCTGCATCGGTTCATGGCCTGGGACGGGCCGATTCTCACCGACTCGGGAGGCTTCCAGGTCTTCTCGCTGGCCGCGCTGCGGCGTGTCGACGACGACGGCGTGACGTTCACCTCGCACCTCGACGGCTCGAAGATCCGCCTGACGCCGGAGCGCGCGATGGAGATCCAGGCGCTCCTCGGATCGGACATCGCGATGGTGCTCGACGAGCTCGTCGACCCGGCCGTGGCTCCGCGGCGTGTCGAGGAGGCGATGGAGCGGACCCACCGCTGGGCGGAGCGCAGCCTCGTGGCGCGCGACGCGAACCAGGCCGTCTTCGGGATCGTGCAGGGCGGCGTGGACGCGTCGCTGCGTCGCCGCTCGGCGGCGGCCATCGCGGCGTTGCCGTTCGACGGGATCGCGGTCGGCGGGCTCTCGGTGGGGGAGTCGAAGGCGGAGATGGCGGCCACGCTCGACGTCGTGGCCGATGCCCTCGCCGACGACCCGCGGCCGCGCTATCTCATGGGCGTGGGATCGCCGGTGGACTTCTTCGCCGCCGTGGAGCGCGGGATCGACCTCTTCGACTGCGTCCTTCCCACGCGCGTCGCGCGCACCGGCCAGGTCTGGACCGATGCGGGAAGGCTCAACCTGCGCAACGCCGCCTTCCTCGACGATCCGGCGCCGATCGACGCGGTCGTGCGCGTGCGAGGCCTGCCGCAACCACTCGCGCGCCTACGTCGCGCACCTCTTCCGGGCGAGGGAGCTGCTCGCCTACCGCCTCGCGACGATCCACAACGTGACGTGGACATTGGAGCTGATGCGGCGCCTGAGAGCTTCCCTGGCGGATGGGTCGTTCAGCGAGCTCCAGGGCCAGGTCGTTGCGGCCTTTGGCCGGCCGGTCGTGCCACGCCAATGAACGCGCATGACGCGACCGGACGATGCGTATGACAGCGTATGACATCGGTGTAGAATGGGGCTCGGATCGCGGGGTGGGGGAGTGGAATGCGACGGGGAAGGTGTCACGAACCGCGACGTAGAATCGAGCCATCGGGTTGCTGAAATAAGCACCCGGTAACGGGGGAGTAAGAGCCGGCGAGGCAGCATCTGGACACGCTCGACCGGCTCACGACAACCGGAGGGTTGAGCGATGGCAAAGGGCCGAGATCGACCTCGCAAGGAAGCGAAGCGGAAGCCGAAGGAGAAGGCGCCGAAGACCCAGTCGGTGGCGCCGACCTACCAGCCTCCGATGCGCCAGGTCGAGGTCATCAAGCCGAAGCGCAAGGAACGCGAACCAGAGTCCGAGCCCCAGGAACCGAACCCTCCCGAGGAGGGGTGAGCCGACGCCACCGGGGCCAGCATCGCACGAGGAGCGAACCAGAACCATGGAAGCACCGGTGGCAGTGAGCCAGAGCCCGGCGGCGAAGAACGGAGACGGCGAGCGGATCAAGGCCGTGGATGCCGCCATCCTCCAGATCGAGAAGCAGTTCGGGCGCGGCGCGATCATGCGGCTCGGCGACCGCGAGGCGCAGAACGTTCCGGCCGTCTCGACCGGGTCGATCGCGCTCGACCTGGCTCTCGGCGTGGGCGGCGTCCCGCGCGGCCGGATCACCGAGATCTTCGGTCCCGAGTCGAGCGGCAAGACGACCCTGTGCTACCACGTGGCGGCCAACGCCCAGCGCATCGGCGGGATCGTGGCCTTCATCGACGCGGAGCACGCGCTCGACCCCGGCTACGCCAAGAACGTCGGCGTCGACGTCGATGAGCTCCTCGTCAGCCAGCCCGACACCGGTGAGCAGGCCCTCGAGATCGCCGAGACCCTGATCCGCTCGGGCGGCGTCGACGTCGTCATCGTCGACTCGGTCGCCGCGCTCGTGCCGCGGGCGGAGATCGAGGGCGACATGGGCGATGCCTTCGTCGGCCTCCAGGCTCGGCTCATGAGCCAGGCGCTGCGCAAGCTGACCGGCGCCATCAACCGCAGCCAGACGGCGCTCATCTTCACGAACCAGCTGCGCGAGAAGATCGGGGTCATGTTCGGCAACCCGGAGACGACGCCCGGTGGTCGAGCCCTGAAGTTCTACGCCAGCGTCCGGCTCGACATCCGCCGCATCGAGACCCTCAAGACCGGGACCGATGCGATCGGCTCCCGGACCCGGGTCAAGGTCGTCAAGAACAAGGTCGCCAGCCCGTTCCGCGTCGCCGAGTTCGACATCATGTACAACGAGGGCATCAGCGTCGAGGGCGGCCTGCTCGACGTCGGCATCGCCGCCGGCATCCTGAGCAAGACCGGTGCGTGGTTCAACTACGGCGACATCCGCCTCGGCCAGGGTCGCGAGAACTCCCGGGACTTCCTGAAGCAGAACCCGGAGATCGCCGCAGAAGATCGACGACGAGATCCGCGGCAAGGTCGCGAGCATCGAGGTCGGCCCGGAGGGGATCAGCGAAGCGGAGTAGGCCCGGCGCGGCGGTGACCAGTCCGTCGCGGAGCCGGCGCGGAGAGCCCGCCCAGCCGCCCGATCCGGAGCGCGCGCCTCGAGATCGCTGTGGCCTTCCTCGGCACTCGGCCACGGACGCGCTGGGAGGTCGAGCGCCGCCTGCGCGCGCGGCAGCCGCAACGGACGCGGTCATCGCGGCGACCTGCGATCGGCTCGTGGCGCTTGGCCATCTCGACGACGCGGCCTTCGCCCGCTGGTGGGGCGAGCAGCGGGACCGCCACGCGCCGCGGGGCCAGCGCATGATCGAGGCCGAGCTGCGCCAGCACGGCGTGCCACGCGAGGTGATCGAGGCCTACCGCGGCGAGCATGCCGACCCGGAGCGACGGCCCGAGGACGAGCATCTGCCCGGAACGGAGCAGGAGCGAGCGGCAGAGGCTCTCGCACGGCATCTTCGCGGGCGTCCGGTGCCTGACCGACCCAAAGGCCCTTCAGCGGCTCGGGATGTACCTCGTCCGACGTGGCTTCGACCCCGACACGTCCCGTGCCGCGATCCGCGGCCTCGCGGCCGAGCAGGCCGATCGCCTATCGTATGGCGATGCCCAGGAGTGACGCGAAGACCCCCGACGAGTACGTCGCCTCGCTGCCGGAGGAGCGACGCCGGATGGTGTCGGCCATCCGCGAGACGATCAACGCGAACCTGCCTGACGGCTACGTCGAGGGGATGGCGTACGGCATGATCGGCTGGAGCGTGCCGCTCGAGCGATTCGGTGACACCTACAACGGACAGCCGCTGGGGCTCGTCGCGCTCGCCAGCCAGAAGAGCTACGTCTCCGTCTACCTCAACTCGGTGTACGCCGACCCGGCGACGGAGGCGTGGTTCCGCAAGCGCTACGCCGCCTCGGGCAAGACGCTGAACATGGGCAAGAGCTGCGTGCGCTTCCGGCGCTTCGACGAGGTCCCGCTCGACGTCATCGGCGAGACGATCGCGCGCGCCGACATCGAGGAGTTCACGTCCTTCTTCGCCGCCGAGCGTGGCTCGGCGCGCAAGACCCGGCAGACGTCCGCCTAGGTCGCCAGCGGACATGCGCTACGCCCTCATGTCCGAGCCCCAGCAGGGGATGACCTACGACGAGATCGCTCGCGCTGGTCCGGACGGCCGAGGAGGCGGGGATCGAGGCCTACTTCCGCTCCGATCACTACGCCAGCTTCCCCGGAGGCAGCGGGCAAGCCGACGACCGATGCGTGGGCCACGCTGGCCGGCCTGGCCCGCGAGACCACGCACGATTCGACCTCGGCGTCCTCGTCTCGCCGGTGACCTTCCGCATTCCGGGCAACCTGGCCAAGGTGATCCAGACGGTCGACGAGATGAGCGGAGGGCGCGTCGAGGCCGGCTTCGGCGCCGGCTGGAACGAGGACGAGCACGCCAGCTCGGCATTCCCTTCCCGCCGATCGACGAGCGCTATTCGACATGCTCGAGGAGCAGATGGCGATCATCCATGGACTGTGGACCGAGCCCGACGGCTGGACCCACGACGGCCCGCGCTGGCCGGTCGGCGGCTCGATGCGGCATGGCGAGATCGGTCGGGGCGGCCGGCGGCACCCGCACATCCTGTTCGGCGGCAAGGGAGGACCGCGCCTCGCCGCCCTCGTCGCGCGGTACGGCGACGAGTTCAACCTGAACTCCGCCTCGCCGGACGCCGCTCCGGCGGCGTATGCCCGGGTCCGTGCACGCCTGCGCGGAGATCGGTCGCGATCCCGACGAGGTGGTCTTCTCGGCGATGACCGGCGTGCTCATCGCCGAGTCGCAAGAGGAGCTCCGGGTCCGCGTGGCCGCCCTTCTCGGCGAGCTCGGCCAGGCGGGCTCCGACGGCGACGCAGTGGCTCGCCGAGCGGCGGGGTCGCTGGATCATGGGCACCCCGGACGAGGCCCACGAGCGGGTCCGGGCGCTCGAGGCGAACGGGGTCCAGCGGGTCATGCTCCAGGACTTCGTGCCGCGAGATCTCGATCACGTGCGCCTGATGGGCCGCGTCTTCGGCGGCTAGCCAGCTCCGTTCTGCCGGGCCCGATGCGTGCGGGCTTGCGCTACACTCGGCACCCGGTCGAACGTCGACCGTCACAATCGATCGAACCGATGCGCCCGGCGCGGGCGCCACATCGCCCAGACGGGCTCCAGAGGGTGGGAGCTCGACATGCCTGAATTCGTCGTCGTGATCGTGGCGGCGGTCGCCGTCGTCATCGGGGTCATCATCGGCTTCGTGGCGCGCACCTTCGTGGCCGACGGTGCTGTCAAGCACGCCGAGCAGTACGGCCAACGTCTCGTGGCCGAGGCACGCGCCAAGCAGAAGGAGATCGTCCTCGAGGGCAAGGACGAGGCGCTGCATCTGCGTCGTGCCGCCGAGGAGGAGGCGCGCGAGCAGCGCGCCACCCTGCAGCGGTCCGAGAGCCGCCTCCTCGACCGGGAGGAGGCGCATCGACCGACGAGACGGCGGCGCTCGAGCAGCGTGAGACGGAGCTCTGCAGCCCGCCAGACCGAGCTGGAGGCCGAACGGTCCCGGCTCGACGACCTGCGACGTCGCCAGCTGGTCGAGCTCGAGCGCGTATCGGGCCTCACCGCGGCGGAGGCCCGCCGAGAGGCTCATCGGCCAGATCGTCGACGAGGCGCAGGCCGAGGCCCAGCACCGCGTGCGCGAGATCGAGCGCCACGCCCAGGAGGAGGGCGACGATCGCGCGCGCCGCATCCTGACCACGGTCATGCAGCGGATCGCGGCCGACCACACCAGCGAGGCGACCATCACCGTCGTCGACCCTGCCCGAACGAGGAGATGAAGGGCCGGATCATCGGCCGTGAGGGCCGCAACATCCGGGCGCTCGAGCAGGCCACCGGCGTCGACCTCATCATCGACGACACCCCCGAGGCGGTCGTGCTGTCCGGATTCGACCCGGTGCGTCGCGAGGTGGCGCGCATGGCGCTGATGAAGCTCATCAGCGACGGCCGGATCCATCCCGGGCCGGATCGAGGAGACGGTGGCCAAGAGCCGGGCCGAGATCGAGGTCGTCATGCGCCAGGCCGGGGAGCAGGCCGCGTACGACGCCGGCGTCCCCGGCCTCCATCCGGAGCTCATCAAGCTGCTCGGCCGGCTCAAGTACCGCACCAGCTACGGCCAGAACGTCCTCGACCATTGCATCGAGACCTCGCGCCTCGGCGGGCTGCTGGCCGCCGAGATCGGCGCCAACGTGGGGGAGTCGAAGAAGGGCGGGCTGCTCCACGACATCGGCAAGGCGGTCGACCACGAGGTCGAGGGCCCGCACGCGGCCATCGGTGGCGACATCGCGTCGCGCTACGGCGTCAGTCGCGTGGTGTGCAACGCCATCGCCGCACATCACCAGGAGGTCGAGCAGGAGTCCGTCGAAGCCACGGTCGTTCAGATCGCCGATGCCATCAGCGCCTCCCGGCCCGGCGCCCGCGGCGAGAGCCTCGACAACTACGTGAAGCGCCTCGACGATCTCCAGCAGATCGCGCTCAGCTTCCCCGGGGTCGAGCGCTGCTTCGCCATCCAGGCCGGCCGCGAGATCCGGATCCTGGTGCGGCCCGAGGACATCGATGACCTCGCGTCGAGCCGGCTGGCGCGCGACGTGGTGCGCAAGATCGAGGAGCAGCTCCAGTACCCCGGGCAGATCAAGGTCACCGTCATTCGCGAGACGCGCGCCGTCGACTACGCGAGGTGAGCGGCCCCGGCGGTGCGATCCGCATCTGCGTCATCGGTGACATCATCGGCAAGCCCGGGCGCCTGGCCGTGATGCATGCCCTGCCCGACCTGCGCTCCGAGCTCGGCCTGGACCTCGTCATCGCCAACGGCGAGAACACCGCAGCCGGCGCCGGGCTCACGCCGAGCCTGGCCGAGGAGCTGCTGAGCGGCGGCATCGACGTCATCACCAGCGGCAACCACATCTGGGACAAGCGCGAGATCTACGACTATCTCGACACCGACCGACCCGTCCTGCGCCCGATCAACTACCCCGACACCGCTCCCGGTCGCGGCTGGCTGGTGCACCACACCGATGCCGGCGACGAGGTCGCGGTCATCAACGCCATGGGCCGCGTGTTCATGAACCAGCTCGACTCGCCGTTCACCGTCATCGACGCCCTGCTCGAGGAGGCGGCGGATCCGCTGCCACCGGTGCGGATCGTCGACTTCCATTGCGAGATCACCTCCGAGAAGAACGCGATGGGCTGGTACCTCGACGGTCGCGTGAGCGCGGTGGTCGGCACCCACACCCACGTGCCGACGGCCGATGCGTCGGATCCTCCCTGCGGGGACCGCCTACCTCAGCGACATCGGCATGACCGGACCGCGTGACTCGATCATCGGCTTCAGCATCGAGACCGTCCTGCCGCGATTCACCCGCCATCTACCGACGCGCTTCGCGGTGGCCGAGGGCCCGGTCGTGCTCAACGCCGTCATCGTCGACGTCGAGCCCGCCACCGGCCGCGCGGTGGCGATCGACCAGGTGCAGCGCATCGTCGAGGTGTAGGGGAGTGGGCCGCCGGGTATCTCCGCATACACGGCGCCCATGACCGGGGCTCCGCTGACGGGCGCGCCGCTGCTCGGCATCGTGGGGCCGACCGCATCGGGAAAGAGCGCCCTGGCGATGGCCCTGGCGCGCCGGCCAGCCGATAGAGATCGTGGTGGCCGACTCGCGCCAGGTCTTCCGCGGCATGGACGTCGGCACGGCGAAGCCCGACGCGGCCGCCCGCGCGGAGGTGCCGCACCATCAGCTCGACCTCGCGGACCCCGACGAGCCCTTCAGCGTCGCGCGATGGGTGGAGGGGGCTCGCACGGCCGTCAGCGAGATCTGGATGAGGGGCCGGCTGCCGGTCGTGGTCGGCGGCTCGGGCCTCTACATCGGCGCCCTGGTCGACGGGCACGACTACGCGGCCCTGGCATGGGACCCCGAGCTGCGCGAGCGGCTGGACCAGCGGCTTGCCGCCGAGGGCCTGGCGCCGCTGGCCGAGCGGCTCCAGGAGCTCGACCCGGAAACCGCGGCTCGCACCGACCTCCGGAACCCGCGACGGGTGCTGCGGGCGCTCGAGCGGGCCGAGGCTGGTAGGGGAGGGGAGCCCACGTCGACGCCCTACCCGGGTCCGCTCGCCCTCGTCGCGCTGGACCGGCCGCGGGCGATCCTGTACCGGCGCATCGACGAGCGTGCGCGCTGGATGTTCACCGAGGGCGGCCTGCTCGACGAGGTGCGCCGGCTGCTGGACGCCGGCTACGCGCCGGAGCTGCGCCCGATGAGCGGCCACGGCTACGCGGAGGCCGCGCGCCACCTGGCGGGGGAGTGGAGCCTGGACCAGGCCATCGAGGTCACCGCGCGGCGAACGCGCCAATACGCCAAGCGACAGCTGAGCTGGTTCCGCCGCGACGCCCGCATCTCGTGGATTCCCGCAGGCGACGACCCGGCCGATGCGCCGGCGATCGTGGACGATGTCGCGCGCCGCGCGGCTCAGCTGGTGGTGGGCAGCCCGATCGACTGACGCCAGGCCGAGATGCCGAACGCCTCGAGCTCGGCCACGGGCACCGCATCCTCGAGCGGGCCGGGTCGACCGAGGTGGTGGCCCTGTCCGGCCTGGACGCCAAGAGCGCTCAGCGCGGGCAGCTGCGAGGCGTGCTCGACACCCTCGGCCACGACGAGCGCGCCCATGCGGGTCGCCAGCTCGACCACCGAGCCCAGGACCGCCTCCGATGGCCCCTCGGCCGCGCTGCGCTGCACGAGGCCGAGGTCGACCTTCAGAACGTCGAAGCTGATCTCCGCGAGCAGGCGCAGGCCGGCGTTGCCCGCGCCGATGTCGTCGGCGGCGAATCGGATCCCCGCCCGACGGCATGCGGCGATCCGCTCGCGCACCCGCTCCGGATCGTGGAGCGACTGGCGCTCGGTGAGCTCGACGACGAGCCGATCCGGCGCGAACCCGTGGCGAGCCAGGACACCGAGCAGGGTCGCGGCGCTGAACTCCGGCGCCTCGATGGTGGTCGGGCTCAGGTTGAGGCTGAGAAAGATGTCGGCGGGCAGTCCGCGCGCGCCGGCCACGATGCGGTCGGCGCAGGCCATGTCAAGCGCGGTGAGCCGCCCGCCCGCCTCGGCGGCCTCGAACATCGCGGTGGCGTCGGCGAAGCCGGCGGGCGCCATGGGCCGGATGAGGCCCTCGACACCGATGACGCGTCCACTGGCGAGGGCCACGATCGGCTGGTACACGGCCGTGAGCTGGCCCCGGGCGATGACCTCGGCCACGGCGGCGCTCGAGGTGCGCGCATCGGCCTCGTCGACGACCTCGACGGTCGGGTCGTAGCCGATGACGTCGGTGCGGCCGCTGCGCTTGGCGATGTAGAGGGCACTGTCGGCCTGGGAGTAGAGCTTGGCGCGGTCATCGGCGAGGTCGGGGAGCGCCGATACGCCCGCGGAGAACGACACCGGCAGGAGGTCATCGTGCTGCATCGCGGGCTGGAGGGCCTGGGCCAGGAGCCGCCGTCCGAGCAACCGCGCGCTGTCGAAGTCCGTCGCTGGCATGACCACGGCAAACTCGTCGCCGCCGACGCGGTAGGCGCGGTCGCTGCGCCGCAGCGTCGTGGACAGCAGGCGGCCGAAGCCGCGCAGCACCCGGTCGCCGGCGGCGTGGCCGCGCGTGTCGTTCATCTGCTTGAACTCGTCGAGGTCGATGAGCATGAGCGCCACCGAGCTGCCGTCGGCGCGGGCGGCCTCGACAAGCCGGTCGAGGTCCTCGTGGAAGGCGCGATGGTTGCCCAACCCGGTGAGCTGGTCGCTCAGCGAGTCGGCCACGGCCGCCTCGTAGGCGACCTGGAGGTCGGCCTGGACCGCGACGAGATGCGAGACGGTTCGCGGCATGACGAGAGCCGCGCTCACCAGCGCCACGACGACGGCCACGCCGAGCGCCGGGATGGGATCGAGCCCCATCTCCGAGGCCATGCGGTTCGAGAGGCCGAACAGCGCGAGCGTGATCGCGACACCGACCAGCATGCGCCGCATCAGCGTCACGGTGCTGAGCGCGCGGGACGCGGGGGCAGTGGTCGAGCGTTCCACGCACAACTCCGTGCTGGTCCAGGGCATCCGGGCGCCGGGTACGGGGTAGGTATGACGCAATCGGCGCCTCGGTGCAGCAGGACCTTGGTACCGCGGTCGGCTACCATGGATCGAACAGATGTCCGAACGCGCTCGCATGATCGACCTCACGACACCCGACGAGCGCGCCTTCCTCATCGGCCTCGATGACCCGTCCGACGGAAGGTGGCCGGTGACACGGTCGCTCGAGGAGCTCGGCGCCCTGGCCGAGACTGCCGGCGCCGTTGTGGTGGGGTCCGCGTCTCAGCGGCGGTCACGTCCGGACCCGGTGTGGTACTTCGGCCGGGGTCGCGCCGCCGAGCTCGTGGACGAGCGCGCCGCGACCGACTTCAACGTCCTCATCGTCGATGACGAGCTCGAGCCGAACCAGCAGCGCAGCCTCGAGAAGCTCCTCGACTGCAAGGTGCTCGATCGGTCAGCACTGATCATTGACATCTTCGCCCGCCACGCGCGCACCAAGGAGGGCCGGCTGCAGGTCGAGCTGGCCGCGCTCGAGTACCACCTGCCGCGGCTGACCCGGATGTGGACGCACCTGTCGCGCACCGGAGGCGGGATCGGCACGCGAGGACCCGGCGAGAGCCAGCTCGAGACCGACCGTCGGCTCATCCGCGAACGGATCAAGAAGGTCCGTGCCGATCTCGACGACGTCCGCCGCCACCGCGCCACCGCATCGCGCCGACGCGACCACCGCGAGGTCGCCACGGTTGCGCTGGTCGGGTACACGAATGCTGGCAAGAGCACGTTGCTCAACGCCGTGGCCGATACGGACGTCTTCGTCGCCGACATGCTGTTCGCCACGCTCGACCCCACCAGCCGCCAGGTGCGCCTGGCGAGCGGACGGGACATCGTCATGACCGACACGGTCGGGTTCATCAACAAGCTCCCGCACGATCTGGTCGACGCCTTCCGCGCCACGCTCGAGGAAGTCGTCCGTGCCGACCTGCTGGTCGAGGTCGTTGACGCCTCCGACCCTGACTTTCTCGGCCAGCAGGCCGCCGTGCAGTCGGTGCTCGACGAGCTCGGCGCCGGGTCGACGCCGCGCATCACGGCATTCAACAAGGTCGACCTGCTGCCCGACGACGCCGGGCCACCCCCCGCCTCGGACCGGACCGCGTTCGTCAGCGCCCTGCGCGGCGAGGGGATCGCGCAGCTGCGTGAGCTCATCGCCGATGCCCTGAGGGCCGAGCTCGTCGAGGTGGACGTCGTCGTGCCCTACGAGCGTGGCGAGCTCGTCGCACGCGCCCGCAGCGCCGGTGACGTGGAGGAGCGCTACGAGGAGGGCGGAGTCCGGGTCAGCGGCCACCTGCCGGCCGCGATCGCCTCGGAGATGGCCTCGGCCGGGCGCGGCGCGCGGCCGCGCTGATTCCCGCGTGACGTCGAACGCCGAGCTGATCCTCGAGGGCCATCGTTCGATCGAGGCAGCACTGGAAGCCGGGGTGCGGCCCGTGCACCGCGTGCTCGCCGTGCGGCCGGGTGATCGACGGTTGGGGAGGCTCCGTGCTCTCGCCCGAGATCGCGGTGTCGTCATCGATGCGGCCGAGCCCGACCGGGTCGAGGAGCTCGCGCGCGGGCGTTCGCATGGCGGCGTGGTGGCGTTTGTCGGCGAGCGTGAGCCGGTGGCCCTCTCCACCGTGCTGGCCGAGGTGGGGGAGTCCCCGCTCCTGGTGATGCTCGATGGAATCGAGGACCCGTTCAACTACGGCCAGGCGGTCCGATCGATGTACGCGGCGGGGGTGGACGGCCTGGTGGTACGTCGCGACTGGGACTCGGCGCTTCCGATCGTCACGCGTGCCTCGGCCGGCGCCACCGAGCTCATCCCGACGGCAACCGTCGCCGATGCCACCGAGGCGGCCACCACGGCCCGTGCCGAGGGCCTGAGGGTCCTGTGCGCGGTCGCCGATCCCTCGGCCACGGACCTGCACGAGGTCGACCTGCGCGGAGGCGTGCTCGTGCTGGTCGGCGGTGAGCGGCGTGGCGTCACGCGATCGTTCGTCGCCCAGGCAGACGGCGTGCTGCGGATCGGCTATGGCCGCGACACAGCGCCCGCACTCGGGGCGGCCACCGCGGCGGCGGTCATCGCGTTCGAGGCCCTTCGGCAGCGCGGAGGCGCGACCCGGAACGCGACCTAGAAGATGCGAAGGCCTCCGAGGTGGCGTGTCTCCGTCGTCGTGACGCCGCTCGAGCTCGACTGGCGCCGAACACGGTCGCGGAGTGCGAGACCGGCGACCAGGTAGAGGGCGCACAGGGTCAGGAGCACGCCGTAGAGGGCCGTCAGGGGCCCAGCCTGTCCGCCGATGGCCGTGCCGCCGACCATGCCGAGCCCGCCCAGGGCCAGCACAGCCACCGCCAACGACCACAGCGAGCGTCTCACGAGGGCAGCGTACGGTCCGATCGACGGGTGCCGGCATAGGACCATCGTCGGGACCGGCCCGGACATCCTCTCGTGCTGGCTACTTCCCCAAATGTACGTTATGTGATGTACGAGCGGCGGCTATGGGGAATGCTCCGCCCGATAGACCCTGAAGCAGCGCGCCACGAACGAGTCGAGCTCCTCTGCGATTGTCCGGGTCGAGCGTCGTGAAGTTGAACGTGGTCTTGCCCTTGAGGCGCCGCCGCAGGTCGTGCGACAGCTCGTCGGCCAGCTCCGGGTGCCTTACGAGCGGCATGAGGTGGAACGCGACATGGCGCTCGGCGATTCGAACCCCCGCAAAGAAGTCGTGGGCCTTCGCACTGGGCCAGCGCAGCGTGGGAAGGCCGTAGAGGTCGTTGGGCTCGAGCTGCGGCCGGTAGGGCTCCAGGAATGCCCAGAGGCGGTCTGCGGTGGCCTCCAGCTCGGCCGCGTCGGTCACGCGCCGGTGACGCCCACCACGTTCGCCGCGACCACCGGCCGGCTCATGCCCTTGAGCTGCAGCTCGCCCATCGACTCGACCTCGACCCGCCCTTCGACGACGGCGAGGGCTCGTGGGCTGAGGAGGATCTGGTTCGCATCGGCCTGGCTGCTCAGGCGGGAGGCGAGGATCGTAACGTTGCCGATGGCCGCGTAGTCGAACCGGCCCTCGTAGCCGATGCGCCCCAGCGTGGCGTAGCCGGTCGCGATGCCGACGCCGAACCCGAGGTCGTAGCCGCGCTTGTGCCCACCGCCGGCAAGCGGCGCGAAGCGCTCGCGCATGGCGACGGCCATCCGCACGGCGCGCTCGACGTGGTCGTCCTGGGGCGCGGGGTCGTTGAAGAAGATCATCACCCCGTCGCCGGCGAAGTGCTCGAGCGTGCCGCCGTGCTCGGTCACCGCCTCGCCCGAGCATGCGGTGGTACTCCCCCAGCACGCCGAGCATCTCCTCGGGGTCCGCCTGCTCGGCGAACGAGGTGAAGCCGCGCAGATCGCAGAAGGCCACGGTGATCTCGCGCCGGTGGCCGGCCAGGAGCCCCTCGCCCTCGGACGACGAGATGAGCGATGCCACCTGTGGCGACAGGAACCGGGCGAGCTCTGAGCGCTGCCGCTCGATGGTGGCATTGAGCTGGCGCTGCCGCTCGAGAGACTCGATCTCGAGGTCGCGGAGGCGCTTGATCGTCAGCGACGCACCGATGCGGGCCCCGAGGATCCGCGGGTTGATCGGCTTGGTCAGGTAGTCGGTCGCGCCGAGCTCGATGCAGCGCACCACGCTGTCGAGCTCCTCCACGCCCGAGACCATGATCACCGGGATGTGGCGAAGCGCATCGTCGGCCTTGATGGCCGCCAGCGTCTCGTAGCCGTCGAGCTCGGGCATGACGACGTCGAGGAGCACCAGGTCGATCGCCGCCGGCATGGTCGCGGAGGAGCTCGAGCGCGGCCGCGCCCGTTCTCGGCCTCGAGCGCACTCGATCCCGAGCGTGGCGAGCTGCCGGACCAGGACGAGCCGGTTGACCCGGCTGTCGTCGACGACCAGCGCGATCGCAGACTCGGTCATGCGCTCGCCGATCGAGTGACCCAGGCCTTCAGAGCGGCGGTTGCCGCCTCCCACTCGCCGCGGACGTCGGTGGCCGCGCGCTGGGTGCTCAGGCCATCCGACAGGTCCCCCGCTCGGCCGGCCATCTCGAGCGTTCGGCGCGGTCGCCGACAGCTCCATGGCGCCGAGCGTCGCGCTGCTGGACTTGAGCGTGTGCGCCGGGCGCACGAGTGCCTCGGCATCGCCGGCGGCCAGGGCGGCCTCGATGCCGCGAGACCTGCTCGGCGCTGTCGGCCACGTACGTATCGACCAGGTCGCGGACGAAGGCGACGTCCCCCTCCGACCGAGGCGCGCAGCTCTTCGAGGACGTGTTCGTCGATCACTCGGGTCACCCTCCGGTCTGCGAGCCGCTCGTCGACGGGCTTCGTTCCAGCGCGGCCTGGAGCTCCGCCGGGCGAATCGGCTTCGAGATGTAGTCGTTCATGCCTGCCGCGAGGCATGCCTCGCGGTCGCCCGCCATCGCGTTGGCCGTCATGGCCACGATGCGCAGCGGCCGGTCCGGCCAGCGTGCCGCGGATCCGGCGCGTGGCCTCGAGGCCGTCGAGCTCGGGCATCTGGACGTCCATGAGCACGACGTCGAACGTCGCGCGCGCTCGACGCGCGGCGATCGCCTCGCAGGCCGTCGCCGGCGACGTCGGCCTCGTAGGCCATCTGGGCGAGCAGCCGCAGCGCGAGCTTCTGGTTCACCGCGTTGTCCTCGGCGAGGAGGATTCGCAGCGGGTGCCGCTCGCCCGAGACGCCGCTGCCGGACGCCGCGGCCGGTGCGGCCGGCGGTCGCCGGGCGCCTCGGCGCCGAGCGAGGATCGTGGCGATCGTGTCGTGGAGCGCCGACGGCTTGACCGGCTTCGCGAGCCACGCCGGCCAGCGGGCGCCTCGTCACGGTCACGCAGCGCCGATCGACGAGAGGATGACGACCGGCATCGCTGCCCCGTCGCCGCCGCGCCAGCGCGGCGATCCGCGCCGCGAGCTCGAGGCCGTCGAGCTCCGGCATGAGCGAGGTCGACGAGCGCGACGTCGAAGCGCGCGCCCGCCTCGAGCCAGCGGAGCGCCTCCGTCGGACGAGCCGGTCTCGCGCGGCACCATCCCCCACCGTGCCGTCTGGGCCACGAGGATGCGCCGGTTCGTGGCGTTGTCGTCGACGACCAGGACGGTGCGGCCGGCGAGATCGGCGTCGATCCGCATCGGGCGCGTCGGACGCCACGGCGTCGGCGCGGCGGCTGCCGTGAGGCGCACGGCGAGGCGGAAGATGCTACCCTCCCCCGCCACGCCCGTGCTCGTCCGCGTCGAGCGAACCGTCCCATCAGCTCCGCGAGCCGGCGGCTGATCGCCAGACCGAGGCCGGTGCCGCCGTAGCGCCGCGCGATGGAGGCGTCGACCTGGCTGAACGACTGGAACAGCTTGTCCATCGCCGTCGGCCGGGATCCCGATCCCGGTGTCGCGCACGTCGATCCGGATCTCCCAGCGCTCGCCTCGTCGCGACCCCGCCGCGGCTCGAGGCGCTGGCCACCGACGGTGACGACGCACCTCGCCGCGTTCCGTGAACTTCACCGCGTTCGACAGGAGGTTCAGGAGCATCTGTCGCAGCCGGCCGGCGTCGCCGACAAGCGCGACCGGCAGCGTCGTCGTCGATCGCGTACACGAGCTCCAGGCCCTTGCGTCGCGGCCGCCGGGCGCGATGATGTCGAGCGACGCCTCGACCGTGTCGCGCAGGACGAACGGGTGCCGCGTCGAGCTCCACCCGACCCGCCTCGATCTTCGAGAAGTCGAGGACGTCGTTGATGATCGTGAGCAGCGCGTCACCCGACGTGCGGATCGTCTCGGCGAAGTCGTGCTGCTCGCCGTCGAGGCTCGTGTCGAGCAGCAGGCCGCTCATGCCGATCACCGCGTTGAGCGGCGTGCGGATCTCGTGGCTCATCGCCGCCAGGAAGCTGCTCTTCGCCTCGTTGGCCTCCTCGGCCGCCTGCCGCGACCTCCTCGGCATCCGCGAAGAGCCGCGCGTTCTCGAGGGCGATCGCCGCCTGCTGCGAGAGGCCGACCAGGAAGTTCAGGTCGGCCGCCGGTGAAGGGCGCGGAGCCCGGAACGCGCCAGACGGCAAGCACGCCGGCGACCTCGCCGCGGATGATCGAGCGGCGCGGCCATCAGGCGATCGTCCTCGTCCTCGGCTGTGCCCGGGAATGGTGACCGAGCGGCTGTCCGCCCGCGTGCTGTTGACGAGCTCGGCGCGGCCGGTCATGGCGATGTCGCCGAGCACGCCCTCGCCCGGCGTGATGGTGTCGGCGAGGATGCTGTCTCGCCTGCCTGCCCAGGGCCACGGTCGCCTTGAGCTCGTCGCCGTCGGGCTGCGGGCAGGAAGACGGCGCTCGGTGTCGGCCGTCGAGCAGCGCCTTCGCGCGGTCGGCGATCTTCTCCAGCACGATCGAGAGATCCAGCGTGGCGGACGACTTCGCGCCCGACCTCCGCCAGTGCTGCCATCTCCTCGGCGCGGCGAAGCGTCTCCGCATACAGGCGCGCGTTCTGGATCGCCACGGCCACGTTCGCGGCGATGGTCGAGAGGAGGCGTTCGTCGGCCTCGCCGAATCGCCCCTCCTGTGTCGTGCTCTGGATGCTGATGACGCCGATGGCGTGGTCGCCGGTCATGATCGGGACGCCCAGCCAGGACCTGGCCAGCGTCCCCTGTCCGCGTTCGCCCGAGCTCGTCCCAGTCGGCCGCGCGGTTGAGGAGCATCGGCCGCCGGCGTTCGAGGACCTTCGACGTCAGCCCTTCGCCGAGCGTCAGCGGTGCCTGGGCGGGGTGCGCGCCCTCTTCCACGTAGTACGGGAACTCGATGAGCCGGAGCTCCTCGTCGACGAGCGCGATGTAGGCGATGTCGGCGTTGAAGGCCTCGCGCGTCTTCTCGCCCACCAGCTCGATCAGCGGTCCCGAGGTCGAGCTGAGCAGCTGAGTGCCTCGCCCACGCTGTTGATCGGTGCCGAGCTCGATCACGCGCTGGCGCGTCTCGTCGATGAGACGCCCGGTGCGCAGCGCGACGCTCAGGCTGGCGGCGATCGTCGTCAGCAGCGATACGTCGCGCTCACCGAACGCGTACTCGCGGTCGAGGTTCTGCAGCGAGATGACGCCCATCATCTCGTCGCCGACGGCGAGCGGGGCAAAGATAGCCGACTGCGCAGGCTCGGTGCCGAGCATCACCGGCCCCTGGCCGGCCTCGGCGGCCCGCGCGGCCAGGTCATGCGTGATCAGCACCGGTTCGCCAGTCTCCATGACCTGCTTTCGAAAACCGATGACCGGGCGGGGTTCGTCCGCGGAGGGCACGCCGCGCTCGACGGAGTACGGAAAGCTCATGAGACCGGCGTCATGGTCGAAGATGGCGATATCGACGACCTGCGTGTCGAAGACGTCGCTGGCCCGCTCCCCCACCAGCTCGTACATGGCGCCGATGTCGAGCTCCGCGGCCAGCCCGCGCTGCACGCTATTCGTGATCGCCAGCTCGGCCGCGCGCCGGTCGGTCTCGGCCAGGAGCCGCCTGGTCTCGTCGAAGAGGCGGGCGTTCTCGAGGGCGACGCTCAGGCTCGAAGCCAGCGTGCTGAGCAGCCGAACGTCCGACTCGCTGAACGCATGCTCGCGGTCGACGTTCTGGATCGAGATGGCGCCACGGACCGCGTCGCCGGCGACGAGCGGGGCGAAGACCACCGACTTGGGCGCCTCGCCGATGACGGCGACGTCGAGTCCCTGCTCCGCGAGCCATCCCTGCCAGTTCTCGTTGACGGCGATCGGCTCGCGCGTTTCGACGATCCGGCGTGCCAGCCCGCTGATCGGCACGTCCTCAGGCACGAGGCGCTCGCCGCGCTCGAGCCCGAATCGGAAGCGCATCGTCCCTGCGGCGGCGTCGAAGAGCGAGATGAGCACGACCTGGGCATCGAAGATTTCCTGGATCTTGGTTCCGACCAGGTCGTACATCGACTCCATATCGAGGTTCGCCGCCAGGCTCTGCTGGACGCTGTTGATGATCGAGAGCTCTGCGGCACGCTCGTCGGTCTCGGTGAGGAGGCGCTTCGTCTCGTCGAAGAGGCGCGCGTTCTCAAGCGCCACGCTCAGCGAGCCGGCGAGCGTGGTAAGGAGCCGCACGTCCGAGTCGCTGAAGGCATTGACGCGATCGATGTTCTGGATCGAGATCCGACCTCGCACTTCGCCGCCCACGATCATCGGCGCCATGAGCACCGACATGGCCATCTCCCCCTGGACGGACGAGGCGGCGCCGGTCTCCTGGTGCCATGCGACGGCGTCGCGGACATACAGGGGTTGGCGCGTCTCGAGCACCGTCGTGGACATGGCCGAGTCGCCGATCGGGATCGGTTCGTTCGGCAGTGGCTCGCCGCGCTCGACCGTGTACGGGAACGACATCGTCCCGGCGGCCGTGTCGTAGATGGCGATGTCGGTGACCTGGGCATCGAAGATCTCGCGGATCTTGTCGCCGACCAGGTCGTACATGGCCTGCATGTCCAGGTTCTGCGGCGAGGCCCTCCTGGACGCTGTTGATGATCGCCAGCTCCGCGGCACGCTCGTCGGTCTCAGTCAGCAGGCGCTTGGTCTCGTCGAAGAGGCGCGCGTTCTCGAGCGCCACGCTCAGGCTGCCGGCGAGGGTGCTCAGCAGTCGCATGTCCGATTCGCTGAAGGCGTTGATGTGGTCGAGATTCTGGAGGGAGATCCTGCCGCGGACCTCGCCACTGACGATGAGCGGCGCGATGAGCGCGGAGAGCGAAGGCTCGCCCTGGGTAACGTGCAGCCCTTCGCCTCGTTCCTCATCCCATTCCGGGATGTCGTTGATGAGGACCGGTTGACGGGTGTCGATCACCAGCTTGGTGAGCGCCGAGCTGGCGATCGACGTCGGCTCATCGGGGAAACGCACGCCCGCTCGATCGAATAGGGGTAGCGCACGAGGCCCGCTTCGAGATCGAGGATGCCGATGTCGACGACCTGGGCGTCGAAGATCTCCTGGATCTTGTCGCCGACGAGCTCGTACATGGCCTGCATGTCGAGGTTCTGCGCCAGCCCCTCCTGGACGCTGTTGATGATCGCCAGCTCGGCGGCGCGCTCGTCGGTCTCGGTCAGCAGGCGCTTCGTCTCGTCGAAGAGGCGGGCGTTCTCCAGCGCCACGCCCATGCTTGACGCGAAGGTCGAGAGGAGGCGCTCATCGTCCTCGGAGTACGCGTTGGCCTCGGCGGCGATGAGGGCGATGGTGCCGATCGCACGGTCTCCCGCCACGATGGGGACGCCGAGATACGACTCTGTCCGCGGCTCGTCCTCTCGCCAGATCGCTCCGAGCGCGTCCGCATCGGCGCTGGAGCCAAGACGAATAGGGCGCCGCGTGGTGATGATCCGCGATGTGAGCCCCTCGCCGAGCGGAACGGAGCTCCGAGGCGGTGCGCTCGCCATCAAGCGTGCTGAACGGGAAGCTGATCGTCTCGGTCGCCGGATCGTGCAGCGCGATGTCGAGGGTGTGCGCCGTGAACAGATTGCCGATGCGCTCGCCCACGAGCTCGATGATGGCGTCGAAGTCGAGCTGCTTGGCGAGCGCGGCACCGATCTCGTTGACGACCGCGAGCTCGGCGGCCCGCTCGTCGGTCTCGGTCAGGAGGCGCTTCGTCTCGTCGAAGAGGCGCGCGTTCTCGAGCGCCACGCCCATGCTCGACGCGAGCGTGGAGAGGAGCCGCTCGTCGGCGTCGCTGAAGGCGTGCGGCTCCGTCGCGCTCGATGTTGACGACGCCGAGGACTCGCCCGCTGGCGAGGATCGGGACGCCGAGCCAGGACTCGCTCTGGTCATCGTCACCCTCGAAGCGTCGACGGTGATCGGGTCGTGCGCCTGCATCTCCTCGACGGTTCCGATGCGCAGCGGCTTCGCGTCCGGATCACCTCGGAGTTCAGGCCAGGTCCGAGCTCGATCGGATCGATCGGGCACCCGCGTCCCGCGGTCGATGCTGTACGGGAAGCGAGACGATGTCGGCTCGGCGTCGTCGTAGAGCGCGATGCCGACCGAGTCCGAGTCGAAGACCTCGCCGATGCGATCGCCGACGAGCTCGATGATGGCGTGCGAAGTCGAGCTGCTTGGCGAGGCCCAAGCCGATCTCGTTGACGACCGCCAGCTCGGCGTTGCGCTGCTCGGTCTCGGCCAGGAGGCGCTTCGTCTCGTCGAAGAGACGGGCGTTCTCGAGGGCCACCCCCATGCTGGCGGCGATCGTCGACAGCAGGCGCTCATCGGCCTCGCTGAATGCATGAGCCTCGGGGCGCTCCAGAGAGACGACGCCCATGACGCGTTCGCCCGCCAGGATCGGGACGCCGAGCCACGACTCGCTCCAGTCCTCGTCGCCCTCGAAGCGCGGGACCTCCACCACGTCGTGGCTCCGGATCTCGGCGAGGGTCCCGAGCCTCAGCGGCACGCGATCTCCGATGATCTCTGAGGTGAGGCCGGGACCGAGCTCGTACGAATCGTTCGGCATGCGTGTGCCCCGGAACGTGCTGTACGGGAACGAGAGGATGTTCGTGCCGGCGTCGTAGAGCGCGATCGCCACCGAGTCGGAAGCGAACACCTCGCCGATCCGCTCCCCCACGAGGTCGATGATGGCGGTGAAGTCGAGCTGCTTCGCCAGCCCCTCGCCGATCTCGTTGATGACGGCGAGCTCGGCGTTGCGCTGGCGCGTCTCCTCGATCGCCCGAGCGCGAGTCAGGGCCGTGGCGATGTGCTGGCCGACGAACGTCAGCAGCTCGAGGTCGGCCGCCGAGTAGCGTCGGTCCTCGCGATACGTCTGGACTGCGAGCACGCCGATGGCGAGCGCCCTCGTCGATGAGTGGGACACCCATCCACTCCACCATGTCGGCGCCGACCACCTCCATCTCTCCCGGCCGCCACGAGCTTGCGCAGGGCTGGCAGGTCCCGCGAACAGTGGGGTGCCATGTGCGGAGCACGTAGGCGGTGACCCCGCGGGCGTTCCCGCTCCCGAACGGCTCCCACACGTTCGGATCCGGGATGGTCGGTGTCGACCTCATCGAGGAAGAACGGGTAGTTGATCCGCTGTCGGGCGGCGTCGTAGAGCGCGATGTAGAAGTTGTCCGCGTACATGAGCTCGCCGACGATCTCGTGGATCGCGGCGTAGAACGAGGGCATGTCCTTGGCCGCGCTGGCGGTGTCGGCGATCCGGTACAGCGCCGACTGCAGCTTCGCGGAAGGTTGCGCTCCCCGCTCCTCCTCTTCCGGGCGCGGACTGGCCGCGACCGTATCGGTCACTGGGGCAACCTTGGCGTACGGGTCTGGCGGGTCATGGCGGCGCGTATTGTGACCCGCCCGGCCATGCCGCGTCGAGCGGAATCGTCGCTCATCGGTGGGACGCGAGGCCCCAGTAGAACGGGCCCTCCGCCGTGACCGATGCGTCCCACCCGATCTCCGGCGAGCCGGCGCTCCAGCGTCGTCGGGCTCCCAGAGCACCTTCACCGCGCGGTGGACCGTCCCATCGACGAGCGTCCGGCGCACGACCCCGGCATCCTCGTCGATCCAGTCCTCGTGCCACAGCGAGTGTCGGCCCTCGTCGACGAAGAACGCTCGCCCGTCGGGCGCAGGACGCCCTCCAGCATGCGCCAGAACGTCCTCGAACCGGTCTCGGCGGGCACGTGCGAGAGGAAGAAGCCGAAGGCGACCAGGTCGAACGTCGTGGGTCGGAGGCAGCGCGAACGCGTCGAGCACCTCGTAACGCACGGTCGGCCGCTCCCCCACCCGGGCGCGAGTCGAGGCGAGCATCTCGGGAGACGCATCGGTGACGAGCAGGTCGTCGGCGATGTCGGCGAGGAGGGCCGTCCACGGCGCCGTGCCCGCCGCGAGCTCGAGAACCCGTCCCGCCGGGGCGAAGGCGCGCGCAGCGCGGCGCGGATCGCCTCGGTCGTGGGCCGCGAACGGATCGCCCTCGGGCATGGACGTGGCGTCGTACTCGGCGGCCCGAGCGCGGTAGTAGGCGACCTGCTCATCGAGCAGCTCGCGGTCGGTCATCGACGATCGGACGGGACACCGAGGGTGACGGCCGCGGCGACCGTGGCGGTGGCCAGGGCAAGTGGCCTGGCCCGCACTCAGTGAGCCATCACCCGCGAACGCCGCCGTGACGGCGCTCGGGATGGCGCCGAGGATGATCGGAACCAGGGTCCACCCCAGCACGAGCACCGTCGGTGCCGTGGCTCCGGGCAGATGCAGCGTGCGGGTCGTGACCGCCGTCAGGACGCCGAGGAACGCCGACAGCAGCAGGATGAGGATGACCCCGGGCTCGTCGCGCGCGCCGGAAGCCTCGACCAGGCGCACGATGCCCTGGTAGGCGACGGCCACGGCAATCGAGAGCAACGCACCCAGGAGGGCGGATCGCGCGCCGCTCACGCCAGCCGCTCCGCCAGGCCGCGCGCGACGCGGTACGACTTCCCGGCACCCATCACCAGCACCGCGTCGCCGGCCGTGACGTGGTCTGCCACATAGGCCGTGGTGGCGTCGACGTCGCCGGTCGCGATCGTCGGGATGCCCGCTGGCACGCTCGATCGTGTCGGCGAGGTCCTCGGCCGAGGTGGCCGCCATCGCCTCGGGGGTGTCCCGGCTGGCGAAGATGTCGACGATCACGACCTCATCGGCGCCGGTGAATGCGGTGGCGAAGTCGTCGAGCAGGAGCGTGGTGCGCGAGTACATGTGCGGCTCGAACACGGCCCACAGCCGGCGATCCGGCCCGACCCGCTGCCGCGCGGCGTCGAGCGCCGCGCGCACCTCGGTCGGGTGGTGCGCGTAGTCGTCGAAGATCGTCACGCGGCCAGTATCCGCGATGAGCTCCATGCGGCGCCCGGCTCCGCCGAACGTTGCCAGGCCGTCCGCGAGCAGGTCGAGATCCGCGCCGAGCGCGCGGGCCAGCACGAGGGCCGCGGTGGCGTTGCAGGACGTTGTGCTCGCCCGCCAGCTGCATCGCGAAGCGACGGTCGAACAGGGTGAACGACGTGCCATCCGGCGCGAAGGAGACGTCGCTTGCCGCGATCTCTCCTCCGGGCCCGTACCGCACGATGCGGCCCTCCCAGCCGGTGAGCCGGGCTGCCGAGCTCATCTGCCCCGGGGTCGTCGGCGGCGAGCAGCAGGAGGCGGCCGTTGAGCGCGGGATGGCGCGACATGCCCGCGCACGAAGCGCTCGAAGGCCTCCAGGACGGCTCCGAGGTCGGCGAAGGCATCGGGATGGTCCATCTCGACGTTCGTGACGATGGCGCCCGCCGGGTGGTAGGCGAGGAAGTTCCCTCCGAACTCGTCCGCCTCGACCACGAAGGGGGCACCATCCCCCGCACGCACCGATGCGCCCCATGCCTCGACGACGGCCCCGACCTCCACCGTCGGATCGAGCCCGGCCGCGACCAGGAGGTGGCCCAGCAGCGCGGTGGTGGTCGACTTGCCATGCGTCCCGGTCACGGCCAGCCCGATCCTTCCCGGCGCGGCCATGAGCTGCCCGATGAGCTCCTGCCAGGTGACGACCTCGATGCCATCGGCCTCCGCGCGAGCGAGCTCGGCATGGTCGGCGACGGCGCGCAGGGCGGGGCTGATCGCCACGCGGCCGACGCCCACCAGGTGCGCGGGATCGTGCTCGGCAAACCACGAGATGCCGGCCGCGTCGAGCGACGGCGTGTAGGGAGAGGGCGCGTCCGCGTCGCAGCCATCGACCCGAACGCCGGCGTGGTGCAGCAGGATCGCGGCTCCAGCCGCCCCAGAGCCGGCGATGCCGATGAGGTGGGTGCGCGGACCCTCAGGCATCGGGAGCGTCCTCGGCGAGCCGTGCGGCGAGGGCGATGGCCGCGAGCGCCGAGGCCCGCTTGTTGCCATCCCGGTCGTGGGGCCAGACATGCCGCTCGACGACCGCCGGGCCGTCGCGAAGCGCCGCCGCGACGTAGGTGAGCCCGACCGGCTTGTCCTCGGTTCCGCCGTCCGGCCCGGCGATGCCGGTCACCGACGCCGCGATGTGCGCTGCCGGGAATCGATCGAGCACGCCGCCGGCCATGGCCTCCGCCACCTCGGCCGAGACCGCCCCCACCGTGTCGAGCAGCTTCTCCGGGACGCCGAGCATCTCGGCCTTCACGGCGTTCGAGTAGCTCACCACGCCACCGATGTAGTGATCGCTCGAGCGCGGGATGCCGGTGATCACGTGGCCGACCAGGCCACCGGTGCACGACTCGGCGGTGGCGAGCTGCCATCGGCGCCGCACGAGCGCGCGCCCGAGCCGCCGCGCCGCGGAGCTCAGCTGGCGATCGGTCGGCGGACGCATCGGCTCAGCGGTAGTTCGTGAACTGCAGGGCGACCGGGTAGTCGAGGGCCCGCAGCTCGGCGATGACCCCCTGGAGCTCGTCCTTGCTCTTGGCGCTGACCCGGACAGCGTCGCCCTGGATCACCGGCTTCACCTTCGGAAATGCGTCGCGGATCTTCTTGGCGAGCTCCTTGGCCTGGTCCGAGGTGAGGCCACGCTTGAGGCGGACCTCCTGGCGCACGGTGCCGCCTCCTGCGGGCTCGACCTTCCCCCACTCGAAGATCTTCAGCGAAAGCCCGCGGCGGACCGCCTTGGTCTCGAGCAGGTCCTTCGCCGACCCGGCACGATATTCGTCGTCGGCGGTGAGGGTGATCGCGTCCTTGCCGAGGTCGAACCCGACCTTGGAGCCCTTGAAGTCGTAGCGCGTCGCGATCTCGCGTCGCGCCTGGTCGAGCGCGTTCACCAGCTCCTGCTGGTCGAAGTCGCTCACCACGTCGAATGACGAATCAGATGCCATCGGCTATTTCCTATCCTCCACTGCTGGTCACGCGCCACTCCACGACCTGGGCCTCGTCGCCCATGAGCCCGAACATCATGCCGTTGATCGAGATCCGCACGGCGCCCGCGTTGCCGACGCGAATGCGCAGCGTCTCGTCGGCCTCCAGCTCGACGACGTCGCCGTCCTGGGCGTTGCGGCCGGACAGCTCGTCGACGGCGGCGCCGTCCTCCTCCAGCAGGAGGTACGACTCGCCGCCGGTGATCTCGATCGTGGCCGCCAGGCCGGCGGGCGGGGCCACCGACACCATTCGGACGATGGGCTCGTCGTCGCCGGACGTCAACGTGAGCCGCCACTCGCCCGGGGCGAGCTCGAGCGCTCCCGCGAAGGCACCGCTGGCGTCGGCGGTGAGGCTGACCGAAGCGGGCTCGGGCTGCGTCACCGGGATCTCGATCGGGCCGCCGGAGGCCGTCGTGACCTCGAACGTGGGCGACGCCGCCTCGATGATCTCCGCCGCGACGTCGACCGTCGTTCCAGGGCCCGCGCTCCCCGAGACGGCCACCGGGCTGGTGACCTCGGCCGCGTCGGCGGGCACGGCGACGACCAGCGCGGTCCCGGGTGGGCTCGATGCGTCCTCGACGACGAGGATCGTCCGCTCGGCGACATCGGAGTTACGGCCCGTCACCGGGTCCCTCGCAACCAGCTGCATGACGTTGGATCCGGGCACCAGTTCGACGGTCACCTCGAACGCACCCGTCTCATCAGCCGTCACGGTCGGGTTCTCAGTCAGGTTGCTGACCGTGACGGTGGCGTTCGGCGCCGTGACGCCATGCACGGTGATCGTGAGCTCGGCGTACGAGCTCAGGTTCCCCGCCGGCTCCGTGATGCGCAGCTCCGGCGTTCGCGCGAACGTCACGAACTGGTAGCCGATCCAGGCCACCAGTCCGCCGACGATCACCGTCAGGAGCGCCGCTCCCACCAGGCCCGGGGTGATGACGAAGGCCCCCGATCGCCGTGTCGCCAGCGGCCGGGGAGGCGCCGGAAGCGCCGGTTTCTCGGTCGTCGTCGAGGTCTCGAGGCGGAAGAGATCGATGAGGTACTCCGGCTCCAGGCCGAGGTACGCCCCGTAGTTGCGGAGGAAGCCGCGCGTGTACACCGAGCCGGGCAGGTCGTCGTAGTCCCCCGCCTCCAGAGCGGAGAGATAGCGCTCGCGGATCTTGGTGTCCCGCTCGACCCGCGCGAGGTCCACACCCTTCGCCTCGCGGGCGGTGCGGAGCACCTCCCCGAGCTTGTGGACCTCGTTCGTCACTCGGCCCCGTCCTCGTCCGGGCCGATGTCACCGCCCCACCCGTCACTCGTGACGAGGACCTCGCGGAAGCGGCTACCGTCCTGGGGCCCGACGATGCCGCGGTCCTCCATCTGGTCGAGAATGCGCGCCGCTCGCGCGTAGCCGATGCGCAGCCGTCGCTGAAGCAGCGAGGCCGATGCCTTGTCGCTGCGCCTGACGATGTCGATCGCCTGCGTGAGGAGCGCGTCCGCGTCGTCGTCCTCCTCGTCGGGGCGGCCGCCGCCACGCCCATCGCGCTTCGGCGCGGTCACCTCCGGCCGGTACTGCGGAGCGCCCTGTCCGCGCCAGTGCCGCGCGACGGACTCGATCTCCGGATCGGTGACGAGCACGCCCTGGAGGCGGACCGCCCGAGGGGCGTCGATCGGCTGGTAGAGCATATCTCCGCGGCCCAGGAGATCCTCCGCGCCCGTGGTGTCGAGGATGGTCCGTGAGTCGATGCCCGAGGTCATCGCAAAGGCGATGCGCGACGGGATGTTGGCCTTGATGAGCCCGGTGATGACCTGGACCGACGGCCGCTGCGTGGCGACCACGAGGTGGATCCCGGTGGCACGAGCCAGCTGGGCGATGCGAGTGATCGTGGCCTCGACCTCGTATGCCGAGATCATCATGAGGTCGGCCAGCTCGTCGATGACGATGACGATGTACGGCATCCGCGGCTCGTCCGCTCGCAGCGCGTCGTTGTAGCCCGCGATGTTGCGGACGCCGCGCGATGCGAACTCGGCGTATCGGCTCTCCATGGTGCCGACGGTCCACTTCAGCGCGTTGACCGCCTTCTCGGACTCGACGATCACCTCGGTGAGCAGGTGCGGAATGCCCTTGTACTGCGCCAGCTCGACCCGCTTGGGGTCGATGAGGATGAGCTTGACGTCGGCGGGCGTCGAGCTCATGAGGAAGCTGCCGATGATGGCGTTGACGCAGACGCTCTTGCCCGAGCCCGTGGCCCCGGCGATGAGGATGTGCGGCATCTTCGCCAGGTCCGCGCTGAACGCCTGGCCGGCAACGTCCTGCCCGAGGGCGAAGGCGAGCTTGGATCGCTTCGCCAGGTCGGCATGGACTCGGCTGGCGAGGACCTCCTTGAGCGTCACGAGGTCGAACGCGGCGTTCGGGATCTCGACGCCCACGTACGGCTCGCCCGGGATGGGCGCCTCGATGCGGATGCTTCGGGCGGACAGGGCCAGCGCCAGGTTGTCGGACAGGCCCTCGATCCGGCTGAGCTTGATGCCCGGCTCGACGTCGAGGGCGTACTGCGTGACGACCGGCCCTTCCTGGATGCGCGCCACCTTCACGCCGATCCCGAAGTGGGCCAGTGTCTCGCGAATGCGCTGCCCCTTCGCGGTCAGGTCCATCTGAGCGGCGCTGGCCTCGGGCGCATCGGCGAGGATGTCGATGGAAGGAAGCTCCCACGCGCGCTCCACCGTCTCGAGAGCCGCGTCGCTCGGCCCCGACTCCCCGACCTCGGCGAGGTGCGCCTCCTCGCCCTCGGCGAGCTGGCTCGCGGCGGCGTCCTCCTCGGGCGTGATCGGCACGGCGACCGGTGGCGGTGGCGTCACGGGACGTGGCGCCTGGCCGTTCCCCGGCGTGCCGCGATCGCGACGCAGGATGACCGGAGCCTCCTCTTCGTCGAGGTCCGAGCCTCCCAGCCTGCCCTTCACGCGGTCCACGAGGCCGGGTCCCGCCGCTGCGGTGGCCGCGGCCGTCGCGGCGTCGCGCTCCCGCCCGCGTCGCTCGTTGCGAGCCGTTGTCGTGCGCGACTGCGCCTCGTCACGGTCCGCGAGGTACGAGGCCACCAGGTCGCCGATCGTCATGTTGAAGTAGAGCAGCAGCCCGACGATCACGAGCAGACCCAGCACGATCCAGGCCCCCGCCTCGCCGAGCGCCCCGACGAGGACGGCGCTGACGCCGAAGCCGATGGCTCCCCCGCCCTCCCCCGTGCCGATCGCCTCGGATCCCCCGCCCACCGCGAGGTGGAACATGCCGAGGATGGCAAGGGCGACGACCGCGGCCCCGGTCGCGGCCATCCAGCGCTCGGCGGGCATGGTCTTCATCCACAGCATGAGTGCGAAGCCCGCCAGCAACGGCGCCGCGAGGGCGATCCCCCACCCCAGCATGGTGGCGAGGAGCCCGTGCCACGGCCGGATCGACCGCCCCCGCATCGGGCGCGAACAGGGCGATGACCGAGATGATGGCCAGGAACACGAGGACCAGCGCGAGCAGCTCGCGCAGGAAGCGCGCGCTGAGCACGAAGGGCGCCTTCTGACGGCGCCGTGGCGCACGCCGCCGGGTCGTCCGTCGTCGGCGCGCCAAGCGTCAGACCTCCATCACGATCGGGAGGATCATCGGCCGGCGCTTCGTGCGCTGGTGGAAGAACGGGCTCAGCGTGTCGCGGATCTTCGCCTTGAGGAACCCGGCCTCCGCCGCGTGCTCGTCCTCGCGGGGCTGGCGCAGCGCCTCCATGAGGTGCTCGCGCGCCTCGGCGAGCATCGGGTCATCGGGATCCGAGAGGAACCCGCGGCTCACGATGTCGGCTGCTCCGACCGGCTGCCCGGTGGCGCCGTCCACGGTGAGCGCGACCATGACGATGCCGTCGGAGGCGAGCATGCGTCGGTCGCGGAGCACGACGCCGTCGATCCCGTCGATCGCCGCGATCCCGTCCACCAGCACCGCCCCTGCCGGGACGCTGCCGGCCATGCGGGCCCGCTTGCCGTCGGACTCGACGACCTGGCCGTTCTCGAGGACGAAGATCTTGTCGACGTCGACGCCGGCGCCTTCCGCGAGCAGGGCGTGCTGCACGAGCATGCGGTACTCGCCGTGGACCGGGATGAAGTGGCGCGGGCGCACGAGGCCGAGCATGAGCTTGAGCTCCTCGCGCGAGCCGTGGCCCGACACGTGGCAGTGGACGAGCGGCTCGTAGTGGACCATCGCCCCCTCCTTGAAGAGATTGTCGATGGTCTTTGCCACGGCCTCCTCGTTGCCGGGGATCGGCGATGCTGAGACGATGACCGTGTCGCCCGGCTCGATCGTGATGCTGCGGTGGTCGCGGTTGCTCATGCGCGTCAGCCCGCTCATCGGCTCACCCTGCGACCCGGTCGTCATCACCACCAGCTCGGTCTTGGGCAGGCGCTGCAGCTGGTCCTTGCGGACGAGCGTCCCATCGCGATCGTCCAGGTACCCTCGCTCGAGGGCGATGGCGATGTTCTGCTCCATGCTCCGTCCGAGCGCCACCATGCGACGGCCATGCGCCGCTGCGGCGTCGAGGACCTGCTGGACGCGACCGATGTTGCTGGCGAAGGTCGCCACGATCACGCGGCCCGACGCCTCGCCGACGAGCCGGTCCAGGCTCTCCCCCACCGTCATCTCGGACAGCGTGTAGCCGTCCTTCTCCGCCCGGGTCGAGTCGCTGAGCAGGAACTCGACCCCGCGGCTGCCGATCTCCGCCAGGAGCCCGAGGTCCGCGCGGCGTCCGTCCGGCGGGGTGTGGTCGAACTTGAAGTCGCCGGTGTGGACCACCGTGCCGAATCGCGTGTCGATGGCGTACCCGACCCCATCGGGAATGGAGTGGTTCACGCGGAACGGCGTGACCCGGAACGAGCCGACGGCGAACTCCCGCCCGGGCTCGACGACGTGCAGCGGGGTCGAGTCGAGCAGCTTGTGCTCGCGCAGCTTGCCCTGCACCAGGCCCTCGGTGAGGCGCGTCGCGTAGATCGGGGTGCCCGGGATCTGCGGAAGCACGTACGGCAGCGCGCCGGTGTGATCCTCGTGGCCGTGGGTGAGGATGATCCCGCGCACCCTGTCTCGCCGCTCGGCGAGGTACGACGTGTCCGGGATGACGAGATCGATGCCGAGCATCTCCGGATCGGGGAAGGCGAGGCCGCAGTCGACGATGAGGATCTCGTCCCCATCCTCGATGACGGTGATGTTCTTGCCGACCTCGCCGACGCCGCCCAGGGGGATGATCCGCAGCGAATCGGTCATGCGCGCTCCTCGAATAGGGTCATCTGTTCGTCGGCGCTCAGCCATCGGCTCCGACGGCGCGGCCTCGGCCGGCTCCTGCCGTTGCGCAACCACGCTCAATCGCTCGGCGCCGAGCGCCTCACGCGCGGCGAGCAGCGCCGCGGGCAACGCGCGCACGTCCCGGAAGAGGGTCTCGCGCAGCGAGGCCTGGTGCAGCGCCGCAGCGGGATGGTACATCGGGAAGACATGCTGGCCCGAGAACGAGCGACGCAGCTGCCCGTGAACGGCGCTGATTCGTGCACCGGGCAGATAGCGCTGCAGCGAGTGGCGGCCCAGGGTCACCACGACGGCGGCGTCGAGCACGCCCTCCTGGCGGTCGAGGTACGGCGAGCACGTCGCCTTCTCGTCGGGCTCCGGGTCACGGTTCCCCGGCGGGCGGCACTTCACGACGTTGGTGATGAACACGTCGCCGCGCTCCCAGCCGATGACACGGAGGAGCTCGTCGAGAAGCTGCCCTGCCGGACCGACGAACGGCCGGCCGCGTGGCGTCCTCGCGGGCACCCGGGCCCTCCCCCACCAGGAGCACGTCGGAGACGTGATTGCCCTCGCCGGGGACGGCATTGGTGCGCGTCGAGGCCAGCGGGCATCGCGTGCAGGTTCGCACCTCCTCCGCGATGCGGTCGAGCGACTCGCCGGAATCCATCGACTCCGAGCGTACCGCGCCGCCCGGGTGGGCGGCGCGGTGCAGGCGCTCAGCTGTTGTCCGAGGATGCCGTCCCGCTGCCGGCTCGGGCCATGTGGCGCTCCATCGCCGCGCGGCGGCTGAGGTTCACGCGACCCATGCGGTCGATCTCGGTGACGACCACCATCAGCTCGTCACCGATGGCGACGACGTCCTCGACGCGCGGGACCCGGTAGTCGGCGAGCTGGCTGATGTGGACCAGTCCCTCCTTGCCGGGAAGGATCTCGACGAAGGCCCCGAAGTTCATGATCCGGGTGACCTTGCCCATGTACTCCTTGCCGACCTCGACGTCCTTGGTCAGGCCCTCGATCCAGGCGATCGCCTTCTGGGCGGCCTCGCCGCTCGTGGCGGCGATCTGGATCGTGCCGTCATCCTCGATGTTGATCTCGGTGCCGGTCTCGGCGGTGATCTGGCGGATCACCTTGCCGCCGGAGCCGATGACGTCGCGGATCTTGTCGACCGGGACCTTGATGGTCGTGATGCGCGGGGCGTACGGGCTCAGCTCCTCGCGGCTGGCGCTGATGACCTCGGTCATCTTGCCCAGGATGTGCATGCGGGCGTCATACGCCTGCTGCAGCGCGTCTCGCATGATCTCGGTGGTGATCCCGGCGACCTTGATGTCCATCTGCAGCGCCGTGACGCCCTCGGACGGTGCCGGTCACCTTGAAGTCCATGTCGCCGTAGGCGTCTTCCTTGCCGGTGATGTCGGTCAGGACCGCGTAGCGACCGCTGTCGGGATCGGTGATGAGGCCCATCGCGGCTCCGGCCACCGGCGCCTTGATCGGCACGCCGGCATCCATGAGCGCCAGGGTCGAGCCGCAGGTCGAGGCCATGCTGGTCGACCCGTTCGAGCTGACCACCTCGCTCACCACGCGGATGACGTACGGGAACTCCGCCTCGCTCGGCAGCACCGGAAGGAGGGCCCGCTCGGCGAGCGCGCCGTGGCCGATCTCGCGCCGGCCGGGACCGCGCATGAACTTCGCCTCGCCGACCGAGTACGGGGGCATGTTGTAGTGGTGCAGGTAGCGCTTCTCCGTCTCCGGGCGAGATGGTGTCCATGCGCTGCTTGTTGCTCGACGGCCCCAGCGTCGCGATGCTGAGCGCCTGGGTCTGCCCGCGCTGGAAGAGGCCCGAGCCGTGGGTGCGCGGCAGGAAGCCGACCTCCACGCTGATCGGCCTGATCGTGCGGGTGTCGCGACCGTCGATCCGGATCCCCTCGCTGAGCACGAGCTCACGCACGGTGGCCTTGGTCAGGGTGTCCATGAGCGCCGAGCCGATGCCGTGGCGGCGCCGGATGTCCTCCAGCCGCTCGCCCTGCTCCGACCGGTTGTAGCTGTCGCGCGCGCGACGTACCTCGTCGGCGATGTCGCGGCGGATGGCGTCGAGCCGCTCGGCCAGGCCCGAGGTGAAGTGGATGAAGAGCTCGGCGGTCGCCTCCGCGTCCGGCATGGCGCGGTGCGCCGCGGCATGGTCCCGGCCGAAGACGAAGCGCACCAGCTCGGCGAGCTTCCAGGCCCCAGCATCGGGATACAGCTGGTAGCCCAGCTCGAGCGTGTCGAACACGCCCGACGGCGTCCCAGCGGACGTCGTTCGGCAGATGGCGGAGCACGAACGGCAGGTCGAAGCTGATGTTGTGGGCCACGACCGGGGTGTCGCCGACCCACTGGGTGAAGTTGGTGAGCACCTCGGCGGCCGTCGGGCGCGTTCGCGACGTCATCGGTGCTGATGCCGTGCACCTGGTGGCCGACGATGGCGCGACCCGGATTCACGAGCGACTCGAAGCGGTCGACGACCTGGCCGTCCCGCACGCGAAGCGCGGCGATGTCCACGATGTAGCCGTTCTCGGGCTTCATCGAGGTCGTCTCGAGATCGAAGACGACGAACTCGCTCATGCCCGACGAGAGCAGCTTGCCGAGCTGGACGACCGATGACGCCTTGGGCCCGATGAACGGAGCCTTCTTCGGCGTCCCGGCCGAGGCCACCAGGCGCTCCTGGAGGTCGATCGACTTCTGGAGCTCGGCGTGGCCGTAGGCGATCGCGTCGGCCATGACCGTCTCCGGCAGGATCTTGGCGCCGGCCTCGACCATCATCACGGCCTCGCGCGTGCCCGCCACGACGAGGTCGAGCTCGCTCTCGGCGAGCTGGCTGTTGGTCGGGTTGCTGACGAACTCGCCGTCGATTCGACCGACGCGCACGGCGCCGACGGGGCCCATGAACGGGATGTGGCTGATGCTGAGGGCTGCCGAGGCGCCGTTCAGAGCGAGGATGTCGGGATCGTTCTCCTGGTCGGTCGAGAGGACCGTCAGGACGACCTGGACGTCGTTGTAGTAGCCCTTCGGGAAGAGCGGGCGGAGCGGCCGGTCGGTGAGGCGCATCGCCAGGATGGCCGCCTCCGACGGGCGCGACTCGCGCTTGATGAAGCCGCCCGGGATCTTGCCCGCGGCGTACATGCGCTCCTCGTAGTCGACGGTGAGCGGGAAGAAGTCGGCGCCCTCGCGAGGCTCCTTGGCGGCGACAGCGGTCGCCAGGACGACGGAGTCGCCGTAGCGGACGATGACGGCGCCATCGGCCTGCTCGGCGAGCTTGCCGGCCTCCATGCTGAAGATGCGGCCGCCGATTTCGGCCTCATGTGTAATGGACAACTGGTGCCTCCATGGTGTGATCTAGTGGCTCTCGGCTCACTCTGCGTGGCGCGCCCGGGTCGGGCGCAGCGTCGGGCAGGGGCGAGTGCCGTGGTTGATGAGATGAATCTTCGGATGAGCGACGACCCAAGAACAACGACACAGGAACCCGGTCGGGGTCACCTGGGTCGGTAGGTCAGCGGCGCAGTCCCAAGCCGGCGATGACGGTCCGATACCGGTCCACGTCGTGGCGGACCAGGTACGCCAGGAGCCGTCGGCGTTGGCCGACGAGCTTCAGCAGCCCTCGGCGCGAGTGATTGTCCTTGGGGAAGCTGCGCAGGTGATCTGTCAGCGACTTGATCCGCTCGGTGAGAAGCGCAATCTGCACCTCGGGTGACCCGGTGTCGCCCTCGTGGGTGGCGTATTCGTCGACGATTGCGCTCTTCGCATCCTTGGCGAGCGGCACGTATTCCTCCACTTTCCTTTCCGTAATCCGCCGAAGTTTACCAGAGACGCCCCCTGGTCGCCACGAGCGGCCCGGGCCTCAGCCGGCTGCGAGCAGCTCGCGGGCGGCCGCCTCGTCGGCCCGCATCTGCTGAGACGAGGCCCTCGACCGATGCGAATCGCACGCTCCTCGCGAAGGCGATCCCCGAGCGTGACGGTGAGGCTGGCGTCGTACAGGTCGCCGCTCCAAGTCGAGGAGGTAGACCTCGACCAGGACCGATGCGTCGATCGTGGAAGGTCGGTCGCACGCCGACGCTGACGAGGGCCGGGTGGTCCGGCCCGACGCCCGCGATCCGCCACGTCCACCCGTCCGACGTAGATGCCCGAGGGCGGGCAGCGCGGGCGTGTAGTCGAACCGGAGGTTGGCCGTGGGGAACCCGAGCTCTCGACCGCGCCCGTCGCCGCGGATCACCGTGCCGCGCAGGAGGGGCGGGGCCGCGAGCAGGCGCGCAGCGCGGGCGACATCCCCGTCAGCCAGCGCGATCCTGATACGCGACGAGGAAACGGGCTCGTCACCGTCGGTCACGACCGGGGCCTCCTCGACGGCGAACCCGCGCTCGCCCCCGATCGCGGCGATACGCTCGAGCGTGCCCGCGCGGTCCCGCCCGAAGGCGCTGCTCGCCGTCATGACCAAACCGCGGATCTCGATCGACGGGGCAATCGCATCGAGGAACCCCTCCGGGGAGAGCTCGCGCACCGCTCCGTCGAACCGGACGATCACCGCGTGGTCGATGCCGGCCTCGCGCAGGCGGACGCGACGAGATCGACCGGCAGCAGGCGAGGGACCGTGCTCCCGGGCCGGATCACCTCCACCGGCGGCGGGTCGAAGACGAGCGCCGTCGCATCGGGCCCGCGGTCCGCCGCGCCACGGCGACGGTGGCGTCCACGATAGCCCGATGGCCGAGGTGGACCCCGTCGAACACGCCGAGCGTGACGACCGAGGCCCCGGTTGCCGGGCAGGTCCAGGCTCATTCGGTCGCACCGTCGGCGATCACCTTGTCCGGCTTCAGGACGCCACCGTCGAGATGGCCCACGCCCAGCAGCCGATCCCCCGTCGAGGACGGTGACCGGGCCGGGCGGAACCGCGCCCGTCGACCGCCTGCTCGTTGCCGTGGGCGAAGCGCCAGGCCGCCTCGTCGGCAAGGTCGAGCACGGGCATCCTGAGCAGTGGCGTGAGCGGCAGGACGTGCTCGTCCAGCCGGCCATCGCGCGCGGCCGCCTCGAGGCGCTCCGGGTCGACAGCGTCGGCAGCCTGCAGTCCGGCGGCCTCGGTCCTGCGAAGGGCGTGCAGGTGCCCGCCGCAGCCCAGCTCCGCGCCGAGGTCTCGGGCGATCGACCGCACGTACGTGCCGGGGCCGCAACGCAGGTCGATGGCGACGTCGGCGACGGCGTCGTGGCGCGTGACTTCGAGCAGCTCGATGGAGTGAACGGTCACCGTCCGCGGCTCGAGCGCGAGCGGCTCCCCCGCACGCGCTGCCCGATGCGCGGTGCGGCCGCCCTGCTTCCGGGCGCTGAACGCCGGGGGCACCTGGTCGAAGGTGCCGACGAACCGGGCCAGTGCATCGGCGATGGCCAGCATCCGACGGCGGCGTGACCCCGGCTGCGCTCGATCGGGCCCTGCGCATCGTCGGTGGCGGATCGCTCACCCAGGCGGACAACCGCCTCGTAGCGCTTTCGGCCCCCGGTGAGCTCCTGGCTGAATCGCGTGGCGGCCCCGACGAGGATCGGCAGCACTCCGGAGGCCAGCGGGTCGAGCGTGCCGGCGTGCCCGATCCGCCGCATGCCGGTCAGCCGGCGCACCAGGCCGACCATGTCGTGGCTGGTCGGACCGACGGGCTTGTCGAGGTTAACGACTCCGAGCATCGGCGCGTTCCAGCTCGCGCTCGCACTCGGCCAGCACCTCGGTGATCGCCTCCGTCAGCGGCCGTGCGACCGAGCATCCCGGCCGCTCGCGCGTGGCCGCCTCCCCCGAAGGCCGAGGTGATGGCGACCGCGTCGGCCCGGGCCGAGGTCCGGATGCTGACCCGCACCTCGGCCGCATCGGCCTCCTTGAAGAGGACCGTGACGTCGGCCGTGCGCGTCGAGGCCAGCAGGTCGATGAACCCCTCGGACGCCACCGCGGCCGTGCCGGTCTCGCGCAGCATCTCGAGGGTCATCACCGCATGGACGATGCGCCCGTCGACGCTCTCATGGGCGCCGGCCAGGATGCGGCCCCACAGCGCCAGGGTGCTGAACGGCTTGTCGGCGTAGATGGCGCGGTGGAGGGTGGCCAGCGGCGCGCCGGCCTCGAGCAGGTCGGCGCCGACGCGCAGGGTGCGTGGCGTGGCATTGGGGTGGGAGAAGGTGTGGGTGTCCTGGACGATTCCCGCGGTGAGGACGGTCGCGATCTGCGCGTCGATCTCGACCCCGAGGTCCGGCATCAGCAGGGCGACCATCTCGCACGTCGCCGCCGCATTCGGCTCGACCCAGGCCACGGTGGCCTCTGCCCCATCGTTCGACACGTGATGGTCGATGTTTGCGATGCGCGCGCGGGAGAGCCACTCCACGCACTCGGTGGCGACCGCGCCGGTGCGCGACAACGGGCCGTCGACGACGACAACCACGTCGGGTTCGAGCGCGGGGCGGGTGCGAACCTCGTCCGCCAGCGGCAGCCCCGCCAGCGCCGGCGGCACCGGGTCGGCCGCGACCACCTCGGCCTGCTTGCCGAGCCGCTCGGCGGCCATCCGCAGCGCGAGCGCCGAGCCGAGCGTATCGGCGTCGGGGTTCTCGTGGCAGATCGCGGTGACGCGGTCGGCCGCCAGGATCGAGATCTCGGACGTCGGCCCGGCTCATGCGCCGCGGCCCTCCTCGAGCTCGCGCAGGAGGCGCAGCACGCGGTCGCCCGCCTCGATCGAGTCGTCGTGGCGGATCGAGAGCTGCGGGATGTGGCGGATCATGAGCCGCTCGCCGAGGCGGCGGCGCAGCCAGGGTGCGGCGGACTCGAGCGCCTTCAGTGCGGCGGCCTGCTCGTCGGGCTCACCGAGAACGCTGACCCACACCTTCGCGCTGCCGAGGTCCCGCGCCGTCTCCACCCGGGTGACCGTGGCGAAGCCGATGCGGGGATCCTTCATCTCGCGCTGAATGAGCTCCATCAGCTCGGCGCGGATCTGGCTGTCGAGCCGGTCGGTACGCTGGCTCATCGCGATCAGGCCTGCTCGGCCACCATCTGGTAGCACTCGATCGTGTCGCCCTCGGCGATCTCCTCGAACTCGAGCCCGATGCCGCACTCGAAGCCCGTCGCGACCTCGCGGACATCGTCCTTGAATCGCTTGAGCGACGTGATCCGCGTGTCGGCCACCATCTCGCTGCCGCGGAACACGCGGGCCTGCCCGCCACGCACGATGCGGCCGTCGGTGACGTACGAGCCGGCGATGTTGCCCGGCACGGCCGGCCTTGATGATCATGCGCACCTCGGCGTGGCCCTCGACCTGCTCGACCAGCTTCGGCGTCGAGCAGACCCGGACAACGCCAGACCGATGTCATCGGTCAGCTTGTAGATGACGTCGTAGATGCGCACGTCGACGCCGGTCGTCTCCACCGAGCGCTGCGCGCCCGGGTCGAGCTTCGTGTTGAAGCCGATGACGACCGCGTCCGACGCCGAGGCGAGGTTGACGTCGCTCTCGTTGATGTCGCCGGCTCCCTCGCGCAGGATGTTGATGCGGACCTCGTTCGTGTTCAGCCGCTCGAGCGCGCCGCGAATCGCGCCGAGCGAGCCCTGCACGTCGGTCTTGAGCACGACGCGCAGCTCGGCGACCTCGTCTGTCCTGGATCTGCGGCGCTGATCTCCTCGAGCGTGCATGCCGCCGGCCGTCACCGCCGACCGCGGCGCGACTCGGCGGCCTCGGCCGCGTCGCGTGCGGCCTTCTCGTCGGCACGACGCGCAGCGTGTCGCCGGCCTCGGGCAGTCCCTGGAGGCCGATGATCTCGACGGCGGTCGCCGGCTCGGCCTGCTTGACGCGCTTGCCGGCGGCGTTGTTCAGCGCTCGCACGCGGCCGCAGGTCTTGCCGACGCTGACGACCTGGCCGACCTTGAGCGTGCCGGTCTGCACGAGGACGGTCGCGACGTTGCCGCGGCCCTTGTCGACCTTCGACTCGACGATCGTGCCGATCGCGTCGCGCTCCGGGTTGGCCTTGAGGTCCTGGAGGTCGGCGACGAGCAGGACCATCTCCATCAGGTCGTCGATGCCGGTGCGCTGCTTGGCGCTGACCGCCACGGCGATGACGTCGCCGCCGTACTCCTCGATGAGCACGCCGTTGTCGGCGAGCTCCTGCTTCACCCGGTCGGGGTTGGCGTCCGGCTTGTCGATCTTGTTGATCGCCACGATCATCGGCACCCGGGCGGCCCGCACGTGGTCGATCGCCTCCTTCGTCTGCGGCATGACGCCGTCGTCGGCTGCCACCACGATGATCGCGATGTCGGTCACCTGCGCGCCGCGGGCACGCATGGCCGTGAAGGCCTCGTGGCCGGGCGTGTCGAGGAAGACGATCCGCTTGCCGTTGTGGTCGACCTCGCTGGCGCCGATGTGCTGCGTGATGCCGCCGCTCTCGCCGGACGCGACCTTCGTCTCGCGGATCGCGTCGAGCAGGCTGGTCTTGCCGTGGTCGACGTGGCCCATGACCGTCACGATCGGGGCGCGCGCGACGAGCTTGGAGGGGTCGTCCTCGGCTCCACGTCTCGCGCCGCGCCCGTTCGACGCGATGCCCGGGGCGACGAGCTCCGCCTCGGCTGCCGCGTCGGCGGCGGCACGCGCGGCCGCGCCGCGCTCGAGCGTCTCGAAGCCGAGCTCGCCGGCGACGAGCGAGGCGGTGTCGAAGTCGATCGACTGGTTGACGGTCGCGAAGATCCCGTTCTTGATCAGGATGTTGATGATCTCGGCGTGGCTGACCGACAGGGATCTCGGCGAGGTCCTTGATCACGACCGGGTTCGGCAGCTCGACCGGCCCCGGTGGGGCGGGCGCGATTCGTCCCGGTCGAGGAGGTCTCGATGCCCACCAAGCGCTCGCTCCGCTTCCTCTCGGCCGTCGCCCTCGTCGGCCTCCTCTCGTCCACCACGGCGTTCGCTTACCAGATCATCCTGAAGGACGGCTCGCGGATCACCGCGAAGGACAAGCCCACCGTCAAGGGGAAATACTGGGTGTACCAGACGAACCTCGGCTCGCCCCAGCAGATCGCCGCCGACGACGTCGATCTCGAGAAGACCGAGAAGTACAACGCACAGGGCGTGGGTGACGCTTACACCCTGGACGACGCGCCCGGCAGCCGGGCGTCCCGACGGTGACCGACAAGAAGCCGAGCCTCGGGGAGTACATCAAGCGCACAAGAAGACCGAGATCGGCGCCGATCCCTCACGCCCCAGCGTCCCGTCGAGGCGTCCCGCCCCCGAAGCGCGCAGCACGAGGGGCAGCGCTCCCGTCGGCGAGGGCCCGAAGCGCCGGGCCACGCCCTCCGTCGACACGCAGACGAGCGACGCCTTCGCCCGCGCCTTCGACGCGTCGAACGTGAGGGGCGCAAGCTCTCACCGATCCCGAGCGGCCTCAAGATCGCGGCCGTCACCGACACCGAGACCCAGGTCTTCGCCGCGCTCATGGCCACGGCGCGCGGCCTGAAGGACGCGCGCTCCGGCGGGCGCAACGTCGACAAGGTGGAGCTGACCCTCGCCACCGCGACTCGAACCAGCACGCCGCAGAGGAGCTTCGTCATGTCCACGGACGACGCCGAGGCGCTCCTGAGCGGCAAGACGTCGGCGCAGAAGTACTTCGTCGCCAACGTGGCGTTCTAGCGGCGGCCTCGAGACACGCGCCGCCTGCGCTTCTGCTCGCCCTCCTCGCTCTGCCTCGCCCGCGCTGGCCGACTACACGATCGTCCTGAAGGACGGCAGCCGCGTCGCGGCCAAGGCGAAGCCAGAGGTCAAGGGCAACGCCCTCCACGTTCCAGACGCCCACCGGCTCGCCTCAGAAGCTGATGCTCGCGGACGTGGACGAGAAGAAGACCGAGGCGGCGAACGCGGGGGACTGTGTGAGTCCAGGTGCTGGGACAGCCCGGCGGCAACGCCCCGCCCCCGCCCACGGCCACGGCCGCGGCGAAAGGGGAAGAGCCTCGCCGAAGTGTCGAAGGAGCGGCGCGCCGCCGCCCAGAAGACGGCCATCGCCGAGGCCACTCCCGCGCCGGGCGCGAAGGCCGCCGCAGCCGGCACGGCCGCCCCCACCCACGCCGCCTCCGCCCAAGAAGAAGGGCTGATGGAAGTCGGCACGCTCGTCCTCGTCCACCTGGTGCAGCCGAAGGAGAAGTACTGGGGGCTCCTGACCGTGGCTCACCCCCGCCGGCCTCACCGTCCGGGAGGCATCGAGCTCGACCTCTTCGACGACTGGGCGCGGCAACACCGGCCGGACGCCGAGCAGGAGCTGGGCGTCGCGAACATGTTCTTCCCGCTCCACCGGATCGAGAAGATCTTCGAGGACACCCGCGTCGGCAGCGTGGCCAGCTACCACGAGCGCTTCTTCCAGATGGTCGGCCGCGACGTGCGCGAGGTCCTGCACGTCGCCCGCCGCGACGGAATACCAGGACCGGATCAACTGAAGCGCCGGCGCTGACGCCCCTTGGCGACGCGGCCGGCGGCCACGACCGCCTTGATGTCCTGGAGCGCCTTGACGTCGACGAGCGGGTCGCCGGCCACGGCCACGAGGTCGGCGGCGCAGCCCGGGTCGAGGCAGCCGAGCTTCCCGTCGGGCGAGGGCCCGAGCAGCTCGGCGCCACGGTCGTCGCCGAGCGGATCGCTTCCCACGGCGTCATTCCCCAGGAAACCATGAAGACGAACTCCTCGGCCTGGTTCCGCTTGTCCCAGTCGAAGCCGCCCGCGTCGGTCCCGAACGCGATCGGGACGCCGGCCTTCATCGCGCGCTGGAACGACTCCTGCGACGCCGCCCAGAGCTGGTCCCAGACCGGGTTCGTCTTTCCGCGGGGCCCCTTCACGAAGTCGGCCACCGTGATCGTCGGGCAGTACGGGATCTTTCTCGCCGCCATCGTCTTGGCCGTTTCGTCGTCGATCACGTCGCCGTGCTCGATCGAGTCGACACCGGCTGCGAGGGCGATCCGGTGCCCGGTCGGCGTCATCGAGTGGGCGGCCACCTTCTTCCTGAGGCGGTGCGTCTCGTCGACGATGGCGTTCATCTCCTCCTGCGTGAAGTTCGGGATCGAGGCCCAGCCGCCGTCCGGCGTCCGGTAGTACGAGCCGTCTGCGTAGACCTTGATCCAGTCGACGCCGTACTGCGCCTGGTACCGGACCGCCTTCCGGCAGTCGTCCGCCCCGTCGCACTTCAGGACGCCGTCCGGCATCTTCCGCTCCCACGAGAATCCGAGAAGCGGATAGCGCCCCGTCGGCGCCATGCCGGGACCCGCCGTCACGACGCGCGGCCCGGGGAGGATCCCGAGGGCGAACGCCTTCTTCAGGTCGACGTCGGTGAAGCCGGCCCCCTCGGTCCCGAGGTCGCGGAGCGTCGTGAAGCCGTGGTCGAGCGCGATCTGCCCCGCGGCGGCCGCGCGGAGCGCGCGGTAGGGCGTCGACTCCTTCAGGACCTGCTCGTCGTACTCCGACCGACGTCGCGTCCCCCTGCAGGAGGAGGTGCGTGTGGGCGTCGATGAGGCCGGGGAGGCAGGTGAACGCAGAGAGGTCGAGTGACTGGGCCCCGACGGGCGCCGCCGCCACGACCGTTCGGCCGTCGATGGCGACGGTGGCGTTCGTCTTCACGCTCTTCGTGGCGGGGTCGAGGAGACGTCCCGCACGTCACGACGAGCGGCTCGCGCGGCGAGAGGAAGGCGGGCAAGGAGAGAGCGCGAGCACGGGCGGCCCGCGATCATGGACGGTCACTCCGTTCGGTTTAGGAGGATTATGGGCAGCGCGACCGCATCGCGCGCGTCCGGGCGCTCCGCGCGCGGGACGGATGAACGCCGTCCGCGAGGAGATGTACGCGCCGGCGGCCGGCGGGAGCCGCGACGACGAGCTCCTCGCCCCGCCGGCCGACGGCGGCTGGTCGGCCGCCGAGGTCCTCGACCACCTCCGACCGCCGAGATCGCAGGCCGTGAAGGGTCGATGACGCGGACGCGAGGGAGAGCCCGCCCGCATCCCGAAGCGGTGCCTGGTTCTACCGGCTGCCGATGGCGCCCGTCTTCTGCGTCCTCCGCGTTCAAGCCGTCCGCCCCCGGCCGGTGCGGCCTCGTGCCCGCGCCGAGACTCGGCCCCGGCAGGTGATCGACGCGCTCTTCGCCTCGCGGGAGGCGCTCCTCGCGCTAATCGAGACCGCTCGGCGCCGAGGCGCTTCTCGCGCTTCGTCATGCCGCACTTCATCTCGGGCGCTTCACCGGCTCGACTGGCTCCGCTTCGTCGGCCGCCACGAGACGACGCACGCGGACAGATCGAGCGGACGCTCGCAGGTTTCTAGACGGGCATCCCGGCTACCGCGCCCCCCGGCCGGTGAGGACCGTGGGGATGGTGCGGAGGAGGATCTTGGCGTCGAGGGAGAGGCTCCAGTTGTCGATGTAGGCGAGGTCGAGGTTGATCCAGTCCTCGAAGCTCTTGATGTCGTTGCGGCCCGAGACCTGCCAGAGGCCGGTGACCCCCGGCTTCATCGAGAGGCGCCGCCGCTGCCACCGCTCGTAGCGGGCGACCTCGTCGCGGGAGCGGCGGCCGCGGCCCGACGAGCGACATCTCTCCCCTGAGGACGTTCCAGAGCTGCGGGCAGCTCGTCGAACGAGAAGCGGCGCATCAGGCGTCCCGAGCGACGTCAGGCGCGGGTCGTTCGCCGCCTTGAAGACGGGGCCGTCGTGCACGTTCAGGTGGGCGACCTCGTCGAGCCGCTCCTCGGCCCCCTCCACCATCGTTCGGAGCTTGAGAAGGGTGAAGGGGCGGCCGTTCAGGCCGCAGCGCGTCTGCCGGAAGAGGACGGGGCCCTTCGAAGTCAGCTTGATGAGGAACGCCGCCGCCGCGACGGGGAGGAGCGACGCGAGACCGAGAACCACCGCGAGGAAGACGTCGACGCCTCGCTTCAAGGCGAGGGCCAGCTCGTCGTCGGGCGTCGTCGAGAACGTCAGGAGCGGCGTCCCCTGGAACTCCTCGAGCTCGACGCGGGCGAGGACGTGGGGGAAGAAGTCGAGGACGAGCCGCGTCTTGACCCCCATCTCCTCGCAGAGAAGGAAGATGTCCTCGAGCTTCCGCAGGTCGCCCCGGTCGACGGCCAGGATCACCTCGTCGACCTGGCCTCGTTGAGGACGTCTCGAAGTCGGCGAGCGTCCCGAGGACGGGGATGCCGCCCCGCGTGGTCTCGCTCCGAGGCGGCGGGGCGCTCGCGGATCAGGCCGAGAAGCCGGAAGCCCCACCACGGGTGGTCGTAGATCAGGCGCGCCATCGACCGCGCGCGCGGCGTGTCGCCGACGATGACGACCGTCCGGAAGTTGAAGCCGAGCGACCGGACCTTCCGTGCGAGGAGCCGGATGGTGACGCGCGCGGAGACGAGAAGGAAGAGGTTGACGAAAAAGAGGATGACGAGGAACGAACGCGAGATGAAGGTCCAGCGGGCCGCGTAGACGATCAGCGTCAGCGCGAGGCTCCCGAAGAGCGCGACGCGCGCCACCATCGAGACCTCGTCCTTCAGGCCGAGCGTCCGGCGGCTCCGGTACGCACCGGACGCCCAGAGCAGCGCCGACCAGACGACGACCATCGGCCCACGACGAGGGTCAGGTAGACGGAGAAGTCGACGAGGCCGGTCGGGTAGACCCCCGGGAGGAGCCAGGGCACGGACGTGCCGGAGGAAATAGGCGAGGGGTACGGCCCCGAGGGTGACGGCGAGGTCCGCGGCGTAGGAGATCGCGGCGATCGCGCGAGCCTGCTGCTTCAGCATGGCCGGCCGTCCATCCTAGCAGCCTGCCGAGAGGAGCCGCTCGTAGGCGTCGGTCACGGCCTCCCAGCGGTAGCGCGCCTGGGCTCGCAGGCGGGCGGCCTCGCCGCGAGCCGCTCGGTCGTCCCCCGCGAAGAGACGCGTCAGCGCGCCGGTCAGCGTCGCGGCGTCGCGAGCGTCGAAGTAGAGGGCCGTGTCCCCCGCCAC
>CAVSAH010000001.1:0-213925 GCA_963725885.1 uncultured Chloroflexia bacterium | reverse complement strand
ACCGCGCGCTCCAGCGAACGCACTGATCGAAGCGCCGCAGCGGCCGGGTTGTTGAGCTCGTGGGCCAGCCCGGCGGCGAGGGTGCCCAGGCCGGCGAGCTTCTCGCGCTCGCGCAGGAGTCGACTCCATGGCCCGCAGGCGCGACACCGCGGTGCCGATGATGCGGAGCGCCAGCGTCGGGCCCCGCCGTGAGGAGCTCGCGAATGCCGCCGATCGGGATGCGCAGCACCTCGGCCGCGACGAGGGCACGCACCGTTGCCAGGCGCCGCCCACCTTCGAGCGCGGCGATCTCTCCTTGCAGCGCTCCCGGCCCGACAATGGCCACCGGGATCTCGCTCGTGCCTGAGCGCTTCGTGACCTCGAGCTCACCGTCGAGCACGACGTACAGCGCGTCGGCGAGGTCGCCCTCGTTGATGAGCGACTCGCCGGGCTCGAGGTCGACGACCTCCCCGAGCTCCGCCAGCCGCGCGAGGTGCTCGTCGTCGAGACCGCCGAACAGCGGGGTATCGCGCAGCCGCGCGACGATCGCCTCGTCCGGCAGGTGCTGGTGCGTCACGACCCCGCGAGGTACTCGTGCACGAAGCGGACGGCCATGGCCCCCTCACCGACGGCGCTTGCGATCCGCTTCACCGAGTCGTGGCGCACATCGCCCGCCGCGAAGAGGCCGGGAAGGCTCGACTCGAGCAGGAACGGCGTGCGGTCGAGGTTCCACCCGTGCGAGGCATCGACCTGCGGACCGGTGAGCACGAAGCCACGCTCATCGCGCGCCACGATGCCCTCGAGCCACGCGGTGCGCGGCTGCTGCCCGATGAACACGAAGGCGGCGCTCACCACCAGCTCGAGCTCCCCGTCGGCGGTGGCGAAGACTGACCGCCTCGAGGTGATCGGTGCCGCGCATGGCCTTGGTATCCGCGCCCGTATGCGTCTGCACGTTCGGCAGCTCGGCGAGCTGGTCGACGAGATAGGCGCTCATCCCGGCGCCGAGATCGTCGCCGCGAATGACGAGGTGCACGGTGCCGGCGAACCGAGACAGGTGCACGGCCGCCTGGCCGGCGGAGTTGCCCGCACCGATGACGGCCACATCCGCATCGCGGTAGAGCACCGCCTCGGTGGTCGCGGCGCCGTAGTACACGCCCGCGCCCGCCAGCTCCGCCGCGCCCGGGATGTCGAGCTGCCGGTAGCTGACCCCGGTGGCGACGACGACCGCCTGGCAGCTCAGCTCGCTGCCGTCGTCGAGGACCACCGTCCGATACGGGTCGGCTCGGCGGATCGTGGCGACCTCGCGCGACGAGAGGATCTCCGCCCCGAGGCGGCGCGCCTGGGTCAGGGCACGCCGTGCCAGGTCCGCGCCGGTGAGGCCGGACGGGAATCCGAGGTAGTTCTCGATCCGGCTCGTCGTGCCGGCCTGTCCCCCGGGCGCCTCGCGCTCGATGAGGAGCGTGCGCAGCCCCTCGCTGGAGCCGTACACCGCGGCGGCGAGCCCAGCGGGCCCGCCCCCGATGATGACGAGATCGTAGAACGGGTTCGCCGCGGCAACCGTCATGCCGACCGCCTCGGCGAGCTCGCGGGTCGACGGTGCGCGGAGGATCCGGCCGTCGGCGAAGCAGACGACCGCCTCGGCGGGCTCGGGCGGCGGATCGAGCGTGGCGGCCAGGCGGCGGCCCTCCTCGTCTGCGGCCGGATCGAGCCAGACGTACGGGACCTGGTTGCGGGTCAGGAAGTCGCGCAGGTCGTGCCCGCGCGGCGCCCATCGGCTGCTGAGGAGCCGGACTCCCTCGAAGGGCGGGCGGAAGTTGGCCATCCAGTCGGCCAGAAGGTCGTCGACAACGGGGTAGAGCCGCTCCTCCGGAGGCTCCCAGGGCTTCAGCAGGTACTGGTCCAGGCGCAGATCGTTGATGGCCCGAATGGCGACGTCAGTATCGGCATACGCGGTGAGGAGCACGCGCTTGGCGTCCGGCTGGAGCGGGATCGCCTCGGACAGCATCTCGGTGCCGGTCATCACCGGCATGCGCTGGTCGACCAGGAACAGGGCCACCGCGTCGCCGCGCTGCGTCAGCTCGCGCACGACCTCGAGCGCCTCACTTCCCGAGCCGGCCCCGATGACGCGGTAGGTCTCGCCGTACTGCGTGCGGAGGTCACGCTCGACCGCGCGCAGGACGGGGAGGTCGTCGTCGACCGCGAGGATTGCCGGCTTGGCGGCCATGGGCGCGAGTGTAGGGCGTGGCCGCCACACCGGGGCGGCCGAGCGGCTAGGCTCCGCGCATGCTCCTCGTCGGAACCGGCCGCCTCGCCCCGGCAGGCCCCTCGCCGTGGGCGATCCAGGTGCTGGACGGGCGGATCGCGTGGGTCGGCGCGGCGGATGCGGCACCGGCCGACGACGATCGCGTCGACCTCGGTGAGGCGCTCGTCACGCCCGGCCTGGTCGACAGCCACACGCACCCCGTCTTCGCCGGCGATCGGTCAGACGAGGCCGCCGCGCGTCTGGAAGGCCAGCCCTACACTGACGGCGGGATCCTGCGCACGGTGCGGATCACCCGCGGCGCCGACGACGACGCCCTCGAGTCGCTGGTGGAGGCACGGCTGCGTGCCGCCCTCGCCGCGGGAACGACGACCGTCGAGTGCAAGTCGGGGTATGGCCTCTCGCTCGACGAGGAGCTGCGCCACTTGCGGATCCTGCGCCGGGTGGCCGCGCGCCTTCCGATCCGGGTGATCACGACGTTCCTCGGCGCCCACGCCGTACCGCCCGAGGCCGAATCGGCCGCCGGCTACGCGAAGCTCGTGGCCGAGGAGATGATCCCCGCCGTCGTGGACGCCGGGCTGGCCGAGTTCGTCGACGTGTTCGCGGATCGTGGCTTCTTCGACCTCCCCGCGACCGAGCGCATCGCCCGTGCCGCCGCAAGCGCCGGACTCGGGCTACGGCTCCACGCCGATCAGCTGGCGCTCACCGGAGCCGCGGAGCTGGGCGTGCGACTCGGTGCGGCCTCGGTCGACCATCTCGAGCAGCTGGACGAGGCCGGCACCGCAGCGCTCGCCGCCAGCGGCACGGTCGCCACCCTCCTACCTGCCCCGGCGCTCGTGCTACGCGATCGCATGCCGCCGGCGCGGGGGCTCATCGACGCCGGCGCGACGGTCGCCCTGGCCAGCGACGCGAACGCGGGCACCTTCGGCGGCTTCGGAGCGATGCCGCTCGTGATCGGGCTCGGGGCGACCCTTCTCGGGATGACGGCCACGGAGGCGCTCGTGGCCGCCACCGCGGGAGGCGCCAGATCGCTCAACCGGCCGGACCTCGGGTCGCTCGAGGTCGGCGCGGCCGCGGACTTCGTGGCCTGGGACGCCGAGCACGAGGGCGCCTTCGCTCTCAGGCTCGGGGGCGTCCGGCCGTGGCGCACGTGGATCGGCGGCGTGGAGGTGGGCGCCGATGCGACACTGGGCGCCGCACGCAGCACGGAGGCATCCACATGACCCCGTTCCTGATCGCGCTCCACATCATCATCATGTTCACCGCGACGGCGCTGGCCCAGGGGCCGGCGTTCATGCTGTGGCGTGCCATGCGCCGCGGAGACGTCGCGGCAATGCGTGGCATCGTCGACACGTACCAGGGCATCGGGATCGTGGTCGGGCCGCTGTACGGCATGGGCGTGATCGTCGGCCTGATCGCCGTCTTCGTGGGTGGGTACGACCCGTTCGCCCCATGGCTGATCATCGCCTACGTCCTCACGCTCATCGCCTTCGCGACCCCATCGCTCGTGACGGTCCCGCGCATGATCCGGGTGGGCTCGGCCGCTCACGACAGCCCGCTCGACGCGCCGTCGCCCGAGCTGCGTGCCGCGATCAGCCACGCCACGACCCCGCTGTTCTGGGTCGACGCGATCCTGGTCGTCCTCTTCATCATCGACATGGTCGTGAAGCCGTTCAGCTGATGGACCGATTCGATCTCGTCGTCATCGGTGCCGGAGCGGCCGGGGAGGCCGCCGCCTACTACGCGCGGACCCGCGAGGCGTCGGTGGCGATCATCGACCGCGCCCTCTTCGGCGGGTCGTGCCCGTTCTGGGCGTGCATGCCCTCCAAGGCGCTGCTCCATGCGGCCGCGGTCCACCACGCGGGCGGCGACTACCCGTGGGCGAAGGCGTCGGACTTCCGCGACTACATGATCAACCGCGAGGGGACCGACACGCCCGATGACTCGGGTCACGTCCGCTCGCTCACCGATGCGGGGGCCACCGTCATCCGCGGCTCGGCCTCGTTCGAGGGTCCGGGCGCGCGTCCGCGTCGGCGACCAGCTCCTCGAGGCCGAATCCGTGATCGTGGCGATCGGATCGATGAGCCGCATCCCCGACCTGCCCGGCCTCGCCGAGGCGCGGCCCTGGACCAACGTCGAGGGAACCTCGACCCGCGAGCTGCCGCGCTCCCTCGCCATCCTCGGCGGGGGGCCTACAGGCGTGGAGCTGGCCCAGGTGTACGCGCGCTATGGCGTGCCGGTGACGCTCGTCCACCCGCGCGACCGGGTGCACGACCGCGAACATCCCCGATCCTCGCGTGCGTTGGGAGAGGCGCTGGAGCGCGATGGCGTGACGCTGCGTTTAAGCACTCGGGCCGTGCGCGTGCGCGCCGGCGAGGGCGCCGATGGCGCTCACGTGATCGAGCTCGACGGGCGCGACCCGGTCGCGGCCCACGACATCATGCTGGCCATCGGCCGCGAGATCCCGCTCGACGGCCTGGGGCTCGAGAACATCGGGGTGACGCCGAAGGGCGGCAGGGTCGAGCGGGATGAGCGGCTGCGGATCGCGGACGGCGTGTACGTCGCGGGAGACGTCGCCGGTCCCGAGCTTCACACCCACCTGGGGCACTACACCGGCGAGGCGGCGGCACGGATCGCGCTCGGCGACGACTACACGCCGTTCTTCGACGCCATCCCGCGCGCGACCTACACCGATCCCGAGACAGCCTCGGTCGGACTCCTGCTCGAGCAGGCCCGCGAGCGCGGGATCGACGCGACGGAGTACACCGTCGACGTCGCGACCTCGTCCAAGGGCTACACCACCGAGACCGGCGGCCACATCACCATCGTGGTCGACCGCGAGCGTCGGCGGCTGGTCGGCGCCTTCATGGCCGGCCTCGGCGTATCCGAGGTGATCCACGAGTGCGTCCTCGCCATCCGAGCGGACGTCCCTCTCGACATCCTGGCCGACACGATCCACGCCTTCCCCACCATGGCGCGTGTGCTCGGCACGGCGTTCATCGAGGCCGACCGCGACCTGCGCTGAGACGATCGGGCGTAGCATCGGTCAATGAGCGACTTCATCGGCGAGACGACGAGCCTGCTGCGAAGGACCCCCAACCTCCTGCGGACGCTGCTCGTCGGCCTGCCCGAGGGATGGACCGATACAACCGACGTGCCCGAGAACGGCTGGCGCCCGAAGGACGTCGTCGGTCATCTCATCACCGGCGAGCTGACCGATTGGATCGAGCGGACCCAGCGCATCCTCGAGCACGGCACGTCGGTGCCCTTCGACAAGTTCGATCGGTTCGGCCACGCCGAGCGCGACACCGATGCGTCCCTCGACGATCTCGTCGAGCACTTCGCCCGCCTCCGCGCGGAGAACCTCGCGCGGCTGGAGGCCCTGGCATCCGAGGCCGACCTCGATCGCCGTGGCCTGCACCCGAGCCTGGGCGAGGTCACGCTGCGCGAGCTCCTCGCCACGTGGGCCGTGCACGACCTCGACCACGTCTCGCAGATCTTCGCCGGCATGGCCGGCTCGCACGATGCCGAGGTCGGGCCGTGGAAGGCCTACCTGGGCATTCTCCTGCGACGAGAGGATCCCGCCGCCGTCGCAGGCTGAACTCGCGGGGGTAGGATGGCCGCCATGACCGCCACCCAGGAGCCGGTCGGGATGCTCCACGGAAGCGACGCGCTGCGCCTCGTCGGCGCCGATACCGAGGTCCCGCTCGTCACCGGCGGCGCCGACCCGCTACGTCAACCTCGACTACGCCGCCTCCGCCCCCGCCCTCCAACGCGTCCATGACGCCGTCGAGGAGCTGCTGGGCTGGTACTCGAGCGTCCACCGCGGGGCGGGCTTCAAGTCCCGCGCCGCAACCGCCGCCTACGAAGGCGCGCGGGAGTCGATCCGGCAGTTCGTGAATGCCCGGCCCGACGACGCGGTGATCATCACCCGCAACACGACCGACTCGATCAACCTGCTGGCGGGAACGCTTCCCGCGGGCACCCACGTCGTCGCCTTCGCCGGTGAGCACCACGCCAACCTGCTGCCGTGGAAGCGCATCGGGGTGCGATACCTGCCCGTGCCCGAGACGCCGGCCGAGCTGCTCGAGTCGCTGGCAGCCACCCTGCGTGACCTGCCGCACTGCGACGACCCGCACCTCGTGGCGGCCACCGGCGCGAGCAACGTGACCGGCGAGATCTGGCCGCTCGCCGAGATCGCCGAGGTCGCCCACGCGAACGGCGCTCGTCTGCTCGTCGATGCCGCTCAGCTGGCGCCGCATGCCCCGATCGACATGGCGCGCGACGGCATCGACTACCTGGCGCTGTCCGGGCACAAGCTGTACGCCCCGTACGGCGCCGGCGCGCTCATCGGCCACCGCGACTGGCTCGGGGCGGGCGACCCGTTCCTGCGCGGCGGTGGCGCGGTGAAGATCGTCACCCTCGACGACACGGTGTGGGCCGACCTGCCCGACCGCCAGGAGGCGGGGTCACCGAACGTCATCGGGGCGGTCGCCCTCGGCGTCGCCTGCGACACGCTCGCCGAGGCCGGCATGGCGGCAGTCGCCGCCGAGGAAGGCACGCTGCTCGACGCACGCACGCGAGCGACTGGCGGCGGTCCCCGGCTTCGAGCATTACCGCGTCTGGCCCGCAGCGCACCCCCGCGTGGGCCTCCTCACCTTCAACCTCGGCGACATGCCGTACGACAAGCTCGCGGCGATCCTGTCGGCCGAGCACGGCATCGGCATCCGGCACGGGTGCTTCTGCGCGCACCCGCTGATGATGCGGCTGCTGCGCGTCGACGACGCCGAGGCGCATCGGCTCCTCGACGAGAGCCGCGCCGGGCACCACGAGCGCCTGCCCGGAGCGGCGCGCATGAGCCTGGGGCTCGGCTCGACGACGGACGATGTGGACGCCTTCGCCGATGCGCTGACCTCGATCGCCACGAACGGTCCGGCGTGGACCTACGAGGTCAACCCGCACACCGACGAGTACGAGCCCGATCCGGATCCGAGGCCGCTCCCGTCGCTGCCGATGCGGCTCGTCGAGCACCCCCACGGGCACGGTGAGTCCTGCGTGACCCGACGCCGGGCGCTGCGTCTCCGCGGCGCGTCGCGGCCGTCACGCTGCTCGTCAGCCACGACGCGATCTTCCTCGTCCAGCTCGGTCCCGGGGAAGACCTCGCGCGCGTGCTCCGCAGCGCGGGCCACGACTACTGGGGGGCGGTGTCCGTCGCCATCGCCATCGGGGCCGTCCTCGCCGCGGTCGCGGTCGGCCCGCCGGTTGCGCGGCCTCAGGGACCGCGCGACGGACCTCGACGCACCGGCGATCCGGCCAGGTGGTCTCGGCCGTCGCAGCCTGCGCACGTGGGCCGCGCTGTTCGTCGGTCGTCGCCATCGGCTTCGTGCTCCAGGAGAACGCCGAGCACCTCATCGTCCATGCCCACCCCATCGGCTTCGGGGCGCTGCGTGGGGCCGGAGTACCCGCTCGCCCTTCCGATCATCGCGTTCCTGACCGGGATCGCCGCCGTCATCGTCGAGCTCATCGTCGGTGTCGAGCGGTCGCTGCTCGCGGCGATCGCCGCCGCGCTGGCATCGCGTCCGCGCCCGGCCCGTCACCTGCGGCGCCCGAGCCGGGTCGTGGCGCATCGGTCATCCGTCCTCTCGCGCATGGGTGCCTCCCGCGCACCCCCGGTGGTGGCGTTCGTCTGATCCCAGCCACCACATTCCGCAAGAGGAATATCATCCGTGTTCAATCGCATCGGACGCGCGAGCGTCCTTGCCGTCGCGCTGACGTCGGTCGTCGGCGCCGGGGTAGCGCTCGCCCACGAGCACCGCGAGGTGGGCGAGTACTCCATCACCGTCGGATTCATGGACGAGCCGGTCTTTACCGGACAGAAGAGCGGCCTCGAGTTCGAGGTCGCCATCCACGAGACCGAGGAGCCGGTCGAGGGGCTCGAGGAGACGCTGAGCGCGGAGGTCACCTTCGGCGCCGACACGCGCGAGCTCGAGATCTCGCCCGTGCTTCGGCGTCCCGGGCGCCTATCGCTCGGTGTTCATGCCAACGGCAGCGGGCTCAGTACACGTTCCGCATCTTCGGCGAGATCGAGGGCACCGCCATCGACGAGGAGTTCACGTCCGGGCCCGACACGTTCAGCGACGTGAGCGACGTTGCCGCGGGGCAGTTCCCGGTCGGTCTTCCCGGCAACGGCCGACGTCGTGCGTGACGCCGAGGCCGGGGCGGCCGCGGCTCACCACGGCCACGATCGCGCTTGTCCTCGGCGGCGCCGGCCTGGTCGCCGGGCTCGTGGCGCTCGGGCTGTCACTGGCTCGTCGACGGACCTGATGCCCCGGCTGCGGCGGTCGCGGCTCCGCGCCGCCGCGGCTGCCCTCCTGCTGGCTGGCGTCGCGGCTTTCGCGGCGCCGGCCATCCACGCGCTCCCCGGCGGACGCGTGCTGGCGCACGCCCAGCTGGTGACGAGCTCGCCCGCCGCCGGGGCGGTGCTTGCCGAGTCGCCAGCCGAGATCCGGCTCGTCTTCAGCGAGCCCCTGGCGCCGGACCTGACCTCGCTCGACCTCGCCGATCAGTCGGGCACGGTCCTGCTCGACCACGCCGGCGAGATCGATCCGGCCGACCCATTCGCCCTGGTGGTCGTCGACCCCGCGCTGCCCGAGGGCGTCTTCACCGTCCGATGGCGGAGCCTGTCGACGGCGGACGGCCACACCGCCGAGGGCTTCCTCACCTTCGGGGTCGGGGACGTCGCCGACCTGATGCCCGTGGGAGCCGGCGGGGCCATGACCCACGCCGATCGCGACCTCGTGGTGATCGTCGGCCGGTGGCTCGTGTACGTCGGGCTCATCGGCGCGGTCGGCGTGCCGCTCTTCGTCCGCTACGCGCTGCGGCGGCGGGAGATGCCCGCGCGCCTCGTCCGCGTCCTTGCCGCCGGTCTTGTCCTGACGGCCGTCGCGACACTCGCCCTTGCGCTCAAGGCCGGGCTCGAGTCCGGCGATGTCGGGACGTACCTCTTCGGCGGTCGCAGCGGGCAGCTGCAGGTCGCCCGGGTCGCGGTGACCCTCACCGGCGCCATCGCCGCGCTGCTCGGTCGCGCGCGCTGCCGGCGTCGTGCTGGTCATCACCGGCCTCATCGCGATCGGCCTGCTCGTGGCGGGCGGCCACGCGGCGGCGCTTTCCGACCCGGCGGCTGTGGTGACCGGCATCGTCCACGTCGCGGCGGTCGCGGTGTGGGTCGGAGGCATCGCCGCGATGCTGGCTCTCGTCCTGCGGCCATCGCTCCTGGTCGAGGACGAACCGGCGCCGGCGCTGCGGGACGTCGTGCCGCGCTTCTCGGCCATGGCGATCGTCGCCATCGGCCTGGCCGGGTTGAGCGGCCTGTACTCGGCATGGATCGAGACCGGGTCCGTCCTCCCGCTCGGCACCGAGTACGGCCGCACGCTGCTGCTCAAGAGCGCGGCCGTGGTGGCCGCCGTCGGCATCGGCGCGGTCAACTACCTCGACGGCGGCCGTCGACCGGAGTGGATGGCGGGGGTCGACGCTCGCCTCGGCGTCGAGGGCGGCCTGGTGGCCGTCGCGCTGCTGTTCACTGCGGCATTGGCCGTGACGCCGCCGGTCGAGGAGGCCCGTGGCGTGGCCATCGAGCCGGTCCCGGACGCGTTCGGCGAGGTGCTCCCGAACATGACGATGGCGATCGGCTCCGGGGCGCCCGGGCGTCAACCGCATCACCGTCACCACGAACGACGCCCTCACCGGCTCCGGCGGCCTTGACCTGGCCCTCGACCGGCTCGACACCGGACGAGTCCACGCGAATCCCACTCACGCTCGCTGGCACCGAGGGAATGGGCGACATGGAGGAGATGGACCACACGGGCATGGTCGAGCGCAACGACGACGGGACGGTCGACTGGTACGCCGATGCGGTCGTTCTCCCGGCCGGCAGCTCGTGGGACGCCAGCGTGCTCGTCACCGCGCGCGGGACGGGCGACGAGCTCACCCGACAGCGCTTCAGCTTCGCCCTCGACGAGGAGGGGATCGCCGAGGGGCAGGTCGTCAGCGTCGTGACGGTGGGGAGCGTCATCGCGCTCATCCTGGTCGTGGGCGGAGCGCTGGGCCTGGGGCTCGGCCTCGGGGGCGTGGCGCTGCCGCGCTGCGACGCCGCGACATCGCGCGGCGCGCTCGTCGTCGGCGGCGCGGTGAGCATCGCCCTCGGGCTCGCCATGGGTCATCGGGAGGCTGCTCGCATGACAGGCGCGCCGATTCCGGCCACACTGGACCCATGAGCGTCCTCACCGTCGCCACCTTCCTGGGGCTCCTCGCCGTCGCCGCACTCATCGGCGTCGCTGCTGGTGCTGGTGGCGTGGGGACTCGACCGGATCGGGGTGGCGCGCGGCACGATCGACGGTCTGCACGGCGCCATCGGGCCCGACGGCCTGTGGCTCGCGTTCGCCGTCGCGCTGACCGCCACGGCGGGCAGCCTCTACTTCAGCGAGGTGGCAGGCTTCCCGCCCTGCGCGCTGTGCTGGTACCAGCGCATCGCGATGTACCCGCAGGTGATCATCCTGGGCATCGCGGCGGCGCGGGGTGACGCGGGCGTCATCCGCTACGCGGGGCCGCTCGCCGCGATCGGGGCGCTGATCTCGATCTGGCACATCGGCGTCGAGCGCATCCCGACCCTGCCGAGTGGCTCTTGCTCGCTCGACGTTCCCTGCTCGACGATCTGGGTACAGGTGCTGGGATTCGTGACGATCCCGACCATGGCGCTCGCCGGATTCCTCGCCATCATCACCCTCCTCGTGCTCGTCGCCGGCGGCGAGAACGCGACCGATGACGACCACGGAGAAGACCCCGCATGAGCTCGAAGCCGAACCGTTCCAAGGGGATGCCGAAGCGCTCGGCTGCGCCGCCACCCAGGCCGTCGCGCACGCCGTGGCTCATCGGCGGCGCGGTCGTCGCCGTCGTCGCCGTGGCCGCTGATCATCGCGTTCGGCGTCAGCGGTGCCGGGTCGAGCGGGCTCGCAGGAGCCGGCGAGCACCGCGATCACCGTCACCGGCGATCCACTTCCCGAGCTGACCGCGGGCGCTGCCGACCCGGCCGTCGGGATGACGATTCCCACGCTCATCGGCACCGATCTCGAAGACGCGCCGATGACCATCGGCTTCGACGGTGGCCCCATGGCAATCGTGATCGTGGCCCACTGGTGCCCGCACTGCCAGGCCGAAGTTCCGCTCCTCGTCGACTACCTCGACACGACCGGCATGCCCGAGGGCGTCTCGATCGTCGGAATCTCCACCTCGATCACGCAGACCGCCGAGAACTACCCACCGTCCGAGTGGCTCGAGGGTGAGGGCTGGACGCCGCAGACGATGAACGACGACGGAAACAGCACCGCACTGACGGCCCTGGGCATGGGCAATTTCCCCGGATTCGTCTTCGTCGACTCGGACGGCCGCGTCGTGCAGCGCCTGACCGGCGAGATCCCGATCGCCACGTTCAACGAGATCGTGAACTCGCTCGCGCCATAAGGCCGGTCCTCATTGCGCTGGACCTCGCCGCCTGCGAGGATTCGGAGCCCATGACGCTCCCCGCGGTGACCGATACCTTCGGGCGGCCGATGCGCGACCTGCGCATCAGCGTCACCGACCGCTGCAACTTCCGCTGCGTGTACTGCATGCCCAAGGAGGTCTTCGGCCGCGACCACGCCTTCCTGCCGCGCGCCGAGATCCTCGACTTCGAGGAGATCGCGCGGGTCGTGCAGGCCTCGGTCGGGCTCGGAGTGCGAAAGGTCCGGCTCACCGGCGGCGAGCCGCTCGTGCGCCGCAACCTCGAGGAGCTGGTGCGCATGCTCGCCACGATCGACGGCGTGGAGGACCTCACACTCACCACCAACGCCTCGCTCCTGGCCGCGAAGGCCTCGCTCCTGGCCGATGCCGGCCTGCAGCGGGTCACCGTCAGCCTGGACGCCCTCGATGACGAGACGTTCATGGCCATGAACGACGTCGGCTTCCCCGTCTCGCGGGTCCTGGACGGAATCGCGGCCGCCGAGGCCGCGGGCCTCGGGCCGGTCAAGGTGAACACCGTCGTCCGCCGCGGCCTCAACGAGCACGCCATCACCGACCTCGCCGAGCACTTCCGCGGGACCGATACGGTCGTGCGTTTCATCGAGTACATGGACGTCGGCCACACCAACGGCTGGCGCATGGACGATGTCATCCCGGCCGTCGAGGTGATCGCCGCGATCGGCGCGCGCTGGCCGCTGGAGCCGGTCGACGCCTCGTATCGCGGCGAAGTGGCCCAACGGTGGCGCTATCGCGACGGCGCCGGCGAGGTCGGCGTCATCACCAGCGTCACCGAGCCGTTCTGCGGCGACTGCACCCGGGCACGCCTCTCGGCGGACGGACAGCTCTACACCTGCCTCTTCGCGATGGGCGGCCACGACGTTCGTGCGCTGCTCCGCTCGGGCCTCACCGACGACGCCCTGGCCGATGCGCTCCGCGCCATCTGGGCAGGCCGCGACGACCGCTACAGCGAGCTGCGCACTCTCGAGACGGTCGACCTGCCGAAGGTGGAGATGAGCTTCATCGGGGGTTAGCGGAGGTTCCGGTCTCGTGAGCGTCTCGCGCCTTGCCGACATCCCCGGCTTCAACATCGACCGCGTTGCTGCGGCCGCCGGCGACGATCCCGACGTCCTGCGCCTCGAGAACCTCGACACCGACCTGGCGGTGCCGGCCGGGGTGATCGAGGCCTACTCCACCGCGTGGATTGGGGCGCGACGGTCCCGCAGGAAGCCGCCGGCTCGGCCGCGGCGCACGGCGAGCATCTCGGCCACGATGGCCCACGCCACCTCTTCCGGTCCCTCCGCGCCGACGTCCAGGCCGGCCGGGGCGTGGATCCGGTCGATCTCCTCGACCCGGTCGAGCTCGCGCAGGATCTGGAGCGTCCGCTTCCGGGGGCCGAGTGCCCCGAGGTACTCCAGCGAGCAGCCGAGAAGGGAGCGAAGGTAGTCGACGTCGCGCAGGTAGTTGTGGCTCATGAGGACCGCGTAGGTGCGGTGTCCCGCCTCCACCAGCGCGGCCACGCCGCCCGGGTCGGCGTCGCTGAAGGCCGCCGCCTCGGGGAAGCGATCGTGGGTCAGGAAGGGCCGGCGCACGTCGGCCACGGTCACCCGCCAGCCGAGCTCCGACGCGTATCGCACCAGCGGCACGGCGTCGTGGCCGGCACCGCACACGAGCAGGCGGGCCGGCGGCTCGAGCACCTCCACGAACAGGCGCAGGCCATCGGCCTCGACGACCGACGATTCGCCCGAACCAAGCGCCGCGTCGGCGAGGCCGGCCGCGGTGGCATCGGCCGCATCGGTGCCGAGGCCGTCGGCCGACGTCCCATCGGCCAGCCGCAGCAGCCGCGCGCCGGGGACCACCGCGTCATCTGACGAGGCAAGCACCGTCACCAGGCAGCAGGCGCGCTCCGCCTCGACGGCCGTGCGCAGCGCCACGGCCGTGGCGATGGCGTGCTCCGCCGGCTCGATGAACAGCTCCATGGCGCCGTTGCAGCCGAGGCCGTAGCCCCACACCTCGTCACCGTCCGCGGTGAGGTCGAACAGCTCCAGGCGCGGAGCGCCGGTGGTCATCACCTCTCGACCGATGCGCTCCACGTCTCCCTCGAGGCAGCCGCCCGAGACGTTCCCGACCGGGGCGCCGTGCTCCGGAACGAGGAGCCGAGCGCCGGGCCGTCGGTAGGTCGAGCCGCGGACGGAGACGATGGTGGCAAGGGCCATTCGCTCGCCGCGCTGGTGCAGCGTGTCGATCGCGGAGAGGACGTCAGTCAGCTCGCTCATGGCCTGTCTGGCGACTCTAGCACCGGGTGCCGCAAATGCTTGACCGGTCAATGGGCTGAGGACGATGATGCGTTCATCCACCCGACCTGACCCGCGCCGGCCGCAGGGTATGTCCGGCGCCCGCTTCATCAGCGAATAAGGAGGTTGCCGGTGACCTTTCGCGTCGCACTCAACGTGAATGGGGAGGCCCACAGCCTCGAGGTGGAGCCCCGCAGACTGCTGGTGCACCTCCTGCGCGAGGATCTCTCCCTTACCGGCACCCACATCGGCTGCGACACGAGCCAGTGCGGCGCTTGCACGGTGCTCATGGACGGTGCCGCGGTGAAGTCGTGCACGGTCCTCGCGGCGCAGGCGGACGGCACCGCCGTCACGACCATCGAGGGCATGGCGACGAACGGGCAGCTCCACCCGCTGCAGCAGGGCTTCTGGGAGAAGCACGGCCTGCAGTGCGGCTTCTGCACCCCCGGCATGATCATGGCCGCCGCGGACCTGCTGGCCAGCAACGACGACCCGACCGATGCGGAAATCCGCCACGCCATCGAGGGCAACTACTGCCGCTGCACCGGCTACCAAAACATCGTGGCAGCCATCCGCGAAGCGGCGCGCATCACCGCCGAGGGCGGCGTGGCCATCGCGATCGGCGGGGACGACGAGGAGCCGCTGCCGCCCGCCACCGATGACGCCGAGGCGGCGCCGGCCGGGCCAGTCGCTGAAGAGCTCGGCGAGGACCTCGCCGAGCAGAGCCGCTGAGCGAGGAGGAGATACCGATGGCCATTGCATCCCCGCTCGGCGTCGCGGTCAAGCGAACCGAGGATCCCCGGCTCATCACCGGCGCCGGCAACTACCTCGACGACATCAAGCTCCCAGGCATGACCCACGCCGCGATCCTGCGCTCGCCGTATGCGCACGCGAAAATCGTGTCCATCGACACGTCCCGCGCCGCGGCCATGCCCGGCGTCGTGGCGGTGTTCACCGGCAAGGACGCCGAGAGCGAGCTCAATCCGCTCCCCTGCGCCTGGGCCGCCGGAGGCGCCAGCGGAGGCGAGGTGGGTGGCGTCACGAACAACCTCAATACGCCCCGCGTCCTGGCCGTCGACGACGTGAAGTGGACCGGCGAGGGCGTCGCGGTCGTCATCGCCGAGACGCCGGAGCAGGCGGTCGACGCGCGCGACGTGATCGACGTCACGTGGGAGCCGCTGCCCGTGGTGGTTGACACCGAGGGCGCGACCGCCGACGGCGCCCCGCAGCTCCACGAGAACGCGCCGAACAACGTGGCCTTCACCTGGGCAATCGGTGACGCCGACGGCACCGCGGCAGCCATCGACGGCGCCGAGGTCGTGGTCAAGCAGCGCATCGTCAACCAGCGCCTCATTCCCAACCCGATCGACATGCGTGGAGCCATCGGCCGCTGGGACGCTGGGCCAGGACGAGTACACGATCTGGATGACGAGCCAGACGCCGCACATCATGCGGCTCCTCATCGCGGCGTTCGTGATGGGCGTCCCGGAGCACAAGATCCGGGTCATCTCGCCCGACATCGGCGGCGCCTTCGGGACGAAGATCTTCTGCTACCCGGAGTGGACGCTGGTCGCGTGGGCGTCGAAGAAGCTCGGCGGGCGACCGGTGAAGTGGTACGAGACCCGCACCGAGAACTACCAGGCCACCACTCACGGCCGCGACCACGTCACCTATCTCGAGGTGGGCGCCACGAAGGAGGGCGAGGTCACCGGCCTGCGGGTCAAGACGTACGCGAACATGGGCGGGCGCCTGTCGACCATCGGTCCGGGCATCCCGACCACGCTCTACGGCCGCGTGCTGGGTGGCCCCTACAAGATCCCGAACGTCCACTGCGAGGTCATCGGCACGTACACGAACACGGTGTTCGTGGACGCCTACCGCGGAGCCGGGCGGCCCGAGGCGACATACCTGCTCGAGCGCGCCATGGACCTCGTGGCCGATGAGACCGGCGTCGACCCGGCCGAGGTTCGGCGGCGCAACTTCCTGGCGAACGACGTGTTCCCGTACCGCAACCCGTCAGGACTGCTGCGCAGCTGGAACGGCGCCGAGGTCGAGATCGACTCCGGCGACTACGTGCCAGCGCTGGAACGCGCGCTCGAGATGGTCGGTTACGCCGATCTCGACAAGCGACGCGCGGAGGCCGAGTCCCGCGGGCACCGCCTCGGAGTGGGCCTCTCGACGTACATCGAGATGTGCGGCGTGGCCCCATCGAAGTGGATCGGCCTCGTCGGCGAGGGCTGGGGTGCGGCGATGTGGGAGTCCGCGAACATCCGGGTCCACCTGACCGGGAAGACGGTGCTGACCATCGGAACCCAGTCACACGGCCAGGGCCACGAGACGACGTACGCCCAGATCGTGGCCGACCAGCTCGGCATGGCCATGGATGACATCCTGGTCGAGCACTCCGACACGTCGGGCACGCCGTTCGGGTACGGCACCTACGGGAGCCGATCCGGCGCGGTCGGCGGCATGGCCGCGGTACGCGCCGCCGAGAAGATCAAGGAGAAGGCCAAGCGCCTGGCGGCGCACATGCTCGAGGCGAACCCCGAGGACATGGAGTTCGTCGACGGGACGGCCCGTGTGAAGGGCTCGCCCGACAAGTCGAAGACCATCGCTGAGATCGCCCTGGCCGCTCACGTCGGGTACGACCTGCCGGACGGCATGGAGCCGTACCTCGACGAGACGGCGTACTACGACACCCCCAACTGCACGTGGCCGTTCGGGACGCACATCGCCGTGGTCGAGGTCGACCCGGAGACCGGGCACGTCCAGCTGGTGCAGTACGTGGCGGTCGACGACGTCGGCAAGAAGATCAACCCGCTCATCGTCGACGGGCAGATCCACGGCGGCATCGTGCAGGGCATCGGCCAGGCGCTGTGGGAGGGCGCGGTGTACGACGAGGAGGGCCAGCTGCTGAGCGGCTCGATGATGGACTACGCGGTGCCGCGGGCCTCGTGGTTCCCCACCCTCGAGCTCGACGAGACGGTCACCCCGTCGCCGGTGAACTCGCTCGGCGTCAAGGGTGTCGGCGAGGCCGGTGCCATCGCCTCGACGCCGGCGGTGGTCAATGCGGTGATCGACGCGCTGTCGCCGCTCGGCATCCGCCACATCGACATGCCACTCACGCCCCAGAGGGTGTGGCGCGCCATCCAGGGCGCCACGGAGGTGCAGTCATGATCCCGGCCAGCTTCGAGTACGCACGGGCGTCGTCGGTCGACGAGGCCCTCGACCTCCTCTCGGGCGCCGATGCGTCCGCCATCGCCGGAGGGCACAGTCTCCTTCCGCTCATGAAGCTGCGGCTGGCCCAGCCAGCGAAGCTCGTCGACATCGGCGGGCTGCGGGAGCTGTCCGGCATCGAGAAGGCCGATGGCGGCTGGGTCATCGGTGCGCTGACGACGTACCGCCAGCTGCTCGACCACGATGGCCTCATGGCCGCCTTCCCGCTGCTACGCGACTGCATCGAGTCGATCGGCGACGTCCAGGTCCGCAACCGCGGCACTGTTGGCGGGGCCATCGCCCATGCTGACCCGGCCTCCGACCTCGCGGCCGCGGTGCTCGCCCTCGACGGCGAAGTGCTGCTGCGCGGCAAGGGCGGCGAGCGAACGGTGCCGGTCGACGGATTCTTCCAGAGCGCGTTCACGACGAGCATCGAGCCCGGCGAGCTGCTGATCGCCCTCCGCCTTCCGGCCCTGCCGAGTGGGGTGGGGACGGCGTGGGGTGCGCTGCTCCAGGTCGCATCGGGCTACTCGATGGTCGGTGTGGCCGCGGTGGTCGGCGACCGCCATGGAGTCTTGGGGAGCGCCAAGCTGGACCACATCCGCGTCGGCATCACCGGCGTGGGTGACGCGCCCTACCGCGCCAAGGCGGTCGAGCAGGCCCTCGAGGGCACCGACTGCAGCGCGGCCGACCTCGCGGCGGCGGCGGCCCACGCGACCGACGGCCAGACCGTGAACTCGGACATCCATGCCGATGCGGAGTACCGGACGGAGCTCACCAGTACCCTCGTGCGCCGGGCGCTCGAGCAAGCTCGCGCACGGACCGGCTGAGGAACCCAGAGGAGGTGGACGAGGGCAGATCGATCGACACGATCGAAGACGTCGTCGACGCGCTCGGCACACGCGGCTACGTCTGCGATCGCGCCCTCGCCACCGCCACGTTCCTGGCGCTGCGCCTCGAGCGGCCGCTGCTCCTCGAGGGCGAGGCCGGCGTCGGCAAGACCGAGTTGGCCCGCTCCCTTGCCGATGCGCTCGGGGCGCCGCTCATCCGGCTCCAATGCTACGAGGGGCTGGACGTCTCGACGGCGGTGTATGAGTGGAACTACCCGCGCCAGATGCTCGAGATCCGCCTCCTCGAGGCCCGTGGCAAGGGCACCAAGGCGACCGCCCGCGACATCTTCAGCCCCGAGTTCCTGATCCGCCGCCCGCTCCTCCAGGCGCTCGACGCAGCCGCCGAAGGCGAGCCTCCGCTGCTGCTCATCGACGAGATCGACCGCGCCGATGCCGAGTTCGAGGCCTACCTCCTCGAGCTGCTGAGCGACTTCGCCATCACCATCCCCGAGATCGGCACGGTCCGCGCCGAGCGGCGCCCCCGCGTGATCCTCACCAGCAACCGGACCCGCGAGGTCCACGATGCCCTCAAGCGCCGATGCCTGTACCACTGGATCGACTATCCCGATGCGCCCCGCGAGCTCGCCATCGTCCACGCCCGGCTGCCGCAGGTGCCCGAGAAGCTGGCCCGCCAGGTGGTGGCCTTCATCGGTCGATTGCGCGCCGCCGACCTGGCCAAGGTGCCCGGAGTGGCCGAGACGCTCGACTGGGCGGCCGCATTGATGGCTCTGGGCGCGACCGAGCTGGCGCCTGACGTCGTCGACGACACCCTTGGCGTCGTCCTCAAGGTCGAGGAGGACGTCCGCATGGTCCGCGGATCGACCGCACGCGGCTACCTCGACGAGGTGGCCACGGTCCATGGCTGAGGTCAGCGGCCTCGCCCTCCTCCGTTCGGCGGTCGGGTTCGGGCGAGAGCTGCGGGCTGCGGGCCTCTCCGGGGACCTGACCAGCGCGATGGACTTCGCTCGTTCGCTGACGCTCGTCGACATCGGCGACCGTGCGCAGGTGCAGGCCGCGGGCGCGGCGTGCTTCGTGCGCCGTCGAGACGAGCTGCCGATTTACCACGGCGTCTTCAACCGGTGGTGGCGATCCAGGGCCAACCCGGGCTACGCGCCGGAGGAGCCGCGGCGCGAGCCGTCGATCTCGGCAGACGAGGGTGCTGCCCTGACCGGAGACGAGGAGATCGAGGGCGGCGACATCCTCCGGAGGGTGGGATGGTCGCCAGTCGACGTCACCCGCCACCGCCAGTTCGCGACCATGACGCCCGAAGAGCTGCGCCAGGCGGAGCGGCTCATCGACGACCTGGGGCCACGGCTCGCCGTGCGACGCACGCGACGCCACGAGCCCCACGCCCACGGCCGCCGCGTCGACCCGCGTCTCATGCTGCGTCGCAGCCTCGCGACCGGCGGCGAGCCGCTCGACTGGACCTGGCGGCGCCCTACGCACCACCCACGCCCGATCGTCGCGCTCATCGACATCAGTGGGTCCATGGAGCGCCACGCCCGCCTGCTGCTTCGATTCGTGCACGCCCTGGCGCGCACCCCGGCCCGCACCGAGGCCTTTGTCTTCGGCACGCAGATCCACCGCGTGACGCGGATCCTCCGCGAGCGGGACCCGGACGTCGCACTGGAGCGCATCGGGTCGGAGGCGTCGTACGGGGCGGGCGGCACCCGCATAGGCCAGGCCTTCGGCATCTTCAACCGCCAGTGGGCCCGTCGCGTCCTGCCGGGAAGCGGAATCGTCGTCGTTCTCTCCGACGGCTGGGACCACGGGAAGCCGGAGCTCATCGCCGCCGAGGCGGCCCGCCTGTCTCGCCGATGCCACGAGCTCGTCTGGCTCAACCCCCTCGCGGGCCAGGATGGATATGAGCCGCTCGTGATCGGGATGGCGGCGGCGCTGCCCTACGTCGACCGATTCCTGCCGGCCTCGAGCGTGGCCGATCTCGAGGCGCTCGGCGCCCTCCTGGCCGCACCGATGCCCTCGCGCCGCGCCGCATGAGCCTGCGCGAGCTCCTCCCCACCCTCCGCGCCTGGGATGCGGAAGGGGCACAGGTCGGCCGCGCGACGCTCATCCGCGCGTATCACTCCTCGCCACGCACGCCCGGCGCTGTGATGCTCGCCACCAGCGACGAACGGCTCGATGGCTCCGTCAGCGGCGGCTGCGTCGAGGGTGCTGCCGCCGGCGAGATTCGCCGCTCCCAGCGCGACGGAAACGTCCGCGTCATCCGATACGGCATCAGCGACGAGACCGCCTGGGACGTGGGCCTGGCGTGCGGCGGGATCATCGACGTGCTGATCGAACCGAGGGTCCGGCCGGAGGCCATCGCCGCCGCCGAGGCGCCTGCCGCGGCGCTGCTGACCCCCCTTCCCGCCGACGCGCCCGACGACGAGCTCACGCCAACCGAGCCGGGCCTCGGCGAGCCGCCCGGCGACGCGCTCCTGGTGAGCGCCCCCGACGACGCGCCCGAGGCTCTGCGATCGGCCGTCGCCACCGCGCTCGATGACGGCGTCTCAACGGTCGTAACCGTTGACGACCACCAGTGGTTCGTCGAGTCGTTTGCCGCAGCACCCCGCCTGGTTGTCGTCGGCGCCGTCCACACCGCTCTGCCGCTCGTGCGCATGGCGCGCGAGCTCGGCTTCCGGACGATCGTCGTCGACCGCCGGGCGACCTTCGCCGCCGACGAGCGCACCCACGACGCCGACGAGGTGCACGTCGCCTGGCCGGAGGACGCCTTCGCGACCATCGGCCTCGGCCCGCGCGACTCGGTCGCCATCCTCAGCCACGATGCCAAGCTCGACGAGCCGGCGATCGTCGGCGCGCTGCGGGCCGGGTGCCGCTACGTCGGCGCCATCGGCTCACGCAAGACCCAGGCGGGCCGCCGGGCGCGCCTGCTGGCCGCCGGCCTGACCGATGCGGACCTCGCCCGACTCCACGGACCCATCGGCCTGCCGCTCGGAGGTCGAGCCCCGGCCGAGGTGGCGCTGGCTATCCTTGCCGAGATCATCAGCGAACGACATTCAAAGGAGGTCTGACGACCGATGGACTTCTCCGGCAGCGTCGAGATCGCGGCCCCACGCGCCGCGGTGTGGGACTTCGTGAGCGACCCGCAGAAGATGGGAAGCTGCGGCCCGGGCGTCGAGACCGTCGAGACCATCGACGAGAACAAGTTCCAGGCGCGTGCCAAGGTCAAGGTCGGACCGATCGCCGCGAAGTTCACCGTCGACGCCGAGTTCCTCGAGCGCGTCGAGCCCGACCGCGCCCGGGTTCGCGCCCGCGGCAAGGCGCCGGGCTCCGCGGTCGACGGTACGGCGGAGATGAAGCTCCGCGACGGGGATCAGCCAGACACGACGATCATGGACTGGAGCGCCGACGTCCAGATCAGCGGGATGATGGCCTCGCTCGGCGCCCGCATGATCGAGGGGACCGCCAACAAGCTCATCGGCGAGACGTTCACCTGCGTGAAGTCCAAGCTCGAGGTGCCGGGGGCGGTCGTGCGGACCCCACCACCGCCGACGAGTGAGCCCGACGTCCCGGCCGTGGTGGCCGCCGAGCCGCAGGTCCCGGCCGTTCCGGAGGCGCTCGCCGCTGCCCAGCCCGCCCCCCGCCCGCCCTCTCGGCCGGTGAGCGTCGCCTTCCTGCCGCTGGCGCTGGCGGCGTTCGTGATCATCGCCTTCGTCATGGCCGCCTGGACGGTCCTCGCCGCCGCGTGAGCTCCGCTGGCGTCTAGCGGTCGGCCAAGTACGCCACCGGGTCCTTGCGGAACGCCGTGCGGCAGCCGGCCGAGCAGAAGGCGTAGATGGTGCCGGCGTGCTCGGCGATGTGGCGGGTCGAGCCCGGGTCAACGGTCATGCCGCATACCGGGTCGAGCAGCACCATCTGCTCCTCGGGGGGCGCGGCGACGGCCATCTCCTCCAGCGGCGGCGTTGCGAAGCTCGCGCGGCCGCGGCGCACGGCGATGAGCTCGGCCAGGATCGAGACCGCGACCTCCTCTGGCGTCGTGGCGCCGACGTCCATCCCGCACGGCGCGCGCAGATTCTCGATCCGCTCCGGCGCCACGCCCTCGTCGACCAGCCAGGCTCGAACAGCTGCCGCGCGGGTGGGCGAAGCCACCAGCCCGACGTAGGCAGCCGAGCGCGCAAGGGCCATGGCGACCGCCTCCTCGTCCCACTGGCCCTGGGTGGCGACCACCACGAACGGCCGTGTCCTCAGGTGCCAGCGATAGGAGCTGATCGTGGGCCAGCACGGTCGCCTCGGGATGGTCCTCGGCCACGGCGGACGGGTCCAGGAGCGTGGTGCGGAAGCCCATCGCAGCACCCAGGCGAACGAGCGCGGCGGCGATCGGTGTCAGGCCGCAGACCCACAGGTCGGCCTTCGGCAGGTGCGGCTCCACGTAGACCTCCATCGTCCCGCCGGAGTGGCAGGTCATGACGTACTCGATCGCCCCATCGCCGCGCCGCTCCTCTACCGGCTCGCGCGACAGGCGCAGCAGCCGCGGCTCCCCGGTGGTCATTGCGCGCAGCGCCTCGCGCACCACGACCGGCTGGGCGCACGAGCCACCGACCCAGCCCTCGATCGTCCCGTCGGGGTGGATCAGCCCGTGCGCTCCCGGGCGCGCCGAGGTCGGCCGCTGCACCGCCACCACGGTCGCCAGCGCGAACGGCTCCCCGGCGGCGTCGAGCTCGGCGACCCGCCCGTAGATGGCCTCGGGAGCGACCGCGATCAGCTGACTCCCTTCTCGTGCAGGATCTTCCACACCTTCGGTGGCGTGATCGGGATGTCGATGTTGCGCACCCCCAGGTGCCACAGCGCGTCGACCACCGCGTTGGCGATGGCCGGCGGCGCGCCGACCGTGGCCGACTCGCCCACGCCCTTGGCGCCGATCGGGTGGTGCGGCGACGGGGTGACCGTCTTGTCGAGCTCCCACGCCGGGGTCTCGACGGCCGTCGGCAACAGGTAGTCCATGAACGTGCCGGCCAGGTTGTTGCCATTCGCGTCGTACGTGATCTCCTCGTACAGCGCCGGGGCGAAGCCCATCGTCAGCCCGCCGTGGATCTGGCCGTCCACGATCATCGGGTTGATGATGTTGCCGCAGTCGTCGACCGCGACGAATCGGCGGATCTTCACCTCGCCGGTGGCCTTGTCGATGTCGACGACGCAGATGTACGAGCCGAACGGGAAGGTCAGGTTCGGCGGGTCGTAGTAGTCGACCGCCTCGAGGCCGGCCTCCATGCCGGGTGGGTGGTTCGTGTAGGCCGCCAGCGCGATCTCAGCGATCGTCTTTGACTGGTCCGGCGACCCGCGGACGCTGAACTTGCCGTTCGTCCACTCGAGGTCGTCCTCGTTGGCCTCGAGCAGGTGCGCGGCGATCTTCTTGGCCTTGTCACGGATCTTGCGTGATGCGATGGCGGTGGCCGCGCCCGCCACCGGGGTGGAACGAGACGCGTACGTGCCGAGCCCGTAGGGCGCGGTATCGGTGTCGCCGTACTCGATCTTGATGTCCGAGACGGGGAACCCGAGCTCCTCCGCGATGATCTGGGCGAACGTCGTCTCGTGGCCCTGTCCCTGCGACTGGACTCCGATCCGCGCGATGACCTTCCCGGTCGGATGAACGCGGATCTCGCACGAGTCGAACATCTTGATGCCGAGGATGTCGAAGTCGTGCGACGGCCCGGCTCCGACGATCTCGGTGAAGCTGCTGATGCCGATGCCCATGAGCTCGCCGCGCTCGCGCTTCTCCGCCTGCTCCTTGCGCAGGTCGTCGTAGCCGATCATGTCGAGCGCCTTCTGGAGCGCCTTGGGGTAGTCGCCCGAGTCGTACTCCCACCCGGTGGGCGTCTTGTACGGGAACTGCTCCGGCTGGATGAAGTTCTGCATCCGCAGCTCGGCCGGGTCCTTGCCGATCTCGTGGGCGTAGATGTCGACCATGCGCTCGATGGCATGGACCGCCTCGGTCACGCGGAACGAGCAGCGGTAGGCGACGCCGCCGGGCGGCTTGTTGGTGTAGGCCCCGTCGACCTCGACGAAGGCGTTGTCGAAGTCGTAGCTGCCGGTGATGACGTTGAAGAGCCCCGCCGGGAACTTCGACGGGTCGGCGGCCGCATCGCGAGTAGCCGTGGTCGGCGAGCGTCTTGACCTGGAGCGCCTGGATCTTGCCGTCCTTCGTCCCGCCCAGCTCGATGTCGATGTGGTAGTCGCGGGCGAACGAATCGGCCTGGAGGTTCTCGCTGCGATCCTCGATCCACTTCACCGGCTTGCCGATGAGGAACGAGGCGGCCACGGCGAGGACGTACCCGGGATAGACCGGCACCTTGCCGCCGAACCCGCCGCCGATGTCGTGGGTCTTGACCCGGATGTTCTGCTCGGTGATCGGCAGGCCCACCGCGCCGGCGACGAGCGCCAGCACCGTGCGGATGGCGTGCGGCGCCTGCGACGTGATGTGCAGCGTGAGCTGCATGCGGACCGGATCCCAGTCGGCGACGCAGCCGCACGTCTCGATCGACGCGACGTGGATGCGCGGGATGTAGATCCGCTCCTTGACGCGGACCTCGGACGCGGCCAGCGCCGGCCTCCGCCTTCGCGCGATCCCCCGACTCCCAGTGCCAGATGTGGTTGTTCTGCTTGTCCTCTCCGCGGTCGGGGCGCAGGACCGGCGCACCCGGCTCCATCGCCTTGAACGGGTCGACCACCACCTGGAGCGGCTCGTAGTCGACGTCGACCGCCGCCACGCCGTCGGCGGCGATGTAGCGGGTCGTGGCGATGACCGCCGCCACCTCCTGGCTCTGGTACATGACCGTGTCGACCGGGAGAACCATCTGGTTGTCGCCGGCGAGCGTCGGCATCCAGTGCAGCTTGTAGCCCTCGAGGTCCTTGCCGGTGATGACGGCCAGGACGCCGGGGATCTTGAGCGCCTCGGTGGCGTCGATCTTGAGGATCTTGGCGTGCGCGTACGGGCTGCGCACGATGTCGAGCCACAGCTGGCCCGGCAGGTTGACGTCGTCGATGTACTCGCCGGCGCCACGGATGAAGCGCGGGTCCTCCTTGCGCTTGACCGAGTGGCCCATGCCACCGACTTCGGGCGTGGTCTGGAGCGTGATCGGTCATGACTACTGTCCTCCGGCCGCGACGGGCTCGTTCGGCTCGGCGGTCTCTTCGGCGACGATCGCGGCGTCGATTCGGCGGCGCTGAGCTCGCCGGCGGCCTGCTGGATCGCCTTGACGATGTTCACGTAGCCGGTGCAGCGGCACAGGTTGCCGGCGATCCCCTCGCGGATCTCGACCTCGGTCGGATCGGGATTGTCGGCGAGGATCGTCGAGGCCTGCATGATCATTCCCGGCGTGCAGAAGCCGCACTGGAGGCCGTGCTGATCCCAGAAGGCCTGCTGGAGCGGATGGAGGTTGGCGCCGTCGGCCATGCCCTCGATGGTCTTGACCTCGGCTCCGTCGGCCGAGACGGCGAGCATCGTGCAGGACTTCGTGCTGCGGCCATCCACGACGACCGTGCAGGCCCCGCAGTTGGAGGTATCACAGCCGATGTGGGTGCCGGTCAGTCCCAGGCCGTCGCGCAGGAAGTGGACGAGGAGCGTGCGGGCCTCGACGTCGGCCTCGTGCGCCGCGCCGTTGACCGTGACGCTGATGTGGTGCGTGCTCATGGCTCCCTCTCAGGCGTACGACGCCGCGCGCTCGTGCGCGAGACGGAGGGCGCGGAGGGTCATCTCCCGGACCATCGCGCGCTTGTAGTCGGCCGGGCCGTGAGCGTCGCTCACCGGCTCGGACTGGGCGGCCGCGGCATCGGCCGCCGCGGCGAAGGTCTCCTCGCTCGCGGCTGCGCCCACGAGGACGGCCTCGGCATCGGTGGCGGCCATCGGCGACGGCACTGCCGTGAGGCCGACGCCGGCCTGGGCGATCGTGCCGCCGTCCAGGTGCAGGCGGACCGCGACGCCGACCGTGCTGAAGTCACCGGCGCGACGCTCGAGCTTCTGGTAGGCGCCGCCGGTGTTGGCCGTCCGTGCCGGGATTCGCACCTCGGTGAGCATCTCGTTGGGCTCGATGGCGGTCTCGAAGACCCCGGTGAAGAAGTCGCGCGCCGGCGATCACCCGCTCGCCCCCGACGCTCTGGCAGACGAGCGGAGGCGCGCGCCGCGATGAGCAGCGCCGGCCAGTCGCTGTTGGGGTCGGCGTGGGCGCACGAGCCGCCGATCGTGCCCCAGTTGCGGACCTGGCGATCGCCGATGCCCGCGGCCATCTCCCGAAGCATGATGTAGCGCTCGGTGGCCGGATCGGTCATCGCCTGGGCGTGGGTCACCAGCGCACCGATGCGCAGCTCGCCGTCCGTTTCGGTGATCGTGTCGAGGCCGGTGACCGATCGCAGGTCGACGATCACCTCGGGCTGGGCCAGCCGGAACTTCAGGAGCGGCAGCAGGCTGTGGCCGCCGGCCAGCAGCTTCGCCTCCCCTCCCCGCTCGTCGAGGACCCGGAGCACCGCTCCAAGGTCCGCGGGCCGTTCGTAGTCGAACTCGCCAGGGATCATCGATGCCGTCCCTTCGTTGTGTGCTCGGTCATACGGAGCAGGTGACGGCCCGCCGATTCTCGGGCGGCGGGCACGGAGACACGCGAGTGAGTTCCCGCCCGGAAGCGATGGCCGGAGGCTACGCCCGCGTCGGTTGCGCCGTCAAGGAATTTCGGCGCGGACGACCTCGACGACGGCGTTGTAGTCGGGGACGAGCGCCGACCGGGTCGAGCCGGCCCGGGCGCGATGAGCGGGTTCGCCTCGGGGAAGAACATCTGGACGTTGCCGCGGCGGAGCTTCGGCCGCGGCGGATCCGGGCCTGCACCTCGCCCGTCGTCGGAGCGCACGACGCACCGGCGTCGCCGTCGCGCAGCCCGAGAGCGCGCAGCGTCCGCATCGGCCATGAACAGGGCGTCGCGGTCGGCGCCGGTGAGCGGGTCGCGCTGCTTGCAGACCATCGAGTTGAACTGCTTGCCGCGGCGGGTCGAGAGCAGGAAGCGGCCGTCGCGCGAGGCCCGACCTCGCGGGGCGTGACCGACGCCGAAGTGCGCCTTGCCGTCGGGCGTCGGGAAGCACCCACCGTCGCAGAGTCGCTCGCCGCCCCACTGGATCGCGTCGCCGGTCTTCGCCAGGTGCTGGATGCCGTCGTAGAACGGCACGACGCGGGCGATCTCGTCGCGGATGGCCTGGGCCGTTCTCGCAGCCGATGCGCTCCGCGCCCGCTCGGGATCGACGCGCGCGCGCCAGGTCGAGGAAGATCTGCCACTCGGCGCGCGCCTCGCCGACGCGCGGACCGCGGGATCTCCGGGCGGAACGCGACGCGCCGCTCGGTCGTCGTCTCGGTGCCGCCGCCGGGCTGCTCGTAGCGGGTCATCGCCGGGCAGGAGCAGCACCTCCTCGCCCGGATCGACGAGCATCTGCGAGCTGACCACGATGTCCTGAGTGGACGCGGAGCGGCACGCGTTCCAGCGCGGCCTCGCACCGCCGCCGGGTCGGGCAGCGTGTCGAGGAAGTTGCCGCCGCTGACGACCACAGCACGTCGATCTCGCCGCGCCCCGCGGCCTCGACCATCTCGGCCGCGGAGCGGCCGCGCTCGGGGCGGATCGGGAAGCCGTACTGCGGCCGCCAGGTCCGCCGCGGACTCGCTCGGTGATCGGCACGCCGCCCGGGAAGACGGTCGCGTAGGCAGCCCATCTCCGCGCCGCCCTGGACGCCGGAGTGGCCGCGGATCGGCATCAGGCCCGCGCCCGGCCGGCCGACGTTCCCGCGCGCGAGCGCCAGGTTGACGATCGCCCGCACGTTGTCCGTGCCGCAGACGTGCTGGGTGATGCCCATCGACCAGACCAGCACGGTCGCGCTTCGGCCGCGCGTACATCCGCGCGAAGCGGCGCATGTCGTCGACCGATCGCGCCCGACCACCAGCGACGAGGTCGTCGAGCGCGAGCGAGTCGAGCGAGTCGCGCAGGTCGGCCCAGCCGGTCGGTGTGCGTCGCGACGAACGTCGCATCGGTCGACGCCGCCGTCCTCGATCAGGACCTTGAGCACGCCGTTCAGGAAGGCGATGTCGCCGCCGATGTGCACCGGGAAGAACTCGTCGGTCGATGCGCGTGCCGAAGATGGCCGACTCCGACGTTCGACGGCACCCAGTAGGCTCCAGGCCCGGCTCGCGGAACGGGTTCACGACGGCGACCTTGCGTGCCGCGCTTGCGCGCCATGTACAGGTACTTCATGAAGACCGGCTGCGCGTTCGGCGACATCGGCGCCGAAGAGGACGACGAGGTCCGCTCGATGACGTCGGTGTACGAGCACGGTCGTGGCGGCCACCCCGATGGCGCGCGCGCAGTGCCCCGGTCGACGGCGCGTGGCAGATCCGCGCCGCGTTGTCGACGCTGTTCGTGCCCAGGAAGCGGGCCACCTTCTGGGCGACGTAGTAGACCTCGTTGGTGAGGCCGCGGGCCGTCAGGTAGAAGCCGATGCGGTCGCCGTCGGCGCCCGCTCGCTCGCGCGCGCTGCGCACGCGCGATGCCGCCAGGTCGAGCGCCTCGTCCCAGGAGATGCGGCGTGAAGCCGGGCTCGCCGCGTCGGCGGAGCATCGGGTACGGCAGGCGGCCGAGCTCGCGCAGCTCCTTGCCGCTGAGCTCTCGCAGGGCCTCGACATCGGCCAGGCGCGCCGGGTCGAGCGGCGCCCATGGTGTTGAGCTTGCAGCAGGTTGAGGCGCGTCGTGCACAGGTGGATGCCGTCGATCGTCCAGTCGTGGAAGCCGGCCACGCCGAGCGCGCAGCCGTCGCACACGCCCTTGCTGAGGATCCGCCACGCGTACGGCAGGTTGCGGCGGTTCTCCCAGACCGTCCTCGCCATCTCGGCGTAGTGGTTCGGCTTCTGGAGGTCGATCCCGTTCGGGCGGAGGCTGACCCACAGGTCCGGCGCGATGCGGCGCGCCTTGCGTCGCTCGGTGGTCACCACGTCGGATGCGCTCCGGGCGGGTGTAGACGTTCGCTCGCTGCGCCGCGCACGAAGCCGGCGAGCGTCATGCCGACTGCCTCGGCCGTGCGGATGGCGAGGTCGGTCGGGGCGCCGACGGCCACGAGGATCGGGATGCCGGCGGCGGCGGCCTTCTGGACCAGCTCGAAGCTGACGCGGCCGCTCACCAGCAGCACGGTGCTCGTGCAGCGGCAACGCCCCGGCAAGCGCTCGCTCGCCGATGAGCTTGTCGAGGGCGTTGTGGCGCCCGACATCCTCGCGCAGCGTCACGAGCTCGCCGTCCGGCGTAAACAGGCCGGCCGCGTGGAGGCCGCCAGTGGCCTCGAACGTCTCCTGCGCCGCGCGCAGTGCCTCGGGCAGCGCGCAGGATCGTCGCCGCGTCACGTCGGGCCGTCCGGGAGCGGGTCGCAGCGGCGCACGACGTCGTCGATGCTCGCCTTGCCGCAGATCCCGCAGCTGGCCGTGGCGACCGTGTTCCGGGCGGCGATGCTCGCCGGGTCGAGCTGGTGGCGCAGGTGAACGGTGACGCAGTCGTCGGGGCGCGAGGCGCTCGCCGGATCGGCGTACGTGACGTCCGTGACGTCCTCGGGCGCGATCAGGCCCTCGCTGACGAGGAACCCGACCGCCAGCTCATCCTCGTGGCCCGGCGTGCGCATGGTGACCGCGACCTCGACCGGCTCCTGTCCGGGTCCGGCTGCGAGGATCTGGAGCGGCTCCTCGCCGGCGACGAGATCGTCGCGGTCCTCGGCACCGTCGGGGGTGATGGTCGTGACGCGAACGGAGCTCATCCGGGCGGCGTGGCGCCGGGTCGTGGTCATGGCTCGGTCGCCACGAGATCGGCCGGTCGGTTGAGGTTCGTCGCGGCGCGCACATCGGCTTCGACCTCGACGACCGAGAGCGCCTCGAGCAGGGCGCGCATCCGTCGCTCGCCGGCGTCGAGCAGCCGCGGTCGCCGCGGCGAGCGCCGGGGTCGCGGCGGTACGCCGCCAGAAGAGGCTGCGGACCGCGATCGGTCGCCATTGCGACAACATCGGCATCGGTCTCGGCCAGTCGATTGACCAGCGCGCGCAGCAATCGGGCATCGAGCCAAGGCATGTCCGCGGCCACGGCCAGGACGAGCTCGTGGCCGGCGGCCTCGAGCCCGGCCTCCATGCCCGCCAGGGGGCCAGCATCGGCTCTGCGATCGAGCGCCACCCGCACCTCGAGGCCGGCGAGCGCGGCATCGGGGAGAGGTCGTCCCGGCGCGACCACGACGATCACCTCGTCGGTCGCCTCGGCGACGACGCGAGCCACGCGACGGACGAGCGGCTCGCCGTCCACGAGGAGCAGGCGCTTGTCCACGCCCATTCGACGGCTCGACCCGCCGGCGAGGACGATCCCTGAGGCTGGCGGCATGACCGCATCTTGGGCGGGGCAGGCAGGCATGGCAACCGGATGGGCCATCAGGTCCCATCTCGGCGGGCCGTTCTGCACGCGCGCTCGGCCGATCGAACACGGACACTTGGCACACATGCTCCAGGCAGTCACGAGCGTCTCAGACCCATCACTCGCCGATGCCGACGAGGTCGTGCGCGAGCAGGCGACGGATGCGGCGGTCGGCCTGACGGTGGCCGAGGCGGGTCGACGTCTTGCCGACGTTGGCCCCAACCGGCTCCAGGACGCGCCAGGGGTCCCGGCCTGGCGCAAGCTGGTTGCCCAGTTCGCCGATCCGCTGATCTACCTGCTCCTGGGGGCCATCGTGGTGTCGCTCGTCGCCTGGCTCATCGAGGGGGCCGAGGGCGTCCCGATCGAGGCGATCGTCATTGCCGCCATCGTGGCCGGCAACGGCGTGCTGGGGTTCGTCCAGGAGAGACAGGCGGAGCGGGCCGTGGCCGCGCTCCAGCGCATGGCGGCGCCCACCGCGGTCGTCGTGCGGGACGGCGTTGAGCGGCGCATCCCCGCGGACGAGGTCGTCCCGGGCGACCTGCTCGTCCTCGGCGAGGGTGACGCGGTCGCGGCCGACGCGCGCCTCACGCGCAGCGCGTCGCTGACGGTCGCCGAGGCCTCGCTGACCGGCGAGAGCGAGGCGGTGCTCAAGGACGCCTCGACGCTCCCCGCATCGGCCCCGATCGGGGATCGGGTCAACATGGTCTTCGCCGGCACGGCCGTGACGCGCGGCCGAGGCCACGCGGTGGTGACCGCAACCGCGATGCGGACTGAGATGGGTCGCATCGCCACGCTCCTCGAGCGCACCGAGGAGGAGCGGACGCCACTCCAGCGCGAGATCGACATCGTCGGTCGCTGGCTCGGGATCGCGGTCGTGGGCATCGCCGTCGTCGTGGTCGGAGCGATCCTGCTCACCTCGGAGATCGAGGGGGTGAGCGCCCTGGTCGACGTCCTGCTGCTCGGCGTCTCGCTGGCGGTCGCGGCGGTCCCCGAAGGGCTGCCGGCCATCCTCACCGTGATCCTGGCCATCGGGGTCCAGCAGATGGCCCGCCGCAACGCGATCGTCAAGAAGCTCAGCTCGGTCGAGACGCTCGGCTCCGCGTCGGTCATCTGCACCGACAAGACCGGCACGCTGACGAAGAGCGAGATGACGATCCAGCGCATCGTCACGCACTCCGGGGAGGTGGTCGTCTCCGGCATCGGTTACCGCCCGGAGGGCGACATCACCGTCGACGGGCGGCCACTCGATGCGGGCCCGCTCCGCTCGGAGGTGCGCGGGGTGCTCGGTGGCGGCTCCCTGGCAAGCGACGCCAGCCTCCGAGAGGATGACGGTGAGTGGCGCGTGCACGGCGACCCGACCGAGGCCGCGTTCCTCGTTGCCGAGCAGAAGCTGGGCACCAGCGGTGGGCGGACGTCGCGGTTCACCCGGCTCGGCGAGATACCATTCAGCTCGGAGCGCAAGCTGATGAGCACGCTCCAGGCCGATGCGGCTGACGCCGGCCGCATCGCGCTCATGACCAAGGGCGCCCCGGACGTCCTCCTGGCCCGCTGCACCCGCGAGCGCGTGGGAAGCACCGACGAGCCCCTCACCGATGAGCGACGCGCCGAGATCCACGCCGACATTGACCGACTGGCCGATGCGGCCCTTCGCACGCTCGCCGTCGCCTACCGCCCACTCGAGACTGCCGAGCCTCCGACCGCCGAGGAAACGCTCGAGCATGACCTCGTCTTCGCGGGGGTGGTCGGGATGATGGATCCGCCACGTCCCGAGGTGGCCGATGCGATCCGCGATGCACAGACCGCCGGGATTCGCGTGGTCATGATCACCGGCGATCACGTCCGCACAGCGGCACGCGTTGCCGCCGACCTTGGGATCGCGACATCGGTCTCAGGCAGTGCGCTCACCGGTCCGGAGCTCGACGCCCTCGACGACGACGCGCTCCGGGAGCGGGCCGGGACCGTCGGCGTCTACGCCCGGGTGGCGCCCGAAGACAAGCTCCGGATCCTCGACGCGCTACGGTCGGACGGCAGCGTCGTGGCCATGACCGGCGACGGCGTAAACGACGCACCGGCGCTCAAGGCAGCGGACATCGGCATCGCGATGGGCATCACCGGGACCGACGTCTCGAAGGAGGCGGCCAAGATGATCCTGGCCGACGACAACTTCGCGACGATCGTATCGGCGGTCCGAGAGGGTCGGGCGATCTTCTCCAACATCCGCAAGTTCCTGCGCTACCTCCTCAGCTCGAACGCCGGCGAAGTGCTCACGATGTTCCTGGGCGTCATTGGTGCCGGGATCATCGGGCTCGACGTCGCATCCGCCGCAGTGGTGGCACCGTTGCTCGCTACCCAGATCCTATGGATCAACCTCCTGACGGACTCCGCGCCGGCGCTGGCTCTCGGGTTCGAGGGACCTCCGCGCGATGTCATGCGGCGTCCCCCGCGCGGGCTGACCGACCGCGTCATCGATCGTGAGATGGCGCTCGGGGTGGTCTTCATCGGTGCGGTGATGGCGTTCGGGACACTGCTGACACTGGACCTCTACCTGCCCGGTGGCCTGATCCCGGGATCGAGCGACCTCGACATGGCACGGACCGCGGCCTTCACCGTCCTCGTGCTGGCCCAGCTGTTCAACGCGTTCAACTCGCGCTCGGGGCGTGTCTCGGCCTTCTCCCATCCGTTCAACAACTGGCGCCTGTTCGGGGCGGTCGGCCTGTCGCTCGGCCTCCAGGTCCTCGTGGTCCACCTGCCGTTCCTGAACCAGGCGTTCAGCACGGTCCCGCTCGGCCCGATGGACTGGGCGGTGTGCCTCGCGATCGCCAGCACGGTCCTGTGGGCCGAGGAGGCCAAGAAGCTCGTCGTTCGGATGCGAAGGCCCTGATCCGTCGCGCCCGCGAATGGGCCATCCGAACCCTCCAACTCGATCCAATTGCCACTTCGCGCCGAACCGGCCGCGACGGACGATCCGGTCAGAAGCGCGTCGACTCGGGGTCGTCGCGTCGCGCAGGTTGGAGGTGGCCATCATGACTCAACGCAATCTCGTCCCGGGCCTGCTTCTCATCGGGCTCGGCTCATACCTGGCCCTCGTGCAGCTCACCGGCGTCGGCGCCGAGGCCATCGTCGCGATCATCGGCATCGGCTTCCTGGTCGCCTACGCGGTGACCCGTACCTATGGCTTCCTCGTTCCAGGCGGGATCATGACCGGGCTCGGGCTTCGGCATTGTCTGGGAGACGGAGATCGGGAGTGGTGGCGGATCGGTGGTCATCGGGCTCGGCCTCGGGTTCCTGGCGATCTATCTCGTCGACCTCGCCGTGAATCGGTCGAAGGCGCTGTGGTGGCCGGTCATCCCCGGTGGGATCCTCACCGTGGTCGGCGGGCTGGTCGAGGCGGACGAAGTCGGACTCCTCGTCGACACGTCGCTCGTGTGGCCGATCGTCCTCATCGGCATCGGCGCCGTGCTCCTCCTCGTGCAGCTCGGTCGCCGACCGGACGCCCCGGATGGAACGGCCCGGCAGACCGGGCCACAGGGACCGCTCGAGGGAACCCACTCCGGACAGTGAGGCCGGGTGTGGCGGCATCGGGTGGCGCGCGGCATCGGCGTGGCACCATTGACCGATGACGCTGGCGGAGTGGCTCGAGCGGCTCCGGACCGAGCTCGGGGACGACCCACGGCTAACCGCTCTCCGCCGAGGAGGAGCGGATCCTGCTGGACCTCGCGCGGATCTCGGCTCATTCCAGCGAGCGCATCGCAGCACCGCTGACGACGTTTCTGGCTGGCGTGGCGCTGGGTGATCTCCCACCTGCCGAGCGCGAGGAGCGCCTGAGAGCGCTGACGGAGGCGCTCGCGTGAGCGAGGCGTTCCTGGCGGCGCTCCGCGCCCAGCTGCCCGAGCTGCGGCTCCTCACCGACGACATCGACCGCGAGTCGTATCGGCGCGACGAGACCGCCCACCACGAGCCGGGGCTGCCGCTGGCGGTCGCGCTGCCGGCCACGACCGCCGAGGTGAGCGCGATCATGCGCCTCGCCACCGAGCACCGCGTGCCGGTCGTCCCGCGAGGCGCCGGTTCCGGGCTCTCCGGCGGCTCCGCAGGCGTGGCGGGTGCGCTCACCGTGGTCATGACCCGAATGAACGCGATCGTCGAGATCGACCGCGACAACCTGTGCGTCGTCACCCAGCCGGGCGTCATCAACGCCGAGCTCAAGAACGCCGTGGCCGCCGAGGGCCTCTTCTATGCGCCGGACCCGGCGAGCTACGAGATCTGCTCGATTGGCGGCAACATCGGCACCAACGCGGGAGGCCTGTGCTGTGTGAAGTACGGCGTCACCCGCGACGCGGTCCTTGGCCTGGAAGTCGTCCTCGCCGACGGCCGCGTCATCCGCACGGGCGGTCGCAACGTGAAGGACGTGGCTGGCTACTCGCTGACCCACCTCATCGTCGGGTCGCAGGGGACGCTGGGGATCGTCACCGAGGCGATCCTGCGCCTCCGTCCGGCTCCACCCGCCCAAGGCGACGATGCTCGCCTTCTTCGCCACGATCGAGGCCGCCGGCGCGGCGGTGGCCGCCATGACCCGTGCCGGGATCGAGCCCTGCACCCTGGAGCTCATGGACCGCGTCACCATCGCCGCGGTCGACGACTGGCACAACCTCGGCCTCGACCGGGACGCCGCTGCGCTGCTGCTCATCGAGTCCGACCGGCCCGGTGCCGCCGCCGAGCCGAAGAACTCGCCCGCGCCGAGGCCTGCTGCGCCGAGTCCGGCGCCACGGACGTCCACCGTGCGACCGATCCGATGGAGGCCGACTACCTGCGCCAGGTGCGCCGCATGGCCTTCCGGGCCATGGAGCGCCTGGGCGTGGCGCGCATGGAGGACGTCGGGGCGCCACGCTCCCGGATGCCGGAGCTGCTGCTGGCGATCGAGCGGGTCGCGACCGCCCACAACGTCCGCTGCGGCACGTTCGGCCACGCCGGCGACGGCAACCTGCACCCCACCTTCGTCTGGGACCGCGACGACCACGACGCCGAGGAGCGCGCCCACGCCGCCTGCGAGGAGCTCTACCGCGCGGCCATCGCCCTCGGCGGGACGGTGACCGGCGAGCACGGGATCGGAGCCGCGAGGCGACCCTTCCTCGAGGAGCAGCGCGGAGCCGATGCGGTCGACGTCATGCGCGCCATCAAGACCGCCCTCGATCCCCTCGGCATCCTCAACCCGGGGAAGGTGGTCTAGGCCCTCGCGAACTGCTCCCGCAGGAGTGCGTTGAAGCGCTCGGGATGCTCGAGGTTGATCATGTGGGCCGCCTCGAACTCCTCGAGCGCGCGCCCCGGGCACCGATGCGGCCAGGTGCCGCATCGACTCGCTCGTGCCCGGTCGTCGAGCGTGCCGAGCATCACCAGCAGCGGAGCCCGGAGGTCGCCCAGCCGCTGCTCGGCCGGCGGGTCGAGCGGCTGCGGCGTCCCCTCCTCCTTCTCGGCCCGATACGTCGTGAGCACCCACTCGTGGACGCGCGCGCGGATCTCCGGGACGCGGTCGGGCGGCTGGCCGGGTCCGTCGGCCCAGTACGCGGCCTCCCAATCGGCGAGGCCCTCCCAGTTCTTGGCCCGTCAGCATCGCGTCGGCGGCATCCCAGACCTCGGACGGGGCCTCGTCGGGGGACTCGTAGCCGCCGACTCCACCGGCCGCCACGGTGAGCGTCCGCACGCGGTCGGGAAACTCGAGCGTGAAGTCGAGCGCGATCTGCCCGCCGCGCGAGAGCCCCACGACGTGGGCCCGCTCCTCCCCGAGGTGGTCGAGCACGGCCGCGATGTCGGCCCGGTTCGAGAACTCGACCGCATCGGTCGACGTTCGTCCGTAGCCGCGGGTGTCGTAGCGTGATCACGCGGTACGCGTCGCTGAGCGCGGCCACCTGGTGCGTCCCACATGCGCAGGTTCGCGACGCCGGCGTGGATCAGCACCACCGCGGGACCGCTGCCCGTGGCCTCGTAGTAGATCCGCGCCCCGTTCGTGTCGAGGAATCCGGTCTCGGTCGTCATGGGCGGAGTATCTGCGCGTGTTCGTGACACGCGACGTCAGGTATTAGGGGTGGCCGCCCTGCTCGAGGCGTTGGCGGTCGATGGACTCGAGCTGGATCGTCGAGTGCTCGAAGTCGAAGTCGTCACTGAGGCACTGGCACAGCTCGTCAAGCACCGAGGGAGGGTCCGCCGCGGGCTCGATCACCACGTGCGCCGAGACCACATGCTTGCCCGACGTCAGCGTCCACGCGTGAAGATCGTGGATGTCGACCACTCCAGCCGCCCCGAGCAGGTGCGTCCGCACCTCGTCGAGGTCAACACCGCGGGGCGTCGCCTCGAGAAGAACCTCGGTCGCCTCCCGCAGCAGCGACCACGTCCGCGGCACGATCAGCAGCGCCACCAGCACCGATGCGATCGTGTCGATCGGCGTCCAGCCCGTGGCCAGGATGACGACTCCCGGCGACGAGCACCGCCACCGATCCGAACAGGTCGCCCATGACCTCCAGGTAGGCGCCGCGCAGGTTGAGGCTGCGCTGCGCGCCGGCGTGCAGCAGCCGGATGGCGACGACGTTGACGGCCAGGCCCATCGCGGCGATCGCCAGCATCGGTGCCGCCAGGACCTCCGGCGGTGAGCCGATGCGTCCCAGCGCCTCGACCAGGATCACCGCCGCGACGACGAAGAGGATGACCGAGTTGGCCACGGCGGCGAGGATCTCGACGCGCGCGTAGCCGAAGGACCGCTCGGGCGTCGCCGGACGCTGTCCGATCCGAATCGCCAGCAGCGCCAGGATCAGACCGGCGGCGTCGGTCGCCATGTGGCCCGCATCGGCCCAGAGGGCGAGGCTGTTGGTAAGGAGGCCGCCCAGCACCTCGACCACGGCGAAGCCGAGAACCAACGCGAGGACGATGAGCAGCCGGCGCGAGCCGGCCGCCGCGGCGCTCTCGGGATGCGCGTGGGCGGTCACGTCCTGAAGATGACGCCGGGGTTGAGGATCCCGTGCGGGTCCCACGCGCGCTTGATCGCACGCATCGCGGCGACCGCGTCCTCGCCGCGATCCCGCACGAGCCAGTCCACCTTGGCCACCCCGACGCCATGCTCGGCGCTGACGCTTCCGCCGAGCTCGAGGACGAGCCCGAGCACCGCGTCGTCGACCGCCGGCGTCGTCCGGATCCGGCCCCAGCACGTTGACGTGCAGGTTCCCGTCGCCGGCGTGGCCGTAGAGGATTGTCCGCGCGATCGGATCCACCGCGCTCACAGCCGCCGGGGCTCGTTCCACGAGCTCGGCGAGGCGACCGGCAGGCACCGACACGTCGAGCTTGTGCGGCACGCCCTCGGCGTTGATGACCTCGGTGTGGCGCTCGCGCAGCTGCCACAGCCGATGCCGGCCGGCCTCGTCGTCGGCGACCACGGCAGGATCCGACAGCCCGCACGCGTCCAGGGCGGCGACGAGCTCATCGGTGACGTCGCCGGTGACCGCGCCGGCCTCGACGAGCAGGTAGAACGGGTGGCGCTCGGCGAACGGGGCGGCAACCTCGGCGTGGCGCATGACGAGCTCGAGGCCCGCATCGGCGAACAGCTCCAGCGCCTGGACCGATGCCAGACGGCGACGGAGTGCGCCCGCGCCGAGCACCGCGGATCCGGCATCCGCGAATCCGATGACGGCCACGGCTCGCCGATCCAGCCGCGGGACGAGGCGCAGCCGCACGCGCGGTGATGACCGCGAGCGTGCCCTCGCTGCCGGCGAGAAGGCCCGCGAGGTCGTACCCGGTGTTGTCCTTCGGCCATCCCGGGAAGGCGGCGCAGGACCGTGCCGTCGGCGAGGACCGCCTCGAACCCGCCGACGCGCTGGCGCATCGGTCCGTGGCGAAGGACGTTGACCCCGCCGGCGTTGGTGGCGACCATCCCGCCGATCGTGGCCGAGTCGCGCGCGGCGAAGTCCACGCCGACGTCCCACCCTGCCGTGCGCACGGCCTCCTGCACCGTCGCGAGGACCGCGCCGGCGCCCACGGTCACCTCGCCCGCATCGGCGTCGACCGGGCCGATCTCGGAGAGCCGGCGCAGCGACAGCACGACCTCTCCGCCACGCGGCACCGATCCACCGACGAGGCCGGTGTTGCCGCCCTGCGGGACGACCGCCGACGCCGGCCGAGCTGCAGGCTCGCAGCACGTCGGCGACCTCGTCGGTGCCGGCGGGCCGAACCACCGCGAGCGCCTCGGCCGCGAAGCGGCGAGTCCAGTCGGTCTCGTATCCGGCGCGCAACGCCGCATCGGTCAAGCAGTGGGCGTCACCCACGATCTCGCGCAGGCGCCCGACGAGGGCATCGGTCACGCGATGATGCTAGCGGCCCGTGGCGACGAGGCCGACGATCAGTGGTGCTCGGCGGCGTCCGCCTCGGCCTTGGTGAGGTGGACCGTCCCTGGCTCGTGCTCGGGCGGCGCGTACACCGTGATGATCCGCAGCGGGACCTCTCCAGTGTTGACGAAGTTGTGCCGCACCCCGGCGCGGACGAGGACGAGCTGATTCGGGCCGACCGGCGAGACCACGCCGTCCAGGTGTGCCTCTCCAGTCCCGTCGACGAACACAAGCGACTGGTCCGTGTCGGGGTGCACCTCCTCGCCGATCTCGTCGCCCGGCTGGATCGTCATCACCACGACCTGCTGGCGCGACCCGCTGAGGATCTCGCGCCGGAAGGCGTCGTTTGTCCAAACCGCCTCGAAGATGTCAGACCGATCTTCCTGAGCGCTCATCGGTGACTCCCGTGCACGTGGCTGCGCTTGCGCGTTCCCGAGCACGATACCGCTGTGCGGGACGCTGCCAAGCCGCTCACTGGCTCAGATCCAGCCCAGCCAGCCCAGGATCTCGTCCGCCACCACGCGAATCGGGCGGTCGCTGTCCACCACAACGTCGCCGAGCTGCTCGCTGGTCCCCAACACGAGATCACGGCGGGCCTGCTCGAGATCGTCGTGGCGCCCGCTGGTCGAGTGCACCCCGAGTCGCCGCTCGATCACGTCGACGGGTGCGGTGAGGCGCACGACCCGCATCGACATGTCGAGCGCGGCCCTCAGGTCGTCGACCTGCGACGGGTCGGCGAATGAGCCGGCAAGCAGGAAGCGGGTCATGCCGGCCGCACGCTGGTTGCCCGCGACAGCAGCGAGGTTCGCGATCATCAGACGGTGTGAGGCCGGTCCGTGGTCGTCGATGTTGGCCCAGGACAGCCAGTCGAGATCGATGGCGGCGTACGGCACATCCGCCTCCTCGAGGATCCCGGCCATCTCCTCCACCGCGCTGGTCTTGCCGGTCCCATACGCGCCGGTGATCAGCACCGCGGCGTGGGTGAGGTCGCTCGCCATGACGGCATGCTAGCCACCATGGCGACAAGTCCGCGCGAACGGCCTACGATCACGAGATGCCGCTCCCACACGATCCCGACCCGAAGCTCGCCGAGTACGCGCACCCCGAGAGGCTCGTCACCACCGCGTGGCTGGCCGAGCACATCGACGACCCGGGGCTCGTGGTCGTCGAATCCGACGAGGACATCCTGCTCTACGAGACCGGCCACATCCCCGGCGCGGTGAAGGTCGACTGGCACACCGAGCTGAACGACGACATCACGCGCGACTACGTCGACGCCGAGCGGTTCGCCGGCTCGATGCGCGCCAAGGGCATCGGCCGCGACACGCACCGTCGTCTTCTACGGTGACAAGTCGAACTGGTGGGCCGCCTACGCCCTGTGGGTCTTCAGCCTCTTCGGCCACGCCGACCTGCGGCTCCTCGATGGCGGACGCGCCAAGTGGGAGGCCGACGGTCGACCGATGACGACCGATGCCCCCAGCCGGGTTCCCTCCGACTACCCGGTCGTCGAGCGCGACGACGCCCCGATCCGCGCCTTCCGCGACGACGTCATGGCCCACCTCGGCAAGCCGCTCGTCGACGTCCGCTCGCCCGACGAGTACAGCGGCAAGCTGCTCCACATGCCGAACTACCCGCAGGAGGGCGCGCTTCGTGGCGGCCACATCCCGGGCGCGAAGAGCGTGCCGTGGGCCCGCGCCGCGAACGAGGATGGCACCTTCAAGTGCCGCGCCGAGCTGGACGCGCTGTACGGCGGAGAGGCAGGGCTGGCCCCGAGCGACGACGTGGTCGTGTACTGCCGCATCGGCGAACGATCGAGCCACACCTGGTTCGCGCTGACCCACCTGCTCGGCTACGAGAACGTCCGCAACTACGACGGCTCGTGGACCGAGTGGGGCAATGCGGTTCGCGTGCCGATCGAGCGCGAGGCCGAGCCCGCCACGTGAGCGACGGCGCGCTGCCGGCGCCCCTGGCCGAGATCGTCGAGGACTTCGCGTCCGCCCCGCCGCGCGATCGGCTCGAGATGCTCCTCGAGTACGCGAACGCCCTGCCGCCCCTGCCCGAGCGGCTGACCGAGCACCCCGAGCGGCTCGAGGCGGTGCCCGAGTGCCAGTCGCCGCTGTTCGTGACGACCGAGCTGGAGGACGGGGTCGTCCACATCTACGCCGATGCGCCCGCCGAGGCGCCGACCACCCGCGGCTTCGCCGGGATCTTCCATGCCGGTCTCGACGGCCAGCCGCCCGAGGCCATCCTCGCCATCCCCGACGACATCACCGCACGCCTGGCCCTGGCCGAGGTGGTCAGCCCGCTCCGGCTCCGTGGCGCGGCCGCCCTGCTGGGTCGCATCCAGCGCCAGGTTCGTGCTCACCTCGCCTCGGCAAGCGCCTGACGCCGATGACCACCTCGATCGACCTGCTCGCGACGCTGCGCGACGGGCTGCCGGGCCGGGCGAGCGAGCCGCGCCACGTGATCATCGCCGGCGCCGGCATCGCGGGCCTGACCGCCGGGATGCTGCTGAAAGAGGCCGGGCACAAGGTCACCATCCTCGAGGCGCGCGACCGCCTCGGCGGCCGGATCTTCACCTACCGCGGCTTCCCGGCCGGCATGTACGGCGAGGTCGGCGCGATGCGCTTCCCGCGCCAGCATCACCTCGGCCAGCACCTGATCCACGAGCGGTTCAACCTCGCCACGCAGCCCTTCCCGATGTCGCGACGACGACACCTGGATCTACCTCCAGGGCAGGGGCGTCCGCCGCAGCGACTTCACGGCCGACTCGTTCGACTTCCCGCTCGCCGATGCCGAGCGCGGCGTCCCGCCCGCCGACCTGCTGAAGCGCGCCATGCAGCCGCTCATCGACCTCGCCGACCAGGGCGACTGGAACGGGATCATCGAGCGCTACGACCGGTACTCGCTGCTCGGCTGGCTCATCGAGCGGGGCGTCAGCGAGGGCGCGCGCGCGTTCCTGGGCCCGCTGTTCAACCTCGAGGGCCGCTTCCACTTCTCGCTCGTGGAGTGGTTCATCCACTGGCACCACGACATCTTCGGCGACCTCGAGTACATCGTCGACGGGGCGTCCACCCTGCCCGACGCCTTCGGCCCGCTGCTGCTCCCCGACACCCGGCTCGGCGCGGCGGTCACCGCCATCGACCAGAGCGCCGGACGGCGTCACCGTCCACTACGCGCGACCGCGTCGGAACGCGGATGTCGCTCGCCGGCGACGAGTGCATCGTGACCGTGCCGTTCAACCGGCTCGGTGCACATCGAGATGACCGGCCTCGACGTCACGCAAGGCGTTCAACCTGCGCAACGTCTACTACGGGCGCGCCCACAAGATCTTCCTGCAGTTCAGGCGGCGCTGGTGGGCCGATGAGCAGATCACCCACGGTGCGAGCATCACCGACCTTGCCATCCGCCAGGTGGTCTACACCCCGGCCGGCCAGGACCCGAGCGGCGAGCGGGGCGTGCTCATCAGCTCCTACGCCTGGGAGCAGGACAGCATGACCTGGAGCATGCTGTCCGAGCAGGAGCGGATCACCGAGGCGCTCGAGGACCTCGCCAAGATCCATCCGGCCACGCGCGACACGTTCGAGACCGGCTACGCGCACGACTGGGCGCTCGACGAGTGGGCCGGTGGCATCGGTCCGCTGTTCCGGCCCTTCGAGATGTCGAGCGAGGCCTACGACGACGTCATCCGCCCGGTGGGGCGCCTGTGGTTCGCCAACGACGCCTGCGACCGCGTGGGCCGGCGCTGGATCGAGGGCAGCCTCGCGGCGGCGATCAAGAACGCCTACGCGATCCACACCGGCATGCGCAACGAGCTCCCCGTCGCCCCGGACTCATGAGCCAGGGGCCGCTACGGCACGAAGGTTACGGTCGCGTGCGCGTTGACTCCTCCGCAACACCTCCCGGCACCGATAGTCAGCGGGTGGCGGTGAACGATCCCTCCAGGGTGACCGGGCCTGGCTCCAGGTCGTCGCCACCGAAGTACGAGACCTCGGTGGTCGGACAGGTGAAGTTGGCCTCGATTCCCGCGTCGTCTGCCTGGAGCCAGGTCACGTCACAGTCGGACGAGCTGACGGACCAGGTGTCGGTGGTGATGTCGGCATCGAACGGGTACCCGCGATTGATCGAGATCGTCGCGTAGTAGTAGTCCGGGTAGGTGCCCGAGTAGTTGTAGGCCAGGATCGTCGCGCCATCCACGGTTGACGAGATGTCAGTCGTGATCGGCTGATCGTCCTGGAGCTCCAGGCCCCCGGCAACCGTGAACGTGATGGAGCCGCCGGTCCATGGACCATCGGCAAAGGCGAGATCCTCCCCAGGGTCGCCACCGCCACCGCCCGCCTGGCTGGGCTCAGCCGGCTGCGAGGCTGCGGCGGAAACCGACGCCTGCTGCGATCGGGCGGCGGGGACTGACGGCTCGTCGCCGGTCGATTCCTGGGGCGTAGTTCCTGATGGCGCGGCGCAGGCGACCACCGCCAGGCCCAGCCCGATGACCGTAAGCAGGGATGGGAACCGTCGCATGGCTCAGTCCTCCTACGCGGATGGTACGCCGGCTGTCCACAGACCTTTAGCCCAGCTCGATCGAGCGCTTCGCCAGGCCGTACCAGTAGCCGTCGATCTTCGTGTCCGGCGGCGCGTCCGCCCTCGTCGCCGCACCGAGCGCCACGAACAGCGGCGCGAAGTGCTCGGTGGTCGGGTGCGCGTACGGCATGCCAGGCGCCTTCTCCCTGAACGCCATGAGCTCGTCGACGTCGCCGTGCTCCAGGGCCTCGGCCACCCACCCGTCGAACTCGACCGACCATGCGGGCGCTCCGGGCTTGCCGCGCATGTACTCGTGGACGAACGGCAATCCGTGGGTCATGAACCCTGAGCCGATGATGAGCACGCCCTCGTCGCGCAGCGGCGCCAGGCGGCGGCCAAGGTCGAACAGGTGCTGCGGATCCAGGTCGGGCATCGACATCTGGAGCACGGGAATGTCCGCATCGGGGTACATGGCCATGAGCGGCACGAAGGCACCGTGGTCGAGGCCCCGGTTCGGCAGCTGGTGCACCGGCTCGCCGTCGGGCATGAGCGACGCGACCTTCGAGGCCAGCTCGGGCGCTCCCGGAGAGTCGTAGCGCATGGCGTAGTAGTGCGCTGGGAAGCCGTAGAAGTCGTAGGTGAGCTCTACCGGCGTCGTCGCGCCCACGGTCACCGGCGCCGACTCCCAGTGGGCGCTGACGATGAGGATCTCCTTCGGCTTGGGCAGCGACGCCGACCAGCCGGACAGCTGCGCCATCCAGTCGGGCTCCTCGAGCAGCGGCGGAGCGCCATGGCCCAGGTACAGGGTCGGCATCGGTTGGGTTGCGTCGATCATGTCCGGGCCATCATCGCCCGACATTGGTTGCTGGCGCAACCATCGGTCACAGTTCTCCTGCGCTACCATCGCGCGGATGACCGAATCGGCAACTGACGGACGCCATGCTCGTCTGCACCGATCTGCGCAAGCGGTACGGCGAGCGCACCGCGGTCGACGGCGTCGGCTTCCGGATCGCGCCGTCGGAGACGTACGGGCTGCTGGGGCCGAACGGCGCCGGCAAGACGACCACGATCTCGATGATCTGCGGCCTGCTCGAGCGCGACGGGGGCGCGGTCGAGGTCGACGGCAAGCGCGGTCGACGTCGGGACGGCGGCCGCCAAGCAGGCCATCGGCTATGTGCCGCAGGAGCTGGCCATCTATCCCGAGCTGACCGCGACCGAGAACCTGCGCTTCTTCGGCGAGCTGTACGGCATGGGCGGGGCGGAGCTCAAGGGGCGCATCGGCGAGGTGCTCGAGATCATCGGGCTCGACGACCGCGCCGGCGAGCGGACCGACCAGTTCTCCGGCGGCATGAAGCGCCGTCTCAACATCGGCATCGGGCTGCTGCACCGGCCCTCGCTGCTGGTCCTCGACGAGCCCACGGTCGGCGTCGATCCGCAGAGCCGGAACGCGATCCTGTCGAGCGTCGAGGAGCTCGGCCGGCAGGGCATGGCGATCCTGTACACGACCCACTACATGGAGGAGGCCGAGCGCCTCTGCGACCGGGTCGGGATCATCGACGAGGGCGTGATCCGCGCCGAGGGCACGCGCCGCGAGCTGGTCAGCCTCATCGGGGAGCGGGATCGCGTGGAGCTCGGCGCGACCGGCGACCTGGCGGCCGCCGCGAGCGGCCGCGCGGACCGTTCGAGGGCGTCGAGGAGGCCAGCGTCCACGACGGCGGGCTGAACCTGATCGTGGACGACGGCACGGCGCATCCTGCCGCGCCTCCTCGAGGCCGTCGGCGAGGCCAGTGCAGCGGTCTCCAGCGTCGAGGTGGTCGAGCCGGATCTCGAGGCGGTCTTCCTGCACCTGACCGGCCGCGCCCTGCGCGACTGAGCCGATGCGACCCGCCCTCGTCATCGCCTTGCAAGGATCTGCGCGAGCGGATCCGCGACCGGAGCGCGCTGATCCTCGGCATCCTCGCGCCGCTGGGTCTCGCGACGATCTTCAGCCTGCTCCTGCCCAGCGCCGACCAGGCGTTCCGCGCGGACTACGCCGTCGTCGACCTCGACGACAGCGCCATCTCGGCCTCGTTCATCACCGGACCGATGGCCGGGCTCGAGGAGGCGGGCGTCGCCGGCGTTGTCGTGGTCGAGGACGAGGCGGCCGCGCGCGAGTCGGTGGACTCCGGGGAGGTCGATGCCGCGGCCATCATCCCGTCAGGCTTCGGTGCCGCAGTGCAGGCGGGCGAGGCGGCCGGGGTCACGATCGTGGGCGACACGTCGGCCGGCCTGGCCACCGAGATCCTCCGCTCCGCTGGCCGAGGGCTACGTCGCCGAGCTCGAGGGCATCCGGCTCGCGGTGGCGACCGTGGTGGCCGGCGCGACCGAGCCGCCCGATCCCGAGGCGAGCTCGGGGCGCTGGCGGCGCGGGCGGTCGACACGCCCAGCCCGATCACCCTGGTCGATGCCGAGTCGGAGCTGCGGCAGATGGCGCCGGCCACGTTCTTCCCGGCCAGCATGGCCATCTTCTTCCTGTTCTTCACTGCCCAATTCGGCATCCTCTCGCTCCTCTCGGAACGCCGGCAGGGCACGCTCCCGCGCCTCGTGGCCGCGCCCATCCCGCCATGGTCCATCGTGGCCGGCAAGGCGCTCGGCACGTTCGTGCTGGGCGTCATGGCCACGGTGGTGATCGTGCTCGCCTCGGCGGCATTGCTCGGCGCGGAGTGGGGCAACCCGATTGGTGTCGCGGCGCTGATCGTGGCGGCGGTCCTGGCGGCGATGGGGATCACCGCGCTCATCGCCACGCTCGGGCGCACCGAGGAGCAGGCCGGCGGCTGGAACGCGATCGTGGCGGTCACCCTCGGCATCCTGGGCGGGTCGTTCTTCGACCTGTCGCAGGCGCCAGAGGTCCTCAGCCGGCTCAGCTTCCTCACGCCCCATGCCTGGTTCCTCCAGGGCCTCGACGAGCTTGCGGCGCCGAGCGCGACCCTTGCAGACATCGCGCTGCCGCTGGCCGCCCTCCTGGCGTTCGCCGTCATCGCCGGTGGTATCGGCCTGGCCCGCGCTCGCTCCCTGGTGGCAGCACGATGAACCTCGGCAAGGCCCTCGTCATCGCCCGGGCGAACCTCGTACGCCTCCTCCGGGATCGGCTCGGCCTGTTCTTCATCCTGGTCCTGCCGATGATCATCGTCCTCGTAACGGGCCTTCAGTTCGGCGGCGGCTTCGAGGCCCGCGTCGGGCTGCTGGCGGTCGACGGCGGGAGGCTCGCCGACGACCTCGCCGCAAGCCTCGAGCGCGACTGGCAGGTGGTCCGCTACGAGGATGCCGGGGCCCTGGCCCAGGACGTCGAGGACGGGCGGATCGCACTGGGCGTGTCGCTGCCCGAGGGCTACACCGACCTGCTGATCGCCGGCGAGTCGGTCGAGGTGGAGTACCGCGCGGCCCCGAACGACCTCTCGATCGCCCTCCGCAGCATCGTGGCCGCTGCGGTGTCCGAGCAGGCGTCCCTGGCGCGCGCCGCGACATTCGCAGCGGACGAGACCGGCATGACCATCGCCGAGGTGCTGCCGAGGGCCGAGGCGGTGGCCGCCACGCTTCCCGAGGTCGAGGTCGAGGTCACCACCGTGGGCGAATCGCTGTTCCCACCCGAGCTCGCCGGCTTCGCGCTCGGCGCACAGGGCCAGCTGATGCTCTTCATCTTCCTCACGTCGCTGACGGGCGCCTCGCAGCTCATCCTGTCGCGCACGCTCGGCGTGTCGCGACGAATGCTGTCGACCTCGACACCGATGCCGACCATCCTCGTCGGCGAGGCGCTGGGGCGGTTCGCGGTCGCCATCTTCCAGGGGCTGTTCATCGTGGGCGCCACGGCCATCGCCTTCGGCGTGACGTGGGGCGACCCCCTGGGCGCCGCGCTCCTCGTGATCTCCTTCTCGCTCGTCAGTGCCGGCGTAGCGATGCTGGTGGGCGCCGTCAGCACGAACGCCGAGCAGGCGAGCTCGATCGGGGTCGCCGTGGGGCTCGGCGTGGCCGCGCTGGGCGGCTGCATGATCCCGCCCGAGATCTTCCCGCCGGTCATGGACACGATCTCGTGGGTGACGCCCCATCGTTGGGCGCTCGACGGCTTCCGCGAGATCATCGCCGGCGGCACGGTCGCGGCAATCCTGCCGCAGCTCGGCGTCCTGTTGGCTGCGGCGACAGTCCTCCTGGGCCTGGCAACCTGGCGCTTCCGCGTCGCGTTGACCCGCTAAGCGCGCGACTCGAGAACGTCTCGGCGCGCCCGACCGATCTGGGTCGAGCGGTCGAACAGGACGACAACGAGGCTCACCACCGCCACGAGGAACAGGAACTCGGCCAGCGGCGGCGGCGCGCCTTCACCCGGAAGGAGCAGGCCGATCCCGATGCCGATCGCGGCGTTGACGACGGTCATGACCGCGAACTCGATCCCCAGCGATCCCCAGGTGACGGCGCGATGCGCGAGGAACTGGCTGACCGCGGTGCTTGCGCCGATGATGAGGACGACGGCCACCAGGACCTGGACGGCAGTCGTGTCGATCCCGGGCAGCATCTGGCTGAAGATGAAGACCATCAGGGTCAGGAGCACGACCTTCTCGGCGAAGGTCCGGTCGAAGGCCGCGGTGGGTCCAACCGTGCGTGGTCGAGGCGGCCAGCCGAGGTGCTCCGCCTGTCGATCGGCCGATGCGGTCAGCGGCCAGTCACGTGGCGGCAGGAAGCGCGTCGCCCACCATGCCAGGAGCAGGAGAGCCACCACGCCGACGACGATGGCGACGGCGACCCCCGGTGAGGCCGCGATCGCATCGGTCCAGGAGCTGTCCGCGGGCACGCCGAACACCGTCTCCTTCATGAAGTCGGTGAAGTCGAGCTGCGCAATGTGGATCCACCATTCCTGCGGCAGCTTGATGAATATCCAGATCGCCGCCGCGATGACGACGATCCACTTGAGGCCGATGCGGAACGGGTTGCGCCCAAGCTTGATGGCCTCGATGACGTCGAAGAAGTATTCGAACGTGTTGGGGAACACGAAGAGGATCCAGCGCGCCCCGGTGCTCTCGAAGAGGGCGACTCCGACAAGGCGGTAGTACCACAGGAATCGGCCCACGACGAACGCGGGGCCGGCGACCCAGTTGGCCATCGTCGAGACGTAGGCGATGGCCAGGTAGTAGATGTCGAGCGCCTTGTCGTAGGTCTGGTAGCCGGCCAGCTCGCCACCGATGGTGATCGAGAAGATCGACTGGTCGACGGCGTCGAGGACCATCGCGCCGAGGATGGCCGGCAGCGGGTAGGCCGGGATGAAGAGCGGGACGATGAGCCGGCCGGCGATGACGACGACCGTGACCAGCGTCGCGAGGCTGAGGTCGAGCTCCACGGCCGCTCCCGGCTCCTGCGGTATTCGTCGTACCGCATGCTATACCTGACTACACTCGCCGCCGTCGGGGGTGGGTGCCCAGACATTCGGAGGAACGATCAGTGACCGACCAGATGACATCCCCGACCCAGGAGCGTGGATTCTGGACTCTGGGGCGCATCGTGGTCCTCATCCTCGCCATCCTCGTGATCGCATTGGCCATCGCCAACTACAGGCCGGTCACCTTGAACCTGCTGCTGCGGACGTTCGAGATCCAGCTCACGTGGCTCATCCTCGGCTCGCTGCTCGTCGGCTACCTCGCGGGCTGGCTCGGTCGCGGCAGCGGCCGCAAGAAGAGCTAGTGGAAGCGCAGCGATGACGACGTCCATCGTCGCGACCCGCCGGCTCGTCCTCGCGGACCTCGTTCCGGGCGGGCTCGTCCGGGACATCGCTCTGGTGATCGGTGCCGCCGCCCTCGTCGGCATCACGGCGCAGGTCGCCATCCCGCTGCCGTTCACCCCCGTCCCGATCACGCTCCAGACATTCGCCGTCCTGCTCGCCGGTGCCGCCCTCGGGCCGATGCGGGGCGTCTCGAGCATGCTCGTCTACCTGGCGATCGGGATGGCCGGCGTGCCGTGGTTCGCACAGCAGAACTCCGGATGGGCGTTTCCGACCTTCGGCTACATCATCGGCTTCGTCCTCGCGGCCGGGCTCACCGGGGCGCTGGCGCGACGTGGCCTCGACCGGACGGTGATCGGCACCATTGGGCTGATGACGCTCGGCAACCTCGTCATCTACGCCGTTGGGGTGCCGTATCTCGCTGCGGCCATCGGCGCCAGCCTCACCGACGCGATCCGTCTCGGCATGACGCCGTTCCTCGTCGGCGACGCGCTGAAGATCCTGCTTGCCGCCGGGCTCCTGCCGCTGACGTGGCGATTGGTCGGCGATCGCGAGCGGCGGTCTTAGGCGGCCTCTCAGCCGATGCGGGCTGCCTCGCGCTCTGCATCCAGCGCCAGAAGGCGCGAGGCGGCGAGCGCCGTGTAGACTCCCGGACCATGCGGAGGTGGCTCGTGATCGGCGTGGTGGTCATCGCCGTCGTGGTGTTCATTCTCACGCAGCCGCCGGTCCTTCCCTTCCTTGTCGGCCTTGCCGCGGGAACTGCGGCCACGATCGTGGGCATCGTGGGCGGCATTGCCTACTTCCTATTCCCGCTCATCGCGCTGATCCTGATCGCGATCCTTGCCTGGCGCTTCCTGCGTCGGCGCTCGGAGGAGGCGCCAGGCGACCATTGAGCCCTTCCCCCGTTCAGAGGGGCTAGCGAGCGCCACCCGCGACGGATGGGATGAGGGCCAGCCTGCGGGCGGCCTCGGCCAGCGTCTCGGCACGCTTCGGGAACGCGAATCGGATCTTCGAGCGGCCGAGCTCCGGGCGCGAGTAGAACGACGATGCCGGCACCGTCGCGATCCCCGGGTCGGCCGTGAGGCGGCGGGCGAAGGTGACGTCGTCCTCGTCGCTCAGCGCCGAGAAGTCGGCCATCGCGTAGTACGCGCCATCCGGGACGAACGCTCGCAGGCCGACCTCGTCGAGCGAAGTGAGCAGGGCGTCGCGGCGCTCCCGATAGCCGGCGGCGAGGTCCGCGTAGTAGGCGTCGGGTAGTCCAAGGGCCACTGTGCCGGCAGCCTGGAGCGGCGCCGCCGCCCCCACGGTGAGGAAGTCGTGGACCTTGCGTATCCCGGCAGTCAGGTTCGGCGGAGCGATGACCCAGCCGACGCGCCACCCGGTCACCGAGTACGTCTTCGAAAGCGAGTTCACCGCGACCGTCCGCTCGGCCATGCCCGGCAGCGTGGCCAACGGGATGTGCTCACCCGCGTAGACGATGTGCTCGTAGATGTCGTCGGTGAAGACGACGACGTCGTGCTCGATGCACAGCTCGGCGATCAGCTCGAGCTCCGAGCGGGAGAAGACCTTGCCGGTCGGGTTGTGCGGCGAGTTGAGCACGAGGCCGCGTGTGGCCGGGCCGAACGCGGCACGGAGCTCATCGGGGTCGATCGACCAGTCCGGCTCGTGGAGGGTCACGTAGCGCGGGACGGCGCCGGACAGGATCGCATCGGGCCCGTAGTTCTCGTAGTACGGCTCGAAGACGACCACCTCGTCACCGGGATCGAGGATGGCCATCATCGCGGCGATCATGCCCTCGGTCGCGCCACAGACCACGGTCACATCGGTTTCGGGGTCGACGGCCCAATCGGGGTACCAGCGCGTCGTCTTGGCCGCGATTGCGGTGCGGAAGTCGCGCGCGCCCCAGGTGACGGCGTACTGGTTGACATCGGCGTCGATGGCGGCCTTTGCCGCCTCCTTGAGCTCGGGCGGGCACGCGAAGTCTGGGAAGCCCTGCGCCAGGTTAACGGCGTCGTGGGCCATCGCGAGACGCGTCATGTCGCGGATGACAGACTCGGTGAAGGAGGCCGCCTTAGCGGAGATCTCGGGCATCGGCCGCAATTCTAGGCGCGCAGGATGGCCAGGACCTCGTCGTGGACGAGCCCGTTGCTCGTCAGCAGGCGCGGATCGGTCCAGCTCGGGCGTCCGTCCAGGTCGGTCATGCGGCCCCCCGCCGCGGTGACGATGACGTAGGGCGCGGCCGTGTCCCATGGGTTGACGCCGTCCTCGAGCATCGCCTCGGCAGAGCCTGACGCCACGAGCATGTGGCCCCAGAAATCGCCGAAACCGCGGCTTCGCCAAGCACGGGAGGCCGCCCCCACGGCTCGCCCTTCGAGCGCGGCGGCATCGCCGTAGATGAGCTGGCCCTCGGCCAGCGTGGGCACGCTTGACACGCCGATGCGTCGCTCGCCCCTCGCGTCACGCCGCCATGCCCCGCCCTCGGCGGTCGCCCACCAGCGTTCGCCCATCGCCGGTGCCGAGACGGCGCCGAGCACCAGCTCCGAGCCGATGCGGCACGCCACCAGCGTGGCCCACACGCCGATGTCGCGCACGAAGTTGTGCGTCGCATCGATGGGGTCGACGATCCAGGCGATCTCGGCATCGGCGTCGTCCGCGCCGAGCTCCTCGCCCAGGACGCCGTGACCGGGCCATCGGTCCGCGATGCGCTCGCGGATGCGCTCCTCGACCTCGGTATCGGCACGCGTCACGAGCGTGCGGTTCGGCTTGACCGTCGGCGTCACGCCCGCCGCGAAGTGGCCGATGGCGAGGGCATCGGTCTCGTCGAGCAGGTCGTGGGTGAAGGCCAGGAGCTCTTCGATCATCGGCGGCGCTCGCGGAGCACCTCGGTCACGCGGGCGAGCGGCACCTCGCGCGCAGCCAGCACCACGAGAAGGTGGTACAGCAGATCGGCCGCTTCGTTGGCGACCTCGTCGTCGGTGCCGGCAAGCGCGGCCGCGGCCACTTCGCCGGCCTCCTCGACGACCTTCTCGGCTGGTCGGCGAGGACCCGTTGCTAAGAGCCGTGCGGTGTAGGAGGCCTCCGGGTCGGCGGTGCGCCGCTCGACGATGACCGCCTCGAGCTCAGCGAGCGCGCTCGGCGCAGCGCTCTCGCCGAAACACGTGCGAGTTCCAGTGTGGCATGCCGGGCCGGCGGGATGCACGCGGTACAGGATCGCGTCACCGTCGCAGTCGGCCGCGAGGTCGACGACGTGCATGACGTTGCCGCTCGTCGCGCCCTTGCGCCACAGCTCGTCGCGGGAGCGTGACCAGAAGTGGGCCTCGCCGGTGCGCTCGGTGGCCTCGAGAGCGGCGGCGTTGGCCCAGGCCAGCATGAGGACGCTGCCGTCATCGGAGTCCTGGACGATAACGGGGAGCAGCGAGCCGTCATCGGGCAGGTGCGGTCGAGCATCGGTCAGCCAAGCCACGCGGCGACCTCCTCGGGCCGGACCGGGTCCGCCGCTGGCCGAATCGGGATGCCCCGCGCTGCGAGCTCCGCCTTGAGTGCGGGGATGGTCGTGATCCCGTAGTGCAGGAGCGAAGCGAGCAGGGCGGCCTGCGCGCCGCCATCGGTCAGGACCTCGACCACGTCGGCGCTGCTCCCCGCACCTCCCGATGCGATCACGGGCACCCGGACCGCGTCGGCCACGGCGCGCGTCAGATCCACGTCGTAGCCACTGCGGGTTCCGTCTCGGTCGATGCTGGTCAGGAGCACCTCGCCCGCCCCGCGCTCGACGGCCTCGACCGCCCACTCGCGGGCGTCGCGCTCGGTGGGCAGCGTGGCCGAGACCCCGTGGACCTGCCACCCATCGCCGGTGCGCGCCGCATCGATGGCCACGACCACCGACTGCGAACCGAGCTTCGCGGCGATCCGGCCGATGAGCTCCGGGTCACGCAGCGGCGCGCTGTTGAGGCTGACCTTGTCCGCGCCGGCATCCAGCAGGGCGGCGGCATCATCGTAGGTGGCCACTCCGCCGCCGACGGTCAGCGGCACGTCCAGCGCGGTGGCGGCACGACTGATGAGGTCGAGCATGGCGGGGCGTGCGTCGCGCGTGGCCGCGATGTCGAGAATGACGATCTCGTCGGCGCCGTCGGCGGCGTACCGGGCAGCCAGCTCGACCGGGTCGCCCGCATCGCGCAGATCCACGAAGCGCGTGCCCTTGACGACGCGACCGTCGGCCACATCGAGGCAGGCGAGAAGCCTTCGCGCGAGTGGCACGGTCAGGCCACCGCCCGCACGGCGTCGAGGGCCTCGCCCACGGGGAGCGACCCATCGACCAGCGCGAGGCCGACGATCGCGCCGTCGACGCCGATGTCGGCGAGGGCGCGGAGGTCATCGGCCGAGGAGACCCCGCCGGCTGCGACGAGGCGCGCCCCGGGCAGTGCCGCGCGCAATTCGGCGAGGAGGCTCAGGTTGGGTCCCCCACCCGTCCCGTCACGAGTTGTGTCGGTGACGATCAGCTGGCGTGCGCCGGCGCCGAGGAGGACCCGAGCGAGGTCGACCGTATCGGCCGCGACATCCCGGGTCCACCCGTCGAGGGCAATCCGGTCTCCCCGCACGTCGATCGAAACGGCCAGGCGGCCCGGCCACCGGGCGCAGGCGGCGGCCAGAAAGGTCGGGTCCGCGATGGCCGCCGTCCCGAGGATGGCGAGGTCCGTGCCCGATGTAATGGCCGCCTCGACATCGGTCAGCGCGCGAAGGCCACCACCGAGCTCGATGGTCACCGGCTCGCGCGTCTCGGCCCGCGCCGCACCCGCGATCGCCGCCGCGCGCTCGAGGTTCACCGGGCGTCCAGCCCGCGCGCCGTCGAGGTCGACCATGTGGAGGTGGCGCAGCCCTGCCGTGATCCACCCACGCACCGTCGCCTCGGGGTCGGTCACCGACGTGGCGACCCGTGCGTAGTCGCCCTGGACCAGCCGCACTGCGCCGCCGTCGAGGAGGTCGATCGCCCCGATCAGGTCCACGCCGGCACCGGTGCCACAGCGTCGAGATAGCCCGCCGCGAACGCGGCCAGCAGCGCGCGACCGAAGGATCCGCTCTTCTCGGGGTGGAACTGGGTGGCTGTGATAGACCCGGCGCGCAGCACGCTGGGAAAGCGGAATCCGTCGACCTCGGTCGTCCCGCGGACTGCCGATGGCTCGGCCTCGAGCCAATAGCCGTGGACGAAGTAGGCGTCCGCACGCTGCCCGCTGGCCAGGTCGACGCTGTTCCACCCGACGTGGGGCACGATCCGCGGCCCGCCGTCGGCCACGCTCGGAAAGGCGCGGCATCGGCCGGCGATGATCCCGAGCCCCGGTGCGTCGTCCTCGTCGCTGCCGTCGAGCATGAGCTGGGCGCCGAGGCAGATGCCCAGCGTCGGCGTCCCGGCGCGAGCGCGCTCCGCCACCGCTTCCCACAGTCCGGACTCGCGAAGCGCGGCAACGGCCGAACCCGCTGCCCCGACGCCCGGGAAGACGACCCGCTCAGCATCCGTCAGCTGGGCCGGGTCCCGCGCCAGGGCCGCATCGGCGCCGACCGCCTCGAGGGCGCGCAGCACGGAGCGTGTGTTGCCCGACCCGAAATCGACGACTGCGATCACCCGATGCTGCCCTTCGTGCTCGGCACCTCGGTCGGGGCGAGCCGCGGGTCGAGCTCGGTCGCCTCACGCAGGGCGCGGGCGAACGCCTTCATGGCGGCCTCCACGTGGTGATGCACGCTCGCCGCCCCCGCGACGTCGAGGTGGAGCGTCATGCGCGCCTCACGCGCCACGGACTCGGCGAAATGCGGCAGCAGCTCCAGCCACGGGTCGGCGCCGGCCAGCGGGTCGGGTCGCGGGGTGATGAGCGCGTGGGCGCGGCCGCCGAGGTCGATCGCGCAGGTCGCGAGCGCCTCGTCCATGGGGATGCGAGCGTCGCCGTAGCGGCGGATGCCGGCTCTGTCACCCAGGGCCTGGTCAAGGGCGCGCCCGATCAGGATTCCGCAGTCCTCGACGGTGTGGTGCGCGTCGACATCAAGGTCGCCCCTGGCTTCCACCTCGAGGTCGACCAGCGAGTGACGCGAGAGCTGATCGAGCATGTGGTCGAAGAAGCCGATGCCGGTCTCGACGCGGGACCGGCCGGTCCCGTCTAGGTCGATCGCGACGCGAATGGTCGTCTCTGCCGTCGCCCGCTCGACGCGAGCCTCCCTGGTCATGACAAGAGCTCCTCCAGTGCCTCGATGAATCGGTCCGCCTCGTCGCCGATGCGGGCAGTGGCACGCAGCCAGCCGGTCATCGGGCCGGATCCGTAGCGGCGCAGGATCAAGCCGCGCGACTCGAGGGCATCGGCCAGACCATCGGCGTCGGGGGGTTGAAACGTGACGAAGTTCGCGACCGATGGCAGGACGCGGCACCCCAGCCGCGCGAGGGTCTGGGCGAGCCGATCGCGCTCCGCGAGGGAAGCTGCCCGTCGCGCCCGAGCCTCGTCGGGGTTGCGCAGTGCCTCGATGGCGATCGCCTCGCTCGGCCCCGCCACCGACAGCGGCAGCCGCACCGCGTCGAATCGCGCGACCAGCGGCTCGGCGACCACGAGGTAGCCGATGCGGGCCCCCGCCAGCCCGTAGGCCTTCGACAGCGAGCGCAGCACGAGGATGTTGGGCAGCTCGTCCTGCAGCTGCGTCGCCGAGAGCGTGTTCGGCATGGCTCCGCGCATCTGCTCAGCGAACTCGAGATACACCTCGTCGACCACCACGAACGCGCCGAGGCCGTCGGCAAGTCGCCGGATCTCCTCGACCTCGTACGCATCACCGGTCGGGTTGTTGGGTGAGCAGAGCCACACCAGCCGCGCCGATGTCCCTTCGGCGGCGGCCCGGATGGCCTCGACCGGCTGGCGCACCGCCAGGTCCTCGCGCTCGACGGTCACGACGCGAGCGCCCGCGAGGCTCGCCTCGACCGCGAACATCGCGAACGTCGGGATCGGGATCACCACCGCGTCGCCGGTGCCGACCGACTGGGTAGTGACCAGCCTGATGAGCTCGTCCGCCCCGGCGCCAGGAATGATCCGCTCGCCCGGCACGCCGGCGACGCGGGACAGTGCGGCGCGCAGGGAGCGATACGCGAGGTCGCCGTACTCGGCGTGCGCACCGCCCGAGAGCGTGTTCATGTCAAGCCGGGCGATGCGGTCGACGCCGATGCCCAGGCCCGCGGCAAGGTCGGCGTCAGACGGCTCAGCGGGATAGGCGACGACCGGCTCCGGCAGCCGCAGGAGCGGCGTCGGATCGTCCGAGGTCGCCCCCGAGCGCCGCAGCGCGCTCGGCGCGAGCCCGGACGGAGCGTGCGTGCGCCGGCAACCCCTCTGCGGCCGCCAGGACGTCCACGGTCGTCGCCACGCCCGCGGCCCCGTGAGGCTCGACCCGCTGGAGCTCGATCCAGCGTCCGAACGTCTCGACCCCGAGGCCGCCGTAGGCACGCGCGCTCCCGCCGGTGGGAAGCACGTGGTTCGTGCCGGTGGCGTAGTCGCCGCCGGCGATCGCGGACCACGGACCGATGAAGACCGCGCCGGCGTTGCGCACGCGGCGCGCCAGCTCGTCGGCACCGGCGCACTGGAGCGAGAGATGCTCGGGGGCGACCGCATCGGCCACTTCGAGCGCGTCATCCAGTGACGTGACGAGGACTGCGCCGCCGTGGCGGTGCAGCGTCTCGAGCGCGGCATCTCCAGTGGTGAGGTCGGCGGCGAGGCCCGGGAGGCAGGCCTCGACCGCCGCGACCAGGGAGGGAGCATCGGTGACGAGGAGTGCGATGGAGTCCGGACCGTGCTCGGCCTGCGCCAGCAGGTCGAGCGTCACCAGCTCGGGATCGGCACCGGCATCGGCCACGACCAGGGCCTCGCTCGGTCCGGCCGGGAAGGTCGATTGAGACATCGGCGGCGACGGCCCGCTTGGCGGCAGTGACCCAGGCGTTGCCGGCACCCACGATGCGGTCGACGCTCGGAATGGAATCGGTCCCATAGGCCAGGGCCGCGATGGCCTGGGCGCCACCGACGCGCAGGACCCGGTCGATCCCGACTCGTCGCGCGGCCGCGAGGATGGCCGGTGATACCCGCCCGTCGCGGCCCGGAGGCGTGGCCAGGATCAGCTCGTCGACTCCGGCGAGCCGCGCCGGGACGCCGACCATGACCACGGAGCTCGCGAGCGGCGCCCGTCCGCCCGGGACGTAGGCACCGACGCGTTCGAGCGGCACCCAGCGACGCCAGGCGGTGACCCCCCGCCGAGTGCGGACCGTGCGCTCCCGGCGCAGAGCGTCGCGCTGATCGGCATGGAACCGGCGCACGGCGGCGATCGAGTCGTCGAGCGCCTCGAGGAGCGCGGGGTCGAGCTCGTCGATGGCCAGGTCGATCTCTGCGGGATCGACCCATGGGTCGGCTAGGTCGACGCCGTCGAACCGCGTCGTCAGCTCGCGGATCGCGGCGTCTCCATCACGTCGAACAGCCTCGAGGATCGGCGCGACGTCGACCTCCGTGGAGCTCGGGCGGAAGGCGGTGATCCAGGCACGACGTTCATCGGGTGATGCGCTCGACCAGTCGAGGCGATGGCCGAGGAGCGCGGGGCTCACGGCCGTCATCGGATCACCTTCTCGATCGGCACGATGAGGATGTCGCGTGCCCCCGCGTCCTTGAGTGCAGGCACGATCCGCCACAGCTGGTCGCGCTCGACGACGGAGTGGACCGCGATCATCGTCGGATCGGCGAGCGGCATGACGGTGGGGCCCGAGAGGCCCGGGATGATCTCCCGAATCCGATCGATGGCCGCTGCCGGGGCGTTCATCATCATGTACTCGCGCCCGCGCGCCTCGACGACGCTGCGAAGCATGGAGACCAGGCCGGCTACGCGCGGGTCCTCCAACGCGGCGGAGGACCCCGCGACCAGGACCGCCTGCGAATCGAGGAGCGTGGCGATCGGCCGCAGTCCGTTCACACGAAGCGTGCTGCCGCTGGCGACGAGGTCCACGACGGCATCGGCGACGCCCAGCTGCGGGGTGACCTCCACGGCACCGGTGACCTCGACGACGAGCGCCTCGATGCCGCGAGCCTCGAGGAAGTCGCGCGTGAGGCGCGGGAAGGTGGTGGCGATACGGCAGCCGCCAAGGTCAGCCGGATCGCTGATCTCGCCACGCACAGGGACGGCCAGCACGAGGGTGCACGTGCCGAATCCGAGCTCGAGCAGGGGGACGTTCCCGTCACCGCGCTCCGCCACGAGGTCCTGGCCGGTGATCCCGAGGTCGACCAGCCCGTCGCGGACGTACTCGGTGATGTCGTCGGTGCGCACGAAGAGGAGCTCGATGGCGAGGTTGCGGGCGACCGCGCTGAGCCTCCGCTCGCTGAGCTCGACGTCGATCCCCGCATCGCGCAGCAGCGACGCGGCGGGCTCCGCCAAACGACCCTTGTTCGGCAGCGCGACCCGCAGGCGATCGCCGTTCGGGCCGGTCACCGTCGCCTCGCGCCGGCTCGCCGCTCGCGGTCGATCAAGAGCCGATAGCCGTCGCGGCCGTACTTCAGCCACTGCCCGACGCGGCTGATCGTGGCGCTCGAGGCACCCGTGCGCTCGCTGATGTCGTGGTAGCTCACGCCCTCGTCGAGCAGACGGGCCACGTGCCAACGCTGTCCAAGCTCGCGCAGCTCGTTGACGGTGCACAGGTCGCGCAGGAAACGCAGTGCCTCGTCGGTGTCGCGCAGGTGCGTCATGGCGCTGGCCAGGTCGGTGATCTCCGCGGTGATCCACCGATCCTCCGGGTTGGCTCCCTGGACGCCGCTCGTCTGTGTCATTGCTTCATCACACTAAAGCATTAGTGTAGGCGTGTCCAGCGCATCGGGAGGGGTCCGCATGAATGCCGATCAGGCATCTTGCATGGTCATGCACGGAGCGGGTATCCTCATGCGTCCATGACCGAGAGTCAGCGACCTCTGTGGGGCAGCCGCGTCACCGCGCCGCTTACGAGCGTGTCCGCCGAGCTATCGAGCTCGGTGGCGATCGACCGCCCGTTGGCGCCCTACGACATCGCTGCCTCGCGCGCGCACGTCGCGGAGCTCGCGGCGCTGAACCTCCTCGACGCCGCGTCGAGCGAGCGCCTCGACAACGCCCTCGGTGCAGATCGGTCGGGACGTCGAAGCGGGCACGTTCACGTGGGACGACGCGCTCGAGGACGTGCACATGCACGTGGAGGCCGCCCTCCGCGAGTCGGTCGGGAAGGAGCTGGCGGGGAATCTCCAGGCCGGGCGCAGTCGGAACGAGGAGGTCGTGACGGACGAGCGGCTCTGGCTGCTCGACGCGGCGCGCCGCATCGATGACGCGCTGAAGGCATGCATGGGGACCCTCACCGGGCGGGCCGCCGACGAGCTGGAGACCGTGCTCCCGGCGCATACGCATACGCAACCGGCCCAGCCGATGCTCCTCGCGCATCACCTGCTGGCACACGCGGAGGCGCTGGCGCGCGACCGCGAGCGCTTCGCCGATGCCGCTCGCCGCCTGGATCGATCACCGGCCGGATCGGGTGCGTCGGTGGGGAGCGGCCTCGCCATCGATCGCGTACGGGTGGCGGCCCGCATCGGCTTCGGGGGAATCACGGCCAACAGCCTCGACGCGGTCGCAGACCGGGACTACGCACTCGAGATGGTCTCGGCCGCGGCCATGACGATGGTCCATCTCTCTCGCATCGGCGCCGATCTCGTGCTGTGGTCGACGCCGTACCTCGGCTTCGCCCGCATCTCCGACGGCTACGCGACGGGCAGCTCGATGCTTCCGAACAAGCGCAACCCGGACATCGCGGAGCTCGTCCGCGGTCGCGCGGCGCGGGTCAACGGTGCCCTGACGACGATGTTCGGCGTGATCACCGGGCTGCCGCTGGGCTACCACCGTGACCTCCAGGAGCTCCGCGGACCGATGCTCGACGCGATCGGCTCGCTCGAGCTGAGCCTCGCCGCCGTGGACGGGATGCTCGCCGAGGTCGAGTTCGATCGCGATCGGATGCGGCATGCCGCGGCCTCGGGTCATGCCCTCGCCACCGCCCTTGCCGAGCGGCTCGTGCGTGCCGGCGTCCCCTTCCGCGATGCGCACTGGCGTGTCGGCGAGCTCGTCGCCAAAGCCGAGTCGGCCGGCTGCGACCTCGCCGAGCTTCCGATCGACGAGCTGCGGGCGCGGCTGCCCGAGCTCGGCTCAGAACCGAACCCCATCCCGACCCTCGAGGAGGCCGTCGCGTCGGCAGATCTCCCGGGCGGGACGAACCCGGCGCGGGTCCGAGCCGCGCTGGACGCCATCAAGGAGCGAATCGCATGACGGACACGGTGGTCCTCGCCTATTCGGGTGGGCTCGATACCTCGGTCGCGGTGCCGTGGCTGCGCGAGACGCGCGGCGTCGAGGTCGTGACCCTCACCGCCGACGTCGGGGCCGGCGCCGCATCGGACGAGGTGCTGGCGCGCGCGCTGGCCGGCGGGGCGCGCGAGGCGCTCGCGGTCGACGCCCGAGACGCGTTCGTGACCGAGTTCGTGTGGCCCACGCTCCAGGCCGGAGCTCGCTACCAGGGCGTCTACCCGCTCGCCACCGCGATCGCCCGACCGCTCATCGCGCGCCTCCTGGTCGAGGTCGCCCACGACGTCGGGGCCCGCTCGGTCGCGCACGGCTGCACCGGCAAGGGCAACGACCAGGTCCGCTTCGACGTGGCCGTCGCCGCCCTCGACCCGACGCTCAGCGTCATCGCGCCGATGCGCGTCGGGATGGGCATGAACCGCGACGAGGAGCTGGCCTATGCCCGCGCGCACGGCATCGAGATCGACACAGGTCCGGGCTCGCCGTTCAGCATCGATCTCAACCTGTGGGGCCGATCCGTCGAGGCCGGCGTGCTCGAGGACCCGTGGGCCGCGCCGCCACCCGAGGCCTACGCGTGGACCGTGGATCCCGCAGATGCTCCCCGCGAAGCTCACGAGGTCGTCATCGGCTTCGCCTCAGGGATCCCGGTCAGCCTGGATGGCCATCGCCTCGACGGGCCATCACTGATCGACGAGCTCAACCGGCTCGGGGGCTCGCATGGCGTCGGCCGCATCGACCACATCGAAGACCGGCTGGTTGGGATCAAGAGCCGTGAGGTGTACGAGGCGCCGGCCGCCGTCGTGCTCCATCTCGCCCACGACGCGCTCGAGTCGCTGACCCTGTCACGCGAGCTGCTCGCGTTCAAGCGCCAGGTCGCCGATCGGTTCGCGACGCTGGCCTACGACGGCCTCTGGTACAGCGAGCTCGCCCGCGCGCTTCGCGCATTCACCTCGTGGACGCAGCGCCACGTCACCGGCGAGGTGCGGGTGCGCCTGACCCCCGGCACTGCCCAGGTCGTGGGCCGCCGCTCCCCGACCTCGCTCTACGACCTCACCCTGGCCAGCTACGGGGCGGAGGACAGCTTCGACCACGAGGCGGCCGTGGGCTTCATCACGCTGTGGGGCCTGCCCGTCCGCACCCAGTCGGCCATCCGTGGGCCGTTCGAGGATCCGGACGAGGAGCCCCTGCTGGCGCGACTGGCAACCGAGCGGCGCGGGCGCGTCCCGGTCGCGGCATCGGTCGGTACGACGACCGAAGCTCCGGCTGCTCCGTCTCCGTCGGCCCAGGCATCCACGAACGGAGCCGATGCAGACCTCGGAGCGCACGTCGTTTCGCCGCTGACCGCGGGGGCCTCGTTCCAGCGTCGCGCCCGGGACTCCGACGTCGACGCCATCCTGCGGATCAACCAGCGCTTCGCGCGACGCGGCATCCTCCTCTCCCGCACGCCAGAGGAGATCGCCGAGCAGATCGACACGTTCCGCGTCAGCGAGCTGGACGGCAGCGTCGTCGGCATCGCCGCGCTGCGCGACTACGGCGATGGCATCGGCGAGCTTCGCTCTCTGGCCGTGACCGATGCGGCCCAGGGCCGCGGCTTCGGGGAGATGCTGGTCCGCGCGATCCTGCGCGACGCCCGCGAGGGCGGCATCGGCCAGCTGTACGTCCTCACCGCCAATCCGGGCTACTTCGCGCTCCACGGGTTCACCGAGGTGCCGTGGGAGGCGGTGCCGGAGGTCCTCGACGCGGACCGCGCATCCGGCCTCGCTCGGCGCCGATGGAATACCGCCATGGTCCTGGCGACGTGACCGCGCACGCCCCCGCGAAGGCAGCGGCCCGCGGCCTGTCGGCCGCGCCGAGGCACTTCCTGTCGTCGACCGACCTCGACCCCGAGGCGCAGGCTCGCGTCCTCGCGCGTGCCGCGTCGCTGCGCGACATGCGACGGACGCGCCGGAGGCCGCAGAGCCTCGCCAACATGGACGTGGCCCTCCTGTTCGAGAAGCCCAGCCTTCGGACCCGCGTCACGTTCGACCTGGGCATCACGCAGCTCGGCGGCCGGACCGTCTACCTCGGGCCGGACGAGGTGGGAATCGGCCGACGCGAGACCGCGACCGACGTCGGCGGCAACCTCAGCCGCTGGGTGGACGGGATCGTGTTCCGGACGTTCGGGCACACGACCCTGGAGGAGCTCGCGGCGGCTTCATCGGTCCCGGTCGTCAACGCGCTGTCGGATCGTGAGCACCCGTGCCAGGCGCTGGCCGACCTGCTGACGCTCCAGGAGCACCTCGGAGCGCTGGCGGGTCGACACCTGGCGTTCGTCGGCGATGGCAACAACGTGTGCCACTCGCTCCTGCTGGCCGGGGCGCAGGCCGGACTCCATCTCAGCGTGGCCACCCCGCCGGGCTACGAGCCCGATCCGGTCGTCGTCCGCGACGCCTCCCTCGCCGCCCGCCGCAGCGGAGGCTCGGTCGAGATCGGAACCGATCCGCACGTCGCCGTGCGCGAAGCCGATGCGGTCTACACCGACACCTGGACCAGCATGGGGGCCGAGGCGGAGGCCGATCTGCGCCGGCTCCGCTTCGCCGGGTACCGCGTCGACGCGACGTTGCTTGCCGCAAACCCCGATGCTCTGGTCATGCACTGCCTTCCGGCCCACCGCGGCGAGGAGATCAGCGACGAGGCGCTCGACGGCGCCACCTCGGTCGTCCTCGACCAGGCCGAGAACCGCCTCTATGTCCAGCAGGCGCTCCTGGTGGAGCTGCTGGCTCCGTCGCCCGCCTGAATCGCCGATGACCGTGACGCGCACCGAGGTGGTGGACGAGGTCGCCGCGCTCCGCGAGATCGTGCAGCTTGGGACGAGCGCACCGACGTGGGACGAGCTGATGCAGCTCATCGTCGATCGCAGCACGGTGGCGATGGGCACCGAGGTCTGCTCCCTCTACCTCGTCGACCGCGACCGGAGCGGGCTGACCCTGGCAGCGACGAACGGCGTCGATCGGCAGCACGTCGGGGTGGCACGCCTCACCATCGGGCAGGGCATCACCGGGATCGCGGCCGAGACGCGTGCCGCGGTGGTCAGCACGGACCTCGCCAATGACCCGCGCTGCGCGTGGATCCGCGGCGTTGACCACGAGCGCTTCACATCGATCCTGGCCGTCCCGCTCGAGGTCCGCGGCGAGGTCATCGGCGTGCTGAATGTCAAGACCGCCGCCCGCCGCGAGTTTCCTCCGGCCGAGGTCGAACGCCTCACGACGATCGCCGAGCTGCTCGCTGGCGTCGTCGAGCGGCGGCGCCTCGAGCTCGAGACCGAGGCGCAGCTCGACAGCCTGCGCAGCCTCGACCAGGCGCGGGCCGAGCTCATCGCGGTCGTGACGCACCAGCTGCGCACGCCGCTGGCTGTGGTACGCGCCTACCTCGACCTCCTCGCCGAGGCAGCCGGCGAGGCACCCGAGGCCGACCGCTGGCACGCCGCCGCCATCGGGCAGGTCGAACGACTCGACGAGCTGGTGGCCACGATCCTCGACACCGTGCGCGCCGACCGCTTCCTGACCATCGAGGTGCGGCCGTTCGCCGTCGGCGCCGTCGTCGACGAGGTGCTCACGCGTCTCGGACCGTTGCTGCGTCAGCATCGGCTCGAGCGCTACACCGAGGGCGAGCGAATGGCCCTGGGCGACCCGGCGCGGCTGGCCCAGGTGCTCGAGCTGCTGCTCGAGAACGGCGCGAAGTACGCGCCCGTCGGGGCGACCATCGTCGTTGCCGACTGGACCGATGCGGACGAGATCCGGATCGCGGTCGGCGATGACGGGCCGGGCATCCCACTCGATCAGCGGGAGAGCGTCTTCGAGCCGTTCGTGCGCCTCGCGGCCGACAGCCGTCCGGGCGCGGGAGTCGGGCTCTTCGCGGCCCGTCGCCTGGTGGGGGCGATGGGCGGCCGCCTGTGGATCGAGGACAAGCCCGCGGGCGGGACGCAGTTCGTCACGGCACTCGCGCGAGCGGCTGGCACGAGCCAATGAGCGATCGACCGCTGAGGATCCTCGTCATCGACGACGAGCCGGCCATGGTCGGTGCCGTCGCCGCGCTCGTCGGCAGCGAGGGCCATCGGGTGATCGCCGCGTATGACGGCGAGGAGGGGCTCCAGCGCTTCGAGGGCGACCAGCCGGATCTCGTGATCCTCGACCTGGCGATGCCTGGCCTCGACGGCCTGGCCGTGTGCGGGGCGATCAGGCAGCGGGGCACCACGCCGATCATCGTGCTCTCCGGCGAGGGCCAGGAGGCGGCGAAGGTCGAGGCGCTCGACGCCGGGGCCGACGACTACGTGACCAAGCCCTTCGGCAAGGCCGAGCTGCTGGCCCGGATCCGTGCGGTGATGCGTCGGCCCCGTGAGGAGCGGCCCGCCGCCGAGGAGCGGCGATCGGTCCGCATCGATCGCCGCCGTCACGAGGCATGGGCCAACGACCGCCTCCTGGCGCTGACCCCGATCGAGTTCGCACTGCTCGACGTGCTGGTCTCGGCGCGAGGCGACCTCGTCACCCACAACGAGCTGCTCGCGGCCGGTTGGCGCGGCGAGCCCGACCCTGATCCGCTGTGGGTGAAGCCGCACCTGGCTCGCCTGCGCTCGAAGCTGCGAGCCGCCGGGGCCGCGACCCCGACTCCCGTGCGCTCGGTGGGCTACCGCCTCATCGAGCCATAGCCACCGGGGCGGGTTCCTCCACGACCGCTGCCTCAACCGTGGAGCGCGGAACGACGGCCACGAACCGTCGGGAGTCCCAGTCCCGGAGGAGGTCGGCGGCCCGCCCACTGCCCTCGGCGGCGTGCGCCTCCAGCAGCTCGAGGAGCACGCGCTCGCCATCGGCGTCGAGCGGGCGGCCCTCGACGCTCGCCTCGTTCAACCTGGCCGCGGTGCTGGCCGTGTCCAGCACGAAGGCCCGCCCCCCGGTCATCCCAGCCCCGAAGTTCGGCCCGATGTCGCCCAGCACCACCACCACGCCGCCGGTCATGTACTCGCAGCCGTGTGCCCCGATACCCTCCACCACCGCCCGCGCTCCCGCGTTGCGGACGGCGAACCGCATCCCGCCGCGACCGATCACATGGAGGGCGCCGCCCGTGGCGCCGTAGAGGCACACGTTGCCGACGATCGCCTGGTTCGCCTCGGACCGGCGGTCGGCAGCACGTTCCGGACGCACGACCACGACGCCGCCCGACAGGCCCTTGGCCACGTAGTCGTTGGCCTCGCCGTCGACCACGATGCGCATCCCCGGCACGGCGAAGGCTCCGAGTGACTGGCCGGCGCTTCCGCTCAGGAGGTAGCGCACGCGTGGCAGGCGACGCGGCTCAGGGCGGCGAGCCAGCATGCCCGCCAGGCGCGCACCCACGCTCCGATCGCGGGGCGTCACCCGGCGGCGCACCTCGACCGCCTCGCCGGCATCGGCGCGCGCCGCGACGTCCGCCACGATGTCCGCCTCGAAGGACGCGTCAGGAGGCGGCATCGCCAGGCGGCCGCGCAGCTTGGGCGGGGCGCCACGTTCGGCATCGGTCCATGCCGGAGCCTCGCCGAGGACCTCGACGTCCAGCCCACCGCTGCGCGGGATTAGGAGGTCGGCCCGACCCACGAGCTCGCCAAGGCTGCGGAGACCGAGGGCGGCCAGCTCGCGCCGCACGTCCTCGGCGATGGCCGTGAAGAAGGCGACGACCTGGTCCGGCGTGCCGGTGAACTTCGCGCGCAGGTCCTCCCGTTGGGTCGCGATGCCCGTCGGGCAGGTGTCGAGGTGGCACTGGCGCGCCATGTCGCAGCCGAGCGCCACGAGCGCGGACGTGCCGAAGCCGAACTCCTCGGCGCCGAGCGCCGTGGCGATCGCCACGTCGCGTCCGGTGCGAAGCCCGCCATCGGTGCGCAGGGCGACGCGGTCGCGCAGCCGGTTGCGCAGGAGCACCTGGTGCACCTCCGCCAGGCCGAGCTCCCACGGCAGGCCCGCGTGCTTGATCGAGGACAGCGGAGAAGCGCCGGTCCCGCCGGCGTGCCCCGACACGAGCACGTAGTCGGCATGCGCCTTGGCCACGCCCGCGGCGATCGTGCCTATTCCCCGGCCAGCCACCAGCTTGACACCGATGCGCGCCGCGGGATTGACCGCCCGCAGGTCGCCGATGAGCTGCGCGAGGTCCTCGATCGAGTAGATGTCGTGGTGCGGCGGAGGGCTGATCATGGTCATGCCCGGCTGACCGCGGCGAAGCCCGGCGATGAACGCTGTCGCCTTGCGCCCGGGGAGCTGGCCGCCCTCGCCCGGCTTCGAACCCTGCGAGATCTTGATCTCGAGCTGCTCGGCCCGCGCGAGGTACTCGGTGGTGACGCCGAAGCGTGCCGACGCCACCTGCTTGATCGCGGCGTCGCGTCGGTCCGGGCCATCGGCCGCATACCACGCGGGATCCTCGCCGCCCTCGCCCGAGTTGGCCGATCCCCCGAGGCGCGCCATTCCGATGCTGATCGCCTGATGCGCCTCCGGCGAGAGCGCTCCGAGGCTCATCGCCGAGCTGACGAAGCGGCGCGCGATGCTCGATGCCGCCTCGACCTCCTCGATTGGCACCGGAGCCGATGCCGGCCGGAGGCCGAGCAAGTGACGAGGCTGGTCGATCCCACCGTCGTCGATCTCCGCCCCGTACGCCTCGAGCTGTGCCGCTCCGGCGTCGGGCGCGCCCAGCGCCTGCGTGACCTTCACCACCCGGGGCGCGAAGGCATGCCGCTCGCCGGTCCCGCGGAAGCGCACGAGCCCGGGGTCCTCGAGCGTTGGGAGGTTCTCGCCGTATGCCCGCCGGTGCCGCGCAACGGCGTCGGCTGCGAAGTCGGCGGTCCCCGTCCGGCCAGGCCAGAAGCCGGCGGCTGGGAAGGCGGTCGCGGCGAGGTCACGGTCGAGGCCGATGGCATCGAACAGCTGCCCGCCGCGGTAGGAGGCCAGGCTCCCGATGCCCATCCGCGCGAGCACCTTGCGCAGCCCCGCTTCCAGCGCCGCGAGCGCATTCGCGACCGCTTCGTCCGCGTCGAGCGCCTCAGCGCCCCGCGTGCCCGCATGCGCGGCGGCGAGCTCGAGGAGCAGCCATGGCCTCACGGCCGATGCGCCCGACGCAATGAGCATGGCCACGTCGTGAACGTCGAAGGCGTCGCCCGCCTCGACGACGACATCGGTCCGCGATCGGAGCCCGAGGCTCGTCAGCTCCCGGTGCACGCAGCCCACGGCGAGGACGCTTGGGACCGGCACGCGGCCACGTCCGATGGCCCGGTCAGACACGACGAGGAGCGGGACACCGCGTCGGGCGGCGGCCCGAGCGCGTCGCGCGAGCCGGTCGAGGGCACGCTCGAGTCCTCCGGGTCCCTGCGACCTGCCCCAGGTCGCATCCAGCACGACGGCGCGAGCATCAAAGGCAGCATTCATCCGCTCCCACTCGTCGGCATCGGCCACCGGCCCGTCGAGCACGACGACGTCCGAGCCGTGCGCGTCGAGGAGCGCCGGCTGGCGGCCGATGGCGACCCTGAGCGTCATGACGGCCCGCTCGCGCTCGGGATCCAGCGCGGGGTTGGTGACCTGGGCGAAGGCCTGGCGCAGGAACCCTGTCACCCGGCGACGGCGAGTCGCGAGCGCCGCGATGGGGGTGTCGTCTCCCATGCTCCAGATGGCCTCGTGGGCCTCGGTCGCCATCGGTCGAATCGCCTGGCGCACTATCTCGGCATCCAGGCCGAGCGCCACCTGGAGCCGCACGTCGGCGGGCGCCTCTGCCGGAGTCGGTACGCGCCGTGGGGCGTGCTCGGACTCGCTACCCGAAGCTGAAGCCCGGCGGCCCGGCCCGACGAGAGTGCCGGAGCGCGTATCTACCACGACCAGGTCGCCAGGCCCGAGACGGTCTCGGCGGACGACGCGTCCGGCATCGAGATCGACGCTTCCCGCCTCGGACGAGACAACCACCAGCCCGTCGCGCGTGGTGGCCATCGCGAGCGGGCGCAGCCCGTTGCGGTCGAGCAGGGCGCCGACCCGGGAGCCATCGGCGAAGACGAGGGCGGCAGGCCCATCCCACGGCTCGGTCCGCGCCGGCAGCATCTCGGGTGCGCCATCCAGGCCCTCGGCCGCGGGGATCAGCGTGGAGATGGCGTCGTGAATCGGCATTCCGGACAGGACGAGGAGCTCGAGGGCGTCGTCGAGCGCCTGGGAGTCGGAGCCGTCCGTGCTGACGAGGTCGCCGACGGCGGCGAGGCGCCGCATCCAGCGCCCTCGACCCAGATGCTGGCGCCGACCACGCATCGCCTCCCGGTTGGAGCGGACCGTGTTGATCTCGCCGTTGTGCGCGAGGTAGCCGAACGGCTGGGCGAGCCGCCAGGACGGGAACGTGTTCGTGCTGTATCGCTGGTGGAACACCGCATATCGCGCGTCGAGGTCGCCCGCACCCAGATCGGGGTAGTAGCGACCGATCTCGTCACCGACGAAGAGCCCTTTGTAGACGACCGTCGACGGCGACAGCGACGCGATGGCGAGCTCGACACGAGCCGCTTCTGCGGACCGACGCATCGTCGCGAGCGCGCGGGCGAAGCCGAGTGCCGTCATCCGCCGCTCCGCCACGACGATCGCCTGCCGGATGACAGGCGTCCCGCCGATGCCCCGATCCGCCGTCATCGAGCTCTCGATCGGCACCTCGCGCCAACCGGCGACCCGCAGGTCGAGCGCTCCGGCGGCACGCGCGACCAGGGCCGCCGCGGCATCCGGGTCGGACGAAGGCAGGAAGCACATGCCAATCGCCACACGCTGGCGCGGCCAGACCCGCGCCCCGGCCTCGGCAACGAGGCGTCGCCGGAAGCGCGCCGAGATCGGGATGGAGACGCCGGCCCCGTCGCCGGTGGCGTCATCGGCGGCACGTGCGCCGCGGTGGGCCAGGGCGGCGAGCGCCTCGAGGGCAAGAGGCAGGATCGATGGTGCGTGGCGCCCGTCGAGGTCGGCGACGAAGCCCACGCCGCAGGCGTCGTGCTCGTGGCGCGGATCGTAGAGGGGAGCCTCGACTGGCTCGATGGCGCCGGTCCGCATCGGTCTCGCGACCTCCATGGCTCCATCGTCAAGGAAGGGCGACCCGATGTCGGCAGCGGGATGGTTACGGCGTCATGACGCCGAGGGCGCATTCGGGCGCAACCGGATCGCAATCGTTGACACGGCTGGTACGGTCGAACGACCGATGCATCCCGATCACCACGTCCCGCATTTCACAACCATGTGTATGCCCTGGCGGCCCCGCCGCCTGGAGGACTGCGCCTGAGCGCGAGCCACTGACTTCGGCTCAGGACTGATCGGGGCCGCACCTTCTCATCGAGAAGCGTGCGGCCTGTTTGTTTCCAGCGACGCGGACCAGCCGCACACCCCCGCTGACACCGGGTCCCGCGTCGCATCTCGACCACCGTCGCCGTGGCCCGTCCTCCTCAAACGGTGGTCGACACGAGGTCACGGCAACCCATGAGCGACAACGGCAACGGAAACGGGGGCGCCCCCGAGCGCTCCCTGCTCACCGAGACGCTAGCCCTGCACGCCGGCCAGAAGCCCGACCCGACAACGGGTTCGCGCGCGGTTCCCATCTACGCCACGAGCTCCTACAACTTCCACGACGCCGATCACGCCGCCAGGCTGTTCGCGCTCCAGGAGTTCGGGAACATCTACACCCGAATCATGAACCCGACGACAGACGTCTTCGAGCAGCGCGTCGCCGCTATCGAGGGCGGCGTCGCGGCACTGGGACTGGCGTCCGGGCAGGCGGCCGAGACGCTGACGATCCTCAACCTCGCGAGTGCGGGCGACAACTTCGTCGCGTCCACCAGCCTGTACGGCGGGACCTACAACCTGTTCCAGTACACCCTGCCCCGCTTCGGGATCGAGGTGCGCTGGGTCGAGGGCAACGCGCCGGAGGACTTCGTCGCGCAGACTGACGATCGCACCAAGGCGTACTACATCGAGACCATCGGCAACCCGCGGCTCGACGTTCCCGACATCGGCGCAATCGCCGATGCGGCCCACGCCAACGGTCTCCCGCTCGTCATCGACAACACGTTCGCCCCGATCCTTTCCAGGCCGATCGAGCACGGCGCCGACATCGTCATCCACTCGGCCACGAAGTGGATCGGCGGGCACGGCACCTCGATCGGTGGCGTCGTCGTGGACGGGGGCAAGTTCGATTGGGCCGCCAGCCCGCGCTTCCGCGACTTCGTCGATCCCGACCCCTCGTACCACGGGGTGAGCTACACCGGCGCCTTCGGGCCGATCGCCTTCATCATCAAGCTGCGGGTGCAGCTGCTGCGCGACATCGGTCCGGCCCTCTCGCCGTTCAACTCGTGGCTCTTCATCCAGGGGCTCGAGACGCTCCCGCTACGGATCGAGCGTCACAGCGCGAACGCGCTGGCCGTGGCGAAGTGGCTCGAGGCCGATGATCGTGTCGACTGGGTCAGCTACCCGGGCCTGCCGTCGCACCCGACCTACGCCAACGCCCAGCGCTACCTCGCAGGTGGCTCGGGCGGGATCGTGACGTTCGGGCTGAAGGGCGGCGTCGACGCCGGTCGCACGCTCATCGACCACGTCCAGCTCTTCAGCCTGCTGGCGAACGTCGGCGACGCGAAGTCGCTGATCATTCACCCCGCCTCGACCACCCACCAGCAGCTGGGTGACGAGGAGCAGCGCAAGTCGGGCGTCACCCCGGACCTCGTCCGTCTGTCGGTCGGGATCGAGGCCCTCGACGACATCATCGCCGACCTCGATCAGGCGCTGACCGCGGCGACGCGGGAGGGAGTTGCCGTATGACGCTCCTCCCCCTGAGCGCCGGAGAGCCGCCGCTGCGCCTCGGTCCCTTTCGGACCGAGGCCGGCGGGGTGATCGGCGACCTGCGCGTGGCGTATCGGCGAGATGGGCCGGCCTCGAGCTCGGCCGCGCTGGTGGTTCATGCGCTCACCGGCTCGGCGGACGCCGCCGGTGACTGGTGGGAGCCGCTCATCGGACCGGGCCGGGCCCTCGACACCGACCGACGCCAGGTCATCTGCTTCAACCTGCTCGGGTCGTGCTACGGCACGACCGGGCCGCGCGAGCAGGCCGCCTTCCCGCCGATCACGCCACGCGACATGGCCCGGGCGCAGTGGGCCGCGGTCGACGAGCTCGGCATCGAGCGGCTGGATCTCGTCACGGGCGGATCCCTGGGCGGGATGGTGGCGCTCGAGGTCGCGCTCGAGCGACCGGAGGCGGTGGACCGGGTCATGCCGATCGCCGCGCCAGCGGTCATCGGCAACCTGGCGGCCGGCTGGAACCACATCCAGCGCGAGCTCATCGCCCTCGACCCGAAGCGCGGGCTCGAGCTGGCGCGACAGCTGGCGATGACGACGTACCGCACCGAGGTCGATTTCGACTCGCGCGACGGGATCGACTCCTACCTCGAGCACCAGGGTGAGAAGCTGCGGCACCGGTTCCACGCCGGCGCCTACGCCAGCCTTGCCGGCGCCATGGACGCCCATGACGTCGGCAGGAATCGGGGCGGAGTCGTAGCGGCGCTTCGGCCGCTCGCGTCGCACGGAGTGCGACTCACCGGCGTCGGCATCACCGGTGACATCCTCTTCGGGCAGCGGCAGGTCACTGCCCTGGTGGAGGCGGCACTCCATGCCGGGGCATCCGCGGTCTATCGCGAGATCGAGTCGGACAAGGGGCACGATGCCTTCCTCGTCGAATGGGACCAGCTGACGACGATCATCACCGAGGCCTTCACAGCCGATGCGATCACTGAGGTCGGCGAGGAGGAGGCGATCGCGGCGAGCGCCTAGCCGATCGGGACTGCGGCGCCTCGCGTGGTTGCCGCGGCGAGCGACGCGACGAGGCGGCGGACACCTTCGGACCGTCGGCCTCCATTGCCGCCACGATCGCCGACCCGACGATGATGCCGTCGCTGGCCGGAGACAGCTCGTGCACGTGCTCGGGCCGGGAGACGCCGAAGCCGACCGCCACGGACACGCGTCCTGCGGCGGCCGCCCTGATGCGGCCGAGGAGAGGAACCGTCGTGGCGGCCACGCTGTCGCGAGCCCCGGTGACCCCGTAGAGGGGCACGACATAGAGGAACGCCGTGGAGGTGGCCACGGCCCGCTCGAGGCGCTCGGCAGGCGTGTTGGGGGTGACGAGGAAGGCGATCCCGAGGCCGGCGTCGGCCACGAGGCGCTCGAGCTGCGGGTCCTCCCCGGCGGGCAGGTCGGGGATGATCACGCCGTCGACCCCGGCCGAGGCCAGGTCGCGAAGGGCCCGAGGAGCGCCGATGGCGACGATCGGGTTCAGGTAGCCCATCGCCAGGATCGGCTGCTCGTGCCCGCGCTCCCTCAACTTGCGAACCGTGCGCAGCGCCGTCTCGAGCCCCGCGCCGCCGGCGACTGCCGCGTGCGCGGCGGCCGCGATGACTGGCCCGTCAGCCACCGGATCGCTGAACGGCACGCCGATCTCGAGGATGTCGGCACCTGCCTCCAGGGCAACCGTGGCCGCGGCCAGCCCTCCCGCCTCGTCGGGAAAGCCCGCCACGACGTACGTGACGAGCAGCGGCCGCACACCCGCGGCCGCGTCGAACGCATCGCGGATGCGACGCGCTCCCGCCGGCAGGCTCACGCCGACGCCCCGAAGCGCTCGACGATGTCGAGGTCCTTGTCGCCGCGACCCGAGAGGTTGACGACCACCACCGATCCCGGATCGAGGGTGGGGAGGAGGCGCGCCACCGCCGCCAGAGCGTGCGACGGCTCGAGAGCTGGAAGGATGCCGGCATGCCGGGTCAGGCGGTGGAGCGCGGCGACCGCATCGGCGTCGGAGGCTCGGGCGACTTCCAGTCGGCCGGAGGCGGTCAGCGCCGCCAGCTGCGGACCAACCCCGGGGTAGTCGAGGCCGGCCGAGACCGAGTGCGGCTCGACGACCTGCCCCTCATCGGTCTGGGTCAGGTACGTGAACGCGCCGTGCAGGACGCCTGGCGAGCCGAGGCCGAGCGAGGCGGCATGGTCGCCCGGCGCGTCTCCGCGTCCTCCGGCCTCCACGCCGAGCAGCCGCGTCCGCGTGTCGAGGAACGCCCGGAACAGCCCGATCGCGTTGCTGCCTCCGCCGACCGACGCCGCGGCCACGTCCGGGAGGCGGCCCGCGCGCTCGAGCAGCTGTGCGCGCGCCTCGCGTCCGATCACCGACTGGAGCTCGGCCACCATGTCGGGATACGGGTGCGGGCCTGCGGCGGAGCCGAGGATGTAGGCCGTGTCGCCGACGTTCGCGACCCAGTCGCGGAGCGCCTCATTGAGCGCGTCCCGCAGCGTGCCATTCCCGGTCGCCACCGGGCGCACCTCGGCACCGAGCAGGTGCATGCGCCGCACGTTCGGCGCCTGGCGCTCCACGTCGGTGGTGCCCATGTAGACGACGCACTCGAGACCGATCAGCGCACAGACGGCAGCCGTCGCCACCCCGTGCTGACCGGCGCCGGTCTCGGCCACGATCCGGGTCTTGCCGATCCGCTTCGCGAGCAGCCCCTGACCGAGGGCGTTGTTGATCTTGTGCGCGCCGGTGTGGGCCAGGTCCTCGCGCTTGAGGAAGATCCGAATATCGGTGCGGGCGCCGTCGGCGATGGCCTCGGGCGCCACCTCGTACAGCGGAGTGGGCCGGCCGATGAAGTCCCGCTGGAGCCGCGCCAGCTCCCTGGTGTAGGCCGGGTCGCGACGCGCCTGTGCCCACGCGCCGGCCAGCTCGTCGAGTGGCGGGATGAGCGTCTCGGGGACGTACCGGCCCCCGAACGCCCCGAAGCGACCGCGACGATCGACGCGGTCGGCGCCCGTGGGTTCGCGACGTGCGGCATGCACGAAGGCCATCAGCCGCCGCGGGTCGGGACGGCCATCACGTTCGAGTCCCGAGGCGGCATCCACGAGCGCGGGCCGAGCTTCGAGCACAGCCTTCGCGACCGATGCCGGTCCGAGGCCGCCAGCGAGGCCGGCAGGCAGAATCCGGTTGAGACGCCGCGCGACCTTGACCGGTGCTCCGCCTCCGCTTCCTCCGCCCACGTCGGCGGCCGCCCCTTCGAGGAGGAGATGCGTCGCGCCGGCCCTGTACCAGGTCTCTGCTGTGCACAGCGCCTCACGCACTCGCCGCGGCCGATGCAGAACGCCGATCAGCGTCGTCGGTCGCGGTTCGAGGGTGGCGAGCCATGCGGGCGGCTGCGCGAAGCCGGCGAGCTGGATGCCGTCGACGCCGCTCGTCTTTCGCACCCGCGCCAGGTCGGACTTCGTCGGCGAGCGGAGGACGAGGACCGGCCGCACGCGCGCCAGGTCGCGGGCGAGCGTGCCCGCGCGTTCTGGCGTCACGCATCGCGGGCTGTCGGACGCCAGCACGAACCCGGCGAAGTCTGCGTCCGCCGCCACGGCCGCCCGGACTCCAGCCTCATCGCGCGTGCCGCACACCTTCACTGCGGGGCGGACCGGATGCGGAGGAAACGGCGGCGCCTCTCGGCCCGGCGCCTTTGCGACCAGCCGCCGAAGAGCCTTCGCCGGATCGGGAGCCTGGAGCAGCGCGGTGCCGATGAGGACGGCGTGCGCGCCCGCATCGGCCGCTTCTGTGAGCTGGGCGGGGGTGGAGAGGCCGCTCTCGGCAACGACGGTCGCCCCTGCGGCACGTGCCGCGGCAACCAGCGTGAGCGTGGCATTGAGATCGACCTCGAGCGTGTCGAGGTCGCGGGCGTTCACCCCGATGAGCGTGGCGTCGAGAGCGAGCGCGCGCTCCAGCTCCGCGTGGGAGTGGACCTCCACCAGGGCATCCAGTCCTGCTTCGGCCGTTGCCTCGAGAAGCTCGCTCAAGGCGGAGTCGGGCAGCGCTCGGACGATGAGAAGCACCGCCCCGGCCCCGAGCGCCCGTGCCTGCCAGACCTGGTACGAATCGACGGTGAAGTCCTTGCGCAAGACCGGGGGGCCGATGCGCGCGGCAGCAGCCAGATCGTCCTCGGTCCCTGCGAAGCGTGTCGGCTCGGTGAGCACCGATAGAGCCGTTGCCCCGGCGTCGGCGAAAGTCCGCGCCATGGAGGCCGCGGCCGCCGCCCCGGCGCCAACTGCCGGGAACGCCGGCACCGATGGCGAAGCGCGCTTGATCTCGGCCACGATCGCCAGCCGGTCGGCGTATCGGAGTGCGGCCTCGAAGCGCGGGGCGGGCTGCATCGTCGCCACCTGCCGACGCAGCTCGCGCAGCGGCGTCACGCGGGCATCGCGGCGGGCGCGAGTGCGAGCGGCGGCCCGCAGCGGGTCGAGGACGCTCACGCGGCGACCCTCGCCGCCGCGGTGGCGACGTCGGCGGCGCGACCGGAGTCGATCGCCTCGCGCGCCTGCGAGATGCCCTCACGCACGCCACCGGCAACGCCCGCGACGAACAGAGCGGCGCCGGCATTGAGGACCACGACGTCCCGCGTCGGGCCGGGCTCGCCGCCGAGTACCGACAGCGCGATCGCGGCATTCAGCTGGGCGTCGCCTCCGGCAATGGCGCTGAGCGACGCGCGGTCCAGCCCGAGCTCGATGGCGTCGATGACGACCTCCCGCGTCTCCCCCTCATCCACGAGGAGGGCGATGTTCGGGCCGGCCAGCGAGAGCTCGTCGCTCCCGTCGGCGCCGTGGACCACCAGCGCGCGGACCGCACCCAGCCGGTCGAGGGCTCCGGCCATGAGCGGCACGAGGGACGCATCGGCCACGCCCAGCAGCTGGCGCTTCACCCCCGCCGGGGAGCTGAGCGGGCCAAGCAGGTTGAAGGCGGTCCGCATCGGCAGCTCGCGGCGGATCGGCATGGCGTGCTTGAGGGCCGGGTGGTAGGACGGGGCGAACATGAAGCCGAAGCCGGTCTCGCGAATCGAGCGCGCCACCGCCTCGGGGCCGGGGTCGAGCGGGATGCCGAGGGCCTCGATGAGGTCGGCCGACCCGGCGCGAGAGGTGATGGCGCGGTTGCCGTGCTTCGCCACCGGGACCCCCGCCCCGGCCACGACGAACGCGGCCAGTGTCGAGATGTTGAAGGTGTGAAGGCCGTCGGCCCCGGTGCCGCACAGGTCGACCGCGTTCTCGGGCGCCTCGACATGCACGGCGCGGGCTCGCATGACCCGCGCGAAGGCCGCGAGCTCCTCTGGTGTCTCGCCGCGAACGCGGAGCATGGCCAGCAGCGCCGCCACCTGGACGGCCGGCGCGGTGCCGTCCATCAGCTCCTCCATCGCGGCCTCCGCCAGCGCCGCGGGCAGGTGGCCGCCTCCAGCCGCCAGCTCGACAGCCGCAGCCACCGCAGGGCGCATCGGATCCGAGGCGTTCATGCCGGCACCGCGGTGCTCGACAGGAACGCGGAGAGCAGCGCCTCACCGTCCTCGGTGAGGATCGACTCGGGGTGGAACTGGAAGCCCTCGACCGGGTGGCTCCGATGCCGGACACCCATCACCAGGCCATCCTCCGACCAGGCGGTCACCTCCAGCTCCTCCGGCAGCGTCGCGCGGTCGATGGCGAGCGAGTGATAGCGCGCGGCCGTGATCGGCGATGGGAGGTCCGCGAATGAGCCACTCCCCTCGTGGTGGACCGGCCAGGCCTTGCCGTGGACCGGCGGCACCTGAATGACCGATGCGCCATAGGCGACGCCGATGGCCTGATGCCCCAGGCATACGCCGAGGATCGGGACCGACGGGCCGAGCTGCCGCACGAGCTCGACGCTGATACCCGCCTTCTCGGGCCGAGACGGGCCCGGTGAGATGAGGATCGCGTCAGGCGCGAGCTCGCGCACATCGTCCACGCCGAGCTCGTCATTGCGCGCAACGGTCACATCGGCGCCGATGCGTCCGAGCAGCTGCACCAGGTTGAAGGTGAAGCTGTCGTAGTTGTCGAGGACGAAGACGCGGGTCATGCCGGCACCTCGCCATCCGCGCCGATCGCGGCGAGCATGCTCGCCGCCTTGGCCGCCACCTCGGCCGCCTCGCGCTCGGGAACCGAGTCGGCCACGATGCCCGCCCCGGCGTGGACGGTGGCCGTCCCGGCATGGATCACGGCCGAACGGATGGTGATGCAGCACTCGACGTCATGGGGGCTGAAGTAGCCGACCGCCCCGCCGTACGGTCCGCGGCGCTCTCCCTCGAGATCGGCGATGGCCTCCATGGCACGCACCTTCGGCGCGCCGGTGAGCGTTCCCGCGGGGAAGACTGCGCGAACGGCGTCGAAGGCATCGAGATCTCCTCGCAGCCGGCCGTGAACCTCCGACACGAGGTGCATGACGTGGCGGTAGCGCTCGACCGAGCGAAGCGTCGTGACCTCGACGCTCGCCGGCGTCGCGACGCGACCGACGTCGTTGCGAGCGAGGTCGACGAGCATCGCGTGCTCGGCCAGCTCCTTGGGATCGGCCCGCAGCTCCTCCTCGAGGGCGGCGTCCGCGGCGGGATCCTCGGCCCGCGGCCGGGTGCCGGCAATCGGGCGCGTGACGACCTCGTCGTCGCGGACCCGGACGAGCAGCTCGGGCGACGCGCCGACCAGCGCGGCACCGGGGACCACGCTGCCGAGGTCGAGGTAGAACAGGTACGGCGACGGGTTGATGCGGCGCAGCGATCGGTAGATCTCCAGCGCGCTGCGTGGCGTCGGCACGGTGAATCGGCGAGCCAGGACGCACTGCAGCATCTCGCCGGCGTGGATCTCCTCGACCAGCCGCGCGACGCCGGCCTCGTAGCGATCCCGCGCGGCCTCGTCCGACTCGGACGGCACGAACTCGGCGGCAACCGGGGCCGGGCGCTCCATGCCGGCCGGCGCGGCCAGCGCCTCGGCGACGTCCTCGAGCCGGGCCGCGGCGGACCCATCGCGCAGCGTCGAAACACGCGCGACCTGGGCGAGGTGGTCGAAGACGATCACCGCGGAAGGGAGATGGAAGATCGCCTCCGGCAGCCCCAGCGGATCCGTGTCGGGAAGAGGCACGCGCTCCCATCGCGCGATCGCCTCGTAGGCGAGATAGCCGACGCCGGACGCGAGGCTGAAGGCCGGATCGCCGACCGGCGGCGACCGATGCGGGAGGATGCCGCGCAGCGCCTCGAGCGGATCGGACCCATCGAGCTCGGTGACACTCGCTCCGTCCGTGAGCGTCGCCCGATCCCCGCGCACGGCCAGCGTCCGCCCGTGCACGCCGACGATCGAATAGCGCCCGTACCGCGCACCCTCCTCGACCGATTCGAGCAGGAAGGCGCATCGGCTGCCGAGGCGCAGCGCGGCAGCGACGGGCGTGAGCGTATCGGCCGCGAGCTCGAGGCTCTGGATCGGCGCGAGGGGCGGGACCGCGGTTGTCATCGGTTTCGGCATCCGTTTCGGAAAACGACAACGCCTCCATCCTTCGAGGGACGGAGGCGTCTTCCGCGGTGCCACCCTGGTTCGGACCGATGCGGTCCGCACTTCATACGCACGGGTCCGCTGTCGCGCGACCGATGCGTCGGCCTTCCGATAACGGGGGCCTTCCGTCGCCGCCTACTGGTGGGTCGCCACGTTCGGAGCGAAGCTCGCGGGTCCATTCTCTCGTCTCGTGCCACGCCGGCTTGCACCATTCCGGCTCGCTGCGGTGGCCGTGCGACGGGGTACTCGTCCCGTTCGACGCCGTATTGGGTTGGAGCGGCATCCTAGGCCCGCCCGCGAGGAGCGTCAAGGTGCGCCGCCCACTGCAACCGTGCCGCAACGAAGATGGCACCGCCGCGGCGCTGACCGCCTCCCAGCGTGGGTTCACACTCGAGCCATGGCCCTCATGGAACCGATCAATGTCAGCCGTGACCTCAGCGCGTTCAGCGTCCGCGACGGCCGCCTCGCGCCGGTCACCTGCGTCGCCTGTGGCTGCCGGCTCGACCGCCACGCCGACGGCACCTGGTGGCATTTCTCGCCCACCGGGGACCGCGACGCACGAGGCTGTATCGTGGCCTGCGCCGAGCAGCCGCACTACGGAGGTGTCGCCGCGGCCCTCGGCTGAGCCGGAGGACCGCGTGCCGCGACCTCGAGCTGCCGACAGCGCGCGCCGAGCCGAGCCGAGAGGCATCGGCAGCGCCCGCGCCCGGGACCCGCTCGCCCGCGAGGTGAAACTCCTGGGTGCCCTCCTGGGACAGGTGATCGTCGAACAGGAAGGCCCCGAGCTCTTCGAGCTCGTCGAGTCCCTGCGGCGGTCCGCCATTCGCCGTCGCGCCTCCGACGCTCCTGGCGCCCTCGAAGCCGATGCGGCCCTCGCCGGAAGGCCGATCGACGAGCTCCTGGCGGTGGCCCGCGCCTTCACCGCCTACTTCCTGCTCATCAACCTCGCCGAGGAGAAGCATCGCGTCCGAACGCTTCGTCGCCGTGAACGGTCGGGCACCCTCCCCGAGTCGATCGCCGATGCGGTCAACCAGCTCGCCCGCTCCGAGATGAAAGCCGATGAGCTGCGCGCTCTCCTGGAACGCCTTCAGCTGCGACCGGTGCTCACCGCCCATCCCACCGAGGCGCGGCGGCGGACCGTGCTCGTCGCGCAGCGGCGTCTGTATCGGCTGCTCGACCGGTTCGACGATCCGCGCCTGACCCGGCGCCAGGACCGCGACCTGCGGCGACGCCTGCGGGAAGAGATCACCATCCTGTGGCAGACCGCCCAGGGCCGGCACCAGCGGCCGACCCCGCTCGACGAGGTGCGCGCGGCGATGGTCTTTTTCGACGAGACGCTGTTCCGCGTCACGCCGCAGCTGTACCGCGCCCTCGACACCGCGCTCCTCGACCGCGGCCGCGAGGACCGCAGCGGCTCGCGCGAGCCGGTTGCCCAACCGTTCTTGCGCTGGGGCTCCTGGATCGGTGCCGACCGTGACGGACATCCGGGAGTCACCGCCGACGTGACGCGCGCGACGCTCCGCATCCAGGCCGATCACGTCCTCCACGGCTACGGCAACGTCGTCGATCGGCTCCAGCAGACCATCGCAATCGCCGACGACCGCGCCGACATCCCCGACGCGTTCCGGGACACGGTCGCCGCGTGGCTGAAGCGTCACCCCGACCTGCGGACCGACCTCGATCGACGATTCCCGGGACAGCCGTACCGGCAGGCCTTCGGGGCGATCGCGGAGCGGCTGGTCCGGACGCGGCGACGCCTGACCGGGGGGCGCGGACCGCGGGCGGGCGGGTATGGCTCACCCGATGAGCTGCTGGCAGACCTCCGCGTGATCTCTGAGGCGCTGCAGACCCACGGCGCGGACCGCGTCGCGTGGGGCGAGGTCCAGAACCTTGCCTGGCAGGTCGAAACGTTCGGCTTCCACCTCGCCGCACTCGAGGTTCGCCAGCACGCCGACGTGCACCGCGCGGCGCTCGCGTCGATCGGCTCGGGCGACCCCGATGCTGACGCGCGCGAGGTGCTCGCCACGCTTCGGACCGTCCGTGACCTCCAGGCCGCCTTCGGCTCACGGGCCGTCCCGCGGTACATCGTCTCGTTCACGCGGACGCCCGCGGACGTGACCGCCGTCCTCGAGCTCGACGCATCGGCCTCGCCCGGCGCCGAGCCGCTCGAGATGGACCTGCTTCCCCTGCTGGAGTCGCGCGACGCCCTGGCCGGAGCCGGCGCCCTCCTGCGCGACCTCTTCGCCGACCCGGCCTATCGCGCGCACCTCGAGCGGCGCGGCAACCGGCAGGACGTGATGCTCGGCTACTCGCGACTCGAACAAGGAGGTCGGCTACCTGGCGGCGACGTGGAGCCTGTACCACGCCCAGGAGCAGCTCGTCGCCGTGGCGGAGAAGCAGGGCGTGGACCTGACGCTCTTCCACGGCCGTGGCGGGACGATCGGCCGCGGGGGCGGGCCGACCAACCGGGCGGTGCTGGCGCAGGCGGCCGGATCGGTGAACGGGCGGCTCGCGCTCACGGAGCAGGGCGAGATGATCGCGGAGCGCTACCCGTCGCCGACGATCGCCCAACGCCACCTCGAGCAGCTGACCAGCGCGGTCCTGCTCGCCAGCCGGCCGGGGCACGCCTGGGTGACCGCCGAGCAGGCCGACCGATGGCGCCCGATGATCACCGAGCTCGCCCACCTCGCCGAGACGGCCTACCGCCGGGTCGTGTGGGACGACCCGGAGTTCGCGCGCTTCTTCACCGAGGCCACGCCGATCGAGGAGATCAGCCGGATGGAGCTCGGCTCGCGCCCGTCGCGCCGAGGCGCATCGGCTCCGACGATGGAGAGCCTGCGGGCAATCCCGTGGGTCTTCGCCTGGACGCAGAGCCGCATCAACCTGCCCGCCTGGTTCGGCGTCGGGTCCGCGCTGGCTGCCTACGCCAAGGCCCACCGCGGCGGGCGCCGCCACCTGGCCGATGCCTATCGGTCGTGGGAGTTCTTCAGCTCGATGATCGACAACGTCGAGCTCGGCGTGGCCATCGCCGACCCTTCGTTGGCGGCTCGATACGCGGCGCTCGCAGGAGGTGATGCGGAGATGCACCGCATCGCCGATGCGATCGAGGCCGAGCGCCGGCTCACCGTCGACGAGCTCGCCCGCCTCACCGGACGGGATCGGCTCCTCGAGAGCAGCCCGCGCCTCCGCCGCTCGATCGAGCTGCGGACCCCGTACGTCGACGTCCTGTCCGAGCTTCAGCTCCACGCGCTCGAGCAGCTTCGCGGTGGCGAGCTCGCATCCGATGAGCGCGGCGCCGCCCACGACCTACTCCAGCTCAGCGTCGCCGGTGTCGCCGCGGGCCTCCAGCACACCGGCTGAGGCCTGCGGCGGGGGATTTGCATGATTATGCAACGCGAGCTGCATACTGGCCCGGTGAGCTCCCCCGTTTCCGTCGCCGTGGTCGGCGCGTCCGGCTACGCCGGCGCCGAACTCGTCCGGCTGCTGTCGCAGCACCCCGAGGTCCGCATCGCGGCCCTCTACGCACGCGGCCGGGAGGAGTCGCCGCTGGCCGACGAGTTCCCGCACCTCGCCCCGCTGGGCCTCGACGCTGATCGACGGCCAGCCGGCTCCCGGCGAGGTGGACGTCGCGTTCCTCGCCCTGCCGCACGGGCAGTCGGCGCAGCTGGCCGTCGAGCTGGCGAGCGGCGGAACGACGGTGATCGACATCGGCTCCGACCTGCGCCTGGCCGACCCTGCCGCCTACCCCGACTGGTATGGCTTCGAGCATCCGGCACCCGAAGCCCTGGCCGATGCGGTCTACGGCCTGACCGAGTTCGCCCGCGATCGTCTGGTCGGCGCGAAGCTCATCGCCAACCCGGGCTGCTATCCCACCGCGGCGCTCCTCGCCCTCATGCCGTTCGTCCGGGCCGGACTGCTGACCGACGAGGTGATCGTGGACGCCAAGTCCGGTGTGAGCGGCGCGGGTCGCAGCGCCGGCCCCGACTTCCTGTACACCGAGCTCGAGGGCGGCACGAAGGCCTACGGCCTCCCCCGCCATCGCCACGCGCCGGAGATCGCGCAGGGATTGGCAGCCGCTGGGGCCGATGGGATCGACCTGACGTTCGTCCCGCACCTCATCCCGCAGGTCCGCGGGATCATCGCGACCTGCTACCTGCGTCTGGCGGACGACCTCGACGACGACGCACTGCGCGCCGTCCTCGACGAGGCCTACGCCGACGAGCCGTTCGTCCACCCGATGTCGAAGCCGCCGTCGTCGAAGCTCGCGTCGGGCTCGAACCACGCGTTCGTGCACGTCGTGCGCAGCGGACCGCAACGAGCCGTCGTGGTCAGCGCCATCGACAACCTCGGCAAGGGAGCGGCCGGCCAGGCGGTCCAGAACATGAACGTCGCCCTCGGGCTGCCCGAGACCGCGGGCCTCACCTCCGTCGGCGTCTACCCGTGAGCGTTCGCGTCCTGCGCGGCGGGATCACCACGCCCGTCGGGTTCCGCGCCGGTGCCGCCCGCGCCGGTCTCCGTCTCGGTCCCGGCCCCGACGCGATGCTGGTCGTCAGCGACCGTGGCCCCGTCCCGGCGGCGGCGACCTTCACCGACAACCGGCTCCGCGCCGCGCCCGTCGAGCTGTCGATGCGCTCGCTGCGGGCATCGGGCGGGCACGTCGCCGCGGTCGTCGCCAACGCCGGCTGCGCGAACGCGGGCACCGGTCCCGCCGGGCTCGAGGACGCACGCGCCGTGCAGTCGCTCGTCGCCGATCGGCTCGGCGTTCCGGCGCGATACGTCCTCACCGCCTCGACCGGGCTCATCGGCTCGCGCCTCGGAGTCGATCGGCTCGCATCGGTCCTGCCGGAGCTCCCGCTGGCTCGCGGGCGGACCGCGGACCTCGCCGCGGCGAACGCGATCATGACCACCGACACCCGGCCCAAGGAGGCGGCGGTCGAGGTCGACGTCGGGCGTGGCCGAACCGTCCGCATCGGCGGCATGGCGAAGGGCTCGGGAATGATTCACCCGCAGATGGGCACGATGCTCGCCTTCTGCACGACCGATGCGCCCATCGGGCCTGCCGAGCTGCGCGCCACGCTGCGTGCGGTCGTGGATCGGACCTTCAACCAGGTGACCGTCGACGGCGACCCGTCCACGAACGACACGGTCGTCCTCCTCGCCAGCGGGGCCGCGGGCGGCGGCATGCTGGAAGGCAGGGGCGCGGACGCGGTCGCCGAGGGCCTGGAGGCGGTGTGCCGATCGCTCGCCGAGCAGATCGCGGCCGACGGCGAGGGAGCGCAGCATCGCATTGACGTGTCGGTGAGCGGGGCACGCACCGATCGCGAGGCTCGCCTCGTGGCGCGCACGGTCGCGAGCTCCAGCCTGGTGAAGACCGCGGTGCACGGCGCCGATCCGAACTGGGGCCGCATCGCCGCTGCCGCCGGGCGCGCCGGCGCGCGGTTCGATCCCGAGCGGCTGGTTGTGCGCATCGGGCCGATCACCGTCTACGACGGGGCTCCGGTGGACTTCGACGAGCGGGCCGCATCTCGGGCGCTGAAGCGATCCGTGGTCGGCATCGGTCTCGACCTGGGCCTCGGGAATGGGAGCGGCATGGCCTGGGGTTGCGACCTGTCGGCCGAGTACGTCGTGATCAACAGCGAGTACCGGACGTGAGCGGACGGCCGGTGACGATCAAGCTCGGCGGGGTGGCTGGGCAGCATGCGGACTCGGTTCGGGTCGTGGCGGAGGCAGCGCCGGTCGACACGGTCGTCGTCCACGGAGGCGGGAACGAGGTGGCGGAGTGGAGCCGTCGCCTGGGCCTGGAGCCAAAGTCCCATGACGGGCTGCGCGTCACGGACCCCGAGACGCTCGAGGTGGCTCTCGCAGTGCTCGGGGGCCTCGTGAACACCCGGCTCGTGGCCGCGTTCGGCGCGCTCGGCCGCCGCGCAGTGGGCCTCACCGGAGCCGATGCGGGCCTCCTCCAGCTCCGGCGTCGCGAGCCCGAGCTCGGCGAAGTGGGCGAGGTCGTCGGAGCCGATACGGCCCTGCTCTCGGCGCTCGTCGAGGCGGAAACGTTGCCGGTCGTCGCGTCGCTCGGCGTCGATGCCGCGGGCTCGCTGCTCAACGTCAATGCCGACGAGGCTGCCGGCGCCATCGCCGCGGCCAGGGGAGGGCTGCTCCTGCTGTGCACCGACGTCCCGGGCGTCCAGGCTGACGGTCGGACGCTGGAGCACCTCGATGCGGACGGCGTGGAGCGCATGCTCGGCGATGGATCCGCGAGCGCGGGCATGCGGCCGAAGCTCCGCGCCGCGCTCGTGGCGGCTGGGGCGGGATGCGAGGTGCGGATCGTGGATGGCCGGTCGGCATCGGCCCTGGCAGGGGCACTGGAGGGGACAATGGCTGGCACATTGGTGACCGCGACATGAACGACGACCTTCGCAAGCCGCTCGCACGGCGGCAGCTCATCCGGCGCCTCATCGCCACGGGCGAGATCCACTCACAGGAGCAGGTCGTGGCCGAGCTGTCGCGGCGCGGGATCGCCGTCACCCAGGCCACGGTCAGCCGCGACTTCGCCGAGCTCGGCGTCGTGCGCGGGGTGCGCAACGGCGCGCCGGTGTACCTCGCGACCGACGACCTGCCCTCGACGCGGGATCCCGGAGCGGTGGATCGGCTCAGGCGGCTGCTGCTCGACCTGCCGCTGACAATCGACGAGGCGCCGCCGCTCCTCATCCTGCGCACCTCGCCCGGCGCGGCGAACGCCATCGCGCGGGCGATTGACCTGCTGCCGCTCGACGGTCTCGTGGGAACGCTCGCGGGCGACGATACGATCTTCATCGCCTGCCGCGACCGCGACGCCCTGCGCCGCATGCGCGCCCAGTTCGAGGCGCTGCGCGCCGGAGAGGAAGTTTCCTGATGCCTGACGCGCCTTCCACCACGACGAGCCCGGCCATCGAGCAGGAGGCGCGCGTCCACGTCGGCACGTACGCCCGCCAGCCGCTCGTCATCGTCCGCGGCGAAGGCTGCTGGGTCTGGGACGACGCCGGCAATCGCTACCTCGACCTCGTCGCCGGGATCGCGGTCAACGTGCTCGGTCATGCCCACCCCGCCGTCGCCGATGCGCTCGCCGAGCAGGCGCGCACCTTGCTGACCACCTCGAACCTGTACTACACGCTCCCGCAGCTGGAGCTGGCCCAGGCGCTGGTCGACCGCTCCCCGTTCGACCGGGTCTTCTTCACGAACTCGGGCACGGAGGCCAACGAGGCCGCCATCAAGCTGGCCCGGCGTGCCGGGAAGGAGCGTGGTGGGTTCGAGATCGTCTCGCTCAACGGCTCCTTCCACGGGCGCACGCTCGGCTCCCTGGCCGCGACCGGACAGCCGAAATACCAGGAGCCATTCGCGCCGCTGCCGGCGGGCTTCGTCCAAATCCCGATCAACGACGTCGAAGCGCTCCGCGCGGCGGTGACCGAGCGGACCGCCGCCATCCTCCTGGAGCCGATCCAGGGCGAATCCGGCATTCATCCGCTCACCGACGAGTACCTGGTGGCGGCCCGAGAGTTGGCCGATGCGACCGGCGCACTCCTGATCCTCGACGAGATCCAGACCGGGATCGGACGCACCGGCACCTTCTTCGCCTTCGAGCACACCCCGATCGTCCCCGATGTCGCCACACTGGCCAAGGGGCTGGGTGGCGGCGTTCCGATCGGCGCCATGCTCGTTCGCGAATCCGCCTCGGTCTTCCTGGTCGGCGACCACGGCACGACCCTTGGCGGCAACCCGCTCACAGCGGCGGCGGCCGTCGCCACGCTCCGGGTCATCGACGCGGAGCACGTCATGGACAACGCGCGCGACATGGGGCGGCGCTTCAGTGAAGGCCTCGGCGCGCTCGTGAATGAAGGACTGGCGGTCGAGATACGCGGGCGCGGGCTCATGATCGGCGTCGAGACGGCGGCCCCGGTAGCGAAGGCGGCGGTCGCGGTCGCACGCGAGCGGCACGGCCTTCTCGTCAACGCCACCGGCGAGACGACGCTGCGGATCGTTCCCCCGCTCACCATCACCGCCGAGGAAGTAGACGAGGCCGTCGCTCGGCTGTCCGCCGCCCTGGCCGAGGCCGCCGCCGCGTGACGGACCGAACCACGATCGTCACCGGCGCGGCCGCCGGCATTGGCCGAGCCACCGCCGAACGGCTGGTTGCAGACGGCTGGCGGGTGGTCGGGATCGACCGGACAGACACGACGATCGAGGGAGCCAAGGTCGTCGTCGGCGACGCCGGCAGCGCATCTGTCCTTGGCGAGGCCCTCGAGCGTGCGGGCGGCAGCCTCGATGCCCTGGTCTGCTCGGCCGGCATCCCGCCATCCGGGCCCTCGGACAGCCGCGCGCACTGGGACGAGGTCATCGCCGTCGACCTCGCAGCACCGTACGAAGCGCTGCGGGTGTGCTGGCCCGCGCTCGTCGCTGCGAGGGGCTCGGCCGTGCTCGTGGGGAGCATCGTGGGCGCCGCGGAGGGCTCGCTCCGCTCCCCGGCATACGCCGCGGCGAAGGCGGGCATCGAAGGGCTCGCGCGTTCATTCGCCGTCATCGGCGCCCCGGACGGCGTCCGCGTCAACGTCGTTGCGCCCGGCGCCATCGAGACCGACTTCGACGAGCGGCTGCTCCCCGCGGATGAGCGGACGGATGTCCCGCTTGGTCGCATGGGAACCGCGGACGAGGTCGCAGCGGTCATCGGCTTTCTGGTCGGGCCCGAGGCGAGCTACGTCACCGGCGCGGTGTGGGTGGTCGATGGCGGCCGCACCGTCCTCTCGGGCGCCGACGCGCCGACGATTGCATCCGGCGAAGGTTGACATCGGCAACGAGGGGGCCGTAGAGTCCGGCAACTGATGTCGTACATGTGGTTTTACGTTTAGCGGGTACGAGGCAGGCGAGTAGATCTCGCCGGCGCAGGCACTCGTGCCCGCAGACGCAGGAAGCGAAAGCTCCTGCGTCTTTTGTTTCCCAACCGCGAAGAGAGGCGGCAATCGGATGATCGTGGTGATGCGTCCATCGGCGACGCAGCAGGAGATCGACGGGGTTCGGCGCAGTATCGAGGAGAACGGCCTCGAGGCGTTCCTGTCGGTCGGCGACGAGCGCACGGTCATCGGCGTCGTCGGCGACGTTGAGCGCATGGGCAACCTCGGCACGCTGCCGGGAGTCGACCAGGTCATCCGCGTCAGCTCCCCGTACAAGCTCGCGAGCATCCAGTCGCCCGGTGAACGCACGCGCGTTCGGGTCGGGCCTGTCGACATCGGCCTCGGCAGCCAGCTGGTGGTCATGGCGGGGCCCTGCGCGGTCGAGTCGCGCGACCAGCTGCTCGAGACGGCCCGATGCGTGTCCCGCGAGGGCGCGCGCATTCTCCGAGGAGGCGCCTGGAAGCCGCGGACCTCCCCGTACTCGTTCCAGGGACTCGGCCTGCCGGCCCTCGAGATCCTGTCGGAAGCGCGTGAAGAGACCGGCCTGCCCGTGATCAGCGAGGTCGGCGACCCCGCGGACGTCGAGATGTTCGACGAGCACGTCGACATCCTCCAGGTCGGCGCGCGGAACATGCAGAACTTCGCGCTGCTCAAGGCCGTCGGCCAGAGCCGCCACCCGGTCCTCCTAAAGCGCGGCCCCTCATCGACGATCGAGGAGTGGCTGCTCGCCGCGGAGTACGTCCTCTCGGCCGGCAACCCGAACGTGATCCTTTGCGAGCGCGGCATCCGCACCTTCGAGACGGCAACGCGAAACACGCTCGACCTCTCGGCGGTGCCGGTCCTGCGCCTGAAGACGCACCTGCCGATCGTCATCGATCCGTCGCACGGAACCGGGGCACGGGCCCTGGTCGGACCGATGGCCCTCGCCGGGGCGGCAGTCGGTGCCGATGGCCTCCTGATCGAGGTGCATCCGGACCCCGCCAATGCCAAGTCCGATGGCGACCAGAGCCTCGCCTTCGACGAGTTCGGCGCGCTCATGGACGAGCTGCGACGCCTCCAGTTCGTCCGCTCTCCAGCTGACGAGGTTGTAAACGTTGATCGCGCCGTCGTCGCCGGTGGCGTGGACGACCTGCGCGAGCGCATCGACGGTACCGATGCCCGCCTGGCCGACCTGCTCCAGGAGCGGGCCACCCTGGCGCTCGAGGTCCAGCGCCGCCGGGACCCGCACGTCCACGGGCACGATGTCCAGCGCGAGCGTGACCTCCTCGAGCGGGCCGCCAGTGCCGCAAACGGACCGATGACGCCCGTGGAGCTGACGATGGTCTTCGACGCCGTGCTCCGCGCATCGCGGTCTGTTCAGCGGCGCCACGCGCGGTCGATCGTCCTCGGCGAGGAGCCCGACGATGAGGCCGGCACGGCCTGATGACGATCGCCACACCGCGCGCGGTTCGGCCGGCGACACGGCTGCGGGGCAGGCTGGAGCCGCCCGGCGACAAGTCGATCGCGCACCGCGCGCTCATCGTCGCGGCACTCTCCGGCGGGCCGGCCGAGGTCGTGGTGCGGTCGCCGGGAGCCGATGTCCTGAGCACGGCAGCCTGCCTTCGAGCCCTCGGCGTGACGATCTCCTCCGAGGCCGATGGGGACCACGTGCGGTTCTCCGTCTCGGGGCGGCCGTCGCGCGACGCGACGCTCGACTGCGGCAACTCTGGCACGACGATGCGGCTCCTCGCCGGCGCGGTGGCCGGGCTGCCGCTGCAGGTCACCCTCGACGGTGACGCCTCACTTCGAGCCAGGCCCATGGAGCGCGTGGCCACGCTCCTGCGGGCCGCCGGCGCCGAAGTCACGACCACCGACGGGCACGCCCCGATGACCGTGACGGGGCGAGAGCGGCTCGCCGCGGTGACGCACCGGCTGCCGGTTTCCAGCGCGCAGCTCATCGCCGCGGCGTCGCTCGCCGCGCTGGGCGCGGACGGCGACACGACGATCGAGGCACCTGGCCCCACGCGCGACCACACCGAGCGGATGCTCGCCGCGGCCGGCGTCTCGATCCGTCGCGACGGCCTGACGACCGTGATCAACGGCCCCTCGCGCCCAGAGCCGTTGTCGCTCACCGTTCCGGGCGATATCTCGTCCGCGGCGGCATGGCTCGTCGCCGGTGTGATCCATCCCGAGGCGGAGATCACGCTCGTCGGCGTCGGGCTTAACCCCACGCGCATCGCGCTCGTCGAACTTCTCCAGCGTGCCGGCGCGGACATCCGGGCGAGTGTCACCGGGACCCACGGTGGCGAGCCGCTCGGCGACATCGAGGTGCGCGGCGGCAGGCTGCTGGCGCCCATCCGCGTGGCGGGCGATGACGTTTCCCCGCTCATCGACGAGCTGCCACTCGTCGGCGTCCTGATGGCCGTGGCCGGCGGAGAGCTGCGGGACGCATCGGAGCTGCGAGTGAAAGAGTCTGATCGAATTGCGTCGACGGTCGACGGGCTGGAGGCAATCGGCGCATCGGTCGAGGCGCTGCCGGACGGCTGGCGGGTGGAGCCGGGGGCGCCGCGGCAGGCCCTGGTCGCGACCCATGGCGACCATCGGATCGCGATCGCATTCGCGATTGCCGCAGTCGCCGGGGTAGCCGCATCGGTCGAGCTCGACGACCCGGCGTGCGTGGACGTGAGCTATCCCGGCTTCTGGGACGACCTGGACGAGTTCGCCTCGTGAGACGGCTCAGGCTGCTGACGTCCGGGGAGTCGCATGGCCCGGGCCTGAGCGGCATCCTCGAGGGCCTCCCGGCGGGGATGCGGGTCTCGACGCGCGGCGTGGACCGCGACCTCGCGAGAAGGCAGCACGGCTATGGCAGCGGTCGCCGCATGCAGATCGAGCGCGATCGGGTCCGCTGGACTGCCGGAATCCGATACGGCCGCACGCTCGGTTCGCCGGTCGGCTTCAGCGTCGAGAACCGCGACTGGGCGAACTGGACCGAGCGCATGGCGATCGAGCCCATCGCCGCGGATCGGCGCCCCAAGCCGGTCACCCGGGCTCGACCGGGGCACGTCGACCTCGCCGGCGCGCTGAAGTACGACACCGATGACGTGCGCGACGTGCTCGAGCGGGCTTCGGCGCGCTCTACGACTCCCCGCGTCGTGGCGGGCTCACTCGCTCGTCATGTGCTCGGCATGACCGGTGTGCGGATCTGGTCGTTCGTCGACCAGCTCGGACCAGTGCGGGCCTACCCCGACGCCGACGATCCGCTGTCGCGCATCCCCGCCGACTGGCCCGACCGCGACCTTCGCGAGCCCTCGCCGTTGCGCTGCCCCGACCCCGACGCGGAGGCCCTGATGCTGGCCGAGGTGGACCGGGCCAAGGAGGCGGGCGACTCCATCGGCGGCTCCTTCGTGGTCGTCGCCGAGCGTGTGCCGATCGGCCTCGGCAGCTCGTCGGAGTGGGACACACGGCTTGATGGCCTCCTGGCGGGCGCCGTGATGGCGATCCCTGGCGTGAAGGGCGTCGAGATCGGTCTCGGGTTCGGCGTCGTCGACCGACGCGGCTCGGCCGTTCACGACGTCGTCGACGCCGATGATCGCGGCTGGGCTCGCGAGACGAACCGCGCCGGCGGGATCGAGGGCGGCATCAGCAACGGCGCGCCGATCGTGGTGCGCGCGGCCCAGAAGCCGGTCTCCACGCTGCGGACGCCGCTTCCCTCGGTGGACCTGGCCACCGGCGACACCGGGCGCGCCCATATCGAGCGCAGCGACGTCACCGTGCTGGCTCGCGCCGCAATCGTGGGCGAGGCCATGGTGGCCCTCGTCCTCGCCGACGAGCTGCTGTACTCGTTCGGCGGCGACACGATCGGCGACCTCCGTGCCGCAGTGGCCCGTCGCCGTCGCCGCACCGAGCGCCGGGGGCGATGACCGACGTCGCCGTGCTGCTCGGCCATCACATCGGCTACTCGGCATCACCGGCCATGCACAACGCCGCCTTCGAGGAACTCGCCATGGACGCCAGGTACGAGCTGGCGGACGTGGATACATACGGCTTGGCCGATGCGGTCGCCGCCCTCCGACGTCCAGAGAGCATCGGAGCGAACGTGACGCAGCCGCACAAGCTGGCGGTGTGCGACTTCGTCGACGAGGTCACTCCCCCCGTTGAGCGCCTGGGGGCCGCCAACACGATCGTCCACCGGGTTGGCCGGCTGGTCGCGCACAACACCGACCTGCCGGCGGTGGCCGCCGAGCTTGGCGGGCTCGGGCCGCTTCGTCGAGCCGTGGTCCTGGGGAACGGCGGAGCATCACGGGCGGTGCAGGCGGCCCTGGCCGAAGCCGGGACCGAGGTCGCGATCGTGGACCGAGAGCAGTGGACCGACATGCCGACGCTGCTCGCCGATGCGGATCTCCTGGTGAACGCCACGCCGATCGGCACCAGCTCGAACGAGACCCCGGTCGACGCGAAGCTGCTGCGGCCCGATCTCGCGGTCCTGGACCTCGTCTATCGCCCAACCCCGACCCGGCTCGTCCGCGAGGCGCGAGCGGCTGGTGCGATGGCGCAGGGTGGCGCCAGCATGCTGCTGACCCAGGCTGTCATGAGCTTTGAGCTCTGGACCGGTCGCGACGCTCCGGTCGCCATCATGGCGGAGGCGCTTCGCGTCGAGCTCGGGGCTGGGCGCGATGCCTGAGGCGGGCACCGGGATGGTCATCATCGGCATGCCGGGCAGCGGCAAGTCGACTGTCGGGCGGCTGCTCGCAGAGCGGCTCGATCGCGAGTTCGTCGACACCGACGCCCTCTTCGAGCAGCGCCACGGAACACCCGTGCCCGCGTACCTCTCCGAACGCGGCGAGCAAGCCTTCCGAGAAGCAGAGTCGGCCATTGTCGCCGAGGCCTGCTCGCGTGACGGCGCCGTCATCGGCGTCGGGGGTGGCGCGATCCTCGATCCACTGAATCGGTGGGCCCTGTGGCACCACGGCACGGTGGTCTGGCTCGACGTGAGCCCCGACGACCTCGCCGCACGGCTCGAGCGCGATCCGATCGACCGGCCCACATTCCGGCCGTACTCCGCCGAGCGCCTGGCCTCGGTCCTGGCCGAGCGAGCGCCGTTCTACCGGGCCGCCGACATGCGGATGGACGCGGCGAAGAGCACGGAGCAGGTGGTCGAGGCGCTCTTGGGATGGCGCGCTCACCCGCGCGGACGCCGGCTCTTCGACTCGGAGGTCGCCCGGTATCACCCGATCGGCCCGCCAAGCGCGCGGATCGTCCTCGGCACCGATCTCGCGCTCGATGAGCTTGTCCCCCGTGGCCTCGCAGTGGTGGATCGCCGGTTGGACGCCGCTTCGATTCCCGCTCGGGCGCGGCTCGCGGTCGCGGCCGGGGAGCGCGCGAAGCGCATCGGTCGACTGGAGAAGATCCTCGAATGGTTGGCCGTCCAGCGCGCGGAGCGCGACGAGACGCTCCTGGCCGTCGGTGGCGGCACCATCGGGGACCTGGCCGGCACGGCCGCTGCGCTGTTCAACCGGGGTCTCCCGCTCGTACAGGTCCCGACAACGTGGCTCGCGATGGCCGACAGTGCGATCGGCGGCAAGGTGGCGGTCGATCTCCCCACGGCGAAGAACTCCGTCGGAGCCTTCTGGCCGCCCGTGGCCGTGATCGCCGACGTCGCTCGCCTCAGGACGCTTCCGCCGCGCCTTCGGCAGGACGGGATGGCCGAATCAGTGAAGTCGGCGCTCATCGGCGATCTGGCGCTGTGGCGGCTGCTCGAGGCGCGCGGCCGAGCCGCCCTGCGTAACGACGAGGCGGCCAGATACGCGATCGTCGAGCTCAGCGCACGCCTCAAGCTCGACGTCTGTTCGCGGGACCCGTTCGAGACGGGAGAGCGCCGCACGCTCAACCTGGGTCACACCGCCGGACATGCGCTCGAGATCGCATCGGGCTACCGGCTCCGCCACGGCCCGGCTGTTGTGCTCGGAATGCGCGTCGCTTCCGCCGTTGCCACAGGCCGCGGCGCCGATCCGACACTTGCGGCACGGCTCGACGAGCTCCTCCACCAGCTCGGCTTCCGCCTGACCCATCAGTTCGACGCGGCTGTGGTCCGATCCGCCATGCTCACGGACAAGAAGCGGCGAGCCGGGCGCCAGCGTTGGATCTTGCCGATGGAGATCGGACGCGTGATCGAAGCCGACGACGTTACGGACGCCGAGCTGACCAGCGCGCTGCGGACGATCCGGTCATGACGCGCGTGGCGTACCAGGGCGAGCCCGGCGCATTCGGTGAGGAGGCGGTGGTGGGCTGGTTCGGCGACGCGGTCCAGCCCGTGCCTGTCGCGACCTTTTCGGCCGTATGCGCGGCAGTCGAGGATGGCTCCGTCGACGCCGGAGTGCTGCCGCTGGAGAACTCGCTGGCCGGCACAGTCGGCGACGCGCTGGATGCCCTCGCCGGTGGGACATTGAGGGTGGTCGGTGAGGTGCTCCTGCCGATCCGCCATCAGCTCCTCGTCATCGATGGCTCCTCGATCGAGGACATTCGTCGGGTGAGCAGCCATTGGCAGGCGCTCGCGCAATGCGAGAAATTCCTGGCGGGTCGCGCATGGGAGGTGGTACCCGCCGCCGACACTGCGGGCGCGGCGCGCGAGCTGAGCGTCAGCGGCGACCGAACCCTGGCCGCGATCGCGTCGCGTCGGGCGGCCGACCGCTACGGCCTCGCCATCGCCGCCGCCGACGTGCAGGACGCGGATCACAACCTCACGCGGTTCGCGGTTCTCGTCCCGGCGGGGGCGGTGGCACCCAAGCCCGCAGGCGCGCTGGCGCCGCGGGGCGCTGCGCGAGAGACGCTCATCACGTTCGAGACCGGCCACCGCCCCGGCGACCTGTACCGGGCGCTCGGGACGCTTGCGGAGGCGGGCATCAACCTTTCGCGGATCGAGTCGCGGCCGTCGGGCGACGGGCCGTGGCGTTACCGGTTCCTGATCCAGGTCACCGGTGACGCCGAGGCGGAGCCGCTGCGAACAGCGCTGATCGGCCTGTGGGAGGACACGAGCTCGATGCGCGTCCTGGGCTCGTTCGACACCGGCAGCGGCGAAGATTGACCGATGCGCATCCTCCTCGTGAACGGCCCCAACCTCGGCAGCCTCGGCCGACGCCAGCCCGATGTCTATGGCGCGCATACCCTCGCGGAGATCGAGGAGGCATGCCGCGCCCACGCGCTGGAGCGTGGGTCGCTGCTCGACGCCTTCCAGTCGAATCACGAGGGGGCGCTCATCGATCGGCTCGAGCAGCTCGACTACGACGCGATCATCTGCAACTTCGGGGCGCTGTCCCATACCAGCTACGCGCTGCATGACGCTCTGGTCGCCGCCGAGCGACCCGCCGTCGAGGTGCACATCAGCGACATCAGCGCCCGCGAGCCGTGGCGGCGCGTGTCGGTGACGGCCCCAGCCACCGCCCATCAGGTCATCGGCCAAGGGTGGCGCGGCTACCTCGAGGCCGTCGACTGGCTCCTGGACACCCTCGAGGGCTGACGCCCGATGTGGGAGGACCTCGTCGACTGGCTCGGCAGCCTCGGCGAGCAGTACGGCGTCGACCCGGTGGTCTACGCGGTCCTCTACGTCGGCTCCGCGCCGTTCTTCTTCGGCTCGCTGGCCTGGCTGATCCGCCGCCTTCGCCGCCACGAGGTGTGGGCCGCCCCGGCCGCAAGCACGGCGCTCTTCTTCAGCTTGCCGACGATCTACGTAGTGCTTGCTGGTCGCAACCTCCCATGGTGGGCCTGGGCGGCGCTCATTGGCTTGACCGTGCTCGGCGCAGTCTCCGTGCTCAGGCGCATTCGGGCCGAGCTGCGCTCGCCCGACTGATCGCGGCATCGAACTCAGAGGCAGGCCGACTGACCCGTCGCAAGGTGCCATCCAGCCCTGCATCGGCCAGGCGATGTGCGAGAGGATCAGGGCAAATCTGTGTTCAGGAGGCATCGAGATGCGCATCTACGATGTCATGACGCGCGACGTGGTGACCGCTCATCCGGACACGCCGCTCAAGGACGTGGCACGGCTTCTCAGGGACAACGGCATCGGCGGCCTTCCCGTCGTCGATGAGCACAACAAGGTCGTGGGAGTCATATCCGAGACTGACTTCGTGGCCAAGGAGCGAGGGGCCGACTACATTCCCCGGTCGGCGTTCGATCGAATGGCGGGTCGTACCGCCCGCGACAAGGCGAAGGTTGCTGCGACCACCGCGGGCGAGGCGATGACCACGCCGGCCATCGTCATCGAGGGGCGCATCGCATCCGTGCGCGAGGCCGCCATCGTGATGCTGGACCACGGCGTGAACCGCATCCCCATCACCGACAAGGGCGTGCTGGTCGGGATCATCACTCGCGGCGACCTGGTGGCCATCTTCGCCCAGGCAGACACGACCATCGCGGCGCGCGTTCGCGAATCGCTGCGCGCGGTCGATGGACTGACTGTCGAGGGCGTGACCGAAGGCATCGTGACGCTGTCGGGCACGGTCGCCTCGCCGACTCTGGCTGACGCCGCCGTCAGCGTGGCCGGGTCGGCCGAAGGGGTGATCGGTGTGAGTCATGACCGCCTCGCCTCACGCGACGGTACCGCCCCGCCGGGAGACCGGCCATTGGGACTGAGCGCCTGAGCGTCGGCTGACCGATCGCTCCTCATCAGCGACCGAACTGCCCCTACGACGAAGGCGCAGTCCAGACGCGCGGCGGGTTCGCCGCCTCGTACGCGGCGATGTCCGCCTCGAGCGACAGCAGGTAGCCGAGCTCATCGGTCCCGTCGAGGATCATGCGCCGGGCGAAGGCGTCCACTCCGAACGCGATGTGCGAGCCGTCCGGCAGACGGACCTCCTGCGCCTCGAGGTCGACGGTGAGGGATGCATCGGGCTCGGCGTCGACGAGCGCGAACAGCCGGGCGAGCTCCTCCGGCGGGACCTCGATCGGCAGGAGGCCGTTCTTGAGCGCGTTGCTGCGGAAGATGTCGGCGAAGCTGGAGCTGATGACCGCGCGGATGCCCCACGCCCGCAGGGCCCACGGCGCGTGCTCGCGCGACGAGCCGCAGCCGAAGTTGTCGCCGGCGAGCAGCACCGATCGGCCGGCCATCTCCGGTCGGTTGATCACGAACTCGGGGTTCGGGCGAGCCGTCGGCCAGGTAGCGCCAGTCGTTGAACAGCTGGTCGCCGAGGCCCGGCGCGGTTCACGGTCTTGAGGAAGCGTGCGGGGATGATCTGGTCGGTGTCGATGTCCGCGCGCGGCAGGGGCACGACCGGCGACGTGACGCTCGAGAACGGCTCGCGCTCGAGGCTCACAGCAGCGCCCTCGGATCTGACAGGCGACCGGTGACCGCCGATGCGACCGCGGTCAGCGGCGAGGCCAGGAACGTGCGGCCGCCCTTGCCCTGCCGTCCCTCGAAGTTGCGGTTGCTGGTGCTGACGCTGTACTGCCCGGGCTCCAGCTGGTCGCCGTTCATGGCGATGCACATCGAGCAGCCGGCCTCGCGCCAGTCGGCCCCCGCGGCACGGAAGACCTCGGCCAGGCCCTCGGTCTCGGCCTGGCGCTTGACCTGCGCTCGAGCCGGGGACGACGAGCATCCGCACGCCAGTCGGCCACCTTGCCGCCCGCGCAGCATGCGGGCCGCCTCGCGCAGGTCGCTGATCCGGGAGTTCGTGCACGACCCCACGAAGACGACGTCGATCGGTCGCCCCAGGATGGGCTCGCCGGGGATGAGGGCCATGTAGGCCAGCGCCGCTCGGAGCGAGTCGCGCTGGGACGCATCGGCCAGGTGATCCGGGTCCGGGACCTTCGAGGTGATCGGGAAGCCCATGCCGGGGTTCGTGCCCCAGGTCACCATCGGCGTCAGCTCGGACGCGTCGAAGGCGATCGAGCGGTCGAACGCGGCCCCGTCGTCGGTGGGGAGCCCGCGCCAGCGCGCGACGCGCCGCGTCCCAGCCGGCGCCCGATGGGGCGTGGGGACGGCCGTGAACGTACTCGAACGTCGTGTCATCCGGGGCGACCATTCCGGCGCGCGCACCGCCCTCGATGCTCATGTTGCAGATCGTCATCCGGCCCTCCATGCCGAGCCCGCGGATCGCCGAGCCGCGGTACTCGAAGACGTGGCCGGTCCCGCCTCCGACGCCGATGCGGCGACAGGAGCGAGAGGATGATGTCCTTGGCCGTGACGCCGGGATGGAGCGGCCGTCGACCCGCACCTCGAATGTCTTCGGCCGTCGCTGGAGGAGCGTCTGGGTGGCGAGGACGTGCTCGACCTCGGTCGTGCCGATCCCGAAGGCGAGCGCCCCGAACGCCCCGTGGGTGGCGGTGTGCGAGTCGCCGCACACGATGGTCATCCCAGGCTGCGTCAGGCCGAGCTCCGGGACCGATGACGTGCACGATCCCCTGGTGCGGCGAGTCGAGGCCGTGCAGCGGAATGCCGAACTCGCGGGCAGTTCTCCTCCAGGCGGCTCACCTGCTTCGCGGCGATCTCGTCGACGATCGGCAGCGAGCGGTCGGTGGTCGGGATCGAATGGTCGACCGTTGCGACCGTCTGGCCGGGGCGCCGGACCCGTAACCCGCGCTCGCGCAGGCCGTCGAAGGCCTGCGGGCTGGTGACCTCGTGGACGAGGTGCAGGTCGATGCCGATCACGTCGGGCGCGCCGTCGCCGCCGGTGACGACGACGTGGTCGTCCCAGATCTTCTCGACGATCGTTCGCGGGCGTGGCGTAGCCGGGGTCGTGGAGCTCATCGGTCCTGCGACCGTAGCCGACGCGTCAAGGGCTGGCTCGACACGTCGGCTATCGTCCGCGCCATGACCGACATTCCCGCCCCGTACGACCCGCGCGAGCACTCTCGCCTCCTGGTCGACGGCCCCGATCGCGCCGCCGCGCGGGCGATGCTCAAGGCCATCGGCTTCACCGACGAGGATCTCTCGAAGCCGATCGTCGGCGTCGGCACGACCTGGATCGAGACCATGCCGTGCAACTACAACCAGCGCGAGCTGGCCGTGAACGTCAAGGACGGCATTCGGGCCGCCGGTGGCACGCCGATGGAGTTCAACACCATCTCGGTCTCCGATGGCGTCTCCATGGGCACCGAGGGCATGAAGGCGTCGCTCGTGTCGCGCGAGGTGATCGCCGACTCGATCGAGCTCGTCGCGCGCGGGCACCTCTTCGACGGCCTCGTCTGCCTGGTCGGCTGCGACAAGACGCTGCCCGGCGCGGCGATGGCGCTGGCGCGCCTCGACCTGCCTGGCCTGGCGCTCTACAACGGCACGATCCACCCCGGCGTGCGTGCGCGGCAAGCGCGACGCCACGGTGGTGACCGTGTTCGAGGCGATCGGCGCGTATCGGGCCGGGAAGATCTCGCTCGACGAGCTGCGCGAGATCGAGGACGCATCCTGCCCGGGGCCGGGCGCGTGCGGCGGCCAGTTCACCGCCAACACGATGAGCACCGCCCTCGAGTTCCTGGGCATCAGCCCGGGCGGACTCAACGGCATCCCGGCAACCGACCCCGCCAAGCGCGACGCCGCGGAGGCAGGCGGGCGGCTCGTGATGGACCTCGTCAACGGCGGGATCCGGCCCGTCGCAGATCATGACCCGCGCGGCGATCGACAACGCCATCGCGTCGGTCGCCGCGACGGGCGGCTCGACCAACGGGGTGCTGCACCTGCTGGCGATCGCGCACGAGCTCGGCATCCCGCTCGACGCTCGACGACTTCGACCGCATCGCCGAGCGGACGCCGATCGTCGCCGTCGCTGATGCCGGGCGGCCGCTTCACCGCACTCGACATCCACGAGGCCGGAGGCATCGGCCTGGTGGCGCGCGAGCTGCTCGAAGCGGACCTCATCGACGGGGCGCACGCTGAACGTCGACGGGCGCACGCTGGCCGAGATCGCCGACGCTGCCGTCGAGACGCCCGGCCAGGAGGTCGTCGTCTCGATCGATCACCCGATCAAGGCGACCGGTGGGATCGCCATCCTGCGCGGGTCGCTCGCACCCGACGGCTGCGTCATCAAGCTGGCCGGCCACGAGACGCGTCACTTCCGCGGGCCTGCGCGTGTCTTCGACTCCGAGGCGGCGTGCTACGACGCGGTGCGCGCGCAGCGCATCGGTGCCGGCGACGTGGTCGTCATCCGCTACGAGGGGCCGGTCGGCGGCCCGGGCATGCAGGAGATGCTCGCGGTCACCGCCGCTCTCGTTGGCGAAGGGCTCGGCGGCGAGGTGGCGCTCATCACCGACGGTCGATTCAGCGGCGGCACCCACGGCCTGATGATCGGCCATGTCGTGCCGGAGGCGGCGCTTGGCGGGCCGATCGGCCTGGTCGAGGAGGGCGACGAGATCGTGATCGACGTCGACACGCGCCGCCTTGACCTGATCGTCGATGAGGCAGAGCTCGAACGCCGGCGCATAGCGTGGTCGGCGCCGGCGCCCCGCTACACCGGCGGCGTGCTGGCCAAGTACGCGGCTCTGGTCTCCTCCGCGTCCGAGGGGGCGGTCACGACTGGTGCGCGGATGACGGCGAACCTCCGTCGAACGTCGGACTGAGCCGCACGAAGCGCCGAACCTCCGAACTGATGCGCTCCGGTGCCTCCAGGAAGCTCTCGTGGCCCAGCCCGGGCAGGACGATGAGCTGCGAAGCCGGGATGCTGCGGTGCAGGCTCTCGGCAATGTCGAGTGGGCGACCGCAGGTCTGCGTCGCCGTAGAGGAGCAGGGTAGGGACGGCGATAGTGGGAAGCACGTCCCGCAGGTCCGCCTCCGCGAGCGCCCGGGCCATCGCTCGCGTTGCGACCGGCCGAATCTCGGACATGATCGTCGCGAGCTCGCGGGCCGTATCGTCCGACATCGCGTTCGAGAACAGGCCCGGCATTGACGTCGGCTCGAATCCCCGCGGAAGCGAATCTGCCGCATCGATGGCGAATTGCAGGCGACGTTCCACCTCGGCGGGCGACAGCGAGCCCGCCCAGCCCGCATAGCCGCCGACCAGAATCAGCGACGCCGGTACGGTCGGATGCCGCCGATACAGCTCCAGCGCCAGCGCACCGCCGAACGAGTGCCCGAGCACGTGGGGCGGCCCTGCGTCCATCGACCGGATGAGCCCGGCGAGCGCGTCGGCATATTCCGGCAGCCGGAACGACTCGGGGGGATCCGTTGACTGTCCGCAGCCGGGCGCATCCCACGCCACGACAGTGAGCTCGTCTGCGAAGTCATCGAGCTGGCGGCGCCAGACCCGGCCGTCGCATGCCGCTCCATGCACCAATACGAGCAAGGGTCCTTCGCCGGCCCGCTGGTAGGAGATCCTGAGACCCTCGATGTCGGCGTAGCGTCTGGTCGGCGGTTGATCGGTGAGGCTCATCGTTGCTCCGATCGTCCCACACAGGGAAAGCCCATTCGTTCCGCCCGCAGGGTTGACACTCCTGCTACGGTTCGCTCATGTCAGAGGAGCGCGGCATGAGCGCCGCTGGTCCGACCCTGCACCCGGCACCGGCCGGGTTGCTCGGCTTGCTCCTCGTAATCGTGATTCTTCGGCTCGTCATCCTCCTTGGATGGCGGGATGGAGGACGCGCCTAGGACCAGCCGACAGGCCCAGGACCAGCAGCGAAGCCCGAATCCCGCCAGCCGCAAGGCCCGGCGGGATTGTTGTTTGCCCCACTCGGAAGGAATCGAACCCGCATGACAGCCCTCAGGCTCCCCGACGACCAGGCGCGCGCAACCGCGGCCGCCGCCGCGTACGCGGCGCGCCGTGTGGCGCCCCGCATCGGTGCCCGCGCGGTATGCGAGGCGCCTGGTCCGCGAGGGCGCGACCACGATCTTCGGCTATCCCGGTGGGACGGTCCTCCCGATCTATGACGTCCTGCGCGAGTTCCCGCTGCGTCACATCCTCGTGCGCCACGAGCAGGGTGGCGCGCACGCGGCCGACGGCTTCAGCCGCGCCACGCGCGGCGTCGGCGTGGCGATGGCCACCAGTCGGCCCGGGGGCGATCAACCTGGTCGTCGGCCTCGCGACGGCCATGATGGACAGCGTCCCGCTGGTCGCGATCACCGGCAACGTGCCGCGCGCGCTCCTCGGCAAGGACGCCTTCCAGGAGACCGACATCGTCGGCATCGCGCAACCGGTGACGAAGTACGCCACGGTGGTCATGGATCCGGACGAGGTGCCGCTCGCGGTCGCCGAGGCATTCGAGATCGCGCGCAGCGGGCGGCCCGGGCCGGTGCTCCTGGACTTCCCCAAGGACGTCCTCCAGATCGAGACCGATGCGCCCCACCCCGAGCCGTACGAGCTGCGCCTGCCCGGGCTGCTGCGCCCGGACCGCGGTGACGTGGCCGAGGCCGACGACCTGGCCGAGATGATCGCCACCGCCGAGCGTCCGCTCATCCTGTCCGGGCACGGCGTCCAGATCAGCGGTGCGGTCGACCTCCTGCTCGAGGTCGCCGAGCGGGCCGAGATCCCCGTCTCGCACACCCTGCTCGGCGTCGGCAACATCGACGAGACGCATCGGCTGTCAGCGCGGGCTACGCCGGCATGCACGGCTGGATGCACGCCAACAAGGCGATCCAGCAGTGCGACCTGCTCATCGGCATCGGCTGCCGCTACGACGACCGCATCACCGGCAAGACCAGCACGTTCGCACCGAACGCGCGGATCGTGCACGTCGATGTCGACCGCAGCGAGATCGGCAAGAACGTCCGGACCGACCTCGGCATCGTGGCCGATGCGGGCGACCTGCTCACCGCGCTCCTGCGGCGTCTGCCGCAGTCCGAGCCGCGCACCGAGTGGCTGGAGCAGCTCGCCTCGTGGCGCGAGACGTCCGAGGCGCGGTCGTGGCACGGCTCCGGGGCGTGGCGCGAGGGCCGGCTCTCCGCCGACTACGTCGTGGCCCGCATCGGCGAGGCGACCGGCCACGAGGCGACCCTCGTCAGCGACGTCGGCCAGAACCAGATGTGGGCGGCCCGCTACTTCGGCTTCCGGCATCCGTACCGCCATCTCTCCTCCGGCGGCCTTGGCACGATGGGCTACTCAGTCCCCGCGGCCATGGGCGCTGCGCTCGGCGCCCCGGAGCGCGAGACGTGGGCCATCACCGGCGACGGCGGCTTCCAGATGACGATGCAGGAGCTCGCCACGCTGGTGCAGGACCAGATCCCGCTGCGCATCGCGGTCCTCAACAACCATCGGCTCGGGATGATCCGGCAGTGGCAGGAGATCATCTACGACGAGAACTACCACTCCGCCGAGCTCATCGGGCCCGACCTCGTGCGGCTGTGCTCCGCGTACGGCATCCCCGCCTGGCGCGCCACGAAGCCCGAGGAGGTGGACGAGGTCATCGCCAAGGCACGCGAGGTGCCCGGGCCGGCGCTGATCGACTTCCACCTCGACGAGGCGCAGAACGTCTACCCGATGATGCTTCCCGGCAAGGGCCTGTCCGAGATGGTCGAGGGCGCGCGGCGAATGACCGTCCAGGCGCGAGCCGTCACCATTCCCGCCGGCGAGCCCGATGCCGTCCAGGGCCGGCACGTGGTGAGCGCGCTCGTGATCGACCGGCCCGGGACGCTCAGCCGCGTCTCCGGGCTGCTGCGCGCACGCAGCTTCAACATCGAGTCGCTGACCGTGGGCGCCACGCACGAGCCCGGCCGCTCCCGCATGACGATCGTGCTGCGCGGCGACGAGGGGCACCTTCGCCAGGTGCTCGCACAGCTCGCACGCCTGATCGACGTGCTCGAGGTGGCCGATCTCCACGAGACCCCGCACGTCGAGCGCGAGCTCGCGCTGGTGGAGCTCGACGCCCCGACCGACGCCGATGCCGAGCAGCGCCTGCGCACCGCGCTCGCCGACCTCGGCGCCGAGCCGATCAGCACCGATGCGTCCGGCTGGCACGTCAGCCTGACGACCTCCCCCGCGCAGCCTCGACGAGGCGCTCGAGACGCTTCGCGGCTTCGGCCTGCGCCGCTCGGTGCGAGGCGGAGCCGTCGCCATGACCACCCAGACCTCCAGAGAAGAACGGAGCCTCCCCGACATGACCAAGCTCATCTACGACGCCGACATCGATCCCGGCGCGCTCGAGGGCCAGCGCGTGGCCGTCATCGGCTACGGCAGCCAGGGGGAGGCGCACGCCCGCAACCTCCACGAGTCGGGGGTGGACGTCGTCGTCGGGCTGCGGCCCGACTCCGCATCGGCGGGGCGAGCACGCGAGGCAGGGCTGCGCGTGACCGATGCCGCCTCCGCGGCGGCCGAGGCCAACGTGGTCATGGTGCTGGTGCCCGATACCGCTGCGCCCGGGGTGTACCACTCGGAGATCGAGCCCGGCCTGCGCGACGGGACGCTGCTGATGTTCGCGCACGGCTTCAACATCCACTTCGGCACGATCGACCCGCCGGGCGGCGTCGACGTCGGCATGGTCGCCCCGAAGGGCCCCGGGCACCTGGTGCGCCGCCTCTACGAGGCCGGTGGTGGCGTCCCGGCGCTGTTCGCCGTCTATCGCGATGCGTCCGGCACGGCACGCCAGCGGACGCTGGCCTACGCCCACGGCCTGGGCGCCACGCGCGCCGGCGTGCTCGAGACGACCTTCGCCGAGGAGACCGAGACCGACCTCTTCGGGGAGCAGGCGGTCCTGTGCGGCGGCGTCGACCGTCGCTGGTGACGGCCGGCTTCGAGACGCTGGTCGAGGCCGGGTACCAGCCGGAGCTCGCCTACTTCGAGACGATGCACGAGCTCAAGCTCATCGTCGATCTCATGTACCAGGGCGGCCTGGCCTACATGCGCTACTCGATCAGCGACACCGCCGAGTTCGGCGACTACGTGTCGGGGCCGCGCATCGTCAACGAGGCCACGAAGAACGAGATGCGCCAGATCCTGGCCGAGATCCGCGACGGCACGTTCGCGCGCCGCTGGATCGACGAGGGCGCGAAGGGCGGTCCCGAGTTCAAGCGGCTCCGTGCCGAGGGCTCACGGGCCCGCATCGAGGAGGTCGGCTCCGAGCTGCGCAGCCACATGGCGTTCATCGATCCGAAGCAGGCGCCCGAGGGCTGGGCCGCGGGCGAGCGCGAGAAGGCCGAGGCCACGCCCGGCGAAGGGGTCGCCTGAATGGCCCGAGCCGTACGCATCTTCGACACGACCCTGCGCGACGGGGAGCAGACGCCCGGCGCCGCGCTGACCGTCGACGAGAAGGTCAGCGTCGCGCAGCAGCTCGCCCGGCTGCGGCGTCGACGTCATCGAGGCCGGCTTCCCGGCCGCGTCGCCCGGCGAGGCGGAGGCGGTCAAGCGCATCGCCGCGCGAGGTCGGCGGCGCCGACGGCGCACCGGCCGTGGCCGCGCTCGCCCGATGCGTCCCGGCCGACGTCACGATCGCGGCCGCCGCCCTCGAGCCCGCGCGTCGTCGCCAGCTCCACGTGTTCATCGCCACGTCCGACATCCACATCACCCACAAGCTGCGCAGCACGCCGCGAGGAGGTCCTCGAGCGGATCACCTCGTGCGTGAGCCAGGCGCGACGCCTGGTCGGGCCCGACCACGACGTCGAGTTCAGCGCCGAGGACGCGTCGCGCACCGAGGTCGAGTTCCTGCTCACCGCGTTCGAAGCCGCCGTGGCGGCGGGCGCATCGGTCATCAACGTGCCCGACACCGTTGGCTACGCGGAGCCGAAGGAGTACGGCGGGCTGGTGAAGCAGGTGGTCAAGCTGGTCGGGAAGCGCGCCATCGTCAGCACCCATTGCCACAACGACCTCGGCCTCGCCACGGCCAACACGCTTGCCGGCATCCAGGCCGGCGCTGGCCAGGTCGAGGTCACGATCAACGGCCTCGGCGAGCGGGCGGGCAACGCCGCGCTCGAGGAGGTCGTCATGGCGCTGCGGACGCGGCCGAGCCAGTTCGGCGGCGCCACGACCAACGTCGCCACCGAGCAGCTCACCGCCACCAGCCGCCTGGCCAGCTACCTCACCGGCATCGCCGTGCAGCCCAACAAGTCCATCGTCGGCGGCAACGCCTTCTCGCACGAGTCGGGCATCCACCAGGACGGGTTCCTCAAGAACCCGCTGACCTACGAGATCATGACCCCCGAGTCGGTCGGCCTGGCCGGCTCGACGCTGACGCTCGGCAAGCTCTCGGGTCGCGCCGGCTTCGACGAGCGCCTGCGCAAGCTCGGGATCCACGTCGAGCCCGACGAGCTCGATCGGCTGTACGCCGAGGCCATCAGCCTCGCGGACCGCAAGAAGCAGGTGACCGATGCGGACCTGCTCGCCCTCGCGGAGCAGCACGCGGACCCCGTCCCCCATCTCGTCGAGATCGAGCATTGGGCCACCGCCAGCCGCCAGGGCGAGACGAGCAGCGGGAACGTGTCGCTGTTCTACGACGGGCAGACGTTCCGCGCCTTCTCGGGCGGCAACGGCCCGGTCGACGCGCTCCTCTCGGCGGTCGACAACGCGCTGGAGCAGATCATCGGCGGCCGGCCGCAGCTGGTCGACTACGGGCTGCGGAGCATCGGCTCCGGGGAGGACGCCCAGGGCGAGGCGACGGTGAAGATCGCCGCGCCGACCGGCGACGGCGACGTGCCGCGGACCTTCACCGGGCACGGGTTATCGACGAACGTCGTCGAGGCCAGCCTCAAGGCCTACCTCGCCGCGGTGAACAAGCTCATCGCCGAGCACGTCGAGCTCGGCAAGCCCGCGGTCACGGCCGGGGAGGGCGCGTGACGAGCCACCGCGTGGCGTACCTGCCCGGCGACGGCATCGGCCCGGAGGTCTGCGCCGTGGCGCGTCGCTGCGTGGATGCTGCGGGCGAACGGGTACGGATACGAGGTGGCCTGGGACGAGCAGCTCGTCGGCGGGGCGGCCATGGATGCCACCGGCGACCCTCTCCCCGCCGCCACCCTCGAGGCGGCGCCGCGCCGCCGACGCGGTCCTGCTCGGAGCGGTCGGCGGCCCGGCCTGGGACGACCCGTCGGCGCCGCGACGTCCGGAGGACGCGCTGCTCGGCCTCCGGTCGGCGCTCGAGCTGTTCGCGAATCTGCGGCCCGTTCGAGCCCATGCCGCGCTGGCCGATGCCTCGCCGCTGCGCCCCGAGGTGCGGCGCGACGCGGACGTGCTCATCGTGCGCGAGCTGACCGGCGGCCTCTACTTCGGCCGGCCCCAGGGCCGCTCGCACGAGGATGGGGTCGAGTCGGCCGTCGACACGCTGCGCTACACGCGGCCGGAGATCGAGCGCATCGTCGAGCTCGCGTTCTCGCTCGCGGCCGGCCGGCGAGGACATCTGACCAGCGTCGACAAGGCCAACGTCCTTGCCAGCAGCCGGCTGTGGCGCGAGGTGGTCGACGAGGTGGCGGCGCGCCATCCCGAGGTGACCGTCGAGCACGCCCTGGTCGACTCCACCGCCTACGTCCTCCTCACCGATCCGCGGCGCTTCGACGTCATCGTCACCGAGAACCTGTTCGGCGACATCCTGTCCGACGAGGCAGCCGCCATCAGCGGCTCGCTCGGGCTTCTCGCATCGGCGTCGCTCGGCTCCCGGGCGACCGAGCGCGGCACGTTCGGCATGTACGAGCCGGTCCACGGCAGCGCCCCCCAGATCGCGGGAACCGGGACCGCCAACCCGCTGGCGACGGTGAGCTCCGCGGCGCTGCTGCTGCGCCACTCCCTCGGCGAGAGCGACGCCGCCGACGCGCTGGACGCGGCCGTCGAAGCCGCAATCGAAACTGGACCGCGCACCGCCGACCTGGGCGGAACGGCGTCCACCGACGAGGTCACCGAGTTCCTGCTGGAACGCATCGGCGCAAGCGTGGGAGTGGCCGCATGAGCGCCCCGATCGTCCTCTACGACACGACCCTGCGTGACGGCACGCAGCGCGAGGGCCTGGTCCTCAGCCTCGCCGACAAGCTGAAGATCGCGCGCCGGCTCGACGAGGCCGGCTTCGCCTACATCGAGGGCGGCTGGCCCGGCTCGAACCCGAAGGACGAGGAGTTCTTCGCGGCGGCCAAGGGCATGACGTTCCGCCACGCGCGCCTGGCGGCGTTCGGGTCGACCCGGCACCGCTCCAACCGCGTTGACGAGGACCCCAACATCCGCGCCCTGCTCGCCGCCGAGACGCCGGTGACGACGATCTTCGGCAAGAGCTGGCTCCTCCACGTGACCGATGTGCTCGGCGCCACGCCCGAGGAGAACCTCGCCATGATCGGCGAGTCGGTGGCCCATCTGCGCGCCGCCGGCCGTGAGGTCGTCTACGACGCCGAGCACTTCTTCGACGGCTACAAGGCCGATGCGGCCTACGCCCTCGCCACCCTGCGCGCCGCGATCGACGCCGGCGCGACGACGGTGGTCCTGTGCGACACGAACGGCGGCTGCCTCACCGACGAGGTGGCCGCGATGACGCTGAGCGTGGCGAACGAGGTCGGACCCGGTCCGGCGCTCGGGATCCACGTTCACGATGACGCGGGCCTGGCGGTGGCTACCTCCCTCGCCGCCGTCCAGGCCGGCGCCACTCACGTGCAGGGCACGATCAACGGCTACGGCGAGCGTTGCGGCAACGCCAACCTCGTCACCATCTGGGCCAACCTGGCGCTCAAGATGGGATACGAGACGGTGCCCGCCGGCGACGACCTGGCGCACCTCGCCGACCTGGCCCACTTCGTGGCCGAGGTCGCCAACATCGCCCCCGATGCCCACGCCCCGTACGTCGGCACCAGCGCCTTCGCCCACAAGGGCGGCGTCCACGGCGCGGCCACCGTTCGGGTCGAGCAGGCCTACCAGCACGTCGACCCGTCGCTTGTCGGCGGCACCTCGCGGCTGGTGGTCAGCGAGCTCGGCGGGAAGGCCAACGCGGCCTGGCAGATCCGCCAGCTCAACCTGCTCGCGGGCGAGGGCGTCGACCCGGCCGAGGTGGCTCGCATCGTCAAGGAGCTCGAGGCAGAGGGCGCCAGCTTCGAGGGAGCCGATGCGTCCCTCGCCCTGCTCGTCCGTCGCCGCCAGGCGGGGTACGTGGCGCCGTTCCGCATCGTCGACTTCACGGTCATCGTCGAGCGGCGCAACGGGGCGCCCTCGCGCGCCGAGGCCAGCGTCAAGGTCGAGGTGGAAGGCGAGGTGCTGCACACCGCGGCCGACGGCAACGGTCCGGTGCAACGCGCTGGACCTGGCGCTGCGCAAGGCCCTCGCCGCGTTCTACCCCGCGCTCGACGCGGTGCACCTCGTCGACTACAAGGTGCGGATCGTCGACGGGGATGCGGCAACCGCGGCCCGCACCCGCGTGATCATCGAGACCGGGCACGAGTCGGGCACGTGGATCACCGCTGGCGCCGACGCCAACATCATCGCCGCCTCGCTGACCGCACTGCACGACTCGCTCGAGTACGCCATCTGGAAGCTCGATGCCCGTCCCCAACGCCGCGACGAGCTGAGCTCGGCGCGGGCCGCCGCCACGCGTCTCCCCGCCGGCGAGGCCTCGGCATGACCGCCGTGCAGCCGACGCCGACGCACTCGACCGGGGACGGCAGCCGTCCGGCGCTCGGGGCGTGGGCCTACTTCGAGGGCGACGTCGTGCCGCTCGACCAGGCCCAGGTGAGCCTGGCGACGCACGCGTTCAACTACGGCACCAGCGTGTTCGAGGGCATCCGCGCCTACCGCCAGGAATCCGGCGGGCTGGGCTTCCTGTTCGGGCCTGAGCACTATCAGCGGCTGCTGCGAAATGGGCGCCTGCTGCGCGCATCGGTCCCCGAATCGGCCGAGCGGCTGGTCGAGGTGACCCTGGAGCTGTTGCGCCGCAACGAGCACGAGGGCGACGTCTACATCCGGCCCCTGCTCTACAAGGGCGCGCACTCGATCCGGGTCCAGCTCTCGGACCTGGGCGACCGGGTGGGCATCTTCACCATGGCCCTCGGCGACTATCTGCCGACCGGCGGCGTGCGCGTGACCGTATCGGGCTGGCAGCGCGTCGGCGACAACTCGATCCCCGCTCGCGGCAAGATCGCCGGCTCGTACGTGAACGCGGCCTTCGCCGCCGAGGACGCCCACGCGGCGGGCTACGACGACGCGATCCTGCTCACCGCCGACGGCCACGTGGCCGAGGCATCGTCCTGCAACGTCTTCGTCGTCAACGGCCGCGAGCTCGCCACGCCGCCGCTGGTGGACGACGTGCTGCCCGGGATCACCCGCCGCGCGGTCATCGAGATCGCCCACGACGCCGGCTATGCCGTCGCCGAACGACGCATCGACCGATCCGAGCTGTACCTCGCCGACGAGGTGTTCCTCACTGGCACCGGCGTCCAGGTGGCGCCGGTCGCATCGATCGACGACCGACCGGTGGGCGACGCTGCCTTCCCGGTCGCCCTCGACATCCAGGCCCGCTACTTCGCCGCGGTGCGCGGTACCGATGAGCGCTACGCGCACTGGCTCACCCCCGTCTGACAGGAGCTCTGCACCGATGACCGTCTCACCCGTCGGGCCCGCGCCCGATACCGCCTCCCTCTCCGTCGAGCGCTGGGCTGCCACGAGCGGCAGCGACCGGCCCAGCCGCGCCAACCTGATCCTCGTCGGCGGGGGGCACCGCTGGCGCGCCAACGCCGCTGGCAACGGGGCGATCGATGCGCTCATGCGCGCCGTGGACAGCGCCCTGGCGCCGCTGCTCGGCGAGGGCGTGGTGCTCGCCTCGTACGACGTCCACGCCGCGGGTACGGGCCACGAGGCGAAGGCATCGATCACGGTCGGCGTGCGCCGTTCGGATGCGCCCGACGGGCCGATCTATCCCGGGCGCGCGGTCCACGACAACGTGCTCCACGCCAGCCTCGACGCCTACGTCGACGCCATCAACGCGCTGCTGGCCGACGAGGGCGTGGACATCGCGCGCGGCGGTGCCGTCACCGGGCGACACGACCACCCACGACACCGATCCGGACCATCAGTCGGGCGCCAAGGACGACATCATGTCGGCCTACAACAGCTGAGGGGCGACACGCCTCCGACTGGCTACCATGGGGGTCGTGCCTGACGCGCAGCACCTCCTGATGACGGTCACCGGACCGATGCCGCCCGCCGAGCTCGGCGTGACCGACGCGCACGACCACCTGTTCCTGCGCACGCCCGAGACCCCGGGCCAGGAGCTGGAGGACCCTGACGCCGCCATCGCCGAGGTTCGCGAGGCCGTGGGCGCCGGCCTGGGAGCGATCGTCGAGATGACGCCGATCGGACTCGGGCGGAGGCCCGATCTGCTGCGCGCCGTCTCGGAGGCGACGGGGGTGCCGATCATCGGCGCGACCGGGTTCCACCGCGACACCCACTACCCGCGAGACCACTGGGTGCACGACACGCCGGTCGAGGTTCTCGCCGAGCGCGTCGTGACCGATCTCGGACAGCGGAACATCCGGTAGCGGAGCGGTCAGGAAGCCGAGCTTCATTCGGTGGAACCTCCGGCGTGGACGGGAGCGGGAACCGGCGCTTCGCGCCGCACCGGGGTCCATCGGCCGTCTCGCGCACTCACGCCGACGGCGTCGCCAACGAGCATCTCGTCGTGGCCGTCGGCGAAGCTCGGGTACACCGGCCGTTCGCTCGGCCCGCCCTCGCCGATCTCGGCATAGATGGCGGCGAACAGGGCGCGGAACGTATCGGCGAATCCCTCGACATGCCCGCCGGGAAGGAAAGCGGCCGCCTGACCGATGCGGCCCATGAGGGCCGGATTGCGGATGAGGATCTCGTTGGGCCGCTCGCGGTGGCCGATCCAGAGCTGGTCTGGCTGCTCGGAATCCCACGCCACGGCGCCGGTCGAGCCGTCGATCTCGTACTCAAGCGAGTTCTTGCGACCGGCGGCGAGCTGACTGATGGCGACCGTGCCGCGGGCGCCGTTCTCGAAGCGAAGCAGGATCACCGCGGTGTCCTCGGTGCCGATGTCGCGCGCGACCGTCTCGGAGCTCCGCTCGGTCGAGAAGGTCTCGACCGGCCCCGTCGGCTGCCGGCGAGTCTCGATGAACGTCGCCAGGTCGGCCATGACCTCGGTGATCCGAAGGCCCGTGGTGAAGGCGATCAGGTCCAACCAATGCGAGCCGATGTCACCCACCGCCCGCAGCGCGCCACCCAGCTGCGGCTCCAGGCGCCAGTTCCAGTCGGTCTCCAGCAGGAGCCAGTCCTGGAAGTAGTGCCCGCTCACCAGGCGGACGTCACCGACGCCGCCGGTCGTGACGAGCTCGTGCACGTGCTGGTTGAGCGGATAGAAACGGATGTTGAAGTTCACCGCGTTGACGAGGCCCGTCTCAGCCGCGATATCGACCAGCTCGGCCGACTCCTCCGAGGTCATCGCCAGCGGCTTCTCGCAGACGACGTGGCGGCCTGCGGCGAGGATCCGCTTCACCTGGGGGTGGTGGAGGTGGTTCGGCGACGTGACGTGGACGACCTCCACCCGGTCGTCTGCGAGCATCTCGTCGAGGGAGCCGTAGGCGTGCGGGACACCCAGGCGGTGAGCGCTCGACGCGCCCCGCTCCGGGGTCGACCCCAAGAGCCCGTGCACCGGCACGCCATGACGCCGGAGTGCCTCTATGTGGACGGTGCCGATGAACCCGGCGCCGATGACGGCGGCGCCGATCTCGCTGTGATGCCTCAAGCGTCGGTTCCTGTCGAGGGAAACTGTCTAGACAGGCTAGACGCAGCCTCCTCGTGAACCCGCATCAATTGCACGGAATGATGATACTGGGGCTGCTGCTCGGCGCCGGCCACCGCGTTGGCCTCGTGCTCGCCAGCCTGGTCAGCTTCTTCAACCCTTCGATCGTGGTGGTGGGCGGAGGCGTGGCGCAGAGTGGCCACCAGCTGCTGGCCGCGATCCGCGAGACGGTGTACCGCCGGTCGCTGCCTCTCGCCACGCGGGACATGGCGATCCAGCGCTCTTCGCTCGGCGCGCTTGCCGGCGTCATCGGCGCGTCCTCGATGGTGACCGAGCAGCTCTTCTCGCGCGACGTGCTGGCGAGCTGGCTCGGGTCCGGGAAGCCAGGGACCGCCGTGGCGGTTACGTCCTGACGCGGAGTCAGCCTCCGGCCACGACGACGTCGGCGAAGTCTCCCGTCGCCGGATCCTTGAGGATCAGCTTCACCCGGCCGTCCGGCAGGACTTCTCGCTTGATGACGACCTTGCCCTCGTACTCCTCGGGGCTCGCGGCGATCCGCGGCGTCGTGCCACCGCGCCACTCGAACAGGTCGATCGGCTCCCAGGCGCGCGACTTCGCGGACCGGTAGCAGGCGTCCATCACGGCGTTGACGACAAAGCCGTCGTAGAAGGTCTCCGAGGCGAAGGATGGAGTGGCTGGGGAGGAAGGATTCGAACCTTCGGTCTCCTGATCCAGAGTCAGGCGCCTTACCGCTTGGCCACTCCCCAATGTGCGGCTCTTGGGCCCGGCGATTGTATCCGGGATGCGTCTGAGCGGCCAATGCGCGAGGAGACCCAGCGGAGCCCGGGTCGGCAGTCAGCTATCGGCGCGCGCCGCGGCCGGCCGCGAGGGGTCCTGTGTCGATGGCGCGCAGCCCTCGAGCAGGATCATTCCGCTGACCAAGAGCGCGAGGCCAAGCACGCGGCCCACGTTGGGATGCTCGCCGAACAGGGCAGCACCGAAGGCGAATGCGAGCACCGACTCCAGGCCGAGGACGATCAGATACGCCGCTCCCATCTCACCGCGAACGTTGATCGCCAGGGCGGTCAGAGCGGCGCCGATCGCGAACAACCCCAGGACGATCAACGAGGGAAGCGGTTGGGTGAAGCCCTGCGAGAGCTTCATGAACACCCCGCCAACGGTGAATGCGAGCGCCGCCATTACCGCCGTTCCCAGATAGACCATGCCATCGGCCTCCCGTGTGCGCTCGCCCTGCGCCCCGCTCCCCAGCGAAGTGCGGTAACGTGCATACCGTTGGTACGTAGCCTTACATACGTACCGTCCGTATGTCAAGGTGCCCGATGAACGTACGCCGCAGGTCCCCCCTGTCCCGAGATGACGCGCGAAAGCGCTATCTCCAGCTCGCCGAGACCGCGCTGCTCACCCAGATCCGACAGGACGCACGTCTCCTCGATCGCGAGGACGACGAGCGCCGAGTCGCGGTTGGCCCCTTCGCCCGGCTGAACGCGGAGGAGGTTGCCGCCAGTGCCGACGGCAAGAGCCGTGGGGCGATCACCAACCTCTTCAGGAGCCAACGCCAGTTCCAGCTGGAAGCGATGGCGCTCGTGCTCGACGACCCGAGCGTGGACGCGGCGCCGCTCCCGGATCCGCGCGAGTTCGACGATCAGCACGAGTGGATCGAGGCGGTCGCTTCCGCCGAGGCGGCGCAGGGACCGCACCACGGAGTCGAGCCGGCGGAGAGCTACGCGATGAGCTGGGTCCTGTGGCTCAGCCAGGTGCCATACGGACTCTGGAGCGAGCGGATCGCAGTTCCGAGCATGCGCGAGTTTCGCCACTCGGCGGACCTCGTCGAACGAGAGTCCGTCCGCCCGGCGCTGGCGCGATTCGGGCTCGAGCCTCGACCGCCGTGGACGCCGCTGGACATCGCGAGCGCGATCATCAGCCTTCGGGAGGGCCTCTGGCTGAATCAGTGCCTCTCGACGGAGCACTCGACCCGACCCGGCGAGGATCCGGCTCTGGCGGCGCGGGCCGCGCTCACGATGCTGTGGCAGGGAGCGACGCAGCCGGCGTCGAGCGCCACCGACTGACCCTCAGGCCGGGCCCTGGTCCGCCGTGACGGTCGTCTGCTCCCGCCGGAACGCCGTTCGCAGGCTTCGGCGCAGGTTGACGAGCGCGATCCCGCTGATGACGAGCACCGTGCCGATGACGAGCCGACCGTCGATCGGCTCCGACAGGACGAGCGCGCCGAGCACGATGCCCCAGATCGGCAGCAGGTAGGCCACGAGCGACGTCCGCGTCGCGCCCCAGCGGCCGAGGAGCCGGAAGAAGACCAGGTAGGCCGCGCCGGAGCCGAGCATGCCCAGCCACACGACGGCGAAGAGCGCATCGGCGGTGATGCTGGCCTGCCAGGGCTGCTCGAGGACGAGCGCCAGGATCGACGTGTACAGGAGAGCGAAGCCGACCTGCGCGAACGCCGGGATCATCGGTCGCAGGCCGTGAACGTTGCGCCGCGCGTACACGCCGCCGATGGCGTACGACGCCGCGGCGCCGATGAGGGCCAGCTCGGCGGTCAGCTCGCTCCCCGCCAGCGATCCCGCGTCGAAGCCGACGACGATGGCGACACCCACCAGGCCGATGGCGATGCCGACGATGGCGTTGAACGTGATGCGCTCCGCGGGCAGCAGGAGCGCGGCGAATGGGATGACGAACAGCGGAACGGCGCTGGTCAGCACCGCCGCGAGGCTCGAGTCGACGTGCTGCTCGGCCCAGGTGATGAGCCCGAACGGCAACGCCACGCTGAAGATGCCGAGCACCGCGAGGTGGCCGATCATCCGCGGATCGCGCGGCAGCGGCTCACGAGCGAACGCGACGACCGCGGCGAGGAGCCCGAACCCGAAGACGAGCCGGATCGCGATCAGCGTGAACGGCTGGAGGCCGGCGTCGATGCCGATCTTGATGAACAGGTAGCTGCTGCCCCACAGGAAGCCGAGGACGACGAAGAGGAGCCAGTCGAGTCGGGAGGAGGCATGGGCGAGGGCGGGGTCATCTCGAAGTGCCGTGCAGATGAAGAACGATAGGCGCTATGGGTGAAACGCGCCCGACGACCGGTCTGTGAGATCGCGTACCGTCGGGCGGTGACGTTCCCCGAAGCGGCCGTCATCCTGGCGACGGGCATGGCCGCCGGCGCGATCAACGCCATCGTCGGCGCCGGGTCGCTCATCACGTTCCCCACCCTGCTCGCGCTCGGCTATCCGCCGCTCGTCGCGAACGTCTCGAACACGGTCGGCCTCGTGCCCGGCTCGCTCGACGGGCGCGATCGGCTACCGGCGCGAGCTGGTCGGGCAGCGGAGGCGGATGATCCGGCTCGGCACGGTCGCCATCCTCGGCGGCCTCACCGGCGGGACGCTGCTGCTGGCGCTGCCGCCGACGACATTCGAGGGCATCGTCCCGTACCTGATCCTCCTGGCCGTGGTGCTCGTCGCGGTGCAGCCGCGGCTCGCCGCCGCCATGGCGCATCGGCGCGTGGACGGTCGGGAGCACCTCCTGCCGCTGTCGATCGGCGTCTACCTGGTCGGCATCTACGGCGGCTACTTCGGCGCGGCGCAGGGCGTGATGCTCATTGCCATCCTGGGGATCTTCCTGCCCGACGACCTTCAGCGGCTCAACGGCCTCAAGAACGTCCTCGCCCTCGTCATCAACGCCATGGCCGCGCTGCTGTTCATCCTCGTCGCGCCCATCGCGTGGCCGGTGACCATCCTGCTGTCGATCGGCTCGAGCGCGGGCGGCGTCCTGGGCGCCGACCTGGGTCGGAGGCTGTCGCCGGGGGTGCTGCGCGTCGCGATCATCGTGATCGGCACGATCGTGGCGGTGCGGCTGCTGGTCGGGTAGGCATCGGGTCTGGCGCGGATCGCATCGGTCAGGTGCGGTTGGCGCATGGCCGTTGGTCACTCTCGGGGATAGCCGGAACGGGGAGTCGCCGGCTTGCTCGGTGCCGCCTACCGTCATCGCCATCGAGGGCACGACACAGACCAGCAGAGGAACCGATGCAGCAGGCCCAGCCCGGCGAGTGGCGGAAGTTCGGATTCGGCGGACCACCCGAGCCGTGGGAGCATGGTGCCCAGCGCGATCTCGATCGGCTGGCGACCTCCTACTACGTGGACATCCTCGAGTCGCATCGGCAGATCATGAGCATGGGTCCGGACGAGACGGTGCGGCGGCGTGCCGACGACCTCCTCGCCACCGCGACCCGCCACAAGCACGAGATCGACTACACCCTGCGCCACTGGGCGACGCCGGTTGAGCGGGCGCGGGTGGAGGATCGTCTCGGCTCGATGATGCGGGCGGGCCTGAAGCTGCGGGACATCCGCGAGTCGCCGCCGCCCGGCCCCGCGACCGCCCCAACCCCGGAGCCCCTGCCGGCCGCGTAGTCAGGGCGGGCATACACTCCCCGCATGCCCCGGCTGCCCACCCTCGCCGATGTCAGCGCCGCTCGCGGGCGCCTGCATGGGATCGCGCTGCACACGCCGCTCGAGCCGAGCGCGGCGCTGGCCGAGGAGGTGGGCGCGGCCGAGGTCCGGCTGAAGCGCGAGGAGCTCCAGCCGACCGGCTCGTTCAAGACGCGCGGCGCGCACAACAAGGTCGCGATCGTCGCGGCCGCACGGCCGGAAGTCGCGCTGGTGACCGCCAGCAGCGGCAACCACGGCATCGCCGTGGCGACGGCGGCCGCCCGGCACGACATGCGCCTCACCGTGCTCGTCGGCCGCTCGGTCTCCCCCGCCAAGCTAGAGCGCCTGCGGGCGCTCGAGACGCGGCGCATCACCATCGAGCTCTCCGGAAACGACACCGATGACGCAGAGGCGGAGGCGCGCCGTCGTGACGACGTGGGCCACGCCGTCTACATCCCTCCCTACAACGATCCCGAGGTCATCGCCGGTCAGGCCACCATCGGCGCGGAGATCGTCGAGGACTGGGCCGACGTCGACGCCATCGTCGTGCCGATCGGCGGGGGTGGGCTCATCTCCGGCATCGGCCTGTGGGCCAAGGCCATCAAGCCGAACCTGCGGCTCATCGGTGTCCAGCCCGAGGCAAGCCCACCGATGTACGCCCACTTCCAGACCGACTCGATCGACCCGATGCCGATCGCGCCGACCGTCGCCGACGGCGTCGCCGGCAACATCGAGCGCAGCTCGATCACCTGGACGATGTGCCGCCGCCTCGTGGACGAGGTTGCAGTCGTGAGCGAGGAAGCGATCCTCGATGCCATGCGCTGGACCCTCGAAGTGCCGCACATCATGGTCGAGGGAAGCGCCGCGCTCGGCATCGCCGCCCTGCGCTCGGGGGCCGTCGACGTGGCCGACCGCCGCGTCGCGGTCGTCATCACCGGCCGCAACGTCGACAGCGCGACGCTGCTCCGGGCGCTCGCCTGACCCTCAGCCGGTCGGCTCCAGATCGCCCAGGCTGGCCTCGACCGCTCTCCAGGCAAGCTGCGCTTCCTCTCGCGTCACCGATGCGAACCGCACCTCGTCTCCGGTCAGCAGCTGCGCCACGCGTCCGACATCCGCGCGGATGACGACGGCCGGCACGGGGTAGCCGCCGGTCACGGGGCGATCGACGAGCATCGCGATCGGCCGCCCGTCGGGCGGAACCTGGATCGCGCCGATGGGAAGGCCCATCGACGCCACCTCGGTCGCGGCCATCGCGATCGCCGGCCCGTCGAGCCGGACCCCGGTACGATCCGCCGACACGCCCACCGTCCACCCCGCCGCGCACAGCTCGTCGAGGCCGGGCGCGTGCGGTCCGACGACGACGCGCATCGGTCCTGCGGGGCGAGTCCCCCGCCAGCGCAGGCGACGGGGCATCGGCTCACCGAGGTGCAGGGTGTCGCCTGCCGCGAGCGCCCGTCCGTCCGGGCCGCCGAACCCCGATCGCAGATCGGTCGAGCGTGACCCGAGCACCGGAGCGACCTCGATGCCCCCGCGAACGCCAGGTAGCCTCGCGCGCCGTCGCCCGGCTCCAGGCGCACGACGGAGCCTGCCCGAGCCTCGACGGCGACGGCGTGCGCCAAGCGCTGGCCATCGAGGGTCGCCTGGAGGCCGCCGGTGGCCGCCACCGTCGTCGCCTCCTCGACGGCGACGGCCGCCCCGCCCAGCGTGACCTCGACAAGCGCCGCTCCCTCGTCGTTGCCCACGAGATGGTTTGCGAGGCGCGCGCTCCACGTGTCGGCGGCGCCGCCCGACCGGCACGCCGTAGCGTCGCCAGCCTGGGCGCCCGCGCGGGTCCTGGACCGAGCTCAGCGCGCCTGGCATCGAGGATGGTGATCGTCACCAGTCGTCCTTCGGGCCGGCATGCCGCGCCCAGTCGGACGCCGTGATCGCCTCGAAGCGCACGGAGTCACCCGGGACGAGGTACGCCGGAGGGTCGCGCATCGGGTCGAACAGGGTGATCGGGCGTGCGACCGATGATCCGCCAGCCACCGGGCAGCACCGCGGGATAGATGCCGCTCATCGACCCCGCGACCGCTACCGAGCCGGCAGGCGTTCGCGTCCGGGGCGTCGCGAGCCGCGGCACATGCAGTGCCTCCGGCAGCTCGCCCAGGTAGGCGAACCCCGGCGCAAAGCCATCGAACAGGACCCGGAGCTCGGTGGCCGCGTGCAGGGCGGCCGCCTCCGATGAAGACAGCCCGCCGAGGGCGGCGACCTCGGCCAGGTCCGGGCCGTGCTCCCCGCCGTAGACGACCGGGATCACCCGCGGGCGGCCGATCCCTGCGACGTCAGCGGCCTGGAGCGCGGCCAACCGTGACGTGAGCGAATCGGCCACCTCCGAGGCCCGCCACGGTTCCGCCAGCTCGACGAGGAGCGAGGAGAGGCCCGGGACCACCTCGTCCACGCCAGGCAGCGGCTCACGACCCAGCGAAGCGGCCAGCGCCAGGGCCTGCGTGGACGAGGTGAGCTCGACGAGCAGTGCGGCCTCGCCGAATGGCCGGATCACCCCCCGCCCAGCGGCCCGACCGTCACGCCGGCGTGCTCCAGCCCGCGCCGGACGGCGGCCGCGATGTCCACGGCCCCGGGGGTGTCGCCATGGCAGCAGATGCTCTCGGCGCGAATGGAGACGTCCTTGCCATCGGCGGCCACCGCACGATGCTCGACGGCGATCTCGACGGCCTGCGCGGCGGCCTGGGCCGCATCGGTGAGGACCGAGCCGGGCTCGGAGCGCGGCTGGAGCGCGCCATCGGCGAGGTAGCGACGATCGGCGAAGGCCTCGGGCACGAACCGCAGGTGCGCGTCGGCGGCCGCGGCCGCCATCGGCTCCGACGACGCCAGGCCGTACAGCGCCAGATCGCCGCTGAACCGCGCCACGGCACGGGCGATCGCCGCGGCCAGGGAGGCATCGGCAGCCGCCTGGTTGTAGAGGGCGCCGTGCGGCTTGACGTGCTGCATCTCGACGCCGTTGGCACGGCAGAACGCCTCGAGCGCGCCGATCTGGTAGCGCACCATCGACTCCACCTCGTCGGGCTCGAAGTGCAGCGGCCGGCGACCGAAGCCGAGAAGATCTGGGTAGCCCGGCTGCGCACCGACCGCGACGCCCGCCCGGCGGCAGAGGGCCACCGTGGCTTCCATGACCCGGAAATCGCCGGCGTGGAATCCGCACGCGACGTTGGCGCTGGTGATGTGCGCGACGAGCCGCTCGTCGTCGCCGAGACGCCAGGTCGCCGAAGCTCTCCCCGAGATCGGCGTTGAGGTCCATGGGGTCCGAATCCTACGCCGCCGGCTGGACGTCGCGCGTACGATTGAGGGCGTGACCGACGAGACGTCATCCGTCCCGACGCCCCCGCCCGCGGCTCCGACAGAGCCTCCAAGCGAGCCGCTCGTGGCCGAGCCGCCCGTGGCCGAGCCGCTCTCGTCCGAGCCGCTCTCGCCTGCTCCACCGCCACCACCGCCGCCGGCACCTGATCGAGACAACGGGCCGATCGTCCTCGGTGGCCTGCTCGTCGTCGGCGGGCTGCTCCTCTTCGCCGCCAGGGCCTTCGACCTCGACCTGTTCTCGACGCTGGGCTGGCCGTCGATCATCATCGGCGTCGGCCTCGTCATCGCCATCGTTGGCCTCGCCTTCGCCCGCGAGGAGGGCATGGTCGTCGGCGGCACGCGTGGTGACCACCGTCGGCCTCGTGCTGTGGTACCAGAACCAGACCGGCAGCGTGGTCGACGTGGGCCTATGCGTGGGCGCTCGTCGGACCCGCAGCGAGCGGCCTCGGCATCCTCCTGTGGAGCCTGAGCGCGGGCGACATGCCCGGAGCGCGCCGAGGTCTGTGGGCGCTGCTCGGCGGCCTCGCCATCTTCGCGGTGGGCTTCCTCTTCTTCGAGGGCGTCATCGGCCTCAACGGCGATGCCTTCCGGATCGCCGATTGGGTGCTGCCGGTGGTCGTGATCGCCATCGGCGTGGTCATGCTGGGGCGCGGCCTCCTCGGCGGCGAGGATCGCGGTCCGGCCTAGGTCCCGCGCAGCGCCATCCCGTCCGATCCGGTGGCACCGTATCCTTGAGCGTGCCATGCCCTCGACCGAGCCAGCCCGGCCCGCCGCCGAGCCAGCGGCCCCGCCCAGCGACGGGGCCACGGAGAACGGTGGACTCTCGAGCCTGAACCTCGTCAACGCGGGGTACCTGCTCGACCTCTACGACCGATATCGCGACGATCCGGCCAGCGTCGACGACGAGTGGCGCGCGTACTTCGATGCCGGGCGCGACGGGTTCGAGCCGGTGGCCCCGAAGGCATCGTCCACGACTGTGGCGGTCGAGGTGGGCGAGGCGGCTGCGGATGCCTCCATTCCCGAAGGCGCGACGCTCATCAAGGGCCCCGCCGCGCGCCTCGCCCAGAACATGGCCGCCAGCCTGGAAGTCCCGACCGCGACGACGTTCCGCGAGATCGACGTCGCGACCCTCGAGGCGCGGAGACGGGAGCTCAACGCGCAGATCGCGCCGCGCAAGGTGAGCTTCACCCACCTCATCGGCTGGGCGATCGTGAAGGGGGCTTCCGAGCAGCGCGCGATGAGCCACTACTTCACGACCATCGCCGAGCGCCCGTACCGGGTCGACCCGGGAACCATCAACCTCGGCCTCGCCGTGGATGTCGAGCGTTCCGACGGGTCGCGCTTCCTGGTGGTGCCCGTCATCAAGGGCGCCGACGCGATGGACTTCGCGCAGTTCCACGCCCGCTACGAGGAGCTCGTTGCGAAGGCGCGCGCGAACAAGCTCGGGCCTGACGACTTCGTCGGCGCCACGATCACGCTCACCAATCCCGGCACGCTTGGCACCACCGCCAGCGTCCCGCGGCTCATGCCCAACCAGGGGACGATCGTCGCCACCGGGACCATCCGCGACGTCGGCGCCGACCGTCGGATGACGATTACCTCGACCTACGACCACCGCATCATCCAGGGCGCCGAGTCCGGCCGCTTCCTCCAGCGCGTCGACGGCCCTCCTTGGCGGCGAGGACGACTTCTATGCCGATGTCTTCGCGGCGTTGGGTGCCGAGCCGAGCCTCGCCGAGCAGGCGCCGGAAGCGCAGCCTGCCACGATCGCATCGGCTTCTCACGCAGCGCCGGCAGCGCCGGACGACGAGGACCGCCTGCGGGCGGTCGCAGCGGGGATGGCCCTCGTCAAGGCCTACCGTCACTTCGGACACCGCGCCGCGCGCCTCGACCCCCTCGGTTCGGAGCCCGCGGGGGACCCTGCCCTCGACCCGGCCCCGCTTGGCCTGACCGATGCGAACATGGCCACCATCCCGGCCGAGCTCATGCGGATCTACGTGCCGGGCGAGACGCTCGCCGACGCGCTTCCGTACCTGTCCGAGACCTACACCGGCACGATCGCCTACGAGGTCGAGCACATCGCCTCACACGCCGAGCGCGTGTGGCTGCGGCGCGTCATCGAGTCCGGCGAGCATCGGCGGCCGATGGAGCCCGAGGACCAGGTCGCGCTTCTCGAGCGCCTCGTCGGCGTCGAGGGCCTCGAGCGATTCCTTCATCGCGCCTACCTGGGCCAGAAGCGCTTCAGCATCGAGGGCATCGACACGATGGTGCCGATGCTCGACGTGATCCTCGCCGACGCGGCCGATCACGGGGCGCGGCGGATCATGATCGGCATGGCCCACCGGGGCCGGCTCAGCGTGCTGGCCCACGTGGTCGGCGTCAGCTACGAGGCGATCCTCGCCGAGTTCGACGCTGGCAAGGCAGGCGCCGATGCGCCCGCCGCGCCGAAGGGCGGCTCGGACGACGTGAAGTACCACCTCGGCGCGGAGGGGGCGTTCCTGGCCGCGGACGACACCGAGGTCCGGATCACCCTCTCTCCCAACCCGAGCCACCTCGAGGCGGTCAACCCGGTGATCACCGGGCGCGCCCGCGCGGAGCAGACCGACCGGGGCCGCTCCATCGCCAGCGTCGACCACTCCACGACGCTCCCGATTCTCATCCACGGTGATGCGGCCTTCGCCGCCCAGGGCGTCGTGGCGGAGACGTTCAACCTCGCGCGCCTGGCCGGGTACGACACCGGCGGCACCGTCCACATCATCGCCAACAACCAGGTCGGCTTCACCACCGGGCCGACCGAGGGACGCTCGACCGACTACAGCTCCGACCTCTCCAAGGGCTTCGACGTGCCGATCGTCCACGTCAACGCCGATGATCCGGAGGCCTGCCTCGCCGCCGCGCGCCTGGCGATGATGTACCGCCAGGAATTCGGAAACGACTTCGTCATCGACCTCGTCGGGTACCGCCGCTTCGGGCACAACGAGGGCGACGAGCCGGCCTACACCCAGCCGGCGATGTACGCGGCCATCGACGCGCACCCGTCGGTGCGCGAGCTCTACCAGGAGCAGCTCGTCGCAGGCGGGGCGGTCACCGCGCAGGCCGCAGACGCGATGGCGGCCGAGGTCCAGCAGGACCTCGTCACGCGCCTGACCGCGATGCGCGAGGGGCGCGAGGACGAGCAGCGATCGCTCGACCGCGGGTCGGAGGCGCTGCCCCAGGAGGACGTTGGAGAGCCCGATACCGCCGTGCCGCTCTCCACGCTGCGCGAGCTCAATCGCGCGCTCGGCTCGCCTCCGGACGGGTTCACCCTGAACTCCAAGCTCGCGCGCCAGCTCGAGCGACGCGCGACCGCGCTGGACGAGTCGAAGGAGGCCACCGTCGACTGGGCCCACGCCGAGGTCCTGGCCTTCGCCTCCCTCCTGCGCGACGGCAAGCCGATCCGGCTCACCGGGCAGGACACCGCACGCGGCACGTTCAGCCAGCGACACGCCGCCCTCCACGACGCACGCACCGGCGCGGTGCACGTGCCGCTCCAGCATCTGCCCGACTCTCGAGCCAGCTTCGAGCTGCACAACTCGCCGCTCTCCGAGTACGCCTGCCTGGGCTTCGAGTACGGGTATGCGGTCGCCGCGCCCGAGGCGCTCGTGCTGTGGGAGGCGCAGTACGGCGACTTCGTCAACGGGGCCGAGATCATCATCGACCAGTTCCTCGTCTCGGGCCTCGCCAAGTGGCGCCAGACGTCACGCCTGACCCTCCTGCTGCCGCACGGATACGAAGGGTCTGGCCCGGAGCACTCATCGGCGCGGTTGGAGCGCTTCCTGGCCCTGGGCGCCGAGGGCAACATCCGCGTCATCTACCCGACCACGCCGGCGCAGTACTTCCACCTCCTGCGTCGCCAGGCTCTACACACCGACGCGCGGCCGCTGGTGATCATGACCCCGAAGTCGCTCCTGCGGCTGCCCGCGGCCGCTTCGCGCCCGGCCGACCTGAGCAGCGGCGGATTCCGCTCGGTGCTCGACGACCCGCGGTTCGGCTCATCGGCCAAGGCCGCGAAGGCGCGCCGCCTGCTTCTGTGCAGCGGCAAGGTCTACTTCGACCTCGTGGCCTCCGAGCACTACGCCGATGCGACAGACGTGGCCATCGCCCGCGTCGAGCGCCTCTACCCGTTCCCGGCGGAAGAGCTCCAGGCGGTGATCGACCGCTACAACAAGCTCGAGTCGTTCGCGTGGGTGCAGGAGGAGCCGCGCAACATGGGCGCGCGCAAGTTCGTGCTGCCGCGCATCCGGCACCTTGTCCCGTATCGGATTCCGCTCGGCGACATCAGCCGGCCGGAGCGATCACGTCCCGCCGAGGGCTACCCCGCGGCCCACGCGGTCGAGCAGGCGCGAATCGTGCGCGAGGCGCTCACCGAGCGCTGACGGCTGCGCGTGGGAGGCTGCCTATACTCGCCGGCGTGACCGATGCGGCTCTCCCCCTCCTCGAGCGCTACCGCGAGCTGCTCGGCGCCGGAGACGAGTCATTTCCGATCACCCTCGGCGAGGGCGGCACGCCGCTCATTCACGCGCGGCGTCTCGGCTCCGAGCTTGGGCTCGAGCGCCTCTATCTCAAGTTCGAGGGCACCAACCCGACCGGCTCGTTCAAGGACCGCGGCATGGTCCTGGCCGTCAACCGGGCCGTCGCGGCCGGGGCCCGGGCGGTGGTGTGCGCGTCGACCGGCAACACCTCGGCGTCGGCGGCGGCGTACGCCGCCGCGGCGGGATTGCCCTGCCACGTCATTCTCCCGGCCGGGAAGGTGGCGCGTGGGAAGCTGGCGCAGGCACTGGCGGCCGGGGCGACGCTGATCATGATCGACGGCAACTTCGACGAGGCCCTCGACGCGGTCCGCCGGCTGGGCGAGGAAGGCACAGCGGTCGTCGTCAACTCGATCAATCCCGACCGGATCGCGGGGCAGCAGACGGCGGCCTGGGAGATCGTCGACGCGTTGGGAGCCGCGCCAGATGCGCTTGCGCTTCCCGTGGGCAATGCCGGCAACATCACCGCCTACTGGGCCGGCTTCAGTCGCGCCGCGGACGTGAACGGCTCCTCGCTGCCGCGGATGCTCGGGTTCCAGGCCGAGGGAGCAGCGCCGATCGTCCACGGAGCACCCGTCGAGGCACCCGAGACGGTCGCGACGGCCATCCGCATCGGCAATCCGGCTTCGTGGGCGAGTGCCGTTGCGGCGCGCGACGAATCGGGCGGACTGATCGAGGCCGTCACCGACCAAGAGATCCTCGACGCACAGCGCGACATCGTTCGCCTCGAGGGCGTCTTCTGCGAGCCGGCATCGGCTGCGGGCGTGGCCGGCGTGCGACGCCTGGCCGCAGATGGGCGCATCGGTCGAGGGGAGACGGTCGTCTGCGTCCTCACCGGACACGGGCTGAAGGATCCCGATGCGGTCCAGGCCGAAGAAGGGTCCCTCACGCCGATTGCCGCCAACCTCGCCGCCATCCGGGCGGCGATGGGGCTCTGACCTCGACCCTAGGCGGGGTCGGTGCAGCCGCAGGCGTCGAGAATGGCGGCGACGAACTCCTCGGGCGAGCTGTCCTTGCCCACGTAGGTCGTCCGAACGCCGTCGAGGAGGCCGTGTCCCTCGGTGTCGGCCCAGCCGGTGAGGATGATCTGGAGCTTCGGCCAGGCGCGTGCGATCCCGTTCACGAGCGCGGCGCCGGCCTCGACGTCGGGGAGGCGGGGATCCACGAGGACGACGTCCGGGTGGACCCGTTCGACGGTTTCGAGGGCGCCACGCACGTCTCCGGCGGAGCCGGAGACCTTGACCTTGCCAGTGACGCGGAGGAGCTCGGAGAGGCTCTGTTGCACGCGGCGATCGGCGTCAACGATGACCACCCGTGGGAGTTCGACCGTGACGGGTTGCCGCATCGGTCCAGCCTACGCTTCGATTCGTGAAGCGCCCATGGGCGCAATGACGGTAGGCCGCCTACGTCATTCGGCCGAGAAGGGCTCGCCCGGCACGCTGGCCTCGATCGTCGTTCCGCGGCGGGCCTTGCTCTCGACGCGGAGCTCGCCGCCGACGAGGTCCACGCGCTGGCGCATGCCGATGAGCCCGAGATGGCCGCGCGGGACGCTGTCAGGGTCGAAGCCCGAGCCGTCGTCGGTGACCGAGAGCCGGACCTGGTCCCCCTCGCGCCAGATGCGGATCGTGGCGTTCGACGCGTTCGCGTGCTTGACGACGTTGTGGAGGGCCTCCTGGGCGATCCGATACAGGGCTTCCTCCGCAGTGAGGGCCAGCCGGTCGAGCGGCTCGGCGTCGACCACGATGACCAGGCCCGTTCGGCGCTGCACGGCGGTTGCGTGGGTTCGGATCGCCTGCACCAGCCCATCGGACTCGAGCGACGAGGGCCGCAGCTCGAAGATGAGGGTCCGCATCTCGGCCAGCGCGTCCTTCTGGAGCTCACGCAGCTCGACGAGCTTCCCGCGCGCGGCCTCCGGGTCGCTGGCCAGCAGCAGCTCGAGGGTGCGCAGGGTGAGGCCCATGCTGAACAGCGCCTGGGTCACCGAGTCGTGCAGCTCGCGCGCGAGGTGCGCGCGTTCCTGGCCGGCGGCCAGCTCGGCGGCCTGCTCGCGCAGGTCGCCCTCGAGCCGCTCCCGCTCGCTGATGTCGCGGACCGATCCATGGGCGCCGGCGAACTTGCCGTCGACGATCGTGCCGGTCATGGCCACCTCGACCTGGGCGCGGCGACCATCCGGCAGCGGCATCTCCGTGCGCAGCCGGTGCTCCTGGTCCGGGCGTTCGCGCAGGGCAGCCCACGCCGCGGCGGCATCGGGCTGCTCCTCGTTGATCAGGACCGAGTAGGGCTGCCCGATGATCTGCTCGGTCTTCCAGCCCGAGCGCGGCTCGATCGAGTCGCTGACGTAGGTGATGGTTCCGTCGGCGTCGACGCTCCACACGATGTCAGGCGAGTTGTCGACGAGATGCCTGTAGCGCCGCTCCGATTCCTCCACCTCGGCATACAGGCGGGCGTTGATGAGAGCGATGGCCGCCTGGTCCGCGAGCAGCTGGAGCAGCTCGGCATCCTCCGCGCCGAAGGCGTTGGGCTCGACCGCCTGCACCGTGATCGTCCCGAGCAGCCGATCCGGGCCGATGAGCGGCGCGGCCATCATCGAGTGGATCCGCTGCGCCTCGATGCGCGCGTCTCCCGGGTCGTGCGGGAAGGACTGGTCGTCGAGGTAGTCGCCTGTCCAGCGCACGCGACGCTCGGCCGCGGCCGCGCCCGCGATCCCGGAGCCGAGCGGGACGACGACATCGTCGGGCGACGGCGGCGACGGTGCCGCGGCGATCGGCCGCTCGAGCTGGTCGTCCCGCTCGCCGAGGAGGTTGATCTGCGCTCGATCTGCGTGGAGCAGTCGCGCCGCGTCGGCCACCGCACGCTCCAGGACCGTGTGCGGCTCGTGAAGGGCCGCGATCTGCGCGGCGATCTCGGCCAGCGCGCGCTGCGCGTCGACCCGGTTGCGCAGCTGCTCGTACAGGCGCGAGTTCGCGATCGCGACGGCGGCCTGCCCGGCGAAGAGCTGCACCATCTCGAAGTCCGCATCGGTGAAGCTGACCTCGGAGCCACCGGATCGGCTGATGTTCATGGCCCCGATGACTTCGTCGCCGGACACGAGCGGCACGACGATGATCGCCTCCTCCTCCTCCGGCGTGCCGGGGATCTGGATGAGCCGCGGGTCGCCTAGAGCCTCGTTGAGAAGCACGGGCTCGCGGTGCTCGATGGTCCACCACGTCAGCCCTCTTCCCTTCGGCACGGCGAAGTCGAGCACGGCCTCGGCGTTGGCGTCGCGGGCGAGGATCGGGACAAGCGACTCCTCGGCGTCGTCGACGCGGTAGACCGCGAGGTTGTCGTACCACACCACGCTCTTCATGCCGTCGGCGATGAGCACGAGAACGCCGGCGGGGTCGAGTGTCGAGAGCAGCCGCTGGTTGATCTGGAGCAGGCGTCGCTGCGAGTCGGTCTGGCGCGCGAGGGCGGCAGACTCGGCGCCGAGATCGTCGTAAAGGCGCGCGTTGGTGATCGCGATCGCCGCCTGGTCGGCGAGGAGGCGAAGGAGCTCCTCGTCGCCCTCATCGAAGGCGTTGAGGCGGGCCGACTGCACCGTGAGTCCGCCGAGGTTGCCGGCGCTGCTGGTGAGCGGGGCGGTCATCACCGACCGCATGGCGCGGCGCGTGATGTACTCGTCCAGCTCGGGGGTGTGCTCGAAGTTCGGATCGTTGAGGTAGTCGCCGGTGCGGACGACGTGACCCTCGGCCATCGCGCGACCGCTCACACCGACGCCCACACGAACCGGCACGTCATCGGTATCCCCGTCGGCGGGGGCGTAGGCGATCGGCCAGCCGAGGAGTGTCTCGTTGTCCTCGACCGGGTTGATGATGGCGCTGTCTGCCCGCAGAAGGCGCAGGGCCTCGTCGGCGGTCCGCTGCAGCACCGTCGCCGGATCGTGGAGGGCGGCGATCTCGGCGGTGATTGCGGCCAGGGTGGCCTGGGCGTCGACACGGTCGCGCAGCTGCTCGTACAGCCGGGCGTTGTTGACGGCGATGGCCGCCTGGCTGGCAAGGACCTCGAGCAGCTCGGCATCGGCGGGGTCGAAGGCGTCGCGAGCCTGCGAATGAACGGTGATCGAGCCGATGGCGCCCTGCTCCCCGATGAGCGGGGCGCTCATGACCGAGCGGATGCCGTGCTGACGGATGTACCGATCCGGCGCGTCGGCGTGCTCGAAGCTGGTGTCGGCAACGTAGTCGCCGGTCCGCACCACGCGGCGCTCGCGGATCGCGAGTCCGGAGACTCCCTCCCCGTCGCCCTGGGGCGCATCGGTGGGGGCGCGCTCCACCGGCAGGTCGATGGCCGAGTGGCCGAAGGCCCAGCCGAGGTCGCCGGACTCGCCGACGAGCTCGATGCGACCGCCGTCGGCATCGAGGAGCCGGACGGCCTCGTCGAGAGTGCGCTGCAGGACGTCGCCGGGCTCCCGAATGGCGGTGATGCGCGCCGCGATCGATCCCAGCGAGCGCTGCGCCTCGACGCGGCGCTCGAGCTCCTCGTAGAGGCGCGCGTTGCCGAGCACGATGGCCGCCTGGCTCGCAAGGGCACCGAGCAGCTCGCCGTCGGCAGCGTCGAATGCGTCGCCACGGGGCGAGTAGGCGCTGATGGCACCGACCGGCCCCTCCTCGCCGATGAGCGGCGCGCTCATCTGGGATCGGTAGCCGAAGCGCGTGATCCAGTCGTCGGCGCGCGTGGTGTGCTCGAAGGACTCGTCGGCGAGGTAGTCGCCGGTCCATGCCACGCGGCGCTCGGCGATCGCGCGTCCCGCGATGCCCTGCCCGATGCTGACGGTCACCTCGTCCGCGAGCGGCGTCTCGGGCCCGACGCTGAGGACATCCCGGAAGTCGGCCAGCTCCTGGGTGCCGGGGCGGACCTGGTGGATGACGACGTGGTCGGCGTGGAGCAGGCGCTTCGTCTCGTCGATCGTCCGGTTGAGCACCGCCGACGCGTCGCGCAGGGAGGTGATCGAGGCGGCGATCTCGCCGAGCGTGCGCTGAGCCTCCACCCGATGCGCAAGCTGATCAGCGGTGACCTCGGCCTCGGCGTTGAGGCGAGCATTGGTGAGGACGATCGTCGCCTGACCGGCAAGCAGGCCGAGAAGTTCGCCGTCGTCGTCCACGAACGTGCCCGGCTTCTCCGAGTACACGCCGATCGCCCCGATCGCCACCCCGTTGGCAACGAGGGGAGCCGCGATCACCGCGCGGATCCCGAGCCGCTTCGCCGCGGCATCGGCGGCGGCCTCGTGGGGAAAGGCGTCGTCCGCGAGGTAGTCATCGGTCCACGAGACACGCAGCTCGCGCACCGCGCGGCCCGACACGCCCTCGTCGACGCGGCTGCGGTCCTCCTTCGTGAACGGAACGAGCCGGCCGTGGACGAGCGAGTGGCCGTCGCCCCAGCGCAGCGTCCCGTCCGGGTCGGGCACGATCATCCCGATCTGGCCGCCGTCACCCTGGAGCAGGCGCACGGCGGCGCGCAGGGTCTGGATGAGGACGTCGGACGGATCGCGAACGGAGGTCAGCTGGGCGGCCATCTGGGCCAGCGTCCGCTGAGCGTCGACGCGGCGCGCGAGCTCGTCGGCCTGCGTCTGCAGGCGATCCGCGAGCTGCTCGGCCGCGCTCAGGTCGCGGATCGAGCCGTGCGCGCCGACGAAGCGACCTCCGCGCTCCTTGCCGATGGCGTAGACCTCGGCCGGGATCGGCTCGTCGTCGCGGCGCCGGAGCATGAATCGGATCTTGCGCACGACCGATGGCTCGGCCATGAGGCCTGCCCACGTCTCCTGCGCCTCGCCCATCGACTCGGGCGCGACGATGGCCGGCCATGCCTGGCCCATGAGCTCCTCGGGTCCCCATCCGGTGAGGTCGGCGAGGCGGGGCGAGAGGATCGTGAAGTTGCCCTCGGCATCGGTCTCCCACACCAGGTCGGGCGAGGAGATCACGAGATGGCGGAAGCGCGCCTCGGAGGCCGAGACGTCCTCGACGAGCTTCGCATTGGCGATGGCGATGGCCGCATGGTCGGCCAGGCCCTGGAGCATCTCGAGCTCCTCGTCGGCGAAGCGATGCGGCTCGGAGAACGAGACCGCCAGGGTTCCCATCACCTCGCCCTCCGGCCCTCGCAATGGGGCCGCGGCCACCCCGCGCAGGCGAAGCCGGTCGGCGACGGCCTGGTCGAGCTCTTCATGCGGGATGCGCGGGTCGGTCAGGTAGTCCTCGGTCGAGACAACCTCACCGCTGCCGGCTGCGAGGCCGTTGATCCCCTCGTCGACGGGGAACGTGAGGCTCGCCAGCCACGAGTCGTCCTCCGGCATGCCGTCGCCAACCACCACCTCGGGGCGCAGCGCCCTGCCACCGGGCAGCATGAGCGAGAGGTGGGCACCATCGGTTCCGATGAGGCGTCGGGCAGCCTCGACCACGCGGTGGAGGATGTCGCCCGGCTCGCGGATGGCCGCGATGCTGGCAGCGATCTCGGCGAGGGTGCGTTGCGCGTCGACCCGGCGTGCCAGCTCCTCCTGCGAGGATGCCAGCCGCTCGATGAGCCGCTGGTTCGCGATCGCTCCAGCAGCGTGGTCGGCCAGGGCGCGGAGCAGCGCGACCTCGGCCTCGTCGAAGTCGTCGATCTTCGACGAGTACGCACCCAGCGCCCCGATGATCTCGCCCTCGGCGATGAGCGGCGCCGCCGCCATGGAGCGCATGTTCGCGACGTTCACGATCCGGTCCGCGATGGGTGAGTGCTCGAACCGCTTGTCACGCCGGTAGTCGCCGGCCACGAGCGTCTCTCCGGTGGTCGCGACATGGCCGAACAGGCCGACCCCCAAGGGCAGCGACATGTCGCGGAGGAGCTGCTGCGCCTCGGGATTGCGGATGCCGGCGTCAACCGCGAACCGCATCCTGTCGCCTTCCACGAGATAGACCATCGCGCCATCTGCCTGGAGCAGGCGCGCGACCTCCTCGACGGCGCGCAGGAGCATCGCGTGCGTCTCGGGCTCGTCGTGCGTCGGAGCCGTGGTCGTCGGTCCCGGTCGAGCGGGTGCGCGGGTCATGGGGCGGTGAGGATATCCCATTCGCGGGCCACGTCCCCATCGGCCCGACGGCCGATCGGGCTACGTCATTCGGCCCGCCGCCGACACCGCGCATGTCGCCCACCGGCCCCGCACGTCTGCCCGATTCGGTGCGTGGTCCGCGCGCCGAGACTTCGGTCATCGAATCAACACCGATGCCGACGAGGCGTCGAGCAACAGTTCCGGAGGTCAACGAAATGTCCCAGTTCGCGCGCAGTCGCGCCGCCGGCGCCCTGCTCACCGCCGCCATCGTCGGTCTCACCGCCGCGACGGCGTACATCCACCTCAGCCTGGGTGGCCTGCTGTTCACGATGAACGGCCTCGGCTACGTCGGACTGGGTGTCCTCTACGTCGTCGGCGCCGTCGCACCGATGCCGATCGTCGAGCGCTTCAGCTGGTTCCCCCGGCTCGCGCTGGCCGGTTACGCCGCGACGACGATCGCCGGCTACCTGGTCATGGGCCCGTACTTCAGCCTCGGCTGGATCGCCAAGGGCATCGAGGTCACCCTCATCGTCCTGATCGGCGTCGATGTCCTCCGCGTCTTCGGCAGCCCGATGGGCCTCGTCCGAGCCGCCATGGAGTCGGTCGCACCGGTCCTCCCGGCCCGGTTCCGCCCGACGCCGGCCTAACCCACCAAACGTCGAGGGCGGGTCGCACGCAGCGACCCGCCCTTCGCATGTTCACGGAGCCAACGACCATGAAGTTCCATCGCCTCACCATCGCGGCAGCCGCCCTGGCCGTCGTGCTCACCGCCTGCAGCACCGCAGCCGGCGGCGGAGGCTCATCGGACGCACCCCCGGAGGCCGATGCGACCGTCACCGCGGCCGAGATGGCCTTCCAGCCCGGCACGGTGACCGTCAGCGCCGGCGCCGATAGCCTCACCATCGCCCTCGTCAACAACGACTCGATGCCGCACAACATCGCCATCTACACCGACGACTCGAAGGCCGAGAAGCTGTTCGAGGGAGAGATGGTCACCGACGGCACGATCATCTACGACATCGGCGAACTTGCTCCCGGCGAGTACTTCTTCGACTGCTCGCTGCATCCCGACATGACCGGGACCCTTGTTGTCGAGGGCTGACCTTGCGCTGCGCACAAGGAGGACGCCCCGCCCGTATCTGGGCGGGGCGTCGTGGCGCGCGATGCACCCGGCGCGTGCAATGACGTTTCGACCTCAGCGATCGAGCTTCCAGGCCGACGTCCACGAGCCGCGGTCACGGACATTGAGGCCGATGTTTACGATCGCCATCCCCTCGAGCGCCCTCGCGGCGCGCAGCGGTCCGACGTCGACCGGGGTGAAGCCGATCGCCTCGATCAGCGAGATCACTTCGCGCTTCGCATCGGCGTCGTCGCCTGCGACATAGCCATCGACCTCGGGCCGAGGATTGGCCTGGTTCGACGCGAAGATCGTGTTGAAGGCCTTCACGACGTGAGCGTCCGGGAGCTGGGCCTGGAACTCCTCGGCGGCCGAGGTCTCGGAGGCTGATCCGGCCAGATCGGCGATCATCGGGTTGGAAATGTCGACGACCGGCTTGCCTGCCACCGCCTCGCGGATCTCGTTGGCGACCCGCGCTCCCGCCGTGTAGGGGACGGCCAAGATGACGATGTTCGCGTCGCTGGCGGCCGCCTCGTTCGTCGTGGCGGTTGACGCGCCGATGGCCTCAGCCGCCTCGCTCGCGTGCTCGGGATGCGTGGCGGTGATCGTGACGTCGTGCCCCGCGCGGACGATCGCCCTGCCGAGCGCCCTGCCGACGTTGCCTGATCCGATGATGGCTACCTTCATCTGAGTGAGGTCCTTCCTGGGATGTTTGCTGTGAGTCACGGTTACTGGTTGTGAATGTCAATATGATGGTCGCTCGATTGGCTCTTGTCAATATCGATTGGTTGACACCATAATGTCGGTGCATGACCGATACCCGACGACGCCGACCCATGGTCGGCCCGCAGATCCGCCACCGCCGCCGCGAGCGCGGGCTGACCCTCGCGGCCGTCGCGGACGCGACCGGCCTCAACGTCGGCTATCTCAGCCAGGTCGAGAACGACAAGGCGTCTCCCTCGCTCGAAACCCTCGCAGCGCTCGCCGACGCGTTGGACGTGCCCATCGCGTGGTTCCTCCTCGAGCAGAGCGTGGCGCCGCGGGTCGTCCGCGTCTCGGAGCGACCGATGCAGGACGCAGCAGGAGCCGGCCGGCACGTGACTCGCGTCGACGGTGGCCTGGCGCGCGACGTAGCGATCTTCGAGGGCACGATGCCCGCAGGAGTGCGCACCGGCTTTCACGCCCACCCGGGCGACGAGCACCACATCGTGCTCGAGGGCACGCTGCGCATCACGCAGGGCGAGACCGTTGTGGACGCCGGCCCCGGCGACTACGTCCTGCTCGACGGAACGCTGCCCCACGACGCGGAGGTTCTTGGCGAGACGCCGGCGCGCCTCATCATCGTGTACCCGCGCGGCGGTCACTCCGAGCTGACCCGCACCGATTGAGCTGACAGTTAGCGCGCTGGCGTCACCGTGAACGGTCCGCACACCACGAATGCGGTGTCGTCCAGGTTCATTCCGCCTCCCAACGCGACGAGGTCACCTTCTCGCGCGACCACATCACCCGAGGGATCCACCAGTTCACGAGTCTCGCCGTCGCGAACCACGTAACCCTCAGGCCAGATGACCGCCGTCACGAACCCCTCCTCGTGCTGGACGATGAACGCGTCCTGGTCGTCAGCCAGCAGCTCGCCCTCAAGGAGGGCGGCGTCGCAGGGCTCAGGGCTTGGTCCGTCGTGATCGAGGCTTGGGGCAGGGACGGGAACAGCGCAGGCGGCCAACGTCGCAAGCAGGAACAGCAGGGCCGTCCCGACCCGCATCGGACTAGACGAGCTTGTGCTCGACCGCGTAGAGCGCGGCCTGGGTGCGCGAGGCGAGACCGAGCTTGCCGAGGATGTTGCTGACGTGGGTGCGCGCCGTCCGCTCGGTGATGCCGAGCTCGTAGGCGATCTCCTTGTTGGAGGCGCCCTTGGCGAGCTGCGAGAGGACCTCCTTCTCGCGCGCGGTCAGCGGCTCGACCGGCTCGGCGTCCTTCCGCTGGCGGAGGCGCTGGGCCAGGAGGCGTGACACGGCGGGATCGAGGTGGACCTCGCCGTTGTAGGCGGCCCGGATGGCCTGCGCGACCTCCTCGGCCTCGGCGTCCTTGAGCAGGTAGCCCGATAGCGCCGGCCTCGAGCGCCGACGGTGACCTTCTCCTCCTCGATGAACGATGGTGACGGCGACGATCTCGATCTCGGGATGGGCCTGCTTGATCGCGCCGATCGCCTCGAGGCCGCCCATCTCGGGCATGAGCAGGTCCATGAGGATCACGTCGGGCGACGAGCCGATCGGCCGCGGCGACGCCCTCGCGGCCGTTCTCCGCCTCGCCGACCACGTCGAAGTCCTTGATCAGCTCGAGGAAGCCGCGCAGCCCGCGCCGCACGACGGCGTGGTCGTCGACCAGCAGGACTCGGATCGGACCGGATTCGTCAGACACGCTGTCGCTCCTGTGTTCCGGCTCGGGTTGGTCATCGGTCGGCCCGCCGGCGGACCGCGCGCGGGCAGTATGCACCAGCGCGAAGATGCGCTCGGGCTCGGGCACGTCACGCAGTCGCTGCTCACCGAGGTAGCGCAGCATCGAGCCCTCCGGGGCCCGTCCGCCGACCAGGTCGACGGTCCCGCCGGCGATCAGCGTCTCGCCACCGGATGCCAATGCCTGGATCCGCGCCGCTCGGTACAGGGGCGGGCCGTAGAAGCGCTCGAGCCGCTCCTCCACCTCGCCGCTTGCCAGCGCCACCCTGACGCGGACGCGCCCGACCTCTCCCCAGTCCTCGGCGGTGATGGCGGCCTGGAGCTCCACCGCGGCGTCGACGGCCGCCCGGGCATCGGGGAAGGAGGCGTAGGCCCCGTCGCCGATGCGCTCGAAGATGCGACCGCCGTGGCGCTCGGCGGCGGCGGCGACGAGCTCGTGGTATCGGACCATCGCGCTCGCGGCGGCCGAGCCGTGCTGCTCGGCAAGGCGGGTCGATCCCTCGACGTCGGCGAAGAGGAATGTCAGCTCGCGCACGGTGGGCATCGTGGTCGGATCGGTGACGGTGGGCATGCAGGTCTCAGGATAGGAGCAGGCGCAACAGGCTTCGGCGGCCGATTGACGTAGTCGACCCGGGTCGAAGGTCGCCCTCCGATGCGCGACCGGCGGCCGTCGCTTCGAGAGCGTGTCGCCACGACGATGGCTTCAGCAACGCAGCCATCATGACCAGGAGACAGCAAATGTTCGCACTCGTATCCCTCGCGCAGGCGAACGCCCTCGAGGCCATCCTCGCGCCGTCTCCGCATCGGTCCACTCGGCCGGGACGGAGCCAGCGAAAGGGCGCCAGCCTCTTCGCGGCGATCGCCTCACCGATTCGGCGAGCCCTCGCATGGGCGGACTCCGATCCGCACCTGCCGTTGATCCCGCTCCGCCCCTCCACGTACTGATCAAGGAACGAACCGATGAACTCGATCATGGCCCTCGCGGTGGCGCGAGCGATGCAGTCCGAATCGCCTGCAGTCGGTCACCACCCGCACCGAGGAAGAGATGCTCGACGAGGCACGGCGGTCGACGCCGCGGCGATCGTGGACGACGATCGTCAGCTTCCCCCGCTACCAGGTCCCGAAGGCTCAGCCCAGCGCCTGAGCTTCCCGACCATCGCGAATTCCGCCCGGGTCCCCGTGACCCGGGCGTCGTCGTACCCTGTCGACGTGACCGACGAGCTGGTGCGCTGCGAGTGGGCGGGCAGCGACCCCCTCATGCGCGACTACCACGACGAGGAGTGGGGCGTTCCGATCCATGACGATCGCCTGCTCTTCGAGCTCCTGTGCCTGGAGGGCGCGCAGGCCGGTCTCTCCTGGATCACCATCCTTCGCAAGCGCGATGGCTACCGCGACGCCTTCGACGGCTTCGCACCGAAGCGCATGGCGGCCTACACCGATGCGGACCGCACGCGCCTCCTGGCCGATGCGCGCATCGTCCGCAATCGGGCCAAGGTCGACGCCTTCATCGGCAATGCGCGGGCGTTCCTCGAGATCGCCGGGTTCTCCGAGCTGGCATGGTCGTTCGTCGACGGGACGCCCCTGCTGAACCGATGGCGATCAATGGGCGAAATTCCCGCCGTGACCGATGCGTCCGAGGCCATGTCGCGCGAGCTTCGCCGTCGGGACTTCAGATTCGTCGGTCCGACGATCTGCTACGCCTTCATGCAGTCGGCCGGGCTGGTGAACGACCACGTGGTCGGCTGCTTCCGCTATGCGGAGCTCGCGCCCTAGTCGGGCGTCGCGATCAGGTGGCGACGGCGGCGCCAGACTCCCAGCCATGCCCGCCGTATCCGAGGAATCGCGTCGGGCGCAGGACGATCGGCTGCGAGTAGACCTCGGCGAAGCGCTGGACGTTCAGCCCCGCGCGACTCAGGAGGTCGCGGTACTTCGTCGCGAATCCGCGCGGGATAAGCTTGGAGGCCGGCGTATCGGGCAGCTCCGCGGTCGCCTCGATGAGCTCGACCTCGAAGTCCGGCCCCGGAGTGCCGACCGCCAGCATCACGGCCGGACGGCCCCGGAGGTTCTCGACCTTCCGCGCGCCCGGCTTGCTGAAGGCCACGATCCGCTCGCCGTCCCAGTGGAACCAGACCGGCACGAGGTGCGGCCGGCCGTTGCTCTGCACCGAGCTGAGCCACACGACCGGGTCGTGCCGCAGCGCCGCGTCCGCGGACGGACTGCCGGTCGCTGATCGAGTGGTTCGGCGGGTTCGTGCCATGCCGGAAGTCTCGCTGCCAGCCCATGGCGCCGGCCACCGCCCGACGTCGCGTCTCAGGGACCGACGATCAGCGGTCGGCGCGCGGCCGAATGACGTATCGGCGCTCCTATACTCCGCCTCGCATGCCGCCCATCGCCAGCGTCGACGTTCCGGCCTCGAGCGCCAACCTGGGGAGTGGCTTCGACTGCTTCGCGGTCGCGCTGTCCCTCAAGCTGCGGGCCGAGCTGTGGTACGGCGACGAGCTCGGCATCACCCTCAATGCCCGCGGTGAAGGAGCGCCGCGCCGAGGACGACCGCCCCGACGACAACCTCCTGCTCCGCGCGTTCCGCGAGGGCCTGCGGGTCGCGTCCGGGCCGGGCTCCGAGTCGTGGCGCATCGAGGTCTCGAGCATGATCCCGTCGGCGCGCGGGCTGGGCAGCAGCGCGTCCGCCATCGTGGCCGGCCTGGTGCTCGGAGCCTCCGTCGGCCGGCGCACCATCGAGGCCGATGAGCTGCTCGCGCTGGCCGCCGGGCTTGAGGGACATCCCGACAACGTGGCCGCGGCGCTGTACGGCGGCTTCACCCTCGCCCTCGCGGACGACGGGGAGGTTCGACTGCGCCGCTTCCGAGTCCCGGAAGCGTGGATCCCGGTCGCATTCATCCCGCAACGCGAGAGCCGGACGCACGAGATGCGCGACGCGCTCCCCGCGTCGGTTCCGCACGATGTCGCGACCCGCCAGGCCGGGCGGGCCGCCCTGCTGACGACCGCGATCATGACCTCGGACGCGGGGCTCCTCCGTCCGGCGATGGCCGACGAGCTCCACCAGCCGCATCGGCTGCCCCTCCTTCGCGGCAGCCGCGAGCTCATCGACATCGCGTATGAGCGGGGTGCAGCCGGCGCATGCCTGTCCGGCGCCGGGCCGGCCATCCTGGCCATCTGTGACTCGCCGGCAGGCGCGCACGCCGTCGAGAAGGCCTGGAATGCCGCGGCCGGAACCGGGACCACCATGCCGGCGGGCATGGCCACGCGACTGCGATTCGACACCTCGGGCGCGAAGCTCGTCGCCGAGTAGCCCCGGGCGCTGGCCGGGCGCGATTTGAACAACTAATCCGGCACCGGAGTACTATCGGTGCTGTGAGATCCGCGTCCAGGCTGCTCCTCGTCGTGCTCGTTGCAATCTCCGGATGCGGGTCGGGGAGCGCGACCTCGCCGCCGTCGGCATCCCCGTCGGCCGGCGCGCCGGCAGCCGAGCCTTCGTCCGAGCTGGTGGCGTCACCCTCGTCCTGGCCCAGCGCCTCGGGCGCCCTCGCCACCGCCGCCGCGGACCTGGATCAGCTGCTGGAGCTGCTCGAGGTCATCCACCCGGAGCCGTTCCACGGCGTCCCGCGTGACGTGTGGGTGGCCCGGATGCAGGAGATCCAGGCAGCTCTCCCGGATCTGACGCCCGAAGAGGCGATGGTCGAAGTCATGGCCCTGGTCGGCATGCTCAGCCGCGAGGGCCGCGACGGCCACCAGCTCGCCTTCCCACCCGCCGGCGGTCCGATGCTCCCCCTCCGCGTCTTCGAGTTCAGCGATGGCCTGTTCGTCACCGACGCCCTCGACGCCGAGCTCGTCGGCGCCCGGATCACCGCGGTGGCCGGGCAGCCGATCGACGACGTCCTCGCCACGATTGAGCCGCTCGTCCCGCGTGATTCCCCCGCCACGGTGCCGGGGTTCCGGCCCTTCTACTTCCTGCGCGCCGACGTGCTCGAAGGGCTGGGGCTGATCGACGACGACTCGAGTGTGACGTTGACCGTCGAGCCCGCAGGCGGAGACGCGGCGCGCGACGTCACGGCAGCGACGATCAGCTCCGCGGAGTTCCAGGAGTGGGCCGGTCCCCTGGGGATCATCCACCTGCCCGAGCGCGACGGCCTCCGCTTCACCGCCCCCGAGCCGCTGTTCTGGACCGAGGACCTTGGCGGCGGAGCGCTGTACGTCCGGCTGACGCAGGTCCAGAGCGTGCAGAGCTCCGAGGTGGAGGCCCTGTCGGAGGCTGTCGAGAGCGCCGATGTCACGAAGGTCGTCTTCGACCTGCGCCACAACCCCGGCGGGAACAACTTCACCTACCCGTACCTGCTGGCGATCCTCCAGCGCATCGAACAGCCGATGTGGGTTCTGACAGATCGCCGCACCTTCTCGGCGGCCTCGAACCTCTCGACCGAGATCGAGCAGACGACGGAGGCGCGATTCGCCGGCGAGGAAATGGGCGGCGGGCTCAACTTCTGGGACGACGTGCAGTTCGTCGAGCTCGTGAACCTGCCGATTCCGCTCAGCGTCGGCATCAGCACCATCTACCACGAGAAGAGCACGCCCGATGATCCGCGGTTGACGATCGAGCCCGATCTTCCGGTTCCCTATCGCTCCACGGACTTCTTCGCCGGCGTGGATGCCACGCTCGAAGCGGTGCTCGCCGCTCCCTGAGCTCCGGGCCGCTCCCCTCGGGCGAGCCGAGCCGCGGCCACGAGCTGGCCCAGCAGCCGCCGCGCATCCTCCTCCGGCAGAACCAGCTCGGTGAGGAAGCGGCGATAGATGACCTCGAACGTCCTGTTGGTGAGCCAATGCGCCCGCTTCCCCGCGGGCGTGAGGCTGACGAGCTGCGAGCGGCCGTCCCGCGGGTTGCGGCGCGAGTCCGCGTGCCCGCGCTCACGCAGCAGCGCGATCCAGTCGCTCATCGTCTGGGCCGGCATGCCGAGCGCGTGGCGCAAGCTCCGATGGAGTCGCCGGGCCGCGCTCGAAGACGGCGCTGTACACCGCGTACTCCGATGGGGTGAGCGGCGCATCGGCCAGCCCGTCGACGAGCAGCTCGTTGACCGCCTGCCCGAGGACGTACACGTCGTAGAGGACCGAGCCCTCGCCCGTCATGCGCCCATCCTAGGGCCGGCGGTACCATGCTCGGCGCCCCATGAGCCTCGTGACACTGGCGGGTGTGTCGAAGAGCCACGCCGCGCAGCACATCTTCAGCGACGTCGGCCTGATGATCAGCGCCGGGCGGCGCATCGCGATCGTCGGCCCGAACGGGGCGGGCAAGACGACCCTGCTCGAGATCATCACCGGCGACCAGGAGGCCGACGGCGGGACGATCAGCCGCGCACGTGACGTCGTCATCGGCTACCTGCGACAGGAGATCGCGGAGACGCGTGGGACGTCCGCCCTGGCCGAGGTCCTCGCCGGCGCCGGCGAGGTGAGCGGCATCGAGCGCCGCATGCGTCACATCGAGCTCGAGCTCGGCGAGGCGAGCGACGAGGCGGAGCTCGCGGAGCTGATGGACGAGTACGGGCGGCTCCAGCATCGGTTCGAGGCGATGGGGGGCTACGGGTTGGAGTCGGAGGCGCGCCGCATCCTGGCCGGGCTGGGCTTCGCCGACGCGGACGTCGAGCGCGACATCGGCGAGTTCAGCGGCGGATGGATGATGCGGGTGGCGCTGGCCCGCCTGCTGCTCCAGAACCCCGACGTCCTGCTCCTCGACGAGCCCACGAACCACCTCGACCTGGCGTCGGTCGAGTGGCTCACCGGGTTCCTTGCCGAGTACGCCGGCGCGATCGTCCTGGTCAGCCACGACCGCGACTTCGTCAACGAGGTGGCCAACCGCGTCGTCGAGCTCCACGACGGCAAAGCGACGGAGTACGTCGGTGACTACGCGGACTTCGTCGAGCAGCGGGCGGAGCGGATGGCGCAGCTCGAGGCGGCGGCGAAGAACCAGGCGCGCAAGATCGCGCACACGCAGGCGTTCATCGACCGCTTCCGCTACAAGGCCACGAAGGCGCGCCAGGTCCAGTCGCGGGTCAAGGCCCTCGAGCGCCTCGAGCGGGTCGCGACACCCCAGCGCCGAAGCCGGACCGTGAAGTTCCGGTTCCCCGAGCCGCCGCGCAGCGGCCGGACGGTCATCAGCCTGTCGGACATCGAGAAGCGCTATGGCGACAACGTCGTGTATGACGGCGATCTCGACCTCGTCCTGGAGCGGGGGCAGAAGGTGGCCCTCATCGGTCCGAACGGCGCCGGGAAGTCGACGCTGCTCAAGATTCTCGCCGGCGTGCTGCCCTTCGAGTCGGGGGAGCGCGAGCTCGGGTCGAACGTCCGCGTGGCGTACTTCGCGCAGCACCAGATCGAGGCGCTGAACCCGGACAACACCGTCTTCGACGAGCTGGCCGGCGCAGCTCCGAGGCTGAGCTCGTCCGGTGTGCGTCACCTCCTTGGCGCCTTCCTGTTCGGTGGCGATGCGATCAACAAGCAGGTCGGGGTCCTCTCGGGAGGGGAGCAGACTCGCCTGGCGCTCGCCAAGCTGCTGGCAGATCCGGCGAACCTGCTGTGCCTCGACGAGCCCACGAACCACCTCGACATCGGCTCGCGGGACATCCTCGAGGACGCGCTCAACGAGTTCGCCGGCACGATCGTGCTGATCACCCACGATCGGTACCTCATCCGCAGCGTCGCGAACACGATCATCGAGGTCAACGATGGGAGCGCGACGGTCTACCCCGGCGACTTCGAGTACTACGCCGCCAAGCGCGGAGTGGACATCGAGACGCGCGGGGCCGTCGAGGGCGCCCGTTCAACACCACGGGGCGTCGTGGCCAAGCAGCCGAAGGCCCGCGAGTCGTCCCGCGACGCGGCGGAGCGACGTCGTCGGGAGGCCGAGGAGCGAAACGCGCGCGGAGCGCGGACGCGCGACGTTCGGCGCGCACTGGATGCCGCGCGCGCGCAGACCGAGGCGACGCGGGCGGAGCTCGACGAGGCCGTTGCCCGCCTCGCGGACCCGGCGACCTACGAAGACCCGGATCTCGTGCGAGCGCTCGTGGAACGTCACAACGCCGCGCTCGACCGTCTGCCCGCGGTGGAGGCCGACGAACGACGCCTCGCCGAGGCCTTGCAGCAGGCGGAGTCCGAAGCGACGCTGGTGGGCGGCACCGGATGAGGCGTATCGCTCCCGCGATTCGCGCTGGGGCGCACGCAATTGCGAGCTTGGGCCTAGTTCCGACCGGAATTCGCACTGAGGGGCGAGTGGTGGCTCCGGATGGGGCCAGACCCAGCGGAAGTCGCAGGTGCGTGCGCTGGGGCGGGAATTCGCGCAGCGCGAGCCACCCGATTGACGCGAGACGCGACCGATCGCGGGCCGGACCTCGCCGGCGCCGGCCTCATCGTCCTTGCCGCGGCCTGCTTCGCCACCCTCGGACCGCTCGGGAGCTTCGCGGCCGATGCCGGCGTCGACTCGCTGACGCTGGTGACCTGGCGCGCCGCGATCGGCGCCGCAGTCGTCACCGCGTACATCGGCTTCCAGCTCTCGGTCCTCGGCATCCGTCCGGCCCGACTGCGCTCGCTGCCGCGGCGAGACCGCTGGTTCATGCTCGCGGCGGCGGGCGCGAACACGATCCTGAACCTGGCAGCGTTCATCGCGTTCGAGCGGATCGGCATCGCGCTGACGCTCCTGGTGTTCTACCTGTATCCGGCGGGCGTGGCTGTCGTATCGACGATCTGGTTCGGCGAGCGCCTCGATCGGCTGCGCTGGAGCGCGCTGGGGCTCTCGCTGGTCGGCATGGCTCTCGTGGTCGCCGGGGCCGGAACGCTGGGTGAGCTGGACCTCGGCGGCATCGGCCTGGCGCTCCTGGCGGCGTTTGCGCAGGTGTTCTACGTCCTGGCCGCGCGCCACGGCTTCGCCCACGTGCCGGCGCCACAGGCAGCGGCCCTGACCATGGGCGGCGCGGCGGTCCTGTACGTGGCGATCGCCATCGTCATCGGGACGCTGGGCAGCCTGAGCCAGCCGCTCGCCTCGAGCGCGGCACTCGTGCCGGTCGTCCTGGCCGGCGTCATCGGCGCGGGCGTGCCCACCCTCGCGTTCGTCACCGGCATCCGCCGGCTCGGGCCGTCGAGGGCCGCCATCCTGGCCACCCTGGAGCCGGTCATCGGCACGGCGCTGGCGGCATGGCTGCTTGCCGAGCGGCCTGCACCCGTCCAGCTCGTTGGCGGCGCGCTCATCCTGGTCGCGGCCGTGGTGCTCCAGCTCGGTCCACGCGGCCGCGGCCGAGTGGCCGAGCACGAGGCTGTCGGGGGCGACGAGGACTGAAGGTCAGGCGGGGCTGCCGCGGCCCCGCGACCCGGTCATGAAGGCCGCGTGCACGGCCTGCGCCGCGGAGGCGGCGGAGGCGATCGGCACCTCTGCCCAGACCACCCGCATCCCTCCCTCGTCGAAGGCGCCCTCCCCGTGCGCCGGCAGCGGCAGCACCTCGGGCGTGAGCTCGGCGGGCCCGACGAGGCTGATGCGGGCCATGCGCTCCTTGCTGTCCACCGCGATCATCAGGACGCCGTCGTCTTCGGGTCGCTGGGGACGCACGATGGTCTGCGGAGCGTCGTCGTCGATGGCGCGAATGACCAGCGTCATCTTCCCGCGGCGCGCGCGCCGCACCGCGACCGGGTGCACCACCTCGGCGCCCATCTCGGCCAGGAGCTCGAGCTGTGCGGCGTCGACGGCGGGAAGGAGCCGCGCGCCGGGCACCAGGTGCGGATCGGCGTCGAGGATGCCGCCGACGTCCTTGAACAGCTCGCAGCGTGCCGCCCGGAGCGCCACGGCCAGCGCAACGGCGGAGAGATCGGTGCCACCGCGCCCGAGGGTCGTGAGCTCGCCATGGGTCCCGACGCCCTGGAAGCCCGCCACGACCGGCACCAGCCCCTCGGCCAGCGCCGCGCGGAGAGGCCTTGCCAGCACGCGTCGCACCTCGGCGCCGAGATGCGCGGCAGCGGTGCGGATGCCGGCCTCAGCTCCCGAGAACGAGCGGGCCGGGATGCCCCGCGCCTGCAGGCCGAGGGCGAACAGGGCGGCGGACAGCGCCTCACCGGTGGCCAGCGCCCGATCGGTCTCGCGCGCCATCGGCGACCCGGGATCCCCCGCCGGCTCGCGCAGCCAGCCGTCGGCTCCATCGGGCACCAGGACCGATGCCGCGGCCAGGATCGTGTCGGTGACGCCCTCGAACGCGCTCACCACGACCACTGGACGCAGCCCGGCCAATCGCTGCCGCTCGACGACCGATACGGCCTCGGCGATGTCCTCGGGGCGACGAAGAACCGAGCCGCCGAACTTGTCGACGACGACCTCGGGTGATGGGCCGCTCACCGCTCGGTGGCCAGCGGGGCGTCGGATCCCGGCTGCACCGGCGCATCGGGACGGGGCAACGGGCCGCCGTCGCGGATGATGTCCGGCACCTCTGCGAGCGACGCGATGCGACGCGCATCGGTCGGGATCGGCTCGTCCGCCGGGGTGATGTTCACGCCCTCGTTGCGGTTCAGCCAGACCGCGTCCATGCCCGCGCTCCAGGCGCCGCGGACGTCTGCCCGGTACGAGTCCCCGACCATGAGCGCTTCGTGCGGGGCGGCGCCGGCGCGATCAAGGGCCAATCGGTAGAAGTCGGGATTCGGCTTGGCCACACCCACCGTGGCCGACGGCAGCACGAAGTCGAAGAACCGGTCGAGCTCGAGCGCCGCGAGGATGCCGCGCAGGTTCGAGCCCCAGTCACTGACGACGCCGATGCGCATGCCGTCCATGCCACGCACCTCGGACAGCATCGGCTCGACGTCGGGAAAGGGCTCCCAGGCGTCGGGGGAGAACTGGCTGGCCAGGATCCGGTCGAGCACCTCGGCCTGGACCGAGATGCCGATGCGCCCGAGCATGACCGAGTGGTAGGTGCGCCAGTACTCCTCGATGCGGCCGTCGTCGGTCCACGTGTCGTTGCCGGGGCGGTGGTACTCGTCCCAGAACCAGCGGTCCGCCTCTTCCCAGGCGGCGTGCATCTCCTCCTCGGTGATGGCATGGCCGTCCTGCCCGAGCACGTCACCGAGCGCATCGGCGAGCGTGCGGCGCGGCGTGAGCAGGGTGAACCCGGCATCGAGGCAGAGCAGCCGGTAGGCCATGCCTCAACGGTAGCGCACTGCTACCCTCGCGGGCATGTCCGCCGCCGGCGACCTGGCATCCGTCCGACGCGGGATCCTCGCCTGGTACGCCGTCGAGCGCCGTGACTTCCCGTGGCGCGCCACGACCGATCCGTACGCCGTCCTCGTCAGCGAGGTCATGCTCCAGCAGACCCAGGCCTCACGCGTGGCCGAGCGCTTCGAGCGGTTCCTCGCCCGGTTTCCCGACGCGGCATCGCTGGCGGCTGCCGCGCCGGCGGCGGTGCTCGCCGAGTGGAGCGGGCTCGGCTACAACCGCCGCGCCCTGGCGCTGCGCTCCGCGGCGGCGACGGTATCGCGCGATGGCTGGCCCCGGGACGTCGAGGGGCTGATGCGCCTCCGCGGAGTCGGGCCCTACACGGCCCGCGCGGTCGCCTCGCTGGCGTTCGGAGTGCCGGTCGGGGTCGTCGACACGAACGTGCGGCGCTGGCTCCTCCGCCGGTTCGGCCCCCCGGACGAGCCGCGGAGGCTCCAGGAGCTGGCCGATGCGCTCGCCGCCCCGGGCCGCGGCCCGGACATCCGCCGCCTGGACGCACGCCAGCATGGAGCTCGGTGCGTCTGTGTGCCGCGCCCGCGCGCCTCGCTGCGACGCGTGCCCCGTGGCGCACGGCTGTCCATCGCGGGGGGCGGCGGCCATCGTCCCGGTCGCGCGCCAGGCGCCGCTGCGCGGCTCGACCCGAGCCTACCGCGGCGCCCTGCTGCGAGAGCTGGCGCACTCCCCTGATCATCGGCTCGGCGAGCGCGAGGCGCGGCTGCGCGTCGCCGGGGGCGATGGCCGCATCGGTCCCGCGCTCGACGCCGGCGAATGGAGGCGGATCCTGGCCGACCTCGAGCGGGAGGGCCTGCTCCATCGGGCTGGGCGGGACATCGGCCTGGGCGCGGCTACAATCGCGAAGTGACCACCACCCTCGAAGTCGGCGATCCGCTGCCGTCGGTGGGACTGCGCGCCAGCGACGGGTACCTCCTCAACCTGCGCAGCCTCGTCACCAAGCAGCCGATCCTCCTGCTGTTCTTCGGCGCGCCCTCGATGAGCGGGCACGCCAAGCGCCGCGGCACGCGCGCGATCGAGGCGCTCAAGGCCGACTTCGAGCGCCTGCGCGAGGCCGGGATCGCCGCGGCGGCGGTCAGCATCGACTCCGAGCAGGTGCAGGCGGCCTACGCCGCCAAGCTCGAGCTGCCGTTCCTCCTGTTGTCCGACGAGCGCCGATCGGCGGTCGAGCTGCTCGGCATCGAGACCGTGGCGGAAGGAGAGAACGTCAACGTGGCGCGTCCGATCGCCCTCGCCGCGGACCGCGACGGGATCGTGCAGGCCGTGATCGATCCGGTGGATCCCGAGGGTCTCGTCGATCGTGCCGTGCGCTCCCTGTCGGAGCCGCTGCCGGTCTGACCGCGATGCTCGCCGCGCGCCTTCACGCGCCCGGGGAGCAGCTTCGGCTCGCCGACGTCCCCCGCCCCGAGCCGGACGGGACCGAGGTGCGCCTTCGCGTGGCCGCCTGTGGTGTCTGCCGCACCGACCTCCACATCGTCGACGGCACGCAGCCGCGGGTCGAGCTGCCCCGCACGCTGGGGCACGAGGTTGCCGGCGTGATCGACGCGATCGGCCCGGAGGCGGGCCGCCCGCTGCGCCGCCTTCGCCTTGGCGTCGGCGACGCCGTCGTGGTGTCGGGCGGCTGGGGCTGCGGCGACTGCCTCGAATGCCGGGGCGGCGCGGAGCAGCGCTGTGCGTTGTCCCTGGCGCCGGGATTCCAGGTCGACGGCGGGTACGCGGAGGCGATGCTCGTTCCCCATCCCCGCCACCTCGTGGGCATCGGGCGCCTTGACCCGGTGCGCGCCGCTCCGCTGGCCGATGCCGGGATGACCCCGTACCGCGCGGTCCGCAGAGCGAGACCGTGGCTCGAGCGAGGTGCGCGCGTCCTCGTCATCGGCTGCGGCGCACTCGGTCAGTTCGCGCTCCAGTACCTGCGCCATGGTCGGGGTGGACGCGATCTTCACATCGTCGTCCGCGAGCTCGACCCCGCCAAGCTCGAGATCGCCGCCGAGCTCGGTGCCGACGTGGGCCTTCTCGAGGGCGACGACCAGATGACCCACGAGGCGCTCGGCGGCAGTGCCGATGTGGTCCTCGACATGGTCGGGACCGACGACACCCTCGCCCACGCCGCGGCGGCCGTGGCGCCCGACGGGCTGGTCGTGCTCATCGGCGAGGCCGGCGGCCAGGTCCCCTTCGGCATGGACGTCCCCGGCCTGGAGTCATGGTTCACGACCGTTGCCTGGGGCACGCGGACGGACCTGCGCGACGTGGTCCGCCTCGCATCGCGGGGCCGCCTGCACTGGAACGTGGAACCGATGCCGCTGGCGGCCGCCAACGAGGCCCACGCCCGGCTTCGCGCGGGGACGGTGACGGGCAGGATCGTGCTCGTGCCCGGCTGACGAGGCTCCGAGCCTCAGCCGCCGAAGATGCGCCCCAGGATCCCGCGCTGAGTGCCGGGACGGATGTAGAACGGCGCCGCGGTCGCGTCGTACATGTCGCGCAGGGTCGGGGCACGAACGTCGGTCACCGCAATGGCCTGGCTAGAGCCGAGATGCTCGGTGGCCACCGCGTGGAGACGGTTGCGCACCGCGTCGAAGTCGCCAAGGACCGCGTCGGGACCCATCTGGATGCCTGCGGCCCACGCGTCACCGGCGCGGAGGAGCCAGGCTCGCTCGACCTGCGGAAGATCGCTGAGCGCGCCGAGGATCGCGCGGCCGAGCGCCTCGGGGACGTGGTCGGGCGCCTCGAGCTGGGGCATGGCCCCGAGCGGATGGCGTGCGCGGAGGGCATCGGGCCGATTCGGATCGATGCCGGCTGCGAGGAACCCGAGCACGCCGACGGCAATCTCGATCTCGGACGGGGCGCCCGGGTCGACCACGACTCGCTCATGGGCAGCGTCGGCGCGCTCGAACAGGAGGCGCGACGGGATCCTGACGTGGTCGCTGCCGGGCGGGCCGAAGTCGCGGAGCAGCTCGACGGTCGTGAACGCGGCGATGAAGCGCTCCCCATCGGCGTCGGTGCCGTGGCGGAACGCATCGGCTCCGAGAAGCGACGGTTCGGGGCTCTCCCCGGACGAGGAGCGGATCGGGACGACGAGGTCGAGGCCGATGAGCTCGTCCAACCGTGGCGCCGTCGCGTCCGAGGATTCGTCCGTCATGCGACGGGCACCGCAGCGAGCTTCTCGAGCGCGATGTCGATGCGCGCGAGCGCCCGATCACGGCCCAGCAGCTCGAGTGAGGCGAACAGCGGCGGGGAGACGGTGCGCCCGGTGACGGCGACGCGGATCGGCGCGAAGAAGTCGCCGGCCTTCATCTCCGCCGTGTCGGCGGCCTCGCGGCAGCGCTGCTCGAGGACGTCGGCTGCGAAGTCGGCCGGATCCAGCCCCGCGAGCACCTCGCGACCGCCGACGAGAGCCCGTCGTGCATCATCCGCGTCACCCCGACGCGGGAGCAGCAGCTCGGCGCCGTACCAGCTCGCGACGACCGCGTCGGTCTCCCACAGGAACCCGGCGAGCGACGCGATGTCACCGAGCCGCACGAGGCGTTCCTTCACGATCGGCACGATTCGCACGAGGTCGTCGTCGCTCACGGCCTCGGGAACCCACGGGCGCAGGCGCAGCCCCAGCTGCTCGTCGCTCATGGCGCGGATGTACACGCCGTTGAGGTGGTCGAGCCGATCGCGGTCGAAGATGGCGCCGCCCTTGTGGACCCGCTCGATCTCGAACCGCTCCGCGAGCTCGTCGAGACTGAAGATCTCCTCCTCGGTCCCCGGCGACCAGCCCAGGAAGGCCATGAAGTTGACGAAGGCCTCGGGCAGGTATCCCTCCTCGCGATACGCGGTGATCGAGGTCTGCGACTTGCGCTTGCTCATCTTGCTGCGATCGGGTTGAGGATGAGCGGGATGTGGCCGAAGCGCGGCTCGCGGTAGCCGAGCGCCCGGATCAGGGCGATGTGCTTCGGCGTGTTCGAGAGGTGGTCCTCGCCGCGGATGACGTGGGTGACCTCCATCGCCTCGTCGTCGACGACCACCACGAAGTGGTAGAGCGGCACGCCGTCGTTGCGCACGATCACGAAGTCTCCGAGCAGGGAGTTGTCGAACTCCACCTCGCCACGGATGAGGTCGTCGAACCGGACCGTCTCGGCCGGGACCCTGAAGCGCAGCGCGGCCGGGCGCCCGTCGGCGTCGAAGGCGGCGCGCTCCGCATCGGTCAGACGCAGGCAGCGACCGTTGTAGCGTGGCGGCTGCTTGGCGGCCTCCTGCTCGCGACGCACGGCCTCGAGCTCCTCAGGCGCTGCAGTAGCACCGGTATGCGCTGCCGCTGGCGACGAGACGCTCGGCCTCCCGGGCGTAGCGCTCCATGCGCTGGCTCTGCCGGTACGGCGCGTGCGGACCGAGGTCCTCGCCCCCGGCGACCTGGGGCCCCTCATCCCACGTGATCCCGAGCCAGTGCAGGTTGTCGATGATGTCGCGCTCGAACTCGACGCGTGCTGCGCGCCGTGTCGGTGTCCTCGATGCGCAGGACGTAGGTGCCACCCGCGTGGCGAGCCGCCAGGAAGTTGTAGAGGCTCGTGCGCGCGGTGCCGATGTGAAGGGGTCCGGTCGGGCTGGGTGCCATGCGGACGCGCATCGGTCGATCCATCGCGCCGATGCTAGCAGGCACGCTCGTCCGAGGGGCTTCCGCTTGGTCGGCTGGCGCGCCTATCATCGCCCTCTCGCACGCCGGAGGGCGCCATGGTCGTCAACGACTACCCCGAGCAGCAGCCATACGATCCCCCTGCCGATTTCCCCAAGGACGAGACACCCGGCTTCAACGAGTGGCGCGAGGTTCCCGATCCGTTCCGGGACGGCCTGGCGCCCGGGCGCCAGGTGCCCCTGGTCCTCACCGCCAAGTTCAACAGCAGCACGCGCCAGTCCGAGATCCTGATCCACGATCCGGTGAACGCGCTCAAGGGCACCGATCACAGCATCGACCTGAACGTCGACTCGGAGGTGCTCGCCATCCTTGACGACCCGGCCGTCCACATCAGCACCTTCGTGATGAATCACGAGCGCACGCTCGCGCGGCGGATCATTCGTGCCAAGGCCGTGCTCGACGAGGAGGGGAAGTCGGTCGGGCTCACGCTGCACAAGCAGGTGACCGAAGACGAGTAGTGTCGAGCGGCTGCGCCGCTCCACCTGAGCCGGGCGGGCCCAATGCCGTGTGAGTGGTGCGGCTTCGCCAACGTCGAGGCCGCACGCTACTGCGGCGGCTGCGGTGCCACGCTCGCCTCCGAATGCCCACGCTGCAGCGCCCCGCTTCGCGCGGGGCTGCGCTTCTGCGAGGGCTGCGGCACGCACGTCGGGCCGGCATCGTCCGAGCCCGAGCGGCCAGCGGCCGGACCGGCAGAGCGCCGGCGGGTGTCCGTTCTCTTCGTCGATCTCGAGAACTTCACGAGCCTGGCGGAGAAGCTCGACCCCGAGGCGGTGCGCACCATTCAGTCGCGCTACTTCGAGGCCGCCCGGTCGGCGGTCGCGGCCTACGACGGCACCATCGAGAAGTTCATCGGCGACGCCGTCATGGCCGTCTGGGGCGCCCCGCTGGCTCACGAGGACGACGCCGAGCGGGCCGTGCGCGCTGCCCTGGCCGCCGTCGATGCGGTCGGGCGCCTCGGGGGCGCGGCCGCGGGGCTGCGGGCTCAAGGCACGGGCCGCAGTCGCGAGCGGTGAGGCGGCCGTGACGATCGGAGCATCCGGCCAGGGGATGGTGGCCGGCGACCTGGTCAACGTCGCCGCTCGCCTCCAGTCGCGGGCGCCGGCCGCGGGGGTGCTGGTCGACGAGGCGACCAGGGACCTGGCGTCGGACGCGGCCACCTACGAAGCGGTCGGCACCATGGCGCTCAAGGGTCGTTCGGGGCGGATCGCCGCCTTTCGCGCGACGCCCCGGAGCGGAGCGGACGACGTGCGCTCCGGCGGCGCACATCGCGGGCCGTTCATCGGGCGCGACGGCGAGCTGCGTGAGCTGATCGGCCTGTACGAGTCCTCGGCCCGGGAGGCGCAGTGCCGTCTCGTGTCGGTCACCGGCATCGCCGGCATCGGCAAGAGCCGGTTGGCATGGGAGTTCGGGGAGTGGATCGAGCGACTCCCCGACGACGTCGCGTGGCACGTCGGGCACGCCCGCGCGTATGGCGATGCCATCACGTTCGCTCCGCTGGCCGAGATGGTCCGCCGGCGGATCCGGGTGTCGGACCTGGAGCCTCCAAGCGTGGCGCGGCGGCAGCTGGCCGCCACGATGACAGAGCTGGTGAGCGACGAGGTCGAGCGAGCCTGGATGGAGCCGCGCATCGCCACGCTTCTCGATCGCGACCAGCCCGACGCCTTCGAACGGGATGAGCTCTTCGCCGCATGGCGCCGATTCTTCGAGCGCGTCTCGGAGAGAACGCCCGCGGTCCTCGTCTTCGAGGACCTGCAATGGGCCGATACGGCCCTCCTCGACTTCATCGACCACCTCGCGACGTGGGCCAGAGAGCACCCGATCCTGGTCGTCACACTCGCGCGGCCGGAGCTCCTCGATCGGCGCCCGGCGTGGGGCGCCGGAATGCCGCGGTCCACCAGCATCCGGCTCGAGCGGCTCGCCGACGATGACATGCGCGCGCTCCTGGGCGGCCGAGCACCGGACCTTGCAGACGGGATGGTCGAGGCGATCCTGGCCAGGGCCGGTGGCGTGCCCCTCTACGCCGTCGAGGTCGTTCGCATCCTGGCCGAGCCGGAACGTCGCGGTGGTCGTCGCCGTGACGAGCGACGCGAAGGGCGGCCGGGAGCGGTGGTCGAGGTGCCGGATTCGCTCGCGGGCCTGATCTCGGCGCGCATCGACGCGGTGCCGGCGGCGGAGCGTCGGCTGCTTCTGTCCGCGGCCGTCCTCGGCAGCCGGTTCCGTCCGGAGGAGCTGGCGGCCATCAGCGGAACAGATCCGGCCGTCGTCCGCGAGCGGGTCGAGGCCCTTGTGCGTCGGGACCTGCTGACCCTCGACGACGAGATCGCGTCACCCGGGCGGGGCGGCATCTCGTTCGTCCAGGACCTCGTCCGTGACGTCGCCTCGCGCACGCTCGGGCACGCCGATCGCCGGGCGCTCCATCTCGCCGCGGCCCGCTATCTCGAGTCGACTGACCGGGAGGGCGCGAGCGAGGCGCTCGCCCGCCACCTCGTGGAGGCCCATCGGCTCGCGCCGGATCATCCCGACGCGCTGCGGGTCGCCCGACGCGCGGTCGCAGCGCTGCGGGCCGCGGCTCGCGATGCGCAGCGGATCCACGTTCCCGACCGCGCGCTCGGCCACCTCGAGACCGCATTGACCCTCGCCGGCTCGCCGGAGGAGCGTGCGGCCGTCCTCGAGGAGGCGGCTGCCGCCGCGCGGGCGGCGGCGCAGCTGTCCCAGGCCGAGCGATTCCTGCGTGAGCTCATCGAACTGCGCCGGGACGGACCGGAGGCCGCGAAGGCCCGTGCGCAGCTGGCCAGTGTGCTGCTCATGGCCCAGCGGAACGAGCCGGCACTGGTCGAGCTCGAGTCGGCCATCGCCGCGGTCGACGACGCGGAGTCCGACCCTGCGGGAGTCGAGCTGATCGCTCAGCTGGCGCGGGCGCGCCTGCTGGTCGGCGACGAGCAGGCCGGGCTCGGGTGGGCCGAGCAGGCGACCGAGGCGGCCGAGCGGCTGGGCCTTGGCGGCGTCGCGGTCGATGCCCACGTGACACACGGGACGGCGCTTGTCGTCCTCGGCGAAGTCGAGGTGGGGATCGAGGAGCTCGAGCGCGCGATCGAGACGGCGAGGCGAGACGGCTTCCTGTCGGCGGAGCTCCGGGCGCGCAACAACCTGGCATGGCTCGCAGTGGCGGATGACCCTCGCGTCACGCTGGAGACCGCTCGCCGTGGATTCGAGCTGGCGCAGGTCATGGGGGTGGGCGACATGGCCGTGCAGCTGGGGGAGGTTGCCTGCGCCGCGGCGCTCGACACCGGTGACTGGGAGTGGGCCCTGGCCACCACCGACGAGCTCCTCTCGGCACCGCTCCCCGAGGCGAACCGGCTGAACCTCATCGCCGATGCGGCCGTCATCGGCGCGCTCGCCGGCGACCGGTCGCGCCTCAAGGCTCTCGACGGGATCGAGCCGCTGCCGCCGGAGACCGATGCCCAAGTCGCTGCTGGGATCAAGACCGCGCGCGCCTGGATCTCGCTCGTCGGCGGCCGCCTGGACGAGGCTCGCGACCTCGCCGCTGCCGCGGCGCTGGAGAGCCTGGGGGCCGACCGGTTCCACGCGCTGATCGTGGGGGCGCGTGCCTCGGTGTGGGCGGGAGACCGCGAGGGCGCCGCGGCCGCGCTGTCCGAGGCGGAGGAGACTCAGCTGACCGGGCGCGCCAAGGAGGCGGCGCTGGAGACGCTGCGTGCCGGGGTCGCTGCGCTGGACGGTGACAATGATCCTGCTGCGTTCGAGCGGGCGGCGGATGGCTGGCGCCGGCTGGAGCTGCCGACCCAGCTGGCGCTCTGCCTCATCGACGCGGCGCGCCTGGTCGGCCTGCGAACCGAGGAGCTGCCGTCGGTGATCGCCGAGCTCGGAGCCCGCGGGCTGCGCGGGCTCGTTCCGCGAGCCCGCACCCGGCGATAGGCCGATCCGCCCGCGGACGGAGCCGGCGCACGCCGCTACGCTACGCCGATGGCACGCACCTCCGGCGTCGGCGCGGTCGCCGCGATCCTGTTGGCCGGGTGCGTGGCCGTCGCTCCATCGGCCGACCCGACGGCCACAGAGCCGGTTGCATCGGACTCCAGCCGGGCACCGTCGGCGGCTCCAGCCGCCTGGGAGCAGCTCGATGACGCCCCGTTGGCCCGTCTCGAGATGGCCGTCGCCGCGCACGACGGGCGCATCTGGCTCGCCGGAGGGCTCTCGCCGCTCGGCGATGCGTTGATCGATGTCGATGTCTTCGACCCGGCCACCGGCGAATGGAGCGAGGGGCCGTCGCTGCCCTCGCCGCTGCACCACGCCGCGCTGGTCTCGGATGGCGAGCGGCTCGTGCTGATCGGGGGGTATCTCGGCTCGGACTTCAATCGCCCGACGGACCTCGTTCTGACGCTGGCCGCGGACGCGGACGCCTGGGAGCCGGCAGCGTCCCTTCCGGCGGCGCGCGCCGCCGGCGCGGCCGCGTTCGACGGAGAGCGGATCGTGTACGCCGGTGGCGTCGGCCCCGAGGGTGTAGCCGCCGACGTCTACTCGCTCGAGGGCGAGGAATGGATCCGCATCGGCTCCATGGCCCAGGTCCGTGAGCACCTCGCGGCGACCTCCGACGGCGAGGGTCGGGTGTGGCTCCTCGGCGGCAGGGTCGGCAGCCTCGCGACGAACCTGGCGCAGGTGGAGATCGTCGAGGGCGACGGGATCTCGGACATCGGCGTCCTCCCGACCCCTCGCGGCGGTGTCGCCGCCTTCCACGATCCGGCTCTCGGTGCGTGCCTCACCGGGGGCGAGGCCACCGACCGTGCCTACACCACGGTCGAGTGCATCGACGCCGGTGGGGACGTCGTGACGCTGCCGGAGCTCAACGAGCCCCACCACGGCCACGGTGCGGCCGTCGTGGCCGGCGTCGCCTACGTCATCCTCGGCGGTCCCGAGCCCACGCTGAGCGCTGGGTCGACGCTCGAATCATTCGCGCTCGGCGACTGAGGCAGCCGATGTTCCTCAGCGGCACGCTCATCAACGTGGCGACGGTGCTCGTCGGGACGGCCATCGGCCTTCTCGTCGGCTCCCGGATGCCGGCGCGCATGCGCGAGACGCTGACCGTCGGGCTGGGCCTCTTCACCATCGTGCTGGGCACGAGCATGGGGATGCGCATCTTCACCGACCCGCTGGCGCAGCCGGGGGACGAGCTCGCGGTCCTCGGCGCGATCCTGCTCGGCGCGGTGATCGGCGAGCTGCTGAGGCTGCACGACGGCCTCGAGTGGATCGGTGGCTGGTTCCAGCGCCGGCTCGCGCACGGCGAGCGCCCGAGCCGTGTCGCCGAGGCCTTCGTCACCGCCAGCATCGTGTTCTGCGTCGGCCCGTTGACCATCCTCGGCTCGATCCAGAACGGGCTCACCGGTGACATCCAGCTCCTCGCCATCAAGTCGCTGCTGGATGGCGTGGCCAGCATCGCGTTCGCAGCAGCGCTCGGCCCGGGAGTCGCCCTCGCGGCGCTGACGGTGCTCGTCGTGCAGGGCGGGATCGCTGCGGCCGCATCGCTGCTGGCGGGCGTGCTCGACGAGGCAACGATCCTCGCCATCACCGCCGCCGGCGGGATCATCCTGCTCGGCGTCGGCCTGCGCCTCCTCGATCTGAAGGCCGTTCGGGTAGCGAACTTCCTTCCCGCCCTCGTCCTGGCGCCGGTCTTCGTCGCAGTCGCCGACCTCCTACGGGGCGCGCTCGGCTGATCAGGACAGGGCGAAAGCCGGCCGCACCCGGCCGTTGACGTCCCCGCGCGGGTCGGTGAGCAGTGGCTCGGCCATCTCCGCCAGCGCCGCCGGATGGGGCTCGCTGGCCAGGCCGACCTGCTGGAGCAGCGAGACGCCGATGACGTCACCGGCGCGACGTCCGAGATCCCCGTCGTCGGCCTTCGCCGCGATCCCCATCGGTCCGTCACCGAATGGCGCTCCCGGCGGCAGCGCGCCGGGCGGGAGGCCCATGGCGATCACGCCCTCCGCGCCGCCCTTGCTCACGACGCGCCGCGGGAAGGCACGCATGAGCGTCGTGTCGAGTCGGCGCCGCTCGCCCGCCACGAGCTCGGGGTGCGCCATCATCGCGTCGCGGATCCGGTAGAGCGCCTGGCTCAACGGCTGATCGGGCACGCTCGACGGGTCGGCGAGGTGAGCGAACGCGGTGGCAAGCCCGCGCAGCGGCATCCCGAAGCAGACGACGCCACAGCCGTCGACGGCGGTCACGATCTCCTCGACCGGGACATCCGCGACGGCGCTGATCGTCTGCAGCGCGAGCTGCTGAACCGGATGGTCGGGGTGCCAGTAGCTCTCGATCGGCCAGCCGGAGGCCTTCGCGAACAGGACCATCCCGGCGTGCTTGCCCGAGCAGTTCCCCCGGAGCGCGGTCGGCTCCTCGCCGTCCCGCACGAGCCGGCGCGCCGTCTCCCGGTCGAGCGGCGCGTGCACCTGGTTGTGCAGGACCGAGCTCGTGAGCCCGGCGCCGCGGAGGATCTCCTGTACCAACCGGACGTGGCGGTCCTCGCCGCTGTGGCTGGCGGCCATGATGGCCATGGCCTCGGTCCCGAGGCGGTACTCGTCGAAGCGCCCCGAAGCGACGAAGGGAGCGAGCTGGAACGGCTTGGCGGCCGACCTCAGGTAGATGAACTGGTCGGGGTCCCCGACCGACGCGAGCAGCTCACCGACCGGCGAGACGACCGCCACCGAGCCACGGTGTACCGATTCGACGTGATCGCCGCGGACGACCTCGACGAGGAGCGCGGAACCCGACGACGCCGAGCTGGAGCGTCGGCGCGAGCGGCTACTGGCCGCTTTGGCCGGCAGGCTGCCCCTCGCGTGCTGCGCCGGCTGGCTGGCCCTCGCGCTCGCTCTTGCCGAAGATGCTGCCACCGCTGTTGTCCTGCGAGCCCTGGCCCTGGGCACCACCCGGGGTGGCGCCTGGAGCCGCTGCCTCGGGACCGCCCGGGCGCGGCGGCGATGCCTGGCCCGCTGCCTGCGGCTGGCCCGCTGGGCGCGCGCCGGGCTCGCGGGTCATCGTGACGCCGCCCTCCCAGTGAGCTCCCTCCTTCACCACGAGCACCTGGGTCTTGATGTTGCCCTTCACCCGTCCCGTCGAGCCGATCTCGAAACGGCCGCCGCAGTCCACGTCACCCTCGTAGTCGCCGCTGACGATGACGTTGTGCGCCTTGATTGCGCTGCGGACCCGCGCCTGGGGACTGATGATCAGGGTTCCCTGGCACTCGATCTCGCCCTGCGCCTCGCCTTCGATCCGAAGATCGCGGTCGCTGACGTACTTGCCGTTGAACCGCGCGTGCGGATCGATGACCGACTCGTTGCCGCGGTCGCTGGTTCGTGGGAACTCGGTGGTTGCTGGCTGTGCCACGTCGACCTCACTCGTCAGGCTATCCGGATACAGGTTCCCGACGACGTCCTCGCGCGAGAGGCTGTCCGGCTTCGTGTCTCGCTTCGATCCGAAGACCATGCTCTGCTAACCTCCTAAATCGGTACGGGCCGGCGACGGCCTTGGGCACGGTCCGTTGCGCGCTCTGTGTACTCGGGACAAGGACGGATAGCCTACCAGCATGCCGGCGCCGGCGGAATAGCCACGCTCGGGTACAGACGGCCGCCGCTAGAATCGGCCGCGATGCCGCTCCATGTCAGCGGGCACCCGCTGGTCGCCCACAAGCTCGCCCTGCTGCGCGACAAGCGCACGGAACCGAAGAAGTTCCGCGAGCTCGTCCGCGAGCTGACGTGGCTCCTCGGCTACGAGGCCATGGCCGACCTCGCTACCCGCCCGGAGCCGATCGAGACGCCATTGGAGCCGATGACCGCCGCGCGCCTGGACCCAGCCGTCGGGCTCATCCCCATCCTGCGCGCCGGGCTCGGGATGGTCGACGCCATGCTCGAGCTGCTGCCTACCGCGCAGGTGTGGCACATCGGTCTCTACCGCGACGAGCGCACGCTCAAGCCGGTCGAGTACTACAACAAGCTTCCCGATGCGGCCACGGTCCAGATCTGCCTGGTCCTCGATCCGATGCTCGCCACCGGCGGCTCGGCGTCGGCGACCATCGACATCCTCAAGGCATGGGGCGCCGCGCGGATCAAGCAGGTGTCGCTGATCGCGGCGCCGGAGGGCGTGTCGACCCTGGGCTCCGCACATCCCGACGTCGATGTCCACGTGGCGGCGCTGGACTCGCACCTCAACGAGCGCGGGTACATCGTGCCCGGGCTCGGCGACGCGGGGGATCGCCAATTCGGCACGTTCGCCGGGCCTTCGTCCGAGCCCGGCCATGGTCCCAACGAGGCGACGGCCGATGTCGTGCGCCGCCTCCAGCGAGACCTGGACGGCTGACCCGCGCTCTCGCGCTGGCCATCGGGAAAGGGCGTCGGTCATCAGAGGTGCTGCGTGCAGCCGTGTGCTCGTGCAGTCGTGCAGCACGTAAGCACGTGAGTGGTCTGACAGCGTCGGGAGTCACTCATCGGCGCGACACGCTCGGGACGGACAACGAAATGTCCCGAAGGAACCGCCGCCAGACCGTTGATGCAATCTCCGGTGCCTTTGGCTGCCCCTTCGGGACGACCGCAGAATAGGCCCGAGCCGATCGGGACCGCAATCCCCCTTCTCCACGACTCTTCGGCGCACCGGCGGAGTTGTCCACACGTTATCCACACCACAGTGGACATTGATCCTCGCTTGACCTCCTCCCCGATGATCCGGATATGAGCCTATCGGTCCCGGCATGCCCGCACTGCGCCGTGCCCGCGGAGCAGCCCCTCACCTGCGACCGATGCGGCTGGCGCTGGTACGCCAACCCGAAGCCCGCCGCCGCCGTGCTCCTGGAGCGGACCAGCGGCGAGGTCCTCGAGGTGCTGCTCCTCCGTCGCGCCGTTCAGCCGGGGCTCGGCGCGTGGGATCTGCCGGCCGGCTATCTCGATCCGGGCGAATCCTTCGAGGCCGGCGCTCGGCGCGAGGCCGCCGAGGAGGCAGGCATCGCGATCGAGCTTGGCGAGCTGACGGGTGTCTATCACTCGGCACCCGCCAACGCCGTGACGGCGGTGTTCCGGGCTCGGGCGATCGACGCGAACGCATCGGTCCAGACCGACGCGGAGTCGAGCGACCACGCCTGGGTCCCGCATGCCGAAGTGGCGGCCTGGGTGCCGCGAATGGCGTTCACGTCGATGGCCTCGGCGCTGGCCGACTGGGCGGACGCGGCGACCGGGCGAGGGAGCGAGGGCGACTGACGCCCCGGATCGCGGGCGGTACACTCGCAGCCGACCGCCGCTGATGACGAGGACCATGCCCGACATGCCCGACTCGCCCGTCCGCGTTGCCGTGACCGGAGCGGCAGGCCAGATCGGCTACTCCCTCCTCTTCCGGATCGCGTCCGGGGCCGCCTTCGGCCCTGACACGCGGGTCGCTCTCCAGCTGCTGGAGCTGCCCGCAGCCCTGTCTGCGCTCGACGGCGTGCGCATGGAGCTCGAGGACTGCGCCTTCCCGCTCCTCGACGAGATCGTCTGCACCTCGGAGGCCGAGGTGGCCTTCGCCGGGGTCGACTGGGCGCTGCTCGTCGGCGCCGTTCCGCGCAAGGAGGGCATGGAGCGCAAGGATCTGCTCCACATCAACGGCGGGATCTTCACCGGGCAGGGAGAGGCGATCGCCCACAGCGCGAACGACGACTGCCGGGTGCTCGTCGTCGGCAACCCGTGCAACACGAACGCGCTCATCGGATCGACCGCGGCCGCCAGGCATGGCATGCCGGCCGAGCAATGGTTCGCCATGACCATGCTCGACGAGAAGCGTGCCCAGGCGCAGCTCGCCCTGCGTGCCGGCACGCACGCCCGCGAGGTCCGCGATCTCGCGATCTGGGGCAACCACTCGTCGACCCAGTTTCCCGACGCGTGGCACTCGACCATCGGAGGACGTCCGACGCCCGAGGTCGTCGACGACGACTGGCTGAGGGGCGAGTTCATCACGACCGTGCAGCAGCGTGGGGCCGCGATCATCAAGGCGCGGGGCCTCTCGAGCGCGGCGAGCGCCGCGAACGCGGCCATCGAGACGGTGCGCAACATTGCGGTCCCGACCGGCGTGCAGTTCAGCGCAGCCATCGTCACCCCGGCCGAGGGCGCCTACGACGTGCCGGCTGGGCTGGTCTTCGGCTTCCCGCTGCGCGCGATCGCTCCGGGCACCGTCGAGATCGTGCAGGGCATCGGTCACGGCGCGTTCGCGCGCGATCGCATCGCGGCCACGACGGCCGAGCTCGCCGAGGAGCGCGAGGCGGTGGCGGAGCTGCTGGCATGAAGGACGCGGCCTCCCTGCGCGTCGGCGATCGCGAGATCAGCTTCCCGATCGTCCATGGCGAGGAGGGCGATGACGCCATCGACATCGGCTCGCTGCGGTCCGAGACCGGCCTCATCACCTACGACCCCGGATACGGCAACACCGGCGCCTGCACGAGCGCGATCACGTTCCTCGACGGCGAGGCGGGGATCCTCCGCTACCGCGGCTATCCGATCGAGCAGCTGGCCGAGCACTCGAGCTTCCTCGAGGTCGCCTACCTGCTCATCTGGGGCGAGCTGCCGACGCGCGAGCAGCTCGACGGGTTCGTCAACGAGGTCACGCACCACACGCTCATCCGCGAGGAGATGCGCCACTTCTTCGACTCGTTCCCGGCCGACGCGCACCCGATGGCAGTGCTGGCCTCCGGCGTTGTCGGCATGAGCACCTTCTATCCCGACAGCCAGAACATCTGGGACGACGACGCAGTCGAGGTCACCATCAACCGCCTGATCGCCAAGCTGCCGACGCTGGCAGCGTGGTCGTTCAAGAAGGCAATCGGCCAGCCGTACGTCTACCCGCGCAACGACCTCGCCTACTCGCCGAACCTGCTGCACATGATGTTCGCGGTGCCGAGCGAGTCGTACGAGGTCGACCCCGCGGTGGCCAAGGCGCTGGACCTGCTCCTCATCCTCCATGCCGACCACGAGCAGAACGCGTCGACCTCGACGGTCCGGCTGGTCGGGAGCACGCACGCGAACCTGTACGGCAGCATCAGCGCCGGCATCAGCGCGCTGTGGGGCCCGCTCCACGGCGGCGCGAACGAGGCCGTCATCAACACCCTGGAGGAGATCGTGGCCGACGGCGGCAATGTGCAGAAGTGGGTCGACCGCGCCAAGGACCCGGACGATACGTTCCGCCTCGCCGGCTTCGGCCACCGGGTCTACAAGAGCTTCGACCCGCGTGCCACGATCATCAAGGGCGCCGCCGATCGCGTCCTGCAGGCAACCGGTGCCGACGACGCCCTCTTCGAGGTGGCGCAGCGGCTCGAGGAGGTGGCCCTCCGCGACGAGTACTTCGTCAGCCGCAGGCTGTACCCGAACGTCGACTTCTACTCGGGGCTGATCTACCGGGCCATCGGCTTTCCCAAGAACATGTTCACGAACTGCTTCGCCATCGGCCGCCTGCCGGGCTGGATCGCGCAGTGGCGCGAGATGCTTGGCTCGCCGGAGACGAAGATCGGGCGACCGCGCCAGGTGTACGTCGGGCCCGCGGAGCGCACCTACGTGCCGATCGAGCATCGCTGAAGGGTGACGCCGACCGGAGTCACCATCGAGACCGATGCGACCCTCGCGAACGACGAGGTCAATGCCGCCTACGCCTGGGTGGAGTGGCCTCGGCGCGATGCGTGGCGCATCGAGGCCATGAGCCGCAGCTGCACATGGTTCGCCGCACGCGAGGCGGGTGAGCTCATCGGGATCGCGCGCTTGCTCGACGACGGCGGACTGCACGCGACAGTGTGGGATCTCATCGTGCGCCCGGATCGTCAGCGGCGCGGCATCGGCAGGTCGTTGCTGGAGACAATCCTCGACCGATGCGCCGATCGCCGGCTGGTGGCGCTGGTCAGCACCCCCGCTGCCGTGCCATTCTTCGCCGCCATGGGCTTCGTCGACGAATCACACGGCCACTCCGCGATGTACCTGCGGCCGCACACCCGTGCCGGAGCGCACGCGCACTGATGCGCCTCACCGTCCTCGGCCGATCCCCGGCCTCGCCCAACCCCGGAGAAGCCTGCGCCGGATACATCGTGGAGTCGGGCGGCGCGCGGGTCCTGTTCGACATCGGGCCGGGGGTCGTGGCCCAGCTGGTGGGGATGCATCATCCCGACGAGCTCGATGCGGTCGTCGTCAGCCACATGCATGCTGACCATATGCTCGACCTGGTGACGCTGCGCTACGTCTACCCTTGGAGAGCCCGTCCCGTCGACCAGCGGCTGCGCGTCGTGATGCCCCCGGGCTCAGCCGATCAGCTGCTGGACCTGGCGCGAGGGGTCGGCAACGCCCGCCACTTCGAGGACACCTTCCGCCTCTCGGAGCATGACGGCCGCTCGACATTGGGCTTCGACGGCCTCGCCGTCACGCCGGTCGAGACGCAGCACTACATCCCGTGCTGGGGCTTTCGCATCGAGGCGGACGGCCGTCGCCTGGCGTACACCGCCGACACCGCACCCTGTGGCGGGTTCACCGACCTCGCCGACGGGCCGGACCTGCTCCTGAGCGAGGCGACCCTGCGCTCGCTGGACGAGGATGCCGCACCACCCGAGCCGCGGGGCCACCTCCTGCCCGAGGAAGCCGGGGCCAGCGCCCGCGAGGGCGGCGCGCGCCGGCTGATGCTGACCCACCTTCCGACCGACGGGGACGGCTCGTGGGCCGTGGAGCAGGCAGTGGAGGCATACGGTGCGCCGGTCGAGCTGGCCATGCCGGGAGTCACCTATCCCGTCTGAAGGCGAGCCGGACGCAAGTCGCGTAAAGTTGCGCCGCGGTGCATCATGGGGCGCGGACAGCGTGCCCGCCTCCCGCGAACCCAGGAGCTGACGTGGCCGAACCCCAACCGATCATGGATCCCACCGCGCACGCATCGGCCGAGTGGCAGCGGCTCCGCGCGTGGACCCGCACCGTCACGCCACAGGCGATCGGCCGAGGGGCCCTCGTGACGCTGGTCGCCATGGGCGTCGCGGGGCTGGTCGTCGGGACGTGGCCGGCGACCTTGCCCTTCATCGTTGGTGCCCTGCTCGCCTACGCCGTGCTCCCGCTTGCCAATGCCCTCGACACGGTGCTGCCGCGGGTGGTGGCGGCAACCGTGGCCATGCTCCTCGTGCTGGCGGCGATCGTCGGCGTCTTCGTAGTCGTGCTCCCGCCGTTCGCGCGCGGCGTCGCCTCGCTCGCGGAGGAGCTTCCGACCCGACCCGAGATCGATGCCTGGATCGCCAGCGTCACCGCGGCGCTGGGCGAGGTCGAGGGAGTCGGCCCGCGCCTCGCCGCCCTCCTCAACGCGATGGTTGACGCGATCCGGCTCAACCTCGGCGCAGGCTCGAGTGACCTGACGGACCTCGCGCAGTCCGTGCTCCAGGGCGCGATCGGTGCCCTGACGGCGATCATCGGTCTCCTCGTGCTGCCGACATGGATGCTGACACTCGTGCACGGGCAGCGGCGGGGTGGGCAGGCCGTCCGCGCCTCCCTGCCGGCGTGGCTCCGCGACGACACCTGGGCCGTCGTCCGCATCTTCGACCGCGCCGGGTCGACCTACCTGCGCGGGATCGTGCCCCTCGCGTTCCTCGTCGGCCTCGGGACCTGGCTCGGCCTCGGAGTGGCCGACCGTCTCGGCCTGACGACGTTCCAGCAGACCGGCGCCGTCGCCGTCTTCGCGGCAGCGGTGCAGGTGATCCCCGAGATCGGGCCGCTCATCGGCTTCATCCCGGCTCTGCTGGCACTGCCGCTGTCGCTGGAGACATCGGTCGCGTACCTCGTGTCCTACATGGCCAGCAGGTGGCTGGCGGGCGCGATCATGGGCCGCACCGGATCGGGCCGCCGGCTGCACCCGGTGTTCATGATTCCCGGCATCGTTGCGCTGACCCAGCTCGGCTGGTTGTGGCTGTTCATCGCCGGGCCCATCCTTGCAGTCGGGTACGACCTCGTCCGCTACACCTACGGTCGTTTCTCCGAGCCCGCGAAGCCCGCGGGGCTCATCCCCGACGAGAAGCCCGCTCCGGCCACCGCCGCCGCGGCACCCGCCACCCAGGGGCGGCAGGTTCCCTGGACCACATCGGTGACGACACGTGGTTGATCAACAGGTCGAACCCGCGGCCCCGGCAACAGCCCCACCACCGGCCCCCGGGGCGCCGAACTACAGCCCGCAGCTCACGCAGGTTCGCGTCCCGGTCTCCGAGGCGGCCGATGCGTTCGCGATCCCCGATGCCTTCGGGCGCTTCCCGATCGTCGTCCTGACCGGCGAGCGGAGCAGGATCCGCAACGAGTTCGTCGCGGCGGGCGTGGCCCTCGGCGCGATCGGCCTGCTACTCGACATCCAGATCGCGGCGCGCAGCGGGCTCATCGCCCTCGGAATAGCTGCCATCGTGTTCGGGGTCATCCAGTCTTTCATCGTCCGCATCCCCGAGGGCGCGCAGGCCCTCACCCTACGTCGAGGCCGATTCGACAAGGTGATCCCGGCCGGAGTTCACATGATGCCGCCGTGGATCGGCGTCACCCACGTCGTGACCAAGCGGGACATCCCATTCATCGCCTCCGCATCGCTGGTCCCGACGGCCGACGGCCTGCGGGTCGACCTCGATGTGCTCATCACGTTCGCCATCGAGGGGGCCGAGAAGTTCGTCTTCGCCATCTCGGCGCCGGACTTCGACCTCGTCTGCCAGGCCACCGCGCAGGATGCCCTGCGCCGCTTGGCGCGAGAGGTCACGAGCGAAGACGTGCTCGACCTGGCGGGTGGGGAGTCGGACGCACTGCGCAAGGCAATCGGCGGCGCACTTGCCGAGTACGGGGTCGAGGTTCACAAGGTAGTGGTCGTCACCGTGCGACCTCCCGCGGACTACATGGCATCTCTCGAGGCGCGCCGCCTGGCCGAGGTGCAGCAGGCCGAGCAGTCGCAGCGTCACGCGCTGAAGCTCCTTCGACAGTCCGACCGCAACGAGCTGGCACGACGCCACCTCGAGCAGCGGCGCGAGCTCCTCGAGATCGAGGCCGCCAACGAGTCGATGCGGCTCGAGCTGCTGGAAACGCGCATCTCCGCGTACCCGCGCGGCGCACGCTGGGACTACGACACTCAGCGCATGGACGTGGCCAAGACACTGGCCAGCAACGACAGGGCGCTGCTCTCCTTCGGAGACGCCGCCAACCTGACCGATGCGCTCATCATGGCCGACCGCGATGACAACTCGACGGAGGAACCGCCGCCTGCCGCCCGACCACGCCGGCGGCCGCCTGCACCCAAGCCTTGACCATCGGTCGGGCGCCCAGCAGGATGACCCTGCGGGCTCCGGCTCAAACCACCCAGAAGATCCAGGAGGAAGTCCATGCCACTCGGGCCCATTGATCTGCTCGTCGTGAAATTCCCGGGCAACAAGTTTTCCGGCGAGATCCTGCCCGCGCTTGCCGACCTCGTCGACGGCGGGACGATCCGGATCGTCGATTGCCTGGTCGCCATTCGCGATGACGCCGGTGATCTCGCTGTCGTCGACTTCGGGGACCTCGACGAGGATGCCATCAAGGCGCTTGCGATCTCGGAGTCCGAGCTGAGCCGATCGCTCACCGAGGAGGACGCCACGACGCTGGCCAGCACCCTCGAGCCCGGCTCATCGATCGGCATCCTGCTCTACGAGAACACGTGGGCCACCGGCGTGGCCGATGCCCTCCGCAACGCGAGCGGCGAGCTCGTCATGCACGAGCGGATTCCCCGTGCCGTGATCGACGAGATGATCGCCTCAACCACCGAATAGCACAGTCCAGGAGGACCAGCTGACATGATGATGCGACGACGACGAGGTGGACTGGTCAGGGGAGTAGCGCGGACAGCGGCTGTTGTCGGCACGGCAGCAGTGGTGTCCGGCGGTGTACAGCATCACCAGCAGAAGAAGTGGAACGAGGAAGCGGCCGGGCAGCAGGCAGAAGCCCAGCAGGCCCAGGCAGAATCACAGCAGGCCAATGACACGGCCGAGATGCAGCAGCAGATTCAGCAGCTGCAGGCGCAGCAGGCACAGCAGGCAGTCGCACCGGCCGCGCCGGCCGGTGGCACCGACCTTGCCGCCGAGATCCAGAAGCTCCAGTCCCTGAAGGAAGCCGGCGTGCTCGATGACGCCGAGTTCGCGGCGGCAAAGGCGAAGCTGCTCGCCTGATGGACAACGACGACAGCATGTGGGGATGGGCGGTGGGGTTCACCGCCTTCGCCGCATTCATGATGTTGCTCATGGGCTTCTTCCAGACCGCCGTGGGGCTCGTCGCCCTGCTGAACCAGGACTTCTACGCAGTCACCGAGGACTACGTCTTCGGTTTCGACGTCGGTACCTGGGGCTGGGTCCACCTGATCTGGGGGATCATCGTGCTCGCCGCCGCCTTCGCGGTGCTGCGAGGTGCGGTGTGGGCGCGGCTGCTCGGATCGGTGCTGGCAGTCCTCTCGGCCCTCCAGGCCTTCCTGTTCCTGCCCTACCAGCCGTTCTGGTCGATCATCATCATCGCCGCCTCGGTGATGGTGATCTGGGCCCTGACGACACAGGTGCCCATGGCCGAGGAGAACGAGGCCGACGCCGCAGCGAAGGGCTGACCCGTGACGCAGCGAGCCGCCATACCCAAGGGCATGACCCGGGTTCCCGGCGGCTCGTTTGCCATGGGCTCCGAGGACTTCTACCCCGAGGAGCGCCCCGTCCACGAGGTCAGCGTCGACGCCTTCTGGATCGACGAGCACGCGGTCACGGTCGCGGAGTTCCGGCGCTTCGTGAAGGACACCGGCTGGGTGACCGTCGCCGAGCGGCCACTGGATCCGGCCCTCTACCCCGAGGCCGATCCGGGCTTGCTCAAGCCCGGCTCGCTCGTGTTCCGCGCCACCGCCGGCCCGGTGAACCTCGACGACTACCGCAACTGGTGGGAGTACGTCCCCGGTGCGTCGTGGATGCACCCTGAGGGTCCAGAGAGCACGCTCCATGGACGCGAGCTGCACCCGGTCGTGCACGTGTCATTCGAGGACGCCGAAGCCTATGCGAAGTGGGCGGGCAAAGAGCTCCCGACCGAGGCCGAGTGGGAGTTCGCCGCACGTGGCGGTCTCGAGGGCAAGGTCTTCACGTGGGGGGACGAGTTCGCGCCACGCGGGAAGATGATGGCCAACACCTGGCAGGGACGCTTCCCTTGGGAGAACCTCCTGGAGGACGGTTTTCGCGGCACGGCACCGGTCAAGTCGTTCCCGCCAAACGGCTTCGGCCTGTACGAAATGGCAGGCAACGTCTGGGAGTGGACCATCGACTATTACGCCCCGCAGCACGAGGAGACCCATCCGTGCTGCGGCCCGCCCTCGAACCCGAGGATCACCTCTCCCGACCAGAGCTTCAACGTGGGCCAGCCGGGTGAGAACTTCCCGCGGCGGGTGGTGAAGGGCGGGTCGCACCTGTGCGCGCCGAACTACTGCCTTCGCTACCGCCCGGCGGCGCGTCAGCCCCAGTCGATCGACACGTCGATGGCGCACCTGGGCTTCCGCTGCGTGGTCCGCGGCCCCGGAGCATAGATCCGCTGGGCGCTCCATCCGACAGAGCGCTCTGCCCCTTGTGCTGAGCGGGGCCGGCGGTATCATCGAGTTCTCGATCCCGCGCGGGTGCCGGCGTGGGACCCGATCCCATCGTCGACCGTCTGGGGGGCCCAGCGGGAGTCACTCTATTGGCCGAGGTTCTGTCGACCCTCCAGAGCCTGTTCACCTTTGCCTTCGTCGTGACGAGCATGCTCGTCATGGGCCTCACGCTCACAGTCGGCCAGATCGTCGAGCCGCTCCGCAACCGTCCGCCTCGTCCTGCTCGCCCTCTTCTCCGCGTTCGTCGTCATCCCAGCCACGGCGCTCCTCCTGCGAGCGGTCATTCCGCTGGATCAACCACTCCAGATCGGCCTGCTGTCCGCACGCGCAGGCGCAGGTTCAGCAGGGGCGCAGCCTTCCGCGACCGCCGCGAGTTAACACTGCGCAGATGTAAAGAGCCGAGCATGGGGGCGCTCGCCAGGCGGCCGCAGGAGAAGCGACCCGCGAGAGGAGTACCGGATCAATGACCCGCGATCTTGAGGTAGCCGTCACGTGACGGAAGACTCGAAGGCTGGTTCCGCCCCTTCCGCGCAGGCTGGGACGGGCGCACATACCGGTGTCGGGGGCCCAGAGGGCGGCGCGCTCATCCTGGTCTCGCTGATCATCGTCGCGGCGGTCGCCAACCTCAATCTCTCCGTCGCCAACGTGGCTCTGCCATCGATCGGCGCGGCGTTCGAAGCGTCGCAGACCGCACTCGACCTGGTGGCGGTCGGCTACTCGCTGGGCCTCGCCGCATCGGTCCTCTGGCTGGGTGCGATCGGTGATCGCTACGGCCGCAAGATGCTGCTCCTCCTGGGAGTCGGGCTCTCGATCCCGGCGTGCCTCGTGGCGGCGTTCGCACCGACCATCGAGGTGCTCGTCGTGGCGCGCATCGCGGGCGGCATCTCTGCCGGCATGGCATACCCGACGACCCTGGCCCTGATCACGGCCCTGTGGGCGCCGGGGCCCGGACGGACGCACTCGATTGCCCTCTGGTCGGCCCTCGGCGGCGCGATCGCATCGCTCGGCCCGCTCGTGTCCGGGTTCCTGCTCGAGAACTTCGAGTGGGGATCGGTCTTCCTCGTCACCTTGCCGCTCGCGGTCGCCGCGCTCTTCATGGCGTGGCGGTTCGTGCCGGCCCACGTGAACGAGACGACCGATCCTGTCGACAACCTCGGCGGCATCCTCTCAGCGGTGCTGGTCGGGACGCTCATCCTGAGCATCAACTTCGCGCCGGTTCCGAACATGGGGCCGCTCGTGATCGGCCTGGCGGTCATCTGCATCGCGGCGACGATCGCGTTCGTGATTCGACAGCGTCGCACGAAGGACCCGCTGTACGACCTCGACATCGCGGCCCGGCCGACCTTCTGGGTCGCTGCCGTGGCCGGGATCATCGTCTTCGGTTCGTTGATGGGCGCGATGTTCATCGGCCAGCAGTACCTCCAGAACGTGCTCGAATACTCGACCCTTGAGGCCGGCACCGGGATCATTCCGGCCGCCATCGCGATGGTCATCGTGGCGCCGCGCTCGGCCGTCCTCGTCGAGGCCAGGGGCGCGCGGTTCACCCTCCTGTTGGGGTACGTGTTCGTGTTTCTTGGCTTCCTGACCATGTTGCTGCTGTGGGGTGAGGGCACCGGCTACCCGGTCGTCGCCCTCGGCTACACCCTCGTCGGCATCGGCGTCGGTTTCGCCGGCACGCCCGCGTCGCGCTCCCTCACGGGCTCGGTACCTGTGACGCGCGCCGGCATGGCTTCGGGCACCGCAGACCTGCAGCGCGACCTCGGCGGGGCGATCATGCAGTCGATCTTCGGGGCGCTCCTGACGGCCGGCTACGCCGCCGCGGCCGCCGCGGCACTGGCTGACGCGCCGCCGAGCACCGACTTCACCGCCAGCGTTCAGAATCAGCTGACGATGTCATTCGCGGGTGCGGCAGATGTCGCCAAGCAGTATCCGCAGTACAGCACGCAGATCATCGCTGCGGCGCAGGAGTCGTTCCTGGCGGGCGACCAGTGGGCCTACATCGCCGGCATCGTCGCCGTCCTTCTCGGGGCTGTCGCTCGTCTTCTTCAAGTTCCCGCACCACGACGAGGAGCGGCGCTTGCTGGCGGAGTATCAGGATCAGGACAGCGCCACGGCACCACCCGCCGCGGCTGCGGTGACGCCCTCCCCGGTCGGAGGGACCACATGAGAGCGCATGGCTTCGACGCATGGACCTGAGCGCGTTCTTCACCCTCGACCTCGGCAGCTTCACGATCATCGACCTGATCGCTGCGACGACGAACGCGTTCAACGGCGCGCTGCTCGCACGCCAGCCGTCGCACTACCGTCGCTACACGATCGTCGGCATCCTGCTGATCGCCGTCTTCGGCGGCATCGGCGGCGGGGTCAGCCGAGACGTCCTGCTCAACGACATCCCGTCGGCGCTGACGAACCCCCTCTATCTGATCCTGTGCGCCGTGGCCGGATTCCTGGCGCTCCGGATCTCCGGCAGGCTCGACCAGGCGCGAACCACACGGCTCTTCGACTTCATGTCCGCCTTCTCGCTGCCGTGGTATGCCGCGGTCGGGTGCAACAAGGCACTCGAGGCAGAGCTGCCGTACCTGGCGTGCATCCTGATCGGAGTCGTCGGGCCGACGGCCGGGCGCTTCCTGATCGACATCACGTCCGGCGTGACCCCGCAGCACTTCGTCCGAGGCGAGTGGTTCGTGGGGACCGCGGTCCTGACCAGCGTGGTCTACCTCATCGCCGATGCCGGCTTCGGGCTCTCGATCTGGCCAGCCACGCTCATCGCATTCGCCGTCGGCTTCACCTTCCGGGTGGCCGCGAGGCGCTTTGAGTGGGAGGAGCCGTATCCCGCGGGCGAGAACGGAGTGCAGATCCTGAGCCACTGACAGAACCGAACTCACCTGCAGCCTGAAGGCACCACACAGAGAAGGACGACGAATCATGGCAGCACCGTTCAAGGGCAAGATCGAACTCGATGTCCGGGACTCGACCCCGGACTGGGATCCGTATCTTCAGCCCGTGGCACCGGCGGGCGTCACCGAATATCGTCTACATCGTCCTGGACGATGTCGGATTCTCGGCGATGGAGCCGTTGGGGCGGACTCATCGAGACGCCGAACATCAACAAGCTCGCCGCGAACGGGCTGACCTACACGAACTGGCACACGACCGCGCTGTGCTCGCCGACCCGGTCGTCCCTTCTCACCGGCCGCAACCACACGACCAACGGCATGGCCTGCATCGCGGAGGCGACGACCGGTTATCCGAACGCGAACGGGCACATCCCGTTCGAGTGCGCAACCATTGCCGAGGTGCTCGGCGAGCGCGGCTGGAACACCTACATGCTCGGCAAGTGGCACCTCGTCGCCGCCGACGAGATGAACATGGCATCCACCAAGCGCAACTGGCCGGTCGGACCGCGGCTTCGAGCGCTACTACGGTTTCCTCGGTGGCGAGACGAACCAGTGGTATCCGGACCTGGTCTACGACAACCACCCCGTCGAGCAGCCGAGCTGGCCGGAGGATGGCTACCACCTGACGACAGACCTGACCGACAAGGCCATCGAGTTCATCCGCGACTCGAAGATGCTCGTTCCCGACAAGCCCTTCTTCATGTACTTCTGCCCGGGCGCCACCCATGCTCCGCACCACGCCCCCAAGGAGTGGATCGACAAGTACAAGGGCAAATTCGACATGGGCTACGAGAAGTACCGCGAGACGGTCTTCGAGCGCCAGCGCAAGCTCGGCATCTTCCCGGACACGGCGGAGCTCTCACCGATCAACCCGTATGCGGGCGAGACGAGCGTCGACGGGAAGCCATGGCCGCCGCTTGACGTCGTCCGGCCCTGGGACGCCCTGTCGGATGACGAGAAGCGCCTGTTCACCCGAATGGCCGAGGTCTACGCGGGCTTCCTCAGTCATGCCGACCACGAGATCGGCCGCCTCCTCGACTTCCTCGAAGAATCGGGCGAGCTCGACAACACGATCGTCGTCCTCGTGTCTGACAACGGCGCGAGCGGTGAGGGCGGGCCGAACGGTTCGGTCAACGAGAACAAGTTCTTCAACGGCATTCCGGACAAGATCGAGGACAACATGAAGTACCTCGATGAGCTCGGCATCGCCGACAACCTACAACCACTACCCCGTGGGCTGGGCCTGGGCCTTCAACACTCCCTTCAAAATGTGGAAGCGCTACAACTTCGAGGGTGGCGTTGCGGATCCGATGGTCATCTCGTGGCCGAAGGGCATCAAGGCCAAGGGCGAGCTCCGGCACCAGTTCCTGCACGCAACCGACATCGTGCCGACGATGTACGACCTCGCCGGCGTCGAGCTTCCCGAGATCGTGAAGGGCTTCGAGCAGATCCCGCTCGAAGGTGTCAGCTTCCGCTCGACCTTCGAGAGCGACGACGTGCCAACCCCGAAGGAGTCCGGCTTCTTCTCGATGCTCGGGTCGCGGGCCGTCTGGCACAAGGGCTGGAAGGCCGTCAGCGTGCACCCCACCATCGCGGGCTGGGGCCACTTCGAAGACGACCGATGGGAGCTGTACGACACCACCGTCGACCCGACCGAGGCGCACGACCTGGCCGCGGAGCATCCCGAGAAGGTCAAGGAGCTGGTTGCCCATTGGTTCCACCTCGCGGATCTCTACCACGGCCTTCCGCTCCTCGACCTCACCGCCGTCGAGGTCCTGGCCGATCCGACGCGTCCGCAGGTCGCGCCGCCCCGCAGACCGGTACGTCTACTACCCGGACACGGGAGAGGTCCCTGAGACGGCAGCGGTCAACGTCCGCAACAGGAGCTACACGATCGCGGCAGCGGTCGACGTCCAGACTCCCGAGGCCGCCGGAGTGCTGTTCTCGCATGGCGCTCGGTTCGGCGGCCACGCCCTCTACGTCAAGGACCGGACGCTCCGGTACGTCTACAACTTCGTTGGCGACAAGGAGCAGATGGTCACCTCCACTGAGGAAATCCCGACGGGTGCCCGCGTCCTTTCGGCCGTCTTCGAGCGCGAGGGAACCGGCATGCCAACCACCGGCACGCTGTCGTTGTTCGTCGACGACAAGAAGGTCGGCGAGGGCCAGATCATGACCCAACCCGGTAACTTCTCTCTGGTCGGCGAAGGGCTCAACGTCGGAAAGGACGCTGGCGAACCGGTGACGGCCGACTATCCGGGCTCGCGGCCATTCGCCTTCACCGGAGGAACGATCAAGGAAGTCATCGTCGATGTCTCGGGCGACCCGTACCTCGATCTGGAGAAGGAGGCGATCGCTCTGATGGCGCGCGAGTAGGGAGTGAAAGCCAGCACGCAATGACGCGATCTGGTTCGACCGAGGCACCGCCGACGGTCGGCGGCTGATGTTCGACCTGCACGTCTACGTGTCGGCTGAGACGCGTGGCGAGGCGATCCGTCTGCTGGATGCGATGGACGGCGTCCGCCACGCGACGGTATTGCCGCCGTCGTCCGATGGGACGGTCCACGTGATGGCCGAGGTGAACGCACAGACCGCGGAAGAGGTCATGGACGCCCTGGAAGGCCTCGGCATCCCCTCGGATGACATCGGCCTGGCGCGGCGCGACTGGATCCAGCCAGCCGGAGCGGAGGTGACCAGCGCATCGGTGCTGATGTGGGCTGATGTGCTCGGTGCAGCCCGCATGGAGTCGAGGATCGTGGGCCGCTACCTGGGGCTCATGTTCGTCGCCGGCATCATCGCCGGGTACGGGGTGATCATCGACAACCCGATCCTGATCGTCGGCGCCATGGCCGTCAGCCCCGACCTCGTGGCCCTCATCGCCGCCAGCGTGGGCATCGTGTCGGGCCGATGGAGCCTCGTTCGTCGAGGCGCTGTGACGCTCGTCGTCGGGCTGGGCCTCGCGTCGGCGGCCGCGTGGGCGACCGTGGAGCTGCTCGAGCTGCTGGGCATCCTGCCGACGATCGATCTCGAGCGCGGCCTGATCGCATCCTTCAGCCAGGTCGGGGTCGGGCACAATGGGCGTTGCCCTTGCGGCCGGTGTCGCAGGGGTCCTCGCCTTCGAGAGCCGAGCGGGCGCCGCGGTGGGGGTGGCCATCTCGGTGACGACAATTCCGGCCGCCGCCCTCGCCGGCGTGGCCGCCGGACTGGGCGACTGGTCGCGCGCATGGGGTGCCCTCGGCGTGCTTGGGCGTCAACCTCGTCTGTCTCATCCTCGCCGGTTCGGCGACACTCATCATCCAGCGGTTACCTTGGCCTGCGGAGGCATCGCCGGCATCGGCGACCAGACGAGACTCAGAAGGCGACAACGAAGGCAAAGCAGCCGTCGCGAGACGAGCACGACAGCAAGCACGAGAGGAGAACGACCCGTGCCGAAAGGCAAGCCGAACATCCTGGTCCTGTGGGGAGACGACATCGGCTGGTGGAATCCCAGCATCTACAACCACGGCCAGATGGGCTACCGCACGCCGAACATCGACCGCATCGGACGCGAGGGAGCGATGTTCACCGACTGGTACGGCCAGCAGAGCTGCACCGCCGGTCGCGCCGCATTCATTACCGGCCAGTCACCGATACGAACCGGCCTCACCAAGGTCGGCCTCCCCGGCGCAAAGGAGGGCCTCACAGCCGAGGACCCGACCATCGCCAACCTGCTCAAGGAGCAGGGATACGCGACCGGCCAGTTCGGGAAGAACCACCTCGGCGACCGCAACGAGCACCTGCCGACGGTGCACGGCTTCGACGAGTTCTTCGGCAACCTCTACCACCTGAACGCCGAGGAGGAGCCGGAGCATCCCGACTACCCCTCGCCTGAGAAGTTCCCGAACTTCAAGAACCGCTTCGGTCCCCGGGGCGTGCTCCACACGTGGGCGACGAGCCAAGGACGACGCGACGGGAGGACCCGCGCTTCGGCCGCATCGGCAAGCAGAGGATCACCGATACCGGGCCGCTGACGAAGAAGCGGATGGAGACCGTCGACGAGGAGTTCCTCGACGCGGCCATGGGCTTCATCGACAAGGCGCACAAGAGGAAGCAGCCCTTCTTCGTCTGGTGGAACGCGACCCGGATGCACGTCTTCACGCACCTGAGGCGCCGCTCGCAGGGCAAGACCGGGCCTCGGCGTCTATCCCGACGGCATGGTCGAGCATGACGGTCACATCGGCCAGTTCCTCGACAAGCTCGACGCAGCTCGGGATCGCCGACGACACGATCGTCATCTACTCGACCGACAACGGCGCCGAGGTGATGACCTGGCCGGACGGCGGCTCGACCCCGTTCCGTGGCGAGAAGGCCACCAACTGGGAGGGCGGCTTCCGAGTCCCGTTTGTCATGCGCTGGCCCGGCGTCATCGAGCCGGGCACGGTCAACAACGAGATCTGCGCCCACGAGGACCTGCTGCCGACCTTCCTGGCCGCTGCCGGCGAGCCCGACATCGTCGAGAAGTGCCGTGAGGGCCACACCGCGGGAGACACGACATACAGGGTTCACCTCGATGGCGTCAACCTGATGCCCGCGTTCAAGGGAGACGGTGGCACGATTGGCCGCGCAGGCTCTTCCCGTACTGGAGCGACGACGGCGACTTCCTGGCCATCCGCTACGAGCAATGGAAGGTCGTCTTCAAGGAGCAGCGCGCGCACGGACTCGCGGTCTGGGAGGAGCCATTCGTGGAGCTCCGCGCCCCCAGCATGTTCAACCTGCGTTCCGATCCGTTCGAGCGCGGCCCGGAGGGGATCTACTACGGCGCGTACAAGGCCGAGCACCTGTTCATCGTGGTCCCCGCTGCGGCGCTCGCGGCCGAGTGGCTGATGAGCTTCCGCGAGTTCCCGCCACGGATGAAGCCGGGATCGTTCAACCTCGATCGGGTCATGGAGCAGGTCACCAGCCAGCCGGGCAAGAACTGAGAGATGAGCACCGGTCCTCTCGCATCCTGGAGAGACATGCCGACGAGGGCCGCTGGAGCCGGCTTGGTCGCCGACCGCTCATCTCCGGCGGCAACTCCAACGGCGACATCCCCATGCTCCACTTCGCGGGCAGCGCGACCCGTCAAGGCTTGCGCCTGCTTGTGCTCCACGACGATGCCGAGCGCGAGTTCGACTACGTCAAGGGAGCCGAAGAGGCGCTGGCACTCGCCAGGGCGGGTGGCTGGACGATAGTCAGTGTGAAGGACGACTGGGAGACCGTCTTCGCGGCCGCCGACGGGTGACGCCCACCGCGCGATGAGCGCGCTCATTCCGTTCCGCTGGTGGCAGAGCTACCGGCCCCGACTGGGTCCGTGGCGACCTCATCGCCGGGAGGCTAAGCCTGTGATCAGCGAGTCGACCGACGCCGCCTTCGACGCGGCACAGGCGTGGATCGAGGAGCGGACCGCCGATTGACCGCGCTCAGGGCTCGTCGAGGCGGGCGCGCGCGATCCATCGGTCCGCCGCCCAGGTGGCCGCCGCCCAGATCGTGCTCAGCGCGACCGCCATGGCTGCCATCAGCGCGGCTGCCAGGAGGGCGCCGGCGCCCGGGATCGCCCCCGCCATGATCAGCGTGGCGAACAGGATGAAGAAGCAGACGATCGCCACCATGACGAGCGCGATCTTGGCGCCGGTGCCGAGGAACCAACCCAGCGAGTGGCCCTGGGCACGCCCTGCCAGCCACAGGACGCACGGTCCGGCGGCACCCGCCAGCGCGGTGTAGATCCCGAACCCACCGAAGAGGGCGCTGACCCCGAGGCGCTCCCCGCTCACGATCCAGATGAACAGCCACGCGCCGAGCAGGGTCGTCAGCGACCCGACCCCGATGAGCCAGATGAGCAGCAGGGTGGCCGTGCCCCCCGAGAGACGCTCGATGAGCTCGCCCGAATCGGTCTCGACGACCTCGGTCGGGCCGTCCTCGCGAGGGGTGGGCTCGCTCACCTGACCGATGCGCCCTCACGCGGCCGACGAGGAGGACGACGCGGCAAACGCCGCCTCGAGGTCTGCGCGCAGGTCCTCGACGGCCTCGATGCCGACCGACATGCGCACCAGCGACGGCGGCACCTCGAGCGGCGACTCGGCGACCGATGCGTGCGTCATCGGTGCGGGCAGCTCGATGAGCGACTCGACCGCGCCGAGCGACTCGGCCAGGGTGAAGAGCCGGGTCGCGCCCACGAAACGGCGTGCCGCCGACTCCCCGCCGCGGTGCACGAAGCTGAGCATGGCCCCGGGAAGTCGCATCTGGCGCGCCACGAGCTCGGCCGCGCGATGGCCCTCGAGGCCCGGGTAGTGCACCAGCTCAACATCGGGCCGATCGGACAGCCACATCGCCAGGTCCGCCGCGTTGGCGCAGGCGCGGTCCATTCGCACGGTGAGCGTCCGCAGGCCACGCATGACGAGGAAGCAGTCGAATGGCGAGGGGACCGCTCCGGCGGCGTTCTGGTGGAAGCGCAGCCGCTCGGCGAGCGTGTCCGACCGAGTGGCGATGAGCCCGCCGATGACGTCCGAGTGGCCACCGAGGTACTTCGTGGCGGAGTGGAGCACCAGGTCCGCCCCCAGGTTCAGCGGCTGCTGGAGGTAGGGCGTGGCGAACGTGTTGTCGACGACGGTGATCGCCCCGGCCACTGCGGCCAGGCGCGCGACGGCGCTGATGTCGACGATCTTGAGCAGGGGGTTCGACGGCGTCTCGATCCACACCATGCGCGGCGGCCGCTCGCCCGCGAACGCGGCCGCGACCGCGTCGAGATCGGTCAGGTCGACCGGATCGGTCTCGACCCCGTAGCGGCGCCAGACCTTGTCGGCCAGTCGCCACGTGCCGCCGTAGACGTCGTCGCTCATGAGCAGCCGGTCGGCCGGATCGAGCAGGAAGCCGATGCCCTGGGTCGCAGCCAGGCCCGACGCGAATGCGAGCCCATGACTGCCGTCCTCGAGCGTCGCGATCGCTTCCTCGAGCGCGGCGCGCGTCGGGTTGCCGGAACGCCCGTACTCATAGCCGCCGCGCAGCCCGCCGACGCCGTCCTGTTTGAACGTGGTGCTCATCTGGATCGCGGGCACCACCGCGCCGGTGTCCGGATCGGGCTCGGCGCCCGCGTGCACCGCGAGGGTCTCGAATCGGTCAGGCATCGGCGCTCATTCTTGCACGGTCGCGCGGCCGACCTGCATCCCGTGGCATGATCGCGGCGATGACAGCGCGCGCCGAGCCCCGCTTCGCCACCGGCCTCCTGATGCTGGCCGACATCAGCGGCTACACGTCATTCCTCCATGGCGTGACCGAGGCGCATCCCGAGCTCGCCGCCGGCATCGAGCCGGTCCCGCCGGCCTACGACTTCATGGTCACCTTGCTCGACCTCGTGGCGGATGGCCTGCAGCCCACCTTCACGCCCGTGCAGACCGAGGGCGACGCCCTCTTCGCCGTGGCCGAAGCCGACATGGTGACGAACCGCGGGCGCGACGTGCTCGACTCGATCAGGTCGACCTACGCCGCATACCACGCCCGCATCGAGGAGCAGCACCGGTTGCGGAGCGACGGATGCAGCGCGTGCCTGCTGCTGACGTCGCTCGAGCTGAAGTTCATCGTGCACGCCGGCACGTTCGTGGTTCAGCCGCTGGCGACACGAACGCACGTGGCGGGCCCTGCCGTCATCGCGGCGCATCGGCTACTCAAGAACTCGGTCACCGATGAGACAGGCCTGCGGGGCTACGTGCTGCTGACCGATGCCGCCCGGGAGCTGCTCGGTCTGGATTCGACGGCGGGCACCAGCCACGCCGAGGCGTACGACGACGCGGGCTCGGTCAGCGGCGTCGTCATCGGCCTCCCGACGCCGGTGCACTGAGGGTCAGCCGGCCGAGGTCTCGCCGGAGGGCTCCGCTGCGGGCTTCGGCTCGTCACCTGCCTGGAACCGCCGCCAGGCATCGATCGCCAGCCAGATCGCGATGAGGAGCATGAGGAACCCGTTCACCGGGTGCAGCGCCGCGATCGCGGGCACAGAGTCGCGCTGCAAGACGAGGATCGACTGCAGGATGAACTGCCCGAACATCACCGCGGCGGCGATCACCTCCCAGCGGCCGAAGCCGCCGACAATGCCAGTGACGACCAGCACGACCGGCAGCAGCGTCAGCAGGTACCCGAAGTCACGGTGCGTCGCGAACTCGGTCGCCGACGAAAAGACGCCCATGCCGGCCAGGAAGACCTGCACTACCAGACCGATGACGAAGAGCCATGCCACAACGAGGTGGATCGGACGAGCGATGCGCCGGGCCATTGTTGGTCTTCCCTTTCGCTGCATGCCGGGTTGAGCGGCGTCTGACCGTCAGGTCACCTGATCACGGAAGCGCGGGGCGCTGAGTAACAGGACCGCCGCGGTCAGGACGGCAAGGATCGCTCCGGAGATCAGTGGGGGTGGAGGAGCCTGTCCCGGGGCGATCCCGAACGCGAGGTTGAGGCCGGCCACCCCGGCCATCCAGGCCGGCATGAGCCACATGGACCACCACGCCCACCGCTCCGACCGACGAAACCCGATGAGGAGCACGATCGTGAACAGCAGCCCGATGACGATGAGATTGATTCCCCCGCTGCGGGTCCCGAACTCCAGCATCCGATACGCAGCTGCGCTCTCAGCCTCGAGCTCCGCGGGCGTGAGGCCGGTCAAGCCGAGCGGAATACCCGGGTCCCAGGTGAACCCGACGAGGAGGTCACCAATGCCGAACAGGACGAATATCGCGGCGACCACCTACGAGAGCTCCACCAGGCGTACGCACGCAGCCATCCCATCTGAATCCTCGGCCTTGACTCCATCTCTGAACATGATCAGGTATCCTGATCATCAGGATGCCTGAAGATAGTGCGACCAACCGCGCGCGTCAAGATCGCAGCTCAGCTCGCCCGAACACAACCGAGCTCCTCGGGCGTGCCCACCTGGCCCTCGGCAGGCGAATCGTCGAGGGGGTGGTATCCGCTGGATTCCCCCAACGCCCGGCGCACTCGGCCGTCTTCGCGAACATCGACATCGACGGCGGGACGCGGCTCACCACGTTGGCTGCGCGGGCCAACATGACGCCCCAGGCAGTGAGCGAGCTCGTGGACGACCTCGAGCGACTGAGGTACGTCGCTCGCCGGCCGGACCCGGATGATCGTCGCGCGAAGCGGATCGTCCTGACGGGACGCGGCCAGGCATGCGTCCACGCAGCACGTCGCACGATCGGCGCGCTCGAGGACGACTTGGCGACGCTCCTCGGGCGTCAGGGCCTGGCTCGCCTTCAGGAGGCGCTTCGGCGGATCGTCGAGACTTCTGCAGACCTGCCCTGATCGGGGTGGATCAGCGCGTGCGCGGGAAGCCGAGATCGACCTTCGAGGTCCCCGGATCGGGCCAGCGCGCCGTGACGACCTTGCCCCGCGTGTAGAACGAGATGCCCTCCGGCCCGTACATGTGCAGATCGCCGAAGAGCGAGGCCTTCCAGCCGCCGAAGCTGTAGTAGGCCACCGGGACCGGGATCGGCACGTTGATGCCGACCATCCCGACCGGCACCTCGAACTGGAACTGCCGCGCGGCGCCGCCGTCTCGCGTGAAGATGGCCGTGCCGTTGGCATACGGGTTCTCGTCGATGACGCGGACCGCATCGGCGTAGGTCGGGACACGCACGATCTCCAGCACCGGGCCGAAGATCTCGTTGCGATAGCACTCCATCTCGGGCGTGACGTTGTCGAGCAGGCTGACCCCCAGGAAGAAGCCGGCGCTCTCGTTGTAGAGGACGTGCTGGCGCCCATCGGCCCGGAGGGTCGCGCCCGCCGCAACGCCGCTGTCGAGGAACGAGGCGACCTTGTCGCGATGCTCCTTGGTGATGAGCGGGCCCATCTCGGAGCCCTCCTCGTTGCCGGGACCCGACCGTGATCTTCGGCAGCCGCTCCTCGATGGCCGAGACGAGCGGGTCGGCCACGTCGCCGACGGCCACGACAACGCTGATCGCCATGCAGCGCTCGCCGGCGGAGCCGTAGGCGGCGGAGACCGCGGCATCGGCGGCCATCTCGACGTCCGCATCGGGCAGGACGACCATGTGGTTTTTGGCCCCGCCCAGCGCCTGGACGCGCTTGCCGTGAGACGTCCCGGTCTCGTAGATGTACTTCGCGATCGGCGTCGAGCCGACGAAGCTGACGGCAGCGATGTCGGGGTGCTCGAGGATGCGGTCGACCGCCACCTTGTCCCCGTGGACGACGTTGAAGACGCCATCCGGGACGCCCGCCTCCTTCAGCAGCTCGGCGAGGTAGACCGATGCGGACGGGTCCTTCTCACTTGGCTTGAGGATGAACGTGTTCCCGCAGGCGATGGCGTTGGCGAACATCCACATCGGCACCATCGCCGGGAAGTTGAACGGCGTGATGCCGGCCACCACGCCCAGCGGCTGGCGGATCTGGTAGACGTCGATCCCCGTGCTCGACCTGCTCGCTGAATCCGCCCTTGAGCAGGTGCGGGATGCCCGTGGCGAACTCGAGGTTCTCGAGGCCGCGGGCCACCTCGCCCAGGGCGTCGGTGCGGACCTTGCCGTGCTCGCGCGTCAGGTGCGCCGCGATCTCCTCGCGATGCTGCTCGACGAGGTTGCGGATGCGGAACATGATCTCGGTCCGCGTGCTGATGCTGCGTCGCGCGCCAGGCCGGGAACGCGGCCTTCGCTGCGGCCACAGCGGCATCGACCTCCTCGACCGATGCGAAGTCGACCTGTCGCGCCACCTCGCCGGTGGCCGGGTTGTAGACCGGGCCGCTGCGCCCGCTCGTACCCGCCACGCGGGCGCCGTTGATCCAGTGGTTGACCCGATCCGGCGCGGTCGCGTCGCTGCCCTCTGCGACCGGCGGCTCTGCGACGTGCGTCATGACGTTCCCTCGTGTCGTGTGCTGGTGCTCAACGATACTCCCCGATCGGGGAGGCATCAGGCTCGGGAGGTGTCGCCGCGCGGGATCTCGTCGCCGCGCACTACGACGTCCAGCGCCGTTTCGCGCCAGTCGTAGGCGACCGGATCCTCGTCGGCGCCGATGAGGCCCTTCTCCCGAAGCCACTCGTCGTTGTAGAGCTTGCCGACGTAGTTGCGCCCCGAGTCGGGCAGAAGCACCACCAGGAGCGCCTCGGGATCGTCGATCACCCGCGCCCACTGGAGCGCGGCCCACAGCGCCGTGCCGCACGACTCTCCCATGAGGATCCCCTCCCGGGCGGTGGCCGCGCGCGCGGTGAGCATCGAGTCGCGGTCCGAGACCCGGATCACCACGTCACAGATGCCAGGGTCGTACGTGCCGGGCCAGAAGTCCTCGCCGATGCCCTCGGTGAGGTACGGATGCGGCGGCGAGCCCGAGTAGACCGAGCCGTCCGGATCGGCTCCGACGATGACCACCGATGGATTCCGCTCCTTCAGGAAGCGGCCGACGCCCGAAACGGTTCCGCCGGTGCCGAGGGCGACGACGAAGTGCGTGACGCGCCCGTGGGTTCCGTCCCAGATCTCGGGGCCCGTGGTCAGGTAGTGGGCCTCGGGGTTGCCCGGGTTCGAGTACTGGTCGGGCTTCCAGGCGCCCGGGATCTCGCAGCGCCAGCCGGTCGCTGACGCGGTAGTAGGAGCGCTCGTCGTCGGGCGGCACGTCCGTCGGGCACACCACGATCTCGGCGCCGTAGGCGCGCAGCAGCGCGCGCTTCTCCTCCGACTGCTTGTCGGCCATGACGAAGATGCACCGATAGCCCTTCACCGCGGCCGCCTGCGCAAGCCCCACGCCGGTGTTGCCCGACGTCGGCTCCACGATCGTGCCGCCCGGCTGCAGCAGCCCGGCCCGCTCCGCGGCCTCGATCATCGGCAGCGCGATGCGGTCCTTGACCGACCCGCCCGGGTTCATGTGCTCGAGCTTGGCGACGATGCGTGGCCGCACGCCGGCGGCGAGGCGATCGAGCGCGACGAGCGGAGTCCCACCGACGGCCGCGGTGACATCGGGCAGGAGGCCCGGGCGGCTCAGCCAGCGCTCGCCTCCGGCTCGGCGGCGGGTGGCTCGGCGGGCGGCTCGGCAGCCGGTGGCTCGGCCGCGGGTGGCGCCTCGGGCTTGTCCGCTGTGGCGTCGTCGGCCGGCCTGATCATCGGCGCGCCCTTGCCACGCCGATGGCGGATGAACAGCCACAGGGCCGAGAGGACGACGGCGGTGACGCCGATCACGATCGCGGTCGGCACGCCGGCGATGGTCCAGTTGTTGACCCGGTACAGCTCGAGGAACGTGCGCACCGAGCCGTACCACATGAAGTACATGAGGATCGCGTCGCCGGCGAACAGCCGCTTCCCGTAGCGGCGCATGACGAACAGGAGGATGGCCATGCCGATGAGGTTCAGCACCGCCTCGTAGGCGAACATCGGCACGAACAGCGTCGTGTCGGGCGGGTAGGTCACCGCGTCCCACGGCGTCCCGGCACGATGCTCCGCGTCGATCGGGATGCCCCACGGCAGGCACGGCGGGAAGGTCCCGTTGCCGCACTCGGTGAGCGGCGGGCCGTACAGCTCCTGGTTGACGAAGTTGCCGAGTCGACCGATTGCCTGGCCGAGCAACAGTGCCGGCGCGAAGATGTCGAGCCAGCGCGCCGTGCTGAGGCCCCGCATCCGGGTTCCGATCCAGATCCCGAGCGCCCCGCCGACGAGCGCCCCGGGAACGCCGAGGCCGCCATTCCAGAGCTGGATGATCTGCGAAGGGTTCTCGGAGTAGTAGTCCCACAGGTGGATGACGTGGTAGACGCGCGCGCCGATCACGGCGAGGACGATGACGATGAGGAGCATCGACCAGCCGTCGTCGGGATCCTCGTTCAGCCACCTGGCCACTTGCGTGCCGAGCAGCCCTGCCACGAAGACGGCCGAGGCCATGATGATCCCGTACCAGTGCACCTGGATGGGACCGAGCTGGAACGCCACCGGGTCGATCGTCACCCGCCGATTCTAGCGCCGGACCTCCGCCTCGACCTCCACGGCCCCTGGAGGCGCAGACGGGAACCGATCGAGCTGCCACAGTCCCGGGAAGAGCCTGGTCCAGACGCCACCCACCACCAGCGTCGCGACGCCGCCGATGACGACCGACGGGACGACGCCCCACCACGCCGCGGTGACGCCCGACTCGAACTCGCCGAGCTCGTTGGAGGCGCCGATGAAGACCGAGTTCACCGCGCTGACACGGCCGCGGATCGCGTCGGGCGTCTCGAGCTGGACGAGCAGGTGCCGGATGTACACGCTGACCATGTCGCCGGCGCCCGTGACCGCCAGCGCGGCCAGGCTGAGCGCGAAGCTCGTCGAGAGGCCGAAGACGATCGTGGCGAGGCCGAAGGCGGCCACGCCGCCGAACATCCAGCGGCCGACCGCGCGACGGATGGGGCGGACCGCCACGAGCGCCGCCAGCACGGCAGCGCCAACCGCCGGCGCGGCCCGCATGGCACCGAGCCCGACCGGGCCGACGTCGAGGATCTCGCCGGCGTAGATCGGCAGCAGGGCAGTCGCTCCGCCGAAGAGGACGGCGAAGAGGTCGAGCGAGATCGATCCGAGCACGATCGGCCGCGACCGCACGAAGGCGACGCCCGACAGAAGGGTGGTCCACGAGACCGGCTCCGTTGAAGTCTCGCGCCGTCCCCCACCACGCAGGCCCGCCACCAGCACGACGCCGACCACGAGGAGGGCCAGCGACAGCGCGTAGGCCACCTCGACGCCGAAGAGCACGAACACGCCCCCGACCGCGGGCCCGGCGATGGTCGCTACCTGGCCCAGCGACGAGTTGACGGCCACGGCACGCGGGAAGAGTTCCAGCGGTGCCAGGTTCGGGAGGAGCGCCTGGCTGGTCGGCTGGCTGAACGCCCGCACGACGCCGAAGAGCACCATCACCCCGAAGATCGGCAGCGTGTCCGTCACGCCGGCCAGCGACAGGGCCAGCAGCGCGCCGGCGCAGACGGTCGCCAGGAGGTAGGTCAGCAGCTGGACGCGCCGGCGGTCGTATCGGTCCGCGACGTGCCCGGCGGGCAGGATGAGCACGATGAATGGCAGGAACTGGGAGAGCGCCACGAGGCCGAGGTCGAACGGGTCGCCGGTCGCCAGGAACACCTGCCACCCGACGGCCACCGTCAGGATCTGCGTGGCGACGCCGACGATGAACCGCGACGCGAGGTAGCGCCGCAGGTCCGGGTGGCCGAGGACGGTGGCCAGGCCCCCGGATCGATTCGATCGACATGGGACCCGAGCGTAGCGGTTCCGCGAGCAGCTCCCGCACTCCCGCCGCAGTCGGGCGGCGTCAATATGCGCGCATGACCGACGGCACCCTCCTCGAGCGATCCCGCGCGGCCCTCCCGCTGTCGCAGCTGCTGACGCTGTCGATCTACTGGCTCGGGATCCAGGTCATCTGGGGCGGCCTGAACATCACGATCATCCCCGGCCGGCTCGATGACATGAGCCGCGACACCCAGGGGACCATGCTCGCGGTGATCATGGTGGTGGGTGCCCTGGCGCCGATCATCGTGCAGCCCACCGTCGGGGTGATCAGCGACTACACCGTCACCAAGTGGGGGCGCCGGAAGCCGTACATCGTCATCGGCTCGCTCTTCGACGTCGTGTTCCTGGCGGGAATCGCGTTCAGCAACGAGTTCGTCGCGATGGTCGGCTTCTACTTCCTGCTCCAGGTCAGCTCGAACTTCGCGCAGGGCCCGTTCCAGGGGTACGTCCCCGACCTCGTGCCGGCGAAGCAGGTCGGGCTCGCCAGCGGCCTGATGGGGCTCATGCTGACGCTGGGCACGATCCTCGGCGTCGGCATCGCCACGCTCGGCGGGCTCACCGACAACATCCCGCTGGCCATCCTGGCCCTGGGGCTGGTGGAGGTGGCGACGATGCTGGTGCTGGTCCTCACGGTCGACGAGGGCACCCGCGGTCCGAAGCGCACGCGCCCGTGGCGAGAGATCGCCCTGTCGGCATGGGGACGCGACATCCTCGGCCAGCGCGACGTGCTGTGGCTGCTCGCCGTTCGGCTCCTCTTCCTGGGCGCCTACAACGCGACCCTCATCGCGGTCGGCTACTTCCGCCGCTCACACGGCATGTCCGACGGCGACGCCGACACGGTGGTCTTCGTCGCCACCGCCATCGTGGGGGTGTCGACCGCGCTCGCAGCCATTCCCGGCGGTCGGATGTCGGACAGGTTCGGCCGCCGGCCGGTGATCTGGACCGCGGCGCTCGTCGCTGGAGTCGGCCTGCTCGGAGTGGCGCTCGCTCCCTCGCCCGCGTTCGCGGTCGCCTCGTGGGTCCCGTTCGGGATCGGCATGGGGATCTTCCTGTCGGCAGACTGGGCGCTGATGGCCGACGTCATCCCCAAGGAGACGGCCGGGCGCTACATGGGCATCCTCAACGCCGGCACCGCCATGGCCGGACCCGTGTTCATCATCGTCGCCGGCCCGGTGCAGGACCTCGTGTCGGCGGCCACCTCCGACCCCACCGGTCCCGCGGGCCGCGATGCTCGTGGGCGTGGCCTTCCTCGGCCTGTCGGCGCTGGCGCTGACGCAGGTCGACCCGCGTCGTCGCGAGCTCGTGGCGCCGCAGGCGGCCTGACCGACCAGTGTCGGAACCGAGGCGAGCCGCCCGAACCGGACCCCGCGAGCTGAGCGTCGAGGTGACGCTCCGCTACCGGCTCATGTGGGGTCTCGTGCGCCTCCTGGTGCGACCGCTGTTCGACATGAGGGTCAGCGGGCTCGATCAGTGGCCGGCCCCGCCGTTTCAGATCGTGGCCAACCACCACAACGGCTGGGACCCGCTGCTCGTGATCTCAGTCGTGCCCCTCGAGCCGCGCATCACGTGGTTCGGCCCGAAGGAGGCGGACTTCAGCCGCGGATTCAAGAACCGGGTGATGGGCTTCTTCGGCGGAATGATCCCCTACAACCCCGAGAAGACGTCGCTCACCGGCGCCGTGCGCGCGGTGCGCCGCGTATTCGCTGCCGATGGCGTCCTCGCCATCTTCGCCGAGGGACGCATCGGCTTCGCCGAGGCGGATCTTCTGGAGTTCGAGGACGGAGCGGCCGCATTCGCGGTGGCGTCCGGGGTGCCGATCGTGCCCTGCGCGATCGTCGGAAGCACGGACCTGTGGTTCCGCCGTCGGATCGAGGTCAGGTTCGGGCCGGTCCTCGCCGCGGAGGGCGTCCGTGGAGCGGAGGCGCGCGCCGCGCTCGACGCCCGGCTGCGCGAAGCGGTGGCGGCCCTGTTGCCGGTCCAGCGAGCCGAAGCTCCCGAGTCGGCGCCCGGGCGCGTTCCTCACCGACCTGTTCAACGGAGCCGACGACGTCGCGCGGAGGCGCGCCGGGCGATAGCATCGGCCCGACATGCTCCCGGTGATCTGGACCCTCTTCGCCGTGCTCGCCGTGGGCGGCTTCCTGATGATCGCCGCCTTCTGGCTGGACGTGCAGGAGCGGCCGGACCTCAGCGAGCGATCACGCATGGGCTGGAGCCTCGGTGCGCTCGTCTTCCCCGTGACCATCCCCGCCTATGCGCTGTGGGGCGGTGCCAGCTGGCCGACGTTCCTCAAGGTCGCCAGCGTCGTGCCGGCCCTCGCCGTCGCGATGTTCTTCGGGTTCGCCTTCGGCGCCTTTACCTGACCCGTCGCCGCGGCTCGAGGACGAAGGCCCAGGCCGAGATGCCGATGACGGCCGCGGCGAGCACGCCGCCCACGAGCACAGCCATCGGGATGCCTGCGTCCGCGGGCGCCGTCTCGGTCGCGGGCGGCTCCGGCTCGGCGATCGGCGCACCGAGCTCGGCGAGGATTGCGTCCTCCGCTTCTGCGTCGGCCAGCAGCACGTTCCCGGAGCACAGGCCGGTCCAGATCCCATCCTCGCTGAAGTTCGCGAAGACGAGCCAGCGCTCGTCGACCCCGAAGGCGGTCCCGCACGACGCACCGTCCATCTGCGGTGCTGGCCACGATCTCGCTGTCGGTGATCGGGCCCTTGAACACTCGGTCGACCACGAACGAGTAGTGCACCGGGTCGATGGTGTTGATCGACGTCGCCGGGCGGCGGGGCCTCGACCGCCACGGCCGTGCCGGTGAAGACGACATCGGCGAATCCGACGGACTCGGGGATGGTCGCCTGGGCGCAAGAGCATGCGAGGGTCGTCGACAGCGGAACGGCGGTGAGGAGAAAGGCCGTGGACGCCGCAAGGAGGCCGCGAAAGGCACGCATGCGCATCATGGGCGCAGGACGCCCATCGGCGCCGCCCGGTTGCATCGGCCGATCCCGCCTATCATCCGCTCGACATGACCACCGAAACCGAAACCGCCCGCATGACCGATGCGGCCCTCTCCTATCTCCGCGAGCACGACACCGAGCACCTCGACCAGCTCGACGAGTTCCTGCGCATCCAATCCGTGTCGGCCGATCCCGATCGCGCCGGCGAGGTGCGCCGGACGGCAGAGTGGATCGCAGCCGAAATGACGCGCATCGGTGTCGAGCACGCGACCATCCACGAGACCTCCCATCATCCGATCGTCACCGGCGATTGGCTCCATGCCGGCGCCGACGCACCGACCGTGCTGGTGTATTGCCACTACGACGTCCAGCCGACAGACCCCGATGACGAGTGGATCCGCCCGCCCTTCGAGCCGCGCCACGAGGAGGGCCGCATCTACGCCCGCGGCGTCGGCGACGACAAGGGCCAGCTCTTCATGCATCTCAAGGCGACCGAAGCCTGGATCCAGACCGCCGGCCGGCTGCCGGTGAACCTGCGCTTCTTCTTCGAGGGCGACGAGGAGGTCGGCTCCGCGCCGATCGAGGCGTTCATCGACGATCACGCCGACCTGCTGCAGCGCCGACGTGTGCGTCGTGTCCGACGGCGACACGTTCGACGACGAGGGCATCCCGGCGATCGGCTACGGCCTCCGCGGCATCGCGTACTGGGAGGTCCGCGTCCAGGGGCCGGCGCACGACGTCCACTCCGGGCAGTACGGCGGTGGCGTCGAGAACCCCGCCAACGTGCTCGTTCGCATGCTGGCCTCGTTGACCGATGCGGAAGGTCGATTCACCGTCCCCGGCTTCTACGACCGGGTTCGCGATCTGACCGATGACGAGCGTGCCGCGTATGCGGCCCTTCCCTTCGACGAGGTCGCCTGGCGAGATGAGACGGGCGTCGCGGCGGCGATGGACGGCGAGCTCGGGCACACCCTCGCGGAGCGACTCTCGGCGCGACCCACCTTCGACATCAACGGGATGACCGGCGGCTACACGGGCGAGGGCGCCAAGACGATCATCCCGGCCTGGGCGTCCGCCAAGATCTCGACGCGGCTCGTGCCCGACCAGGACTTCCGCGAGATCGAGGAGCTGGTCAAGGCGCACCTCGAGTCGCTCGCGCCGCCGTCGGTTGCCGTCACCGTCCGGGTCATTCACGGCGGCGCGCCGGCGATCACGCCGCTGGACCATCCCGGCGTTGCGCCCGCGGCGCGAGCCCTGGAGGCCGGATTCGGCTCGCCCCCGCTGTTCCAGCGCTCTGGTGGATCGGTCCCCGTCGTCGCCGCGCTGGACGCGCACCTGGGCCTGAAGACGCTGATGGTCGGCTTCGCCAACCCGACAGGCAACTTCCACGCGCCGAACGAATGGATGAGCGAGCGCAACCTGCGTGACGGGCCTCGCTTCCCTCGTGCACCTGTGGGCCGAGCTCGGCGCGATGCGCGCGGAGGACCTGCGCAGCTGAGCTGAAGGCGGCTCGGCCGAGCGTCGTGCTACGCTGACGCTACAGGTCTGCGACATAGATATCGGAGATTCCGCGCGTGCCCAGCCGATCGAAGCCGCCCTCTCGCGACCCCGACGACCCATGGCTGCCTCTGGGTGAAGCGTCGCGCCTGGTGGGTGTCGGCCACGACACCCTGCGCCGCTGGGCCGACACCGGCAAGGTCCAGAGCTACCAGACGCCGGGCGGGCACCGCCGATTCCTGCGCTCCAGCCTCGAGGCCATGATCAACGCGCCGCGGCGGGCCAGGTACGGGGTGGAGCGCCTGCCCGACTCGCGCCAGACGATGGCCGGGGAGCTCCATCGGCGCATGCAGCGCGCCGAGCCACGCGGACCAGCCCTGGCAGGCGCGCCTCAGCGCCGACCAGCGCGCGGACTTCAGGCGCTGGGGCCAGCGAACGTTCGACCTGGTGATCGAGTACGTGGCGGCCACGAAGCGGTCGGAGCGCCAGCTCCTCATCGGTGAGGCGGAGAAGATGGGCTCGCTGTACGGGGCGGAGGCATCCAAGGCCGGCCTCACCCTGGCCGAGACGGTCGAGGCCTTCCTCTACTTTCAGGTCCCCGGTGCTCGACGCGATCGTCGGGCAGCTTCGGCGTCGATCAGCCGAGGTCTCTGACGTGACGGCCGCCTTCCACGAGGCGAACGCGGCGATCGACAGCGTGCTCGTGGCGCTCATGAGCTCGCATCGCGAGAGCCGATAGCGCATCGGCTCGATCGTCTATACGTATATACGCGGGCGGCCGCTGCCCTTAGCCGACGAGGTAGAGCTCGGTGGACGTGGTGTTGAGGCGCTCGCCGCCGTCGGCGGTGCACACGACGATGTCCTCGATCCGCGCGCCCCACGTGTCCCGGATGTAGATGCCCGGCTCGATGCTGAAGACGTTGCCCTCGACAAGCGGCTCGTCGTTCGAGGCCACGATGTACGGCTCCTCGTGGGTCTCCAGGCCGATGCCGTGGCCGGTGCGGTGGAGGAACGCCTCTCCGTGGCCGGCGTCGGCGATGAGGCCGCGCGCGACAGCATCCAGCTCGGCGCCGGTGATGCCCGGGCGGACCGCATCGCAGGCGGCCGACTGGGCGGCGCGGAGGACGTCGTAGAGCTCGGTGAACTCGGGCGGCGGCTCGCCGACGAACGCGGTCCGCGAGGTATCGCTCTTGTATCCGTGTCGCGAGCCGCCGATGTCGAGGACGATCGCATCCCCGGCATCGATCCTGCGGGAGCCGGCGACGTGATGCGGGCTTGCCGAGTTCGGACCCGAGGCGACGATGGCGAAGCCGGCATCGTCATGTCCGGCCTGGATCAGCAGCTCCCGGACGCGCCGGCTCACCTCGGCCTCGATACGGCCGGCGAGCGGCTCGGTCGTGATCGCCAGCATTGCACTGTCGGCGGCCGCTGCCGCGGCGCGAAGCAGGTCCACCTCCTCGGGGCTCTTGACTCGTCGAAGCCCGCTCATTGCCGGGCCGGCGGCGACCAGCTCCGCGGGATCGAGCGCGGCGCGAATCCGCAGCGCGAAGCGGGCCCACATCTGGTCCTGGACGCCGACGCGCATCGCGCCGCCGACAGATTCCGCGGACGAGCTGGATCGGGTCGTCGATCTCGTCCCAGGCGCGGATGTCGAGGTCGTCGGCGAGCCCATCGAGCTCGTGGCGCGCCAGCGGCTCCTCGAGCCGCGGCAGCACGAGTGTCGGTTCTCCCTGCGCGGGAACGACCAGGCAGGTGAGCCGCTCCATGGCCGGGGCGTGGTAGCCGAGCAGGTACGCGTAGTCCTCGGACGGCGTGATGAGGAGCGCCTCGATGCCGCGTTCGGCGGCCGCGGAGGCTGCTCGGCGGAGCCGATCGCGATGCACCGCCGCGGGAAGCGGCCGCCCCGTGGCCGTGCTATTGGTCATGATGGAAGCGTACACCGATGGGTCATTGATCGAACCTGGCCGGATGGCAAGATGATCCGCACGCGATTGTGTGACGCTGTCATACAACGTATCGCGGGAGATCTATGCACTTGAGGGCACAACGCGCGCGCCTTGCCGCCGGGGCCTCTACGCGCTGTTCTGGCCCTGTCCAGCGTGCTTCCCGCCACCTCGGCGATGGCGGCCGATCCGGCCGCTGATGCGCGTGCCCATCTCGCCGACCAGCGCGGCATCTCCGTCGACGACCTCGCCCTGGTCCACGAGCGTGCCGTCGTTGCCGGCGAGGGCGAAGCACCGATGTGGGCGGGCAAGTACCTCGACGAGCGAACCGGCGAGATCGTGACCGTCTATCGATCCGCGTCGGGCGAGCTCGGTTCGACCGAGGTGCTCGAGGCAGCCCGCACCGACGTCGCCGCGACTCAGACGGCCCTCCAGCGCAAGGCCGATGCCGCCCTCGAGTCCGAGATCGCCATCCGGCCCACGGCCACCCTCCAGGTCGCGGTCTGGCTCTCGGCCGACGTCTCGGGAGCCGAGGCCGCGGTGCAGGCGGCGCATCCCGAGGTCCAGTGGCTGGCCGGTCGGCCGCTGGCGGGCACGGTCGAGCAGGCGCGGGCCCTCCGGGGTGAGCTGTGGGAGGCCCGCCGCGCGGTGTACGCCTCCGCCGCGGCTACTCTCGCCACCGAGGTCGAGGCGCTCGGCGGGCGCATCGGCTACGCCAGCACGTCCGCCCCGCTGGTATTCGTCGATCTCCCGGCGCCATCGGTAGACGATCTCGCAGCCCGATCCGACGTGCTCAGCCTTGGGCTGGAGGGGACATGGCGCGAGACGATGACCTCGGCAGGCGCGACGGTTGCCGCCAACTGGACCACCGGCAGCGGGGACCAGGGCAACGGGGTGCGCGTCGGCGTGCTCGAGTACCACAACGCCGCCAACACCGGCGACCTGTCCGGCCAGGTCGTCCAGCGCTGGAGCGTCACCGGCCAGGTCGTGACGAGCATCCACCCCACGTGGGTCGCGGGTGCCATCGGCAGCAGGAACGGCACGTGGCGCGGGGTCGCGCCGGGGGCCGACATCGTCAGCGCGGCGACCGGCGGACAGTCTTCAGGGCTCACCCGCGACCGCGAGATCATCCAGGCCGCCGACTGGTCGGTGTCGCCCGGTGGCGGGGACGTGGACATCCTGAATGCCAGCTTCGGACAGGACACGTCCACCGGCCGCGAGGAGGGACGCCGCTACTTCGACTCCATCGGCTGGGAGGACGGTCGCCTGGTGGTGGCAGCATCGGGCAACCACTCGACCTTCGGCCACTGGGACGTCGCCAGCCCCGGCACCGGCTACAACGTGCTGACCGTCGGGGGCATCAACGACCGCAACACGACCGGTCTCGGCGATGACATCCTGTGGTACTCGTCCGATGGCGCCTCGTACCGCGATCCGACGAGCGCCGCGTGGAACCCGCACGGCGACTTCAACAAGCCGAACGTCTCCGCGCCCGCGGTGAGCGTGCGGACCGCGAACGGCACGACCGGCAGCGGGACGAGCATCGCGAGCCCGATCGTGGCCGGCATCGCCGCCCAGCTGGTCGCGCGCGCGCCGACCCTCGCAACCTGGCCGGAGGCCACCCGCGCCCTCATCATGGCCGGCGCCGTGCGGCGCACCCCGATGCCCGGCGGAGGCACGAGCACCGACCACGAGGGCGTCGGGTCCGTGTCGGCACGCTGGTCCAATCGGATCCTCGACAACGGCATCTGGGGCGGCTGGACGCTCGGGACGCCTGACCTCACCGGGCGACCGCGAGGAGCGCACGATCTCGGTGGTCCAGGGCCAGCCGGTCCGCGTCTCCCTGGCGTGGAGCAGCCACACGTCGGGCGGCTCGAACACCGGCAAGTCCGACGTGCTCACCGGCGACCTCGACCTCATCGTGCGGCAGCCCAACGGCCAGGTCGTCGGCTCGTACTCGTTCGACAACTCGTACGAGACGGTGAACGTCGTGGCCAACGCCACCGGCACCATGCGAATCGAGGTCCGGGCATCGAGGTTCGACGCGTCGCAGGAGCCCTTCGGGCTGGCGTGGGCGATCCAGAGCCCGTACACCGATACGGACCTCTCGAAGTTCTACCCCGACATCCTGTGGCTCACGCGCGAGGAGATCACCACGGGTTGCAGCTCCACGCGCTTCTGCCCGAACGGGGTGGTCACCCGCGGCCAGATGGCGACCTTCATCGGCCGGGCGCTCGACCTGCCGGCCACCTCGCGCGACTACTTCGACGATGACGAGGGCTCGGTCCACGAGGCCCGGATCAACGCCCTGGCGGCGTCCGGCATCACGGCGGGGTGCGCGGAGGACCGCTTCTGCCCGAACGGCGTCGTCACGCGGGCGCAGATGGCGACGTTCCTGGCGCGCGCCTTCGACCTGCCCTCGACGGGCACCGACTACTTCACCGACGACAACAGCTCCCCGCATGAGGCGCGGATCAACGCCCTCGCCCGCTCGGGCATCACCTCGGGCTGCGGCGGCACCCACTTCTGCCCGAATGGCAGCGTCACGCGAGGCCAGATGGCCGCCTTCCTCCATCGTGCGCTCGACGACTGATCGCCTCGGGCGCAGCGCGCCGCTCCTCCTCATGCTGCTGATCGCGGCCTGCGCCGGGCCTGCCCCGTCGCCCAGCCAGCCGGTCGCATCAGCGGCATCGGCATCACCGGCCGAGTCGACTCCGGAGGAGTCGGCCCCGGCCGCGTCGGCGAGCGCAGGCGCAGGACCGGGCCAGCCGTACGACGCCGCGGCCATCCTCGAGGCCATGAGCACCTCTCCACGCCCCGACGGCGTCCCCACCGAGCTCCAGACCGATGCGATCGCCGCTGCCATCGCGGCGGAGATCTGGACGTTCGACGGCGCGCCGTGGGACGAGATGGTCGTGGGCGGGACATGCGGTCCGGAGACGTGCATCGTCGAGGTCTCCGGGTCGCGCGAGGGAGTCGAGGGTGACGACGCGTGGACCTTCGCCGTCGATCCGGCGACCGAGTCGGTAACGGTCGGCGCGACGGATCTTCGCGCACTGCCCGCGGAGGTCGCAGGCGACCTCGACGTGCTGGCCCGCTCGCTCGTGGCGGACGAGGCGCTCGAGGCGATGGTGCTCTCCAGCCTCGCCTGGCTGCCGCCGCCCAGCGACGATCGATTCGCGATGAGCTACCGGTCCGGCGGCGAGGAGGGCTCGTGCGGCGTGGACCTCGTCATCGACACCGACGAAGGGTCCATCGTCGACGAGATATCCACCGGCGACTGCTGAGGGTCAGACGATCCGGAGCGTTCCCTCGCGACTCTCGCCATCGGTGATGCGCCACGCACGCAGGGCGGCCTCCGGGCGTGCGTCGGGTTCGACGAGCGAGGCGAGCAGGTACCAGGCGTCCGGGTAGTGCGCCTCGCGCACGTCGGTCGGCGAGGGGACGGCCGGGGTGTGGGTGTGGGAGTGGAAGATCGCCACCAGGTCCTCCCCCGCGTCCTCGATTCCGAACACGATGCGGACCAGGTCGTCCGGATGGACGCTGTACACGTACGGGCTGGCCTCCGCATTGCGCGCAGGGTGATAGGCGCTGGCCTCCCCGAGCGCCTGGTTGCCGGAGAGGAGGCCGCACGCCTCGTTGGGCACCTCTGCGCGTGCGTGCGCGAGCAGCTCATCGGCGAGGCGCCGCGGCATGACCAGCCGTTCGGCTACCACAGCAGCGACCCCTCCAGCTCGTCGGCTCAGCTCGTCGATCTCCGGCGTCCAGAGGTCAACCGAGAGGTACTTCCAGCCGCCATCGGCCAGCAGGACGACGATGCTCCCCGAGCCCATCTCCGCCGCGACGCGCAGCGCGACGATGATCGCGGCGCCCGACGAGAGCCCGGCGACGATCCCCTCTGTCGCCAGCAGGCGCCGGACGCCGACGAGCGCATCCCGCGTCGTCACGAGCTGGCGGTCGTCGAGGACCGATGCGTCGAGCACCGGCGGGACGAACCCCTCGTCCAGTGAGCGGAGGCCCTGTACCAGCTCGCCGGGCATGGGCTCGGCGGCGATGACGCGCACGCCGGGACGAGCCCCCTTGAGGTGACGTCCGACCCCGGTCAGCGTGCCACCGGTGCCGAGACCCGCGACGAAGACGTCGACATCGGGGACCTGGGCCATGATCTCCGGGCCGGTGCCGAGCTCGTGCGCCCGCGGGTTGGCCTCGTTCCCGTACTGGTACGGCATGAACAGCGAGGGGTCCTCGTCGGCCATGCGCTGCGCGAGCCGGATGGCGCCGTTCGAGCCCTCGGCGCCCGGCGAGTGCACGATCTCGGCGCCGTAGAGGCGCAGCAGCCGCTCGCGCTCGGCGGTGGTGTTGTCGGGCATCACGATCCGCACCGGGTATCCATGCAGCAGCCCGACGAGCGCGAGGCTGATGCCGGTGTTGCCGCTCGACGGCTCGAGGATGGTGCGGCCCGGCTGCAGCAGGCCGGCTGCCTCGGCCTCGCGGATCATCGCAAGCGCCACGCGGTCCTTGACGCTTCCCGTCGGGTTGGCGCCCTCGAGCTTGGCGAAGACCCGCACGTCCGGGCTCGGTGCCAGCCGCGTGAGCTCGACCATCGGGGTGGAGCCGATGGCGTCGAGAAGCCCGTTGGCCACGGGCGGGGCCGGCGCCGTCACCGGATCTCCCGGGCGCCTCCGGCCATGGCGGGCAGGATGATGATCGTGTCGCCTTCGGCGACCGGGGTTGCCAGCCCGTCGCGGTACCGGACGTCGCGGTCGTTCAGGTAGACATTGATGAACTCGGACAGCGTGCCTTCCGGGGCGATCCTCACCCACAGGTCGGGGTGCTGGGCGAACAGGTCGTCGAGCGCCTCCGAAACGGTGGCGCCCCCGACCTCGATGGTGCGGCTGCCACCGGTGCTGTCGCGCAGGACGGGCGGGATGCGAACGGTCGTCATCCGGCTGACGTGACGGCGACCTGATCGGCCGGGGAGGCATCGGCGCCCTCGCCGCACGCGGGGCAGGCCGGATCGCGCCAGATGCGGACCTCGTCGAAGGTCGTGCCCGCGGCGTCGAGCATGAGGAGCCGGCCGGAGAGCGTCTCGCCAACGCCCAGCACCAGCTTGAAGACCTCGTTCGCCTGGAGCATGCCGACCATGCCGGGGAGTACGCCCAGCACCCCGGCCACGCTGCAGGCCGGTGCGAGCTCCGGCGGCGGCTGGGTCGGATACATGCAGCGATAGCACGGTCCCTCGAAGGGGACGAAGGTCGTGATCTGGCCGTCCCATCGGTAGATCGAGCCATGGACGACCGGCTTGCGCTGCCGCACCGCGGCGTCGTTGAGCGCGTAGCGCGTCTCGAAGTTGTCCGTGCCATCGACGATGACGTCGTAGCCCGCGATGAGGCGGTCGACGTTGTCGGGGCCGAGGCGCTCGACGTGCTTGACCACGGTGGTCTCCGGGTTGAGCCCACGAATCGTCAGCTCGGCCGAATCGGCCTTGCGCATGCCAAGCCGATCGACCCCATGGAGCACCTGGCGCTGGAGGTTCGACTCCTCGACCACGTCGTCGTCAACGATGCCGATGGTCCCCACGCCGGATGCGGCGAGGTACAGCGCGATCGGCGATCCAAGGCCTCCGGCGCCGATGAGGAGCACCCGCGCGTCGAGGAGCTTGCGCTGACCCTCCTCGCCGATCTCGGGGATGAGGACCTGCCGCGAGTAGCGGCGCGCTTGCGCCGCGGTGAGCAGCGAGCTCGACGGCTCGTCCCAGCCACCGCCCGCGCTTCGCCAGTCCGCGGTCGTCGCCTTCATGCTGACGACATCGGTGTAACCCGAGCGGGCCAGGAACTCGGCCGCGCGGGCCGAGCGGGCGCCCGCGGCGCAATAGAGCAGCAGCTGGTGCGTCGGTGTCGGGTGCGACCTCCGCAATTCGTCGCGGGACCTCGGCGAGCGGGACGTGGACGGCGCCCTCGATGCGCCCGGCATCCCATTCGACGGTCTCGCGTACGTCGATGACGCGATAGCCCTCGCGGGCGAGCGCGACCGCATCGGTGGCGCTGACTTCGCGGAACGTTGGCTGGTTCATCTCCGCTCCATCATCGCATCGTGTCCGGGAAGCGTCACGGCGCCGATCCGCCGCCGGTCGTGTCGCCCAGCAGGTCGGCCTCCTCGGGCCAGTCGACGCCGCCTCCGGTGACCGCGCCCTGGAGCACCTTGTAGCCCAGCAGGGCGCACTTGAGCCGCGCCGGGCCGATGGGAACCCCCAGGGCTGCGACGACCTCCCGTGGAGCCATCGCCCGAAGCTGGTCGAGGGTCTGGCCGCGCAGGTCATCGGTCATGATCGATGCCGATGCCTGGCTGATCGCGCAGCCGCGCCCGGTGAAGGCCACGTCCGCCACGCGTTCGCGGGTCTCATCGAGGCGGAGCGTCAGCGACAGCTCGTCACCACAGGTCGGGTTGGAGTCGGCGAATGCGAGGTCGGCCGGGTCGAGCGTGCCCTGGTTGTGGGGCTCGCGGTAGTGCTCGAGGATGAAGTCGCGGTACAGGTTGTCCATGACGTCCTCAGGCCACGCCGAAGAGGCGCTGCGCCGCACGAACGCCATCCACGAGGCGCTCGACATCGTCGAGGTCGTTGTAGACGTAGAGGCTGGCGCGGGTCGTCGCGGGAATGTCGTAGCGCTGCATCACCGGCTGCGCGCAATGGTGGCCGGCGCGCACCGCGATGCCCTGGCCGTCGAGGACGGTGGCGACGTCGTGGGGATGGATGCCGTCGACCACGAAGCTGACGACACCGGCGTGAACGTCCGGATCGGCGGGTCCGAGCAGCCGCACCCCCGGGATGGCCCCGAGCGCCGACCAGGTCGCCTCGAACAGCTCGCGCTCGTGTGCCCGCACCGTGGCCATTCCGAGCTCCTCGAGGTAGGCGATGGCCGCGGCCAGGCCGACGGTCTCGGCGATGGCCGGCGTGCCGGCCTCGAACTTCCACGGGACCTCGGCCCACTCGGCGCCGTCGAGCGTTACGCGCTTGATCATGCTGCCGCCGGTGAGGAACGGCGGCATGGCGTCGAGGAGCTCTCGCCGGCCCCACAGGGCGCCGATCCCGGACGGGCCGAGCATCTTGTGCCCCGACAGCGCGGCGAAGTCGACCCCCAGCGCGGTGACGTCCACCGGCATGTGCGGGACGCTCTGGGCCGCATCGAGGACGACGGTGGCGCCGGCGTCATGCGCCATCCGCGCGATCTCGGCCACCGGGTTGATCGTGCCGAGCGCGTTGCTGACGTGGCCGACGGCCACGATCCGCGGCCGGCGCTCGAGGTGCCTGGCCAGCTCGGCGAGGTCGAGCTGTCCGTCATCGGTGAGGTGAACGTGGGCCAGCTTCGCGCCGGTGGCGGCCGCCAGCTGCTGCCACGGGATGAGGTTGGCGTGGTGCTCCATCTCCGTCGAGACGACGACGTCGCCCGCGCCGACCACCGAGCGCCCGTAGCTGTGGGCGACGAGGTTGAGCGCCTCGGTCGCGTTGCGGACGAAGACGATCTCCCGCGGGCTGGTCGCGCCGATGAACCGAGCCACGGCCGCCCGCGCCGCCTCGTACCGCTCGTCGGCGTCGACGCTCAGCTCGTAGATGCCGCGGTGGACGTTGGCGTAGTGATGGGCGTAGGTATCGGCCAGCGCCTCGATGACGGCTCTCGGCTTCTGGGAGCTCGACGCGGAGTCGAGGTAGGCGAGGGGGCGGCCCGAGGCGGTGGGTCGCTCGAAGACGGGGAAGTCGGCGCGCAGCGCGCGACCGTCGAGGGTTCGCGGGTCGGTATGCAGCGCCACCCCGCCCCTCGCTCGGCTAGTGCGAGGCCACCGGCTCCGCGGAGCCCGCGGAGTCGCCGACGCCATCGGGCAGCCCGACCTGCTCGCGCACCCAGTCGTAGCCGTTCGCCTCGAGCTCGTGGCTGAGCTCCTCGCCGCCACTCATCACGATCCGCCCGTCCAGGAGGACGTGGACGAACTGTGGCTTCACGTAGTTCAGCATCCGCTGGTAGTGCGTGATCATGAGCACCCCCATCTCCGGCGATAGGGTGGCGTTGATCCCGTCGGCCACGCTCTTCAGCGCGTCGATGTCGAGGCCGGAGTCCGTCTCGTCGAGGATCGCCATCGGCGGGTTCAGCACTGCCATCTGGAGCATCTCGAGGCGCTTCTTCTCGCCTCCCGAGAAGCCCTCGTTGACGTAGCGCGTCGCGAAGGCCGGATCCATGCGGAGAAGCGCCATCTTCTCCTCCATGAGCTTGCGGAACTTGGCGAGCGGAATGCCGGTGTACTTGATCGACGTCTCCCCGGTCTCGTCCGCGGGCTTCGGATGGTGGACGGCGTTGTAGATGTTCCGCAGGAAGCTGGCGACGGTCACTCCGGGGATGGCGCTCGGGTACTGGAAGGCGAGGAAGAGCCCAAGGCGCGCGCGCTTGTCGGGACGTCATGCCCAGCGGCGTCGGCCCTCGAGCAGGTCATGGCCGGCCCAGGTGATCGTGCCCGCGTCGACGGTGTAGTCGGGGTGCCCCATCAGGGCATAGGCCAGGCTCGTCTTGCCCGACCCGTTCGGGCCCATCAGGGCGTGCACCTCGCCCTGCCTGACGGTCAGGTCGAGCCCCTTGAGGATCTTCTTTGCGCCGATGCTCACCTCGAGCCCGGCGATCACCAGTTCGTCGGTCATGCGTTCCTTGCTTCTCCGGTGTGTCGCGTTGCGCCGGCCATCCGGCGACGGCGCACCTCGTGCGGATAGGGAGGCCCGCCCGTTCCGGCGGCCACCTCGGCGAGAGTCGTGGCGGTGAGCGAGGCCGAGAGGGACTCGTACACGCGCTGGAAGGCCTCGTGCACGCTGCACGGCTGGGGTCGGTCGCAGTGCTCGAAGTCGTCGACTCCGGCGCAGGGCATCTCCAGGATCGGTCCCTCGAGCGCTCGCACGACGTCGGCCATGGCGATGTCGCGCGGCGGGTCGCGCGAGCCGGTAGCCGCCGCGCTGGCCGCGGGTCGCGGTCACCAGCTCGGCCCGGCGCAGGTCGCCGATGATGTGCTCGCAGTAGGCGTGCGGCAGCTTCTCGCGGCGCGCGATCTCGCCGACGGACTGGCAGCCCTCGTCGACGGAGCGGGCCAGCGTGACGAGGATGCGGACGCCGTATTCGGTGCGGGTGGAGACCTTCATGACGCCTCCTCCAGCCGGACGCGGACCTCGTCGCCCACCACCTCGGTCGGGTAGGCGTTGACCGGACGCACCGGGGGCAGGGCCAGGACCCGGCCGCTGAACAGGTCGAAGCGGCCGCCGTGGCGCGGGCACTCGACCGCGTCGTCGTCCAGCTCGCCCTCGCCGAGCGTGCCGCCGTCGTGGGTGCAGACGTTGTCGATGGCGCCCCACTCGCCGTCCTCGGTGAGGCCGATGCACAGCGAGCGGCCCTCGATCTCGACGACGCGAACGGTCCCCGGGCTGACGTCACCCACCCGGGCGACGGCAACGAAGCCGGTGGCCGGCTCGACGGCGCTCATGCGGCCAGCTCCTCTTCGCGGCCGATGCGTCCCGCCAGGGCCTCGAGGATCCGGGCTCGGATCGTCTCGCTGCCGACCTTGGAGACGACCTGCTCGAAGAAGCCGCGCACGATCATGCGCTCGGCGGCGTCGTGGTCGAGGCCGCGAGACTGCGCGTAGAACAGCTGGACCGGATCGATGGCGCCGGCGGTGGCGCCGTGCCCGCATCGGAGGATGTCGTTCGTCTCGATCTCGAGCACCGGGATCGGCTCGGCACCGGCCTCCGGGCTGAGCAGGAGGTTGCGGCACTCCTGGTAGCTGCTGGTCTGGCGCGACCCGGCGCGGACCTTCGTGACGCCGTAGAACGCCGCGCGGGCCTGGTCGTACAGGGCGGACAGATAGAGCAGGTCGCTCGTGGTGTAGCTGCCGATGAGGTCCTGCTCGGAGTTGATGTCGATGTGCTGGTCCTCGCCGGCGGCGAGGATTCCGAGGAGCTTCGAGGTCCCGCCGCTCCCGGCCATGTCGACCTCGAGGCCGATCTTCGTGACTCTCGAGCCGACCTCGGCGTTGAGCGTGGTGACGTTCGCGTCCTTGCCGACCACGACCCGCTGCGCGCCGATGTTCCAGGCAGCATCCCCGAGCTGCTGAAGGTGGGCGTAGCGGACCTCCGCCGCCTGGCCCGCCTGGATGTCGACGATCCCGCCGAACCAGGCGGCCTCACCGTCCGGCGAGACGACCTCCTCGAGGAGCTCGACGTGGCTGCGCTCCCCGGCGGACACGAGCGTCACCGGCAGGTACGTGGCGCCGCCCGCGGGGAGGACGCTGCGGACGACGATCGTGCCATCCACCACGACGCCCGCGGGGACGTGGCAGAAGAGGCCGCCGGTCCAGGCCGCGTGCGCCAGCGCCCAGAAGTGACCGTGCGAAGCCGGCCCGTCTCCTCGGCCGAGGAGACCTCGGACGAGCTCGGAGTGATCGCGGACCGCGGTGGCGAGGTCGGTGACGACCACGCCCTGCTCCGATGCGCCCACCGGGAGAGTCACCTCCAGCGGCGGCGGGTCGAGCAGCAGGTCGGCGTCGCGCGGCAGACCGGTGAGGTCCGTGCGCCGCCACTCCTCCTCCTGGCCGGTCGGAGGCGGCGTCGCAGCGCGCGCTCCCACCACGAGGTCGCGGAGGTCGCGCAGCCACTCGGGATCGCCGAGCCGCTCGCTGATGGCCCCGATCGCGCCTGCGTCGAGGGTCGCGGCGCTGGTCGCCGCGGTCACCCGACCGCGCCCTCCATCTGGAGCTGGATGAGACGGTTCATCTCGACCGCGTACTCCATCGGCAGCTCCTTCACGATCGGCTCGATGAAGCCGTTCACGATCATGGCGGACGCCTCGGCCTCCGACAGGCCGCGGCTCATGAGGTAGAACAGCTGCTCGGAGCCGACCTTGGAGACGGTCGCCTCGTGCCCGATGGTGACGTCCTCCTCGTCGATCTCCATGTACGGGTACGTGTCGGAGCGCGCCTCCTCATCGAGGATCAGCGCGTCGCAGCGGACCGTGGACTTCGAGCGCTCGCAGCCGGGGTAGACCTTGATCAGACCTCGGTACGAGGTCGCGGCCGGTGCCCTTGGAGATGGACTTGCGAGGTGATGAGCGAGGTCGTGTTCGGCGCCGCGTGGATGATCTTGCCGCCGGCGTCCTGGTGCTGGTCGTCGCCCGCGAAGGCGATGCTGAGCACCTCGCCGTGCGCGCGCTCGCCGACGCAGGTAGATCGACGGGTACTTCATCGTCACCTTCGAGCCGAGGTTGCCGTCGACCCACTCCATCACGGCGTCCTCGTGGGCCACCGCGCGCTTGGTGACGAGGTTGTAGACGTTGTGGCTCCAGTTCTGGATCGTCGTGTATCGGACCCGGGCGCCCTTCTTGACGATGATCTCGACGACGGCGCTGTGCAGGCTGGCGGTCGAGTACGTCGGCGCGGTGCAGCCCTCGACGTAGTGAACGCTCGAACCCTCGTCGGCGATGATCAGCGTGCGCTCGAACTGGCCCATGTTCTCGGTGTTGATCCGGAAGTAGGCCTGCAGCGGCAGCTCGACGTGGACGCCCTTCGGCACGTAGATGAACGACCCGCCCGACCAGACCGCGGTGTTGAGCGCGGCGAGCTTGTTGTCGTTGGCCGGGATGACCGTCCCGAAGTGCTCGCGGAACATCTCGGGGTGCTTGACGAGCGCCTCATCGGTCCCGAGGAAGATGACGCCCTGCTTCTCGAGGTCCTCGCGGATGTTGTGGTAGACGACCTCGGAGTCGTACTGGCCGCCGACGCCGGCGAGGTACTTCTTCTCCGCCTCGGGGATGCCCAGCTTGTCGTACGTGCGGCGGATGTAGTCCGGCACGTCGTCCCAGCTCTGGACCGCCTTGTCCGTGCCCGTGACGTAGTAGTAGATGTCCTGGAAGTCGATGCCATCGAGGTCCGCGCCCCACCGCGGCATCGGCCGTGACTCGAAGTGCCGGAAGGCCTTCAGGCGCAGCTTCGTCATCCACTCCGGCTCGCCCTTGATACGGCTGATCTCCGCCACGATCTCGGCGTTGATTCCCTTGGGGAACGTGGTGCGGGGCTGCTCGGGATCGTTCCACCCATAGCGGTAGCCGTCGGGGACCTGGGTCAGGGCAGGATTCGGAAGGGCCATGGGCTCCTCGTGGGTCTCGTGTCGGGCTCGCTCGGGAATCCCGACCGAATTGGTCGGTGATCTGACTGCGATTGTCCTCCAGCGCCGCTCGACGGTCAACCGGCCTCGAGCGTGGCCTCGACATCCGAAGCCGATGCGCCCGACTCGACGAGCTCGCGCGCCGACCTCGGGCTCGATGGCGCCGTCGATGACCGCCAGCTGGACGAGGCGGCCGCTCGCGAGGCGAGCAACCACGCGGTCGCCGATCGACGCGCTCCTCGGTCACTTCGCCGGCCGTGCCGAAGACGTCGACGGTTGATGCCGGCGACCTCGGTGAAGAGCCATGGCGCCCTCCGCGGTGCCGGCGGCAGGCCCAGCATCGAGCGGGCGGCCCGCTCGCCGCCCTCACGGGCCGCGTGCCAGTGCTCGAAGCGCAGCCCATCGACCCTGGCCACGTCGCCGGCAGCCCACACGGCCGGGTGGCTGGACCGATGCTCGGCATCGGTCAGGATGCCGTCGTCGACGGCGATGCCGGCGTCTCGCGCGAGGTCGGTGCGGGGCCTGACGCCGACACCGATCACCGAGAAGGCTGCGTCGAGCCGCTCGTCGCCGATCCAGGCCGAGCTCAGCCTCGAGACGGGTCACCCGCGACGACAGCCTGACCTCGACGCCGACGTCCTCGAGTCGACCGAGTGCCCATGCGGCCACGTTGGCGCCGAGCGCCGCCGGCCCACAGGGCATCGGCCTGCTCGGACAGCACCGGCCGGAGACCGAGAGCGGCCAGCGCGGACGCAACCTCCACCCCGATGAGGCCGCCTCCCACCACGACCACCCTCGAGCCCGGTGCTGCCTGCGCCGCAGAGCGGAGCCGGTGCGCGTCGACGAGCGTCCGCACCAGGAGTCCGGACTCCACGCCCGGGATCGGCGGGACGATCGGCTCGGCGCCGGTCGCCAGCAGGCAGCGCTCGAACGCGATCGTCGATCCGTCCGCCAGCGTCGCGAGGCGCGCCGTCCGGGTCGAGCGCGGCCACGCGCGTGCCGGTCCGCAGCCCGATCCGGCGTCGCTCGTACCAGGATCCGGGCTCGGCTGCGAGCAGGTCCTCGGCGACGTTCGTCGCGGAGAAATTCCTTGGTGAGGGGCGGTCGGTTGTACGGTGCGGCCGGCTCGTCGCCGACGATCAGGATGGACCCGTCGAAGCCCTCGCGACGCAGCGTGCGCGCACAGCGCACGGAGGCGACGCCACCCCCGACGAGGAGCACGTCGACCGCATCGTGGGAGACCATTCGGGCATGCTAGCCGCGCCGGCGTGCCCGACGACTTCGATAGACTCGCCGCCGATGAGCCTTCCCGACGGACTGTCGCTGCGCGACGCTACCGCGGCCGACCTGCCGGCCATCGCCGCCCTGCGCGTGGCGGCGGGATGGACGGTGCACGAGTGGGCGCTGCGCGCGGTGATCGGCGTGCCCCACGCCCGATTCGTCGTTGCGGTGGACGACCGTGGTGACATCGCGGCGACCGGCTCGGGGATCGTCTACGGGTCGCTGGGGTTCGTGGGCAACATGATCGTCGCGGAACCGCATCGGCGGCAGGGCCTCGGCTCGGCCGTGCTCGTGGCGGTGACGGATTTTCTGGAGGGCGCCGGGTGCTTGCGGATCGAGCTGAACGCGACGTCCGACGGGCGCCCCTTGTACGAACGTCACGGGTTCGAGTCGATCGGCCGCAGCCTCACCGTTCGCGTGCCCCGGAGCGAGCGGCTTGGCACTGGACGCCACACTCACCGTTCGCCGCGCCGGTCCGAGTGACCTCGACGCGCTGGCCGCGCTACGACCTTCCGCGCTTCGGAGGCGATCGCCGATCGCTGCTCGGCATCATCGTCGCCGACCGTGAGGGCCCGACGCTGATCGCGGAGCGCGATGGCACGATCGCGGGCTACGCGACCGTTCACGGCGACGAGGGAGGACGCATCGGGCCGTACCTGGCCGACTCGCCTGCCGTGGCGGCAACCCTGCTGGCCGTGGCCTTCGAGATCGGCGGCGCCGAGTCGCTGCGACTGAACCTGCCGCCCGACAACACCGAGGGCGCCGAGTGGCTGCGCGGCCTCGGACTGGAGCTCGAGCCATGGGACGGCCGCATGGCCCGAGGCCAGCCAGTGCCAAAGCGCTCCGAGACGATGTACGGCATGGCGGTCGGCGCGCTCGGATGACCGCCGTCGAAGGGCTCGTCCTGCGGGCACAGTCCGGCTTCGCCACCATCCTGACCGATGACGGCGACACGATCGAGACGCAGCTTCGCGGCCGCCTCAAGAAGGAGCGCCAGAGCTCCGACATCGCCGTGATCGGCGACCGGGTGACGGTGGAGCGCCTGGCGGACGGCACCGGCACCATCGTCTCGGTCGAGCCGCGACGGACCCGATTCAGCCGTCGACAGCCAGGCCCGAGCGGGTCGTGGCGCGAGGACCTGATGGTCGCCAATCCCGACTTGGTGGTCGCCGTGTTTGCCGCCGAGCGACCGCCACCGAACCCGAGGCTCATCGACCGCTTCCTCGTGGTCGCCGAGTTCAACGACGTGCCGGCGCTGCTCGTCGCCAACAAGGTCGACCTCGTCGACGCCGACGAACGTCGAGGCCGTGTTCGGGATCTACGAGCGCATCGGCTACGACGTCATTCGCGCCAGCGCGCGCGGGGGCATCGGGATCGAGCTGCTGCGGCAGCGGCTCGCCGGGAAGCTGGCGATCGTCACCGGACCGTCGGGCGTCGGCAAGTCGACGCTCCTCAACCGGCTGCAGCCCGGCCTCCAGCTGGCCACGGGCGAGGTGTCCGACGCGCTCAGCAAGGGCCGGCACACGACCCGCGTCGCCGAGCTGCATCGGCTCGAGGGGCCTGCCGGTGGGTGGGTGGCCGACACGCCGGGTATCCGCGAGCTCGGCCTGTGGCAGGTTCCGCCGAGCGAGCTGGCGTGGTGCTTCCCGGAGTTCCGCGACCACCTCGGCGCATGCGCCTTCACCGACTGCACCCACCTCCACGAGCCGCGCTGCGGGCTGCGCGCCGCCGTGGCGAGCGGGGAGGTATCCGAGGATCGCTACGACTCGTATCGGCGCATGCTCACCGGCGACGTCTCCGCTGCCGGGACCTCCTAGCGCTCCATGAGCTCGTAGGCCACCGAGAAGGTCGGCATCGGCGAAGAGCGCGACGCGCTCGAGGTCCACGTTGTCGATCGTGTCGCAGGCGATGTGGTAGCACGGGTCCAGCGCCTCTCCGCCGCCTGCCGACGGGTTCGACGCGGACCCCGACTCCGACGCCCCGGCGAACAGGCCGCCCGTCGGGAATGCCAGCCTGCGCGAAGCCGAAGTGGTCGCTCGACAGGCCGATGTCGACGGGCGCGTGCTCGAGGTCGCGCTCCGTGAACCACGCCTCGATAGGACGTGGTGATCTCTTCCGAGCCCGGGGCGGCGCCCGGCCTCGTCGTACACGAGCGTCGCGCCGTTGACCGATCCGGTCATGTCGAGGTTGAGGTAGGCCGTCACCTCGTCGCCGAGCTCGGCCACGTACGCGCGCGACCCGATCGACCCGAACTCCTCGGCGCCCCACAGCCCGATGCGCACGGCCCAGCCGTCCGGGACGCCGGCCTCGGCCATGCCGCGCGCGATCTCGAGCAGCGCCGCCACGCCGCTGCCGTTGTCGTTGAGGCCCGGCCCGTCGAGCACCGAGTCGAGGTGGCCGCCGAGCATGAGCACCGACGGCCCGTCTCCGAGCTGCGCGATGACGTTGCGGAACGCCGACGCCGGAAGCTCGGTCTCGATCGACAGCGTGGCCTCGTCCCCTGCCGCCTCGCGTAGGACGGTCACGGCCTCCCCGGTGACGCTCACCACCGGGACCTCGATCCCGGCCGGATCGAGGAGCGTGGGACGGAAGATCTCGCCCGGCCCACGATCGGTGTAGCCGACGATGAGCGCGCCGACGCCCGCATCGGTTGCGTTGACGGCCTGGTCGCGGCGCAGGCAGCCACCCTCGGTCGTGAGCGCCAGTGGCACCGCCAGGCACACCGTCGAAGTCGTCCGGATCGCAGCCGCTTCCGTCGAGGATGGCGACCGGGCCGCTCACGTTCCCGCCGGGCGAGTAGAGCAGCGCGCGGACCTCGTCAGGCCCGACGAAGGTTGCGTCACCGACCTCGAGGACCGCGCCGAGGTCACGGAATCCGGTGAACTCCACTTCGGGCGTCTCGACGCTCCATGCCGAGCTCGTCGAGGGCGGCCGCAGCGAGGTCGACCGACGCGTCGTAGCCGGCGGTGCCGGCAGTGCGCACCCCGTCGTGAGCGTCCGCCACGGCCTGGAGCGCCAGCGAGGAACGCCTCGAGCCGATCCTGATCTGCGGAGAACTCGGTCGCCGCCGCTGCGCTCGACGCGGAGGCCGATGCGGACTCGGTCGCACTTGCAGCCGCGCTGGCCGCCTCCGACGGCGAGGGCGCGGGCGGCGTCGCGCTGCACGCCACCACGGCAAGCGACACGAGCGGTATCAGGAACCTGGATGAACGACCCATCTGCCAGCCCATACACCGGTCCGACGGTGGGGGTTCAGGTCGCTCGCTGCTCCCGCGGTCAGGCGACCCAGAAGTCGACGCTGTACAGCGCGGCGAGAAGGGCCATGAGCATCACGCTGATCACCGTCCACACCCGGTCGAACGCCGTGGTTCTCCCCGAGCCGGGCGAGGAGGAGGAACACGGCCGGGACCGCGAGGGCGTAGCGCACCATCCCCTGCGGCACGCCGCTGGTGACGGCGATGACGAGGGTGACCAGGCCGAAGACCGCCACCGCCGGCCATCTCCTGATGGCCCAGATCGAAGCCACCGCCGCGAGCACGACCGCGGCGACCTCGAGCCCGTAGTACACGCGAGTCTCCGGTAGCGCCGCGTGGAGGCCGGCGAGGGTGGTGGTCCACACCTCCCACGAGGCGGCGAGGTCGAGCGTCCCGCGACTGAAGTACTCGCGCTGGACCAGCTCGAACATCCTGCCGAGCTCCGAAGCCGACCACGCGAGGTAGGTCAGGAGCGGAGAGAGGAGGGCCACGACCCAGCCGACCAGCTCGGCGCGCGAGATCTCGCTCCCCTCCTCGCCTCCCGCCTGGCGCCGATGCCAGAGCAGGACCAGCAGCGCGACGCCCGCCGCGGGCACGAGCGCGACGCCCACCGGTCGCGTGAGCACCGCGACGACGGAGAAGGCGGCAGCAAGAAGCGGGCGACGCTCAGCCATGGCGGCCAGCGCTCCGAAGGAGGCGGCGAGGAAGAAGGCCTCGCTGTAGACCTGGGCCAGGAAGAAGCCGGTCGGGAAGATGAGCAGGTAGAACGCGGTGCGGATGGCGCCCGCATCGGCCAGGTGGCGGCGGGCCAGGCTGAAGAGCGCGAGCATGGCGACAAGCGTCGCTCCCAATGAGACTCCGACGCCCGCAATCGCGGCGGCCGTGGGCGGCGGGACGCCGAGCCATATGAGCGGGGCGGCCACGGCTCGCATGGCAAACGGGTAGCCCGGCATGAAGGCGTAGTTGAGCGGCACGTCGCCGTCGGGACCCTGGTACTGCGTGACGAGAGGGTCCTCGTAGCCGACGGCGGCGATGGAGAGGTAGTACTCCGAATCGAAGGCGATGTGCGTCGCGAACGTGTCCACGCCGAGGTAGGGCCGGCCGTTCGCCCGCTGGAGCCCGGTCTCGCTCGCGGTCCACTCCAGCACCGGATCCGGCCGCTCGGGCCCGACCCGGGCCAGCACGATCTCCTGGAACGACAGCAGGGCCACGGCCCAGCCCGCCCAGATGAGGACGAGGATGAGGATCGATCGGCGCACGGAGGACTGGACTGAGCTCGGCGCCTCGAGGGCGGCGGTCGTCGCGGGGGCTGTCACGTGCGGGAGAGTACCCCGCGGTAAAGGTCGAGAAGGCGGGTGCTCAGCCCAGGCCCGGAGCTGATGAGCTCGGCGAAGCCCTCCGCATCCAGGGCGTACAGCATCGCGTCCGAAGTGGCTGTCACCGTCGCCGTGCGCGGGCTCGAGCGCAGGAGGCCGATCTCGCCGAAGACGTCGCCCGGTCCGAGGTCGCGCAGGACCGCTTCACCCGCATCGGACGTCTGCGTCACGCGGAAGGCACCGGCATCGATCACGTAGAAGCGGTCGGCGTGATCCCCCTGCCGGACGACGACGTCGCCCGCGGCGACGGGCACCGCGACCAGCCGACGTGCTGCCGCCTCGATGCGTGCCGCGGGCATGCCGGCGAAGAGCGGCTGGTCGAGGGCCTTCAGCCGCACCGCGTCGACATCCTCGATCGTGTATCCCCTCTGGCTGAGGACCAGCGCCACGGCCACGCCGAACAGCGTCAGAACGCCTGATCCGACCAGCACCACCGCCATGCCCCACGTGTCGGCGACCAGCGGCAGCACCAGCGACCCGAGAGAGTACGTGATCGCCGAGCTCGTCTGGAGGATGCCCATTGCCCGCCCTCGCAGCGCGTCGGGCACCATGCGCTGGATCAGCGTCGTGTTCACGATGTCGAGCAGGAGCAGGCCGGCCACGGCGATGGCGATGGCGAGCATCGCGGTCAACAGGCTTCCCGAGAGCGCCAGCCAGGCGAAGCCGATGCCACCGACGACCCCACCGATCAAGAGCGGCACGCTCAGCCGCCGGGCGAGGAGCGCGCCACCGGCGACGCCCGCCACGACCCCGCCGACACCGGTCGCCGCCTGGAGCCAACCCGTTCCCGCTTCCCCGGCGCCCAGGACATCGATGGCGATGACCACGGTCAGGACGCCGAGCCCACCGCTCACGAAACTCGTGGCTGCATCGAGGATGAAGGGCCCGGCCATGGGTCGCACGAGATCGCGCCAGCCGACCGGCTCCTCTTCGGCATCCTCGGCGGTGTCGCCGGTCGGGGCTCGCTCGGGAATCTCCATCCGCCACAGGACCACGGCGACGACCCCGAACGTCACCGCGTTGAGGAGGAACGCGACCTCCAGCCCGCCGACCGCCAGCAGGATCCCGGCGAGCGCCGGGCCGACGATGAACGCGACGTTGTCGAGCGTTGCCCAGGCCGAGTTGGCTGGGCCAAGGTCATCCTCGTTCACGAGCATCGGCAGCAGCGAGGCGATCGCGGGGCCGAAGAAGGTCGAGAAGCACGCCGCGAGGATCGAGATGACGATGATCGCGATGGTCGGGGCGCCGATGGCCACCGCCGCGGCGAGCCCCACCATCAGCACTCCTCGGGCGACGTCGGTCACCAGCAGCACCATCCGCCGATCGAAGCGATCGGCGACGATGCCGGCCGGCACCGAGAGCAGGACGTACGGAAGGATCCGGGCCGCACCGATGATCCCCAGCAGCACCGGCGAGCTGCTCTCGCTGTAGACCACGACGAGGATGGCCACGAGGTACAGCCAGTCGCCGATGCCCGAGACGAACTCCCCGAACAGGAGCTGGGTGAGCGAGCGGTTGCGGCTGAAGAGCCCGAGGTATGAGCGGACCAGGCTCACTTATCGGCCGCCGCGCGTCGTCTCCATGGATGGCGGCGGCCGGGGTTGTCGGCGATGCTCGCCAGCACCGACTTGATCTCGAAGGGCGTCAGGCCCGGATGCTTCGACCGGATGAGCGCGACGAGCCCCGCGACGTGGGGAGCCGCGAAGCTGTTGCCCGTCGCGACCGTGGTGCCGCCGTCCTTCCACGCGATCGGCACGTCCACGCCCCACGCCCCGAATTCGACCGGCGGCGAGGGGTTGACGTAGATGCGCCAGGGGTCGGGCTCGGGATGCGCGGCGACCGAGAAGACCGACGAGAACAGCGACGGATAGCTCGGCGCCGGGACGTTGTTCGCTGCGCTGATGAGCGCGATGTTTCGGAAGTAGGCCTGGTCGGCGAGGTCATGGAAGACCGGGTACAGAGACTCGCTCTTCGACGAGAGGCTCAGGTTGCAGACGCCCAGGTTCTGCTCGATCGCCCACTCGAGGCCTGCCGCGAACGCGGTCCCCTTGCCGCGCAGGTCGGCGCCGAGGACGCGGATCGAGACGAGCTCCACCTCCGGCGCGAGGGAGAGGATGATGGCTCCGCAGGCGGTGCCGTGTCCGAAGAGGTCGAACGGCTCGTCGGGAACGACGATCGGGCCGTCGTCGGTCATCTCGACCGCGACGTTCTCCACGACGCGACCGTGCAGCTGCGGATGGGAGTTCTCGAGGCCCGAGTCGATGATCCCGACCCGGATGCCGGCACCGGTCGCGCCGCCCCACGCCCAATCGCGGGAGATGCCTCGCAGCCGATGCGGCCGCTGCAGATCACGGCGCGGATCGGCGAACGGCTCCGACCACGCCGGGAGATCGAGCGTCATCGGCCGATGCGGCCGCGTCGAGAGCGCGCTGCGTGGTCGGCGACGACGTCCAGGATGTCCGCCACGAGAGCCACCTCCCGGTCGCTCATCCCGCGCAGCCGCGCCACCTGGTCGGCGATGCGCCAGAACGACTCGTCCTCGTCAGTGTCGAGGGCGACGGCGATCTGCGAGACGACCTCGTCGACCTGGTCCTCGGTCAGCGCCGGCTCGACGCGCCGCAGCGCCTCGGTGATCAGTCGCGTGGTGTCGCGCTGGACCTTCGCTGCGGAGATCGCGACGGTTGCCTGGCCGGCGAAGACACCGAGCATCTCCATGTCCTGGAGGGAGAACGTCGGTGACGTGCGCTTGTCCAGAACCTGGAGCACGCCGATCGCGCCCTGGTCGCCGAGGAGCGGCGCCGCGGCCAGGGAGCGCGGCACGTAGCCGGTCTGCTCGGCCGCGTCGCGGTTGAAGCGGGGATCGCTCGCGACGTCCGACAGTGCGAGCGCCTGGCCCGTCGAGTAGACGAAGCCGACGATCCCCTGGGTGGGCGGGACCGACAGGCCGATTGCCCCGGCGCCCTGCTCCCCGGCAGCGACACGGAACACGAGCCGGTCCGGGTCCGGCTCGAACAGCGCGATGGACGCGGCCTCGGCCTCGAAGAGCCGCACGGTGGCGTCCACGATGCTCTGGAGCAGACGCTCCTCGACGTCGCCGGTGAGATGCCGGCCGACAGCAGAACGCCGCGCCGCCGCTACGAGAGCGGCGATCGCGGCGTCCATCGGTGCTGATGTCACCTCCGATCAGCGGAGGCGCTTCATGTGTCCCTCGACATCCTCTTCGTCGTCGATGGCCTTGAACTTGCCGCCGTGACCCTCGGTGTCGTCGTCGTCGGTGGCCTTGAACTTGCCGCCGTGACCCTCGGTGTCGTCGTCGTCGGTGGCCTTGAACTTGCCGCCGTGACCCTCGGTGTCGTCGTCGTCAGCGGCCTTGAACTTGCCGCCGTGGCCCTCGGTGTCGTCGTCGTCGATGGCCTTGAACTTGCCGCCGTGGCCCTCGGTGTCGTCGTCGTCGATCGGCCTTGAACTTGCCGCCGTGGCCCTCGGTGTCGTCGTCGTCGATGGCCTTGAACTTGCCGCCGTGGCCCTCGACATCCTCTTCGTCGTCGATGGCCTTGAACTTGCCGCCGTGGCCCTCGGTGTCGTCGTCGTCGGTGGCCTTGAACTTGCCGCCGTGGCCCTCGGTGTCGTCGTCGTCGGCAACCTTAAACCTGCCGCCGTGGCCCTCGGTGTCGTCCAGGTCCTGGGTGCGATCGTCGCTCATGATGTGACCCTCCACTGAATCATCGTCGTGCGCCTCCCCGCCGAGCGAGCCCGGACGGGTAAAGCCCTCCATCGGCGGCTGGCGCCGTAACCTATCCATGCAGTGCCTCCCACAGGATGGCTGCAAAGCTGCAGTGGGCGCAATCGTATGGGTGCCCCTTCAACGCTCGAAGCGGTGAGCCGACACGCCCGCTGTCAAATGCCTGACAAGTCATCGGCTGCCGTGGCGCTCGAGCGCGGCGAGGTCGTTGATGATGAGCGTATCCCGATCGATGCTGATCAGGCCGTCGTCGACGAGCCCGCTGAGCAGCCGATTCACGCTCTGCCGGGTGCCACCGATCATCGCAGCCAGGTCCGACTGTGTATAGGGCCAGTCGAGCTCGACGCGACCCGACGGCCCCCACGTCCCGGTCACGGGCCAGCCGTACCAGTCGCATGGAGAGGCGTCCGGCGAGGTCGAGGAAGTGCAGCTCCTCGACGTGGCCGGTCAGGCGGCGCAGCTCCTGTGCCAGCGCGTGCAGCAGGGCGCGCACGAGGTGCGGATCCTCGTCGATGAGCCGCAGGAAGTCGTCCTGGGGCAGCGCCAGCGTCTCCGTGGCGTCGATCGCGGTGGCCGTCGTCGAGCGCGGCGACGAGTCGAGGAGGGCGAGCTCACCGAAGAAGTCGCCGA